>NZ_CP152388.1:4800000-6004892 GCF_038804275.1 Pseudomonas sp. F3-2
CAGCTGGTCGCTGTCCTTGTAGCGGATCATCAGGGAAACCGTCAGCGTCTTGGGCTTGAAGCCTTTGTGTGACGTGTCGGTGCTGCTGGTCTGGCCTGACATGTCGTCGCTGTCGATCTTGAGGTTCGCGGTCACCTTCATCCGAAAGCCTGTCACCAGCTGCCCGTCGAGTAACATTGTCATAGGCCGATCAGCTCCTGGACAAAGCTCAAACCCGCCTTCGAACCGACCAGCATAAGGCCGGACGACAGCACCCATTCATGCCCTGGCGCGTCGTCACCCTCGAGCAGCTGCTTACGCAGCTCAGCGGTATCACCCGGCCCGATCAGGCGGGCTTGCACAGTCGGCTGATCGTCACCGTTCTCGAGCAGCGCTTTGAGGTCGGTCAGCCTCTGATCCTGGTCAACTGCCTGCTGCGCCTTACGTTGGGCCAGTGAGGCAAGATCGGCGAGCGGCGAGCTGTCCGATGCATAGCTTTCCATCATTGCCAGTTGACCGTTGAACGACTGGGTGGCCGTTTTGACCACGGTGCAGCTCTCCAAAGGCATATCGGCCCATTGAGGCTGCATGCCGGCGGTCTGGATCTGCAGCTTCTCCGATTCCAGCTTCACCAGGTTGCGGGCTCGTCTCTCGGCGCGCTGCAGATCGGCGATCGGCAGCAACGCGTTGAATTTCGATAAAGCATTGGCCATGACATCAAAGCCAGTCCCGAGGAACAGCAGCACCAGGGCGTACTGCTCGCCCTGCGGCCGCGCTGCGTCAGTGGCATCGTCGAGTTTGGCTGCAAGGTGCTGCAGCACGTTGGGGGCCGACAGAAAGCGCTGGTAACCGGAGCCCTGCCCAACCCCGCTTTGGAACGGCGTCACCACGATGCACTTCGGTATTTCCCCAAACTGCGCATCGAGCGCAGCGCGACCGCTGGCCACAACGTTTTTGACCACCTCGCCGATCGTGCTTGGATCTGTTGTGGCCAGACCGTCGAGCCCGCTCAGCCGCAGACCTGTTTCCAGCAGGTTGCCGCGTGCCGCGTCCTTGGCGTCTTTCAGCAGGTCCATCCAGCCAGTGGCCTGCTCTGGCCATCGAATTGCTAAGGATGTCCAGCTCATGAAGGCTCCACTTCCCAGCGCACTGCAGCTATGGCCGGAAAATCAACAGCGGCATAGGCTCTGTCCAGGGACTGCTTTAGATCGGTCGCTTTTTTCAAGAAATGAAGTTTTAAGAGGTTGAAGTCTTCACCTACTTGCAGCAGTTGTACGGCTGTGTGGGCGCGAAACTGTTTATCCCCATCGTCATCACGACACGGAAATGAACTGTCCTTGCCGATCTGGATGACGGCGTTTAGATTCAGTTGGTCCTCGACTCGACTGTCGTAAAAAAAAGGATTCCCGAGGGCTGAAGACCAGAAGCCAGCAACTATCGCTTGTTCGCAGTGCAGGTTTATCTCGTCACGTTTCTCGGCATAAAGTATTTGTAGCCGTGTCGAATCATCAACCACGGGAGCCTTGGAGATCGGCAGCATCAAGCTCTGGTCGAAGACGATAGGTAAACCTCGTGACTGCCCCTGGAGCAAAGCCTCGTATGTTTCGTCGGTGATCGGTATGCAATCATCGGGACGATCGTGGTGCAGACCATCAACAAGGAAAGCGTGCAAAGTAGGACTGTAAAAATAACCTGACATAGTGGGCTCCCTAATAACCGATTGCGATGTAGTGGTAATTTGCAGATACCGTTGCGTTACCGCTGAAACCGCTTTTTGTTAGGGATCCCGGCGAAATGTTCATGACCTCGACTGAGGAGCCGACGTTTTCCCCAGAACTGACGTCCAGCACAAATGCACCATGGGGGAAGGAGATGGGAAACAAGAAGGGCGTGGGACTGGCTGAAATAGAAGCAATTCCCCACTGAATGATGAGCCCACCCATCCAAGTCGGAAACGCGATGTAACCGTTAGCGGAATACCGAATCAGAAAGCCCCATCGCAGTTTTTTCGGGGTGATGTATGCAGTGTCGTCCTCCCCTGCATCAGTCAAGACTTGGCTGGCTATCTTGGCACTCCCGGCAACAGACTCAGTCGCTTGGGTACTTGTGGTGATTAACGTAACGTCGGCCTCACCATTGAATAAGACGTTCCCGCTTACAGCCCCGCTTAACGTAATTTTTCTCGCCGTTGCAAGCTTGACCGCGACACCCACTGCGGTAACCCCTGAGACGATATTGGCGATCGCGTTCCAGATTGCGGTCCCTAACGACTTTACCGCCTTGGTGGTGGCCAGCACGGCACTGCTGTTCGTCTCCACGTCGTCGCTGATTGCATTCGGGATGTTGCCCAGCTTGACGTCTTCTTTGGTCGTCGCCCTGGCACGCAGCAGCTCGTAATCCCCGGTACGCAATGCCCACTGCTGTACCAACGGACCATTGATGGCTTCGACGGGGCGCCGATCGGTGATGCCTGCAGCAGCGATATCGGCGATCGGGACCAGGTAATGCTTCACGCCCAGCGAATCGCTATAGTCGGTCTTATCGGCACCGAAAACGATCGCCCAGCTGGCCACAACGTCGTTCAGCTCCCGCTGCAGGGCGACATCGAGCCAAGCCGTCGCCGGAAGTGCAGGCGGAACAACAGCAAGCGCTGCAGACCGGACCAGCCGGATCCCTTCGACATAAGCGGTGCCGGGCTTGAGCTGATAGGCATTCCCGACTTTTTCCAGCTGCAGCGAGCTGCCGAAGAAGCAGGCACGGCCGTAAACGTCGCGGTTGCTCAGGCGCTCGCGCTCATCGATGCCCGCCAGACGCACCGTGAAGTCGTGCTGCCAGGTGCTGGCATCGATCGTGATTCCGGTCAGTGCCTGGGCGCCATCGAATGCCACCAGGAAGTTACGGGTCAGGTTGTTGCCAATCTGCAGGGGCGGCACGTTTCGGCGCTTCTGCTGCACCGGAACATACGCGACAGCCAGCAGAACGTTCTCAGCCGTCTCGAGGCCGATCCAGTTGAAATCCCAGTCGCCGACATCGGAGCCGATCTGCGCGCTGTAGACCACCTGGTTCGGGTTCACATAGCCGGCGTTGTCCGGCGGCAACGGGTACGTGTAGACGATGTTCGCCGCTGCAGGCTTGGCCGCAGCCCGGTCGACAGGACCGCTCGGATCAAGCCCTGGAACATTGGCGAAGATGAAACGCGCGACCTGCAGCCCGGCATGGGCGGCTTGTTTCTGAGCAATCAGGCTTTCGCCGGCAAGGGTAATACTGGCACCCATGGGGTACTCCTACAGGCTGGCGACCAGCGTTTGCTGGTCGTCGTCAAAGTTGACCGCTGCGATCCGGAGCGGCACGGGGGTAAGGGTCAGGAACTCATAGCGGCGGCAGGTGCGCCCGTATTGCTGAATCAGCACGCGAAGCAGTTCCGGGTTCTGGGAAAGCTGCGAGTCTGTGAAGCGGAGCAGCACCACATCCCAGTCGAGCCCAGGCATGCGTTCGTCGATCTCGATGTAGCCGACGCCCAGCCGCTGCAGGATCCGCTTCATTCCTGCAGTGCTGCCGGCGTCTACCGCGTTGATGAAGGCGTATTTGACGCGCAGGCGGTAAAGCGCCTCGGGCTCGCCCTTGAACCGGGTGATGTCCCGCTGCCAGGCCAGTAGATCGAGAACAGTCAGGTGGCACGTTTCGGCATCCATCTGCAGCAGTGGCCAGCGCATCCAGCTCTCGGCCTGTTCCCACCATCGCTGCGCTGCCGCCTTGAGCTTGGTTGGCTCGGCGCCGTCGAGCCAGAAGGGCAATTCGAGCTTAATCACGCAGGTTCACCTCGAGGTTCTGGATCCGGGGAATGCTCAGCTCGGACACGATGTCGACATTGGCAAAGTGCAGCGACTCAAGGCCGGCGAATTCCTGGTGCAACTCCTCGCCCAGCCGGCTGAATGAAAACCTGGACTGGGGGAAAGTCAGCGTCGGCTGATAGTCCTTTGCCGTGCTCTCGCGAAACGCAGCACGGATGAACAGCTCTACGTCAGCCTTGAGCGCGGCACGCTGCAGCTCGGTCAACGTCGATCGCGGCCAGATATCCACCGCGATGTCGTTCAAGGTTTCAGGCATGACCATCACCAGCAGGTCGTCACCATGGCCGTGATTGCCCTCGTCTCGAATCTTCGCGTTGATCTGCAGCAGGTAAGCGTCGGCCGGCACGCCAGCCTCGAACAGCACATACGCATTCGCGCTGCCGGGGCCACGCGGGGCGCCGTGCTCGAAATACACGCCGTTTGGCTGTACGCCCGAGAAAGCTGCGATCAGAGCCCGGTACACAGCGTCGGTGTGCCACTGGTTGACCGCTGAAAACTGGTTGCGAACCCGTAGCCGCAGATCCTCGTCCAGCTCGGAGTCCGCACCAGGTGACGTCAGCCAGTCCTCAGTGTTCGTCACGGCGACGATGCCCGGTACCGGAACTGGCAGGACGGCGTAGTAACCCGGCGCCAGGTTGAACCCGCTGCCCTCCTCGATCGCCTCGACCGGGATCTGCAGCTGCAGCAGTCCTTCGGCGAAATTGCCGACTGCCGTGGTCACCAGTTGGTAGACGTGGCCGTTGATCGAGCTGGACTGCACCACCGTGCCGATCGGCACCTGCAGCGCGCCGCCTGACGCCGATCGGGTGAACAGAATCGTGCCCTGGGATTTCACGGCGCTTTTGCGGGTGACGTTGACCGCCCATGCCAGCATGTCGAGCCAGGCACCAGTCGCCGTCTTGACGAAGAAGTTCGGCAAAACGGTGTCGCTGACAAACGTCAGCAGCCACAGTACCGGCTTGGTCACCAGGGCAGTCACGACGCGCCAGAACGGCGAATAGCTGCTGGTGTTGGCCAGCTTGCTGCCTTGCGCGGCCACTTCGGCTTCCCATGCCTGGCGCAGAGCCGCGTCAGTCGTAGGAATGCCGGCGTCCGCCAGCGCCTGTTTGAAATCAACGTCACTCAAAGGGTTACCTCGATATCGCCGAATTTGAGGGTTTTGGCCGTGACCAGGTACTGGCCAGGCTCGAGCTGGGTGATCTTCGCGGTGCCGGGAACCAACCGGATGTCATCCTCGATCAGCAATTCCATCTGCTGGATGCAGTCGCGTTGCTTGAGCCGGTTACGCTCGGCAACAAGCGTCACCAGCAGCCCGCTTTCGCGGATCATGTGCGCGATGTCCTGCGCGATGCAGGCACGGTCCTCGACCGGCACAGGCTGACGACTGGCGTCCAGGGCGAAGTCATTGCCGACGATCAGCAGATCCACGTATTCGCTCATCCAGGCACCGCCATGCCGATCATGTTTTCCAGCTCCAGCGGGCTCATGGGCTTGCTGTTCTCGATCGTCATGTTCTCGATGTGGGTTCCGCGGTTCTGGGTCTGGCTGTTGTTGTTCTGAATGGCGCGCAGGAAGCCGCCCTGCGGCACGGCATTGGGTGCGGTCGGGGAAATGCTGGTGGTACTCGGGCGCAGTTGCTCCTGTGTTTGAGGATCAACGGCGGCAGACAGCCCGGCGACTTCCGGCACCTTGGGCAGCGCAGCAAAGGACGTCTCGATATTCACGCCTGGGATCTTGTTCAGCAGCTCAACCAGACTGCCGATCGCATCGGTGAAAATAGCGACGATCCCGTCCCAGGCAGCGCTGGCCATACCCGACCAGCCGCCCATCGAGCCAAACCAGTCGGACAGCGCCTGCAGCTGCTCGGAAACCCACTTGAAGGCAGCGGTCTTCATCAGCGCACTGGTCCACTGGTCCCAGTAGATGACGGCGGCGACCACCGCTGCGATCAGAGCGACGATGCCAACGACGATCCAGATCACCGGGTTAGCAGCCAGCGCCGCGTTCACCAGCCAGATCGACGCCTGCCACAGCAGCATTCCGGTGCGAACCAGCCCCATCCAGGTGTACATCACGACCAAGCCGGCGACGAACAGGGTCACCATCACCGTGTGATACAGGAACATCGCGATACTGCGCAGGCCCGTCCAGGTGAGGAGCTTCCAGGCGGTGACCAGGGAGAACCAGACCAGCCGGCTCAGACCTACAACGGTCGTTAGCGTGGCCAGCGCGCCGGCGAGCCCGAGTATCACCAGTGTGACAATGCCGATAACCCGGGTGATGTTGGGGAACAGCTGCGTCCAGCGCGTCAGGGTCTGGGCAATCCCGGTCAATCGAGACATCAGCGGCGTGAGCAGCGGAATCAGGGATTGGCCGAAGGCAATACGCAGCGCCTGCACCGCCGCGCCGAACTGCTGCCACGGATCGACCATTGCCTGGGCCATCTTCTCGGCGTTCTCCAGCCCGCGCACCTTGCCCAACTCTTCCAAACCGTTCTTGAATCGGTCGGTATCCTTGGCCAAGGCGGTGATCACGCGTGCGCCCTCGTTGCCGAAGGCATCCGTCAGTTTCTGGGCTGCGGTTGCGCTGTTCAGATCGCCCAGCTTGCCCTGCAGCTTGTCCAGGATGGTTTCCATCGGCAGCAGGCGGTCATTGGCGTCTGTGAATGTCAGCCCCAGTTTTTTCGCGCCATTGCCGACGTTTTCGAAGAATGACTTATAGAAACCGCCGGCATCGCCGCCTTCCATGGTGCTGCTCAGCGTGCCCAGGACGGCAAACTGCTCGGCAAGGCTGACGCCGGCAGACGTTGCGACCTGCCCTACTTCCTTGAAAGCATCCTTGAGCTGTTCGCCATCGGTGCGGAAGAGCTTCACAGCCAGCGCTGTCTGGCCCGTCAGCTGCTCGACCCACTGCACACGACCGATCGCGTCTGCCTGCCCTTTGAACAGGTTGTACATCGTGCCGACGTACGCTGCCGTGGTCTCGGCATCGGAATGCGTGGCCTTGGCCAGCAACGCACTGGCACCGGTCACTGCAGCGAGCTGCCCCCCGACCAATCCTTTGATCGCGCCGTCTACGGTGCGCGCGGAGGCTACGAACTCCTCGGCGCTGGCCGCGTAGTTAACGGAAAACTCTAGGGCCTTGGTGTTCAATGCCGCCAACGCGTCCTCGGCAACGCCCAAGGCACGCACGTTGCCCAGCGCCCGGTTCATCTCGAGCGCTGGTTCCAGCGATTCGGAAATGGCCACGCCGGCGCCCACCATCCCAGCGAGCCCGATGCCCACCTGTTTGATGTTCTTCTCGCCCTGGGTCGCCAGTTCGGAAAAACTGGTTTTCACCTTGCCCAGGGGCGCGCTGACCTTGTCGGTCAGGCTCAGGATGAAAGCCAAGCGGGCAGCGCGGTCAGCCATGGGTGTTCTATCCGTTCAGCGCGTGGGCAATGCCGTTTGCAACAGCGATTTCCATGCGGCGCCAGTGTTCGTCTTCAAGCCACTTGGCCGTACCCATGTTTTCGATCGAGGGTTCGGCACCAGGCAGCCAGCGATTCGTCAGGGCAACCAGCTGGCCCAGACTGTCGTTCGTCAGGCTTTCAGCGAGCCCGAGGACTTTTTTACGATTACGTCGACGTCAGGCGAATACTCCTCGAGGAGCGCGCCGGCGATGGTCATGGTGGTAACCGGATTGGCGAGCAACGGTTTCAGCGCTGCCTTCTGCTCTTGCTGCACAGTGCCCATCAGCAAGTTATTCGCCGGGGCGACCTTGTTGTTCTGGGTGGTGGAGTTGAAGTACTTCGTCACGTCAGCCGGCGTCAGGTGAAACAGAAACTCATCGCTACCGATTTCGAGGGTGATATCGCGGTTTACTTCGGTCATTTGGGTGTATCCGTTTGAGGGGTTGCGGTTGTACCTGGTGCGCGCATGCACACCTGGCGAATTTGGTCCTGCAGGCCGAGGATCATTTGCTTGCTCAAGGCGAGCTGGCTGCGAAGGGTGAAATAATCCTGTCGAGCGTCTGCTGCGAGTTCGGGGGTGGCTGCATCAGCCACGCCGGCGGCGCCGGTTGGGGCGGGCACTGCAGGTTTGCAGGTGGCACGGACTGACAGCCGCTTACGGCCGTCGTCAACATCGCGCTGGAGAGCAGCGTTTTGAGCGCTTGCAAGGTTCAGTTCCTCGGTACGTTTCAGGTCGATCGCGTCACGTGCTGCGAGCATTTCGCCGCTGATGCGAGCCGCGTCCCTCAATCCATCGCGCTCGGTGATTGCACTGTCACGCTCACGGATCGCGGTCTCGTATTGGTCCAGTGCCCAGTCGACGGCCAGCCAGATCACCAGTCCGAAGAACAGGGTTCGCAGCAGTAGCTGCAGCGGGCCGATGGTCATTTCAGGCACAGCTCCATTTCAGCGATCCGGCGGTTGTGCAGGCCCTGGACGAATTGCTTTCGTCCATTGGCCAGCGTCACGTAGGACCAAACCGGTGATCCATCCGGCGCATAGGCCAGCGCCTTGCAGCCCTCAGCGATCCGACCGGCATTGATCAAGCCCACGGCCCGGCTGGCGCAGGTGTTCTGCGTTCCGACGTTATGGCCATGGCTGCTCAGCGCATCGAACGTGTTCTGGCCGATCGCCTGATTGGTCAGGCAGTCCGCCAGGGCAAGCTGACCTTTTGAAACCACCAGGCTTTCCACCTCGGCGCAGCGCGCGTCGGACCAGTAATCACCCACCACCACCGGCGTAGGGCTGGTGTAGCGAGTGATGCCCTTGCACACCGTCGGCAGTCCGCTGGCCAGCTTGTCCGCATAGGCAACGTTTTGGCCGGTGCCTTCCCACTTGCCCAGGAATGCCGTAACCGTGCTGCTGGCCAGCACCAGGGCGCCGATCGCGATCTTGTGCCGTAGGCTCATCCCTTCACCTTCCAGTCGCGCAGCATCTGGCGGTACTTGGGCACTAGCAGAACGATCTGCAGCACCATGTAGAGCGCGGTCAGCATGTAGGCGACAGCCGACCAATCAACGGCGCCGGTCGCACCGGTGGCGGCTACGCCGATCGCGGGTGAGGCTTTGGCCAACGCCAGAGCGGTGTCCTGGGCGGCCTGATTCGCGCTCATCGCTGAACCTCTTTCTCGTAAATCGTCTGGCACGGGACGCAGCGAAGGATGCCGCCGAGCGCCTGGCGCGCAGCAGGAATCGCGTTCTCGCAGTCCTCGCAATGGGTACGGCTTGGCCCGGACGGCCGCTTGCGCGCAAGCTGGGCTTTGATGGCCTGCTCGCGCTGACGCAGCTCCAGCGCCTGGGCGCGGTCGAACGGGCAAACCATCAGGTCAGGCCCTCGATCTCGGAAGCGTCCAGGTAGGGCACGCCGTTGATCTTCACGAAGTCCGGACTGGTCACGTCAAACGGCAGCTTGTGCTTGTGCTTCTCGCCGCCCTTCTGATCGATGTTCAGCAGGCTGGACAGGCGCAACTTGCAGCCGAACGCCTCAACGCGCAGTTCCTCATCGCCCGCCTTGGCGAAAAACACCATGTCGAACGGATCGAGGGAGCGGAAACTGCCGGCGGTTTTAGCCGCCTCGATCAGCAGATTGAAATTGGTGGTGTCCATCTCGATTTCGCCTGCAGCAGCCACGTCACCGTCGACGTGCCCGTTCGGCACGCCTTTGGTCTGCGCGACTGCAGTGTTATCGGTGATGTCCAGGGTGCAGGTCTCGACATGGACCTGCAGATCGCCCAGGTTCACGTCGAAGTTCTTGCCGCCAATCTTTGCCGCCATGGGTTACTCCGTATCGTCAGTAGAAAGATCCAGCGCGATGTTCGCGGTCAGGTCTTTCGGGCAATTGAGGGGACGCAGCTTGATGTACGCCTCGACGGCGGTTTTGCTCGTCCAGGACAGAACGATGTCGCCATCCTTGGGCGGCTCGATCTCGCCGGGGAACACCTGGCCGGCGAACGTCGTCGACTTCGCCATGGCGCGCAGCGGCGCCATCAGGGCGTTGGTGTTCACGGCCATGCTGTTGGGGGTGTTGTTCAACCGACGGTCAGCGACACGACGGATCAACAGCGGTCGAATCTGGCGAGCGGCCTTGTCGGTCGTACGCAGGTACTCGATCACCTGGAAATCGCTGGCCGGCGCGTCGAGCATGTTGCCGTCGCCCCAGTACACGCCCGGATAGTCGGGGTAGGTCTGGCTGACAGAGAACCGGGCCTTGTCCAGTTCAGCGCGCAGCGCGGACTGCAGCGGCACGCCGTCCTTGTCTGACGGAACGTCGCCCAGGCCGAGCAAGGCCCCGGAAGCCACTCGCATCGGGCTGTCGGCAATGCTTGCCGCTGCGTTCGCCAGGCGTCCGGCCAGAACCCCGAGGTCATTGCCATGGAGCTGGGGAACGACGAGCACGCGCGGCGCCAGCAGATTGAGGGTGATTGCCTTCTGCGCGACCAGGTACTGATCCCAGGTCTGAGTCGCTTCGATGCCGCCGCTCGCGGCCATCACGAACACACGGCGACCATAGGTGTTGTTCAGGGCAATCGCAGCGTCGTGCATGTCAGAGAGTTCTGACCCTTCGTCGACCGGCGTGGTGATCACCACGGCTTCAACCGAGTAGCCCTGCTGCTGGGCTTTCTCCAACGCGTCCTGCCAGCCAGCTTCCGGGGCAACTGGCGCGGCCAGGCAGGCCCAACGATCACCACCGTTCAGGCGCGCTGCGGTAATTTGGGTTTTCAGATCGCTGGCCGGGATCCCCAGCTGGACGTCCAGATCGCTGTCGGTGTTCAGCGGGATGAGGCTGCCGACACCCTTCGGGCCGACGCCAATGAAAAGAAAATAGCGTTCAACCGAGGTCACAGCGCCCTGACTGAGATTGAGGTTGTTAACGCTGACTTTGCCGAGTGCCATGCAGTGCCTCGCTAGCGGGGAGAATTGAGGATTTGTTGCAGCACCTGGTTAACCAGCAGGCTGGTGTCCCGGTCGGTGCTCACGCCGAGGAACTGGCGTTTCGGCAGGGTGATGTCCCAGCTTTGCGCACCAGTGGTTTCGGTTTTCTGGTCATCCAGGATGCGAATCAGCAGACCCGCCTTGGCGTAGTTGACGTGTTCCTGAATCCACGCCACTGAGGGGCGGGTCAGGCTTTTCTTGCCTTCTTGCCGGACCTTGAAACCCAGACGGCGCAGACGTTTGGCCTGCTTTTCAGTCGCGGCCAGTCCCGGTGGGGTCTTGTTCCACTTACGCATCTGCGCAGCGGTGCGGCGCTCTGACACGCCGTTGTGCTGCTGGGCAGCAACCCAGCGGGTCAACGCGTTGCGCCATCCCAGCTCGGCTTCGTCAGCGCTCAGGCGGGTGACCATCAGCAGCTTGCCAAGGCCGGCTTCCATCTTCTTTTTGCCCTTGCCGTCGCCCTTACGGGGCGCGAACGGGGTGCCGTCGACGTTCTGCTGCTGACGAATGCGCTGGCGACTCATGCTGCGCACGCGCTTGGTGACGTTGTTCAACAGCCGGCGGCGCAGCTGGGGCGGCAGGCTCAAAAGTGCGAGCTGTTCCTGGACGCCCAGATAACCGCGCACGTCGAGGTCGAAGGTGCTACGCGCCATCGCCGGTCACCTCGCCACGCTCAGCCACCCACAGATCAAACGGGATGAACGACCAAGTCTTGCCGTAAGCGATGATTTCGCCGGCAGGATCCTCGGCCAGATACTGCGGTTCGCTGAACTCCAGCTTGATGTCCACATCCGCCAGATCGTCATCGAGCATGGTGATGTCGAACTGCGCCGGCTGCAGGTCATCGCGGTCGTCGTCGTTGGTTTCCAGCCAACTGCCCACCAGCGCCATCAGCCGTCCTGGGTGATCAGCGAAGCGCTCCAGGGCGATGGTCGCTGTGTAGTTCATGTCGCCCATGCGCATGCCCTGCTCGTCCGGCTTCCAGATCAGTTCCAGATTGACCTGATCCGTCCAGCTGTCGAGCTGCTCAGCGGCCACCAGCTGCCGCTCAATGAGGTAGGCGGTCAACGCCTTGAGCTTGATCACTGCAACGACACCGTGATGCGCCCACGACCCTGGAGGGACCGCACGGCTTGCTGGCTGAAAGCGAGAAATGTTTCCGCTCTTTCCGGCTGCTCTTTGCCGGTGTTCTCAGCGCTTTCACGGCGGCTGACCGTGGCGAACTGGGTCAGCAGGCTGGCTTTGGCCCGCGTGTAGACGGCGCGTTTGTACTGCGCCACTTGAAAGGAGCGCTCCGGCAGGACGGTGGTGTCTGCAGATTCAACGCTTGACACTCCAGCGCCCTGCCAGCGCGCTTTGCACCTGGCCACATCGATGTTGATTTCGTGCATGGCCGTCGTCAGCTCAGCGGCCAGCATCTCAACCAGGTATTCCGCAGGAAGGCGGTAACCCTTCTGAAACTCGGACACCGAGAGGTCGGGCCAAAAGCCGTCGTTCTCGATCGCCTGTTCCACAAAGGTGGTGGGTTTACCTGAAAAGCTCATTGCTGGCCGCTCGAATAGGGCGGGGAAACTGTTTCCGTAGGTCGGGCCATGAATGGTCGGCCTATGTCCACAATTCCCCGCTGGGGGGGTAGTCAGTTGGTTGGTTCGGCGCGCTTGAGCTGCCTTTTCAGGCCGAGGCGACAGTGGTCCATCCGGGTGCCTACGCCGATTTTTGAGTAGAGCAAGGTGGCGCGTTCGTAATGCTGCAGCGCGGTGTCGAACTGCTCGGCCTCTTGAGCACGGATCCCGATCAACTTGTGGTACTTGGCCGGGATCTGCTCGGGGAGCGTCCATTCGCCATCCACACGGGGCAGCAGATTCGACAGGTAAGGTTCCGGACTGCGCTGCGCGTGATATTCGTCGTATGCCCACTCAATCACGGCATCAGCGACGAAGGTCGGAATGTCGCGCTTGAAGCGTTCAGGCATCGGCTGACCCTGCGTCATCGCGAAATCCGCCAACTCCAGACCCTGTTCGAACTCCTGGACGTCGAACAGCCACACCAGCACTTGGACGAGCACCGAGTTTTCGAAATTCAGGCCCGAATCCCGGTAGCGTTGAACGTAATCCTGGTACTTGGGCAGCAGCTCTTCACGCTTGAGCTGCTGGCGCAGCTGCAGGCTCTTGATCGCACTGAGTCGTTCCAGATCGACAGCCATCGCGTCCAGCATCAGCTTCAAATGCTTCTTGGCGTTCGCAGGGCTCGACAGCGCCGTTTCAGACGAATACGCGGCAGGATTGGCACCGGCGCCGGCGTCCACTGGACCGTTTGCGATCACGCGGCGCTTATGCGCCAGTGCCAGGCTCATGCGGCCACCAGTTCGACGTTCTCGATCATCGCGAACTTTTCCAGCTGCTCGATCACATAGCCTTCGTTGCGGCTGTTGTAATCCTCGACGCGGGAACGTTTCGGATTGTCGACCGTTTGCTTACGCCAGCTGGAGTCCTGGAAGTAAATCGACAAGTTGTCGAAGCTGGTGACCACGACGGTGTCAGTCGGGAAAAACGGCACGCTGAAACTCGGCAGTCCGCCGTAGGTGGCGATGACCTGGGCGTCTTCGATGCGCTCTTTCTCAGTCGGCACATCGCCCTGTTTGGCGTAGAGCTTGGCTTTGTCAGCGGCAAGCAGGTCGCTGCCGATGATTGCGACCAGGTCGCCGCCATCGCGCAGGCGCTCGTCGACCATCTGTTTGGTGTCATGCACCAGAGCGTCGAGGTTCGCGTAGTCGCCGCCGGCGCCCAGCGTCACCTTGCCGGCCACTTTGCCTTCTTTCAGCACCTGCTCAGGGATCTGATCGCGGGCGATCTGCAGCCAGCCTTTGTTGACGTCCTGCAGCATGGGGAACGCGTCGAGGTCCGTTTCCACTGCGGCATGCGTGCCGTGGAATCCGACCATGATGCGGTCCAGCGCGATTTGTTTCTGCACAGCGGCGGAGTACTTCTGCGCGAACTCCGGAAACTTCGCCCAGGCGTCGATCTTCGCGTAGGGAATACCCACGTCGGATTCGGTCGACGACAGCTCGTAAGTGCTGTCATCCAGGGCCGAGACGTCCTTGGCTTCGCGATCGGTGGTTTTGGTGTTGGTGCGACCAGTTACCGGGCCGGAAACGCCCAGGAAGACCTTTTGACCCTTGATTTCGGACACGCCGATGACGTTGATCCGCTGCAGGAAGTCAGATTTGGCAGTGATCGCGTCGTTCAGCTCCTGGGCGATCGTCGGCTCGACGCTGAACATTTTGGTGGCCAGCTCGACGCCGTAGGTTTCGGCGACGTCCAGCTGCATCTGCGCATACATTTTTGCGCCAAGGACGCTCAAATTCTGGGACATGTCAGAGCACCCGCGCTTTCTTGGGATCTGCGGCGCCAGTAGTACGCTGCAGGTCACGGCCTTTAGGAGTGTTCAGCAGTTCACTGAACTGTTTTTCGAGTCGAGCCATGCTGGCTTCGAGTGCCTTGTTGCCGGCACCTTTGCGACTGAACTCGCGATCGGCCTCGGCAGTGCTGACGATGTCGTCAACAGCGCTTTGCACGTCATCGATCGGAGCTTGCTCTGGCTCGGGGGCTTCTTCGGCAGCAGGCTCAATCACCGCCTGAATGCCAGCGGCGACAACAAGCAGTTGAGCCAGCAGGGCTTTCAAGGCCGTAGCTGTAGCTTCATCCATTGGGGGTTTGCTCTCTTTGGGGTTTTCGGGGGTGTCGGTCGACGCAGCCGGCTGCTGTTCGTCAATGGCGAAACGTTTGAAAAGGCTGGTGAGCGTCGACACCAGCTTGGCCAGCTCGCCCTGGGGTTTCTCATCGCCTAATGGGCCAAGCTCAACCGAGGCGGCGTAGTAGGCGGTCTTGCCCGTTTTGTTCGAGAAGTACAGCTCTTGCGTACCGACGCTGGCAGGCTCGTCAGTGACAGCCATACCAGTCAGATATGCTTTACCGGTGCCCCGGAAGTTCGGGGTGATTTCGATGCTGCTGAACAGTTTTTGGCCTTGATCGTTGAGCCACAGCAGACGATCGTTTGGCTTCAGCTGCGCTTCGAGAGCGACTTGGCCAGGCTCAAGATCCTCGGCTTCCTCGAGCAGGCGAACAGCGAACACGGTGCCGTGTGAGCCGTGCCAGCGTTTGTGATCACACCAGATCACGGCCGTGTACAACGACGACTTGTAGGTCTCAGCGATATCGCGCAGTTCCTGGGGAAGGATCTCGCGACCATCGACGGTCGGGCCGCTAGTGGCGACGCGTTTCCAGTACGAAACAAGGGAACGGGGCATGGGCGTTAACTGCGCTCAATCGGTGATTTGAGGCCCCAAGATAGGGAGCCCGCGCCCCTCTAACAAACGGTTCTCCTGCGCTTATCTCCTATATTCGCGTTGTAGGTTATTCGCGGAAATTAACCCCGCGTTTCCAGCGTTTTCGCCGCATAGACTGCGGCCCATGTACTACTCAAACGAAGTCAAAGAAGCCGCCAAACGCCTGTTTCTGCGTCGCTGCAAAGCGAAGGAAATTCAGGCGCATCTCAACCTGCCCAACATCCGGATCGTCTACTACTGGATTCGCCAGGGCGGGTGGGAGGACATGCTTTCTGATGAGGAGCCGCTGACCGCTGTCAGCCGGCGGATCACCCTGTTGCTGGAGAAACAAACGACCCTGACCACCGGGGAACTGGACGAGCTGGACCGGCTGACTACGCTGCGCGAACGGCTGGCCAAGCAGTGCGCCAAACCCAGTCCGGCAGCGCCTGTCGAGCAGCAGGCCGACCCAGGCGCCCGCCGGGACGAAGCACGCGGCAACAGACGCGATCGGGGAGAACGTAGCGGCAAGGGTGGGCAAAAACGGGAAAAAGCCGCAAAGAACGACGTCAGCGAGCTGACGGAAGTGGACTTTCTCGACAAGTTCATCAGCAAGATGTACGGCTACCAGAAAGAGCTGTTCGCTGCGAAACAGAATCCGCTGACTGCGCGGATCCGCAACATCCTCAAGTCGCGCCAGGTGGGGCTGACGTACTACTTCGCCGGCGAAGCCTTCATGGATGCTGTGCTGACGGGTGATAACCAGGTGTTCCTGTCAGCCAGCCGTGCCCAGTCCGAAATTTTCCGCAGTTACATCATTTCCTTCGCTCAGGAATGGTTCGGGCTGGAACTGACTGGTAACCCGATCGTGCTCAGCAAGGACGGGAAACCGTGGGCAGAGCTGCGCTTTCTCAGTACTAACAGCAGCACCGCGCAGGGCCACCACGGCCATGTCTATGTCGACGAATATTTCTGGATTCAGAACTTCGAGAAGCTGAACACCGTTGCATCGGCGATGGCCACCCACAAAAAATGGCGCAAAACCTACTTCTCAACGCCCAGCGCGGTGTCGCACCAGGCGTACCCCTTCTGGACGGGCGAAGGCTTCCGCAGAAGCAAGCGCAAGGCTGCAAAGGAGCCGTGGCCAAGCGATCAACACATAGCCGCTGGTGCGCTGTGCCCGGATGGCCAGTGGCGCAAGATCATCACTATCCTGGACGCCATCGCCGGCGGCTGCGATCTGTTCGACCTCGAGCAGCTGCAGCTGGAATACGACGAAGACAAGTTCGAACAGCTCTTCATGTGCAAATTCATCGACAGCACGCAAAGCGCTTTCAGCCTGGCGGACCTGGAGCGCTGCTATTCCGACCTGTCGCTGTGGACCGACTACGATCCGACGCTCGACCGTCCCTTTGGCAACAGCCCCGTATGGATCGGCTACGACCCAAGCCGCACAAGGGACGATGCGACCTGCGTGGTCATCGCGCCGCCGCTTGAGACGGGCGGCAAGTTTCGGATCCTGGAAAAACACAGTTGGCGTGGGCAATCGTTCAAGTACCAGGCCGAGCAGGTGAAGAAGCTGACCGAGCGCTTCAACGTGCAGCACATTGGCATCGACACCACAGGCATCGGTTACGGCGTGTTTGACCTGGTGCGCGATTTCTACCCTCGTACCACCGCCATCCACTACAGCCTTGAAACCAAGAACACGTTGGTGCTCAAAGCGCAGGACACGATTCAAGGAAGCCGCATTGAGTGGGATGCAGGATGGAACGACATTGCGCAGGCTTTCCTGACGATCAAGCGCGGCACGACTGGCAGCGGGCAAGTCACCTACAGCGCTTCACGCACTGACGCTACGGGTCACGCAGACGTTGCATGGTCGATCATGCACGCGCTGGCCAACGAACCTCTCAACACCAACAAGTCGCGGCGCAGCCGCTACGCCCTTTCTGGATCAGCACCCAATGTCACGACGCAGAACAAAGCAGGTCGAAACCCCGGCGCGCAGGCCAACGCGCGCGTTTTCATTCGGAGCGCCGGAACAAGTCCTGTCGGACAACATCGGCCAATATCTCGGCGTGTTCGCCAGCGACGACGGCCGGATCTACACCCCGCCAGTCTCCCGGATCGGGCTGGCCAAATTGCTCAAGGCCAACGCACATCACGGCGCGATTCCAGGTTTCAAGCGCAATCTGTTGCTGCGTGAGTTCATTCCGTCTGCTGGCCTGTCGACGGCAACGATGAGCCGTACAGCGCTCGACTTCATGGTGTTCGGGGAAGCGTACCTGTACTGCCAGCCGAACGCGTTCGGCCAGGTGCTCGAGCTGCAGCACCTGCCGGCTATCAACATGCGTGTGAGGATCGAGGGCGGATTCGTCCAGTTGCAGCCAGGCGGAAAGGAGATTGAGTTTGCCGAGCATGAAATCGTCCACATCCTGAATTACGACGTGGAACAAAACATTTACGGCGTGCCGGATTATCTCGGCGGCCTGCAGGCGCTGCTGCTCAACGAAGCAGCCACACTGTTTCGCCGTCGCTACTACAGCAACGGCGCGCATGCGGGTTACATCTTCTACACCAACGACCCCGACTTGACCGAGGCAGACGAAGAACAATTGCGGGCTCAGATCAGTGCCAGCAAGGGCGTGGGCAATTTCCGATCGATGTTCGTCAACATCCCAGGCGGGACCGAGAAGGCTATTCAGATCATCCCGGTAGGTGACTTCCAGGCGAAGGATGAGCTGGAAAAGGTTAAGAACATCACCCGCAACGACGTCATCGCGGCGTGGCGCATGAACCCCGCGCTGGCCGGCATCATCCCGGAAAACAGCGCCGGATTCGGCGATATCGAAAAGATCGATCGGGTGTACACCAGCAACGAAATCAGGCCCATCTGTCAACTTTTCGACCAGGTGAACGATACCCTGCGCGCTGACAGGAAAATCAGCTGGAAAGATCCTACAGAAACAGCTGAAAACACTATATCTGGTGTTTAGTGAAGGGATCCAACCTAGAAAACATGGCAATATAGTGGCAAATCAGCTAGCCCTGGGGAGGGACACATGCGGATCTATTGCACCAGCTGCGAACACAAGGGACGTATCAGTTCCCGGGAAGAAGTTTCCCGAGTTTTCGTGAAGCTCTACTGCCAATGCCTGGACGCGAAATGCGGGCACACGTGGGTCGCAAACCTGACGTTTTCGCACACGCTCAGCCCTTCCGCGCAGACGTTTGACCGGATGTTGATTGATCGATTGAGGGATTTGCCCAGGGCGAAACAGCGGGAGCTGTTCGAGCAGTTGGGTTCGCAGGCAGTTGCGTAGATCCCGGATCGCCGACTTCCGCTCTGCCGGCGATCGACCTACGTGGTGTTGCAACAGATGTGTTTACGAGGCCGAACCTTCTTCCGGGTTTTGAGCCAGCAAATCCGTTAAGCGCTTCAGCTGAATACGTTCTCGCTCGTTCAGGCGCCGATAGCCTTCGATCAAGCGCCTTTCGATTTTCGTGAGGGCGTGCCACTCGAACTCGACAGCATCAACGTAAGCGTTACCAACCTTGGTGTTATCCAACATGCGTGATTCTCCGATTGTGCATAGCTGAATCGAAGATATCGGGCGAAGCGATGTTTATTGAATGGCGAAGGGGAATCGCGATGTGTCGGAAAATTCTTGTTCGGTCATTCCGAGAGCTTTGCTGCGTCGTCGGCCATTGCTTTGAGAAAGCGTCTGACGGCTGTTTGATCCTCAGGAGGAATGGTTCGGTATTGCCTGATTATCAAGTCTTCTGTATCGGTCAGCGCTTCGAGAGGCAGGGTAGCTCGCACCCCATGAAGGATGTAATTCGTATCGAAACCAAAGCGCGCCCCCGCTCTGCTGAGATAAGTGGCGGTCGCGTCGCTGTCTCCCCCTTCGTAATTGGCCTGAGTCCGCTTGGACACGCCCAACGCTTCCGCGAGTTGTTCTTGCGTCATTCCGCAACGCTTGCGCTCTTCTTGGAGCCTCGAACCTATCTGAACCGATTCCTGCAAAATTTTTCATCCACGATATTTACAAATGCACTAAAGTGCATCAAAGTGCATTTCACACCACATGAAATTGCACGGAACTGCACTATGCCTAACACCCCTATCACCGAGCAAGCCCGCCAGAAAGCACGTGAAGAACTGGAACGAAAAGGCCAGACCGCCAAGGGTTTCGCGGATCTGCATGAGTTGAACCCCAGCACCGTTTACGCGGTGCTGAGTGGCCAGAGCCATTGTCGCCGTGGGGAGGCACATCGCGCCGCCGTACTGCTGGGTATCAAAGACGGCGTGATTGCACAGTAATGGCCAAGCCATCCAAGGGACACCAGAACATGAAAATCCCGGTTCTAAGCACTTTGAGGGAAGTGGTCAGCACGATCATCTGTGCCTATCCCGGTGGCCGCGAATGCGCTGCAGCGCGCCTGGGCATGAACTTAAAGAAGTTCGATAACCACGCCTACGAGAACAACGGCGTTCGCCCGCTCACTGAGATTCAGATTCACCAGTTAGAGCAACTGACCCAATCGACGCACCTGCCCAACTACGTAGCGGCGCTGTACGGCGGCATTTTCGTGCCGGTCGCAGATCCGGAGTCTCTGGACAACGTGGAGCTTTACACCATGTCGGTGCAGGTGGCTGCCAAGCGCGGCACGGTCGATCAGATCATTGCCAAAGCGCTCGATGACGGAGAAATAAACCAGACCGAGGCAGACGCGATCCTGACGGCTCATAACCTGCACATGGCCGCTCGGCACGCAGAGGTTCTTGCTGCGATCGAGCTGCATCGCCAACGCCCGGAGTCAGCTCAATGAATTCGTCTGCAGCCCAGCACTACCAGGATGTTTTGAAGGCCGCGGCTCTGCGGTTTCTCGAGCGCCATCAGTGTGAACATTTGAGCAACGACCAGAAGCTTTTCGACCGCACGGTTCAGCACCTGGTGAACGACTTCGACCTGTTGACGAGCCGCGCTGAACAGGTGGCTGGTCTGGCCATCAACGATCTGAACGCGATCCGCGATCGGCAACGATTGGACGTGGCCACCAGCACCGCCACGCACTCAGTGATCATCGATCCGTGCACCGGCATTGCTTGGGCGGTCCCCGTCGCCCTGATCTACGAACGCATCATCAATACCCCGGATAACGGGCGCTTCCGCTTAGCCAACTCGTAACACCCCTTAACCAACGCCCTGCCCCGCTTTCTGTGGGTTTGGGTGAGCTGCGCCCGAATTCGAGGTTTTTGATGGGAAACGCACTGCAAATCACCGCCCAAATGCCAGCTGCAGAGGCCGAAGCGCTGCTGGCTGCCATGCGCCAAAGCTACAGCACAAGCCTCAATGAGCACTGGTACGCGGATGAATTTCGCTACGTCCCGGACCAAGAACGGCACAGCTCGATCCTCAAGAAGAAACCAGCGATGGCAGCGCAGAAACGCCTGATGGCCGCGCTGTCCCTCAGCCTCAAAGCAGTGAAGCAACCATGAGAGACGATCTACGTCACGACGTCCTGCAGCGCATCGAGTCCGATTACGGGCTAAAACATCGCGCTCCGACCAATTACATGCGGGGCGGCACGTGTCCGAAGTGCAATAAAAGGGAGCTGTACACCCGCTTTGACAGCCCTTGGCAGTTGATCTGCGGCCGGCAGGAAAAGTGCGGTCACACGCTTCACGTGAAGGAAATCTACGACGACCTTTTCGAAGACTGGAGCAAGCGCGCCCCTGCAACTGAGAACGTGCCTACGGCAACCGCTCGCGCATACCTGGAGTTTGCTCGCGGGTTCGACATCTCGCTGATCGCTGGCTGGTTTACTCAAGAGACCTTCTATTCCCCGGTCGACCAGGCCGGCAGTGCAACAGTGCGCTTCGCTTTGGAAAAAGGCGGCTACTGGGAAAGGCTGATTGACCGGCCAGCCCGGTTCGGAAAGATGAAGGCGCGCTTCAAGCCCGGCGAAAGCTACCGTGGCGTCTGGTGGTGCCCGCCCTGCGTCGACCTTCTGGAAGTCAAAGAAATCTGGATCGTAGAAGGCATCTTCGACGCTATCGCGCTGGTGCATAACGGCGTTTCCGCCGTATCGGCCATGTCGTCGAACGCCTTTCCCGAGGAATCGTTGAAGGCACTGCTACGCGATCGCACCGAAAAACTTCCAAGGCTGGTTTGGGCACTCGACAACGAACAAGGTGCGCACGCTTACACCCGCCGCTGGGTGCGTCAGGCGCGTGAAATGGGGTTTGTGTGTGAGGCGGCGCAGATCCCCCAGCGGGACGGCCGCAAGGTCGACTGGAACGATCTGCATCAACGCTGGGCATTCATTGAGGGTGACGAGAAACGAGCTGCACAGGTCAGTGCTGATCTGAAACAGGCTCGCCATCAAGGCGCGCTGCTGATCGCAGAAAGCGCCGCCGAAAAAGCGTTGCTGATGTACGACTGGAACAAGCGCGGCGAATTCCACCTCGGCTTCGGCAACCGCCTCTACTGGTTCAAGCTGGACATGGAGAAATACAACCGTGCCGTTCAGGACATCGAGGACAGCGAAACCCAGGAAGACCAGCTGCTGAACAATGCGCAAATGCGCGAGAAGGCGCTGCAGCAATCCGGCAGCGTTGTAGAAATCGCCAACTGCTACCCGCAAGCCCTCTACTTCCAGCGCAATGAGGTGACGGACGAATCCTGGTACTACATGCGCGTCGACTTCCCGCACGACGCCGGCAGCGTGAAAAACACCTTTACCAGCGGCCAGCTCGCCGCCGCCAGTGAGTTCAAGAAACGGCTGCTGGGCATGGCAGCCGGCGCGATGTACACCGGCAGCGGCCAGCAACTCGACAAGCTGATGAAGGATCAGCTGTACGGCATCAAAACGGTGTCGACCATCGATTACGTTGGCTACAGCAAAGAGTACGGTTGCTACATCTACGGCGACATCGCGGTCAAAGACGGCAACGTCTATCCAGTGAACAGCGAAGACTATTTCGAGTTCGGGAAGATGCGCCTGAAAACACTGCAGAAGGGTGTTCCGGTTCAGCTGCAGCGTGACCCCAAGGGCTACGACGAGGAGTGGCTGCGCCTGTTGTGGATCTGCTTTGGCACCCAAGGCATGGCGGCGTTGCTGTTCTTCTTTGGCTCGTTGTTCTGTGAGCAGATCCGCGCCCGCTATCAGTCGTTCCCATTTCTGGAGGCCACTGGCGAGGCTGGAGCCGGTAAGACCACGCTGCTCAACCTGTTGTGGAAGCTGCTGGGCCGTGAAGGGTACGAAGGATTCGACCCGATGAAGTCCACCAAAGCAGGGCGCTCCCGCTTGATGGGCCAAGTGTCGGGCATGCCAGTCGTGTTCCTGGAAGCCGATCGCCACAGCGAAGACAAAGCTCACGCCAAGACTTTCGAATGGGACGAGCTGAAAGACTTCTTCGGGGGCGGCACGCTGGCCACCAAAGGCGTGAAGACGGCAGGCAACGAAACCTACGAACCGCCGTTTCGCGGAACGATCGCGATCAGCCAGAACGCGGCAGTGGTTGCCCACGAAGCAATCATGACCAGGATCGTGAAGCTGCACTTCATCCGTCCGACGGTGACACCCGAGAGTCGTGCTGCAGCTGACAAGCTGAACGCCCTGGACGGAACGATCCTGAGCCACTTCCTGCTGCAGGCCGTGCGCAAGGAAACAGAGGTGATGGACGTGTTCTGTAAGCGGTTCCCGGAGCACGAAACCAAACTGCGCAAACTGCACACCCATTGCTTCGCTTGTGACACTCAATTCACGGGTGATGGTGCCTGCCGCAAGTGCGGTAACGGCTTGCGGGGCTACATCGGCGTCGAGCGGATCATCAAAAACCACGCTCAGCTGTTCGCCTTACTCGACGCCATTCGCCTGGTCGTCACCCTGTCAGAGGTTCAGGTCAGCTCGACGCGCCGGCAGATCGTTGAAATGGCGCTCGAGCGCCAGAGCACAACCAACGCCGATCACAGCGCCGTGGCCGAGTTCTGGCAGGTCTACGAGTACCTCGAATCGATCTATGACGAGCCCTTGGTCAACCACAGCAAGAATCCGGACGTCATCGCGATCAACCTCAACGAATTCGCCGAACGGGCCGCAGAGCACCGCCAGAAACTCGCTGACGTCACGACGCTGAAAGACCTGCTCAAAGAATCCCGCAGCCGCAAGTACCTGGACTACAAGGCCGTCGACAGCGCAGTGCGTTCGGCGCAGGCCATCAAAAACCCAATGGTCACGCGCTGCCCCACCGTCAAGTGCTGGATCTTCAAAGCCTGACCAGGAGCGCCATCGATGCAGATTCAAGTAATCAACTATTCACGCACTGACAAGTCGTCGGACCTTATCCCTTTCATCATCGCGAACCTGAAAGAGACACCCGACGGCCTGCCGATCGTGCATGCCGAGGCGTACGCCGTCGACGGTCTGGTGGGGATCCTCGAGGTGCGTGCGGTTCGAGGAGAGCGCGAAATTCTGGTGATGGGTTGTTCTCGGGCTCACATCCAGGGGGTTCTGGAGTGGAGTTCGTGCGACGACGAAGGGACGTTTGAATATTTGGTGATTCACTTGGTGCGAAAGACCAACGAATCACCGACTTGACGCCGGCACTAGCCGGTAAACGAAAGGCATCGAGGGGTGGCACCCCCTCGACGCCAACCACTACTGAGGACAACACGATGCAAGCACAGCACCAAAGCAGCGGCGAACCGAAGGCTACCACATTGCAGGACCAAGCCACGCGGTCGGCTCGACACCTGATGGCCATCCGGATCGTCGGCACGGCGTTATTTGATTACCAGGTGAGGAAGTCTGCCGATGCGCGGATCCGCCTCGAATGTCTGGCCACCATGGCCCACCAGCTCGGCGACCTTAGTGAGAAAGAAACCGCCGTTGTCGCCCAGCTGCTGGCCAGACCAACTTCTACCGGAGCATGTGTATGAACAACAATGAGGCGACGGCCGTGCCGGGGCCAAAGACGGTGACCACCCGCGATCGGCCGACAATGGCCAGCAAGCACCTGGATCTGCCGAGCATTTGTGACATCTGCGGCATGGCCAGGTCGACACGCAAGCACCGGTCATGCAGCCAGATTCGACAAGCACGTAAAAAAGAGGAATGGGCAGCGCTGATGGCTGAAAGGCTCGCCGCCCGATTAGCAAGGGAGCGGCGCTATGCCCGTTGAAGTAGAGATGGATACACCGGATCTGGTGGGCTCTATCCAAGAGCTCATACGCCAGCTTCAACGGCCTGCAGTTGCGGCAGAGCATGAGCTGTGGACATCGCAGGATGTCGCGTCTTATCTGAAACTGTCGGCGTACACAGTTGAGCGTAGGGTAGTAGTTCAGCCCGGATTTCCAGCAAGCGTGCAGCCCTGCGCCACAGGTGCGAAGGCAGCTAAGAGGTGGTTTGCTGGAGAGGTGATCACATGGGTCCGGCAGCACCGCGCCCGACTGCCGGCAGCAAGACGACCAAGACAAACAGCGTGACTGATAAGCCTGCGTATATCGCAGGCTTTTTCATCCCAGGCGTTGCGCCAATTCCGAAGCGGTGGCGTTGTAGTAAACCATCAATGACTTCAAGTCCTTGTGGCCCGTAATGCGAGCCAGGTCCAACACGTCGACTTTCCGAGCAAGGCGAGTGATAGCCTCATGTCGGGTGTCATGGAACGTCAGCCCGTTGATTCCCAGCTCATCCCGCACTCGCCTGAACATTGTGTCAGCAGACGCGGACTCAAGTCGAAACAGGCGATCGCTGGCCCCTTTGCCCGTGTATAGGGGAGTTAACAGTTCGACCGCTCTCATGCTCAGCGGAACGTTTCGGCTCGAACCGTTTTTGGTCATCGGCAGCCGAACGAACCGCTCCGGTAGGTTGACCCACTGTGCCGTCATCCCGAGGATCTCGCCTTGTCTCATCGCTGTTTCCAAAGCGATCAAGAACGCATACGCCAATTCCTGCAGCATTGTCTGAGGTGGCTGGCCATCTACATATCCGAGCCGATTAAGCAGAGCGCTTGTTTCACTCGGCGCGACACGGCGTTCACGATGGGGCATGTTGCTCGGGCGTTTGGCATCACGGACCGGATTAACCAGGCAGGTTTTCCACTCCGTTCTTGCGATCTCAAATACGGAGGACAAGAGCGTCATTTCTCGGCGGACCGTCGAGCTCTGAACCTTTGCTAATCGAGAGTCCCGCCATTGAGCGACCTGCTCTGAGGTAATGCGGCTCATCAACTCCCCCGCCCATTCCAATTCTCGATCGAAGCGATCGAGGCGCAAGACTTCCCAACGCTCTCCCGCCTTCGCAGGTGACACATCGCGCTTGTACCGCCGTAACGCTTCGGAAAGCGTCATAGATTGGGTGGTTCGCGACTTACCGTTCTGTGCGAGTATTTCAGCTTCACGGGCTGTCGCCCATGCGACTGCTGCAGCCTTGGTATCAAACGTTTGTGAGTCGCGAACGCCCAGCTTAGCAACCTCAGCTCGCCACCCGCCATTGCGTTTCCTGAATGACGCCATCGTGCCCTCCTGGCGTAAAAATGGCGTAAAGGCTATCACGCAGATGCAGTTTGATGCCGCAAACTGTCGTCTCGACTCTCTCCCAAACCCCAGCAAAACCGGGCATCGCACGGCTTTGCCGCTTCCAGCCACTTACTGTCGGGACTCTCCCGTGGCCCCCTCGGGGCACCAAACAGCAGCACCTTCAAGCGGTTACGTAGCTTGAAGAAAAAAAACCGGCCAGATTTGAGCCGGTTTTTTTGTGGGCGGGATTTGACCCCGCCGAGCGTCACGACATGCAAAGTGACATTTAAGGTATTGGCCTAGCGTAGAAGCTGTCAGAAAATTTGGCCTCCCCTTAACTCTGGTCTAGCCCCAATGCATGTAGAGCGCGTCCACCATATCGAATGCAGTGATCCGGACAACGCCGGCATGCATGAATATTATTATGAGTACGACATGTACTATTTTACGGATGGCCCACTCTCACTATCGGTTCGCTGCTATACCGACGAACCGGACGAAGGGTCTTTCATGGGTATCGAAGTTGACGGAGAAGCGCGCTCTCTCGAAGTGGCTGATCTCAAACGCCCCATGCTCCTTGAGGCAATGTCGCATCTCAGAACGGAGGGGAAGGTCACTTTTACCTGGTTCAGTGGCATAGGGTATGAGCCGATTAGAGTGAGCCTGATGGACTAAATCTGAAAACCAGCCCAGATATCACTGATTTCAGGGATTTAAATCCCAAGATGCAGATAGCGATCTAGATATAATGTCCGCTGCCCAGCGCTCCAGACTTCCCTCCCCCAAAAAACTCATGGGACTGGGAAGGACGTGACGATATAGGTGGACATGTTATTGAACTCTTCATATCGCACAATCACCCTAACCTTTGTCATAGGTATTGAAACATCAGGAGCTTCCCTCCTTACTCCCCAACCAACATTCCTCTTTAGATCCATCGTGAAGGCAATCTTTTGCCCCTTTAATAAGAAAGGAGCTTTCGAATACATTTGTATTTTTAGCTTATTATCGGCAAGAACCTTACTCACGGCCCATTCAGCGAGTTCGATACTGTCGAAAGTGGATACCACCTGAAGATTTCTCTGCTTTCTGAGGCGTCGCTGCAAGTGCTCCGACGTTTTAGCAACATGATGTTTAAGGGAATGCCCACCAACACTATTATTTGGAGCGTGCATCGGTTGTTCACTCACGATCAGTGTCATCCTCCCCGCCCGAACCGACGAAACCCTGAACGCGTTATAGAGCGAAGCCGTCGAAAGCGGGACCGCGAACTCAGCCGCGAGCCCGACGACTTGACCGCTGGCGCGGGATGCACCCACGACTTCGGCGGCCGTCATGCCCGCCTTGAACGCATACGAATCGGTTTCCCTGGCGGTCACCAATTGGTGCGCGCCGGCTGCCATTTGGTCGGCGGCGTGCAGCCCCATGGCAACGCATCCCACTTTGGTGATCATTGTGGGTTCCGGGACTGCGCACAGCACGCCGGCGCCGCCGAGCTCTATGATTCCTCCCACTAAGCGCAGGCTGCCAACGACTCGGCTCGAGAAAATCTCGTAGGGCGTGAGGGATTCGTTCTCCAGAATCGCGGCCATTTGGGCAAGACTAAGCGTGACGCGAAACTCGTCCTGATCGGGCAAAGGTCATTTCCTTATGAAGACCGGGTTTTAAATCCGTAGGTTATGAACATTGAGAACCACGACAGCGGCGCTACGCAGGCCTGCTCCAGGAAATCAACGTATCGAGATTAATTTTTGAGGAAGCGAAAACTAGCGTGGGCGTTTTGGATGAACAAGCCGAGCGGAGAAATTCGGAAATGCCTTACAGGCAAGGAAACTACTGGACTACAGGCTCAGCACTGAATGACGATCCGTGCCGTCGCTTCCAGGCACTTTGAGAGCAGAACTTAGCCGTCGCATTCTGCAGATTAAAGGAGCGACATTCCGGAAGACTATTGTGTCTGAGACCGGTGATTTATAAGAAAGCGTTGAAACGGAAGTTGTAATAACAGCGCTGCCTACCGCGTATATATTCGCCCCCACAGAAAACGCGAAAAGTTATTAATAACGTGATCTTCCTAAACTGCGAATGTGTTGCTGCAGGTTTTAAGTCTGCAGCAACATAATTCAGCGCATCAGAAGTCCTGCGCAGTAGGTCGCAGAACGATTTCGTTGATGTCGACATCGCCTGGCTGTTCGATGGCGAAGGCGATGGCGCGGGCGACGGAATCGGCCGGGATGGCTTGCTTGTAGAACTCGTTCACGGCATCAGCGCTTGGCTGGTGGCCGCTGCCCAGTTTCAACTCGGAATCCACTGCGCCAGGCTCGATGGTGGTGGTGCGGATCTTTGCGCCGACTTCATGGCGCAGGCCGTCGGAGATCGCGCGCACGGCGAACTTGGTGCCGCTGTAAACCGAACCGCCCGGGCTGAAGACCTTGATGCCTGCCACCGACGAGATGTTGATGAAATGGCCGGAACCCTGGGCTTCGAACTTAGGCAACGCGGCCGCGACACCGTAAAGCACGCCTTTTACGTTGATGTCGATCATGCGGTCCCACTCGTCGACGCGCAGCTCGGCGATGGGAGAGATCGCCATGAAACCTGCGTTGTTGACGATGACATCGATGCGGCCGAAATCTCTGATGGCGTTGTCGACCAGAGCCGATAAGTCTTCGCGACGGGTAACGTCCACCGTGTAGGCAGAAGCCTGACCACCTGTGGCTTTAATCTCCTCAACGATGACGTCCATACGCTCCTGACGACGCGCACCCAGTACGACTTTAGCGCCGAGGTTTGCCAGATGGCGCGCGGTCGCCTCTCCGAGGCCGCTGCTTGCACCGGTGATAACGACGACTTTGCCTTGAATGCCTTTGCTCATGATCAGTCTCCTGCAGATTGATTCGGGAAGTTGCTGAGAGCGAGTGTGCGATCAAACTTCGCTTCAGAAAATGGAAGAGTTAGGATTTGAGAATTCCATTTTCTGGAATACTGTCGCCATTATCCAACTCGCACCGAGGACTCCGCTGCAATGCTCAATCGCATGGAAATGCTCCGTATATTCTTGGTGGCCGTGGAGTCACCGACCTTTCGCGAAGCGGCGAACAGATTAGGCACATCGCCGCAGAAGGTGACTCGCGCGATTAAAGAGCTGGAACGCGCGTTCGCTGAGCCGCTGTTTCACCGCAGTACGCGACAGGCGCACGTTACTGCCTTCGGTTCGGAGATCGCGCAACAGGCCCGCCACACGCTGAACCAGTTTGATCAGTTGTTCATCGCGCACGCCCAGCCTCAGTCCAAGGGGATCGCAGGTCGAGTCGGCATCACAGCGCCCCACGCCATCGGCAAGCTTTACCTGGCAGGCTTCCTGAAATCCTTGATGCAGCAAAACCCAGGCCTGCGGATCGAGCTGAGCCTGGATGACGAGCTGACCGACGCAGTGGCCTCGCGCATTGACATTGGCATACGCGTCGGCGCAGTGCGGGACAGGCGCTACATCGCCCGCTCGGTCAGTCAGGTGCCGTTGAAGATCGTCGCGGCACCTGCTCTGATCGCTTCCACAGGTACGCCAGCAACTCTGGACGACCTCAAGGACCTGCCATTGTCGACGTTGATTGATCGCAACAATGGTCGCCCATGGCCGTGGTTTTTTGCGCAGAGTCAGACTTATCTTCCGCCCTCTCCCGCCTTCAGTTGCGACGATCCGGAAACCGAACTCGAGTTCGTCCTGGCCGGACTCGCATTCGCGCAAATGCCTGACTATCTGGCCGAGCCTTGGCTTAGTGACGGTCGGCTGGTGGAGGTACTGGCTGATATTGCGCCGCCGACGATTGATTTGATGCTTTACCGCACGCAGTCAGGTCCGGTGCCACCACGTGTCAGGCTGGTCTACGACCACCTCTTCAAGTGCTTGTCGCAACCGCGGCTGTTTCCTGGCCGGTCCTGATAAAACAGATATGAGCCGTTTTATGATCAGAACATGTCGCGACTGACGACTGGCGCCATATCAGTGGCTATTTGCCATTGAAACAACCCTCCTGCTGTGATGAAATCCCCGGCCGACAAATCGGATCCATCTGGAACCGCTCTATCTCAAGGACGAACACGGGCTTTACGGCCTGGCTGTTGCGTCCGCAGCAGTCTTGCGCATCACAAGGAGTGCGTTCAGTGAAGTATTTCCACCCCGGTAAACTGACGGTGCTGGCACTGGCGGTTACGCTGAGCAGTTGCGCCACGCTGAATCAGGCCGGCCGTGACTATGGCACCGCCATTGGTTGCGCTGGCGGTGCATTGTTAGGCGCAGGTCTGACTTACGCCGCGACCCGCGACGCCGGAAAGGCAGTGGCAGGCGGTGTCGTCGGCGGCGCGGCAGGTTGTGTGATCGGTCATGTGTGGCAAAACCGCCAGCAGGAACTTGAACGTATCGCCCGTGAAGAAAACCTGAAAATGCAGGTCGACACTCTGCAGGCTCAAGCGCCGGCGCAGAGTGGCAAACCGGCGACCACCACTGACGCGGGAATCGTTGCTCAGGTCGAAGACCAGGGCATGTTCCCCACAGGCAGCGATCAGTTGACCACCGACGGTCTGCGCCAGGTGCGCAAGCTGGCTAACGCTTTCAAGCCGGCGGACAGCCAGAACGGCGCTGCGGGTCAGGCGGTGCTGGTAGTCGGCCACACGGATGCCACGGGCACCGCAGAATTCAACCAGCAGCTGTCCGAGCGCCGCGCCCGCAGCGTGGGCAAGGTGCTGGCCGAAGCCGGCATCGCACCGCAGAATCTGTACTTTCAGGGTGTAGGCGCAGCCCGACCGTTGGCCGATAACACCACCGCCGATGGCCGCGCACAGAACCGCCGCGTGGAAATCGTTCAGCTTGAATCCACCGCGCTGCTTGAACAAAGGGTCAAACAGGAGCGCAGCAACCCGCGTTACCTCGCCCACGGAACACGCAGCCAGACCGTCACCAAAGTCAAAGAGCCGGTGGCGTCCAGCAACAAACCGGCGCCGGCCCCGGTTGAGAAAACTGTCGTCACCACTCCGGCGAATTTCATCGACTTCGGTGGCAGCCCCGCCAGCAGCGATACCAGCCAACTGGCGCAACTGGTCAAGCCAATGCAGTCCAGCGGTTTCGCCCTGATCAGCAAGGCAAACGCTAGCACCCCGGTCGCCAGCTGCGACGGCGACCGACCTCGGGTCATGGGTGCGGTCAAGAATCTTGTCAGCGGCCAGGAACTGGCAGAGCACGACACCTCGGAGTACCTGCCCGGCTACAACGGGAGAGTCTGGGCCAATGACGTCAACGGCAATCTGGTGACCATCACCCCGATTGCGGTACTGCGTAACAACGCGGAAGTCGCCAAACAACCTCGCGTGCAACTGGTTAAAGGTTACGACCAGAACAAGAAAGGCAAAGCCACCACTCTTAATGCCATCGCCAACACGTTCGAGGGACAAGACACCGTGCTTTATCGGGTCTTCGTCGATGACGCTCAGGCGCCGGTGAGCTGCATGGACGTCGTGCTAGAAAAATTCGGCAGCAAAGCGGTCGACGGCAAGTTGTTTTACGACAAGACCGGCGAAAGCTATGTCGCCAAATTTGTCCCTGTGCGCACCTGACGCAAGCAAAATTCGAGGAAAATCATGGAACAGTTTTCGATGGACAGTCTGACTGCGTTTCTTGCGCTGCACCGCGTGGCGGTGGGGCTAATCCTGACCACCATGGTCCTGATGGTTGCCATCAAGATCTGGTGGGCAAAGGTCAGCTACTTCTACATGAACGTCGCCTACGCCTTCCCAGTGATAGGCAGGGTGACAAGCTGGAGCCGCAAGGCGCCAATCAACAACGCGGATGGCTGGATGGACAGCGAGACGCGTCTGTGCGCCGACTACTATTCGTATTATCAGGAGCTGAATAAAAGCCCTGATTTCTATGACAAATGCCGGGACTATTTGAATAAAGTCCACGAGACAGGCCGACGAGAAAAAGGCTTTCTCATGTGGATGCTGATCATTGGTCTGATCTTCTTCGAAGCCGTGGGTTTCGCATATGTACTTGCGCCGTTCATGGTGCAGAACATCTCGGCGAACGTTGCGGGCATGCTGGCCTGGTTCACTGCCTTCCTGTTGTCGGTCGCCGCGGTGTTCTTTACCGAGATGGCCGGTCGTGAGATGCACCACAGCAGTCTGATCACCAAGATTCGCACTTGGTACGAGCAATCACGTACCCCGCGAGACCTGGAAGCCGACACCAAAGTCGACATCGATAACACCTATCGCGATGACGACGAACCCAACTATCTCAAAGTGCTAAACCGCACCGATCACAATGCCCGCGTCACGCCCAAGTACACGTGGACTACCGTGTGCCTGATTTACGTGCTGGCCATTGCCATCGGTGCGTTCGTCATACGCAACTACAGCCTCAAGTCGATGGAAGTCGACCTTGTCAGCAATCCAGACGCCTTCAGTCAGACCCAAGGGGCGAGCGGCAAACTGCCGGATTCACCTTTTGAACTGCCTGCTGAAAGCGTGGCGGAAAACCAGACGGCCGCACAGTCGTCGGCGCAGGACAAAATGGAAGCCATCCGTGCGGCTTCCCTGACGACCTACATCATCCTTTCGGTAATCTTCCTCGGTATTCAAGGCGTCGGGATCGTACTGTCGAACCGTTTCTCCTTCGCTGGCAAGCAATCAGGGCAGGCGTGGCATTACACCCGAGGTTTCAACAACGCCGAAGAATTCGCCGCGCACTTCCAGAATTTGCGCGAGCGCGTCGCCCGGGATGCCCAGGCCAAGTTGACGTCGTTGCAGAGCCGTCTGGCGAACCGAATTACCACATCAGGGCATGAGAGAGAGCATCTGCTCAAGGGCTTTGGTCATCGTAATTTCGATGCCTACGTCAGCAAGCGTCATGCGGACTTCCGCAAAAGCGACGACAGCCGCATCGAGCAGGAGCGCCTGCGTCGCCAGCAGCTCGGCGAAGGTCAGGCCGAAGCTCGCGCCAAGGCCAAACCGCAGGTCAGCACCGTTGCCTCCGATCCGGTGATCACGACTGCGTATGTTGAACCGCAAGCCCCCGTGGCCGCACCGAAAGCCATCACTGCGCTGGACCCTGACAATTTCGACGATCTGACCGAATTCGATGATGACGAACTGACGTTTTTGGCCGGTAAGTTTCAGGTCACGCTCGAACAGTTGAGAAAGGTTCAGAAGCTGCAACGCATGGCGGCCAAGGCCAGCCGGGCCACTCAGGAGCTTTGACATGAAATGGCGCGCCTTGCTGGCTTGCACAACCTTGCTGTTAAGCGCGCCGCTGCTGCAGGCCGCCGAGCGCAATGACCTGCCCAGTTGCTATGAGTTTGCCAAGCTGAGCCAGTATCGTCCGCAGCCATCGGGGCGAGAGCTGATCATCATCATTGATCAAACGGTGCAACTGCCCAAGGATCTGAAAGACTCCACCTACAGCCACGCGCTGCGCTACGTGAAACCCGGCGACAGCGTGCGGCTGTACCAGTTTTCTGCATACCTGCCCGGCAACTATATGAAACTGATGTATGCCGGGCAGCTTGAGGGAAGACTAGGCGACAAGGTACGGGACGATATCGGTATGAACAGCCTGCGCCAACTCGACGCTTGTCTGAGCAAACAGGTGGACTTCTTCCAGAAGAGTCTGGGCCAGAAAATGGTGGAAAGTTTCGCCAAGCCGGGAGAAGACATCGCCAAAAGCGAAATCTTCTTCAGCCTCAAGCAAATCGGCGACGACATCGCCACACGTCCTGCACCGGAAAAAGTGCTGTTGCTGGTCTCGGACATGCTCGAAAACAGTGACTTCGGCAGTTTCTACGCCAATAACCAGATTCGTGCGATCGACCCCTCCTCAGAGCTGAAGAAAGTCGAACAGAAAAAGCTGTTCGCCGATCTTGGGGGCGCGAAAGTCTATGTGCTTGGCGCGGGCCTGGTTCCCGGATCGATCAAGAACGGCTACCGATCCGGCAGTACCGTGCAAAAACTCGAATCTTTCTGGGGGGATTACTTGAGCCAGTCCAATGCTCATCTAGTCAGCTTCGGCGCCCCCTCGCTGACTGTCGACCTGCAGTAACTCCCGCCTTCTTCGCGCCGGTCTCGGATCGGCGCGAAGCTTGCGCCGACATTTCGGCGTTCGTTCGTCCCCCGCACTGCACAACCCTGAGTTCTCAACTAGCCTGAAAAGTGACTGATCCAAAGCGACCCGGCTGTACGCTCAACCTCGCTGATCGGATAAAAACAACAATGAAAGATCCCTATGCGTTCGGTTTCTATTGCGCCCTTTTCGCTCTCGCGGCGATGACCGGCGCGGTCTTCTACGAGTCCTACTCCGGCGCCGGCGACTCAGGCTCCGCCGCGGCATTCAGCGTCATCAATTCATGTTCCTCCCTGGTCCAGGCGCTGGCGGCCATCGGCCTGGTCGGGCTGGCGTTCAAGGCGTATCGAGCGTGGAAAAACGAGATCATCCACAACAAGGCGCTGAGCATTATCTGGGAAGCCAACGTGGCATTTCGCGAGATTGAGCTGAGTTTCAACGAATGGTTTTTTGGCCCCAACGCCGTGGAAAAAGCCAACAGCGAGGGCGCCCGGATCACCTCGCTGCTGGCCGCCAGTCCGTTCGGGGCGAGCCTGCGCAGCTTCAAGAAGCAGTGCATTCTGATCGACAAAGTCGTGATCAAGGACGACTGGCAATGGGTCAACCACGCCACTGAGCTGGACATGCTGGCGCGGGTGCTGAGCATGGACGCCTTCCGGCCCACCACCAAAGCGAAAGAAACCGCCAACATCATCGACTTCCTCTACTCCCGGGAAGGCGAAGCATTGAAACGCACTCAGAGTGAGTGGGAAATGCTCATGAAAGTCATCGAGAAAGACCTCGCAGCACTGGAGGCGCAATACAGCGCATAACGTCGGAAGGTTCGCAACACGCGGACAGAACTGATAACCGGCGGCTCCGGTCGAAAGGCGTGCGACACTGCCGCAACAGGCAGACACGCCGCCGGATGCTCCTGCGGTTTTTATCCTTCCGAAGGCCACCGCCACTCCATGTTCGACCACATTGACATCAATTACCTGCTCGCCAATTACGGCTACTGGGCAGTTTTCATCGGTTGCCTGCTCGAAGGCGAGACGATTCTGATCCTCGGCGGACTGGCCGCTCATCAACATGTCTTGCAGTGGCCGCAGGTCATGGTCTGGGCCACGTTGGGCGGGATGATCGGCGATCAGATCCTGTTCTGGACGGGACGCTACTTCGGCCCGCGCCTGATGCCGCGCCTGCACCGTCAGCAAGCCACTATCGACCGGGTCTCCGGGCTCATCGAGCGCTATCCGACGGCGTCGATCTTCTCTGTGCGATTTCTTTACGGCATGCGCCTGATCGGTCCTCTGGTGATCGGCGCCAGCCGCCTCTCACCGGTGCGCTTTTCGATCATCAATCTGCTGGGCGCGGCCGTTTGGGCCGTGCTGTTCGTCACAGCCGGGTACTGGGCAGGCGAATTTCTGGAGGACTTGCTCGGCAATCTAAAGCCCTATCGCCTTCCCATCTTCATCGGCGTTGTGGTGCTTGCGGCGGCCATTGCGACTTACCGACATTTCAGAGCCAAGGCTAAACGCGCGAAACGCCATCAGCCCTGACGGCACCCGCCGAAACAATTGCCCACACACTGGCTATTGCGCATCATGAGCGGCATGACCTCGGCAAGGATTCGGCCGCTCAATGAAAACCAGCAAGACGATCACCCGCGCATTCTGTGTAGAGCTGCAGCAAGAGCTCTCGATCGTTGCAGCGCGACGGGAGTTCTTCTCCCAAGAGCCGCCTCGCGCGCGTTTCAGCTTTCTGTGCTCAAGCGAAGCGTGTCGCGCGCGGGGCGTGAAGATCACCGGCGTTCGCTATGACGTAAAGCCGCAGGAGCACCCGACGTTCGTCGCCGCGCATTTTCGCGCCAACCCGAACTACGAGCACCACGCCGATTGCGAATGGGTCGATGACCCTCATTCGCCTGATGATCAGCCGGATCCGGCCGAGACCGAAGCGCAGAGCGCGTTGCGCAAGGTCAAGCGCAAGCTCGACGATTACATTGATGTGTTCGACCCAGCGCTCAAGGAAAGCGCCAAAGCGGCGCCGGCTCCGACAAAGTCCGACACGCCCGTATCAGAACAACCGACGCCTACAGCGGCTGCATCTGACGCGCCAAGAACCGCAAAGACCACTCCAACCCGCACCAATAACCTCGAGCGACTGGTGGACAGCTTCCGTCAGGCACAGGCGCAACTGAGCAAGGAAGAGTTCGCGCTGCTGACGTTGCGCATTCCGGGTCAGGGCGAGGTGTCGCTGAGATCGTATTTTCGTCATATCAAATTCGCCCAGCCCGGCGACGAGCGCCGAGTTCTGTATGGCGGCGGCCTGGTGGAGCGTTACGGCATCGGGTTCAAGTTCAAGTTCTTCGATCGGTTACAAGGCAAGTTGGTGACACTCTATGTTTCGCCCGCGCAGATGCAGGCGTATCGGTCGAGTCGCTACATCAGCGAGCTGTTGAGTCATGCCGATGAGGTCCGGTTTTTCACAGTCTTCGCGCTGGGGACCCTTGCGCTCAGCCCATCCGGGAAGAGCGTCAGTGTGCAAATCGACGACCTGCGTCATCTGGCGATCGTACTGGGGCCGACGAAGGAGCCGACCGATCCGCAAACCGCTACCGTCGCGGAGTAACGCGCGAATCGAGTGGTGCAGGCACGGCAGAATCAACGGCCTGGGCCGCCCGGTTCAAAGGTGAGCGCTGACCCATAAAAAAACCCCGCTGCTCTTGCGAGCAACGGGGTTTCGGTTGTTTCAGTCAGGCCATCAAGGTGCTGCGTATGTGACCAGCAGCTCTTTGGTTACCTGAAAGTCCAGCGACATCGCCACGCTCAAGGCGGTGATGGTGAAGATGGAGAACACGAACAGCTTACGTGCCCAAACGGAGTCATCTTTGGCTTTGTAGCCTGTCCACGCCATGTACAGCCAGTACATGCCCATGGCTGCCGCAACTGCCAGATAGTTGAGCCCGGCGTAACCGCCGAAGGTCAGCATCAAGGTAGCCAGCAGGAAAGCCAGGATGTAGATCAGGATGTGGCGCTTGGCGACCCGGATGCCACGCTTGACCGGCAGAACCGGAATCGAAGCAGCCAGGTAGTCGTTGAAGCGGAAGATCGCGATGGCGTACGAGTGAGGCATCTGCCACAGGCTGAACATCACCAGCAACGTCAGTGCCGCCAGGTCGAAGCTGTTGCTGACCGCAACATAGCCGATCACCGGTGGCATCGCGCCCGACAGGCTGCCCACCAGTGTGCCGTGAACGGATTTGCGTTTCAGGTACAGGCTGTAGAAGCCGACATAAATCACAAAACCGATCACTGCGCACCACGCGGCCAGCGGGTTGGCTTTGGTGTACAGCAAAGCGACACCGGCAACGCCCAACACCGTGGCGAACGCCAGGGCCAGTTTCAACGAAATCAGGCCCTGAACCAGTACGCGGTTCTTGGTGCGCTCCATCTTCACATCGATATCGCGATCGATGCAGTTGTTGAAGACGCAACCAGAGGCCACGACCAGCGAAGTCCCGATCATCGCAACCAGGAACAGACCGAAATCGATGTGTCCCTTGGAAGCCAGAAAAAAGCCACCTGCCACCGAAAGCACGTTACCGAAAATGATCCCCGGTTTGGTGATTTGGATAAAGTGCTTCAGTGACATCAGGTTTTCCTCAGTGCGCCATCATAGCGGTGTGGATGCTGAACATGATCCATACCGTCAAGCCAACCAGAAGAACGATAACCAGCGTGGCGAACGCGAATGCAACCACGTTGTTGCGCTGTGCCACCGAACGGTCCAGGTGCAGGAAGTACACCAGGTGAACCAGAACCTGCACGACCGCGAAGATCAGCACGATCCACAGTGTGGCAACTTTCGATACCGTCGGGAACATAACCAGACCGAAGGGAATCGCGGTCAGGATGATCGACAGTACGAAGCCGACCATGTACGACTTGAAGCTGCCGTGGCTGGAATCGTCATGGGAGTGATGTGAATTCGCCATTTAAATGGTCCCCATCAGATAGACAACGGTGAACACGCAGATCCAGACCACGTCCAGGAAGTGCCAGAACAGGCTGAGCATGCTCAGGCGGGTCTGGTTGGTGGCAGTCAGACCATTCTTGTTGACCTGGTACATCATGATCGCCATCCAGATCAGGCCGCTGGTCACGTGCAGACCGTGGGTACCGACCAGCGTGAAGAACGCCGACAGGAAGCCGCTGCGGTTAGGGCCGTAGCCCTCGGAGATCAGCATGTGGAACTCGTTGATCTCCATGCCGATGAAGCCCAGACCGAACAGGAAGGTCACGAACAGCCAGCCCAGCACACCGGACTTGTTACCTTTGTGCATCGCCAGCATGGCGAAGCCGTAGGTGATCGAGCTGAGCAACAGGCAGGCGGTTTCGCCCAGCACGTATGGCAGTTCGAAGATGTCGTGGCCTGCTGGACCACCGGCAACGTTGTTAACCAGCACTGCGTAAGCGGCGAAGATCGACGCGAACAGAATGCAGTCGGTCATCAGGTAGATCCAGAAGCCGAAGATTTTCATCTCGCCGGCGTCATGGTGACCGTGGTCATGCTCATGGTCATGACCGTGGTCGTGACCTTTAGCACCTTCAAATACTAAGTTCGACATTGTTTATGCCTGCTCCAGCTTGTTGACAGGAGTGTTTGCCTGGGCATTGCGGACCGAGGCCAGGATCTTGTGTTGCTCGCCTTCGATGCGTGCCACTTCCGAAGCAGGAACCATGTAGCCCTGATCGTCACGTGCAGCGTGGATGACGAAGTAAACGATGGTGCCAACCAGGCTGGCGATCGACAGCCACCAGATGTGCCAGATCATCGCGAAACCGAAGACGGTCAGCAGAGCACCCATTACCAGGCCGGTAGCGGTGTTGTTTGGCATGTGGATGTCGGAGTACTTGGCCGGAACCGGGTACGCTTCACCATCACGCTTGGCTGCATAGAACGCGTCGATCTCGTTTGCCTTCGGCAGTTCTGCGAAGTTGTAGAACGGCGGAGGCGACGAAGTGGACCACTCCAGGGTGTGGCCATTCCAAGGGTCACCGGTCACGTCACGGTTCTGCTCGCGGTCACGGATACTCACGTAGATCTGGATCAGCTGGCAGGCGATACCGACCATGATCAGCGCTGCACCCCAGAATGCGACGTGCAGGTACGGCGTCCAGTCCGGGTTGTCAGTGGTGTTCAGACGACGGGTCATGCCCATGAAGCCCAGTGCGTACAGCGGCATGAATGCCACGTAGAAGCCCGAGATCCAGAACCAGAACGCTGCCTTGCCCCACTTCTCGTTCAGCTTGAAGCCGAACGCTTTCGGGAACCAGAACGCGAAGCCTGCGATGTAACCGAAGACAGCACCACCGATGATCACGTTATGGAAGTGCGCGATCACGAACAGGCTGTTGTGCAGAACGAAGTCAGCACCCGGGATAGCCAGCAGAACGCCGGTCATACCGCCGATGGAGAAAGTAACCATGAAGCCCAGGGTCCACATGACTGGCGCGGTGAAGCGCAGACGGCCCTGGTAGATCGTGAACAGCCAGTTGAACAGCTTCACACCCGTCGGGATGGAGATCAGCATCGTCGCCAGACCGAAGAAGGCGTTGACGCTTGCACCCGAACCCATGGTGAAGAAGTGGTGCAGCCAGACCATGAAGCCCAGTACGGAGATCGCGCCGGAAGCGTAGATCATCGAGTGGTGGCCGAACAGGCGCTTGCCGGTGAACGTCGAGATGACCTCGGAGAAGACACCGAACGCCGGCAGAATCAGGATGTACACCTCAGGGTGACCCCACGCCCAGAACAGGTTCACGTACATCATCGGGTTACCACCCAATTCGTTCGTGAAAATGTGGAAGTCCAGGTAGCGGTCAAGGGTCAGCAGTGCCAGGGTGGCGGTCAGGATCGGGAACGACGCCACGATCAGAACGTTCGCCCAGGTGCAGGTCCAGGTGAAGATCGGCATGTCCATCAGTTTCATGCCAGGCGTACGCATCTTCAGGACGGTAACCAGGAAGTTAACGCCCGTCAGTGTCGTACCCAGTCCCGATAGCTGCAGTGCCCAGATGTAGTAGTCGACACCCACGCCCGGGCTGTAGCCCAGTTCAGACAGCGGCGGATAGGCAACCCAGCCGGTACGTGCGAATTCACCGACGCCCAGGGAAACGTTGACCAGCACCACACCGGAGATCAGCAGGTACAGACTCAGGGAGTTCAGGAACGGGAAGGCAACGTCGCGAGCGCCGATCTGCAGAGGCAGAACGATGTTCATCAGACCGGTGAAGAACGGCATCGCCATGAAGATGATCATGATCACACCGTGAGCGGTGAAGATCTGGTCATAGTGTTCAGGCGGCAGATAGCCGGGCGAACCCTCGGTGGCCAGAGCCAGCTGGGAACGCATCATGATGGCGTCAGCGAAACCACGCAGCAGCATGACCATGGCGATGATGATGTACATCACGCCGATCTTCTTGTGGTCGACCGAAGTCAGCCACTCGGTCCACAGGTAGGTCCACTTCTTGAAATACGTGATCAGACCGAGTACCGCAGCACCGCCAATAGCGATCATGGCAATCGTGATCATGACTATCGGTTCGTGGAACGGTATCGCGTCCAGACTTAATTTACCAAACATCGTTTACTCCTCTGCCTCAGCAGCTGAATGCTTACCCATGTCCATCCCTTCCATACCGGCCACTTCTTTCTTCTCGTGCTCAATCTTGCCCGGCTTCATACCTTCATACTTGTCGATGATGATCTGGAACAGGTTCGGAGTGACCGTGGAGTAGAGTTCAACGGGGTTACGTTCGCTAGGTTTGGCCAGAGCGGTGTATTCAGCCGTTGCCAGCTGTTTAGGTGAATTCTTGACTTCAGCAACCCAGGCGTCGAAGTCAGCCTGCGAGGTCGCGGTCGCCTTGAATTTCATGCCGGTGAAACCTGCGCCACTGTAGTTGGCGGAGATACCATCGAACTCGCCGTTTTCATTGGCGATCAAGTGCAACTTGGTCTGCATGCCGGCCATCGCGTAGATCTGGCCACCCAGTGCAGGGATGAAGAACGAGTTCATGACCGAATCAGAGGTGATGCGGAAATTGATCGGCGTGTTAGCCGGGAAAACGATCTTGTTGACGGTCGCGATGCCCTGTTCCGGGTAGATGAACAGCCATTTCCAGTCCAGCGCGACCACTTCGATGGTCACAGGCTTGACGTCGGATTCAAGCGGACGGTATGGGTCCAGCGCGTGGGTCGACTTGTAGGTGACGTAGCCAAGCACGATGATGATGGCCAGAGGAACCAGCCAGACAACCAGTTCAATCTTGGTCGAATGCGCCCAGTCAGGGGTGTAGGTTGCGCTCTTGTTGGAGGCGCGATACTTCCAGGCGAAGATGATGGTCATGAAAATGACCGGCACCACCACCAGCAGCATGAGCAGGGTAGCGGTGATGATCAGATCACGCTCTTGCACGCCGACATGGCCCTTGGAATCCAGCAGGGTGTAATCGCACCCGCTGAGCAGGAGCATGCTGAAAAGGGCCAAGAAGCCAAAAAACCTGGGGTACCTTTTTTTACTCATCTCACGACCTCTAAAAGCAGCTTTCGCATCGCAGTTGGGTTTCGACCGCCAACACTTCACCCTGCCAGGTGCTGGCAAATTTTTGGATTGAACAGGGGCCTGTCAGGAAGCGTATGGCCTCGTAACAAATCCGGGTTTAGCTGTGGTTTCTTATTCGAATGGTGGCAACCGCCTATGCGGACCAGATCCCTTGGCGCTGACATTCTGAATTTGACGCAGGAGGCCATTCGAACGGCGTCTACAAAGGCGTAAAAACGCTTTCCGACCTCGATTTCCGCCGTCCTTCAAGTGATGGGGGCGTTAAGTGGGGGCGATTGTAGATACGTAAAGTTTTATTGACTATGAGTTTCTGCGCAACAGTTAATTTCCGAATCTGTAAAAATGCGGTCTTATGTCGCACCTTGAAACAGGTCAAAAGCCCCGAAATTCTTAAGGATTTTAGGGCGATTTTTTATGCAACACTTTGTTATCAGCGCGCTTTCATCCGGTTACGAATGATACCCACCGGTACCAGAACCACTGTGAGAACGAAAGCCGCCAGCGCCCATTGTGCTAGCGAAAGTCCGAAAACTGGCGGATATGGCGTCTCACAGAAGCCTGCGACCTGAAATCCGAGCGGAAACAGCGACGCGAGCGGCAATCCATCGACAATGGGTTGCAGCACATCGATGCCGCAGCTCTCGGTCGGATGCGTCTGGATGTAAACGTGCCGCCCCGCCGCAACAATGCCGCCCACTGCACTCAGGGTCACCAGAACCTCGCAGATCGTCAGACTCAGTCGCCCCGGCATGGCAGCGCCGATAAACGCGAAGACGGCGATGAACAGCAACGCATACCGCTGAAGGATGCACAGCGGACAAGGCGCCTCGCCCAGCACCACCTGCATGTACAGCGCTCCACCGATCAGCGCCAGGCAGATGATGCCGAGCAGAACCAGAAACTGCTTCTCACGCCGCAGGTAAAACATCTCGTCAGTCATTCACATACCCTTTGAATTGGAGTCCATCCGGATCGACGGATGCGTATTGTTGCGGGCCGGGACAGTCCGGAAAGCCCGCAATTCTACCATCGTCGCATCGCCCCGCTCACTGCCGGATAATCCGGTCGCATGATGCTCATGCCAACACCATTCAGCGAGCCGAGCCATTTTTTCAGGCGCGATGTTGACCACGCCTGCATTACCCGAACATTAACGCTCCAGGCCGAGGGCCTGACGAGAAACCGCTCGCTGCAAAACCTTGTTCCCTAGCCTGCGCACACCGAAGCCTGCGACCGTTTGCCACAGCGACATCCGGACGCAGACTTTCTTCTTATATATAGAAGCGTGCGGCTTTTTGTCGCAGACGTGCCTGTGCCGCCGAACCTCCTTCTATATATAGAAGCGTGCGTCCATTTGTCGCAGCCAGTCACTCCAATGCCGATGCCGGACCGAAGAACTCGTAGCGCGCCTGCCCATCCGGTACGCCGGCAGCCTTCAATTGACGTTTCATTGCCGCCATGAAGCCTTTCGGCCCGAGGAAGTAGGCGTCGACGTCGCGATTCTCTGGCAGCCACTGCTCCAGTCGCGCCTGATCCAGCATGCCGATGGCGTGGGCTGCCGGACTCTTGCCGTCATCCTCCGAATAGCAGTAGAAGCGTTTGAGCTGAGGATGCTTGCTGGCCATGTCTTCGATCCAGTCACGGAATGCGTGCACCGATCCATTGCGCGCGCAGTGAATGAAGTGAATCGGACGCTCAGTGGCCACCGCCGCTTCGAGCATCGCTAAAGTCGGGGTGATTCCAACGCCGCCGCTGATCAACACCAGCGGTTTGTCGCTGTGCGCCAGGGTAAACTCGCCCGACGGGGTAAACAGATTGATGCTGTCGCCTACCTTCACATTGTCGTGCAGGTAGTTGGACGCCCGTCCGCCCGGTTCGCGCTTGACGCTGATGCGGTACTGATTGTTGCCCGCCAGTGCCGACAACGAGTAATTGCGGCGAATTTCCTCACCCTCCAGGAACAGCTGCATGCCGATGTACTGACCGGCCGTAAACGCAAGGATCGGCTGACCATCCGCAGGTGCGAAGTAGAATGAGGTGATCTCGGCGCTTTCCGCCACTTTGGCCACCACCTTGAATTCCCGCGCTCCGCGCCAGCCGCCGGGCGCCAGCGCCTTCTCGTCGTAGATGGTTTTCTCGGCGCCGATCAGGATCTCGGCCAATTGTCCGTAGGCTTTGCCCCAGGCTGCGATGACCTCATCCGTGGCGATTTCAGCGCCGAGCACTTCACGGATGGCCTCCAGCAGGCACTCGCCCACCAATGGGTAATGTTCCGGGAGGATCTGCAAGGCCACATGCTTGTTGATGATCTTTGCAACCAGATCGCCCAGTTGCTCAAGCTGATCGATGTGGCGTGCGTACATCAGCACGCCGTTTGCCAAGGCCCGAGGCTGGTCGCCGCTGGCCTGATGCGCCTGGTTGAACAATGGGCGCACCTGCGGGTATCGGGTGAGCAGTTTTTTGTAGAAGTAAGTCGTCAGCGCTTCGCCGCCGCTTTCCAGCAGCGGGACGGTGGATTTGACGATGGCACGATCCGAAGCAGTCAACATGATGAACTCCTGAGACTCGATTGATAACGAATACCTGTTACTTATCAGGAAGCGTGCCAAAATATTTTTTCACTAATATCAGTTAGTTACAGAATTTTAGTCATATTGACCACTCAAGTATTGTTGTCATTAAGACTGGTTGCAGGTCATTTCGACTACTCTCCGAAACCCGCCCTCATGAGCAAGCGCGTCAAAAGAGGTTAAAGCCTGACTTGAGCGGGTCGATAAACCGTCATCGAACGCTGTTTGCACCTCTACCGGCAAACAGACATGCATGACAGAAGGTTCATATGTCCAAAAACGTCCGCGCAGATTCACTCTCGCTTCTGCTGTTCACGTTACGCAGCGGAAAGCTGATGGCGATCAACCTGCTCAAGGTCAGCGAGATCATCCCCTGCCCTCCCCTCACGCGTTTGCCCGAGTCACACCCCCACGTGAAAGGCGTCGCCACGCTGCGCGGCAACTCGTTGTCGGTGATCGATCTGAGCCGCGCAATCGGTGAACGACCGCTGCTGGACCCGGACGGCGGCTGCCTGATCGTAACCGACGTCAGCCGCTCCAAGCAGGGTCTGCACGTCCAGGCCGTGAGCAAGATCGTTCATTGCCTGACCACCGATATCCGCCCGCCGCCCTTTGGCTCCGGCAACAAGTCGTTCATCACCGGCGTAACTCAGGTTGATGGCACGCTGGTGCAGGTACTGGATATCGAGAAAGTCATTCACGGCATCTCGCCTGCGCAGATCGTCGCCGAACCCGCCGAGCTGAGCGCTGAAGAGGTCGAGGTGCTGGCCAAGGCGCGGATTCTGGTGGTCGACGACAGTCAGGTTGCGCTGCAACAGTCGGTCATTACCCTGCGCAATCTGGGCATCGAGTGCCACACCGCGCGCAGTGCCCGCGAGGCCATCGATCACCTGCTCGACCTGCAGGGCACGGCTCAGCAAATCAACGTCGTGGTGTCCGATATCGAAATGTCGGAAATGGACGGTTATGCTTTCACTCGCACACTGCGGGAAACGCCTGACTTTCAGGAACTCTACGTACTGCTGCATACGTCGCTGGACAGCGCGATGAACACCGAAAAGGCCAAGGCCGCAGGCGCCAACGCCGTTCTGACCAAGTTCTCCTCGCCTGAGCTGACACGATGCTTGATCGAAGCCGCGCGCACGGTCCAAGCGCAAGGGATCTGAAACCTGCGCCTGACGATGCGTCCACTGCGCATTACTGGTTGATGCGACGCCCACTTGGCCAGCCACTCGACGTGCCTGAACTGCCTGGGACGTTACGACGATCAGACCTCACCGCCGCGAATGCCCAGGCCGTTCACCAACTGCTGGTGCTGGGCCAGGCACAGGGCGGCGGTCGGGTGCTGGATTTCAGTCAATGGCTCGACGCCTTCGACCATGATCCTGAGTGCGATCGACAGCTGTGTTTCGTGCTCGAAGATGCGCTGGGGATTGTTGCCGTCGCCCACTGTTGGACCAGCGCATTCATTCGCAATCTGGTGGTGCATCCCCGCGCCCGGCAGCGCGGAATCGGGCATTCGCTGCTCGACGTGGTGTTTGCGGCCTTCGCCCAGCGGCGCGAGGGCCATGTGGACCTGAAGGTGATGGAAAGCAACCTCGCCGCTCGCCGATTGTACGAGCGCGCCGGCATGCAATATGTGCAGCGCCGCGAACTCGAACCGCGCTAAGCCACTCCAAGTCGCAGTCACACCGATAACGACAAAGGAGAATGCTGTGAAGAAAATCACTGCCGCCCTGCTGCTCACCCTCACCGCTGCCGCAGGTCAGGCCAGCGCATCCAGCCCTGACGCCTGGAAAGACTTCAACAAAACCCTGGTCGACAGCTGCGTTGCGGCCAGTTCATTGAAGAACGCCAAGCCTGCGGGCGCCGATGCCGCGTTCGATGACAGCGTGGGCTACAACGCGCTGCTGATCAAAGGCCAGTACAAACAGGCGTTCATGAAGAATAAAACCGGCACTGAGCTCTGCCTGTACGACCGAAAGAACAAGAAAGCGCTGATCACTGAGTGGGATAACGTCACCACACTGCCCAAGAAATAATCCGACCGATGGCGCATAACTTGCTGCCATTTCCGCCAATTTGAAAAAGACCTGCCGGTGGTGACGGTTTTCCCCGCGCAGGTTTTGCTTCATTCTTTTTGGATTGGCGGACTGTTTCTTCCCATGGATACACAGTTTTCCTGCGTCGGCTGCGGCAAATGCTGCACCGATCATCACGTGCCCCTGACACTGGCCGAAGCCGCGCAGTGGGCGGCTGACGGCGGCTCGGTGATCATTCTGACCGAAGCATTCCTGGCCGATGGCTACGGTGTTGCACCGGAGCAGATCACTCACGCCACCCGGCGCTCGCACCCTGTCAGCAGCGGCAAAGCGCAGGCGCTGGTGGCCATCACCTTCGCGGCCTACAACGCTGGTCGTTGCCGAAATCTTGACGCTGATAACCTCTGCCGCATTTATGAGCGTCGCCCGCTGGTGTGCCGCATTTATCCCATGGAGATCAATCCGCACATTCCGCTTCGCCCGCAGGCCAAAGATTGTCCTGCCGACGCCTGGACACGAGGGCCGGATCTGATCGTCGGCGGCCAATTGGTTGACCGACAGCTGCTGGCGTTGATCGAACAATCGCGCCAGGCGGATCGCGACGATATCGCCCGCAAGCAAGCGATCTGCGTAGCATTGGGACTCCAGACCACGGCGCTCAAGGGCAACGGTTTCGTTGCCTGCCTGCCCGACATGGACGCTTTTGCGACAGCCGTTTCAAGCCTGCAGACTGGCGCACTGCCTGCAAGCGAAGCCACGTGGCGTTTCCGCGTGACAGGCGAGGCCGCGACCCTGCACTTGCAGCAAGCAGGCGCGCTACTGGAGACAGAAGAGGCGATGAGCTATATGTTCATCCCTTTGCAAAGCGCCTGAGATTCATTGATGAGAAGCGTCGCGATCGTGCTGTTCCCTGATGTCCAGTCGCTGGACGTGGCCGGTCCCCTGGATGTGTTCGCCGAGGCCAATCGTTACGTCGCACAAGGCGATGGCTACCGGATGACCACCGTCGGCGCAACGCCCTGCCCCATCGTCGCCTCCAACAGCATGCCACTGGGCGCGCAGTATTCCCTGACCGACGCGCCAAAAACCTTCGACATTCTGCTGGTTCCCGGGGGCCCGCTGCTTCCCGAAGGTGCCGAGATGCCCGAGCTGACCGCCTGGTTGCGCGAAGCCACACCGCTGGCAGGACGTTTCGGCTCGATCTGCACGGGAGCGTTCGTGCTCGGGCATGCCGGTCTGCTGGATGGAAAGCAGGTCACCACGCACTGGAGCCATGCGCAACAACTGGCCGATCTGTTTCCCGAAGCGCGGGTCGAACCCGACCGCATCTACGTGCGCGACGGCGCGATGATGACGTCTGCGGGCGTCACGGCAGGCATCGACATGGCGCTTGCGCTGGTCGCGCAGGATCATGGATCGGCGATTGCGCTGGCTGTGGCGAAACGTCTGTTGGTGGTCGCCCAGCGTCAGGGCGGACAGTCGCAGTTCAGTCCTTACCTGAGCGCCTCGGCAGACGATGACTCGCCCGTTGCAACCATCCAGCGTTACGTGATGGAGCACATCAGCGAACCGTTTTCGGTGGAACGACTCGCGCAAGTGGTGTCCATGAGCCCGCGCACGTTTGCGCGAGTGTTCGCTCGAGACGCCAAAGTCACCCCGGCCGAATTCGTCCAGCGAGCCAGAATCGACGCCGCCCGACACTTGCTGGAGGGCAGTGAAATGGTGATCAAAGCCGTGGCGTATCACTGTGGCTTCGGCAGCGCCGCGCGCATGCGCCTGATTTTCACCCAACGTCTGGGCGTCACGCCCACACAATACCGCGACAGTTTTCGCAAACAGGGTTGACTGGACGCCCGCGAATCAGCGCTTGCCCATCGAACGACGGGTGCCCGCCGGGGCTGCGCCTGGCCGCTTTTCGTGGCTGGATTTGTTGGACTTCTGGTAGTACGGCTGATCCTTTCTGGCCTGGGCAAGCTGCCCCGGTTTGAATGGAAAACTGAACGCCGGAATCGCTGGCCGGGCCTGCTCGGAAACGTCGTTGCCCTCGACCGGTTCGACGTCAAAGTCAGGCGCTGAGGTAGGTTCTGGGGTCGTCATGAAGGCTCCGGAAGCTTGAAGCGGTCGAGGAAAAAGTCGGGCGGCGCCCGAAGCCGCGCAGCATACCCGAATCATTCTGAGCCTGCCTCAGGCAGAAGACCGAATGCGCGCGCCTATTTGTAGAACAGATCGACCATCACTTCCGCAGAAAAGGGACCTGGCTGTGGCGTTTGCGTCTGCCAGATCAATTCGGCCTTGAAATCAGCGGTGGCGGAGTAATTCCCACCCAGCAGGTCATTCAAGTGAAACGGCTCGTTGTAGCGCACCGGCGTGTTGTCGTACGCGTTCGTGATGCGGATGCCGACGCTGTCGTTGTTGACGGGCACCAGCACGTCACCCGACAGCATGCCTGAAACCGGGGTGAGCCGCGCATTGAGGCTGAACGGCGAATCACACGTACGACTGGTGGCCAGGGCAAACCGCTGAAACGTCGCGACTTCGCCCACCCTCACGTTGGCGATCGCCACGTCACCGAAGTCGATCGTCTCCGGCATGACCCGCAGCTCAGCGTCACAGGCCACGAAGCGCAGCCCCGACAGGTTATTGATGAGGTAATTGAGGTTGCGGTCGGGCACTGGATTGGGGCCAGCTGTGCCGTCGACCTGAAACATCCTGTAGTCGCGCACGTCGCTGGCGATGCCGGATGGCGGGGTCGGCCCGTATTTCTCGATGAACACCGTAAAAGGCAAATTGAACGAGACAGCTGGGCAGCGGGTGCTCGCATCCTTGCAGGCGGGCGCCGTTTGATGCGTGGGAATGCGCCCGGAGGTCTGGAGGAAGTCGACCCCGCCGAGTGTCAGCCCTGCGCGAATGCCCTGACCGATCTGTATGTTCTCCGGGTTCAGATAAAGGAAGACGTCCTCGGGCCCGCCGACTTCTTCCTTAGCGCATTCGACCGCGACGCTCAGACGCTCGGAGCGCCAGACCGCCGTGCCATCCGGCAACGTGGCGGGAATCGCGACAGTGCTGCTCAAATCAGCGCGCAGGATGAATTCGCCAGCACCTTGGGTTGCGCAAGTCATGGCTGCGGCAGAGACAGGCAGCAACGCTGTCATCAGCAATATCGGACACCATCGGGTAACGAATCTGTACGTCATGGTCAGCACTTCCCTTTGAGTGAGTGAGAATCGGGCCTGCTCAGTGGTACGTTCAACGCGCCTTGCGCCGGCAACACGCCGCAGTAATCGCGCTGGCCGCCGTAGTCTGTCAGCGCCTTGAAAGACAGGTTTCGCTGCATGCCCGCGCCTGCGATGCGCACCGGAAGCGGCAGCGATATCTCCGAAAACGGTGGCAGGAGCTGGTAGTCGCTGATCTCAACGTCGTCGACACGCACGTTTTGCAGCGAGACGTGATACGGCGTCGGATTGCGCGCAGACAGTTCGCCGCCCGGTTGCCGCTGCCACGCCAGCATCTGCGCGGCGTCGGCGGGATCGCCAGGCAAACCGGCAGGCCGGTAAAACACGTTGATGCGCTGGCGCACGGCGATGCTCAATTGCTGCGCGGCCTGGCTGCGGCGAGGGATTTCCAGCACGAACAAATGCAGCAACGACTCACGGTCTGCCGGCATCCCGACGCCTTCATACAGCACGCGCAACGTCTGCTTACCCTGCGCGGGCAGCTGCGCCAGATGCGGCGTGACGACAAAAGGCAGGTCTGCCCGGTGCGACTCGGCTGCACGCCCATCGGCCAGCCAGGCCTGGATCAACACCTGAGCATCGCTGCGATTGCTGACGTCCACAGAGGCTTCCCCGAACCTGCCGTCGAACACCAGACGCGTGCCAGACAGCGAAACCGTCGCCTGCGCAACGGCGCTGGTGAACATCAAAACGGCGGTCATCAGACAGGCGGACTTCATTGGCACACCGCCTTGACGCGATCGTAACTGCGCTGCGGGTCCTTGGCGGGAAGCGTGAAAGACGCGCGACATTGCTGATCGGCCCATTTGACGACCAGTTCGCCGCTGTCGCGCTCACTCAGAATCAACGCGCGACCATTGGGGTCGACCGTCGCCAGCGGCTTGCCCTGTTCATCTTCGACGGTCGTGCCCAACGGCAGGCGACTGCCATCGGGGCGCACCAGCTCGAACTGGACCCTGCGGCCCACGGACGTCTGAAAGCTGACCAACGCTGCCGCTCCCCTTCTGGGCACGACCTGCGTGACGGCGTTCGCCAACTCCACATCAGCGCCCAGTTGTCGCGTATCCAGGCTGACCCAGTTGGTCCGGTAAGGCTGCGCATACGGCAGAATCGCAAAGCCGTTGTCGGAAGTTTCGACGTTGCTCGCGTTGCTCAACCGGGCGCCGCTCACGCCCTTGACCTGCACCAGCGCGAACGTCTCGCCCAGCGGCTGGCCGAGATTCACGCCGCCGGGATGAGCGACCACAGAACCCGCGGCGCCCATGCTGAACGCTTGGTAATCGCTGCCTTGCCCGTATCCCGCGTCGAAACGGCCGTAGGATGTCGTGGTGCTGAGCTTGCCGAAACCGGACGATCCGGAATTTCGATCGTGACCCGCTTGCACCGAGTAGAACGTGCTGCGGTCGTCGAACACCTGGCCGTTCAGACCCGACTGCAGGTTGTAGTTGCCCGAGCTGTCGTGCACGGCATTGAAAAACGCGCGAGATGATCCGGGACTGGTGCCAAGCGGCACGCTCAGGGTCAGCGCGACGCGATTATCGGTCTGATCCTGCCCATTGCGCTGAAATGTCTGATTGCGCTCAAGCGACAAGCTGTAGCTCACACTGCGCCAAGAGGCGTTCCAACCGATGTAAAGCTGCCGCGTCTTGTCGCCCCGGTCCCAATAGCGCTGTTCGGATCCGGTAATGCTCAGCGATGCCGAGTGCTCCGGCAACGCCTGGGTCAGGTTGAGCTCGACGCGATCGCGTGCACGACCCGCATAGAAGTTCTCGTGCGCCTGCAGTGCTTCGACATGCTCATCGAGGGTGCGATATTGCTCGGTCGAGTAACGGTAACCGGCTACCGCCAGCGTTGTGTGAGTCAGGTCCAGCGTATTGGCATAACGCACGCGAAGGCTTTTCCCGCTGTAACTCTGCTGCCGCTGCTTGCTGAGCGACTGGGTGACATCGAGCGAAAAAGCGCCCAGTGCGGTGTTCATGCCCGCGCCAATGTTTCCGGCCTGAAAGTCCTCGGCCATCTGCACGCCACCGGCGGCCGTCACCCGCTCGGTCAAACCGTAAACGAGCGTGCCGCTGGCAAAATCCGGTGATGCCCCGTCCTCGGTGTTGCTGTCGTACTGACCGGCCGCAAGGCTGTAGCGGACAGCGCCCTGGGGCACCATGATCGGCAGTGACGCGTAGGCTTGAACAAAGCTGCGCTTGCGTCCGTCGGCTTCGACGATCGTCACTTCCAGATCGCCGTTCGAGCCGCTGGGATAGATATCGGAGATTTCAAACGGCCCGGGTGACACGTTGCCGCTGTACAGCATGAAGCCGTTCTGGCGCACTTCAACCATGGCATTGGTTTCGGCGATGCCTCGGATGACAGGCGCATAGACGCGCTCGCTGTCGGGCAGCATGCCATCGTCGGACGTCAACGCTGCGCCAACGAAACGCACGCTGTCGAACACTTGCGAGTCGGTGAACGCTTCACCCAGTGTCAGTTGGCTTTTCAGCGCACTGACGTCGCGCTGAACGAAGGTCCTGTTGCTGCGAAAACGGTACGGTTGAGCATCTCCGTACGTAACCGAAGACTCATTGCGCAGCCGCCAGGCACCGAGATTCACGCCGTTGCGCAGGCCCAGATAATACTGATCCTGCGTCTGCTCATTACGCGTGCGGCGCGCGCCGCTGAAGTTGTAGTTGACGAAGCCGACGGTCTCGCCCTGATCCCACAATTCCGGAGACACGTATCCGCGCGCGCTGCGGGCCATCATCGCCTGCGGGACCGTGATGTTCAGGCGCAGGCTCGAAGGCTGATAATCGACCTGCGCAAACGCCACGTGTGTCATCAGATCGAAACAGCCGCTGCCCGGCGTTTCGGCCGTGTTCAGCGCGCTGACATCCACGCCGAACTGGCTGAGCATTTCCAGCGTCAGGCATGCCTCGACCGTGTCCCTGGCAGGGTTGTGGATGAAGTTGATATCGCGTCGACCGCTCAATGTGCGGTTGACGTAGACATCGACCCGATAGGTGCCGGGGACGATGCTGTTGCCTTGCAGAAAGGTCTCAAGGTCCGCCGGTTGATCGGTGCCCTGGATGAAAGCCGTATTGAACTTCACGCCGCTGGCAGCCCGGCCGTCGGCGACCTGATCGGTCATCGCCATCACAGACGAAGCTGTCGCAAGCCCGCCGGTCAGCGCCATGCACAGCGCCAAACGGCTGCAGTTGAATACCTTCGATGGCCCGCCTCTACAGAGGGTTGTACGGGGCCGTGCCGCGCTGCACACACATCCCTTGTTGTTCTGGTCTCGCCGTTCCATTAGCTGGTTTCACTCGTGTTCTGAGTTCCGATGCGCTGCCGAATCCTTTCTCGCAGGCGCACGACGCAGTAGCCGCAACGTATGTGCGGCGAAAATGAGGTACGAAAAATCCGACCGTGGTGTCAGTCGTCAGTCGGTACGAACGTCGGTCCTTTCGGCCTGAACAGTCCGGTCGGCCACGACTTGCGCGAGGTAAGGTTCCTGGGCGCCGAAGTCATTGATGCTGATGAACCTGAGCTCGACCGGTTTGCCGGAAGCGGCCGGGCGCATGGGCAGTTTCAGGCTCTGCAGCGGCGCCAGCATCTGGCTATCCGCCGAGAACAACGGCTTGCCCTGCTGACGCGCCTCAAGCTTGATCAGCGACACGTGATATGGGCTGCGATTGCTGACTTCCAACTGGCCGCCCTGTACACGCCATTGCAGCTCTTGCGCTGCTTTGAGTGGGTCGCCACGCATTCCCTGAGGGCGAAAGAAAAGTTTGATCCGCTGACGAATCGCGATCTGCAATTCGTTCTCCCGGGCAGTCTGCGGAATCTCCTGAACATTGAGCCAGAACACCGATTCCCGGTCGGCGGGCAGTCCCTCCCCGGCGTAGATGATCCGGATCATCTGTCGCGCATTGCCGGTCATTCGCGCCAGCGCCGGGGTAATCGCGAACGGCAGATCGGCGGGAGCGACCTTCTCGCTTTCCGCTTGCAGCCAGGACTGAGCGAGGATCTCGCCCGAGCCACTGTTGTGTACAACGAGGCTGACCTCCTTGTCTTGGGCCTGATAAATGACACGCGTGGTGTTGAGCACTATGCCCGCCTGCACCGGGACAGCCAGAAGCAGCCCCAGCCAGAGCGCCGAGCAACGGATGAAGATGGAAAACATGGTCAGACCGCCTGGAAATCCGGGGGAAGGCGGAGCGAGCAATGCTCGCCCGCCTGTTGCATCACTGATAGTCCATCACGAACGGCAGAAAGCCATCGGCGTTGCCGGGATTGGTCGCCGCACCGTTGAGGACATAGACAGCCCCGAAATTGATCTCGGCGGTAGCGCCGTCAGCGCCGTCCTTGATCAGCGGCGTATCGATGGTTTCGTTGCCGCTCAAGTCCATCAGCTGGTTGGAAGCGTTGAGCAGACCGATACCGACACCGTCGGCAGCACCGGTGGTGCGCAGCAGTTTCTGATCGAGGTTATCCAGGCCGCTGCCTTGGCGCGCCACGAAGCGCATATTGACGGTGTTGTATTGCGAAGCGCCGCCGGTGCAGTTGACCAGCAGCTGGATCGGCGAGGCGGTTTCCAGTTTATTGTCCGCGAACAGACCGATGTCGGAGAAGGACACGTTGCCCATGTCGACGTTGATTTCACCCGGGTTGGTGCCAGGGCTTGCACCCGTCCCGGCGCCGATGTCACAAGTGATGTTGGTGAGCGTGCCAGTGAAGACAAGTTTGCCGTTGTTGGCGGCGCTCGCGGTACTCGAAATGCCGAGTCCCAATGCGGTCACGATGGCCAGTGAAAGAGAGATATTTTTCATGCTAACGACGTTCCTTGTGTCAATTCGTGTGTGCCCAAGAGGACGGCGAGAACTATAAGCGCCGCTCTGGCTCGCGGCTGTCAGGCTATTTACCTTGCGCTTGCGGAAATGACAGTGGCGCACGAAAGAACTTTCCGTAGGACTTGGCAGCGCAGGGCTACAACTCACGCGTTACATGGCTTTGCACGACACCGCGTTAAAAAACAGTGGCTGACCTTTCACCTCAACGCTGTAGCCGTCCGGACACGCTCGACAGAGCGCGCGCACAAAAAAAGCCCCGATTCCATCGAATCGGGGCCTGTCAGGCGTTGCTCAAATAGTCGGGGCAGACCGCTTACTGGTAAGTCAGCGTGACGATGCCCGCGTGGGCACTGCGAAATGCGATGGTGGTTTCTTTATAACTGGCATAGACGGGGACGGCAGGCTTGCCGCACGCATTATCGCCAGCCATCAGGCCGATGGTCAGGGAGCCGCCTGCCGACAGGGTTTTCCATCCCGCGGCTGCGTCTGAGCCCGCCATCACTCGGGCCTCGCATGCGGCATTGACAAGGCTGCCGTGAAACATGAGTTCGTTTTGCGCGGCCCATGCGCTGGGGCCGGATACGGCACAAGTCCCGATAAACGCGATCGAAAAAAACATCGAAACTGTCTTTTTACTTTTCATCGCCACACTCCGGAATGAAGGCTCGTCCCTTATGAAGTTGAGTCGAGCCAGAGAACAACGTTCAGAATTCACGAAGCTTTATGTAGGAATTGTCCCCGTCACAGTAGAACTCGTTCATCGAAACTCGTGCCTTCTATCTGGGTATCGCCCTGCGGCATTCTTTCTTTACCCGACTTCATCCTCCGCCCTAATCCAGCTGACAATATTGACAGGTAGCAGTCATTTTGCTGACCGGGTGGAAGGGTTATAAAGGAGGCTCACACCCATCTGCCCTCACCCATTCGCTGGCGTCGTTTCTGTATGCACAAAAAGAAAACAACCGTGATAGCCGTGACCGCACTCGTTGCGCTGATTGCGATCGGCACCTGGACCTTCAATCGTCCCGTCGCGAAGAAAGCCAGCGCCCCGGTAGCGGTGCCGGTTCGTGTGATCACGGTGAAGCAGGAGGACGTGCCGCGATACGTCACCGGCATCGGTTCGGTGTTGTCGTTGCAAAGCGTGGTGATTCGCCCCCAGGTGGACGGCATCCTCACCCGGCTGCTGGTCAAGGAAGGGCAACAGGTCAAGGCGGGGGATCTGCTGGCGACCATCGACGATCGTTCAATTCGCGCGGCGCTGGAGCAGGCCAGGGCGCAACTGAGTCAGAGCCAGGCCCAGTTGAACGTCGCTCAAGTGGACCTCAAGCGCTACAAGCTGCTGACGGTCGACAACAGTATTTCCAGACAGCAATACGATCAGCAAGAGGCGCTGGTCGAGCAACTGAAAGCAACCGCACTGGGCAATCAAGCCTCGATCAACGCCTCTCAAGTACAGCTTTCCTACACCCAGATACGCTCTCCGGTGACAGGCCGGGTGGGGATTCGAAACGTCGACGAGGGTAATTTCCTGCGGGTCAGCGATGCGACGGGACTGTTTTCCGTCACGCAGATCGATCCTGTTTCCGTAGAGTTCTCGCTGCCACAACAGATGCTGCCGACGTTGCACGACCTGCTTGCCGCCAGCACGCCCGCCACGGTCGATGCGTACTTGGGTGAAGGCGCCAGCGGCACATTGCTCGGCCAGGGCAAACTGACGCTGATCGACAATCAGGTGGCGATGAACACGGGCACCATTCGCGCCAAAGCGGTGTTCGACAATGCCGCCGAGAAGTTGTGGCCCGGCCAGTTGGTGACGGTTCGCATCCAGACCGCCGTCGACCGCGATGCGCTGAAGGTCCCGCCACAAGTGGTCCAGCGCGGCATCGATCAGCATTACGTTTATCGGGTCAAGGGCGACAGCGTCGAAGTCGTGCCGGTCAAAGTGCTTTATCAGGACAGCGACCTGATGCTGATCAGCGGGGTCGACGTCAACGACGTGCTGGTCAGCGACGGCCAGTCGCGGCTCAAGAATGGTGCTCACATCGAAGTGGTCAAGGATGAGCCGGTCGATGCGCTGGTCGACGTGGCCGGGGCGTCGAAATGAAAGGCCGCGGCTCCCTTTCCGCCTGGTGCGTGAATCATCCTATTGCCACGGTCCTGCTGACGTTCGCGCTGGTGCTGCTGGGCTGTATCGCCTTTCCGCGCTTGCCGGTGGCGCCGCTGCCGGAAGCCGAATTTCCCACCATCCAGGTTAACGCGCAGTTGCCCGGCGCCAGTCCGGAAACCATGGCTTCCTCGGTGGCGACGCCCCTGGAAGTGCAGTTCAGCGCGATTCCTGGCATGACGCAGATGACCTCGAGCAGCGCGCTGGGCTCCACCAACCTGATCCTGCAATTCAGCCTGAACAAGAGCATCGACACCGCCGCGCAGGAAGTGCAGGCAGCGATCAATACGGCGGCCGGGCGCTTGCCCGCTAACCTGCCGACACTGCCGACCTGGCGCAAGGTCAACCCTGCCGACAGCCCGGTGTTGATTCTCAGCGTCAGCTCCAATCTGATGCCCGGCACCGAGCTGAGCGATGTCACCGAATCCCTGCTGGCTCGTCAGTTGAGTCAGATCGACGGCGTCGGACAGGTCAACATCACCGGTCAGCAGCGGCCTGCCATCCGCGTGCAGGCCGCGCCGGAGAAACTCGCGTCGATCGGTCTGACGCTGGCCGACCTGCGCGAGACCTTGCAGCAGACCAGCCTCAACCTCGCCAAAGGTGCGCTCTATGGCAAGGACAGCATTTCCACGCTGGCCTCGAACGATCAACTGTTCCAGGCCAAGGATTACGAGCAACTGATCGTTTCCTACAAAGACGGCGCCCCTGTTCACCTGCGCGATGTAGCCCGTGTCATCAACGGTTCGGAAAACGCCTACGTGCGTGCCTGGTCGGGCGAACAACAGGGCGTGAACATCGTCGTGTTCCGTCAACCCGGCGCCAATATTGTCGAGACGGTCGACCGCGTGCTCGGCGAGCTGCCGCGCCTGCAGGAAATGCTGCCTGCATCGGTCGACGTATCAGTGCTCAGCGACCGCACCAAGACCATTCGCGCCTCGTTGCATGAGGTGGAAATGACCTTGCTGATCGCGATCGCGCTGGTGATCGCCGTCATGGCGTTGTTCCTGCGTCAGCTGTCGGCGACGTTGATCGTAACGGCGGTACTGGGCGTGTCGCTGGTGGCCAGCTTCGCGCTGATGTATGTGCTGGGTTTCAGCCTGAACAACCTGACGCTGGTCGCGATCGTGGTGGCCGTCGGCTTCGTGGTGGATGACGCCATCGTGGTGGTGGAAAACATCCATCGGCACCTGGAAGCCGGTGACAGCATGCGTGACGCGGCGATCAAAGGCTCGGGCGAGATCGGTTTCACCGTGGTGTCGATCAGTTTCTCGCTGATCGCGGCATTCATTCCGCTGCTGTTCATGGGCGGCGTGGTGGGCCGGTTGTTCAAGGAGTTCGCCCTGACTGCGACGTCGACCATTCTTATTTCCGTGATGGTGTCGCTGACGCTGGCGCCCACCCTGGCTGCGCTGTTCATGCGGGCCCCCAAGCACAATCCGCATGCGACGCCCGGGTTTGGCGAACGCTTGCTCGCCCGCTATGCGCGAGGCGTGCGTTTCGCCCTCGCCCATCAGCGCCTGATGCTGGGTATCTTCGGCCTGACGCTGGTGCTGGCCGTCGCGGGTTATGTGCTCATTCCCAAGGGGTTTTTCCCGGTGCAGGACACTGGCATGGTGTTGGGCACCAGCGAGGCGGCTGCGGATATCTCCTACCCCGACATGGTAGAAAAACATAAACAACTGGCGAAAATCATCGCGGCGGATCCTGCGGTCAAAGCGTTTTCGCATTCGGTGGGTGTCAGCGGCAACAACCAGACCATCGCCAACGGGCGCGTCTGGATTGCGCTCAAGGATCGCGAAGACCGAGACGTGTCGGCCAGCCAGTTCATCGATCGCATCCGGCCCAAGCTTGCGAAGATACCGGGCATCGTGCTGTATCTGCGCGCCGGTCAGGACATCAACCTGAGCTCCGGCCCGAGCCGGGCGCAGTATCAATACGTGCTCAAGAGCAACGATGGCGCGCTGCTCAATGTCTGGACCCAAAAGCTCACTGAGAAACTCAAGACCCTTCCGGCGTTTCGCGACCTGTCCAACGACCTGCAACTGGGCGGCAGCGTGACGCATCTGGACATCGACCGCAGCGCCGCGGCGCGTTTCGGTCTGAGCGCCGCCGATGTCGATCAGGCGCTGTACGACGCGTTCGGTCAGCGTCAGATCAACGAATACCAGACGGACATCAACCAGTACAAAGTCATTCTGGAGCTTGAGCCCCAGCAGCGTGGCAAGGCCGAAAGCCTGAATTACTTTTACCTGCGATCGCCGCTGACCAACGAGATGGTGCCGTTGTCGGCGCTGGCCAAAGTGGGCGCACCGAAGATGGGCCCGCTGTCGATCAGTCACGATGGCATGTTCCCGGCCGCCAACCTCTCGTTCAACCTGTCGGCCGGCGTTGCGCTGGGCGACGCCGTCGTGTTGCTCGATCAGGCCAAGAACGAGATCGGCATGCCGGCTTCGATCATCGGCAATTTCCAGGGCGCGGCCCAGGCGTTTCAAAGCTCGCTGGCCAACCAGCCGTGGCTGATTCTTGCTGCGCTGGTGGCGGTGTACATCATTCTGGGCGTGCTGTATGAGAGCTTCGTTCATCCGCTGACGATCATTTCCACCCTGCCCTCCGCCGGGATCGGCGCGCTGCTGTTGTTGTGGCTGATGGGCCAGGATTTTTCGATCATGGGCCTGATCGGTATCGTGCTGCTGATAGGCATCGTCAAGAAGAACGGCATTCTGCTGGTGGACTTTGCCCTCGAAGCCCAGCGTCACCAAGGGTTATCGCCGCAAGAAGCGATCTACGAGGCGTGTCTGACGCGATTCAGGCCGATCATCATGACAACGCTGGCGGCGCTGCTCGGTGCTCTGCCGCTGATGCTCGGCTATGGTGTGGGTGCTGAATTGCGTCAGCCACTGGGCATCGCCGTTGTGGGCGGATTGCTGGTCAGCCAGGCGCTGACGCTGTTCACGACGCCGGTGATTTACCTGCAGCTTGAGCGAATCTTCCACCGCCCACGTCCGACCCCGACACCCAGCGCAACGAGCAAGCAACCTGCGGCCCTGATGACTGCTGAAAAGTAAGCAGCGAATAAGTGAGAGTGGACCCATGCGCGTCCTGATTATCGAAGACGAAGAGAAAACCGCGGACTACCTGCATCGCGGCCTGACCGAACAGGGATACACCACCGATGTCGCGCGCGAAGGCATCGAAGGTCTGCACATGGCGCTGGAAAGCGAGTACGCGGTTATCATTCTCGACGTCATGCTTCCCGGCCTGGATGGCTACGGCGTGTTGCGCGCCTTGCGCGCCCGCAAGCAGACCCCGGTGATCATGCTGACGGCGCGGGAGAACGTCGATGACCGGGTTCGCGGACTGCGCGAAGGCGCCGACGATTACCTCGGCAAACCGTTTTCCTTTCTAGAGCTGGTTGCCCGGCTGCAGGCGCTCACCCGTCGCAGCGGGGGGCACGAGCCGGTGCAGATCAGCATTGCCGATCTGTGGATCGATCTGATCAGCCGCAAGGCGACCCGCGCCGGCGCGCGCCTGGACCTGACGGCCAAGGAATTCTCGCTGCTCAGCGTACTGGCTCGCCGCCAAGGCGAAATCCTGTCGAAAACCTCGATTGCCGAGATGGTCTGGGACATCAATTTCGACAGCGACGCCAACGTCGTCGAGGTCGCGATTAAACGTCTGCGGGCCAAACTGGACGGGCCGTTCGAGCAGAAACTGCTGCACACGATCCGGGGCATGGGGTACGTGCTGGAGAGTCGTCGTGTCGAGTAATTCCATCGCCCTGCGCCTGAGCGGCATGTTTGCGCTGGTGGCGCTGCTGGTGTTTCTGTTGATTGGCTGGGCTCTGTATCTCCAGGTGGACAAAAGCCTGGGCTTGCTGCCGGAAGCCGAAGTCGATGCGCGCTACAGCGTGCTGGAGTCAGCGGTTCAGCGTTATGGCAATCCCGAGCACTGGGCCAAGATCAACGCCAAGCTGAAACTGCTGAGCGAGGAAGATAAACGCCTGCGGTTCTGGGTGGTCAGCGACAACCCGACCTATGAATTCGGCAACCCTGACGCCGACATCCGCACCTTCGCCAAGGGTCCGCTGGGCATGCGCGACCTGAACCTGAAGGATCACGATTACCCGTTCAAGGTGCTGGTCAGTCAGTTTCCGGCGAAGGATCAGCGTCCGCCGTTGCGTTTTCTGACGGCGATCGACACCGAAACCTTCTGGCAGACGCAGCATTCCCTGCTGATCGCGCTGATCAGTCTGGCCGCCATCGGCATCGTGCTGGCGTCGGCGTTGGGGTATTGGGTGGCGCGGATCGGTCTGAAGCCGTTGCATGACCTGTCGCTGGAGGCACGCAAGCTGGCGCCACCCCGCCTGAGCGGGCGCTTGCAGCTGTCGCCGTTGCCGCCTGAGCTCGATCAGTTCGTGACCTCGTTCAACTCGACGCTGGAACGGGTCGAGCAGGCGTATTCGCGGCTGGAGTCGTTCAACGCGGACGTGGCTCATGAGCTGCGCTCGCCGCTGACCAATCTCATCGGCCAGACGCAAGTGGCGCTGACCCGTGGGCGCTCCGCCGAACATTACTTCGAGGTGCTGCAATCCAACCTTGAAGAGCTTGAGCGGCTGCGTTCGATCATCAATGACATGCTGTTTCTCGCCAGCGCCGATCAGGGCAGCAAGGCGACGGAACTGAGCCAGGCGTCACTCGCCGCAGAGGTGGCGAAGACCCTGGACTATCTGGATTTCATCCTCGAAGACGCACAGGTGCAGGTTCAGGTGCGGGGGGATGCCAGCGCGCGCATCGAGAAAGCACATCTGCGCCGGGCCTTGATCAACCTGCTGCACAACGCCGTGCAGCACACGTCACCCGGGCATTTGATTGTCGTGGAGATCGCCGATGAAGGGGACCACGTCAGCATCGGCGTCACTAACCCCGGCGTTGAAATATCCGGCGAGCACCTGCCCCGGCTGTTCGAACGTTTCTATCGCGTCGACGCTTCGCGCAGCAACAGCGGCGCCAACCACGGCCTTGGCCTGGCCATCGTCAAGGCCATCGCCTTGATGCACGGCGGCACCGTCTTTGTGCGCAGCGCACACGGCGAAAATACGTTCGGGATCAATTTGCCAAGCTGATGCGGCGTCGCAAGCGCACGTTGTCCACTGCCAGCGCTACAACCGCAACCGTGCTGAGTAGCTGAAAACCATCCAAGGCAAGGTAGTGCCAGAACACCCATGCAGCAGATGCGACGAGGGTAGCAACCGTCAGCAGCAAGATTGAGTCCCTCACGCTACATGTCCCAAGAATCGATAGCTGGCCCTGTTAGATGTCGCGGTTTGGTACATACCTGGATACCGGTGCAGACAATGGGCGAGCCAATCAGCCATGAGGTCGACTTTTTGCGCAGTAAAGAGCACGTCCCTCAGCGTTGTGCCATTGCCAAGCGCTCTTCCGGTGGCAACGGCGATACTGCCAATCACCGCACCGGCGTAGAATGCTGCCGAGCACGCTCCGATCATCGCCAATTGCTCCAGCTTCGTGCCAGCGCGTAAAAGCTCACTGATCGTCACCCTCTCACCGAATTTTTCAATCTGGCCAAGCAGCGTGCTCGCTGTTGCAACTGCGCTCGTGACCGAGCCGAAAAGCGACTCAGGCGCAGGCAACCCCATGCCTTCCATGTTCTCTTTGAAATATTCATAAAAACTCGACATCCAAGCTATCCATCACCCAGCCCATTACAAGGCTGCAAGGCTATGAAAATTCGCGGGGACACAGGGATAGAAGAGCCACTGTGCCCGTAGGAAAAATCCGAAGTGTTGGAAGGATAAGACATGCAAACCTGGGAAGTTTGCCCGGCCTAAAGAATGCACCGTGGCATCCGACGCTTTCCCGGCTGAAGCCGGTCCTACGAAAAGCCCGCAGCGTCTGTAGGACCGGCTTCAGCCGGGAAGAGGCCAGTGGATGTTGTGGAGATGTAGTGTCTAGAAGTCAGCCTTCGCGAGCAAGCTCGCTCCCACCGGTTTTAGGGGTTGGCCGTGAATCCTGGGGATTGCGCGGACAGCTTTGCGGAGTCAGCAAACTGACGCTCAGCCCTTTTTGACGAATTCTGACTTCAGTTTCATCGCGCCGATGCCGTCGATCTTGCAATCGATGTCGTGGTCGCCGTCGACCAGGCGAATGTTTTTCACCTTCGTGCCCACTTTCACGACCAGTGAGGAGCCTTTGACTTTCAGGTCCTTGATCACAGTGACCGTGTCGCCGTCCTGCAGCGTGTTGCCGACCGCGTCCTTGATGACCTTCACGTCGTCGTTCACTTCGGCAGCGCCGTCGGCGGACCACTCGTGGGCGCATTCCGGACAGACGAGTTGCGAGCCGTCTTCATAGGTGTACTCGGAATTGCATTTTGGGCACGGCGGTAAGCTCACGGCGGATCTCGCATCAGGAAGAAATAGGCGCAGGATTATAAGGGTTTTTATCGGAGCGCGGGCAAGGCGCTTGAATCGGTCGGGAACAATGCGCGCTAAGGAAGTCATACCTTCATGAGCATCACCAGACCGCAGGAGGCTGAAATGAAAGACGATCATGATCTGCAACGTTTTCTGGATGCGCAGGAACCGGTTTTCGAGCGCGCGCTCGCCGAGTTGCAGAACGGCCGTAAGCGCAGCCATTGGATGTGGTTCGTTTTCCCGCAGCTGAAAGGCTTGGGCCATAGCGAGATGGCCCAGCGCTACGGGATTTCCGGTCGTGAAGAAGCGCTGGCCTATATTCAGCATGCTTGCCTGGGACCACGCCTGGAAAGTTGCGGGCGAGCGCTGTTGAAATGGCGACATCGCAGCGCGACCGAGATCATGGGCTCACCAGACGACATGAAACTGCGCTCGAGCATGACGCTGTTTGCCAGCGTCGCACCACAAGACCCTCTATTCAATGAAGTGCTCGATGCGTTTTTCGAGGGCAAGCCGGACAGCACGACACTCGCAAAGCTCGGCCAACGCTGAACGCAACCGTCCGCTGGCGCATGTTCGAATTGCAACGCCAGGCAGTCGCTGGCCAGCTCAGGCCAACGCGGTGTCCATCACCATCATGAGGCAGAAACCGACCAGCAGCCCGAAGCTTGCGATCTTGTCATGACCGTTGCGGCGGGACTCCGGGATGATTTCATGGGTGACGACCAGCAGCATCGCTCCCGCTGCCAGCGCAAGGCCGACGGGTAACAACAGCGCGGCGATTTCCACCAGCCAGGCACACAGCACGGCGAAGACCGGCTCCACCAGACCGGAAGCGGCGCCGATCAGAAATGCGTTCAGACGCGACATGCCAGCGGCCGCCAGTACCAGCGCAATCACCAGCCCTTCTGGCACATCTTGCAACGCGATGCCCATGGCCAAGCTGTCGGCATGGGCCAGGCCTGCGCCCGCCGAGACGCCCACGGCCATGCCTTCCGGAATGTTGTGGGCGACGATGGCGATGACGAACAGCCAGATATTGGAGGGAATGGCCGGTTTTTCCGCGACCTCGGACAGCTGTGGGCCCTGGGAAACCAGCGAATCCACGATGAACAGCCCGACAGCGCCAGCCAGAATGCCAGCGCTGATCAGGGCGCCCGCACCCCAGGGCGAGAAGCCCAGACCCTGAGCCGCGCTCAAACCTGGCACGATCAGGGAAAACGCCGTCGCCGCGAGCATGATGCCCGCGCCAAACCCCAGCAAGCCGTCGGACACCGCCACCGGCATCCCACGAATCACCAGCACCGGGACCGCGCCAAGGGCAGTGCCCAAGGCGCACAGCGCTCCGCCTTCCAGCGCCCTCAACATTCTGGGTTCAAGGCTCAGCCAGGACAGGCCCTGAGCGATGAGCAGCCCGGTGCCAGCCAGCAAAAGAATCGAACCAATGGCCAGACGCAACAAGCGTCCGCTGCTGATGGTGAGGAAATCCGAAGGCATAGATCGTCTACTTCTCGTGATGGGATTCAGGCCAGAGCGGCTGCGTATCGCTTGGCCACTTCGTCCCACTTCACGACGTTGTAGAAGGCCGCGATGTACTCAGGTCGACGATTCTGATAGCGCAGGTAATAGGCGTGTTCCCAGACGTCCAGCCCCAGGATCGGCGTGTTGCCGTTCATCAGCGGGCTGTCCTGATTACCGCTGCTTTCGACGATCAGCTGTTTCTGCGGCGTGACGCTCAGCCAGGCCCAGCCACTGCCAAAACGAGTCAGCGCGGCTTTGGTGAAGGCATCTTTGAATGCCTCGAAACCGCCGAGCTGCGTCTCGATCGCCTTCGCCAGTTCGCCCGACGGCAGACCGCCACCTGAAGGGCTCATGACCTCCCAGAACAGCGAATGGTTGGCGTGGCCACCGCCCTGATTGATCACCGCAGGACGCAGTTTTTCCGGCAACTGCGCCACGCTGGCGACCAGTTTTTCGATCGGCCAGTCGGCGTACTCAGTGCCGTCCACGGCTGCGTTGAGGTTGTTGATGTAGGTCTGGTGGTGTTTGGTGTAGTGGATTTCCATGGTTTGCGCATCGAGGTGCGGCTCAAGGGCATCGTAGGCGTATGGCAAGGCAGGCAAGGTATACGGCATATCAATGGACTCCAAAGGACAAAGTGCCGGCGGCAGCGGCGTTGCGCTGAAGCGCCGAACGTGAGTGTTCGCCGGTGCTGTTGAGCAGGCGATGGGTACGTGGGTATTCACCGTGTTCGCTGATGAAGCCCAACAGTTCGCTGTAGGTCTTGTTGCTGTGGCGGAAGGCGGCCTGACGCAACGCAGGCGCAAGGTTGGGGTTCTGGATCACGTGCAGGAGGCGTTGATGCGCGGAGCACAGGTACTCGGCGCTCTCCTCCGGCTGTTTCAGGCTCAGGTGCAGGTCCGCGAGGTTGTGGTGAGAAATCACGAATGCCGCCACCGCTTCATCGGGGTCGCCCCAGCGCTCGAGCAGGACTTGAGCAAGCGCCAGTGCTTGCAGATAGAGCTCGCGGGCGTCGACCAGATCGCCACGGTTGAAACAGCTATTGCCTTTCAGAATGGTGCTTTTCCAATGCTCCATGGCGTGCCTCCTCGATCGGTAGCGTGGGCGGTAGCAGACGGTCAGATTCCGCCGGCAGTGAGTTTTTCCGGGTTCAACAGGGTTTCCAGCCGAGCGCGGTCCAGATCGGTGTGCTCCAGCGCGACGTCGATGATCGGGCGACCTTCCTTGTAAGCGGTCTTGGCGATCTCGGCGGCTTTCTGATAGCCAATGATCGGGTTCAACGCCGTCACCAGAATCGGATTACGCGACAGCGCTTCCCTGAGCTTGGCCTCGTTGACCTTGAAGGTTGCGATGGCCTTGTCGGCCAGCAGGCGGCTGGAGGTGGCCAGCAGCTCGATGCTTTGCAACAGGTTGTGAGCGATGACCGGCAGCATCACGTTCAACTCGAAATTGCCCGACTGGCCAGCGACAGTGATCGTCGCGTCGTTGCCGATGACCTGTGCGGCGACCATCGCGGTGGCTTCCGGAATCACCGGATTGACCTTGCCCGGCATGATCGAAGAGCCCGGCTGCAGGCCTTCGAGCTCGATCTCACCCAGGCCGGCCAGCGGGCCGGAGTTCATCCAGCGCAGGTCGTTGGCGATTTTCATCAGCGACACGGCGGTTGCCTTGAGCTGGCCGGAAACGGCCACTGCTGTGTCCTGAGAACCGATCAGGGCGAACAGGTCCTTGCCCGGCACGAAGCCGACGTCGCTCAAGCGGCTCAGGTGCGTGGCGAAACGCGAGGCGAATTCCGGATGCGCATTGATGCCCGTGCCTACCGCCGTACCCCCTTGGGCCAACGCCTGCAGGCTTGGCAGCAGGTTTTCGAGGTGCTCGACGTTGGCTTTGACTTGCTGCGCCCAGCCATTGAGCACCTGGCTCATGCGCACTGGCATGGCATCCATCAGGTGAGTACGGCCGGTCTTGACGAACGGATGAACCTGCACGGCTTTCTGGTCGATCACCTGAATGAGGTGCGCCAGCGCCGGGAGCAATTGCTCGTGAATCGCCAAGGCGGCGCTGACGTGAATCGTCGTCGGGATGATGTCATTGCTGCTCTGACCACAGTTGACGTGATCGTTGGCGTTGACCGGTTCACCCAGTACCCGGCTGGCGAGCGTGGCGATCACCTCGTTGGCGTTCATGTTGGTGCTGGTACCCGAGCCGGTCTGGAAAACATCGACGGGGAAATGTGTCATGTAATCGCTGGCCAGCAGGTCTTTGCAGGCGGTGACGATGGCCTTGCTCTGCCCTTCGGAAATCTGCCCGAGTTCAAGGTTGGCCTGGGCGGCAGCGGCCTTCGCCAGCAGCAGCGCCCGGATGAACTGGCCAGGCATGCGCAACTGGCTGACGGGGAAGTTGTTCACCGCACGCTGGGTCTGCGCGCCGTACAGGGCCTCGGCCGGGACCTCAAGTTGGCCCATGCTGTCGCGTTCGATACGGGTATTACTCATCGGTGGATCCTTGCATCAGTTCAGCGAGAGAAATCGAGGGCAGCAACACGCAGGTCGCCAGTTGATGAGCGAAGGCCTGCCAGCGTTGGCGCTGATTAGAGGAATGCGAGAGGGCCTGCATGTCGTGGAGCGGACGCCAGGCCTGATCCAGACACAGGCAGCGCCAGTGCCATGGCAGCGCAGTGTCGCGGGCGGTATCGATCAGCAGACGGAACGTGCTTTCGACGATCAGCGCCTGGGGCGTTGCCGTAAAACGTGCCAGATAACGGCCTTCGGCCAGGTAATGCTGAATGACACGAGGCTCGTCGGGATCAAGGGCACAGCGAATCCGCAGACTCAACGCGCGCCAGTTTTCCAGGTGAGGCGACTCGTGCAGAACAGTACCCATGACCGAGGCTCATTTAGCGAATGATATTCATTATTAAATGAGTTCGAGAATCAAAACAACCCCGGCGTTTCGTAGTGTGGATTAGCAGGTGGACGGGCAGGAGCGTGGCTTGTCACGCAAACGGCGGGGAAACCGGTGCTGCATACAGCGAGCGCGATGGGGGCGAGTACACAAAAAAGGCCTGCACCGAAATCGGGGCAGGCCTTTGGATGACGCTGGTAACGCAGGAAATATCAGCTCCCTGCGACGGTCATCTTCTCGATCAGTACGGACCCTGTGCGAATGTTGCTGCGCAGTTCGAGATCGCTGCCCACAGCAACGATCTGCTTGAACATGTCCTTCATGTTGCCGGCGATGGTCACCTCCTGGACCGGGAACTGGATCTCGCCGTTTTCGACCCAGAAACCCGCAGCGCCGCGTGAATAGTCGCCGGTGACCATGTTCAGGCCGCTGCCCATCAGCTCGGTGACCAGCAGGCCGCGTCCCATGCGGCGGATCAAAGCCGCCTGATCTTCAGTGCCGTGAGAGACGAACAGGTTGTGCACGCCACCCGCGTTGGCGGTGCTCGGCAGGCCCAGTTTGCGGCCCGAATACGTGCTGAGGATGTACGACACCAGATCGCCGTTTTCGACGAACGGTTTGGCGTAGGTCGCAAGGCCGTCACCGTCAAACGCCGAACTGCCCATGGCACGCATCAGATGCGGACGCTCGTCGATGGTCATCCACTCCGGGAACAGCCGCTGACCGATCGCGCCTTCGAGGAAAGACGACTTGCGATACAGATTGCCGCCCGAGATCGCGCCGAGGAAGCTGCCAAACAGCCCGCCTGCCAGTTCCGCCGAAAACAGCACCGGCACCTCGCAGGTGGGGACGGGACGCGCGCCCAGCCGACTGGCCGCGCGCTCGGCGGCTTTCTTGCCGATGAGGGCTGCGTCCATCAGCAGTTCGCCCTGACGATTGACGTCGTACCAGTAATCGCGCTGCATCTGGCCTTCGCCTTCGGCGATCATCACGCAGCTGAGACTGTGACGGGTCGAGGCATAGCCGCCGATGAAACCGTGGCTGTTGCCGTACACGCGGCAGCCCTGATGCACGTTGAGCGTCGTGCCGTCGGCGTTCTTGATCCGGCTGTCGGCGTCGAATGCCGCCGCTTCACAGATCAGTGCGCGCTCGATGGCCTGTTCGGGGCTGATGTCCCAAGGGTGAAACAAATCGAAATCCGGTTGCTCCTTGGCCATCAGCGCGGCATCGGCCAGACCCGAGCTTTCGTCTTCTGAGGTGTGCTTGGCGATGGCCAACGCAGCGGCAACGGTTTCACGAATGGCATCCGGGCCGCTGGCGGAAGTGCTGGCCGAGCCTTTGCGATGGCCGACGTACAAGGTGATGCCAAAGCCCTGGTCCCGGTTGAACTCGACCGTCTCGACTTCGCGTTGGCGGACCGAAGTAGACAAGCCCTGCTCCAGCGAAACGGCAACCTCACACGCCGTCGCGCCCTGACGCCGGGCTTCAGCGACGATCTGCTCGACCTGTTGTTGCAGTGCCGGCAAGGCCTGTGGGCCGACGCTTTCTGATGCACTCATGACTTTCTCCATCAAATTCTGATTTCGGCAGATACCGAATACCGACTGGGCCGGACAACAGGCCCCTGACTGGTTATCATGGCGGCGTTTATTTGCGGACGTCCCCCATGGTTGATTCTTACGACGACTCCTTCGACGGAGAGAAAAGCAAAACCCAGATCAAAAAAGAGCTTCACGCTCTGGTGGATCTGGGCGAACGCTTGACGACATTCAAGCCCGATGTGCTGGCCAAGCTGCCTCTTACCGACGAGTTGCGTCGGGCGCTGGCCGATGCTCCCAAGCACACCGCGCACATCGCGCGCAAACGCCATATTTCATTCATTGGCCGGCTGATGCGCGATCAGAACCTGGATGAAATCCTGGTGCTGCTCGATCAGCTCGACGCCTCCACGCGCCAGTACAACGAGCGCTTTCATAATCTGGAACGCTGGCGCGACCGCCTGGTGTCCGGTACTGACGAGGTGCTCGAGCAGTTCGTCAATGAATACCCCGAAGCCGACCGTCAGCAATTGCGTTCGCTGATCCGCCAGGCTCAGCATGAGGCCAAGCAAAACAAGGCCCCGACCGCGACCCGCAAAATCTTCAAATACATCCGCGAACTGGACGAAACCAAGCGCGGATTGCGTTAAATCCACTGCACCACCTGTGGGAGTGAGCTTGCTCACGATTGCGTCAGTTCAGGCACTTTATCGTCTACTGACACACCGCCATCGTGAGCAAGCTCACTCCCACAATGCTTTATTCGACCTTATCCGCCTGTGCCACCCACGGTGATCGCATCGATCTTCAGCGTCGGTTGACCCACGCCGACCGGCACCGACTGGCCGTCCTTGCCGCACGTGCCCACGCCGCTGTCCAGCGACAGATCGTTGCCGACCATCGACACCCGGCTCATGCACTCCGGGCCGTTACCGATCAGGGTCGCGCCTTTGACGGGCACCGTGATCTTGCCGTCTTCGATCAGGTAGGCCTCGCTGGTGGAGAACACGAATTTGCCGCTGGTAATGTCGACCTGACCGCCGCCCAGATTGGCGCAGTAGATACCCTTCTTCACTGACTTGATGATTTCTTCCGGATCGCTCTGGCCACCGAGCATGTAAGTGTTGGTCATGCGCGGCATCGGCAGGTGCGCATAGGACTCGCGGCGACCGTTGCCGGTACGCGCGACACCCATCAGACGAGCGTTGAGCTTGTCCTGCATATAGCCTTTGAGCACACCGTTCTCGATCAGCGTGGTGCATTCGGTCGGCGTGCCTTCATCGTCCACGCTCAGAGAGCCGCGACGCCCGGCCAGCGTACCGTCATCGACGATGGTGCAGAGCTTGGAAGCGACCATTTCGCCCATTCGGCCGCTGTACGCGGAGCTGCCCTTGCGGTTGAAGTCACCTTCCAGACCATGACCGACCGCTTCATGCAGCAGCACGCCGGACCAGCCCGAACCTAATACCACCGGCAGCGTGCCAGCTGGCGCCGGGATGGCTTCCAGATTGACCAGCGCCTGACGCAACGCTTCGCGGGCATAGCCCATCGCACGGTCTTCGCTGAGGAAATAGCGGTAATCGGTACGCCCGCCGCCGCCGTGGCCACCACGTTCGCGTCGGCCGTTCTGCTCGACGATCACGCTGACGTTGAAACGCACCAGCGGGCGGACGTCCGCGGCCAGGCTGCCATCGGTCGAGGCCACGAGGATGCGTTCCCAGACACCGGCCATGCTGACCGACACCTGCTGGATGCGCGGGTCGAGCGCCCGGGTCGCGATGTCCACACGCTTGAGCAACTCGACCTTTTCGGCCCGCGTCATCACTTCCAGCGGGTTATCCGGCGCGTACAGCTGGGCGACATCTTGAGAGGTGAACGCCTGAACCCGGCCATTCTGCCCGGCGCGGGATATCGAGCGGGCAGCGCGGGCCGCCTGGCTCAGCGCGTCCGGCGTGATGGCGTTGCTGTAGGCGAAACCGGTTTTTTCACCCGACTGCGCACGCACGCCGACACCCTGGTCAAGGTTGAAGCTGCCTTCCTTGACGATGCCATCTTCCAGAGCCCACGACTCGGAAATCTGGCCCTGGAAATACAGGTCGGCCGCGTCGATCCCTGGACCGGCAAGCTCTCCCAGCACTGATTGCAGGCTGTCGATGCTCAGGCCGCCTGGCGCCAGAAGGTGTTCGCTGACTGAGGACAAGTCGCTCATATTCACTCCGGGGTGTTGGCAGGCCGCAAGGCGTCCTGCGAAAAAAATCGCCGGTGATTCGCTACCGGCATTCGCGCCCTGATGGACGCTTGCTCTTGACTGTCTCGTTCGGCCAGCAGCACGGCTTCACCCTGTGCCTGCTCGGCCAGCACGCGGCCCCATGGATCTATGATCGCCGCGTGTCCAAATGTTTCCCTGGGTCCTGGATGAACCCCGCCTTGCGCCGCCGCCAGCAGGTAGCACTGAGTCTCGATGGCTCGCGCGCGCAACAGGATCTCCCAATGCGCCGCGCCAGTGACGGCCGTGAAGGCCGATGGCGCGGTAATCAATTCAGCCCCTGCTTCGCGCAGCGCGGTGTAAAGCTCCGGGAAACGCAGGTCGTAACAGACCGTCAGGCCCAGTTTGCCAACCGGTGTATCGGCCACCACCACATGGCTGCCGTGGGCGTAATCGTCGGATTCGCGATAACGCCCGCGAGCATCAGCCACGTCCACGTCGAACAAGTGCAGCTTGTCGTAGCGCGCCACCTGTTCACCCCGATCATCGACCAACAGCGAACACGCCGTCACCTTGCCGTCAGGCTGACCGTCGGGCGGCAGCGGCAGTGTCCCGGCGACTATCCATAACTTGAGGTCGCGAGCGGCCCGTTTCAACCATGGCAGGATCGGACCTTCGCCCGAAGCCTCGGCACGGCCAATGGCTGCAATATCGCGCCGACCCATGGCGGCGAAGTTTTCCGGCAGCACCGCCAGCTTTGCGCCGGACGCCGCTGCGCGTTCCAGCAGCCCGCGAGCCTGAGCCAGATTGCCCTCGACATCGCTCTGGCTGACCATCTGAATCACCGCGAAGGACATAGGCGCTCCTTGATCGATAGAACTGCACTGTACTCCAAGCAAAGTCGATGAGCTCGCCCGGACGCTCGGTTTCATCGTAACTGCCCTACCCCTTCCCGACTGAAGCCGATCCTACTGCCAAGAGCGGCTTTGTATCCGGGAAAGCGTCGTGCGCTCTACCACTGCACTGTGATTACTGCGGTTTCTCGAACGGCTTATCGAACGTGATTTTAGGCTCTTTCCACGGCCCTTCGACCTTGTATTGCACGCTGGCGAAGCGCGCGACGCGATCGCCCAGCAGCTTGTCGACCAGAAACAGCGCGCCACCAATGGCCGGCGCACCGACAATCAATGCGGCAATCGGCAGGTTGTTGGTCACCGGCAGCGTCACCAGCAGCTTGGCATCGACCCGGTCCCGAACCATGTCCAGCGTACCGTTGAGCTCCAGATTGCTCGATGGCCCGATCAACGTGATCGGGTCACGCGTGACATACACCCCGTCGCTGGCCACCAGCAAACCTTTCACCCGGTCGTAACCCAGGCCCTTGCCGAGCAGATCGGAGAAATCGAGACGCAAGCGGCGACCGATGGAATTGAAATTGAGCAGGCCGAACACCCGCAACGCCTGGGCGCCGCCCTCCACCTCGACGAACTGACCGTTCTTGAGCGTGGCGTCGAGGCTGCCGGAATAGCGTTTCAGGCCAACCCAGGCAGGCGAGCCCGGCCAGCGGCCATCGGCATTCATTTCGAATTCCTGGCTGGTGACAGTGGGCGCGAAACCCCACGCCTTGAGCACGTCGGCCAGATTCTTGCCGGTCACCTGGCCCTTGAACCAACTGCCGGTGCTGCCGGGCGCGCCTTCCCAGCCGCCATTGCCCGACAACGCCATGCCTTTGAGGCCCAGATTCATATCATTGAGTTGAATGCCCGCTGGCGTAGAACGCACTTTGAGCGACCAGGCGCCGACCAGTTGGTCGCCCTGAAACAACTGCGTGACCTTGATGTTCATCGCCGGAATCTTGCGCGGGTCGACATCGGCCAGCGGATCCGGCGCGTTCTCGACCACCGCCGCGTTGGGATCCGGCGCAGGCAGGCGCACGTAGAGCAGATTGATGTCGATCGGCGTGGCTTTGCTGTCGGGCAAGGTCGCGGTGCCTTTGATCTTAGTGCTGTCCAGCGACAGCCCCCAACTGGTGTCGCTGCGCTTGAGCTGCACATTGGCCTGATCGAGGGTCGTGCCCATCGCCGTCAGCTTGCCGATCTGCAGATCGAGGCCACTGAGCAGTTGCTTGGCGCTGCCGCCGGGATCGTTGCCTGCGTAGCGCTCGGCCATGGCCTGCCACGGGGCGATGTCCAGCTCCGACAGTGAGCCACGGACTCTCAGCCCTTTGCTGTCCGGAACGATGGCGCCGCCTTCACCGAGGAACAGTTCGCCACGGCCATCGGCCAGCTTGCCCGCAGGCGCAGCGTAGGCCAGATTCGCCAGATTACCGTAGCCGACGCTGATTCGCCGTTCAGGACCCTGCAGGTTCATGCGCAGGTCCGTGTCGCGGGTGTCATCGGCGGTTTTTCCGAAGGGCGCCGGCAGGTCGACCGTAAGGCCTTTCAAATTCGAATTGATCAGCAACTGGCTGTCAGCGTCGTTGAGCAGGACTTGCAGTTGATATGGCAGCTCGCCCGAGACCGGCAACGGCTGAGTGACGCCCAGCCAGTCGGTCAGACGTTTGGTCGCGATCTGGCTGCTGGCGGTGATCCGCGTCACCGGCGCACCCGGTTTACCTTCGGCGAAAATCTCGGCGTTCACCGGTTTGTCGAACGCCACCGCCTTGATGCTCTTGCCGCTGAGCCCCTTGGCGTAGTCGAAACGGAAATTGCCTTTGAGCTGCGTCAGCTCCAGCACCGGATCAGCCAGCTTCAGACGAGCGCCGTCAGCGGTGAAGTCCACGGCCACCTTGGGCTCCTGCCCCTTGACCAGCGGGACATCCAGATTGATGTGGCCTTGCAGCGGCCCTTCGGCCTGCCATCCCGCGAAGGTCTGCCCGGTGCCGATCGGCGCCTCCTGCAGAATCTTCATGCCATCCTGCAAGCTGCCGTCGAAATCACCGTTGACCAATAGATGGCTGGTCTGTCCGGCCGGAACATGCGGGACATCCACGGCCACGTTGCGCACCTGCGTGCCAAGCAATTGCCCTTTGCTGGCACGGATGCGCACGCCGCTGTTTTCAACGAAGACATTGCCGTCCACGCCCGTCAGCTGCGGCCAGCCGGGCTGGAACGCAAGGTTGGCATTCTGCACCTTGAAGAACAGCGTGATCACGCGCGCGACATCGGCCGCGTCATGATTGATCGAGCCCTGATACTGGAAAAAACCTTCTTTGACGTCGCCGCTCAGGACCGCCGTGCGCAGCCATTGATCGACGCCCGGATTGAGCATCGCCGGCAGGTATTTGGAGGTGTATTTGCCATCGCCATCGACCATGCCCACGCGCAGGTCCATATAGTCTTCCTGATCGTGGTTGAAGTGCAGCCGGATCAGAAAATCGCTCGCGATCTTTCCTTCATCGCCAAGCACTTTGATGTACGGGGCGATCAAGGTGAAACCCTGATCGTCGAGCGCATAGGTCAGGCGCGCCTCGGCGTGGCGGTACTTCCATTCGTTCTTGAAGATCGGGTCCAGGTGCAGCATGAAGTCATCGGTGTTCAGCCTCAGTTCGCCCTGACCGAGATCACCGCTGATCGCGCCGCTGACATTTCCTGCCGCTGGCGCCCCGTGATAGGCGTCGAAACCCAGCTTGTCCAGGTTCGCGGCGAAGCTCACCCGCTTCGGCCCTTCCGCCTGCGGGCGATAGTCGAGCAGCAGGTTACGCACACCGCCGGTGAAGCGAAGATGGTCGAGCGCCACCATCAGTTTGTCGGGCAGCGGCGCCAGCGAATCGAGCAGTGGCGTGATCGGTGTCAGGTCGACGCGGTCCGCCTGCACGTGCCACAACTCCTGACTGTCGGCGGTGGCGGCGGTCTGCTGTAGCTGAAGGCGGCTTTCCCAGCGCTTGCTGTCCAGGTCCATCGCCAGCGAATTCACCGCGACATTGAAACCCTTGTCGTCACGCTGAAACCAGGCATTGAGCGCCAGATTGTCGATGGTCGAAGGCTTGCGATCCGCGAAAGCGCCCTTGAACCGGGGTGCGTTCAACCGCGCGACGGCGGTCTGCAGCATGCCCTTGCCCCACGTCATCCAGAACTCGCCGCCGGCCTTGAGCGTGTTGATCTTCCAGTCGCGGGTCAGGCTTTTCGGCAGCCAGTGCGACCAGTCACTCTGAGGCAGGCTCAGATACGCCTCGGCTTCGCCATCGCGCCATTCATGTGCGCGCACTTTTGACCGCACGTTCATGGACAGCGGCTGGCCGTCAGGCAAGGTCATGCGCGCGTCCAGCCGCTGATGCAGACTGCCGGTCTTGAGGCTCAGGCTGACATAAGTGAGGGTCAACGGGGATTGGTCGTAGGGTTGCAGCGTGATCTGGCTGTCGAACAACGACAGCTGAGCGATCATCTGCATCTGGGTCAGCACCTGTTCCGGATCGAACGGCTTGTCATCCTGCACCGGCAGGCCCTGCAACGCCCAGTGTCCGTCCTTGTCTTCCTTGAGGCCCAGCTGCAGCCCGTCGAGTTCGAGGCGCGCCAGGCGCACTTCCCGCGCGGTGATGCTGGCCCACAGATCAGGCACTGCCCGCACATGATCCAGACGCACCGCGCTGGCGCCCTGCCCGATCATCACGTCGCGCGCGACGAACACCGGCGCAAATCCGCTCCAGCTGCCTTCCAGGCGTCCGACGCTGATCGGCATGCCCAACGCGGCCTGCGCCTTGGTTTCGACGTCGGCGCGGTACTCGGCCACCATCGGCACCAGCTCGCGGCCGACGCTGACGTACAACGCGATCAGCACGACCACCAGGGCGCACAGGCTCAGTCCCCAGCGGGTCAATACCGCGAAAAACCGGGTCAGTCGCTCCATGCCGCCGAGCCTCCGCACAGCGAGCTTACACGTGGCGTCTGGCTCAACGGTGCAGATGTTGTGATGTCCGGGAGGTGCTCATTTGCCACGCAAGATTCTCTTTGAAGGGCATCCATGCCGTCGGCCTCTCTGGCCAGGTTCTCATTTTGACTGCCGCGCACGCGTCTGCGCGGGGCTTCATGCCATGTTTTGCGCAGAATCAGAGCAGTACAACGTCGTATTGTTCCTGGGAATACATGGTCTCGACCTGAAAACGAATGGTCCTGCCGATGAACACCTCCAGTTCGGCCACATTGCCTGACTCTTCGTCGAGCAGACGATCGACCACTTTCTGATTGGCCAGCACTCGATAACCCAGCGCCTGATAGGCCCGCGCTTCACGCAGAATCTCACGGAATATCTCGTAGCAGATGGTTTCCGGGGTTTTCAGCTTGCCCCGTCCCTGGCAACTGACGCACGGCTCGCAGAGCACCTGTTCAAGACTTTCGCGGGTGCGCTTGCGGGTCATCTGCACCAGTCCAAGCTCGGTGATGCCGATGATGTTGGTCTTGGCATGATCGCGCTCGAGTTGTTTCTCCAGCGTGCGCAGGACCTGCCGTTGATGCTCGCCATCTTCCATGTCGATGAAATCGATGATGATGATGCCGCCCAGATTACGCAGGCGCAGTTGGCGGGCAATGGCGGTGGCCGCTTCCAGATTGGTCTTGAAGATGGTTTCTTCGAGGTTGCGATGCCCCACGAAGGCGCCGGTGTTGACGTCGATGGTGGTCATGGCCTCGGCCGGATCGATCACCAGATAACCGCCGGACTTGAGCGGCACTTTGCGCTCCAGGGCTTTCTGGATTTCGTCTTCGACACCGTACAGATCGAAGATCGGCCGCTCGCCCGGATAGTGCTCCAGGCGATCGGCGATTTCGGGCATCAGCTCATCGACGAACTGGGTGGTCTTCTGGAAGGTTTCGCGGGAATCGATGCGGATCTTTTCGATCTTGGGGCTGACCAGGTCACGCAGCGTGCGCAGCGCAAGGCCCAGGTCTTCATAGATCACGCTGGCGGGGCTGATGGTCTTGATCTGTTCGCCGATCTGGTCCCACAGGCGACGCAGATAGCGGATGTCCATCATGATTTCGTCAGCGCCGGCACCTTCTGCTGCCGTGCGCAGGATAAACCCGCCCTTCTCTTTGATGCCTTCTTTGGCCACGCAGTCGCTGACGACCTGCTTGAGACGTTCGCGCTCGGCTTCGTCTTCGATCTTCAGGGAAATGCCGACGTGGGCCGTGCGAGGCATGTACACCAGATAGCGGGACGGGATCGACAGCTGGGTCGTCAGCCGCGCACCCTTGCTGCCGATCGGGTCTTTGGTGACCTGTACCACCAGACTCTGACCTTCATGGACTAGCGAACTGATGGTTTCGACGGCCGGCCCTTCACGCATTGAGATTTCAGATGCATGAATGAACGCAGCGCGGTCCAGACCGATGTCGATGAACGCCGCCTGCATGCCAGGCAGCACGCGCACGACCTTGCCTTTGTAGATGTTGCCGACGATACCGCGACGCTGGGTCCGTTCGACGTGAACCTCTTGCAAAACCCCGTTCTCAACGACGGCCACGCGCGACTCCATCGGCGTGATGTTGATCAGAATCTCTTCACTCATGGCGTGTCACCTTCCAGACATTGCCAACAGGGTATGCCGAAACGCTGAAGCATTTCTGCGGTTTCGCACAACGGAAGGCCCACCACTGCGGAATAGCTGCCACTGAGGTTCTCGACGAACACGGCGCCCAGCCCTTGGATGCCATAACTGCCCGCCTTGTCGCAGGGTTCGCCGCTGGCCCAGTATGCCCGCGCTTCCTGCTCGGAAATGGGACGGAACCGCACGCGGCTGCTGACCACGCGGGTTTCGCAATGCTGCTCGTCCACCACGGCGACGGCGGTCAGGACATCGTGTTCGCGATTGGAAAGTGCCGCGAGCATGGCTAGCGCCTCGGTTTCGTCCGCAGGCTTGCCGAGAATCCGCCCATCGAGCACCACGGCGGTGTCGGCCCCGAGGACGCAAGCCGTCGAGTAAGCGGGATCGTTGGCGAGCTGCAGCAGACCGGCATCGGCCTTGCCGCGAGCAAGGCGCTCGACGTAGGCGGCGGGGGTTTCGTCTTTGAGCGGGGTTTCGTCGATGTCGGTGCCAAGGGTCTTGAACGGCACGCCGATCTGCGTCAGCAACTCACGACGACGCGGGGAGCCAGAAGCGAGAAGAAGTTGGGGCATGGGACGTCTCCGTGTCAGTGATCTTCAGCTTAGGCGTTGCGTGAAAACAGGTGACGCTTGCTCTGAGACATCGCTCCCACAGGAGGCTGCGCGCAGTCTGCTGTTTCAGTTGATCTTCAAACGCAAGCGTAGTCCGCGCAGGCCGTAGCTGACCCACGGCCACAGCAATGCGCTGACCAACGCCGGCAGCACCAGCGCAAGCGTCGGCTGACGGTTGCCGGTCAGCGCGCTCAGCCACAGCTGAACCAGTTGCGCGAGGCCGAAAATCACCAGAATCACCAGGCATTGCTGCCACATCGGGAACATGCGCAACCGTTGCTGCAGCGACAACACCAAAAACGTGATGAGCGTGAGAATCAGTGCATTCTGCCCAAGCAGCGTTCCGTACAGCACGTCCTCGGCCAGCCCCAGCATCCAGGCGGTCACCATGCCGATCTTGTGCGGCAGCGCGAGGGCCCAGAACGCCAACAGCAGCGCGAGCCACAGCGGGCGGAAGATTTCCATGAATTGCGGCAGCGGCGAAACGCTGAGCAGCAGGCCGATGACGAAGGTCAGCCAGACCACCCAGCCGTTTCGGGCCGGAGCGTGACGAGCCATTATTCTTCCCTCTCGCGGGGCGCTGCAGGCGCAGCGGCGGGCGCGGCCGGTTTAGGCGCCGCAGGCTTGGTCGCAGGTTTTGCGGGCGGTTTGCTGGCCGGCGGCTTGGCGGACGTCGCCGCCGGGGCCGTGGCCGGCGCTGCAGCCGGCGGGGTCGCACTGGCGGGTGCAGCCGAGGTGCCGTGCCCCGCAGCCGCGGGCTTGGGTACCGTGGCCGGAACCACTGGCTTGTTCGGTGTGGCGGCAGGTGCAGCACCCGGCACCGTCGCCGACGGCACGGCCGACGGATCGGCGGATTGACGGTCCAGCGATTCCTGCTGCTGGGCGGCGTCGGCGGCGCGCTCTTCCGGCGAGCGCCCATCGGAAAACACCAGCAACAGATAACGGCTGCGATTCAACGCCGCTGTCGGCACCGCGCGAACGATGGCGAACGGCTGACCGGAATCGTGAATCACTTCCTTGACCGTTGCCACCGGGTAGCCCGCCGGGAAGCGCTGCCCCAGACCGGAGCTGACGAGCAGGTCGCCCTCCTTGATGTCCGCGGTGTCGGCCACATGGCGCAGTTCCAGACGCTCCGGATTGCCGGTCCCGCTGGCGATGGCGCGCAGGCCGTTGCGATTGACCTGCACCGGGATGCTGTGGGTGGTGTCGGTCAGCAGCAGAACGCGCGAGGTATACGGCATCAACTCGACAACCTGCCCCATCAGCCCGCGCGCATCAAGCACCGGCTGGCCCAGCACAACGCCGTCGCGCTCACCTTTGTTGATGATGATGCGGTGGGTGAAGGGATTGGGGTCCATGCCGATCAGTTCGGCCACTTCCACTTTTTCGTTGACCAATGCCGAGGAGTTCAGCAACTCGCGCAGGCGCACGTTCTGCTCGGTCAGGGCAGCCAGTTTTTGCAGGCGGCCTTGCAACAGCAGGTTCTCGGTCTTGAGTTTTTCGTTTTCGGCGGCAAGCTCGGTGCGGCTGCCGAACTGGCTGGCAACACCCTGATACAAACGCTCCGGCAGATCGGCGATCCAGTAGGACTGCATCAGCACCAGCGACATCTGACTGCGAACAGGCTTGAGCAGCGTGAAGCGTGCATCCACGACCATGACGGCCACGGACAGGACGACCAGCACCAACAGGCGAACGCCCAGCGACGGGCCCTTTGAGAAAAGCGGTTTAATAGGCCGCTCCTTCCAGGGATGCTTGTGTTTGGCTGTGCTTATTCATGCGACATGAAACCGGCCTGGTGCGGATTGATGGAAGTACAGGGTGTCAGACTTGCAGCATCGCGCCTTCAATACAACAGCAGGACGTCAACAGGTCGGACACGAACAGGCAGCACCGTTAAGTGCCGCCCGTTACGCTCATCATGGTAGCGTTTCCGGCGAGTTATTCGCTGGAGAGCAGGTCCATGGTGTGCTTGTCCATCATTTCCAGCGCACGGCCACCGCCGCGCGCAACGCAGGTCAGCGGGTCTTCGGCCACGATGACCGGCAGACCGGTTTCCTGAGCCAGCAGCTTGTCCAGATCGCGCAGCAACGCGCCGCCGCCGGTCAGCACCAGACCGCGCTCGGCGATGTCGGAAGCCAGTTCAGGAGGCGACTGCTCCAGCGCGCTCTTGACGGCCTGAACGATGGTCGCAAGAGATTCCTGCAACGCTTCGAGCACTTCGTTGGAATTCAGGGTGAAGGCACGTGGCACGCCTTCGGCCAGGTTACGGCCACGAACGTCGACTTCACGCACTTCGCCGCCCGGATAGGCCGTACCGATTTCCTGCTTGATGCGCTCAGCGGTGGATTCGCCGATGAGGCTGCCGTAGTTGCGACGCACGTAAGTGATGATCGCTTCGTCGAAACGGTCGCCGCCAACACGTACGGATTCGGCGTACACCACACCGTTGAGCGAGATCAGGGCGATTTCAGTGGTACCACCGCCGATGTCCACGACCATTGAGCCGCGAGCCTCTTCGACCGGCAGACCGGCACCGATGGCGGCAGCCATGGGCTCTTCGATCAGGAAGACTTCACGTGCACCGGCACCCAGAGCGGATTCGCGAATGGCGCGGCGCTCGACCTGGGTGGATTTGCAAGGAACGCAGATCAACACGCGAGGACTGGGTTGCAGGAAGCTGTTTTCGTGCACTTTATTGATGAAATACTGAAGCATTTTCTCGCACACGCTGAAATCGGCGATCACGCCGTCTTTCATCGGACGAATGGCAGCGATGTTGCCCGGGGTACGGCCCAGCATACGCTTGGCTTCCATCCCGACAGCAACAACGCTCTTCTGATTTCCGTGGGTCCGAATGGCCACAACCGATGGCTCGTTCAGGACGATACCGCGCTCACGCACGTAAATAAGGGTGTTGGCAGTGCCCAGGTCGATGGAAAGATCGCTGGAAAACATGCCACGCAGTTTCTTGAACATGGGAAAGGGACCCTAGGGAACGCGTGGGTAAAAAAGTGCGGCAAACTCTAACAACGACAGGGATTTTGGGCAAGGAGCCAATATGCTAAATTGGCTGTTTTTCCGAGCGCTACCCTCGACGATCGCGGCCTTATGACCGTCTGAAGGGCGTAGTGTTCCGCAATCTGACGTACGGCTCATTCCGTGCGCATTCCACTGGAGAACCCCATGGCGCTTGATCGCTCCGACGTGGAAAAAATCGCTCATCTGGCCCGACTGGGCCTCAATGACGCCGATATCCCGCGTACTACCGAAGCACTGAACAGCATTCTCGGGCTGGTCGACCAGATGCAAGCAGTCGACACTACCGGTATCGAACCCCTTGCGCACCCGCTTGAAGCGTCGCAACGCCTGCGTGAAGACGCGGTCAGCGAAGCCAATCACCGCGATTCCTATCAAGCCATCGCACCAGCGGTCCAAGACGGCCTTTATCTGGTTCCGAAAGTCATCGACTAAGGGAATGAGCCTGCAATGCATCAAATGACTCTGGCAGAGATCGCTCGCGGACTCGCCGATAAAAAGTTTTCCTCCGAAGAACTGACCCGCAGCCTGCTGCAGCGCATCGCTGAGCAGGACCCCAAGGTCAACAGCTTCATTACTGTCACCGAAGACCTGGCCATCACCCAGGCCCAGGCCGCTGACGCCCGGCGTGCCGCAGGTGAGACCGGCGCATTGCTGGGCGCTCCACTGGCGCACAAGGATCTGTTCTGCACCAAGGGCATCCGCACCAGCTGCGCGTCCAGAATGCTCGACAACTTCAAGGCGCCATATGACGCCACAGTCGTTGCCAGGCTCGCCGCTGCTGGCACCGTGACGCTGGGCAAGACCAACATGGACGAATTCGCCATGGGTTCGGCCAACGAGTCCAGCCACTACGGCGCGGTGAAAAACCCTTGGAACCTCGAACACGTACCCGGTGGCTCGTCCGGCGGTTCGGCCGCGGCCGTTGCTGCTCGCCTGTTGCCTGCCGCGACTGGCACCGACACCGGCGGCTCGATTCGCCAGCCCGCCGCGCTGACCAACCTCACCGGCCTGAAGCCGACGTATGGCCGCGTCTCGCGCTGGGGCATGATCGCTTATGCGTCCAGCCTGGATCAGGCAGGTCCGATGGCGCGTACCGCCAAAGACTGCGCGCTGTTGCTGCAAGGCATGGCCGGCTTCGATATCAACGACTCCACCAGCATCGATGAGCCGGTGCCTGATTACAGCGCCGGCCTGAATGGCTCGCTGCAAGGCCTGCGCATCGGCGTGCCGAAAGAATATTTCAGCGCCGGTCTGGATTCGCGCATCGCCGATCTGGTCATGGCCAGCGTCGAGGAGCTGAAAAAGCTCGGCGCCGTGGTCAAGGAAGTCAGCCTGCCGAACCTGCAGCACGCGATTCCTGCTTACTACGTGATCGCGCCAGCGGAAGCCTCTTCCAACCTCTCGCGTTTCGACGGCGTGCGCTTCGGCTATCGCTGCGAAGACCCGAAAGACCTGACCGACCTGTACAAACGCTCCCGCGGCGAAGGCTTCGGGCCTGAAGTGCAGCGCCGGATCATGGTGGGTACTTACGCGCTGTCCGCCGGTTACTACGACGCGTACTACCTGCAGGCGCAGAAGATCCGTCGGCTGATCAAAAACGACTTCATGAACGCATTCAAGGACGTCGACGTCATCCTGGGCCCGACCACGCCGAACCCGGCCTGGAAGATCGGCGCCAAGAATGCCGACCCGATCGCTGAATACCTGGAAGACTTCTACACCATCACCGCCAACCTGGCCGGCCTGCCTGGCCTGTCGATGCCCGCCGGTTTTGCCGACGGTCTGCCGGTGGGCGTGCAATTGCTGGCGCCGTACTTCCAGGAAGGCCGCCTGCTGAACGTCGCTCATCAATACCAGCAAGTCACTGACTGGCATCTGCGTTCACCTGCAGGCTTCTAAGGAGAAGACACATGCAATGGGAAGTCGTCATCGGGCTGGAGATTCACACCCAGCTCACCACCCAATCGAAGATTTTCTCCGGTAGCGCCACCACGTTCGGCTCCGAGCCCAACACCCAGGCCAGCCTCGTCGACCTGGGCATGCCGGGCACGCTGCCGGTGCTGAACAAGGAAGCCGTGCAGATGGCGGTCAAGTTCGGCCTGGCCATCGATGCCGAAATCGGCCAGCACAACGTGTTTGCCCGCAAGAACTACTTTTATCCGGACTTGCCGAAGGGCTATCAGATCAGCCAGATGGAATTGCCGATCGTCGGCAAGGGTCACCTGGACATCACCCTTGAAGACGGCACCATCAAGCGCATCGGCGTGACTCGCGCCCACCTTGAGGAAGACGCCGGCAAGAGCCTGCACGAGGACTACAGCGGCATGACCGGTATCGACCTGAACCGCGCCGGCACGCCACTGCTGGAGATCGTTTCCGAACCGGACATGCGTTCGGCCAAGGAAGCGGTCGCCTACGTCAAGGCCATGCACGCGCTGGTGCGCTATCTGGGTATCTGCGACGGCAACATGGCCGAAGGTTCGCTGCGCTGCGACTGCAACGTTTCGGTCCGCCCGAAAGGCCAGGTCGAGTTCGGCACCCGCTGCGAGATCAAGAACGTCAACTCGTTCCGCTTCATCGAGAAGGCGATCAACAGCGAAATCCAGCGTCAGATCGACCTGATCGAAGACGGTGGCAAGGTCATTCAGCAAACCCGCCTGTACGACCCGAACACCAACGAAACCCGCGCCATGCGCAGCAAGGAAGAAGCCAACGACTACCGTTACTTCCCCGACCCTGACCTGTTGCCGGTGATCATCGAAGACGCGTTCCTGGAGCAGACCCGCGCCAGCCTGCCAGAGCTTCCGCCGCAGAAGCGCGAGCGCTTTCAGTCTCAGTTCGGTCTGTCGCTGTACGACGCCAGTGTGCTGGCTTCCAGCCGCGAGCAGGCGGACTACTTCGAGAAAGTGGTCGGCATTGCAGGCGACGCCAAACTGGCGGCCAACTGGGTCATGGTCGAGCTGGGTTCGCTGCTGAACAAGCAAGGCGTGGAAATCGACGAATCGCCGGTCAGCGCCGAGCAATTGGGCGGCATGCTGCAGCGCATCACTGACAACACCATCTCCGGCAAGATCGCCAAGATGGTCTTCGAGGCGATGGCAAACGGCGAAGGCAGCGCGGACGAGATCATCGAGAAACGCGGCCTCAAGCAAGTGACCGACAGCGGCGCCATCGAGTCGATTCTTGACGACATGCTGGCCGCCAACGCCGAGCAGGTCGAACAGTACCGCGCCGCCGACGAGGCCAAGCGCGGCAAGATGTTCGGCTTCTTCGTCGGCCAGGCGATGAAGGCCTCCAAAGGCAAGGCCAACCCAGGCCAGGTCAACGAGCTGTTGAAGCGCAAGCTGGAAGGCTGACGCATACCAACCCGATCCGGAACTTCCTTGGTCGGGACCGGCCAAACTCCTCGATTGTTCCCATGCTCCGCGTGGGAACACATCCTCGGACGCTCTGCGTCCGTTTTTGTGACGCGGAGCGTCACGCGCGGCATTCCCACGCGGAGCATGGGAACGATCAAGGACTGTACCCATGTGGCGGCTACTCAGCACATGCGCTCTGCTCTCCATGCTGGCCGGTTGCGCCAGTGAAAGCATCATCGATCCACACGGCTACAACGCCACCGGCGGCGCCTCTTATTACGGCTCTCGCCACCAGGGCAAGCGCACCGCCAGCGGTGAACGCTTCGACCAGAATTCCTTGACCGCCGCCCATCGCCAGCTGCCATTCGGCACGCGCGTACAGGTCACCAACCTGGACAACGACCGCAAGGTTGTCGTCCGCATCAATGATCGCGGTCCGCACACGCGCGGGCGGCTGATCGATGTATCGCGTGCAGCCGCCGAACAATTGGGTATGCTGCGCAGCGGAACCGCCCAAGTGCGGGTACAAGCCCTCGACGACTGACAGGTGCCCTGAATTCTCGCCCTCTCCAACCTGCCACTGCCCACGCTGATCGAGCTGGTCTGTGGCCTTCTGCTGATGATCATCGGCGCCGAGCTGTCCGTGCGGGCTGCCGTGGTGCTGGCTGCCCTGCTGAAAACCCGTCCGCTGTTTCTCGGCCTGACCGTCATTGCGCTGGGCAGCAGCGCGCCGCAGATGGCGGTCGGTTTGCAGGCTGCGCTCACTGACAGCACCGATATCGCGGTGGGCAGTGTGATCGGCAGCAACATCTTCAATGTGCTGGTGACCCTGGGTTTATCGGCGCTGATCATTCCACTGCGCGTGGCGCGACAACTGGTGCGCGTCGACCTGCCGCTGATGATCGCCGCCACGGCGCTGGTCGCGGCGCTGGCCTGGAATGGCGTGCTGAGCGCGCTGGATGGCGTGCTGCTGTTGCTGGGCATGGCGGGCTATCTGTTTATCGTGCTGCGCCAGTTCGCCCACGGCGTACGTCATGTCGCCGCCACCGACGCGGCGCCGCGCCGGCGGATCTGGCCGATCATCGGCCGCTTGGCCCTGATGTCCGGCGGTCTGGCGCTGCTGATTCTGGGCAGCCACCTGCTGGTCGGTGCCGCCGTGGTGGTGGCGGAGGATCTCGGCCTGTCCGAGCGCGTCATCGGCCTGACCGTCATTGCAGTGGCGACGTCTCTGCCGGCGCTGATGACCTCGCTGATCGCAGCCTTGCGCGGCGAGCGCGACATCGCGGTGGGCAATATCATCGGCAGCAACCTGTTCAACCTGCTGGGCGTGCTCGGGGTGACGGCGCTGATTTCGTCCGGCCCCCTGTCGATTTCGCCCAATGCGCTGGATTTCGACCTGCCGGTGATGCTCGGCGTCGCCTTCCTGTGTCTGCCGCTGTTTTATTCGGGATACCGGATCACCCGGCTGGAAGGGCTGTTGCTGCTGGGTCTGTACGCGGTTTACGGCCTGCACATCGTTTCGTTCGCGACCGGTATGCCTCTGGCTGAACGCCTTGAGCGGCTAATGGTGCACTACGCGCTGCCGGTGCTGGGCTTGAGCGTGCTGATCAGTACGTTCAGGGCCTGGCGTCGGCAGCATTGAGGAACGGCTCGGTCGCGTGGCAGGAGCGCGATTGCGCTGCGCGGCGATCCGACAATTGCGGCGCATCAAGCAACGTCATGGCGCATGCGCGCAGGCCCACTCTTCACCTCGACGGCGATAGTCGCTAGATCCAGCCGCCCCATTGCAAGATGAAGATGCCGATGTTGGTCGTCACGGCGGCGGCCAGCGTGGTGATGACGATGATTGACGCCGCCAGCTCGTGGTTGCCGTTGGCAGCGCGCACCATCACGAAGCTGGACGACGCCGTCGGCGCGCCGAAATACAGAAACAGAATCCCGAGTTCGGCATGCCGGAAGCCAAGCAGCCATGCCCCCAGCGTACACACCAGCGGCAACCAGACCATTTTCATCATGCTGGCGCTGATCGCCAGCCCGCCACTTTCCCGGAGCGACTTGAGCGACAGCGTGCCGCCGATGCACATCAGCGCCAGCGGCAATGTCATCTGAGCCAGATAGCTGCCGGAGGTGTCGAGCCATTTGGGCAGCGGAATCTGAAAATACGCGAACGGCGTGGCGGCGACGATGCTGATGATCAACGGGTTCGCCATCACACTTTTGGTGATGCTCCACGGGTCGGACTTTATCACCGGGCTGTAGACCGCCAGCACCACTGTCGACAGCGTGTTGTAGAAGAGAATGACCAGCGCAGCGAGGATCGCCCCGAGGGAGATGCCGTAATCCCCGTACATGCTGGCGGCGAGCGCCAGGCCGATGACGCCATTGTTACCGCGAAAGGCGCCCTGTGTGTAAGTCCCGCGTTCGACGAACGGCACCCGATAAATCGCCCAGCCCCAGACCAGCGCGAAGCCTGCGAGCGTTGCCACGATGAAATAGATCAGCACGCCCGGCTGCAGCGCTGAATGAAGGTCCGCGTGGATGATGCCCAGGAACAACAACGCGGGCATCGTGCAGTTGAACACCAGTGCCGATGCGGTATGGATGAAACCGTCGTTGATCCATCCGACCCGTTTGAGCAGCACCCCCAGAAACAGCATCGCGAAGACCGGTGCCGTGATGTTCAGGGTTTCCAGAAAAATTGCCAGCATGCACACCAAACCCTGAGCTGTCGTTAGGTGGCTAATGATAGGCCAGGGAACGGCTAAGTGTTACCGAGAATTGCAAAGTGATCGTACAACCACAGGAGGGAGCCGTCACATCGGCCCGTGCGGAAGTGTGGAAGTGAGCAAGCTTGCGAAGACTGACGCCGGGCCGGCGAATCTCCACAGCATTCACCGACGACTTCCAGGCTAAAGCCGGTCCTACAGACCGCAAACTTTTCGTAGGACCGGCTTCAGCCGGGAAAGCGTCGGGTGTAAGGCCGTAGATCGCAGGCGGCGTTAAAGACCGTTGGCTCATTCCAAAGGTCTCACCCATTCATTCAGCGCCTGGCTCAAACCTGCGCAGGCACGAGCTTCTTCTCGAACACCGATACGCCATCCAGATCCCGCAGAGTCACGGTCATTTCGCCGCTCTGACCGTCGATGTTCACTTCGCCAAAAAACTGAAATCCGGCAAAGGGCGACGTGTTCTGCGCAGGCGGCGCTTTCTGGAACACCAGTTCGGGACCAAAAGTCTTGTCCAGCGGATTGGGCCCGTAACTTCCTGCGTTGAGCGGCCCGGCGACGAACTCCCAGAACGGATCGAAATCCTGGAACACGGCCTGATCCGGATGGTAATGATGCGCGGCGCAGTAGTGCACATCGGCGGTCAGCCAGACGGTGTCGCGGATCTTCTGCTGACGCATGAAACCGAGCAGCTCCGCGACTTCCAGCTCGCGACCTTTGGGCGCGCCGTTGTCAGTGTTCGCGATCGCTTCCCAACGCATCACGCCGGGGCTGATCTCACCGTCCGGCACGCCGAGGCCGATCGGCATGTCGGCGGCTATGACCTTCCACTGCGCCGTGGAACCCTGCAATTCGCGCTTGAGCCAGTCGAGTTGTTCACGCCCCAGAAAGGCCGTGGTCGGTCCGGGCTTGTCGGCCAGGTTGGCATCGTTGCCGTCGCGATAGCTGCGCATGTCGAGCACGAAGACGTCGAGCATCGGCCCGTAGCTGAGCTTGCGATAGACGCGCCCCCCGTTGTCGGCACTCTGCAAACGCATCGGCGCGTATTCGAGAAACGCCTGGCGGCCTCGCGAGGCCAGCAACTGAATGTCCTTGACCTTGTACCGGTCATCCAACTGCTTGCTTGGCGACCAGTTGTTGCTCACTTCGTGGTCGTCCCACTGCCAGATCTGCGGCACCTCGGCGTTGAAGCGGCGCAGGTTTTCATCCATCAGGTTGTAGCGGTAGGCGCCGCGATACTCATCGAGGGTCTCGGCAACCTTGCTCTTTTCTTCGGTGGTGATGTTGCGCCAGATCCTGCCGCCTTCGGTGACCACTTCGGCAGGCACCGGCCCATCGGCGTAAATGGTGTCGCCGCTGTGGATGAAGAAGTCCGGCAAGCGCAGGCGCATGGCTTCGTAGATGCGCATCCCGCCAATGTCCGGATTGATGCCGAAGCCTTGGCCGACGGTGTCGCCGCTCCAGACGAAACGAATGTCGCGGCGCGTCTGCGGCACGCTGCGCAGATGACCGAACCAGGGCTCGCTGGCAACGCCGGTCTGGGCGTCTTCGAAGAACACGCGATAGAAAATGGCTTGATCAGTGGGCAGGCCGGTGAGTTCGACGCGGGCCGTGAAGTCGGTGCGCTGGTCGGCGAGCAGCGAAACCGCGCGGCGCGGCTGGGTGAACATGCTGCGCGTGTCCCACTCGACCACCATCCGCGACGGACGATCGCTGCGGCTCCAGACCATGGCACGATCGCCAAGCAGATCACCCGACTGCACGCCGTCGGTCATTTTCGGGCGGTCTTTCACCGAAGCGATCACCGCAGGCGCCAGCCCCGGTAAAAGCAGACCGGCACCGGCGGCCTGGATGATGCGGCGGCGGGTCAGGTCGAACTGAGTCATTTCTATCCCCCTCAAGCAAATGGCAAAAGAGGAACCTAACAACGCAATGTTGGGGGAATGTGACAGCGACGACGCATTGGAGGTACGCATCACCTGTGGGAGTGAGCTTGTCCGCGAAGCAGGCGTGTCCGGTGGAGATGCAGTGGCTGGAAGTCAGTCTTCGCGGGCAAGCGCGCTCCTACGGGAGTTGGGTGTGGCCGGAGAGTTCGGGAATAACCGGCGATCTCTGTGGGAGTGAGCTTGCTAACGAATGGGCCGGTACATCCCACACAGATTTAGCGTCCATCACACAGCCTTCGCGAGCAAGCTCACTCCCACAGTTGAATGTGATCCTCTGTAGGAGCGCGCTTGCCCGCGAATATATCCGTCCATTCGGTCATCAAGCGCCAGCAGGCACCGCATCCAGTTCCACGACTTCCGGGCGTTTGAGTAACGCGTACAGAACGCCGGTCACCACGCTGCCGGCGACGATCGCCAGCAGGTACAACAACGCGTGGTTGATCGCATTCGGGATCAGCAGCACGAACAGACCGCCATGGGGCGCCATCAGCTTGCAGCCGAAGAACATCGACAGCGCCCCCGTCAGCGCGCCGCCTGCGATGCTTGCGGGAATCACCCGCAGCGGGTCCTTGGCGGCAAAGGGAATCGCACCTTCGGAGATGAAGCACAGGCCGAGCACGAACGCCGCTTTGCCCGCTTCCCGCTCGCTCTGCGCGAACTTGCGCCGGGCCAGTAGCGCGGCGATGCCCATGCCGATCGGCGGCACCATACCGGCCGCCATGGTTGCAGCCATCGGCGCCCCGCTGCTCGACGCCAGCAGCCCGACCGAGAACGCATACGACGCTTTGTTGATTGGCCCGCCCAGATCGGCGCACATCATCGCACCGAGCAGAACCCCCAGCAGCACGGCATTGGCAGTGCCCATGGTGTCGAGGAAGTGAGTCAGGCCCTCGAGCATGTCCGCCACCGGCTGGCCGACGACGTAAATCATCACCAGCCCGGTGAACAGGCTCGCCAGCAACGGGATGATCAGAATCGGTTTGAGCGCCTCGACGCTGGCCGGCAACTTCGCATAGCGATTGACCGCCCAGGCGCTGTAGCCGGCGAGAAACCCCGCCACGATCCCGCCGATGAAACCCGCGCCTAGCGTGCTCGCCAGCAATCCACCGATCATGCCGGGCGCAAGGCCTGGTCGATCGGCGATGGAATAGGCGATATACCCGGCCAACAGAGGCACCATCAACTGAAACGCCGCACCGGCGCCGATCTGCTTCAGCGCGGCGGCGAGGCTGCCGGGCTCATCCGCGGCGTGAATGCCGAACACAAACGACAGCGCGATCAGCAAACCCCCTGCCACCACCATGGGCAGCATGAACGACACACCGGTGAGCAAATGCTTGTAGACGCCTGTCTTTTCCTTCTTCGCAGGTGCCTTTGCCGCTGATTGCGAGGACTCGACTTCGCCCTCGGCCAGGGCTTTTTTCAGCGTGGCTTCCGATTGCTTCAGCGCGACGCCGGTGCCGCAACGATAAATGCGCTTGCCGGCAAACCGCTCGGTCGCCACTTCAATGTCGGCGGCCAGCAACACCACGTCGGCATCGGCGATGGCCTGCGCGGTGAGCGGATTACGCGCCCCCACCGAGCCTTGTGTTTCGACATCCAGCACGTAACCCAGCTTCTTGGCTGCCTGCTGGATTGCCTCAGCGGCCATGAACGTGTGGGCCACGCCAGTCGGGCATGCCGTGACCGCCACCAACCGAGGCTGAGCGCCGGTGCCGGTTGAGACCGGACCCGCCACGGCAGTGTGCACGGTCGCCAGTTCAGCCGCGGAACGCAGAAACCCGTCGACGTCCTGCAACGCACGCGAAGGCGTGGCCTGGTACAGGCGTTTGCCAGAGAAACGGTTGAGGTCGAGCGGGCCGGTGTTGACGACCAGAATCCAGTCAGCGGCGTCGATGTCGGCGGCCGACAACTGCTTTTCCGGATGGCGCGGATCGTGAATCTCCACGCAGGTTTCCCAACCCTGACGCTGCGCAGCCGCATCCAGCAGACGCGCGCTGAGGACGCTGCTGATCTTGCCGTTCGGACAGGCCGTAACGATGGCTAACTTCATCACACTTCCTCTCTTGTCATGCGGTCAGGGTGCGTACGCTGACGCCGCTTTCCAGCCGTTTGAGCTGCACAGTGTCGTTGATGCCGAAGCCGATCTGGGTCACCGCCATCGCCGCGATGGCCGTCGCCGTGCGCAAGGTCTGCTCGGGCTTGTGGGCGCTGAGCAGGCCGTGAACCATTCCGGCGAGCAGCGAATCTCCTGCGCCGACCGTGCTAGCCACGCTGACCTTGGGGGGCAATGCCTGAAGCGCGACGTTTGCGCTGAACCAGTGCACGCCTTCCGAGCCTTGAGAGATGACCACGTGTTCGATGCCCCGCTGACGCAACGCAGCGGCGGCCTGCGCCTGGGCCGCAATGGAGATGATCGGCGCATCGAGCGCGTCGGCCAGCTCCTCAGTGTTGGGCTTGATCATCCAGGGCGATGCCTCCAGCCCCGCGCGCAGCGCTTCGCCGCTGGTGTCCAGCGCGACTTTCAGGCCCAGCGCATTGAGGCGCAGCAACAGGTTTTTGAGCCACTGCGCATCGACGCCACGGGGCAGACTGCCCGCCACGACGACAACGTCGAAATCGCTGGCAATCTGTTCGATGCGGGTCGCCAGCGCCTGCTGCGCCTGCTCGCTCACGACCGGGCCTGGGCCGTTCAGGTCAGTGATCCGGCCGCTGCTTTCGGCCAGTTTGATGTTGCTGCGGGTCTCGCCCGGCACCCGCACGAACTCATCGACGAACCCGCGCCTGGCGAACAGCGTTTCGAACGGCTGCTGGTTGTCGACGCCCAGAAAGCCCGCAACGGTCAGCTCATGCCCGAGATCGGCCAGCACTTGAGCGACGTTGATGCCTTTGCCCGCCGCGTGGCAGAGCATGGCTTCGCTGCGGTTGACCTGGCCGACGTGCAGCGGGCCCAGCTGGACGGTCAGGTCCAGCGCCGGGTTCATGGTCAATGTCAGAATTTTCGCCATTACAGCCCCTCCACGAGGGCACGCACTTGCGCCGCGCTGCCGACCGCCAGCGCGGCCTGCGCCAGTCGCCGGGCATCGGCCACATTCAAATCACGGACGCAGGCTTTGACTTCGCCCACACTGCGCGCCGCGACACTCAATTCATCCACGCCCAGCCCCACCAGAACCGGCACGGCCAACGGGTCGGCCGCCAGTTCGCCGCACACTCCGACCCATTTGCCATGGGCGTGGGCTGCGCGAACGGTGATGTCGATCAGTTGCAGGACCGCCGGGTGCAAGCCGTCGGCCTGGGCGGACAGGGTCGGATGCCCCCGATCGATGGCCAGGGTGTATTGCGTCAGGTCGTTGGTGCCGACGCTGAAAAAGTCCACTTCCGCTGCCAGCACCGGCGCCAGCAACGCCGCCGACGGCACCTCGATCATGATCCCCAGTTGCAAATCGCTGACCGGGATCTGCGCACGCAGCCGCTCGGTCATGTCCCGGGCCTGGCGCCACTCCTCGACCGTGCCGACCATTGGAAACATGATCCGCAGCGGCCGGTTATCGGCAGCGCGCAGCAACGCCCGCAGTTGGCTTTCCATGATGTCCGGCCGTTGCAGGGTCAGGCGTATGCCGCGCACGCCGAGAAACGGATTCTCTTCCTTGTCGATCGGCCAGTACGGCAGCGGCTTGTCGCCACCGACATCCAGCGTGCGCACCACCAGCGGTCGCCCTTGCAGGTCGTCGAGCACACGCCGGTACTCGGCCTCTTGCGTCGCCTCATCGGGCGCGCTGCTGTGCGCCATGAACAGCAATTCGGTGCGCAACAGGCCGATGCCTTCGGCGCCCTGCTCCACTGCCGCCGGCGTGCCTGCGCTGTCGCCGATATTGGCGAAGACTTCCACGGCGTGACCGTCCCGGGTGATCGCCGGCTCCATGCGCAATGCGGCCGCAGCCTTGAGCCGCTGATCGCGGGTGTCGCGGTCGAGCAAAGCGCGTTGCAGCGTCGGCTCATCCGGGGCGACGTCGAGACGGCCACGCTGGCCATCGATCAACAGCGTCGTACCGGACTTGATCAGCAGCACCGCATCGCCCGCGCCTACCAGCGCCGGAATACCCAGCGCCCGCGCCACGATGGCGCTGTGGGCCGTGGCGCCACCTCGCGCGGTGAGAATGCCGGCCACCCGCACCGGATCAAGCCGCGCCACATCGGAAGGCCCGACTTCATCCATGACCAGGATATACGGCTCATTGGGTTCGACCAGGTCGTCGACGCCGCAGAGCTGCGCCAGTACCCGGCGTCCGACGTCACGCAGGTCGGCAGCTCGCTCGGCCAGCAGTACATCTTTGAGTTGTTCCTGTTGCCGAGCGGCGTCGTCGATGACGCTCATCCACGCCGCCGCCGCGCTCTCGCCTTCCTTCATCCGCAGAGAAACGGCGTCCACCAGTTCCGGGTCGGCGAGCATTTCCTGGTGCGTGACGAAAATTTCCCGAATGGCTTTCGCGGTGCTCCGCTCAATGAGCTGTTCGATGTCAGCACGCACCTGAGCCAGCGCTGTGTGTAGCCGTTCGCGCTCGACGCTGTAGGATTCGCCCTGCAGCGGGTACTCGAACACCGGCAGCACGTGCACATGGGCGGGTCCCACGGCAATGCCCGGCGCGGCGGCGACGGCCTGGATCTGCGCGCCAGCGGCGGGCGCGGCTGGTGATTTCTCGATGACCGCGGACATCGGCTTCGGCGCGCTGTGGGTCGCGAAAGGCTCGACCTCTTCGCCCAGCCCTTCGAGAACCGCGCCGACCAGTGCAGGCAAGGCATCGGTCGCGATCTTCGGCTCGACGATGAACTCAAGCAGCTGCCCACGGCGCACGCCCAGGCTCAGCAATTTGCTCAGGCTTTTGGCCGACACCGGGTTCTCGACGGCGTCCACCACGCGCACGCGAATGTCGCCTTCGAACCCTTTGGCCAGTTGCGCAAGGATCTTCGCCGGGCGGGCATGCAGGCCGTGGGCGTTGGCCAGTATCACCCGCTCGCTCGGCCAGTCTGGCGGAACGTCGCCACCCAGCGCCTGGAGCACGGCACGGCTGCTGGTGGCCTGCCCCAGTTCATGACCCCGACCTTCGATCAACAATGCACAAAGGCGCTCGAGCAACGCCTGATGGGATTCGCCCAGGCTGGCGAGGCAGAACAGCCCGGTGAGTGGCTGGCCCAGATGACGCATCGGCTTGTCCGGCGTGACGAACGCCAGGCCCGGTTTGTTGACCATCTGCTCACTGTGCAGCCACCACAATCCCTCGCCCAGGGGCAACGGCTCGACTTGCTGCAAGACGGCAGCGAAACCGTTGTTGACGCACTCCGCGCGGCGCAACAACCTGGCGCCGCGCCACACCAGCTCTTCGAAATCGTCCACCGAGGCGCCGAGGCTGATCATCTGCGCATCCAGCGCCAGTTCCTGCGGGGCACCTTGCAGCAGGCCGAGCAACGCTTCAGGCGTTTTCGCCTGGCGCAGGGCTTCGCCCAGGTCGGTCTCGCCCAGAGCTCGGGTCAGTAATTGCAGCAAGCGCAGATGTTCGTCGGATTTCGCCGCGATGCCGATGGCCAGATATACGGTTTGCCCCTCGCCCCAGTCCACACCTTGGGGAAACTGCATCAGACGCACACCGGTGGCGAACACCTGATCGCGGGTCTGTGGCGTGCCGTGGGGGATCGCGATGCCTTGACCGAGGAAGGTCGAACCCTGCTGCTCGCGCGCTTGCAGGCCCTGCAGATAGCCTTCGGCGACCAGTCCGTCTGCGACCAGTCGATCGGCCAGCAGTTGCAGCGCGGCGGGCTTGTCCGCGGCCGACTGATCCATGGAAATTTGCTCAACGGTGAGTTCGAGCATGCCGTTCTCCTGTGCCGCGCACGGTGCGCGTGATTCTTGTTGTAGACCGGGCATCGTGACCGGGCGCTTCAATCGACATCGGTACGGACACCGAAGTTTTACCTGTTTTCAGCAATAAACACGCATGCTGAATCGTTTAATCTGATTCGCCGCGCACGTTACTCGATAATCTCGGCAGTTTGAAGCTCAGCTGGTCGAATGATGTAGGAAGAATCCTCAAAAACCCTGTAGCTTCAATCCTGACGACGGTCTGCTGTAATGATGCCCACGAATGGGTGAAAATCTCGGCACCTGCCAACGACAAAAGGAATGTTCGGCTTGAAACTCAGTGATATTGCGCGTCTGGCGGGTGTCTCCGTGACCACGGCCAGCTACGTGATCAACGGCAAGGCCGAACAGCAGCGCATCAGCAATGCAACGGTCGAGCGTGTGCGAGCGGTGGTCGAGGCGCATGGCTTCCGCCCCAACCCGCAGGCGGCGGGCCTTCGCAGTCGCCATACACGCACTCTGGGGTTCATCCTGCCCGATCTGGAAAACCCCAGCTACGCGCGCATCGCCAAGCAACTGGAACAAGGCGCTCGCGCTCGCGGCTACCAGTTGCTCATCGCCAGTTCCGACGATGATCCCATCAGCGAATTGCAGTTGTTGCAGCTGTTTCGTGCCCGGCGCTGCGATGCATTATTCGTCGCCAGTTGTCTGCCCGCCAGCGACGACAGCTATCGGGCGCTGCAACAGCAAGGTACCCCGGTCATCGCCATCGACCGGGAAATGGACCCGGCGCACTTCTGTTCGGTAGTCAGCGACGACCACGACGCCAGCCAACAACTGACCCGCAGCCTGCTGGAAACCCGGCCACAGCACATTGCCCTGATCGGCGCACGGCCGGAACTGAGCGTCAGTCAGGCGCGGGCCGGAGGTTTCGAAGATGCGCTGGAAGGCTTCACCGGCTCAGTCATCATCGAACACGGCGAGGCCTTCAGTCGCGCATGCGGCCTGCAACTGGCCAGCGATATGCTGGACCGGCTCGGGTACTTTCCCGATGCGCTGATCACTACGTCTTACGTTCTGTTGCAGGGCGTCTTCGATCTGCTGCATCAGCGTCGGCTCAATCCCGATCAACTGCATCTGGGGACATTCGGTGACACGCAGTTGCTCGATTTCCTGCCGCTCCCGGTCAACGCCATGGCCCAGCAGCATCATCTGATCGCAGAAAAGGCGCTCGCGCTGGCGCTGTCGGCGGTCGAGCAGGATCAGTACGAACCCGGCGTGCACGCCATCGTGCGGACCTTCAAGCAGCGCATTCACGAGGCCTGAGCGTGGAGCTCATCGACACCCACACGCACCTGGATTTCGACGACTTCGACGCCGATCGGGCAAGCGTGCTCGACCACTGCCGGCGATTGGGCGTGGAGCGTCTCGTGGTGCTTGGCGTCTATCAGCGCAATCTGCAACGGGTGTGGGATCTGGCGTTGCGCGAGCCAGCGGTTTACGCCGCGCTGGGCTTGCACCCGATTTACCTGGACGAGCATCGCCCGGAGCATCTTCAAGACCTGCGCGACAGGCTGGCGCATCTGGCCGGGCATCCCAAACTGTGCGCCGTGGGCGAGATCGGCCTGGATTACTACGTCGAATCGCTGGATCGCCAGCAGCAACAGCGCCTGTTCGACGCCCAGTTGCAAATGGCCGCCGACTTCGACCTGCCGGTGCTGCTGCACGTGCGTCGCAGTCACGCCGACACGATTGCCGCGCTCAAGCGTTTCAAGCTCAGACGCAATGGCATCGTCCATGCGTTTGCAGGCAGTCGGGAGGAAGCGAAGGAATACATCAAGCTGGGTTTCAGGCTCGGGCTCGGCGGCGCTGCAACATGGCCTCAAGCCCTGCGCATGCACCGCGTCATCGCCGAGCTGCCCTTGAGCAGCGTGGTGCTGGAGACCGATTCTCCCGACATGGCGCCTGCCATGTACCCCGGCCAGCGCAACAGTCCCGAGCATTTGCCCGACATCTGCGTGGCGCTGTCCGAATGGCTTAACGTGACGCCACAGCAACTGGCACAGGTCAGCTCCGACAACGCCAGGGATGTCTTCGGCTGGACCTGACGCGCCGCTTGCCCGATTTAATTTTGTAAGAAGAAATTTCAACAACCTACTATGGTCATTTGGATATCTCTTTCCAAAGTTAAGGACACCGGTAATGACATTTTCCAAGTTCGCACAGGCATTGTCGAAATGGACCGGCAGCCCTCGGACCTTTCTCGTCGCTGTGTTTCTGATCTGCGTGTGGGCGGCGACCGGGCCGCTGTTTCATTACAACGACACTTGGCAGCTGATCATCAACACTTCCACGACCATCATCACTTTTCTGATGGTGTTCCTCATTCAAAACACTCAAAACCGCGACACCGATCAACTGCACATCAAGATCGATGAGCTGCTGCGCGTCACCAAAGACGCACAGAACGCCGTACTGAGCCTGGACAATCTCGACCAGAAAGAGCTGCACGAACTGCGCAAGAAGTACAAGGCGATGGGCGACCGAGAAGAAGCGGATCACACCAAACCGTTCCCCGAATGCGAAGCCGATGCGGCGCGGCAAATGGCTGGCGAGACCTCTGACCATTGATCAGCGCCGAGGAACTACGTGGCTTGATGCTCTTCATACGTCATGAGCGGCGCAGCACGCGCGCCGCATCGAAATGAAATGGGAGACTGAAAATGCCCACACAAAACAAAGACAAGTACACCACTGAACAGAAGCGCAAAGCCGCGCACATCGAAGACAGCTACGAATCCAAAGGCGTGTCCAAAGATGAAGCCGAAGCGCGCGCCTGGGCCACTGTGAACAAACAATCCGGCGGCGGCGAAAAGAAAGGCGGCTCCGGGACGAAAAAGTCCGCCAGCGCCAAAACCCGCGACCGTAAGGACTCGGCCAAACGCGCGGTTGCCGCCAAGCAAGGCGCCCCGCGCAACACCGGCGGACAGTCGCTGGACGCGCAGACCAGGGTCGATCTGATGCAGCGGGCCCGAGGCCTGAACATCTCCGGTCGTTCGACGATGACCAAGCAGGAACTCATCAGCGCGATCCGCAAAGCGGCTTGACGCTGCCGGTGAATCTGGAGATGCGTCTGGCTTGCCGATGCAGCTCGATCACATCGAGATCGGCGGCAAGCTGGACTCAATACTCCGTTGCATTGTCTCGGTTGCATCGTCGCCACACGCGCGCCAACAGGGAGTTCGCCCATGAGCGGATCACGCAGCACTGTTAAGTCTGAAGTTGTTCTGCTGGCCACCCACAAAAAACTCGCCACCCACGAAACCGTTGTTCAACAAGACCTTGGCGACCGTATCGCCAGGCTGTTGGGCGCAACGTTCGCAGGCGCTTACGACCCAGCCCTGCACAAGGATCACGCGCTCTATTACATCCCTTCCGACACGCTGATCGGCAAACGGCAAGGCGAAGCGCTGAACATTCGCACGGTCGACGATTTCTTCGGTGGATTGATCGATTACCCGTTCATGGCAACCAAAGCCATTTCCCATCCTTTGATCACTGACGCGACTTCGCGGCCCGAAGGCTGGTCCGATCGTTTCTTCGAAGACGCAGCGGACGCCGTACTGGCCGGTTTCAGCGTGTTCAATGAGGCCGATGCCAGGCGCGCAGGCCGTCTGCTGCTCAAGGACGGTCCCGTGCGCGTCAAGCCAGTGCTGGCGACGGCAGGACGCGGCCAGCGGGTTGTGACGTCCGAAGCGGAACTGGACGCCGCCCTCGCCCAGCAGGACATGCGGGAAGTGGAAGAATGGGGTCTGGTGCTGGAGGAGGACCTGACCGGCGTCATCACCTACAGCGTCGGACAGGTTCAGGTCGCCGGCATGACCGTCAGTTACCACGGCACCCAGAGCCTGACAGAAGACAACGCGGGCGAAACCGTCTATGGCGGCTCGCAATTGTGGCTGGTGCGTGGCGACTATGACGCGTTGCTCAAACTCGACCTCGATCCGGACGTGCGTCGCTCGGTGACGCAGGCGATGTGTTACGAGCGCGCGGCGCTGGACTGTTTTCCTGACTTCCTGGCCTCACGCCGCAACTATGACATCGCCCATGGCACCAACGCGCGGGGCCAGGTCTGTTCCGGCGTGCTGGAGCAATCGTGGCGGATCGGCGGTGCGAGTCCAGCGGAGGTCGAGGCACTGGTCGCCTTCGCGGCAGATCCGCAATTGCAGCGCATTTCAGCCTCCAGCCATGAAATCTACGGGCAAGCCACGCTGCCCGCCGATGCTCATGTTCTTTACGAGGGCGACGATCCGGATGTCGGCCTTATCAGCAAATTCACACAGGTCCAGCCTTATGACCGTACGCAGTGAAACCATCGACATTCGCGTCAGCGACGACCACATCTCCGGCACGATCCTCACGCCGGGCGCCAAGATGCCCGGCATTCTTTTCGTCCATGGATGGGGCGGCAGCCAGCAGCGCGATCTGGCGCGAGCCAAGAACATCACCGGTCTGGGATGCGTGTGCCTGACCTTCGATCTGCGTGGACACGAACGCACCCATGAAATGCGTGCGTCGGTTTCCCGCGAGCACAGCATGGAAGACTTGCTGGCGGCGTATGACAGACTCGCGAGCCATCCCGCGGTCGACAACAACGCCATCGCCGTGATCGGCAGCAGTTACGGAGGTTATCTGGCGACCATCCTCAGCGGCATGCGCCCGGTGCGCTGGCTGGCCCTGCGCGTGCCGGCGTTGTACTGGGATGCCGATTGGGACATGCCCAAACAAGCACTGGACCGCGACAAGCTGGCCCATTACCGACGCTCGGCGGTGACTGCGGCGGATAACCGGGCGCTGGCTGCGTGCAAGGACTTCAAGGGTGATGTGTTGCTGGTCGAATCCGAACAGGACGACTATGTGCCCCACGCGACGCTGATGAGCTACCGAACGGCCTTTGATCTGGCGCATTCGCTGACCTACCGGCTGCTCGATGGCGCTGATCACGGCCTGAGCAGTGACACCAGCCAGCACGCCTACACGACGCTGTTGACCGACTGGATCAGTGAAATGGTCATCGGCTCGCGTCTGGTGGATTATCCGCACCACGCCGCATCGTATTCCTGAAGCCGTGACGCAGCCGACCTGCGGAACAAACCTCCCGCAGGTCGGCTGAATGCAGCGGTGCATTCAACCTCGGCCCGCCTTACAGCTGCGCATCATTGACGGAAGGATCCACCCGGCTGTCAAAGCCTGGGGTAAGAATGACCTTGCGGCAGTCCTCCTCGCGCTTGTCGAAGATGGCGTACCCTTCGGCCGCCTCTTCCAGCGACATCCGGTGCGTGATGATCGCTTCGGGCGCCAGCCTGCCCTCTTCGATGTGCTCAAGGAGCTCAGGCAGATAACGATGCACGTGGGTCTGACCCATTTTGAAGGTCAGCCCCTTGTCGAACGCGTCGCCAAACATGAAGCCGTGGATGAACCCGGCATAGACACCAGGCACGCTGACTGTGCCGCCGCGCCGCACGGCTGCGATGCATTGACGCAACGCCTTGCCGCTGCTGCCTTCGAGCTTCAGCGTGGCAAGAATGGTTTCCGTCGTGCTGCCTTTGGCCTCGAAACCCACTGCGTCGATGACCCCGTCCACCCCGCGCATGCCGGGGGTCTGGCGAATGATGGTATCGGCCGGGTCATCGTCTTCATCGAAATTGATCGGGATCACGCCGTACGTGAATTGCGCGTACGCCAACCGGTACGGGTGATGATCGACCATGAAGATCTTCTCGGCACCGAGCATTTTCGCACAGGCTGCGCTGAGTAATCCCACCGGACCCGCGCCATAGATGGCAACACTGGAACCCGCCTTCACGCCAGCATTCAGTACGGCCTGCCAGGCAGTGGGCAGAATGTCGCTCAGGAACAGCACCTTCTCGTCCGCCAGTGTGCCCGGCACTTTGAACGGCCCGACGTTGCCTTTGGGCACGCGCACGTACTCGGCCTGGCCGCCCGGCACGCCACCATACAAATGGCTGAAGCCGAACAACGCCGCGCCCGGTGGAATGGACTTTTTGTTGAGGATTGCTCCGCGCCCTGTGTTGGTGGTTTCACAGGCGGCGAACGCATCCATCTGGCAAAAGAAGCAACTGCCACAGGCAATCACGAAGGGAATCACGACCCTGTCACCCGGTTTGACGGCGGTGACCTGTGGCCCCACTTCTTCCACGATCCCCATGAACTCATGACCGAAGATATCGCCCTGCTCCGTCGCCGGTATCTTGCCCCGGAACAAGTGCAGGTCAGAGCCGCAGATAGCCGTGGCCGTCACCTTCAGCAACACGTCATCGGGTTCCTGAATGATAGGGTCTGCAACGGTCTCGACACGCACATCGTGAGCGCCGTGGTAAGTCAGTGCACGCATGAACTTCTCCTTGTCTGGCAAGCAAACCACCCAGAGTTACGGCTTCTGAGGGACATGAAATAGGGATCAGCCGCGCGCGGACGAAGTTCGTGACAAGTGACCAGCGGACGCGTGGCTGCCGTAGAATCCTCGGCATTACAAGTCGATTCAGGCGATATTGCTCGCCTCGTCCAACACCGTTTCCGCATCACGGGAGTCATCATGGGTTTTCCCTCAACGCGCATTTGCATTGCCGGCGCGGGTGCCATCGGTTGCACGCTGGCCGCGCGCATCGCGCTGACCGGGCGCCCGGTCAATGTGTTCGCCCGCGGTCGCACACTCGCGGCGCTGCAGCGCAATGGCATTCATCTGCAAGACCTGCAGGGTCGCCATCACGTGAAGGTCAATGCCAGCGACAGCGCTGCCGAGCTTGGCGAGCAAGACGTGCTGTTCCTGTGCACCAAGGCGCCGTCGCTGAGCGGGCTGCTGCCCAACATTGCTCCGCTGATTGGCCCCGAGACGCTGGTGGTACCGGTCATCAACGGGGTTCCGTGGTGGTATTTCCATGGCGAGGGCGGCCGTTTCGAAGGCAATCGGGTGCACGCCGTGGATCCGGACGGCAGCCTCACCGACACGCTCGATTTCTCCAGGCTGATTGGTTGCGTGGTGTTCATCACCGCGCAGAGTTCGGCGCCTGCCGTGGTGAAGACCCATAACCCGTATCGCATCATTCTCGGCGAACTGGACAATCAGCTGACGCCGCGCCTGGAAGGCCTGCGAGCGCTGATCGAAAGTGCCGGAATCGAGGCGCAGGGGACTGACCGGATACGCGATCAGCTGTGGACCAAGATCATCGCCAACCTGACATCGAACCCGGTGTCAGTGGTCACGGGCGCGACGCTTGAGCAGATTTACGGTCATGCGCAGATGCGCGAACTGGCGCTGGCGACGTTCAATGAAGCGATGCAAGTGGCGGCGGCTTACGAGGCGAAGCTGAGCATGGAGCCGACGACATTCATGCAGTTCGGCGCCAGCATGGGCGCTGTTCGCACCTCGATGCTGCAGGACTTCGACAAAGGACTGCCGCTTGAGCTGGCGGCGATTGGAGACGCGGTTCTTGAACTGGCCGAGAAGGTGAACTTACCGATGCCGATCACCCGAAGCGTGCTGACCCTGGCGCGTTTCTGCGCAGAGCATCCACACCATAAGGAGCATGGGCGGCATTAAGGCCTGACAGACGGCAGATGGAAGATATTGCAGGAGTATTTGCACGAGCGTGACTTGTCTCGCGATTGGCTGCAGGGCAGTCGCTGACCATCCAACTTATCCGGCACGTCCACTCTGCCGGGGTCACAACGACATCGTGCCGTTCGCGGGACAAGCCGCGCTCCTACAGGATGCGGCTTGTTCGCTGAGAGGGTTGAATCAGGTAATCGGTGCCGGGTTGAACAGGGTGATGTCGTTGTGCAGACGATAGTGCTCGGTCCAGGTCTTCTTCTTGCCGCTGGCGACATCAAGATAGAAATGGAACAGCTCCCAACCCAGGTCCTCGATACTGGCGCGACCGGTGGCAATGCGCCCGGCATCGATGTCGATCAGGTCAGGCCAGCGATGGGCCAGTTCGGTCCGGGTCGAAACCTTGACCACCGGTGACATCGCCAAGCCATACGGCGTACCGCGGCCGGTCGTGAACACATGCAGGTTCATGCCGGCTGCCAGCTGCAGCGTGCCGCAGACAAAATCGCTGGCCGGTGTGGCACAGAAGATCAGGCCTTTGCGATTGACCCGCTCGCCAGGGCCAAGCACCCCGTTGATCGCACTGTTGCCGGATTTGACGATCGATCCCAGGGACTTCTCGACAATGTTCGACAACCCGCCTTTCTTGTTGCCCGGCGTGGTGTTGGCGCTGCGGTCCGCTTCGCCCTTGGCCAGATAACGGTCGTACCAGTCCATTTCGCGCACCAGTTCTTCGGCCACTTGCGTGGTCTCGGCGCGGGAGGTCAGCAGGTAGATCGCGTCACGCACTTCGGTCACTTCCGAAAACATCACGGTCGCACCAGCGCGCAGCAGCAGATCGGAGGCGTAGCCCAGGGCAGGGTTGGCGGTGATGCCGGAAAATGCATCACTGCCGCCACACTGCATGCCCAGAATCAGCTCGGACGCCGGCACGGTTTCGCGACGACGCTGATCGAGCTTTTTCAAACGGGTTTCGGCCAGTTCCATGATCTGCTCGATCATTTCATTGAAGCCGTGCTTGGAATCCTGCAGGCGGTACATCCACTCCTCGCTCAGATCGACCGAGGGGTCGTTCTGATGCATCACCTGGTCGGCCTGCAGTTTCTCGCAGCCGAGACCGATGACCAGCGCCTCGCCACCCAGGTTCGGGTTGCGCGCCAGATTGCGCACAGTGCGGATCGGGATGTACGCGTCCTTGGCCGTGATCGCCACGCCACACCCGTAGGTGTGAGTGATTGCCACCACGTCATCGACGTTCGGGTACTTGGGCAGCAGCTCCTCGCGGATACGTTTGACGGCGAAGTCCAGCACGCCGGTGACGCACTGCACCGTCGTGGTGATGCCCAGGATATTGCGCGTGCCGACGGTGCCGTCGGCGTTGCGATAACCTTCGAACGTGAAGCCTTCCAGCGGCTCGCCCTTGCCCGGCACCTCGGTGGACAGCGGCAAGCTGTCCAGCGGCGGCGCGCTCGGCATGCGCAACTGATCTTCCTTGACCCAACTGCCGCGCGGAATTGGCTGCAGGGCATACCCGATGGTCTGCCCGTAACGAATCACCGGACCGCCCTCAGGAATGTCCACAGTGTTGACCTTGTGGCTCTGCGGCACGTTATCGATGGTCACCAGACCATTGTCGAATTCTGTCCCCGCCGGAACGCCCTGGTCATTGACCACGACGACAACGTTATCGCGCTCATGCAAGCGGATGTAACGTGGCGAGTCGGCATGTTGAATCAAGTTCATCACGGTTTTCCTCAGTTTTTCGCTTCAGCTCAGCTTTTGGCTTGGGAAACTTCGCCTATTTCGCTGGCTCGCAATCCACCCTGCGCTGGGGTGTCTTTCAATTCCACACGTTTGATTTCGCCCACGATGAACACGTAGCTGATCACCGCCACCAGCGCGTTGGCGCCGACGAACACCAGTGCCCATTTGAAAGAGCCGGTGGAGCTGATGATGTAGCCGATGACGATCGGGGTGGTGATCGATGCGATGTTACCGAACATGTTGAACAGACCGCCGCTAAGACCTGCGATTTGTTTCGGCGATGCGTCGGACATGACCGCCCAACCCAGTGCGCCAACGCCTTTACCGAAGAAGGCCAGTGCCATGAAGCCGACCACGACCCATTCGATATCCACATAGTTGCAGGTCACGATGGAAGTGGAGAGCAGCAGGCCGCCAATGATCGGCGCCTTGCGCGCAAACGTCAGCGATTTGCCGCGACGCAACAGGTAGTCGGAAATGATCCCGCCGAGTACACCACCGATGAAGCCGCAGATCGCAGGCAACGAGGCGATGAAACCGGCCTTGAGGATGGTCATGCCGCGCTCCTGAACCAAGTACACCGGGAACCAGGTCAGGAAGAAGTAGGTGATGCCGTTAATGCAGTATTGGGCCAGGTAGATGCCAAGCATCATGCGGTTGGTCAGCAGTTGCTTCACGTAGTCCCATTTCGGGCCACCGCTTTTGCCTTTGCCCTGATCGTTATCCATGTCGACCATGCCGCCGTTGCTGGCGATGTGGTCAAGCTCTTCCTTGTTGATCATCGGGTGAGCGCGCGGGCTGTGAATGACTTTCAGCCAGATCAGCGAGAACAGGATGCCGATGCCGCCCATGACGATGAACACATGCTGCCAGCCGAAGGTGAACACGATCCAGCCCATGATGGGCGCGAACAGCACGGTCGCGAAGTACTGCGCCGAGTTGAAGATCGCCGAAGCCGTGCCGCGCTCGGAAGTCGGGAACCACGCAGCGACGATGCGGGCGTTGCCCGGAAAGGACGGCGCCTCGGCCAGCCCCACCAGAAAGCGCAGCATGAACAGCGCGACGATGGCGGTGGAAAGACCGAATTCACCGACATAGCCTTGCAGCACGGTGAACAGCGACCAGGTGAAGATGCTCAATGCGTAAACTTTTTTGGAACCGAAACGGTCAAGCAACCAGCCGCCAGGGATCTGACCGGCGACGTAGGCCCAACCAAAAGCGGAGAAGATGTAACCGAGAGTGACGGCGTCGATGCCGAGGCTTTTCTGCAGACTGGAGCCAGCGATGGCGATGGTGGCACGGTCGGCGTAGTTGATTGTGGTCACCAGAAAAAGCATGAGCAGAATCAAATAGCGGACGTGCGTCGGCTTGGATTTTTGCATGTTCGAAACTCCCACTAATTATTTTTTTGCGCGGGTTAAACGATCTTTTATGTGTGTGCTGCTCGCCTCTGCCCCTAAATCCAGATGCGATTGAAGCATGTGTCACGGTGACGCCTGGGGTAAAACTCACGCACAAGCGGCCTTGCCTGCGCGAACTGCTCGAAAGATTCGGTACGTGGGAAAACAAGGCCCCGACGGCAAAAAACCGCTGATCGCTCAGCGGTTTTGCGAAGGGTCAGCGCTTACTGCTGGCCTTGCTTGTCCATCAGTGCAGCGAGCATTTCGAACTCTTCTTTGGTCAGGTCAGTCAGCGGAGCGCGGACTGGACCTGCGTCGTAACCGGCGATTTTCGCGCCCGCTTTGACGATGCTCACCGCGTAGCCGGCTTTGCGGTTACGGATGTCCAGGTATGGCAGGAAGAAGTCGTCGATCAGCTTGCCGACAGTGGCGTGGTCGTCCTTGGCGATAGCGTGGTAGAAGTCCATCGCCAGCTTCGGTACGAAGTTGAAAACGGCCGAGGAGTAAACCGGCACGCCCAGCGCCTTATAGGCTGCTGCGTAAACTTCAGCGGTAGGCAGACCGCCGAGGTAGGAGAAACGATCGCCCATGCGGCGACGGATCGAAACCATCAGCTCGATATCGCCCAGGCCGTCTTTGTAGCCGATCAGGTTAGGGCAGCGCTCGGCCAGTTGCTCCAGCAGCGCAGGGGTCAGGCGGCAGACGTTACGGTTGTAGACAACAACACCGATCTTGACCGATTTGCAGACCGCTTCAACGTGAGCGGCAACGCCGTCCTGGCTGGCTTCGGTCAGGTAGTGAGGCAGCAGCAGCAGGCCTTTGGCGCCCAGACGCTCAGCTTCTTGAGCCATCTCGATGGCTTGACGGGTAGGACCACCCACGCCCGCCAGAATCGGCACGGACTTTTCGCAGGTGTCGACGGCAGTCTTGATGATTTCAGAATATTCGCCGCTGGTCAGGGAGAAGAATTCGCCTGTACCGCCCGCAGCGAAGAGTGCGGAAGCGCCGTACGGGGCCAGCCACTCAAGACGTTTGATATACCCAGCGCGATGGAAATCGCCCTGAGCGTTGAAATCGGTAACCGGGAAGGACAGCAGACCGTGGGAAAGGATGGACTTCAGTTCTTGTGGATTCATTATTCGAACACCCTGAGAAGCTAATTGTATGAATGGATCACCAGTCCTGCGCTGATGTCGTAAGTCATCGTACAACTAGGAATGACATCTCTCAATAGGGGCTCGATAATTTAATTGGCGAGGAGATGAATGGTGATCCTGGCGAAAGTCCTGATCTCACGATCGTTTCAGACTGAGGGAGCGCGCCTCCCCGCGATCTGCCGTTCAGCGGTAGCAACCTTGATAACCCGATCTGTCTGGAACGACGCGGCGCCTATTCACTGCCGCTGCGCGGCTGATCGCGGGCAAGCGCGCTCCTACAGACAGCGTAAGAGCACGACGATTTGCATGGCGGACGCAGAACATCAGGTCATCCGACCTCAAGCGCGCTGCGATTCTGCCTCTTCATGAGCATGACGCAGGCGTTCGCGGCTGTTGGTCAGGTGCAGGCGCATGGCGGCGCGGGCGGCGTCGGAGTCCTGGCGGGCGATGGCATCGTAGATTTCTTCGTGCTCGCGGCTCAGGCGATTCATGTAGTGCTGGTGATCGTCATGGGCCAGACGCGCAGAATTCAGGCGCGTGCGCGGAATGATGCTGGTGCCCAGGTGATTCATGATGTCGGTGAAGTAACGGTTGCCGGTGGAGAGGGCAATCGCCATATGGAACTGGAAATCTGCCCCCACGGCATCGCTGGCATGCGCCGCGCTTTCATTGAGCGCATCGAGGGCTGCGCGCATGTCGGCCAGTTGTTCGTCCGAACGACGCTGGGCTGCCAGGCCGGCGGATTCGACTTCGAGGCTGATGCGCAGCTCAAGAATCGCCAGCACGTCGCGCAGTGTCACGATAGTGGCTGGATCGATGCGGAAACCGCTGGGGCTCGGCGTATCGAGAACGAAAGTGCCGATGCCGTGGCGTGTCTCCACCAGACCGGAGGCCTGCAAACGTGAAATCGCTTCACGCACGACGGTGCGACTGACGCCCTGCTCTTCCATGATCGCGGACTCGGTAGGCAGCTTGTCGCCGCGCTTGAGTTCGCCGTTGCGAATGCGCTCGGAGAGTTCGGTTACCAACTCTTGCGCGAGGCTGCGGTGCTTTCTGCGGGCGCGAGGCGGAGCACTCTGATTTTCCATATCCAACATGCATCTCTAAATCGGTGAAAGATTCATCATAGCTCACCGGGTTGTACGATCACATAACAAACCCGGCGAGTTCGTAGGTTTTTGCGGCACTTTGGCGTCAGCGACCTCAAACCACGCTTTCAGTCTGCGGCTGCTCACGCAACTGGCCGCCATCGATGCGCAGGTGGCGACGATGGAAACGCTTCAGACTGCTGCGATGCCCGATGCTCAGTAAGGTCAGACCGGGCAACTCATCGAGCAGGGCCTGATACAACGCCGCCTCGTCTTCCTCGTCCATCGCCGATGTCGCTTCGTCCAGATACAGCCAATCGGGCGCGAACAGCAAGGCCCTCGCAAACGCGACCCGCTGTTGTTCGCCTGGAGACAGCATGCGCTGCCAGTGATTGCTCTCGTCCAGGCGCGAAACCAGATAGTTCAGGCGGCAGGTTTCCAGCACCTGGGCAAAGCGCTCGGCCGGGTACACTTCGGGCGCTTGTGGATAACTCAAGGCCTCGCGCAACGTGCCGATGGGCAGATACGGTTTCTGCGGCAGGAAAAACGCGCGTTTCGCCGGCAGCCGAACTGCACCGTGACCTTCGTTCCAGAGCCCACCCATGGCGCGCAGCAAGGTACTTTTACCGCTGCCGGAGCGGCCGCTGAGCATGACCTTCTCGCCAGCGGCTATGTCGATATTGGCGTTATCGAGCAACTGCCGGCCGCCCACCAGCGACAGCGCCAACCCTTCCAGATGCAGACCATTGCTCTCATGGCTGACCTTGATGTCCGGCACGCGCGCCTCGTTTTCATCCATGGCCTGGCGGAAGCTGAGTAGACGATCACAGGTCGCGCGCCACGATGCCAGCTGCGTGTACGCGTCGATGAACCAACTGAAGTTCTCTTGCACGTTGCCGAACGCCGAGTTGATCTGCATCAGCTCGCCCAGCTCGATCTTGCCGGCAAAGTAGCGCGGCGCGGCCACGACGAAGGCGAACACGATGGCGATCTGTGAATAGCCCGCAGTGAAGAACGTCAGGCGCTTCTGCACCTTCATGATGGTCCAGAAGTTGCTCCAGACCATGCCGAACCGCGCGCTCAGACGCTGATTCTCGTTGGCCTCGCCATCGGACAGCGCGATGCTTTCGGCATTCTCGCGAACCCGCACCAGCGAGAAACGCATGTCGGCCTCGTAGCGCTGTTGCTGGTTGCTCAGGACGATGAGTCGCTTGCCGATCAGATGCGTCAGCCAGCTGCCGACTGCGGCGTAGAGAAGCGCGGCCCAGAACATGTATCCGGGAATCGTGATGCCGAACAGTTCGATGCTGCCGGAAACGCCCCACAGAATGACCGAAAACGACACCAGACTGACCACGGTCCGCAGCAGACCAAGGCTCAGGCTGAGAGTGTCGGACGTGAAGTTGTTCAGGTCTTCGGACAGGCGCTGGTCAGGGTTATCGGTGTACCCGCCCTGCTCCAGCCGGTAGTAATTCTTGTGCGAAAGCCATTTGGTGAAATGCTTTTCGGTCAGCCAGCGACGCCAGCGAATCGTGAGCATCTGCGTGAGGTACAGGCGATAGACCGCGCCGAGAATGGCGATGGCAGCGATGCCGCAGAAATACAGGATCAGGTGAGTGAACGCTCCAAGATCCTTGTTCTGCAGCGCGTTGTAGAAGTCCCGGTACCAACTGTTGACCAGCACGGAGATGAACACGCTGAACAACGACAGCGCGATGACGGCAATCAGCAAGACCCAGGCCATGCCCTTTTCTTCGCTGCGCCAGTAGGGCGTGACCAACTTCCAGACCCTGGAAAAGAAACTTCCGGTCACAGCGTCGTTGACCCTGGATTCATCGATATCAAAATTCATGGTGAAGGCTCGGCGGCAGGCATTGAATGGCGTTGGCACCAATGTGCCAGACGCCACTGACGGTCTTCCATGAAGAAATCTTTATGAAGCGATCCATGCTTAACGACGGACCGGTCGCTTCTGCAGCTTGCGTTGAAGCGTGCGCCGATGCATGCCCAGAGCCCGCGCGGTAGCCGAGATGTTGCCTTCGTGCTCGGTCAGCACGCGCTGAATATGTTCCCACTGCAAGCGGTCCACCGACATCGGGTTTTCCGGCACGAGGGTATCCAGATCGGCATGCTCGGAGAGCAGTGCCGCCAGCACATCATCGGCATCGGCCGGTTTGCACAGGTAGTTGCAGGCGCCGCGCTTGATCGCTTCGACAGCGGTAGCGATGCTCGAATAACCGGTCAGTATCAGGACCCGCATTTCCGGGTCCAGTTCCAACAGCTTGGGCAGCAACACCAGGCCGGAGTCGCCCTCCATCTTCAGGTCGACAGTCGCATAGTCGGGAATGTCCTGCTGCGCGAGGGTCAGCCCTTCCTCGGCGGAGCTGGCGGTACTGACCCGGAAGCCACGGCGGGCCATGGCGCGCGCCATCACGCGGGTGAAGGTGGCATCGTCGTCCACCAGCAACAGGTGCGGCAGTTCTTCGCCTTCGACCTGGATTTCATCAGTCATGCTTCATCTCCTGTTGCGTTCCGGGGTAGACGCAGCTCGGTGAGCGTGCCGCCTTCCTCGTGAGGATAGAGTTTCACCGAGCCACCTGCGCGAGTCACGCTGGCCTTGCTCAGAAACAGGCCCAGACCGAAGCCTTTGCCTTTGGTGGTAAAAAACGGTTTGCCAATCTGTTCGGCGACGGCCAGCGGCACGCCGGCCCCATGATCGCGGATGCTGATGCGAATCTCCGAAGCGTTCCAGTCCAGGTTCACTTCCAGCCCCTCCGGGCAGGCGTCTGCGGCATTGTTCAGCAAGTTCAGCAGCGCCTGGGTCAGATCGGGCGGCGGCGCGACCATCGGTACCTCGCCCTGCCCCAGCCGCTGGAAACGATAGCTGGCTTCGGGGCGCATCAGGTGCCACCGATTGAGTGCCTGATCCAGCCAATGCGTGACGGTCTGTTCCTGGACTTTCAGACGGCGGTTGGCCTCGGCGGCGCGCACCAGTTGCTGCAGCGTCTCCTTGCACAGCTTGACCTGATCCTGAAGCACCGAAAGATCTTCCTGCAGCGCCGGATCCTTGTGGTCCTGTTGCATCTCCTTGAGCAGCACGCTCATGGTCGCCAGCGGTGTGCCCAGCTCATGGGCCGCGCCTGCGGCTTCAGTGGCCACGGCGAGCAGCTGCTGATCGCGGGCGCCTTCTTCGCGGCGCAGCGCACGCATCTGCTCCTGACGGCGCAATTCCTCCGCCATCCGCGCCGCGAAGAAGGTAATCACCCCGGCAGCCAGCGCGAAACTCAGCCACATGCCGTAGATCTGCATTTTTTCGCGGGCGATGGCGAAGGCTTCGACCGGGTAGAAGTTGGCCAGCATCAAGGTGTAAAGCGCCAGAGCGATGCCGGAAAGAATCAGCGAGTACCGCCACGGCAGCGTGACGGCGGCGATGGTCAAGGGCACCAAGTAATAAGAAACGAACGGGTTGGTCGACCCGCCGGAGAAATACAGCAGCGCGCTGTGGATAAACAGGTCGAAGGCCAACTGCACGGCGTATTCGAGCTCGGTCACCGGCCAGGAAGTACGCAGCCTTATCGCGGTCAGCAGACAGACGATGGCCGAACACCCCAGCGTGATATCCAGCTGCAGCCACGGCAGATGCAACAGATCGAACAGGTAGGCGAAGCCGACCGAGCCGGCTTGAGCGCCCAGGACCAGAATCCGGATGAATGTGAGCCGCCAGAGGTTCTGACGGGTTGCGGAAAGCAGTTGTAAAGGGGCGAGCATGAGCTCTCCTGATGAGCGCTCCAGGCGAATCGAAGCGAGTATAACCAATGCGGCGCAGGTTTCCGTCAAAGTGCGTCAAAGCGCCACAGCTGTTGAACTGCCTGCGGCGCCAGTGTGCGAAAGGATCGGCCACATGACCGCAAAGGCATCCTGCCGACGTGTCGACCGACACGGCCGAGACAGGATGCCGAGTGCTGCGGTGGATGGTCGCTTGGTCCGGGTCAGGTTCAGATGAGCTTAAGGTACTTGAGCACGTCCCGGGTCAGCTTGCCAGCCGGCGTCAGCGAGTTGATGATCCACAGCGGCGAATTCTTGTCCAGTAACTCGCCTCGCAGAAACATGAGATATGCCTTGCCGTCTTTTCCCATTTGATCGACTGCGGCACGTCTGGCACCGCAGATGGCCTTGTAAATCTCGAACAGCTCAGTCTTGGACTGGCTGCGGCGCAAGTCAGCGGGATTGCCAGTCGCCCACGCCGCGATTTCTGCGTCTTGCCAGTGACTGTTTTGCGGATGGCAAAAATACGCACTTGCTACTCGAACCGGGTCCGCGCTGCTGTCCCCTTCCCAGTAAGCCACCATCGCCGCAGCCACTTGCCCGACAGCGTGTGATGCCAAAGAACCTGCGAGCAGATGCAGCGGGTGTTCAGTGTGATCTTTCGCCAGCTGTGAGTGCGTGGGATCCGTAGAACCATTGTCATGTGGATCCTGTCCGTAGCGGGTTTGCCAATCATCAACGCGCTCGCCGAATTGCTTGAGCATATCCGTCATCACGATGCCCACGGCATTACCCACGACGACCGCAGGCCCTTGCAGATAGAGGGCGCAGCGCTGCAGAAACTCGACGAAGGGCAAACCCACCCACTCGTCACGAGTATCCAGATAAGCCTTGAATATCTCCAGATACCGGGGGTTGTGATGCTCCTCGAGCAAGATCATCAGAATCTGCTCGCGAGGACTGCGCTCTCCGGGTTTCAGTGGCTGGTAGGTGACATCTTCAGTGGAAAACAGTACCTCTCCCAAAGGACCGGCCACGCTGGCAAGGACATCGGTCGCGCCGAACATTCCGGTTACCAGTGGCAAACCGGCTTTGCAGTCCGCCGGGGAAGTCCATGGCACCACGGCTTCATGGCCTGCCTTGATCAGACCGAGCTCGACGAAATTGGAATGAGCGAAGAAATCCTCCAGGACATGCAGCGCCGACCCGAAAGCGCGTAAACCCTGTGCGTTTTTCTTTTCCGTCATGGCGATTCGAAGCTCGCTCTGCATGAAGCTCAAAGAGCGCCCGATGTATCGCTTCATCGATGTGTCGTAATCCACTTCCAGCAAGGGACTTCCGGGCATGACCAACGGCTCGAAATCCGGGTCGCGCGTGGTGGGATCCGGCGCACGGGTATCGATGGTCTTGGGATTGTCGATGTGCTCGCTCGGGCGATACACACCAAGCTTGTCCGGAGTCACTGTGAACAGGTGCGCACTGTTGTGACGCAACCAGTTGAAACGCTTGATGGACAGCACGTCGACGATTCGGGTCAGGGCGTCGCGGGACAGCACGTCGGGGAAGTTCTTCGGCATGCTCGCCGCGCGAACGATTTTCGGATCGAGCAATTGTGAGTAGTCACGCAGCCAGTTGCCGAAGTAAATGGCCTCGAGCTCGACGTCGCGAAACCCGAATGGCTTGAGTACTTCTTCGATTTGCAGGTGGGTCATTTTGCCGCCGTCGCCATCGCCTGCCTCGAACGCTTCGCGGTCAGGGTGCACGTGCGCTGCATCGGCCCTGTCGTAGTCGGCGCGGCATTTCTCGATGATGCGCATGCGCGCCATGTCCCAGTCCATCTGAACGTCGAACATCTCTTGACCGGGGCGCAAGCGATAGCGCGCGATCGTCACGCGCGGCGAAGAGGTTTGCCCGAGCACTGCCATCCAGAACGCAAAGCGCACGCCTTCCTCGCCTGCGGCATCAGAGGCTGATTGTCGGTTGCCGCCGGCGCGTGGATGGACGTCACGGCGCAGGATGTTGTCGACGTGATGGCCAGACTCGTGAAGCAGGATATCGAGCAACGTCGTGTCATGTGCGTCGTCAAGGGCCAGGCTCACCGCCTTGCGGTTGATGCGGATGACACGCTCGCGGTTGTCATAGTCGGCGACTGGACCGCCCGCGGTGACGATGATCGGCGGGCTGACAATCCGCCCGGCCAGCAAGTCCTCGCGAAACTGCAGGCAGGTGTCCGGACCAATGTCGGTGCCGAAAATGGTGGTCAGGATACGCACGAAGGCGTCGGCTGAACGGGTTGCGGCGACCTGGGTCAACAGGTCCAGCGCGAATGAGCTGTGGAGATGCTCGTTGAGCGGATCTTCCGGGGGAGCGGTTGCGTATTGATAAGCCACGATGAATTCTTCCTTGAGTAATAGAGATGCGCTGGCCTCTGCCTGAAGTGGAGGGCCGTTCCGTGCGCTGTCATGTCAGCGGGTAATCGCGAGGTGGATTGTCAGCCAGCACTGCGAATTCGCAAATCAGTCAAATCAACGGCTTGCGTAGGAGAGCGGGAATCGTGCGGCAGGGAAAACGCAGCCTGTGCCTGCGAAACGGGAGGCCCGAAAAGCGAAAGCGCTCGATCCCGATTGATGGCCTTTGCGCCCGTCGCCAGGCATCTGCTGCGGCACGCCGGAACAAGATCCCGGGATTACAGTCTCATTGGCATCCGTCCGACAAGCCATGTCGAATGCGCAACGGACGGCTCGCCAAACAAGGAGTTTTTATGCTCAGCCTTCGCCCCACCGCCACACTTTTCACCTTGGGCGCCCTCGCTCTGGCCAGCGCCCCGGTCATGGCCGATGAGGTCCATTACAACCAGGTTTCCGTGCGTGCCGAAGTCAATCAGGAGGTCCAGCGCGACCTGATGACCGTCACGCTTTACACCGAATCTCAGAATTCCGATCCCGCCAAACTGGCCGCCGGTATCACCGAAACCCTGAACAAGGCGCTCGGCGACGCACGCAAAGTCAAGGAAGTGACCATTCGCCAGGGCAGCCGCAACAGCTATCCGATCTATGACGACAAAGGTCAGAAAATCACCGGCTGGCGTGAACGCGCTGAACTGCGGCTGGAAAGCGCCGATTTCGCAGCCTTGTCGAAATTGACCGGCGACCTGCTGGGCGGTGACATGAAAATGGGCGGCATGGACTTCTCCATTTCCGACCCGGCCCGCAAAGCCAGCGAAGACACCCTGCTCAAAGACGCCGTCAGCGCCTTCAAGACCCGCGCGCAACTGGTCACCGACGCACTGGGTGGCAGTGGCTACAAACTGGTCAACCTGAATCTGAACACGTCGGGTTACCCGCAGCCGTACCTGCGTGCGCCGGTCATGATGATGAAAGCGGCACGCGGCGACGCAGCGCCCACACCGGATGTCGAAGCCGGCACCAGCCAGGTCAGCGTCACTGCGGACGGCGTGATCGAGGTCGCGATTCCCTGATGCAAAACGGCGGCAGCTCTGGCTGCCGTCGGTTCCTCCCTTCCCCTCACGCCGACGCCGTGCGCTTCTCGCAGAACGCCGTTGCCTGGCTTGCCCTTGCCCTAGCCCTTGCCCTTGCCCACTAAGACAATCGCCGACTCGCACCTCGCTCAGTCATAAGGTTAGAACGTCGCGTGCCTTGTCGAGCCGATAAACGGTACGGCATGCTCTGCGGTCTATCATCAGCCCGATGACTCAGGCATTACATGAATGCCACACTTTATGAGGTTCACATGGAGAAAACCTTCAAGCCCCTGCTTCTGGCGGCGGCAATCGCGCTGAGCGCACCCTCCGTTCAGGCCGCCAGCACGCTGGTGTACTGCTCCGAGGCCAGTCCCGCCGGTTTCGACCCCAGCCAATACACCAGCGGCACCGAGTTCGATGCGTCAGCCGAAACCGTGTTCAACCGGCTGACCCAGTTCAAGCGCGGCGGCACGGATGTGGAACCCGGGCTGGCAACCCAATGGGAAGTGTCCGACGACGGTTTGACCTACACCTTTCACCTGCGGCCCGGCGTGAAATTCCACACCACGGACTATTTCAAACCCACCCGCGACTTCAATGCCGACGACGTTTTGTTCACCTTCAACCGGCTGCTCAACGCCGATGATCCATTTCGCAAGGCCTATCCGTCCGAGTCGCCCTACTTCACTGACATGGGCATGAACACCACGATCAAACAGGTCGAGAAAGTCGACGAGCAAACGGTCCGCTTTCATCTGAACAACATCGATGCCGCGTTCATCCAGAACCTGGCGATGAGCTTCGCGTCCATTCAGTCCGCCGAATACGCCGCGCAGTTGCTGAAAGAAGGCAAGGCCGGCGACATCAATCAGAAGCCGGTGGGCACCGGGCCGTTCGTGTTCAAGCGTTATCAGAAAGACGCCCAGATCCGCTACGTCGGCAACAAGGAATACTGGAAGCCGGAAGACGTCAAGCTCGACAACCTGATCTTCTCGATCAATACCGATGCGGCCACGCGTCTGCAGAAGCTCAAGACCGGCGAATGCCAGATCAGCGGCTACCCGCGCCCGCAGGATATCGAAGAGGCGCAGAAGGACCCGAACCTGAAGGTGCTGAGTCAGGCGGGCTTCAACCTGGGTTTCCTCGCGTACAACGTGACGCACAAGCCGCTGGATCAACTGAAGGTCCGCCAGGCGCTGGACATGGCCATCGACAAGCCGGCGATCATCAAAGCGGTCTACCAGGGCGCGGGGCAGTTGGCACAGAACGCATTGCCACCGGCGCAGTGGAGCTACGACCCGGCGATCAAGGACGCGCCCCACGATCCCGAGAAAGCCAAGCAACTGCTCAAGGAAGCGGGCGTTGCCCCAGGCACGCAGATCAATCTATGGGCGATGACCGTACAGCGCGCGTCCAACCCGAACGCGCGCATGTCGGCGCAGATGATTCAGTCTGACTGGGCGAAGATCGGCATCAAGGCCAACATCGTCAGTTACGAATGGGGCGAGTACATCAAGCGCGCCAAGGCCGGCGAGCACGACGTGATGATCTACGGCTGGACAGGCGACAACGGCGATCCGGACAACTGGCTCGGCGTGCTCTACAGCTGCGCGGCGGTCAACGGCAGCAACTACGCCAAGTGGTGCAATACCGGTTACGACAAGCTGGTAACCCAGGCCAAGCTGACCAGCAATCGCGACGAAAGGATCAAGCTGTATCAGCAAGCGCAGAACATCCTCAAGAACGACGTGCCGATCACGCCGATCGCCAATTCCAAGGTGTTCCAGCCGATGCGCAAGGAAGTGCAGGACTTCAAGCTGAGCCCGTTTGGCCTCACGCCCTTCTATGGGGTGAGCCTCGCCAAGTAGCACCGGCGAAAAGCAACAGCGAAGTAACACTTATGATACAAGCGGGTGCATTCGCAACGGCGCAATGCACCAGAAAAGCGCAACAAAAATATCGATATGCGACACGCAAACGTTCAACAGCGTCAGGAATTATAGTTTTGCGACATTCCTGTACGTTCGTGCCACTCTTTGACACTTCGTTGGCGCCAGCATCTTGCTTTGGGTATGGCGCCTGCATAAGTATCCTCGGGATCGGCCCAAAAGGCCGTACCCTCAATTAAAAAATGACAACAACTGAGGCCACCATGCTCAAAAAAGCGGTCATTCCGTTTCTTCTCGGCGCAGGTTTGATCGCCAGCGCTCCCTTCGCTCATGCAGCATCGAATCTGGTGTTCTGCTCCGAAGGCAGCCCCGCTGGTTTCGACCCAGGTCAATACACCACCGGTACCGACTTCGACGCTTCGGCCGAGACCGTTTTCAACCGTTTGAGTCAGTTCGAACGTGGCGGCACCGCTGTCATTCCTGGCCTGGCCACCAGCTGGGACGTGACCCCGGATGGCCTGACCTACACCTTCCATCTGCGTGAAGGCGTCAAGTTCCACACCACGCCGTACTTCAAACCGACTCGTACCTTCAATGCCGACGACGTGCTGTTCACGTTCAATCGCATGATCAACAAGGACGATCCGTTCCGTAAGGCGTACCCGACCGAGTTCCCGTACTTCACCGACATGGCGATGGACACCAACATCACCAAGATCGAGAAGATCGACGAGCACACCGTCAAGATGACGCTGGGCACTGTCGATGCCGCCTTCATCCAGAACCTGGCGATGAGCTTCGCGTCCATTCAGTCCGCTGAATATGCCGCCCAGTTGCTCAAGGAAGGCAAGGCCGAAGACATCAACCAGAAGCCGATCGGCACTGGCCCGTTCGTGTTCAAGAGCTACCAGAAAGACTCCAACATCCGCTTCACCGCGAACAAGGACTACTGGAAGCCTGAAGACGTCAAGATCGACAACCTGATTTTCGCCATCACCACCGACGCTTCGGTTCGTGCACAGAAGCTGAAAAAGGGCGAATGCCAGATCACCGCTTATCCACGTCCAGCGGACCTTGCGCCACTCAAGGCCGATCCTGCGCTGAAGATGCCTGATCAGGCTGGCTTCAACCTGGGTTACATCGCCTACAACACCCTGCCGACCATCAAAGGCGATTCCAAGCCGAACCCGCTCTCCAAGCTGGAAGTTCGTCAGGCGCTGGACATGGCGGTCGACAAGAAAGCGATCATCGACGCGGTCTACCAGGGCGCGGGCCAACTGGCCGTCAACGCCATGCCGCCGACCCAGTGGTCCTACGACACCACCATCAAAGATGCGCCGTTCGACGTCGCCAAAGCCAAGGAACTGCTGAAAAAGGCAGGCGTGGCTGAAGGCACCGAAATCACCCTGTGGGCGATGCCGGTTCAACGTCCGTACAACCCGAACGCCAAGCTGATGGCTGAAATGCTTCAGAACGACTGGAAGAAGATTGGCATCAACGCCAAGATCGTCTCCTACGAGTGGGGCGAGTACATCAAGCGCGCCAAGAACGGCGAAAACGGCGCGATGCTGATTGGCTGGAGTGGCGACAACGGTGACCCGGACAACTGGCTCGGCACCCTGTTCGGCTGCGACGCGGTCAACGGTAACAACTTCGCCAAGTGGTGCGACAAGCCGTTCGACACCTTGATCCACCAGGCCAAGGAAACCACCGATCAGGCCAAGCGGACCGAGCTGTACAAACAGGCTCAGCACTTGCTCAAAGACGCTGTCCCGATGACGCCTATCGCTCACTCGACTGTTTATCAGCCGATGCGCAAGGAAGTTCAGGACTTCAAGATCAGCCCATTCGGTCTGAACTCGTTCTACGGCGTGAGTGTAAGCGGTAAGTAATTTATCCATATGACTTCACGGTCGCGTTACCTTCGGGTATCGCGACCGTGTCGTTATGTGCGCACGATCTGAATGAAAATGAATATCGTTAGATGCGTAATTGATTGCAGTAGGATCTTGCCTACTAACAATATTCACTTTTCCTACAAACATTGAAGTATTCGTCACTGTTTACTGTGCGGCCAGACAGACATACCTTCTGACGCCCGCACCTGATATTTGTCGTCTATCTGAACGGCGGGGTTATCCCTGAACGTCAAATCCATTTGCGCAAACGATTGCCATGGGTTTTCCGGTCATTTCAGGTTATTCACGATAAGGATTGTCATGCGCAAAACTATTGTTGTTCCGTCGCTTTTAACTGTTGGGCTATTAGCCACTATTCCTGCGGTCCTGGCCGACACGAAAAGCCTGGTGTTTTGCTCCGAGGGCAGCCCCGCCGGTTTCGATATCGCGCAGTACACATCGGGCACCGACAACGATGCAGCAGAACCGATCTACAACCGCCTGGTCGAGTTCGAACGCGGGGAAACCAGCGTCGTGCCTGCTCTGGCGACGCGCTGGGACGTATCGGCGGACGGGCTGACCTACACGTTTCACTTGCGCGAAGGGGTGAAGTTCCACAGCAACAAGACCTTTACGCCAACGCGCGACTTCAATGCCGACGATGTTCTGTTCACCTTCAATCGCATGCTGCAAAAGGATCATCCATTCAGGGTCGCTTACCCGACGGAATTTCCTTACTTCACCAGCATGGGCCTGGATAAAAATATCAAGTCGGTTGAAAAGTCCGGCCCGATGACGGTCGTCTTTACCTTGAACAAAGTCGACGCGGCATTCATCCAGAATATGGCGATGAACTTCGCCTCCATTCTGTCGGCAGAATATGCTGACAAACTGATGGCATCGGGTAATGTTCGCGATATAAACCAATCCCCTATTGGTACCGGACCATTCGTATTTCAGCGTTATCAGAAAGACGCGCAGATCCGTTATGTGGCCAACAAACAGTTCTGGGATCCGGCGAGAGTGAAGATCGATCAATTGATTTTCGCCATTAATACCGACGCATCGGTGCGGGTGCAGAAACTCAAGCGCGATGAATGCCAGGTCACGTACAACCCAAGGCCTGCCGATGTGCAGGCGCTGAAGGCCGACAAGCAGTTGAAGGTCATTGAGAAGCCCGGCTTCAACCTGGGTTACATCTCCTACAACGTGCGGCATGCGCCACTGGATAACCTGCAGGTTCGCCAGGCGCTGGACATGGCCGTGAACAAGCCGGAAATCATCAAGGCGGTGTATCAAGGCGCCGGACAGCTGGCGCAGAACGCCATGCCGCCGACGCAATGGTCCTTCGATGACACCGTCAAGGACGCGCCCTACAACCCTGAAAAAGCACGCGAGCTGCTACGCGCGGCGGGCGTGAAGGAAGGGACTGAACTCACGCTGTGGGCCATGCCTGTCCAGCGCCCTTACAACCCCAACGCCAAGCTGATGGCGCAGATGCTTCAGGCGGACTGGGCGAAGGTGGGCATCAAGACGCGCATCGTCAGCTACGAGTGGGGCGAATACCTCAAGCGCAGCAAAAACGGCGAGCACGACATCTCCCTGATCGGCTGGACCGGCGACAACGGCGATCCGGACAACTGGCTCGGCACGCTGTACAGCTGCGCGTCCATCGGCGGCAACAACTACTCGATGTGGTGCGACGAGAAATACGACGCGCTGATCAAGGCCGCCGTGGCCACCGCTGACAAGGACCAGCGCATCGGGCTTTACCAGCAAGCCCAGCATTACTTGAAGCAACAGGTCCCCATTACGCCGATTGCCCACTCGACCGTCAGTCAGCCACTGCGCGCCGAGGTCCAGGAATTCCAGGTGAGTCCGTTCGGTCGCAACAACTTCTCGGGCGTCAGCATCACCGAATAACCAGAAAAAAAGGCCAGGGGCGATGTTCGCCCTTTGGCACCGCTTTACCCGCATTCAGCGGACAGGAGCAACAAAGGCCCACGAGGCCGAACCATAAAGCGGGCTAAACCATAAAAAGCCCGCCTCTATAAAAGCAGTAAACGGGAGCTTCAAAACGTGAAAAAAGCCAGCACCGCTGTATTCGCCTTTTCCGCCATCGCGTTGAGCGTCGCGGCCCAGGCAGAGCCAACCAGTCAGGCGTTTGTACCGACCACATTGGCCACCACCAACGCCCAGAGCGAAGCGAAGGGTTTCCTGGAAGATTCGAAAATCACCGGATCGACCAGAAACTGGTATGCCAACGAACTGTTGCGTCGTGGCGGCACCTTCAGCCGCAGCGAGAACGGTGTCGTGGTCGATCGCGATCCACGCCGTATCAACTGGGTGCAAGGCACCATCGTTGATTACAGCTCGGGCTTCACCCAAGGCACGGTTGGCTTCGCAACGCAGATGGCGGTCTACAACGCCGTCGCGCTCGACCGTGACAAGGATGACTTGATGGGCGGCAGCAACCGTACCCTGACCAAAAACAACGGTGATCCGGTTGGCCAGTGGAGCAAGCTGGGCCTTGGCAACATCAAGGCACGCATCTCCAACACCACCCTGACCGCAGGTCGTCAGTCCCTAAATACACCGGTGCTGGCTTACATCGGTAACCGCGCGCTGCCTTCGAGCTTCGAGGGTGTGAGCATCCTCAGCGAAGAATTCAACAACCTGTCGTTCACTGCCGGCAGCTTCGACCGCGTGTCTCCGCGTTCCGAACAGAGCCTGACCAAGTTCCGCTCCGAGTACACCGCCAACGCGAACATCGAAGCCGACCGTGTGGACATGGCCGGCATTGACTACAAACCGTTCAACAGCCTGACCACCAGCTTCTACGCGTCCAATGTTCAGGACTTCTGGCACCAGTACTACTTCTCGTTCCTTCATGAGCTGGGCGATACCGACGTACTGGGTCTGTCCACCAACCTGAACTACTACAAGACCAAAGATTCCGGCTCGAAGAAAATGGGCCCGATCGACAACGACACCTACTCCCTGTCGTTGACCGCAACGCACAAGGCGCACAGCTTCAGCGTTTCGTATCAGGAAGTGAACGGCGACACCTATTTCGACTACGTTCACGACAGCAACGCCATCTTCCTGGCCAACTCCCTGCTCTCGGACTTCAACGGACCGAACGAGAAGTCGGTGCAACTGAGCTACCTGCTGAACATGGCCGACTACGGCGTGCCTGGCCTGAAGTTCAACATTTACCAGGCGCGTGGCTTTGGAATCGACGGCTCTCACTACAGAGGCACAGCCTACGATGAGACCGGTCTCGATGGCACTGTCGCTCACTATGAATACGGTATCGGTACGTCCTACACAATGCAGTCGGGCCCGCTCAAAGCGTCGACCATGCGCGCGACATATACCACTCATCGAGCAAACTCGACCGCGCAAATCGACGGCAGCATCAACGAGTTCCGTCTGGTGACAACCATTCCGTTCAACATTCTGTAAATCAAAACCGACCGGTGCTTCAGGCGTTTCCCCAAGGGCCTGAAGCACCGGTCTACTCATGGCTTCATCACTTGCGGAGGGCGTTTACGTGAAATCGACATTCAAACTCGCAACATTACGCAACGCGGTCGCACTGGCGCTGTTCAGCGTCGCGGTCGGGGTTTCGGCCAAGCCTCTGGTGGTCTGCACCGAAGCCAGCCCGGAAGGCTTCGACACCGCGCTTTACACCACCGCCGTCACGGCCGACGCTGCGGCGGAAACCATTTACAACCGTCTGGTGGACTTCAAGCCCGGCACCACTGACATCGAGCCTGCGCTGGCCGAGAGCTGGGACATCAGTGAAGACGGCCTCAGTTACACGTTCCACCTGCGCAAAGGCGTCAAGTTCCACACCACCGAATCCTTCAAACCAACCCGCGACATGAATGCCGATGACGTGGTCTGGAGCTTCCAGCGTCAGCTGGACCCGAACCATCCGTGGCACAACCAGTCGCAGGTCGGCTATCCCTACTTCGAAAGCATGGGCTTCAAAGAACTGCTCAAGAGCGTCGAGAAGGTTGACGACAACACCGTCAAATTCACCCTGACGCGTCGCGAAGCGCCATTCCTGGCCGACGTCGCGATGGCGTTCGCATCGGTTTACTCGGCTGAATACGCCGACCAGTTGCTCAAGACCAACAAGACCGATGAGCTGAACAGCCACCCGGTCGGCACCGGCCCGTTCGTCTTCCAGCGTTACGCCAAGGACGCTCAAGTGCGCTTCAAGGCCAACCCGGACTACTTCCGCGGCAAGCCGCCAGCCGACACGCTGGTGCTGGCCATCGCCACCGATAACAACGTGCGCCTGCAGAAACTCAAGGCGAACGAGTGCCAGATCGCGCTCTACCCCAAACCTGACGACATCCCGAGCATCAAGAAGGATGCAAATCTGAAGGTCGATGAGCTGGAGGCGATGACCACCGCCTACATCGCGATGAACACGACCCACAAGTACATGAGCGACGTGCGCGTGCGAAAAGCCATCGACCTGGCCTTCGACAAAGAAGCCTATGTCAACGCGCTGTTCGGCAAAGGCAACGCGCTGGTGGGGGTCAACCCGTATCCGCCGACGCTGTTGGGTTACAACAAGGACCTGAAAAACCCGGCTCACGATCTGGACAAGGCCCGCGCCTTGCTGAAAGAAGCCGGCGTGCCCGAAGGCACCGTGTTGACCCTGTTCACGCGTAACGGTGGCGGTCCGACCAACCCGAATCCGATGCTGGGGGCACAGATGATGCAGGCGGATTTAGCGAAAGTCGGCATTAAGTTAGATATTCGCGTCATGGAATGGGGCGAAATGCTCAAACGCGCGAAAAACGGCGAACACGACATGGTGTCGGCAGGCTGGGCAGGTGACAATGGCGACCCTGATAACTTCCTGACCCCGAACCTGAGTTGCGAGGCCGCCAAAAACGGCGAAAACTACGCGCGCTGGTGCAATCAGAAGTTCCAGACGTTGATCGATCAGGCCCGGGAAAAAACCGACCCGGCCGAACGTGCCGCGCTCTACGAGCAGGCTCAAGCGGTCTTCAATCAGGATCAGCCATGGATCAGCATGGCGCACACCAAGATGTTCACTGCAATGCGCAAGAACGTAGAGGGCTACCACATCAGCCCTCTCACCACTAATAACTTCGCTACCACCCAAGTGAAGTAGAAGAAGAATCCGGCGGGCTCCTGGCTTGGAACGAAACGTTTTGACGCGAAGGTGAGGCTGTTTGAACGCAGCATCACCGAGTGTCGGACGTTTCGGACCCAGCCTGACAGAGACCCGCAGGAACACGCCTAACCGGCAGATGAGGTACACGAGAAGATGTTTAGTTTTATCGCTCGCCGAGTGGGGTTACTGATACCCACCTTCTTCGGCATCACCTTGCTGACCTTCGCCTTGATTCGTCTGATTCCAGGCGATCCAGTCGAAGTCATGATGGGTGAACGCCGGGTCGATCCGCAAATGCACGCCCAAGCCATGGAACGTCTTGGCCTGAACAAACCCCTTTATGCGCAATACATCGACTACGTCGGCAAGCTCGCCCATGGCGATCTCGGCGAGTCGCTGCGTACGCGCACGAGCGTGTGGACGGAATTCACATCGCTGTTCCCGGCAACACTGGAACTGTCGATTGCGGCGCTGATATTCGCTGGCATCCTCGGGCTTCTGGCCGGGGTTATCGCGGCCCTCAAACGAGGGTCCCTGTTCGACCATGGGGTCATGGGTGTCTCGCTTGCGGGATACTCGATGCCGATCTTCTGGTGGGGCCTGATTCTGATCATGTTCTTCTCGGTGACGCTGGGCTGGACCCCGGTGTCCGGGCGTATCGACCTCTTGTACGACATCGAGCCGAAAACCGGCTTCATGCTGATCGATACCCTGCTCAGCGATGAAGAAGGCGCATTCATGGACGCACTGCGTCACCTGATTCTGCCGGCCATCGTGCTGGGCACCATTCCGCTGGCGGTCATCGCCCGGATGACCCGCTCCTCGATGCTCGAAGTGCTGCGTGAAGACTACGTGCGTACCGCGCGGGCCAAAGGCCTGTCGCCGGCTCGCGTGGTGTTCGTGCACGGCCTGCGCAACGCGCTGATCCCGGTGCTGACCGTTTTCGGTCTGCAAGTGGGCACGCTGCTCGCCGGTGCGGTACTGACCGAAACGATCTTCTCCTGGCCGGGTATCGGCAAATGGCTCATCGAGGCCATCGGCGCCCGCGACTACCCTGTCGTGCAGAACGGCATCCTGTTAATCGCCTGCCTGGTGATTCTGGTCAACTTCGTGGTGGACATCCTCTACGGCTTTGCCAACCCACGCATTCGTCACCAGCGCTGAGATCACTTTTTTATGAGCACACCTACTCCCGTAGTAGCAGTCGATCAAAGCCTGCTCTACCCGTCCGTATACAAAGAGTTCTGGCAGCATTTCGCCAAGAACAAAGGCGCAGTGGCCGGTCTGGCATTCATGCTGCTGATCGTGTTCTGCGCCATCTTCGCGCCATGGGTCGCGCCTCACGACCCGAGCGAGCAATACCGCGACTTCCTGCTCACCCCGCCGGTCTGGCTGGAAGGCGGTCAGTGGCAGTTCCTGCTGGGCACCGACGAACTGGGCCGCGACCTGCTGTCGCGACTGATCCAGGGCTCGCGCCTGTCGCTGCTGATCGGTCTGTCGTCGGTGGTGATGTCGCTGATTCCGGGGATCCTCATGGGTCTGCTGGCCGGCTTCTTCCCCAAAGTGCTTGGCCCGACGATCATGCGCCTGATGGACATCATGCTGGCGCTGCCATCGCTGTTGCTGGCAGTGGCCATCGTCGCGATCCTCGGCCCTGGCCTGATCAACACCGTGATCGCCATTGCGATCGTCTCGCTGCCGTCGTATGTCCGTCTGACCCGTGCTGCGGTGATGGGCGAACTGAACCGCGACTACGTGACCGCTGCCCGTCTGGCCGGCGCCACGTTGCCGCGCCTGATGTTCATCACCGTGCTGCCCAACTGCATGGCGCCGCTGATCGTTCAGGCAACCTTGAGCTTCTCCTCGGCAATCCTCGATGCCGCGGCGCTGGGCTTCCTGGGTCTGGGTGTGCAACCGCCGACGCCTGAGTGGGGCACCATGCTCGCTTCGGCCCGCGACTACATCGAACGCGCCTGGTGGGTGGTGAGCCTTCCGGGTCTGACCATTTTGCTCAGCGTGCTGGCAATCAACCTGATGGGCGACGGTCTGCGCGATGCGCTGGACCCGAAACTCAAGAACGCCGCCTGAGGACGTCCGAATGCCACTTTTACAAATCAAGAACCTCAACGTTCGCTTCGGCGATGCCAACGCCACGCCGGTTGTCGATGGCCTGGACCTGGCCGTGGACAAAGGCGAAGTGCTGGCGATCGTCGGTGAGTCGGGCTCGGGCAAATCCGTGACCATGATGGCGCTGATGGGCCTGATCGATCATCCCGGCATCGTCACTGCCGACGCCTTGACCTTCGACGGCAAGGACATGCTCAAGCTCAACCCGCGTCAGCGTCGCCAGATCGTCGGCAAGGACCTGTCGATGGTGTTCCAGGACCCGATGACTGCGCTGAACCCCAGCTACACCGTCGGTTTCCAGATCAAGGAAGTGCTCAAGCAGCACCTGGGCCTGTCGGGCAAAGCCGCGCATCAACGTGCGCTGGAACTGCTGCAGAAGGTCGAGATTCCGGGCGCCGCGCAGCGTCTGGATGCTTACCCGCACCAACTGTCCGGCGGCATGAGCCAACGTGTCGCGATCGCCATGGCGATTGCCGGCGAGCCGAAGCTGCTGATCGCCGACGAACCGACCACGGCACTGGACGTGACCATTCAGGCGCAGATCATGGACCTGCTGCTGGCGCTGCAAAAAGAGCAGGACATGGCGCTGGTGCTCATCACCCACGACCTGGCGGTGGTTGCCGAAACGGCGCAGCGCGTCTGCGTGATGTATGCAGGCCAGGCGGTTGAAGTCGGTCAGGTCCCCGGCCTGTTCGACGTCCCGGCCCATCCGTACAGCGAAGCGCTGCTAGCGGCGATCCCCGAGCACAGCATGGGCGCCGCGCGCCTGTCGACGCTGCCGGGAATCGTGCCCGGTCGTTACGACCGCCCAAGCGGGTGCCTGCTGTCGCCGCGCTGCCCGTACGTTCAAGACAAATGCCGCCAGCAACGCCCGGCCCTGGACCCTAAAGCCCAGAGCCTGGCGCGTTGCTTCTTTCCGCTGAATCAGGAGGTGGCGTGATGAGCGAAATCGTACTGACCGCCCGTGACCTTACTCGTCACTACGATGTATCCCGTGGTCTGTTCAAGCCACACGCAACCGTTCGCGCCCTCAACGGCGTGTCGTTCGAACTCGAAGCCGGCAAGACCCTGGCCGTCGTGGGCGAATCAGGTTGCGGCAAATCCACCCTCGCCCGCGCTTTGACCTTGATCGAGGAGCCGTCGTCGGGCTCGCTGAAAATCGCCGGCCAGGAAGTGGCCGGCGCGACCAAGGCACAACGCAAGCAACTGCGCAAAGACGTGCAGATGGTGTTCCAGAGCCCGTACGCATCGCTGAACCCGCGTCAGAAGATCGGTGATCAACTGGGCGAGCCGCTGCTGATCAACACCAGTCTGTCGGCGGCCGAACGTCGCGAGAAAGTCCAGGCAATGATGAAACAGGTCGGTCTGCGGCCTGAGCATTATCAACGTTATCCGCACATGTTCTCCGGTGGTCAGCGTCAGCGTATTGCGCTGGCCAGGGCGATGATGCTGCAGCCGAAGGTGCTGGTGGCGGACGAGCCGACCTCCGCGCTGGACGTGTCGATTCAGGCGCAGGTGCTGAACCTGTTCATGGATCTGCAGCAGGAATTCAACACCGGTTATGTGTTCATTTCGCACAACCTGGCGGTGGTGCGTCATGTGGCGGATACCGTGCTGGTGATGTACCTGGGCAGGCCTGCGGAAATGGGGCCGAAGGAGGAGATTTATAATCGCCCGCTGCACCCGTACACCCAGGCGCTGCTGTCGGCCACACCGACCATCCATCCGGATCCGTCGAAGCCGAAGATCAAGATCGTCGGCGAGCTGCCTAACCCGCTCAATCCGCCTTCGGGCTGCGCGTTCCACAAGCGTTGCCCTTACGCGACAGAGCGTTGCAGCACCGAAGTCCCTGAACTGCGCACGGTGGACAACCGCCAGGTCGCGTGTCATTACGCGGAGCAGTTCGTGGCGTAACGTGCTGCTGATTGCTGTGTGAGCAAAGGCCGTTGCGTGTGAGCGCAACGGCCTTTTTTGTTCCAGTGCTGCGCCCCGGAATAAGGGGATTGTCGAATGTTCGGAGGTGGTCGGTTTTACGACTGCTGCGCAGCCGATCGTCCGAGTGCGTCCCGGAGCAAACGCGCTCCTGCAAGGGTTATGTGGCGCTGACGGATCTCGGGAACGGGCCACAAGACCTTGTGGATCAATACACGTCCCGCCGATACCGTCCTTGCTCGATCAGGGTCTGTACGCCCTCTTCACCCAGCAAGGCGTTCAATGTCCCATCGACGCCTGTGGCCATGCCCTCGAGACTGCCGCAGATGTAGATGACGGCGCCCTCGGCCAGCCAGCGACGCAGCTCTTCAGCGGCCTCGCGCAGGCGATCCTGAACATAGATTTTCTCGGCCTGATCACGTGAAAACGCCAGGTCCATGCGCGCCAGATCGCCTGACGCCAGCCAGCCTTTCAACTCACTGGCGCAGTGAAAATCATGCGCGGCGTTGCGCTCACCAAACAGCAGCCAGTTGCGCCGCTCGCCTTGAGCGATGCGAGCTTTGAGCAGGCTGCGCAAGCCCGCAAGCCCGGTGCCGTTGCCGATCAGAATCATCGGAACCGACTCGCTCGGCAGGTGGAAAGCGCTGTTGCGACGCACCCGCAGACTGACCGAAGCCCCCACGGCCGCATGCTCGGTCAACCAGCCGGAGCCCAGCCCGATGCTGCCATCCGGGTGCCGTTCCTGCCGCACGATCAACTCCAGCGAGCCGTCTTCGGGCATCGACGCGATCGAATACTCGCGCATCGCCAACGGCACCAACGCATCTACCAGCGCCTGCGCATGCAGACCGACCAGATGACTGCGACTGGCCGGCAACTGGCGACTGAGCAGCGCCTGGCCGAGCGTCTCGTTCAGACCCTCGACCTGAACCGGCGTATCTGCCGCGATGCCGAGCCCGGCAAGGAAGTGCTCGACTGCCGCCTGCGCGTTACGCGGAAGTACCTCGACCAGATCGCCGGCTTCCCACCGCGTACCGGACGTCGACGTCAGGCGCAGCAAGAACACCTTGGAGCCGACACTGCCGACGTTGAGCCAGTCGCGCTGACTCAACGTCCAATGCTCGTACTCGGGGGCTTTCCAGGTTGCGGATGGCGTCGATCCAGTCAACTCGCCCAGCTGCTGCTGCCAGTGTTGCAAAGCAGCGCTGTCGCCACTGTCCACTTCGACCGGCGCGAACAATGTGCTGCCGCCGCGCTCGGCCAGCCAGCCGTGCAGGCGCTGGGCAAAACCGCAGAAATGCTGATATTGCCGATCGCCAAGGCCCAGCACCGCGTAGTTGAGCTTTTCCAGCGACAGCGGTCGCCCTAGCAGCTTGCGCTCAAAACCGCGAGCGCTGTCGGGAGCTTCGCCGTCGCCGAAAGTGCTGACCACAAACAGCGCGTTACGGCTCTGGTTGAGGTCTTGCTCGGTCATGTCCGCCAGAGGCTGCACGCGCACCGGCAGCCCCGCCGACTGCAGTTGTCCGGCGGTCTGCCAGGCCAGTTGCTCGGCGAACCCACTCTGGCTGGCGAAACCGATCAACCAGGCCGGGCCCTGACTGCCATAGGCCGCCGTGCTGCTCGCCACCTCGCCACGGGCCGCACGGATCTCGCGTTTCTTGCGACGACGATCCAGATACAACAGCCAGCCCGTGATGAAAAACAGCGGCATCAACAGCGCCGCGACCGTGATGATGATCCGCCCGGTCAGGCCGAAGTAGCTGCCGGTGTGCAATGCGTAGTTACTGACCAGCAATTGCGCGCCGACGCCTTTGTCCGCGTAACGCGACACGGCCTTGAGCTGCCCGCTGACAGGATCGAGCGTCATCTGGTTCAGCGCGCGCGGATGCGGTGCGTCCTTGAGAAGGTAGAACACCGTCGCCATCTGTCCCGGCGCCTGTGGCATGCGCAGGTTGTAGGTCCTCAGGTCCGGCCCGGCCGTCTTCTGGAGGGTCTGCCAGATCGCGTCATAATCGGGGACAAGCGCCTCGACCGGCGCAACGTCCTTGGCAGCAGGCCCTGGACGCTGACCACCGCCACCACGACGTTGCTCACCCGCGACAGGCGGGTCGCCGATCAGCTTGGTCATGCCGTTGTTGAACCAGTCGTAAGACCACATCAGGCCGGTGACGGCCAGCAGCAGATAGACGATCAGACACCAGGTGCCGAAAACCGAATGCAGGTCCCAATTGAAACTGCGTCCCTTCTTCGCCCAGTCCAGCGTCAACCACACGCGCCAGTTCAGCGCCTGGCGCGGCCAGCGCAGGTACAGCCCTGACAGGCAGAAGAACACCAGAATCAGAGTGCAGGCCGCCGTCACTTGTTTGCCGTACTCGCCGGCAGCAAGGAAGCGGTGCAGGTTGAGCACGAAACCGAAGAAATCCTGGCCTGTTGCGTCCTCGGTGAATGCTCCGGTGTAGGGGTCGAAATTGTGCATCTGGCCCCGACGCTCGCCCGGTGCGGGCTTGAACCAGACTTGAGCGATCCGGTCACTGTCGACCTCGACGCGGAACATCGAAACGGTGTCATGGCCCTGCGCCTCGACCTTGCGGACCATGTCGGCCAGCGAAAGCTGATGATCGCCCGGCTGGACGAACAGGGTCTCGGGGTTGAGTGCGTCGATGATCTCGTCTTCGAACGAATAGATGGCCCCGGTGATGCCCATCAGGGCAAGGACCAGACCTGCCGTGATGCCGAAGAACCAGTGGACTTGAAACAGGACTTTCTTCAACACCCTCGATCACCTCGATAACCCGCTACGGCCCGCATTATGCGCAGAAACGGCATGTATTCTCATCTGTGGCTGATTCTTAATGCAAAACTGCGGGAGTCAGCATGCTCACGAAAACATCGGTTCAGGCGCTGCAAATTCCGACGACTGCTCCGACCCTTTCGCGAGCAAGCTCGCTCCTACAGGAGATGAATCTGTCCTGACACACCGCAGTCGACCGGCTCGCGCAAGACTTGCGGGAGTGAGCCAAATGTCCTTAAAGCCCTCTGCGATCAACGGCGTAACGCCCGACGCCTTCCCGGCTAAAGCCGATCCTACGAAACTTGCAGCGTCTGTAGGACCGGCTTCAGCCGGGAAGAGGCCGGGGCATGCCGTGAGGTGCAGTGGTTGGCAATCAGCCTTCGCGAGCACGCTCGCACCCACAAAGGCTGGATGCGTTTTCAGATCAGAAGTGGAAGCTGGTGGTCAGCAGGGCTGTGCGACCTGCCGCCTGGTTGGCGAAGTGCGCCGCGTACGCCTTGTCGTAATACGTTTTGTCGGTCAGGTTCTGCACGTTGAGCTGCAAGTCGACATTTTTGGTCAGCTTGTAGGAGGCCATCGCGTCGTAACGGGTGTAGGACGGCACGTACACGGTGTTGGCAGTGTCACCCCAGACTTGATCGACGTAGAAGGCGCCACCACCGACGGTGATCTTCGGCGTCACGTCATAAGTCGTCCACAGGCTGGCGCTGTTCTTCGGTGTATTTGGCATTTCATTGCCTTTGGACGGGTTTTCACCCGGCGTTACAGCACCTGTGCGCGTACCCGCCCGGCCTGGATCGACCAGTTCGCTCTTCAGATAGCTGTAACCGGCGAAGACCTGCCATTTATCCGTGATCTTGCCACTTGCGGACAGCTCAACGCCGTCGACGCGGCTCTCGCCAGCGTTCTGATAGGTGTTGTTATCAACCAGGACCCGGGTGTTGGTCTTCTCGGTGCGGAACACTGCAGCGGTCAGCGACAGACGATTGTTGAGGAAGTCCCACTTCGTGCCGAGCTCATAGTTCTTGGTAGTTTCCGGCTCAAGATCACTGACCGTTGTGCTGATATCGGAAACCAGTCCGTTACCCTCGATACCCTCGTTCAGCATGCCGCCAGGAGGCGTCGCCGACGTAGCGAACGACGTATAGATGCTGCCGTTATCCAGCGGTTTCCAGACGATACCCGCCTGCCAGTTCCAGAAGTTGCTGTCGTTCTTGCTATGAGCCGTTGCTGCCGTGGCGCTGGTGGTCTTCGCCGTGGTATCGAAACTGTCGAAGCGCGATCCCAGGTTGACCTGCCATTGCGGGCTCAGCTCGATGGTGTCGAACGCATAGACCGAACGGGTGAAGCCAGTCGTGTTGGTGCCGTTATAGTTACGCGCGATGGTGCCGCCGTACGTGTCGTTCGGGTTCGGATTGCTCAGCGAAGTACAGTTGCCCGGCACGTTGTTTCCGGTACCTGTCGGCGAGCAGTTTTGCAGGCCGCTGGTGCTGTAGGTGTAACCACTCACCTGGCTCACTTCGCGGGTCAGTTCCAGACCGGTGGAGTAGCTGTTCTTCAGGCCCATCAACTGGAACTGACCAAAGAGGTCGGTCTGGTTGGTGGTGGTTTCAGTGGTCGAAACCCGGGCATTGGCGCGACGCCATACGGTGCCGTAGCGGTTGACGTTGCGCTGACTGTCGTCCGGCTGGGTGACGATGTAATCCTGACCGACGCTGCCGTGGCGGAAAGTGTTTTTCAGCGTCATGTCTTCGTTGAAGTCATGCTCGAAACTGATGGTCGCGATGTCGCTGCGCGTCTTGCGGAAATCCCGGTCTTTAAGACCATAAAAGTTGTTGCTGTCGCCGCCGTCGTCCGGTTTGTCATGCACGTGGGCCGTCGCGGTCGCCGAGCCATAGCCGTAAGGAATGCCCGAATCCGGCAGATCGTCGCTTTCGACGTGGTAGAAACTGAGGTTCAGACGATTCTCGGTCCCCAGGCCGAAGGTCACCGACGGTGCGACACCCCAACGGTCATAGTTGACCGAGTCGCGCCCCGAGACATTCTGCTCGTGACTCATCAGATTCAGGCGGAACGCTGCGCTGTCAAGAAACTTGCGGTTGACGTCCAGGGTATAGCGGCGGGTTTGATCGGAGCCGTAGGTGAATGCGCCGTTCGTGAAGTCTTCAGCCTTCGGCAGCTTGCTGACCAGGTTGATGCTGCCGCCTGCAGAGCCGCGGCCACCCATGGCCGAGTTCGGGCCTTTGCTGACCTCGATCGACTCGATGTCGAAAATTTCGCGGGACTGCGCGCCGGTGTCACGCACGCCGTCGATGTAGGTGTCGCCTTGCGCATCAAAACCACGGATGAACGGACGGTCGCCCTGCGGGTTGCCACCCTCGCCTGCGCCGAAGGTGATACCCGGCACGGTGCGCAATGCGTCCTGCAGCGAGGTTGCGGCGGTGTCTTTGAGCACTTGTTGCGGAATCACCGTGACCGAGCGCGGAGTGTCCGTCAGCGGCGCGGTGTATTTCTGCGAAGCACTTTTCTCCGTGCGGTAATCGGTGTTGTCCACTGCATCGCTGTTGATGCTGGTCGCGCCGAGCGAAATCGCGTTACCGTTTGCCTTCTCAGCCTCTTCGGCAGCGTGTGCGATCTGCGATGCAGACATCGCGGTGACGGCCATTCCTATTGCGGAAGCGAGAAGCCGAGGTGAGCTGACGGACGGTTGTAATGCGTGGCGCGACATTGGAAGTTCCTTCCCCAAGGAGTGTTGAGGCGGCGGAATATAGTTGAGACTGATTTCTATTCGCAGAAAACTTACATTCTTTACATTTCCGCATTACGTTTTTCCTCCGCTCATCCGTCTGCCTGAATCAGCAGGGTTTTACACAGTCAATAAGAATCACTACCATTCGCCCTCTTTCGATCCAGAGTCGCGACGCCATGCTGTTACACATTCCCGGCCTGTTCACCCCTGAGGAAGTGCTGCGCATACGCGAGGCTCTCACGCAAACCGAGTGGGCGGACGGCAAGATCACCGCCGGGCATCAATCGGCAAAGGCCAAGCGCAACCTGCAACTGCCCGAAGGCCACCCGCTGGCGGTGGAAATCGGCACGGCCATGCTCGAACGGCTCTGGCAGAACCCGCTGTTCATGTCCGCGGCGCTGCCCCACAAAGTCTTCCCGCCCTTGATCAACTGCTACACCGGCGGCGGCAGCTTCGATTTCCACGTCGACAATGCCGTGCGGCAAAGCAAAGGCAGTGTCGAACGCGTGCGTACCGACCTCTCGTCGACGCTGTTCTTCAGCGAGCCCGAGGACTACGACGGCGGCGAACTGGTGATTCAGGACACCTTCGGCACCCGGCAAGTCAAACTGCCCGCCGGCGACATGCTGCTCTACCCTGCCACCAGCCTGCACAAGGTCAACGCCGTCACCCGCGGTGCGCGTTACGCCTCGTTCTTCTGGACGCAAAGCCTGGTCCGCGATGACGGCCACCGCACGCTGCTGTTCGAGATGGACAATGCCATCCAGCAACTCAGTCGCGACGTGCCTGATCATCCATCCCTGATTCAGCTCACCGGCACTTATCACAACCTGTTGCGTCAGTGGGTCGAGGTTTGACGATGGGCTGGAATCTGCGACGTGAGGAAGTCCTCGATGGCGAGCAGTTGCGCGCGATGCTGCAGGAAAATCCGGCGAGCGCGGCGCGGGCGATCCTGATCGCTGCGCAGCAGAACATCGTCGATGCTCAGGCGTTGCTCGGGCAGATCCTGCTCGACGGAAGCGGGATCGAGCAAGATGCGGCGCTGGCGCTGACCTGGTTCCAGATCGCAGCACGCAACGGCCACGTGATGTCGCACAACATGCTGGGGCGCTGCCATGAACATGGCTGGGGCTGCGAACCCGACGCCGTCAAGGCTGCCGAGCATTACCGGGTTGCGGCGGAATCCGGGCTCGACTGGGGCTTTTACAACTACGGCAACCTGCTGGCAACCGGGCGCGGCGTCAACAAAGACCAGGCACGCGCCCTCGCCTGCTATCGCAAGGCTGCACAGGTGGGCCACGCAAAGTCGATGAACCTGCTGGGGCGCTACCTTGAAGAAGGCGTGTGCTGCGAACAGGATCTGGCAGGCGCTTACGACTGGTATCGGCGTTCTGCCGAGGGCGGCGACTTCCGCGGACAGTTCAGTCACGCCGCAGTGCTGGCCGAACAAGGCCGGGTCGAGGAAGCCATCGAATGGCTGGAAACCGCGTTAAGCATCGGCAACCTCAACTTTCTGCGTGTCAGTCGCCAGGTGCTGCTCTCTTCCCGGCATCCCGAAATCCGTTTACTGGCGCAGGATTACCATGCAAAAGCGGCACACCTGGGGGACGAAACGGACGCTGCCAAATATCGTGACCTCTTGAATGGAATATAACGGCCAATTGTAAGTTCCATTTTCGAAATCCAGCTCTGTAAAGCGCGTCAAACACCACGAAAGTACGGGTTTCAGGGGAGTTGCCGGGCGCAACTTCTCAGTGACTGGAATTCTCCTACAGACTTAAGCCAGTTTTCCACTTTGACCTCTGCAAAAGCACAACTTACTCTCCTGTTCGTGCAGACAACTTTACCCGCCTGCATCCGGAGCGTTGACGAACTTCGGAAAAAGTAACGAGACATCATTAAAGGACTAATGATATGTCACAAGCAGAAAACGACCTTTCAACCGATGCGGCCACAGACCCCGTGGCACTTTTCAGTTCATCCGTTGCAACGCCTGAGCGCGATGCTCGGGATTCTGGGCTGTTATTGACCAAAGACCAGGTCAAAAAACTTAAGAAGTATGAAATAGCCGGACTGGCGCTTCCGACCGACCTGAAGGATGTTATTGCCTATCTGGGCTATGAGTCCGGGGCTGGCAGCGGTCTGGAAGCGAGGGACTTTCAAGAAACGTTTCAACTCGTGAACGGCCACGCCCGACTCTGGAATCCACTGCGCACGGATATGCTGACCGTCAATGACGAACTTGTGGTATTCGCTGGATCAATGCAGGTCTATGGCGAAAGCATGAACGACGTATTCAAAGATATCGCCACACTTGACCTGATCGAAAAACACAACATCAAAACACTTCAGGACCTGCGCAACGTCGAAATGGAGCTAGGGACCAAGTTTCCCGGCATCGAAAAAACCGACCGCGAAGACCTGGGTTATTACCTCAAAGAAATACTTGAAAAAGTTAATAACCGACAGGACGAAGCATTCAACATTAAACGGCGGCTGGACGCATTCGGCAAGCAACTGGCCGAAGACGTCGGCCCGGCCATCAAGCTCAAACTGTCTTTGATTGACAACAACTCTCTGGGCAGCGAAATCAAAGCGCTGCAGGTAAAAATCGATAACCGCGCGACGGATATCGAGGAGAAGAACAAAGAATACAAAGAGCTGGTGAAGCAAGCCATCGGCGCGGTGGTCGGCAATTTGATCATGATGATCTACTCCAGCGTCGAGGCTGAGAAGATCCGAAAGGAACGCAACAAGCTATCGGAAGAGCAGGAAAAAGACCTTGCGCTGATGGCGCAGAAAAACAAGATCCTGGCAGCGTTGGGCCGTGTCCGCATGGACTTTCAGAACCTCGATCTGATTGTCATCGATGCCGACATCGCCACTAAAAACCTCATCAGCGTCTGGAACTCGCTCAGCACATTCATCGCCGCTTCCGCCGAAGAAGTCAAAAAAATTGAAGACGGGCTCTCCCTGCGCAGATTCCGCAACCAATTCAATCTGGTGGTCAAGCCCTGGGAAACCATCGAGGTCGATGCCGAAAAACTGCGAGACGTGTTCGCTGCAGCCGACCGCGAATTCAAAGAAGAATACGGAGTTTAAAATGAACAATATTTCTCAATTTCCAAGTGCCATCGACTACCCGACGCTGAATCCGCAAGCGGTTCGAGAGACGAGAAGCAAAGCCAATGCTGCGACCGTTGAAGTCAAACGTCTATTCATTCAGACACAGTACCTTCCTTCTCTGCACAGCCGCGTCTCTGAACAGAATGATGCGCTGTGTACCGCTGACTCTGAACTTCGCGAGACCGTTCAATCACTGAACACTAAAATGGGTATTCAGATTGACACGATCCGAGGGCTTCAATCCGAGCTACGCGATGCGCCTGAATCTGACCATGAAGATATCATTGAAGACATCACCCTTCGGGTTCAAGAGGTCATGGAAACTGTGAGCCAAAAGGAGCGGGCGCTCAAAGAGCTTATTCCTGCCATGGCCGCTCCACTCGATCGCATGGCCACGGGGAAATACGTCACTCAGCTCGAAGCAGAATTGACGCGCTTGCCGGCAGAAGTCCTCGAAATCAAGGCGCGTCAGGACGCGCTGGAAACGAAACGCAAGGCGCTGACTGACGCGATGGCGCTGATCGAAGCCAAGGGCTTTACCCAAGTCGCAAAAGAGGCAGCGTTGACCACTCAGGAACTGGCCAAACTGGGAATGGCTCCGCCTGAGGTGCAGGCAGTACAAGCGGCTATTGATCTGGCCACGCAGGTCCTGGAGCGGGCCGAGAGCCTGATCAATTATGTGAGCATGATCGAAGCCCGTGACACGCTGCGTAAACGGATCAACGATCTTGTCGACAGCACGTCTGAGAAGACCGAAGAACTGCGTCTGGCGACGTCGAAAAAAGAACTGATCACCGAGTCCCATCATTTCGACGATCAGCGAGCGCAGTACGTTGCCGAGTTCGAAAAATGCATCATGGCCACCGCCTCATTTCTGAGCACTCACAGCACGGTCAACTGTGCTGATCAGGACAGTGTCGCTCAGTTTGGCGCGGACGTATTGTCGCTCGCGAAGCATCTGAAGGTCATGGCCTGACTTCATCCGCTCATGCGCAAAGTGCGGCCGGGAAGTTCAAGGATGTTCGTCCCGGCCGCATCCCCGGGAGTGTACGGGTTATGACTGCGCTCTGCGTCGCCCCTTATCCCATTAAAGGATTAACAACATGAAATCATCCGACCCCTTGGATGACGCCCCCATTCGCGATGAGAGATTTGACTTGGCAGAGCGACTGCCCGGGCTTTTGATTTCTGCCGCAGCTGGGACGTCAGAAGACGTCTTTCGCGCGCCTGGGCTTATTCTTACAAAAGCACAACTGGTTGATCTGAAGCGGTATGAAACCCGCGGCCTCGCACTTCCGACGTCGCTCAGCGATGTCATTGTTTATCTCGGCTACGCCACCGGCGCGGGCTCGAATCTAGAAGCCCGGGACTTTCAGACGACTTTCAATCATATCCATCAACATGCCTCGCAATGGAACCCGCTTCGCACCGACCTGATGAACGTCGGCAGCGAACTCTGGGTCTTCGCCGACCAGATGATGACTCACGCCAGCGGCGTTCGACAGCTGTATGACGAGGTCAAAGCTAAGCCTTCCGGAAACGTTGATCCGCAAGATTTGGCGGACGTCCTGCAGTACATCCAGCAAGTTGCTTCGCTCGTGCTCCAGCGTCGAAACGGGACAGAATCACTCAAGCGCCGACTCGATGCTTTCTCCAAAGAGTTGTCCACTGCAGTGATGCCCCAGGTGCAGCTCAAGCTACGAAGCATCGACACCAGCCACTTGCAGCCCGACATTCAAGCCCTGATCGACACCATTGAAAGACGGGGCGCTGACATCGAAGAGAAGCAACGGGAATACAAAACGCTGGTGAAGAAGTCGTCACTGAACATTTTTGCCTTGCCGGGATTAGGCCTCTATTACAGCGACGAAGCCGATAAAGTGCGCAATCAGATCAGCGCACTGCGTCAGCAACAGGAGGCCAGCGTTGTTCGGCTTGAGCAGAAAAACAGGATTCACGCCTCACTTCATCGTGTTCGCTGTGACTTGCATGATCTGTCACGGGTCATTCTCGATGCAGACATCGCCACTCAAAACATAGTCATTGTGTGGAACGGCCTGCACACCTACCTGACTCACTCGATTGAGGAAACCGGAAGAATCGAGGACGCACTGTCCCTGCGCCGCCTGTTGAACGCTTTTAACCTCGTGGCCGAGCCTTGGGGTCAAATAAAAAGGGACGCGGATACATTACTCAACGTTTTCAAAGAGGCCGATCAAGCCTTTCGCAAGAACTACGGACATCAGTAGCAATCCCGATTTCACCCGCAGCGCCATGGAGGGCGAATAATGACCACGCATCTTATCGAATACGACGACATGGCCTATCTGGGCTTCAACATGGGCTACCTGAAAAAGCTGCCCGAATACATTGAAGCCTTCAAGATCACGCTGGGGCTGGTGCCGGAAGCCGAATATGGCCGCTACGACGAACCGGCAATGGATCAGGTCGTCACCCTGGCGGAGCAAGGCAGCTCACTCTGGACCGCCAGCGCAACGCAGATACGTTCAATCCACCAGGACACCAAAAAGAGTTTGGCGCAGATAATCCTCATATTGGATAGCAACGCGCTCGACAGCCGACTTCCACCGCTTATCAAGGAGCTGCTACGCCATAAAGCAGCCTTCGAGCGCCAGCAGGTGGAATGCGATGGCATCATCGAATGCGCGCAGCAGACAACTCCTCGATTCATGGACTTCATGACCTTGAGGATGTATGAACATGCGAAACGCAAAGGACTGCTGGTCACAAGCACGTCGAGCAACGCACCGGATACGCTGGTCAGCGCGTTGATGGACGAGAGCAGCCTGGCTTCGGCGCGCAACAAACTGGAATGGCATCGCCGCGCGTACAACTCGGCACTTCTCTCGGCTGGAAATATGGGCGCTTACTGCTCGCGCCTGTCGTGTCTCTTGACCGCGACCGTCGAGGATATTCAGGCGATCAAGGCCGACCTGTCACCTCGACAACTGGCGGTTTCCTGTCAATCAGCGGCCAGTTCAGCGCGCGAAGCACTGCGCCTGATCGATTACACACACGACCTCATTCTTCGATTCCGCTTCTGAACCGGCAAAAAAAAACGGCACCGCGATGGGTGCCGTTTTTCGTAACAGCGATCATTACACGTAGTAGGACTTCAGCGGCGGGAAGCCATTGAACTCGACTGCGCTGTAGCTGGTGGTGTACGCGCCGGTGGACAGCCAATACAGGCGGTCACCGATGGCCAGGTTCAGTGGCAGACCGTACTTGTAGTTCTCGTACATGATGTCGGCGCTGTCGCAGGTCGGGCCGGCGATGACGACTTCTTCGACTTCACCTTTCTTCTCGGTCCAGATCGGGAACTTGATCGCTTCGTCCATGGTTTCGATCAGGCCAGAGAACTTGCCCACATCGGTGTAGACCCAACGCTCGACGGCGGTGCGCGACTTACGTGCAACCAGCACGACTTCGCTGACCAGAATGCCGGCGTTGGCAATCAGCGAACGGCCCGGCTCCAGAATGATTTCCGGCAGATCGTCGCCGAAATCTTCTTTCAGGAAACGGATGATTTCTTCTGCGTACGTTTCCAGGCTGTTGGTACGGGTGATGTAGTTGGCCGGGAAGCCGCCGCCCATGTTGATCAGCTTGAGCTCGATGCCGTCTTCTTCCTTCAGGCGCTCGAAGATCACTTTGACCTTGGCGATCGCGGCATCCCAGACGCTGATGTCGCGCTGCTGGGAACCGACGTGGAAGGAGATGCCGTAAGGCACCAGACCCAGGTCGCGGGCCAGGATCAGCAGGTCCATGGCCATGTCGGTCTGGCAGCCGAATTTGCGCGACAGCGGCCAGTCGGCGGTGGTCGAACCTTCGGTCAGAATGCGCACGTAGACTTTCGAACCCGGTGCTGCCTTGGCGATGTTGCGCAGGTCAGCTTCGGAGTCGGTGGCGTACAGGCGCACGCCCTTGTCGTAGAAGTAGCGGATGTCCTTGGATTTCTTGATGGTGTTGCCGTAGCTGATGCGCTCCGGGCCAACGCCGCGACCCATGACCTTGTCCAGCTCGTAGATCGACGCGATGTCGAAGCTCGATCCCTTTTCCTTGAGCAGATCAATGATCTCGACAGCCGGGTTGGCTTTGACGGCGTAGTAAACCTTGGCGAATTCGAAACCGGCGCGCAGGTCGTCGTACGCCTGGCTGATCATCGACGTGTCGATGAGTACGAAAGGGGTTTCTTGCTTGTCGGCGAACGCCTTCATTTTTTCGAAGGTGCTCTTTGCGAAATAATCTTCGACCTGAATCGACATGCGGGGACTCCTGTTGGCAAACGGTAAAAAACAATGGGTGCGAGGGCCTGGCCCTCATGAACGTCCTCCGTATCCCCACTTTGGTTCGCCTACTTCCCAAGGCCGATCGCCGAAAGCAAAAAAAGCCATGGGAAGCGGGTTCCCTTGGCCTTGCTGTCTCGTCGTCAGTACTTGAGCCGGATGGATCGTTTCCAGCATGGACGTTCGGCGCGAACTTTAGGACCTGAGGGGTTCAAGATCAACAAAAAATGTCGCTTTTATGCCCGTTTTTGCCGAGCGGGCATTGGCCACATCTCATTCACCCTGTAGTAACCGACCGATGTGACAGGGTGATGTTCCCAATGAAGGCCAATTTCAGCAGCTAGGCAGACTGGCGCCCGAATGTTCCGAGGTTTTGAGGCTTGCGCTTGCGGTGCGGGAGCTGTCGCCAGCCATTCGGCTTGCGACGGCGATCAGCAACACGCCCTTTCAAAGATCTGACATTGATCAGCGGTAGGATTACCTTCGATCAATCGGCAATTAAAACAGCCACGGCTACTTCGAAATATGCTCACCACTGTTAGTTCTGACAGTTGTCCACACCTGGCCGTACGAATACTCTGAATAAGGAAATCAGATGAAGATTAATTAATGTTCTGTCCGCTAACGGACGAGGGCTATGCCATGGATCGCGCCTGTATAAAACCCTGTTTCCTCATAATGGCTTTACCGGCCATTTTTATATTCACTGAAGTTCACGCCGGCGTCGGCAGCGACACGGTATGGCAGATGAGATATTACTATAATCGAACCCTTGAAGACTGCGGCGCCGGTCGGCCACTGGATCAATGTTCCGGATTAAGAATGCGCGGTACTGACAGCATGAAGTCTTTCGAGCCATGGGACCCCAGCCCTGCGTCCGTCAACAGCAAAGGCGTATCGATGTCATTTACCCGTCAGGACATTAAATATCAGGACTTGGGACTCAGGAAAAATAACGGGTTTGTATTGAAACCCAATGATTTCATCTCCGACTCAGAAAGAAAGATCGATACGTTGTGCTTTTTCCCCATTGACGCATGGACCGACGACCGCAATGACGCTGGCTGCAGCGACAACCGTACGACAGCTGAAGTAGAGAAAAGCTGCCAGAGTATGGGCGTCGACTCCGCAGCGCAGTGGGTGGAGAATTACAAAAAAGTTGGATTCAATCATCAGAAGCAATGTGGCTTTGAAATCAAAGGCCGAGAAGATGACGCGCAGGCTTTCTGGCAGGGCGTCCGAGCGCGGCAAGGAATAAAGGACCGTTACGACACAATCCAGACGCAAACCGAAATCAGGGTACCTACCTGGAAAGACGACGAAGATGCGCAACTGCCCATTCTCGCGTTTATCTACACGCCCACCGACAGAGTCAGAGATATAAAAGGCCTGCGCGAGGCCAAGGATGACCAGTTGCGTTATTACAATAAAACTGGCAAATGGGTACCGGTGGTCAGGGTTGATCTGCCGAGGAATAACAACCAGGAAGCCGTGTTCACTTACTACGATGCGGATCAGGCAGCGCCCATTCCGACCGTTGAGAACAACTGCAAAAGTTACATTGAAAACGCCACATGGGAACGCCGCGAAGATCCCTACCTGAAAGGTAATCCCTGGTCGCTGATGATCAAACCCACCGAATGCGGGAAGAAGATGAACAAAGCTCAACAGCATGCGGCCTACGCCGAGCTGTTCAGCAAGTATGCAAGCGACCCGCGCTGGCAGCCGGACAACGGCAGCATGGAACGTCAGTTCGTCTGCCATCTGGAATGGAGCGGTGATGACCGCGGCAAAAAGATATTCGCACGCGATAAGCCCACTTGGAATCTGGAACCCAGCCGCCCTGTGGCCTCATGGGATGAGGTCTTCAAACAAGGCTGCAATCCGTATTGAATAAAACATTGCGGTTGCCGGGTGCACACCTGTAGCAGCGCGGCCTGCCGGCGGTAGCCCATCGAATGAAAGCTACCGTCGACAAAGCGGACTTCTGCAGGCTTTCGCCCGCGATCAAAAAATCAAGAAGCCGCCTGCTCCGCCACTTCCGCTGGGGAAACGATGCTGGTCTTCTTCCCGCGGGACTGGCCGGAGCTCAGGTAGGCGGCGATCGACTCCTGGGTCACTTCACCCAGGAATACGTTTTCGGCATCCAGTACCGGTAGCCAGGAGCGGTTGAATTCGTACATGCGCGACAGGAGGATGCGCAGGTGTTCGTCGTAGGCCGCCGTGGCGTTGAACGGGCGCAGGTATTGCTCGCAGGTGCCGCTCTGGCGGTGCAGGTCGCGGCGCCGCACGTAGCCCATCGCTTTGTTCTCGCCATCGGTGACCACGACGTACCGGCGATCCTGTTCGTCCATGATTTCCAGAGCGTCGGCCACTGGCGTTTCCGGGCTGACCGATGGCGCGTTGTCGGCGGCGTCTTCGGCCTTGACCAACAGCAGTCGCTTGAGCGTGCTGTCCTGCCCCACGAAGTTGCTGACGAAATCGTCCGCCGGGTGCGCCAGCAGGGTGTCCGGGTGGTCGATCTGCAGCAACTTGCCAGCGCGGAAAATGGCGATCTTGTCACCCAGTTTGATGGCTTCGTCGATGTCGTGGCTGACCATGATCACGGTCTTGTTCAACGCACGTTGCATCTCGAAGAACTCGTTCTGGATCATCTCGCGGTTGATCGGGTCGACCGCGCCAAACGGCTCGTCCATCAGCAGCAAAGGCGCGTCGGCCGCCAGCGCACGGATCACGCCGATGCGCTGCTGCTGACCACCGGACAGCTCGCGCGGATAGCGATGCAGATATTGCTTGGGCTCCAGCTTGATCATGCTCATCAGTTCACGCGCACGGTCGTGGCATTTCTGCTTGTCCCAGCCGAGCAGCTTGGGCACCACCACGATGTTTTCTTCGATGGTCATGTTCGGGAACAGGCCAATCTGCTGGATCACGTAGCCGATGTTGCGGCGCAGGGTCACTTCATCCAGGCCGGTGGTGTCTTCGCCGTTGATCAGGACTTTGCCGGAGGTGGGCATGATCAGGCGGTTGATCATTTTCAGCGTCGTACTTTTGCCGCAGCCGGACGGGCCGAGGAACACACAGATCTCGCCTTCGTTGACGGTCAGGCTCACCGAGTCGACGGCTTTGACTTCTTTGCCGTTGCTTTGAAAGGTCTTGCTGAGGTTCTGCAGTTCAATCATTTGTTTAGCGATCATTTGAGCAATCCTTTTGGAGTCAGCGAGCGTTGTAGCCATTGCAGAAGCAGGTCGGCGAAGATGGCCAGAATGCTGACCAGTACGGCGCCGACGATCAGCATCGACATGTCGCTGCGGCTGATGGAAGCGAGGATGAGTACGCCCAGACCGCCAGCGCCGATCGTGGCGGCAATGGTCATGACGCCGATGTTCATGACCACGGCGGTGCGCACGCCGGCGAGGATCACGGGCACGGCGATCGGCAGTTCGACCATGCGCAGGCGCTGGCCGAAGGTCATGCCGATGCCTTTGGCGGCCTCGCGGATACCGGGTTCGACGCCGGTCAGCGCGAGATAGGTGTTACGCATGATGGGCAACAGCGAATACAGGAACACCGCCGTGATCGCCGGCATCGGGCCAAGCCCCTGGCCGAACTTGGAGTAGAACGGCAGCAACAGGCCGAACAGGGCGATCGACGGGATGGTCAGCAGCACCGTGGCGCTGGCTTGCAGCGGGCCGGCCAATACCGGGAAACGTGTCATGAACACGCCCAGCGGCACCCCGGCGAGGATCGCCAGCGACACCGCGATGCCCACCAGCGCGATGTGTTGCAAGGTCAGGTGCATGACCTGATTCCAGTCCAGATGGGAGAAGGCGCTGAGGAAGCTCATAGTTTCTCCTCTCGTTGTTTTTCTACCGGCGTCTGCCTGATCGGCACGCTTTCGGCGGAAGGATTGATCGGGTGGCTTCGCAGGAAGTCAGCAGCCACGACGGTAGGACTTTCGTGATCGACGTCGACGCGCGCGTTCAGATCGATCATCGTCTGGTTGTCCAGCAGCGCGGCCAGCGGTTTGAGCTGTTCGGCCAGTTGCGGGTGCTGGTCCAGGTACTCCTTGCGGATCACCGGTGCGGCGGTGTAATCGGGGAAGTAGTGCTTGTCATCGTCCAACACCTTGAGCTTGAACGCATTGAGGCGTCCGTCCGTGGTGTAGACCAGACCTGCGAACACTTGCCCGTTGCGCAGCGCGGTGTAGACGAGACCGGCATCCATCTGACGAGTGTTTTCACGGCTCAGGTTCATGTCGTAGTGCTTGACCATGCCCACCAGCCCGTCGGAACGGTTGGCGAATTCGGTGTCGAGCGCGACGATATGACTCTCCTTCGCCTCATCCTTGAGCAAGGTTGTCAGTTGGGAAACGTTGTTGATCTGTGGATACGCTTTGGCAACCTTGTCCGGCAGCGCCAGCGCGTAGGTGTTGTTGAACTTCGAGGGGGACAGCCAGACCAGGCCCTTTTTAGCGTCCAGATCCTTCACGCGCTGATAGGTCTGTTCGCTGTCGAGCTTTTCATCGACATGGTTGTAGGCCACCAATGACACGCCGGTGTATTCCCAGAGCATGTCCAGCTGGCCGGATTCCTGCGCACTGCGCGCAAGGTTGCTGCCCAGCCCCCCGGTGATCTGCACCTGATAGCCCTTGTCGCGCAGGTATTGCGCGGTCAGTTCGGCAAGGATGGTTTGCTCGGTGAATACCCGGGCGCCGATGCGCAGGACAGGCATTTCCGCCGCCTGGGCGAACCCCGCCAGCAGCAGGCCCGCGCCTGCGATGAGTGTGCATAACTTCTTCATTCCAATTCCTTCTTCAGCGCGGCGGCTCAGCGAGCCAGGCCACGTTCCAGCCAGAGGCGACTCGCCAGGGTCACGGCGCCGTCGAGCAACAGGGCGAGCAGCGCGGTACACGCAGCGCCCAGCACGAGCTGTGGCTGGTTGTTCAGGGCAATGCCGGGGAAGATCAGGCTGCCAAGGCTGTTGGCGCCGATCAGAAACGCCAGCGGTGCGGTGCCGACGTTGATCGCCAGTGCCACCCGCACGCCGCCGACGATGATCGGCACCGCATTGGGCAGCTCGACACGCCACAGCACCTGACGAGGCGTCATGCCGATGCCGGTGGCCGCTTCTTTGAGAGAGCCCTGGACGTTTTTGAGGCCTTCGTAGGTGTTGCGCACGATCGGCAGCAACGAGGCGAGGAACAGCGCGAAGATCGCAGGTCCGCTGCCGATGCCCAGGATGCCCAGAGCAATGGCCAGAACCGCAAGAGGAGGAACGGTGTTACCGATGTTGAAGATCTGCATGAAGCGTTCGGCGCGGCCAACCATGTTCGGTCGGCTCAAGACAATGCCAGTCGGAATTCCGACCACCAGTGCCGCCAGCATCGATGCAAGTACAAGCACCACGTGGGCTTGCAGGTAAAACAGCAGATCATCCTGATACTGCTTGAGGGTACTGATGCCGATCCACTGGATCAGCAGGGCCAGAAGCACGACGACAATCGCACCTCCCATTAGCCCCTTGCCATAGCGATTAGCCACAGGCGGACTCCTTATTTCAGTCGGCGAACGTCTGGCGCGCGACGGGCCTGTTCAGGCCGTCAGCGAACGTTCGCGAAGAGCAGCGGGTGGATCGCCGGAAAGGGTGAAGCTTCGGCGAAGACACAAGCCATGAGCGCAGCTTCGTCAAGCTAACTTGCTGATTTTGCAACCCTTGGCGCTTTGCATTGCCTGGGAATGGACGTCTCCACAACCGCAAAGGTTCCCACGTGAGATGCTATCTGGCCACCCCTGATTGACTGAACGGTTCGGTTATTGCATTCAGTTGGGCTATAATCGCCGCCCTTTTTTGAATCACCTTTCGGGCGATTTCCCATGACCAGACAGGCCGCCGAAGTCGCGAAACGCCGCACTTTCGCCATTATTTCCCACCCGGATGCGGGTAAGACGACCATCACCGAAAAACTGCTGCTGATGGGCAAGGCCATTGCCGTCGCCGGTACGGTGAAGTCCCGCAAATCCGACCGTCACGCGACATCCGACTGGATGGAGATGGAAAAGCAGCGCGGCATTTCCATCACCACCTCGGTCATGCAGTTCCCGTATCGCGACCACATGATCAACCTGCTCGACACCCCGGGCCACGAAGACTTCTCCGAAGACACCTACCGCACGTTGACCGCGGTTGACTCGGCCTTGATGGTGCTCGACGGCGGTAAGGGTGTAGAGCCCCGCACCATCGCACTGATGGATGTCTGCCGCCTGCGCGACACGCCGATCGTCAGCTTCATCAACAAGCTGGACCGCGACATCCGCGACCCGATCGAGCTGCTCGATGAAATCGAAGCGGTCCTGAAGATCAAGGCTGCTCCGATCACCTGGCCGATCGGTTGCTACCGCGACTTCAAAGGCGTTTACCACCTGGCTGACGACTACATCATCGTCTACACCGCCGGCCATGGTCATGAACGCACTGAAACCAAGATCATCCAGAAGCTGGATTCGGACGAAGCCCGCGCGCACCTGGGTGATGAGTACGACCGTTTCGTCGATCAACTGGAACTGGTTCAGGGCGCTTGCCACACGTTCGATCAGCAGGAGTTCCTTGACGGTCAGCTGACCCCGGTGTTCTTCGGAACGGCGCTGGGCAACTTCGGTGTCGATCACGTGCTGGACGCCGTCGTCGACTGGGCCCCCCTGCCGCTGCCGCGGGTCGCCAACGAGCGCACGGTGGAGCCGGTGGAAGAGAAGTTCTCGGGCTTCGTGTTCAAGATCCAGGCGAACATGGACCCCAAACACCGCGACCGCATTGCCTTCATGCGCATCTGCTCGGGCAAGTACGACAAGGGCATGAAAATGCGCCATGTCCGCACCGGCAAGGACGTGCGCATCGGTGACGCGCTGACCTTCTTCTCCAGTGAGCGTGAACAGCTCGAAGAGGCCTACGCCGGCGACATCATCGGTCTGCACAACCATGGCACGATCCAGATCGGCGACACCTTCACCGAAGGCGAAGCACTGGGTTTCACCGGTATCCCGCACTTCGCGCCAGAACTGTTCCGTCGCGTGCGTCTGAAGGATCCGCTCAAATCCAAGCAGCTGCGTCAGGGTCTGCAGCAGTTGGCCGAAGAAGGCGCCACTCAGGTGTTCTTCCCGACGCGCAGCAACGACATCATCCTGGGCGCCGTCGGTGTGCTGCAGTTCGATGTGGTCGCCAGCCGCTTGAAGGAGGAATACAAAGTCGAATGCGCCTACGAGCCGATCACCGTGTGGTCAGCCCGCTGGATCGACAGCAGCGACAAGAAGAAGCTTGAGGAATTCGAGAACAAGGCCGTGGAAAACCTGGCAGTCGATGGCGGCGGTCACTTGACCTACCTGGCGCCGACGCGGGTCAACCTGAGCCTGATGGAAGAGCGCTGGCCGGACATCAAATTCCGCGCGACCCGTGAGCACCATTAAGGGCCATTGAGCCATAACGGCTGGTGATCGTTCCCACGCTCCGCGTGGGAATGCCGACCGTGACGCTCCGCGTCATCTACTGAGGGACGCGGAGCGTCCAGGATGCATTCCCACGCAGAGCGTGGGAACGATCATTCAATGGGTGACCAACGCCTTTGCCCTGAGAGCGAAACGATAGTTACTTCACCACCATCCCCACGCCTCGCCCGCGCGGGTCGGACGCCGTTTCGACTTGGGTGCCGTTGATCCTGATCGCCTGCACGTTCCCCATCGACCAGCCTTGATCCTTGATCGTATACCCCATGGCCTTCAGCTCGTTGGCGACAGGTTCAGGCATCGGGGCAAATTTCTCGGTGAAAATCGTGTCCTTCGGCAGCAATTGATGATGCACGCGCTGAGCCGCGACGGCGTCTTTCAATGGCATGTGGAAATCGTAAATGTTGTTCAACACCTGAAACACCGTGGTGAAAATTCGCGAGCCGCCCGGAGTCCCCAACACCAGCGTGACGGCGCCGTCGCGGGTGACCAGGCTCGGGCTCATCGATGACAGCATGCGCTTGCCCGGCTCGATGGCGTTGGCATCGCCTCCGACCACGCCGAAAGCATTCGCAACGCCCGGCTTGGCACTGAAATCATCCATTTCATCGTTCATCAGAAAGCCCGCGCCTTTGACGACGACGCCGCTGCCGTAATCCCAGTTCAGCGTGTACGTATTGCTGACCGCATCGCCTCTGGAATCAACGATGGAAAAGTGCGTGGTCTGGTGCGATTCAAGCCCTGCCTTGACGTTTTCGGTGGGTGAAATGGCGTTCGGATTCACCTCATGGGCGCGCTGGACGAGGTAGGTATGGTCGGTCAACTGGCTGACCGGCGCCTGGGAGAAATCGGGGTCGCCCAGATAGTTGGCGCGGTCGGCGAACACGCGCTTTTCGATTTCCGCGAGCAGGTGAACATAGCGCGCCGAATTGAGCGGCACGCCTTTGAAATCGTCGCTCAGCTGTTGCTTGATGCCGATCAGTTGCGCAAGCGCGACACCGCCTGAGCTCGGCAGCGGCGCTGTGTACAGGGTGTTGCCGTCGAAATTGACGCGCAACGGTTTGCGCCACACCGCTTTGTAATCGGCCAGATCCTGCCGGGTGATCAGCCCGTTGTCGTTCTGCATCTGCGCAACCAGCAGGTCAGCGGTCTCACCTTTATAGAACTCGTCGGCGCCTTTGTTTGCGATGCGCTCAAGGGTCTTGGCCAGCTCGCGCTGACGGAAGATTTCACCCGCCCTCATGTTGCCGAAATAGTCGCCGAAATTGGTCTTGCCGTTCAGTTGCTTGATGGCTTCGGCGCCGTACAGGTATTGCTTGTCCGCCACGGTAAAGCCGTTCCTGGCGTAGCCGATCGCCGGCGTCAGAAGCTCGGCCCATTTCAGCTTGCCAAACTTGCGATGCGCCTCCCACAGGCCCATGACCGTACCGGGCACCCCGCTCGCTCGCGCGCCCACCAGGCTCATGCCTGGAATCACCTCGCCCTTGGCGTCCAGATACATGTCGCGCGAAGCGGCCTTGGGCGCGGTTTCGCGGTAGTCGAGAAAGTACGGCTTGCCTTTGATGAACAGGGTCATGAATCCGCCGCCACCAATGTTCCCGGCCTCGGGATAGGTCACTGCGAGAGTGAAGGCGGTGGCGACGGCGGCGTCGACTGCGTTGCCGCCTTTCCTGAGAATCTGTGCGGCGACTTCAGCGCCGTATTGGTCCGGTGCCGCAACGGCGCCGCCTTCCAGCGCGATGGCATAAACCGGTGAACTGGCGGCAAAGATCACCGCCAGGGCGAGGGTTTTCAGGGTCACGACTCGCATAAGGCATCCTTTGTAAGCGGGCGGCGACAGCTTGTGTCAGACGGGCTGTCCAGTGGCTGTCGAGACTAACGGTATGACTCCTCATTAATGATGAAACTTCCCGCAAACGCAAACGGCCACCCGAAGGTGGCCGTTATCCTGCGTAGCGCTCACAACACGCTTTGAAGATCGCAGGATCAGGCTTTGATCATGTCGTGCTCGATCCAGTCGATCACCGACGTGCGTTTCGGCACCCAACCCAGCAATTCCCGGGCATGCTTGCCACGCACGCGGCTGTTGGAACCCAACCCGTAATTGGCCATCTCGTAGCCCCATTCGGCTTCGGCGTCCTTGAGCGGCCAGTCTTGCGCCGTGCCGAGCCCCATGGCCTTGGCGATCGCGTTGCTCATGTCGAGGAAGGATGCTTCGCCGCTTTCGACGAAATAGAACGTGCCTGCCGGATTCTTTTCCAGCGCCAGCGCGTAAACCTCGACCACATCGTCGATGTGAACGTTGGACCAGATATTGCCGCCCGTTCCGACGTGGCGCACGATCCCGCTCTTGCGCGCCTGTTTGACCAGACGTGGCAACTGCACGCTGTCACGATTGACGCCCAGGCTGTGGCCGTAAATGAGGGTGTTACACAGGACAGCCGAGCGTACGCCGTCTTTGGCGGCGGCCAGGACCAGATCATCGATGGCGACGCGAGCAGCCTTGTCCGGGGTCGCGGCGGGCAGTTGGCCTTCGTAGTAAATCTTGTCACTGCCTTTGCCGCCCGATGCGTCGCCGACAATGCTCGAACCACTGGTATGCAGGAAGGGTTTGTTCGACCCTTTCAGGCCTTCGATCAGAGCTTCGACCGCGCCGCGATGGTCGCTGCTCGCCGCATTGATAACGCCATCGGCCTTGCGCGCCTGTTCGATCAGCATGTCCTTGTCGTCCAGCGTGCCCACCACTGCAACGATGCCCAGCGCCTTGAGTTCCTGCGCCTGCTCGGCACTGCGCACCAGACCTGTGACGTGATGGCCTTTCTGGACCAGGCCGGTTGCGATGGAGCCACCGATAAAACCTGCGGCGCCGGTAATGAAGATGTTCATGGGGTGACTCCCGTTGGCTGTGAATGATGGACTCAGTATCGACCGATGATTCGGTACGAAAAAGAGAGGTCAGCCCAAAAGAATCTTGCGCACAGGTCACGAATCCCCAGTCTGCCGTCACCCCGGCAGCCGCCGCTCCCGACGCAGATTCAGCGCCAGCACGCTGCTCAGCACCACGATCGAACCCACAATGACCATTGCCGACGGCATTTCACCCAGCAGCGCCGAGGCGATGGCAATCGCCATGGGCGGTGTCAGGTACAGACTCATGGAGGCGCGGCTGACCTCCATGTGCTGCAACACATAAGCCCACGCCAGATACGCCAGCGCGCTGGGGAAAAAGCCCAATACCCCCACGGCAACGTTGACCCGCATTGGCGCATTGAGAATCTCGCCCCACAACCCCGGCAGGTAGACGAGCAGGAAGACCGTCCCCGCCCAAACCGTGAAACAAACCATCGTCAGCCCGTCATAACGATGGCTGTAGCGCTTTTGCAGCGAGAAATACACGCTCCAGGAAAACGCCGCGAGCAACACCAGCAGCCCGCGCACGTCGATGTGTCCGAATCCGCGATCGCCGGTGATGACAATGGCCACGCCCACCAGCCCCCACGCCACGCATGTCCAGCGCCATGCACTCACCCGCTCCTTGAACACGAAATGCGCAAGCAGCGCCGTGAACAGCGGCATCGATTGGATCAAGACGCTAGAGGCCCCGGCGCTGACCCCGGCCTGACCGAAGTTGAGTGCGATGTGATGCAGGCTGACGGCGAAGAAGCCGAGCACAGCCAGCAGCGGCAAATCCTTGAGCCGCGGGAGAGAAATGCGCAGCGACGACGCGATCAGCGCCATGAACACCGAGGCGATGAGAAACCGCAGCAGCGCCAGATGACCCGGGTCGTAGCCTTGCAGACCGATGCGAATACCGGTGGGCGAGAAACCCCAGCATGCCACCACGAAAACGGTCGCCAGCGCGACCTTCAGGCCCTGCCAGCGCAGCCTGGCCAAGCCTGGATCAGCGGCCATATTCACCGGTTCGTTCGCGACGCTCATTTCGATCCTCCTGCCGAACGGCCCAATGCCTGCTCGTGCAGAGGAGTATCGAAATAACTTATGCTCACCACAACCGAACAATAATGACTCAACCATTCACTTTTGGTGACGCATGGAATTGGCCCAGATTCGCATGTTCAAGACGGTTGCCGACACCGGCAGCATCGCCCGCGCCGCCCAGGTTCTGCATTGCGTTCCATCCAACATCACTGCCCGGATCAAGGCACTGGAATCGGAACTGGGCACCGAGCTGTTCTTTCGTCAGGGACGCGGTTTGCGCATCAGCCCGGCAGGCGAGATTTTCCTGACCTACGCCGGGCGCATGCTCAGCCTGGCGGACGAAGCCAGGCGCGCGGTGCATCCCGATGCGGCGCCGTCCGGCCCCTTGCGCATCGGCGCCATCGAATCCTCAGCCACCTCGCGCTTGCCGCGCCTGCTCGCCAGATTCCATGCGCGTTTCCCGCAGGTCTCGCTTGAGTTGACCACTGGCACCGGGCCGCAATTGCTTGAGGCAGCCCTGAACCAGAAACTCGACGGCGCGATCGTCGCCATCGACGTCAAACGTGCGCGCCTCAAGCGCATCTCGATGTACCGCGAAGACCTGGTGCTGATTGCCGCCGAATCCCTGGGCCCGATCAACAGCGCCGCCGACCTGCAGGGCAAATCGATTTTCATGTGGCCGGAAGGCTGCCCGTACCGTGCGGCACTTGAGCGATGGCTGCTCAACCATGGCCAAGCGCATCCAATCATCAGCATTGCCAGCTATGGCACGATTGTCGGCTGCGTGAGCGCAGGCGCGGGCGTCGCGCTGGTGCCCAAAGGCGTCTTCGAGCAGTACCGGAAAGGCTCAGGCTGGGTGGGCTATGAATTCCCTGAGCTGACGTCCATCGACAACCTTTTCTACTGGCACGAAAACGCCGAACACCACCCGGCGAGGGACGCGTTCGTGGAGATGTTGAAAGCGGAATTCAGCGCCGTGAGCCCAGGCCCCTTCCCGGCCTAAGCCGGTCCTGCTAACGCAACGCGCAATTCTGTAGGACCGGCTTTAGCCGGGAACAGGTTTGTTTTCCTGCCGCAAAATTGATGGCGCACATACCGGCCTGTTCCCGGCTGAAGCCGGTCCTACCTACCCACCTACGCGCGTATCCTGTAGGACTGGCTTTAGCCGGGAACGGGTCTGTTTTCCTGCCGCAAAATTGATGGCGCACACACCGGCCTGTTCCCGCCTGAAGCCGGTCTTACCAAGGCAACGCGTAATCTGTAGGACCGGCTTTAGCCGGGAACCGGTTTGTTTTCCTGCCGCAAAATTGATGGCGCACACACCGGCCTGTTCCCGGCTGAAGCCGGTCCTACCAAGGCAACGCACACCTCCTGTAGGAATGGTTAAGGCCGCCTGCGCGGGCTGTCTCAGGCTGCGTAATTCGCCAGCTTTTGCTGGATGAAATCCAGAAAGCACTGGATTCGCAGCGCCAGTTGCGAGTTGCGGTAATACACCGCGTGAATTGGCTGCCGATAACCGCTGTTGGATTCCGGCAGGATGACTTTCAGGCGGCCCAGGCGGATGTCTTCGTGGGTCATGAAATGCGACAGACACACGATCCCTTCGCCCGCCAGAGCCAGTTGACGCAGGGTCTCGCCACTGGACGCAGACACCGTCGGCTGGATGAACAAACGATCCCCGTCGGCGTGGCGCAGCGGCCAGTGGTTGAGGGTTTCGGTCTGAGTGAAGCCCAGTAACGAATGCTCGCTCAGCGCCTGAACGCTCTTCGGCGTGCCATGCTTTTTCAGGTATTCGGGGCTTGCCAGAATATTCAGCGGGCTGGTGCCCAACGCGCGAGCGTGCAGCGTTGAATCTGCCAGCACGCCGATCCTGATCGCAACATCGGTGCTCTGTTCCAGCAGGTCGATGATCAGATCGTTGCTGTTCAGCTCCAGCTGGATATCCGGATACAGCGCCCGAAATTCCGCCACATACGGAACGATGGAATGCAGCATGAAGGGCGACGCCGCATTGATGCGCAAGCGACCCGACGGTGTCTGCTGGCGCAGCGACATCCGCTCTTCCAGCTCTTCCATCTGCCCCAGTATCTGCTTGGCCCGCTCGAGGAAAAACTTGCCTTCCTCGGTCAGGTCCATGCGCCGCGTGGTGCGGTTGATCAAGGTGGTGCCCAGTTTGCTTTCCAGCCGCGACAAAGTGCGGCTGATGGCGGAGGGCGTCTGACCGACTTGTTCGGCTGCTGCTGAAATCGAGCCGCTCTCAATCACTGAAACGAACACCTGTAACTCATCGGATCTGGCTTTCACTGTTGACCTCCGCTCAAAACAGCCTGGATATTAGCCCTGTTTCAAGCAAAAGCCACAGATCGCCGCTGCCGTCCACTGCGCAGAAACGCCCTGAGTGCGCCACCGAATGCGCGGCTGGCCCTGCGCTTGCGGGTCGGTCGTGCCGAGTGGATTGCGCGATGTTCCTCAGACGCCGAACACCGATGCCAGGTGCGCTTCGTAGCGTTTCACGTCGGCGTCGATCTGCGGCACCTTCATCACGTCGACCGCCAGAAAGGTCGGCAGACCGGTCATGCCGAGAAACTGATTGGCTTTGTGGAACGGGAAGTAAACGGCGTCCACGCCCTTGGCTTCGAAGAAGTCGGTCGGGTCGTCGAACGCTTGCTGCGGCGCGTTCCAGGTGGCCGAAATCATGTACTGCTTGCCGTGCAGCAATCCGCCGCTGCCGTATTTCTGCGAGCTGGCGGAACGGGTGCGGCCGTCGTTCGCGTAGAGGCTGCCATAGCCCTCGGTGAACACCTCGTCGACGTACTTTTTCACCGTCCACGGCGCGCCCATCCACCAGCCCGGCATTTGCCAGACGATGACGTCGGCCCAGAGGAATTTCTGCACTTCCTCGGCGACGTCGTAACCCCCGTCGATGAAGGTTTGCTGCACGTCAAAACCGGCGCGATCCATGAACGCCAGGCCCGCGTCGTGCAACGTTGCGTTGTAACGGCCTTCAGAATGTGCGAATTGCTTGCCGCCGTTGATGAACAGAATCTTTTTCATGAAAACCTCGTCGTTGCCCAACCTCAGAGCCGCTGAGGAAGCGTCTGAACCGGGCGTCATAAATGGGAATGGACGGCAGGATAACGATGCAGGACGAGACAGAAAAGTAGGTTCGCAGCAAAGCTCATTTGCGCTGAAGTCACGAATGAACGAAGGATTGTTGTCTTAGAATTCGTGCACTTCCATTCGAGGACACACCATGAGTGATCTGCACGGGTTCATTCTTCACGCCCAGACAAAACCTGAAAAATCCGCGGAATTCGAAGCGCTGTTCAGCGGCTACGTCGCCGCAAGCCGCAGTGAAGAAGGTTGCATCGAGTACCACATGCTTCGGGATCAGCAGGACCCGACGCTGTTTATCTTCTACGAGATCTGGCAATCGAAGGCCCATCTGGACGTGCACTCGGGGCTGCCGCACATGGCCGAATTCTTCGAGAAGCGCATGGAGTATCTGGCGCGGGATTTTGAAATACGCCGCGTCGAGATGATCAGCCCGTCTTCGGCTGTTCGCTGATCTCTGCTAACCCGCAACGATCAGATGAGCGCCCAGCAGCGCCATGCCGATAAAGAAAACACGCTTGAACAACAGAGCGCTGATGCGTTGGCGCAGCCACTGCCCGAACACCATGCCAAGCAATGCCGGGATCAGCGCCAGCAGCGAAGCGCCCATCTCGGCGCCGCCCACGGCACCGTTCCAGAACAACCCGGCGCCCAACGCCAGAGTGGACACGGTGAACGACAAACCCAGCGCCTGAACCAGCTGATTGCGGTCCAGCCCCAGCCCCTGAATGTAGGGCACGGCTGGAATCACGAAGACGCCGGTGGCCGAGGTGATCAGGCCGGTGACCACACCACACAGCGGCCCGAGCCATTTCTCTGCGGCAGGCGGCACGTGCAGCGTGGGCAGGAACAACCCGCACAGCGCGTATGCCAGCAGCGCAACGCCCAGCGCCCGGCTCATGCCGTGACCGCTTCCAAGTCCCAGCGCGTACGACCCCACTACCGTGCCGACGACGATCATCAGCAACAGCGGCCAAAGACGTGCGCACAAACCGCGCAGGTGCCCACCCGCCGCCAGTTGCCAGAGATTGGTGAACGTTGAGGGAATCAACAGCAATGCGGCTGCCTGTGTCGGCAACATAGCCACACCCAGCAGCCCCATCGCCACTGTCGGCAAGCCCATGCCGATCACGCCCTTGACCGCACCAGCGAGCAGGAAGGCCACCATGACCAGCAATGACAGGCCCCAACCGATATTTTGATACAGCGCTAGAAAGGTATTCATGGGCATAGGGTGAGCGAATCGGGCAGGCGTTTAAATCTGCAATATATTGAGGCAGACTTCGGCGTGGACGTAGGCACACTCCATCTGCTGCCGGGCATTCATCCGCGCACAGGCGAGCTGCAACCTGAATCTGCTGTGATCCTCCGGAACGGGCTTCCCCTCTCCGGACGCTCAGGATGTCCGATGTGATCCCTCGCCTACAGAGACTTATCGAGCCGCGCCATGCATTTCGACCTGACCGACCTGAAGCTCTTCCTGCATGTTCTTGATGCGGGCAACATCACCGCCGGTGCGGCTCGCAGCCACCTGTCACTGGCCTCGGCCAGCGCGCGAATTCGCGGGCTGGAAACCTCGCTCGGCGTTGCGCTGCTGGAGCGCGGTCGTCGAGGTGTCACGCCCACATCGGCAGGCAAGGCGCTGGCTCAGCACGCCCGGCTGATCCTGCAACAGGTCGAGCGCATGCAGGCTGATCTCACCGATTACGCGCAAGGTTTCAAAGGTCAGATACGCCTGTTGTGCAACACCTCGGCGCTGAGCGAGTACCTGCCGGAGCGGCTGGCAGCGTTTCTCGTCAGCCACCCCAACATCGACATCAACGTCGAAGAGCAGCCCAGCCTGCGCATCCTCCACGCAGTGCGCCAGGGCGCGGCAGAGCTGGGCATCATTTCCAATGCCGTCGACGCCAGCGATCTGCAAACCCTGCCCTTCTGTGCCGATCCGTTGATGCTCGTCACGCCCGCCGGGCACCCATTGGCCGGACTGGCGAGCGTGCGTTTCGGGCAAACACTGGCTTACGAATTCGTCGGTCTGGGCGCCAACAGCGCCATGGCCATCTACCTGGAAGAGCAGGCGCTGCATTTGGGTCGTCGGCTGAAAACCCGCGTGCGCGCGGAAAGCTATGACGGCGTGATGCGCATGGTCATGGGTGGCGCGGGGCTGGGCATCGTGCCGCTCGCGGCGGTCGAGCGATTTCAGCAGGCGGGAAAACTCAGCGGCGTTGCGCTGAGCGATGACTGGGCCGATCGCAAGCTGTTGCTCTGCGCGCCAGACTTCAACGCCCTGCCGGAATACGCGAAAGCGCTGGTGCGCACGCTGAGCGGGCAGACTGCGTTTCTGGGCACCTCAATGTCGAGCCCAGACAACTGACCGTCGCGGGACCTCCATAAGGTGAGCGGGCGCAACATTCGCCACTCAACCGGAGCTGAAATGAACAAGCCGATCACCGTACTTCGCGACACCACCCCCCTGCCCGTCGTCGACGCCTGCAAATGGGAGCGCATTGGCGGCGACCCGCACACTGTCAACCTCAACGCCTACACCAGCGACGATGGCACAAAGATCATGGGCACCTGGATATGCACGCCAGGCAAGTGGCTGGTCGAGTACGTGAAATGGGAATACTGCGATTTTCAGGAGGGCTACTGCATCATTACGCCGGAAGGTCAGGCGCCTATTCACCTGAAGGCCGGTGACAAGTTCATCGTCGAGCCCGGCATGAAAGGCACGTGGGAAGTGGTCGAAACCGTGCGCAAGTATTTCGTCTTCGCCTGAAAATACGCCCCGTTCCGCCGACCTCATGAACAGGCCGGCGGCGGGAGTCTCTGATCCCCGCCTTCGCCAAACGCTGAATCATCCATCCGCTCTATCGACTTCATAAATGTTTTTGTCGCTCGACTTTTCTCGACACCCGCTAAGATGACAACCGTAATAAATGCCCGAACAACCTCGCGGCATTTGCGATCGCATCCAGGGCTGCTGCACAGGCCCGACCACGGAGCTCATTGTCATGTCTGAAGTCACCCTCTACACCACCAACAGCTGTCCTTACTGTGTCGCCGCCAAGAACCTGCTCAAAGCCAAGGGCGTGGAGTACACCGAGATCAACGTCCAGACGTCGATGGAACAGCGCAACATCATGATGGCGCGCAGCGGCCGTCGCACCGTGCCGCAAATCTTCATCGGCGACCATCATGTCGGTGGCTTCGACGACATGGCGCTGCTTGAGCGCAAAGGCGAACTCAACGCGTTGCTGGCGGGGTAAACGGCCCGTTCGCCAAGCCTCATTTCTCGGAGCGAGCCTGCTCGCCCCGTCGGCGTTCAGGTCGTGAAGATTCACTGGATGTACCGGCCAGTTTGTCCGACGCTGAAGTCGTTCATGAACGTTCCCGCAGCCGCGTCCACTTGACGGTGAAATGGCAGGTTTCCATTTCTGCCAAGTGGACTTGCCATTTGTAACATTTCCCCGCAAGCGCGTTTTTCCTAGCATCCTCCGACGTCGTCGACGCCTGGTTCGCCAGCCACCACGTACTTGAGGAGAGAATGCATATGTCTGATGCCACCGAGCGTCTATGGGGCGCGCGCTTCAAATCGGCGCCTGCCGAGGCCATGGCCAACCTGTCGCGCTCGCCCAGCGTTTACTTCCGCATGACGCCGTATGACGTCGCCGGCTCCAAGGCCCACGCCCACGAACTTGAGCGCGCCGGGTTGCTGGACGCTGAAGAAACGCAGCGCATCATTGCCGCATTGCAGTCGATCGACGAAGACTTTGCCGCAGGCAGGGTTCAGCCCATTGCCGCTGACGAGGACGTGCACACGTTCATCGAGCGCCTGCTCACCGAACGACTGGGTGCGCTGGGCGGAAAACTGCGCGCCGGACGCTCGCGCAACGATCAGACCGCCAACGACATGCGGCTGTTTCTCAGGGATCAGATTCGCGTGCTGACGCTGTCTATCCTTGATCTGCAGAACGCACTCGTCGAGCAGGCCGAGGCGCACATCGATACCATCGCGCCGGGCTTCACGCATCTGCAACAGGCGCAACCGATTGTCTTCGGTCACCACTTGATGGCCCACGCTCAGGCCATTCATCGCGACCTTCAGCGGCTGCAAGACTGGGACCGACGCTTCAGCCTGTCGCCGCTGGGCGCTGCCGCGCTGGCAGGTTCGGCCATCGCCCGCGACCCGCAGCGCTCGGCGGCGGAGATGGGCTATCAAGGCCCGTGCGAAAACTCCATCGACGCCGTTGCCAGCCGCGATCACGTCGCCGAATTCCTGTTCTGCGCCAGCATGCTGGGGATCAACATTTCGCGCATGGCGGAAGAGTTCTGCGTCTGGACATCGCGGCAATTTCGCTGGGTCGAACTCGACGATGCCTACGCCACGGGCAGCTCGATCATGCCGCAGAAGAAAAACCCGGACATCGCCGAACTGGCGCGCGGCAAGTCGGGCCGGCTGATCGGATCGTTGACCGCCATCCTCTCGGTTCTCAAGGCTCAGCCGCTGTCCTACAACCGTGACCTGAGCGAGGACAAACACGCCATATTCGATGCCGTGGACACCTTGAATCTGGTGTTGCCAGCGTTCGCCGGGATGGTCCTTACGATGAAGGTGCGCAAGGAAGAGTTGCTGCGTCAGGCGCCACTGGGATTCACCCTGGCGACCGAGGTTGCTGATTGGCTGGCCGTGCGTGGCGTACCGTTCAAGGAGGCTCACGAGATCACCGGGCAATTGGTGCAGCTGTGCGAAGCGCAAGACATCGGCCTGGAAGACCTGACACCGGAAATGCTGGCGCAGACCGATGCACGTCTGACCCCGGAGGTGCTGGAAGCCCTGACGCTGGAGGCGGCATTGACCGCGCGCAATGGCTGGGGCGGCACGTCACCGGTGCGAGTGGCCGAACAGATCCAGCGCTTCAAGCAGCATCTGACGAGCCACGAACAGTGGGCCAAGGACTACAGCGGCCCGCGCGGCTGATCAAATCTGGCAGGGCACAGGTTTTTACGACGACTGCGTCGCCGATCGCGAGCAAGCTCACTCCCACAAGTTCTGCGCTCGACACAAATCCCTTGTAGGAGCGTGGCTTGCCCGCGATCTGGCGCGAAGCGGCAGCAGAATCGGGTAACGCGGCACATCAGGCAAACCGCATGGCCCGGGTTCACGACGACTGCGTCGCCGATCGCGGGACAAGCCACGCTCCCACAGGTTTTGCGTCACGTCTTCGCGAGCAAACGGCCCACAGGTAGTGCTTTGACACCAATTCTGGCAACGCCACAAATCCTTGTAGGAGCGTGGCTTGCCCGCGATCTGGCGCGAAGCGCCAGCAGAATCGGATGACGCGGTGCATCAGGCAAACCGCATAGCCCGGATTCACGACGACTGCGTCGCCGATCGCGGGACAAGCCACGCTCCCACAGGTTTTGCGCTCGACACAAAACCTGACAACGCCACAAACCCTTGTAGGAGTGCGCTTGCCCGCGATCTGGCGCGCAGCGGCAGCAGAATCGGATGACGCGGTGCATCAGGCAGTCCGCATAGCCCGGGTTCACGACGACTGCGTCGCCGATCACGAGCAAGCTCACTCCCACAAGTTCTGCGTCACGTCTTCGCGAGCAAGCGGCCCACAGGTTTTGCGCCACGTCTTCGCGAGCAATCTCCCATCCTGATACCCATCAGCCCTTCTTGATGTACGCCTCGACCACCGCCGAGAAATCCTTGCCGCCATCGCCGCGTAAACTCATCGCCTGATACAACTGCTGCGCGATGGCTCCCAGAATGACGGGCTGGCGGGCGACCCTCGCCGCTTCGGTGGCGAGGCCCAGGTCCTTGAGCATCAGCTCGGCGCCGAAGCCACCGGTATACCCTCGCGAGGCCGGGGCGGTTTCGACAATCCCGGGCCACGGGTTATACATTTCCGAACTCCAGCAACGCCCGGTGGAACTGTTGATGATGTTGGCCAGAATCGCCGTGTCGATGCCCAGTCGATCCCCCAGGGCCATGGCTTCGGCAACGCCAATCATGGAAATGCCCAAGAGCATGTTGTTGCAGATTTTGGCGATCTGCCCGGTGCCGACCTCGCCGCAGTGCACGATGTTGCGCCCCATCTGCGCGAGAATGGGCTTGAGCACGGTGAAGTGCTCAAGACTGGCGCCCACCATGAACGTCAGCGTCCCGGCCTGGGCGCCGCCGGTCCCGCCCGACACAGGTGCATCGCCGACGACCACGCCTTGTCTGGCCGCCGCGGCGGCGACGTCCCGAATGGTCTGTGGATCGATCGTGCTGCAATCGACGGCGGGAACGCCGGAAGCGATCCCGGCCAGCACGCCATCGTCGTTGAGGTAAACGGCCCGTACATGAGCCGCGGCGGGCAGCATGGTGATCACCAGTTCCGCGCCTTGTGCCGCGTGTTTCGGCGACTCGCTGATGCGACTGCCCAGTTCGGCGAGCTCCGCCAGCACCTGGGTGTTAAGGTCAAACAGGTGCAATTGATGACCGGCCCGAATCAGGTTCCGCGCCATAGGCGCGCCCATGTTGCCCAGACCGATGAATGCGATTTTCATGGTGTCATTCCTTTTTCAGATTCAGCTCTGCGTGTGAATCACCTTGCCCGCGCCACTGCGCCAGCCGCGTGACACCGATCGCTGTGGGGGCGAGCCTGGTCAGGGCCGCGTCCGGATCAAGACGTTTGCCCGGACACCGCCGCGCTGTCGGCTGACAGAACGATTCGCGAGCCAGCTCGCCCCTACACGATCAAGTCGCAGCACCAGACTCAGCGCAAGTTGATCGTCGTGTTCACGCCGTCGTTCACGCTGTCGTCGTCGAACCAACGGCTGGTGACGGTCTTGGTCTGAGTGTAGAACTGCACCACCTGTTTGCCGTACGGGCCGAGATCGCCGAGTTTGGAGCCGCGCGAGCCCGTGAAGCTGAAGAACGGAACAGGCACAGGGATGGGAATGTTGATGCCGACCTGACCGATGTCGATTTCATTCTGGAATTTACGCGCCGCAGCGCCGCTCTGGGTGAACAGGCCGACGCCGTTGCCGAACGGATTGGCGTTGACCAGCTCGATCGCCTGATCCAGCGTGTCGACCTCCAGCACGACCAGCACGGGCCCGAAGATTTCCTGAGTGTAGATCTGCATCTGAGTGGTCACGCCGGTGAACAGCGTGGGGCCGACGAAGTTGCCGTTTTCGTAGCCCGCGACCTTGATGTCACGGCCGTCCAGCTCCAGCGTGGCGCCCTCTTTCACGCCGCTTTCGATCAGATCGAGAATTCGCTGTCTGGCGCGCCGGGAGATGACCGGCCCGACGTCGGTGCCAGGCTCGCTCCCTGCATTGACCTTGAGCTTCTGCGCCAGCGCCTTGAGGTCGGGAATCCACTGTTTCGACGCCCCGACCATCACCACCACCGACGTTGCCATGCAGCGCTGGCCAGCGGCGCCGAAACCTGCACCCACCAGCGCGTTGAGGGTCTGCTCGCGATTGGCATCGGGCAGGACGACCGCGTGGTTCTTGGCGCCCATCATCGATTGCACGCGCTTGCCATGCCGACCGGCCAGTTCATACACGTGGGTGCCGACAGCGGTCGAACCGACGAAGGAAATTGCCTTGATGTCCTTGTGCGTGCAGATCGCGTCAACCACCTCCTTGCCGCCATGAACCACGTTGAGCACGCCGGCGGGCACACCCGCTTCCACTGCCAGTTCCACCAGCAACATGGTCGACATCGGGTCCTGCTCTGACGGTTTGAGCACGAAGGTGTTGCCGCACGCAATGGCCATCGGAAACATCCACAGCGGAATCATCGCCGGGAAGTTGAACGGCGTGATGCCCGCGCAGACGCCGATGGGCTGGCGCAGCGTGTACGTGTCGACCCCGCCCGCCACGTTTTCGGCAAACTCACCCATCTGCAGCGTGCCGATCGAACACGCGTGCTCGACCACTTCCAGGCCGCGGAAAATATCGCCTTCGGCATCCGCGAGGGTCTTGCCCTGCTCGGCACTGAGTACCTCGGCAATGCGTTTGGAGTGCTCGCGGATCAGCGCCTGAAGCTTGAGCATGATGCGCATGCGTGCGCCGATCGGCGTGTCGCGCCAGGTCTTGAAAGCCTTCTGCGCGGCGGCCACGGCGGCATCGACTTCAGCGCCAGTGGCGAAAGGCACTTGGGCCAGGACTTGCTGGGTCGCCGGATTGATCACATCGAGCCATTCGCCGGTCTGCGATTCAACCCACTCGCCATCGATCAGCATTTTTACGCGGGCCACGTCGGTCGGGCTCCGGGCAGGTGAAACGTTGCCAAGTGATACGTTCATTTCAGAATGCTCCATTCGAGCGGCGGCCTTGCTCGACCGCCGAAAGCTCATGATTCAGGCCGAGGGGGTGCGAACCGGATCGCGCTTCATCAGCGCGGTGCAGACCAGCGCAATCAGCGCCATTGCGATCAGGTAAGCGATCACGTAATGCGGCTCACCGCCGCCCATGGCCAGCAATTGCGTGGCGATCATCGGCGCAAAGCCGCCGCCCAATACGCCGGCCAGTTGCACCGACACCGAGATGCCGCTGTAGCGGATCTGCGCAGGGAACTGGCGGGCGAACAACAGCGATTCCGGCGCGTACAGGATCGGAAAGACCACACCGACCGCGAGCACCATCGCCCACCAGACAAGCACAGGGTCGCGGGTGCCCAGCATGGCGAAGAAGGGGTAGACAAACGCGCAGAGCAGCAACAGGCCGGCGAAATACAGACGCTTCTGCCCAACCCGGTCAGAAATGTGTCCGCACAACGGCATGGTCACCAGCGACAACGCAGCACCTGCAGTAATCGCGCCCAGCACGTCGGCGCGGGGAATCTGCAACTGGTTGGCGGCGTAAGCGAGGGCGAAGGTCACCGACATATAGAACCAGGCGTTCTCGGCCGTGCGCGCACCGATGATCGTCAGGGTTTCTCTGGGGTGATCGCGAAATACCTTGAACAGCGGCACCTTGACCGAGACGTTATCCTTTTTCAGTTTCTCGAAATCAGGTGATTCGGGGACCTTGAGGCGAATCAGCCAACCCACGCCCAGCAGCACGACGCTGGCCAGAAACGGGATGCGCCAGCCCCAGCTGAGCATGTCCGCTTCGGGCAGTCTGGCGACCATCGCCATCGCCAGCGAAGCCAGCACCAGTCCGGCGCCCACTCCAGTTTGCGGCAGGCTGCCATAGAAGCCTTTCTTGCCCTCGGGCGCATGCTCGACGGCCATCAGCACCGCCCCGCCCCATTCGCCTCCAACCGCCATCCCCTGCAGAAACCGCATCGCCACCAGGATGACCGCTGCCCAATAGCCAATCTGCTGATACGTGGGAATCAGGCCGATGATGATCGTGGGAATCCCCATCAGCATCAGGGTGAACAGCAGCATCGACTTGCGGCCGATCTTGTCGCCGAAGTGGCCGAACACGATGCCGCCCAACGGCCGCCCGAGAAAACCCACCGCGTAGGTGGCGAAAGCGGCGAGCACGCCGATGATGGGGTCCAGTGCGGGAAAGAAAATCTTGTTGAAAATGAGCGCGGCGGCGGTGCCGTAGAGGAAAAAGTCGTACCACTCGATGGTCGTGCCGGCCATGCTCGCGGCGCCGGCAAGCCGGTAGGATTTAGCGTGACGGGTGGCCGTGCCGGCAGCGAGTGCGCCGGTGTCCGCCGTTATAGCGTTCTTCATAAACTCCTCCGCTTATTTATTGTTGTGCAGGGTGTTATGGCGTTGGGTTGTTGCGATTTTGAGTGGGGCGCATGTCTCCGCATTTCTGATGACGGCTGTTGGAGCGCGTGCCCGCGAATGATGTCTGCCAGAAACTAATTCAGCGGCTGACATTCCCCATTCGCGGACGAACGCGCTTCACAATGCCTATGTTTTGCCGGTATCAGTGCAAGCGCTGTTGGCTTGGATTGCACCGTGCTTCGGAGTATAGATGTGCAAACTTCTAACAAGAACGCGCATAAAAGCAGGTTCAACATGCAAAAAAACATCACGTCCCTGAGCGCGTTGAATTGGGATGACTTGAAGTTTTTTCTGGAGGTTGCACGCACGCGCAAAGCCAGTTCCGCAGCGAAACGCCTGGCGGTGGACTACACCACCGTGTCGCGACGGATCAGCTCACTGGAGGCCTCGCTCGGCACGCTGCTGTTCGAAAAGTCGCGTAACAATGGCTTCGTGTTGACCCCTGAGGGCCAGCGTCTTCTGGGCTCGGCGGAGTCCATCGAAAGTACGCTGCACATCGCCTGCGAACAGGTTTCCGGCTCGGGCGTGGCCCTCTCAGGTCACGTGCGCATGGGCTGTACCGAAGGTTTCGGGAGCTTTTTCATCACGCCGCAGCTGAGCCACTTTACCGACCATTACCCGGCCATCTCGGTCGACATCCTGCCGTTGCCGCACTTCATCAGCCTGTCCAAGCGCGAGGCCGACATCGTCATCGCGCTTGAGCGTCCGGAACACGGCCCCTACGTGTGCTGCAAACTGTGCGACTACACCCTGCGGCTGTATGCGACCCAGAATTATCTGGACAGCCACGCGCCCATAAATACGGCCGAAGACCTCGCCAATCATCCGTTTATCAGCTACGTCGATGACCTGGCGTTCAGCTCGGAGCTGCTGTACTTGAGCAACCTGCTGCCCGGCGCCCAGGCCCATTTGCGCAGCACCAGCGTGATCGCTCAGTACGTCGCTGCGCTGCAGGGCCGGGCGCTGGCGATCCTGCCGTGTTTCCTCGCCGCCCAGGACCCACGCCTGCTGCCAGTACTGGAAAGCGAAGTGAACATCACGCGTCAGTTCTGGATGTATTGCCGCGAAGACCTGCGCAAGCTCAAGCGGATTACCCTGCTGTGGGATTACATTCGCCAGACCACCGAGCAGAACCAGGCGTTCTTGCGGGGGCAAAGCCGGGCCATGACGTTTGTCGACTGATGATTTGCAGGGTCTGGGCCGCATCACGGCAGGTCTGGACTGGCCCTCGCCGGCATAGTTTAGAAATCTCTGAACTATGCATTTGAGCTTTCCTATTCTTTCCGTTCATCGGCCGATTCTAAGATCGCCTCCAATAAAGGAGCCCGTCCAGTAGAGACACGGCCCGAAGATTGCCTTTTCTGATGTGACTGCCGCTGTACCCGTTTCGGCCCGTGTGCCGTGGCGACGCTATGTCATGTGTCAGTCGCAAGACGCAATCTTTGGGGACGTTCGATGAAACTGGAAATCTTCCGCACGATGTGGGGCTACACCGCCAGCAAGGCTCAGGCGCTGGATGAACTGCTGGAGGCCGGGTTCGACGGCATGGAAGCGCGCCTGCCACTGACGCCTGTCGAGCGGGCCGAATTCGGCGCCTTTCTGCGCGCCAACCAGCTGCCCTACATCGCGACCGTCTTCACCGCCTACGACGTCCTGCCCGAACAATCGGCCACCACGGCCGAGCATCTCACCGATCTGGAAAAGAAACTCGACTGGTCCACGGAGCTGAATCCGCGTTTCGTCAACGTGCTGGCCGGCAACGACCGCTGGCAGTTGCCCCAGCAAGTCGACTTCTTCGGCCAGGCGCTGGAGCTGGCGCGCAAACATGGGCAGACGGTCACCTTCGAAACCCACCGCGCCCGCTCGCTGTTCAACCCGTGGGTGACGCTGGAACTGATCCGTCAGTTGCCGGACCTGCGCTTCACCAGCGACATCAGCCACTGGATCGTAACGTGCGAGCGCCTGCTCGATGATCCCGAAGATGATCTGAGCGCCTTCGTCGAGCGCGTCCATCACATTCAGGCTCGCGTCGGTTACGACCAGGGCCCGCAAGTTCCGCATCCCGCCGGGCCGGAGCGCGCCCGGGAACTGGCCTTCCATCAGCAGCACTGGGAAGCAGTCTGGAAATCCCAGCAAGCGCGCGGCTACCAGGTCACGACCCTGACCCCGGAATTCGGCGCGGACGGCTATCTGCATCACTTGCCTTTCACCAATGTGCCGGTGGCCGATCTGTGGTCGCTGAACGTGTGGATGGGTCAGGCCGAGCGCGAACACTTTCAGCGCTTCACTCACACAACAAGCCGATAAGGAGCGTTTCGCCATGCCGGATCAGCCTCAAGCGACGACCCCGAAAGTCGCCAACTTCAACAGCATCCCGGTGGTCGACATCGCCGGTCTGTTCAGTGCGGACATCGCCCGGCGTCAGGCCGTGGCCGATGAGCTGGGCAAGGCCGCGCGCGAGGTGGGCTTTCTGTACATCAAGAACCACGGCATCGAGCAATCGCTGATCGACGGCCTGCGTCAGGCCGCGAAAGACCTTTTCGCCCAGTCGCTGGCGTACAAGATGCAGCATTACATCGGCACGTCGCGCAGCCATAAGGGCTTCGTACCCGAGGGCGAAGAGGTGTACGCCAAAGGCAAGCCGGATCACAAGGAGGCTTTCGACATCGGCTTCGAGGTCGGCGACGACGATCCGCTGGTGATCGCCAAAACCCCGCTGATCGGCGCCAACGAATGGCCGGACCTGCCGGGTTTCCGTCCCGCCGTCGAAGCGTATTACGCGGCCGTATTCGCGCTGGGGCGTCGGCTGTTCGACGGGTTCGCACTCGCGCTGGGGCTTGAAGAGGGCTATTTCGAGGCGATGGTGACGCGCCCTCCTTCCAAGCTGCGGCTGATTCACTATCCCTTCGACGACGCCGCGCAAGACGCGCCCGGTATTGGTGCACACACCGATTACGAGTGCTTCACCATGCTGCTGGCCGACAAGCCCGGCCTTGAGGTGATGAACGATCTCGGCCAGTGGATCGACGCACCACCTGTCGACGGCGCGTTTGTGGTCAACATCGGCGACATGCTTGAGGTGATGACCGCTGGTACGTTCGTTGCTACGGCTCATCGGGTACGCACCGTCAGCGAAGAGCGCTATTCATTTCCGCTCTTCTTCGCCTGTGACTTCCACACCCAGATCAAGCCATTGCCTGCCTTTGTAAAGGAGGGGGTCGGCAATGGAAGCACCGAATACGAAGCGATCACCATCGGTGAACACATGTTCGGCCAGGCGCTGCAGACCTATCAATACCTGCGGCGCAAGGTCGAGAGCGGCGAGCTCAAGCTGTACGAAAAGGCGCGCAAGCCATCGAGCTTCGGCCACCTGAAGAATCAGGCACAGGACGCGTCCTGATGCTCAACAAGCTGTCAACACACACCGTGCCTTACCTTCCTGACGTGGAGTCACCGACGATGCGCAACACTTTGAACACTGCTGTCCGCTTGACCGTTCTGGCCAGTGCCGTGCTTGGCGCGAGCGTTTTCGGGACATTGGCTCACGCCGCCACCACCGTGACACCCGGCCAGTTCAAAGTCGGCATGGAAATCACCTATCCGCCGTTCGAATCCTATGACGAGAAGAAAAACGTCGTCGGTGCCGACCCGGACCTGTCGCGCCTGCTGGCCAAGCACATGGACCTCAAGCCAGAGTTCGTCGACACCAAATTCTCCAGCCTGATCCTGAGCCTCAACGCCGGTCACTACGATGCCATCATCTCCGGGATGTACATCACGCCCGAGCGTCAGACCCAGGCGCAAACCATCGCCTACGCCAAGACCGGCGCCGCGATCATGGTGCTCAAGGACAGCCCCGTTAAACCCAAGGTGCCGGAAGACCTCTGCGGACTGAAAGTCGGTCTGGAAAAAGGCACTACCTGGGTCGCCCAGTTCAACAAGCTGTCCACCGAATATTGCGTGCCGAACAACAAGGGCGCGATCTCGGTGAGTGAGTTCCCGTCCGCCCCTGAAGTGACCCAGGCGCTGCTCTCCGGCAACGTTCAGGCGCAAGTGGAGATCGATGGCGCCGCTGGCATGATCGCCGAGCGCACCAAAGGCCGCGTGGTGGTCAGCACCGAGCACTCGATTTACCAGCAGACCTTGGGCATCTATGTGAAGAAAGGCAACGACGAGCTGTATCAGGCACTGCTCAAAGCCTTCGAAGAAACCAAGAAATCCGGTGAATATGCAGCGCTGCTGAAGAAGTACAACCTGGAAGAGCCGAGCAATTAAGGGCTGACGCTTAACCCCTGTAGGAGTGAGCTTGCTCGCGATGGCGCTTGGTCAGACATATCAATGTTGACTGATTCAACGCCATCGCGAGCAAGCTCACTCCTACAGAAATCGCCCTGGATAGAGATTTCCCCGCTGGGCCCGGCCCCGCTGAGGTGTGTGTATGCAATTCGAATGGTCCTACTTTTTTTCTCTGTTCTCGGTCTCGGACTTCTGGGAATCCTGCATCACCGTCATCGAGCTCAGTGCGCTGGGCTGGTTCATCGGCATGCTGTTGGGGTTTCTGCTGGCCTCGGCCAAGCTGTCGGCCGCGCGCTGGATCAGCGTGCCTGCGTCCATTTATATCTGGTTCTTCCGCAGCGTTCCGTTGCTGGTGCTGGTGGTATTCACTTACAACCTGCCGCAGATGTTTCCGATTACTCGCGACGTGCTGTCGAACCCGTTCTATTCCGGCCTGCTGGCGTTGGTGGTCACTGAAGCGGCCTACATGGCGGAAATCCACCGGGGCGGGTTGATCTCGGTCGCCAAGGGCCAGAAAGAAGCAGGCCGGGCGTTGGGCGTCGGCCTGATCGGCATGCAGCGTCTGATCGTGATCCCACAGGCGTTCCGTATTTCCCTGCCGACCCTCATCAACGAATACATCACCGTGGTGAAACTGACCTCGCTGGTGTCAGTGATTTCCCTCACCGAGTTGCTCACCGTCGGCCAGCGCCTGTATGCGCAAAACTTTCTGGTCATGGAAACGCTGTCGGCTGTGGCGGTGTATTACGTGATGATCGTGACCGTGTTCGGCTGGCTGTTTCACTGGCTCGAACAGCACCTGGAACTGAATAACCGCAAGCCACAGACGCTGGATGACGCGGCCCTCACACGCTTGCGCGCAAGCCTGGTGGCCCAGCCGGCCAAAGTGCGCCAGGCCGATACCGGCCCAGGTTCCGCCCCGGCCTTGCAGCTGGTGAACATCCATAAACGTTACGGGCAGCATGAAGTGCTCAAGGGCATTAATCTGGACGTGAACGCTGGCGAGGTGATTTCCATCATCGGCCCGTCTGGCTCCGGCAAGACTTCCTTGATTCGCACCATCAACAGCCTGGAAACCATCGACAAGGGCGAGATCATCCTTTTCGGTGAGGGGTTCATCCACGCCGGCGACAGCCCGAACGCCCCGCAGATCCGCCGTGGCGTGCAACGCATCGGGATGGTCTTCCAGAACTTCAACCTGTTTCCCCATCGCACCATTCTCGACAACGTGACCCTGGCGCCGCGCTATCACGGCCGCGACAAAGGCATCAGCGAACAACGCGCCCACGCGCTGCTCGACAAGGTCGGCCTGCTGGCGCACGCGCAGAAATATCCGCATCAACTCTCGGGCGGCCAGCAACAACGCGTGGCGATCGCGCGTGCCTTGGCGATGGATCCGCAGATCATGCTGTTCGATGAACCCACCTCCGCGCTGGACCCTGAGCTGGTCGGCGACGTGCTGAAGGTCATCGGCGACCTGGCGAAAGAAGGCATGACCATGCTCATCGTCACCCACGAAATGGACTTCGCCTTGTCGATCTCCGATCGAGTGATTTTCATGGAGAACGGCGTCGTGCAAGTCGACGCGGCGCCGCAGACCATCCTCGCCGATCAGTGCGGCGAGCGGGTGCGCAAGTTCATGGGCCTGGACGGCACACTCAATCAGCAGGCGCCCGTGCGCAAGGAGGCCTGAGCGACTATCGTGGAGCATTCACGATACAAGCATCTTGCCGCCGGGAGTCTGAAATGGACCGTTATCAACCGCTCAACTGCGATCTCTATGATTACCTTGAGATCGCCTGCATGCACGGCTATCGGCTGAAGGTCGAGCTGGTCGACGGCACGACCTTCGAGGCCCGGCCGACCACCACCCGAACGGCTCCGAGCAAGGAAGAATTCCTGCAATTCGCCGACAGTCTCGACGAGGTACGCCTCGACCAACTGGCCGCCATCACCCCGCTGAATGAAGGCGCCAGCTTCGGGCGTGTCGAGTTGGGCAATGCGTTTTGCTCAACCTGAACGCACAACTTCAGAACACCTCAATCCCTGCAGGAGCGAGCTTGCTCGCGATCGGCGACGCAGTCGTCGTGAACCCGGGCTACGCGGCCTGCCTGATGCACCGCGTCATCCGACTCTGCTGCCGCTGCGCGCCAGATCGCGGGCAAGCCACGCTCCTACAAGGGATTCGTGGCGTTGCCAGAATTGGTGTCAAAGCACTACCTGTGGGCCAGCTTGCTCGCGAAGACGTGACGCAGAACTTGTGGGAGCGTGGCTTGTCCCGCGATCGGCGACGCAGTCGTCGTGAATCCGGGCTATGCGGCCTGCCTGATGCGCCGCGTCATCCGATTCTGCTGCCGCTGCGCGCCAGATCGCGGGCAAGCCACGCTCCTACAAGGGATTCGTGGCGTTGTCAGAATTTGCGTCGAGCGCAGAACCTGTGGGAGTGAGCTTGCTCGCGATCGGCGACGCAGTCGTCGTGAATCCGGGCTATGCGGTCTGCCTGATGCACCGCGTTACCCGATTCTGCTGCCGCTGCGCGCCAGATCGCGGGCAAGCCACGCTCCTACAAGGGATTCGTGGCGTTGCCAGGTTTTGTGTCGAACGCACTAGCCGTGGGAGCGTGGCTTGTCCCGCGATCGGCGACGCAGTCGTCGTAAACCCGGGTCATGCGGTCTGCCTGATGCGCCGCGTCATCCGATTCCGCTGCCGCTGCGCGCCAGATCGCGGGCAAGCCACGCTCCTACAAGGGATTCGTGGCGTTGCCAGGTTTTGTGTCGAACGCACTAGCCGTGGGAGCGTGGCTTGTCCCGCGATCGGCGACGCAGTCGTCGTGAATCCGGGCTATGCGGTCTGCCTGATGCACCGCGTTACCCGATTCTGCTGCCGCTGCGCGCCAGATCGCGGGCAAGCCACGCTCCTACAAAAGATTTATGGCGTCGTCAGAATTTGTGTCGAACGCAAAACCTGTGGGAGCGTGGCTTGTCCCGCGATCGGCGACGCAGTCGTCGTGAACCCGGGCTATGCGGTCTGCCTGATGCGCCGCGTCATCCGATTCTGCTGCCGCTGCCGCTGCGCGCCAGATCGCGGGCAAGCCACGCTCCTACAAAAGATTTATGGCGTCGTCAGAATTTGTGTCGAACGCAAAACCTGTGGGAGCGTGGCTTGTCCCGCGATCGGCGACGCAGTCGTCGTGAACCCGGGCTACGCGGTCTGCCTGATGCACCGCGTTACCCGATTCTGCTGCCGCTGCGCGCCAGATCGCGGGCAAGCCACGCTCCTACAAGGGATTCGTGGCGTTGCCAGAATTGGTGTCAAGCGCAGAACTTGTGGGCCAGCTTGCTCGCGAAGACGTGACGCAGAACCTGTGGGAGTGAGCTTGCTCGCGATCGGCGACGCAGTCGTCGTGAATCCGGGCTATGCGGCCTGCCTGATGCGCCGCGTCATCCGATTCTGCTGCCGCTGCGCGCCAGATCGCATCGCTCATGCAGGTATCCCGAAGAGGGTGCCTTACAACGCCAGCATCAACCCGCTCAGGCGCTTGACCTTGCGCCGCAAGGCCTCTTCGAAGACGCCGTGACGCGGCTCGATCAGGCTGAACCAGTTCTTCGCCCGCGTGATGCCGGTGTAGATCAACTCCTTGGTCAGCACCGGGTTCAGCGCCTCGGGCAGGATCAGCGCGGTGTGGGCAAATTCTGAACCCTGAGATTTGTGTACCGTCATCGCATACACCGTTTCCACATCGTTGAGTCGGCTCGGCAGCACGAAACGCACGCCACCGGCGCCGTCATTGCGCGGGAACGCCACGCGAAGCGCCTGACGATTCTCCTCGGGCGCTCCCTCGGGCAGCCGCAGCGCGATGCCGATGTCGCCGTTCATCAAGCCCAGGCCGTAATCGTTGCGCGTCATCAACACCGGACGGCCTTCGTACCATTGCTGATCGCTTTCGATCAGCTGGGCGGCAAATAACGTTTGCGTGATGCGTTGATTCAGCCCTTCGACGCCCCACGGCCCTTTACGCACGGCACAGAGTAACTGAAACGCATCGAAGGCAGTCAACACCTGGCGCGCCCACTCGACACAGCGAGGGTCGTCGATCGAGGTCAGATCCTGCGGCCGCTGCGCGTGCATCACGGCCAGATAATGGCGATAGCCTTGCGGCCCATTGCCGTGGCCGTCGAGCAACAGGCGTGACAACGCACGGTCATGCTCGCCCTTGAGCGCCAATGAATACAGATCCTTGTAGCCGCCATTGACCAGAATCGCACGGGCGTCCTGATCCTCTTGCTGATTGACCAGTCTGGCCAGTTGACCAATGCCGCTGCCTGCAACGAAACGGCGGGAATGGCGCAACATCACCACTTGTTGAGCAAGTGCGTGTTGCACGTCGTCGCCCTGCTGCAAGCCGCTTCTGCTCAGGTCCTCACCACTGACCGACTCCAGCCACGCCTGCGTCTGCGGGCTGTACATTCCCGCTTCGGCGTCGCGGCACAAATCGCCCAGCACGGCACCGGCCTCGACCGAGGCAAGCTGATCCTTGTCGCCGAGCAGCACCATGCGCGCATGCGGCGGCAGGGCGTCCAGCAGATTGGCCATCATTTCCAGATCGATCATCGACGCCTCATCGACCACCAGCACATCCAGCGGCAGCGGATTGCCGGCGTGATGACGGAAATGCCGCGTGCCGGGACGACTGCCCAGCAAACGGTGAACGGTGGTCACATCGCTGGGGATTTTCTGCCGCACCGCTTCGGCCACTTGCAGCGACTGAACCTGATGGCTGATCGACTCGGTCAACCGCGCGGCCGCCTTGCCGGTCGGCGCTGCCAGACGAATGCGCAATGGCTTGCCGCTCTCCACTGCCGGCGACTGGAGCAGCGCAAGCAGGCGCACGACGGTGGTGGTTTTCCCGGTTCCCGGGCCACCGGTAATGATGCTGAACGCGCCGCGCGTCGCCAGCGCGCAGGCCAGTTTCTGCCAGTCGATCAAGGCGTCGGCGGCATGGTTCGCCGCTCCGAACAACGCGTCCAGACGCTGGGCAAGATCAACTGGTGCAGGTTCGGCCTGCGCCAGACGACGATGCAGCGCCGCGTCGATCCTGCGCTCATAGGTCCAATAGCGGCGCAAATACAGACGCCGATCGGATAACACCAAGGGTTTCTGCGCGGCGGCATCGGAACGATCGTCAGCCAGCGCAACCAGCTTGCTGCCGGCAAGTGCCTGACACCAGGTCGCGCCATCCAGCGCCTTGAGCAGCGTCGAGGGCAGCAGCATCGGCGTCGACAACACATCGCCTTCCGGCGGCAGCGACAGTGCGAAGTCCGGTTCCTTGAGCGTCTCGTGCAGGTCCAGACACACATGGCCGTGGCCTAACTGATGACTCGTGAGCGCCGCGGCCAACAGCACCAGCGAGTCCGCCGCCGGATCCAGATCGGCCAGAAACGCCACGAACGCCTTGTCCAGCGCGCGCAGCCAGCCGCGCTCGACCCAGCGCTCGAGTAACAACAGCAGATCCTCGACGCGGCTCAGTGGTTTGAGCGACGCGAGGCTGTCGGCATCCAGCGCGGTGGGCAGCAGATGGGCAAACGTGCGGTTCATGCGAATTCTCCAGACAGCACATCGTCTTCAAGCGCGGCGCGTCCCTGAAACAGCCGGTCAAGCCCTTCGATCAGTTCGCGCGGCGGGCGGGTAAACCAGGCGCCTTGACTGGCTGCAAGACTGCCGCGCACAAACAGGTACACCGCGCCGCCCATGTGCAGGTCGTAGTCATAATCGGCCAGCCGCGCCTTGAGCTGACGATGCAACGCCAACAGATAAAGCACGTACTGCAGGTCGTAGCGGTTTTCCAGAATCGCGCTTTCCATCGCCGCAGCGGTGTACGCATCGTCGTCGACGCCCAGCCAGTTGGATTTGTAATCAGCCACGTAATAGCGGCCTTGATGCTCGAACGTAAGGTCGATGAAGCCCTTGAACATGCCGTTAAGTGACACCGTCTCCGCCGCCGCGCGAGGAGCGCCGTCATGGGTATAGCGGCGCACCAGCGCATCCAGCCGCGCCACGTCGACTTTCGAGCAGGCGAACCAGAACTCCATTTCCACCCGATACTGGTTCGGCTGATCCAACTGGCTCAGGGCGACCGGCTGATCAGCCTCACCCAGACGCAGCGGCATGCTCAGCAAATGCTTGAGCCAGTCAGTCAGCGTATTGATCCAGCCTTTCCAGTCACGTCGGTTACAGCGCTGGGCAACGACCTTTTCCAGCGCCTGAGAGTCTGCTGCGGCGTCGGCGAAACCTTTCTCGCCGGCCCACTCCAGCAAGCCGTGCAGGAAGGTGCCGGGATTGGGCCCACGGGGAAACCGATGAATGTCGCCGCCACTGGCTGGCGTTTCACGGGGGGCGTCGGGATCGAGTCGCTCGTCATCGAACAGCTTCTGCGCTTGCGGGCTGTCGGGCGATTGATCGCCGCTGTCGGTGATGATGTCGCCAATGCGCAGCGCACTGTAGGACGCAATCCACCAGTTCTCTCGAGCACTGCGTCGAGGCAGGCGCGGTTTTCTCAACGCGGCTTCGCTGCGCGGCGCACTGAAGGTTTCGGCGGTAGGTTCAGGCATCGGCTCGACATGCACCGTCGGCTGATTTTCGGCCAGCGACCGCAGCCACGAACCAAGCCCGGCCGACTCAGCCAACGGCTCGCCGCCGCCCAGCAGATAACCCAGCGCCGAACGATGCAGAATCGAGCCATTGGCATTGCCGCGCTTGAGGTCGGCGACGCCCAGCCAACACGCGTGTTGGGCCCGCGTCAGTGCCACATACAGCAGGCGCAGATCCTCGGCCAGACGCTCCTCGTCAGCCTGCTCGATCAACGCGGCCGTCGGCTTGAGGCTGATCTGCGCATGCCCGTCGGCGTCATGAAAGTGCAGCGGCAGGCGACTGCCATCGACCGGTTTGGTCGAACAAATGAAGGGCAGGAACACCAGTGGGTATTCCAGGCCTTTGGACTTGTGGATGGTAACAACCTTGACCAACTGCTCGTCGCTCTCCAGACGCAGTATCTGCTCTTCTCCAGCCTGACCGGACAACGCCAGATGTTCGCCCAGATGGCGGATCAGCGCCTGTTCGCCATCAAGTTCAGCGGCGGCCTGCTGCATCAGCTCGGACAAGTGCAACAAGTTGGTCAGCACTCGCTCGCCATCGCTGCGCTGGACCAGCGCTTGAGGCAGTTTGAAGTCGTGAAGCAGACGCCGCAGCATCGGCAACACCCCTTGCGTGCGCCAGATTCGCCGGTAGTCGCGAAACTGCATGACGCGGTTTTCCCACGCCAGTTCGTCTTGGTTGAGCAGCTCCAGCTCCGCCAGCGGCAGATCAAGCGTGATGCAGGCCAACGCAGCGCGCAGCGTACGCTCGGCGTCCGGCTCGGCGCAGGCTTTGAGCCAGGCCAGAAGATCGTGAGCTTCCTGAGCGGCGAACACCGAGTCCTTGTCAGACAGATAGACGCTGCGAACCCCTCGCGCGGACAGCTCGCCGCGCACCGCCTGGGCCTCTTTGCCATCGCGCACCAGAATCGCGATGTCCGCAGGCAACACACCCTTCAACGCCTCGCCAGTCCTGGCAAATCCGGCGCGGCCCTGTTGACCGGCATTGAGCAGGCGCACGATCGCGCTCGCGCAACTCGCCGCCATCTGCTGCCGATAGACTGCGCCGGAAACCGGTTGATCGCTCTCCAGTTGCCAGACATTCAGCGCCGCAACGACGCTGTCATCGAGCTGAAAAATCTCTTTGCGGCCTTGCGAACCCACTGCCTGGAACGGCACCGGATTGTCGTGCGCACGGCGAAACAGAAAAGCTCCACGGCCGCTAACGCTTTGCTCCGCACGGGCGAACACATGGTTCACCGCCTGAACCATCGCGTGGCTGGAGCGGTAGTTGGTACCGAGCGTGTGCAAGCGCCCCTCGGTCGCATAGCGCGCACGCAGGTAGGTGTAGATATCGGCGCCACGAAACGCGTAGATAGCCTGTTTGGGATCGCCGATCAGGAACAGTCCGGTGCTTTCGTCGTTGGCTTCCAGGCGATAGATGCTGTCGAAAATCCGGTATTGCACCGGATCGGTGTCCTGGAATTCGTCGATCAGGGCAACCGGGAACTGCTCGCGAATCAGGGTGGCCAGACGCTCGCCGCCCGCCCCACGAAGCGCTGCATCGAGACGCAGGAGCATGTCGTCGAAGCCCATTTCCGCACGGCGTCTTTTCTCTTCCTCGAAACGCGCGCCAACCCATTGCGCGGCATGCTCGAGCACAGCGGCATCGGGCGTAGGCAACGTATCGAGCGCGACTTTCAATTCCACCATCGCTTCAAAGGCCGGGTGTGACGGAGGGTTGTTCTTCCAGGCTTCGGCGATGCCGTCGGGCGTCAGGCGGGTGAAGCCGGTGCCCAGGTCGAGCTGCTCCTGTTCCTCATCATTGGCCCAGGCAATCAGTTTGTCGAACCAGGGCCTGAAATAACGCTCCTGCATCTTGCGTCCGTCGACCACCTTGCAGTTCACGCCGTCGATGCAGATCGCGTGCAGTTCAGCGGCCCAGTTGGCCCACGGCGATTTCAGGATCTTCAGCGTTTCGCGGCGCTCCTGGATCGACTGCTCGATCAGCTGAGTGGGCGTCTGCGTGACCGTGGCGCGTTCGCTGCCGAACAGTGCGCGCACGCGAGGCAACAGCGACGCAGGTCCGCCCCAGTTGTCACGCACCCAGTTGAGGGCGTCGCCGCTCATGGGATAGCAGAACTTGCGCCAGTAATCGCGCAACACTTCGCCGAGCAGATCGCTGTGGTCGGTTTCCAGGCTCTGGGTGAACAGGCTTCCACTGTCGAAGGCATGCTCGCGCAACATGCGCTGACACCAGCTGTGAATGGTCGAGACCGCCGCTTCGTCCATCCATTGCGCGGCGATGTCCAGTCGGCTCGCGCATCCGGCCCATTGCTCGGCGGCAAACTCGTTGCGCAGTTCAGCGATCAGCGCATCGGGCGCCTCGATCTCCTGACGGAAAAAACGGGCGGCTTCGGCCAGGCGTGTGCGGATACGATCGCGCAGCTCCTTAGTGGCTGCGTCAGTGAAGGTCACCACCAGAATCTGCGGCGGCAGAAGTTCCTGGCCGAAACCGGACATCTCGCCGCCGTGCCCCAGCACCAGACGCAGGTAAAGCGCAGAAATCGTGAAGGTCTTGCCGGTCCCGGCGCTCGCCTCGATCAGTTGGCTGCCCCGCAGCGGAAAACTCAAGGCCAGCGGTTGTTGTGCGTTGCTCATGCTGCGGCCTCCTCACTGGACAGCGATTGCCAGGGCGCCTCATAAACAGGCTTGTACAAAGACTCACACCAGCCCACGAATTCCTCGGAGTCCAGCAGGGCATCGAAATCCGGGAACTGCCGTGCAAGCGCGGTGCTTTGCGCACGCTCGCCTTGAGTGGTCTGACCGTCACCTTCGTACGTTTTGCGCGCGGCAGCCTGCGCCTTCGCTTCATCGCTCTGCCCCAGCCACGCAAAAGCGGTCTGCACCGCAACCGGCAACGGTCGCTGCATGCCCTGCTGCCAGGCCAGCAACAGGTTGTCGAGGGTACGGCGGGCCGTGTCCCGGTCAAGCGGCGACAACAGCAGCGTCTCGTCACTGGCCACCAGTGCGGTGGTCAGCGGCAGATCGCAGGCGCACGCCACCAGATGATTGACCCACGGCCTGATCAGGCGATGCCATTTGCGACTCTTCTTGCCGCCAATCGAATTCGGGATCGCAGAGACGGCCAGCAACTCGCCCTGAGCATTCCGATAAAGGCCGTCGAGCCAGCCGTCGAGCTCGACGCCTTGATGCTCGTAGGCAACCGGCAGCGCACTGTGCAGCCGCTCAGGCCATTTGAAGAGCAGCTCATGATAACGGCGCACCAGATCCGGCAGCGGTTCGATCAACTCATCCTGAAGCAGCGTTCCGAAACCTGCCATCGGCAGCAGCCCGCTGCTCTGCAAGCGGGTGGCTTGCGCTCTCAACGACTCATCGACGCTGTCAGGCTCGATCAATGCGGCTTGCAGCAAACTGTCGCTCAAGCCATAGCGCTCAAGCGCGTCGAGCACGAACGGCTCTTCATCGGCCAGCGGCGCCTCGGCGACCTCAAAGAATATCTTCAAGCGCTGACTGAAAAAATGTTTGACCGGGTTTCGCAGAAAATCCTGCAGCTGCATCAGGCTCAGCGGCTCTTCTTGCACATGTTTTGCCAGCATCCTGTCGTTTGCCGCCTCCGTCGCGGCCTCATGGAGGACCTGCCATTCCCGGGCAAAACTGAAGAACTCCAGGCTCTCCTGAAAATACTTGGCGCTGAACGGCTGCAGCGGGTGCTCAAGTGTCAGTGCGTGCAGCAACTGTTGCCCAGGATCGCGTTTCTTGGCGTCCTCGGGTTCGACAGCCCCCTCCAGCCTCCAGCCACTGGCAAGATGATCGCGCAGCTGTCCGATCAGCACCGACGCCGGCCGTTCAGAATTGTCGCGAATGCTGCGTCCCACCCAACTGATATAGAGCTGGTCACGCGCAGACAGCAGCGCTTCGAGCAACAGATAGCGATCATCTTCCCGACGGGAACGGTCGCCCGGGCGGTAGTCGCTGCCCATGAGGTCAAAATCCAGCGGCGGCTGCGCACGTGGGTAATCACCATCGTTCATGCCCAGCAGGCAGACCACTTTGAAGGGGATCGCGCGCATGGGCATCAAGGTGCAGAAGTTGACGGAGCCGGCCAGAAAGCGCTGAGAAAGCCGGCCTTGATCCAGGCCCGCCAGCCAAGCCTCACGCACGACGGTCAAGGGAAGTATCTCGACCAGATCGACTGTTTCACAGGTCTGCAGCCAGGTTTCGCGCAACGTCTCCAATTGGCCGAGCAAATAGTCGTCGTGCTCGCTCTCGGCACTGAAGAACAGCTGCATCAGGGCCTGTAATCGTTCGCCCCAGACTTGCGGCGAGGCAGGCTGCGAAAGCTCGTTATGGGCGACTTGCAGCGCATCGATCAACGCAACCAGCGGCCCGATCAAGGCCGCGTCGAGTCCGCCGATTTCATCGTACGGCTCGATCTGGTCATAGGCCTGCCCCGCACCGACTGCATAGCCCAGCAACATGCGGCGCAGACCGAAATGCCAGCTGTTCTGCTCCAGCGCCTCAGGTAAACCCAGACCTTCGCGTTGCCTGGCATTGAGCCCCCAGCGCACGCCTGCTCCTTCGATCCAGCGATGCAAAGTCGGCAGGTCACGCTCGTCGATCCCGAATCGAGCTCGCAAGGCGGGCACGTCCAGCAGATCCAGAATCTCGCTCACCGGGAAACGGCTGTCGGGGATCTTCAGCAAATGCTCGACGGCAATGAGCAGCGGATCACGACCGCGCTGGCCCTGGTCTGCCAAGGTAAAGGGAATGAAGCGCTTGTCGTCTCGATCCAACTGGCCGAAAACGGCGCGGATATGAGGCGCATAACTGTCGATGTCCGGGACCATGACGATGATATCGCGCGGCCGCAGTTGTGCATCATTGCTGAATCGTGCGAGGAGTTGGTCGTGCAACACCTCCACCTCGCGCTGCGCACTGTGAGCGACATGAAAGCGAATCGAGCGATCGACCTTGATGTCGACCGCAGGCCACAGCTCCCGCGTTTCGCTCAATGGCCTGAGCTCGAGAATGTCATCCTGCAACTGATTCAGCATCGAGCGTGGCTCGTTTTCGCTGAACAGGTCGATGCGCCCGTCCCGGAAGATCGACCTGTAGCTGTTGGGGTCATCGTGGCTGTCGAGCAGGTTGATGTAATCGCGCCCCTGTTTACCCCACGCCGCCAGCAGCGGATGAGCGTGCTGGTGCAATGCGTCCGGATTCAGCACCACAGGCATGCCGGCCTTTCTCGACTGACGTTTGTATTCATGTCGCAGCAGGTCCTTGTCCGCCACGATATCGGCCCAGTGGTGACGGCACGGGTTATGTACGCACAGCAAAACCTGGCTGAATCGCGCGAGGCCCGCGAGCGCTTCCAGCGCCTGTGCCGGAAGCGAAGAGATACCGAATACGATCACCCGGGCGGGCAAAGCCGCAGGTGCCGTGGTCAGGCTGTTGATACGTTCGATGTACCGCTGATGCACACCGGCCCGACTCTGGGCCATGCCTTCGGCTCCAACATCATGGAGCAGCGCACGCCACAATTCCGCTTGCCAGCAGTTTTCGGGCTTGAGCGGTGTGACGTCGCCCCTGACGTTTCTGAGTTGATGCCGGCCCGCAGCCCAATCTTCCAGCCAGTCTGCGCGATAAACCTGATATTGGTCGAAGAGGTCTGCGAGCCGCTCGGCCAACTGGTAGCGCTTGCGCAGATCGGTATCAGCGGTCAGAAATCGCTGCAATGGCTCGAAGTGCGGTTGATCAATGAGCGCAGGCAAAAGCCTCATCAAACGCCAGGTCAAAGGCGCCTTGTCCAGCAATGACGTCTCAGGAATCTGCTCCTTACCCAGCACCGCGCGGTACAGCTGCCACATGAAGCTACCCGGCAGTTGAACATCGATTGCCGCGGCGATACCGCATCCACCTTGGTCGTCATCCTGAGGGTCTTCAGCGAGTGCGAGCTTGAGCCATTGTGCAATCCCGTTGCTCTGCACCAGGGCGACTTCGTTCTCCAAGGGCGTGAGCGGGTAACGCCGCATCCATGACACCACGAGACTGCGCAGTTCATCCAGGCGGTTGCCATGAACCACCATGAACCCCGGATTAAGGTTGGACGTCACCGGCATAACTGCTTCCTTGGCGTTTGAAGAGAGAGAAGACTAACAGAGGACGGGTGCATCGCAGACAGGGACTGCACGATGGAGGCTGAGGTTTTTCACGCGCAAAAACAAAACCCCATCTGCTTTCGCAAATGGGGTTCTGGAATTTAATCTTGACGATGACCTACTCTCACATGGGGAAACCCCACACTACCATCGGCGATGCATCGTTTCACTTCTGAGTTCGGGATGGGATCAGGTGGTTCCAACGCTCTATGGTCGTCAAGAAATTCGGGTACCGAACCGTGGCCAGGGGCCGCGCTTCAGCTAATCAGGTATGTGATCAGGTGTTTCGTGCTTGTGTGCTGCAAACTTTCGGTGCGTGTCGTCTTCACAGTCACCGCAATCTGTGCTCGTCCGAGTCGCAGATTGCTTGGGTGTTATATGGTCAAGCCTCACGGGCAATTAGTATTGGTTAGCTCAACGCCTCACAGCGCTTACACACCCAACCTATCAACGTCGTAGTCTTCGACGGCCCTTCAGGGAACTCAAGGTTCCAGTGAGATCTCATCTTGAGGCAAGTTTCCCGCTTAGATGCTTTCAGCGGTTATCTTTTCCGAACATAGCTACCCGGCAATGCCACTGGCGTGACAACCGGAACACCAGAGGTTCGTCCACTCCGGTCCTCTCGTACTAGGAGCAGCCCCTCTCAAATCTCAAACGTCCACGGCAGATAGGGACCGAACTGTCTCACGACGTTCTAAACCCAGCTCGCGTACCACTTTAAATGGCGAACAGCCATACCCTTGGGACCGGCTTCAGCCCCAGGATGTGATGAGCCGACATCGAGGTGCCAAACACCGCCGTCGATATGAACTCTTGGGCGGTATCAGCCTGTTATCCCCGGAGTACCTTTTATCCGTTGAGCGATGGCCCTTCCATACAGAACCACCGGATCACTAAGACCTACTTTCGTACCTGCTCGACGTGTCTGTCTCGCAGTCAAGCGCGCTTTTGCCTTTATACTCTACGACCGATTTCCGACCGGTCTGAGCGCACCTTCGTACTCCTCCGTTACTCTTTAGGAGGAGACCGCCCCAGTCAAACTACCCACCATACACTGTCCTCGATCCGGATGACGGACCTGAGTTAGAACCTCAAAGTTGCCAGGGTGGTATTTCAAGGATGGCTCCACGCAAACTGGCGTTCACGCTTCAAAGCCTCCCACCTATCCTACACAAGCAAATTCAAAGTCCAGTGCAAAGCTATAGTAAAGGTTCACGGGGTCTTTCCGTCTAGCCGCGGATACACTGCATCTTCACAGCGATTTCAATTTCACTGAGTCTCGGGTGGAGACAGCGCCGCCATCGTTACGCCATTCGTGCAGGTCGGAACTTACCCGACAAGGAATTTCGCTACCTTAGGACCGTTATAGTTACGGCCGCCGTTTACCGGGGCTTCGATCAAGAGCTTCGCGTTAGCTAACCCCATCAATTAACCTTCCGGCACCGGGCAGGCGTCACACCCTATACGTCCACTTTCGTGTTTGCAGAGTGCTGTGTTTTTAATAAACAGTCGCAGCGGCCTGGTATCTTCGACCGGCATGAGCTTACGGAGCAAGTCCTTCACCCTCACCGGCGCACCTTCTCCCGAAGTTACGGTGCCATTTTGCCTAGTTCCTTCACCCGAGTTCTCTCAAGCGCCTTGGTATTCTCTACCCAACCACCTGTGTCGGTTTGGGGTACGGTTCCTGGTTACCTGAAGCTTAGAAGCTTTTCTTGGAAGCATGGCATCAACCACTTCGTGTTCTAAAGAACACTCGTCATCAGCTCTCGGCCTTGAAACCCCGGATTTACCTAAGATTTCAGCCTACCACCTTAAACCTGGACAACCAACGCCAGGCTGGCCTAGCCTTCTCCGTCCCTCCATCGCAATAACCAGAAGTACAGGAATATTAACCTGTTTTCCATCGACTACGCTTTTCAGCCTCGCCTTAGGGACCGACTAACCCTGCGTCGATTAACGTTGCGCAGGAAACCTTGGTCTTTCGGCGTGGGTGTTTTTCACACCCATTGTCGTTACTCATGTCAGCATTCGCACTTCTGATACCTCCAGCAAGCTTCTCAACTCACCTTCACAGGCTTACAGAACGCTCCTCTACCGCATCACCCGAAGGTGATACCCGTAGCTTCGGTGCATGGTTTGAGCCCCGTTACATCTTCCGCGCAGGCCGACTCGACTAGTGAGCTATTACGCTTTCTTTAAAGGGTGGCTGCTTCTAAGCCAACCTCCTAGCTGTCTAAGCCTTCCCACATCGTTTCCCACTTAACCATGACTTTGGGACCTTAGCTGACGGTCTGGGTTGTTTCCCTTTTCACGACGGACGTTAGCACCCGCCGTGTGTCTCCCATGCTCGGCACTTGTAGGTATTCGGAGTTTGCATCGGTTTGGTAAGTCGGGTGACCCCCTAGCCGAAACAGTGCTCTACCCCCTACAGTGATACATGAGGCGCTACCTAAATAGCTTTCGAGGAGAACCAGCTATCTCCGAGCTTGATTAGCCTTTCACTCCGATCCACAGGTCATCCGCTAACTTTTCAACGGTAGTCGGTTCGGTCCTCCAGTCAGTGTTACCTAACCTTCAACCTGCCCATGGATAGATCGCCCGGTTTCGGGTCTATTCCCAGCGACTAGACGCCCTATTAAGACTCGCTTTCGCTACGCCTCCCCTATTCGGTTAAGCTCGCCACTGAAAATAAGTCGCTGACCCATTATACAAAAGGTACGCAGTCACCCAACAAAGTGGGCTCCCACTGCTTGTACGCATACGGTTTCAGGATCTATTTCACTCCGCTCTCCGCGGTTCTTTTCGCCTTTCCCTCACGGTACTGGTTCACTATCGGTCAGTCAGTAGTATTTAGCCTTGGAGGATGGTCCCCCCATGTTCAGACAAGGTTTCTCGTGCCCCGTCCTACTCGATTTCATTGACAAGAGATTTTCGCGTACAGGGCTATCACCCACTATGGCCGCACTTTCCAGAGCGTTCCGCTAATCTCAAATCAACTTAAGGGCTGGTCCCCGTTCGCTCGCCACTACTAAGGGAATCTCGGTTGATTTCTTTTCCTCAGGGTACTTAGATGTTTCAGTTCCCCTGGTTCGCTCCATGCACCTATGTATTTAGTGCAAGGTACCTAGGTTATCCTAGGTGGGTTCCCCCATTCAGACATCTCCGGATCACAGTCTGTTTGCCGACTCCCCGAAGCTTTTCGCAGGCTACCACGTCTTTCATCGCCTCTGACTGCCAAGGCATCCACCGTATGCGCTTCTTCACTTGACCATATAACCCCAAGCAATCTGGTTATACTGTGAAGACGACATTCGCCGAAAGTTTGCATTCACAAACTTTACCTTAGCCTGATCACCACCAGTGAAAGTGGATCACAGTCTATCTTTCTATCACATACCCGAATTTTTAAAGAACGATTCTGACAAAGATCAGAAATCAACATTCCGCCTTCTTGCGAGGCAAATGCTCATTTCTAAGCTCTACACAGGACAACTGTCTGTACCGCGGTACCACCGAACACCGGTAATGGTGGAGCCAAGCGGGATCGAACCGCTGACCTCCTGCGTGCAAGGCAGGCGCTCTCCCAGCTGAGCTATGGCCCCGTATCGCTACAGGGTGCACCGGTAATTGGTGGGTCTGGGCAGATTCGAACTGCCGACCTCACCCTTATCAGGGGTGCGCTCTAACCAACTGAGCTACAGACCCAATCGTCTTCTTCAATGAATCAAGCAATTCGTGTGGGAACTTGCGAAGAAGCTGAGTCTTCGATTAAGGAGGTGATCCAGCCGCAGGTTCCCCTACGGCTACCTTGTTACGACTTCACCCCAGTCATGAATCACACCGTGGTAACCGTCCTCCCGAGGGTTAGACTAGCTACTTCTGGTGCAACCCACTCCCATGGTGTGACGGGCGGTGTGTACAAGGCCCGGGAACGTATTCACCGCGACATTCTGATTCGCGATTACTAGCGATTCCGACTTCACGCAGTCGAGTTGCAGACTGCGATCCGGACTACGATCGGTTTTGTGGGATTAGCTCCACCTCGCGGCTTGGCAACCCTCTGTACCGACCATTGTAGCACGTGTGTAGCCCAGGCCGTAAGGGCCATGATGACTTGACGTCATCCCCACCTTCCTCCGGTTTGTCACCGGCAGTCTCCTTAGAGTGCCCACCATAACGTGCTGGTAACTAAGGACAAGGGTTGCGCTCGTTACGGGACTTAACCCAACATCTCACGACACGAGCTGACGACAGCCATGCAGCACCTGTCTCAGTGTTCCCGAAGGCACCAAACCATCTCTGGTAAGTTCACTGGATGTCAAGGCCTGGTAAGGTTCTTCGCGTTGCTTCGAATTAAACCACATGCTCCACCGCTTGTGCGGGCCCCCGTCAATTCATTTGAGTTTTAACCTTGCGGCCGTACTCCCCAGGCGGTCAACTTAATGCGTTAGCTGCGCCACTAAAATCTCAAGGATTCCAACGGCTAGTTGACATCGTTTACGGCGTGGACTACCAGGGTATCTAATCCTGTTTGCTCCCCACGCTTTCGCACCTCAGTGTCAGTATGAGCCCAGGTGGTCGCCTTCGCCACTGGTGTTCCTTCCTATATCTACGCATTTCACCGCTACACAGGAAATTCCACCACCCTCTGCCCTACTCTAGCTTGCCAGTTTTGGATGCAGTTCCCAGGTTGAGCCCGGGGATTTCACATTCAACTTAACAAACCACCTACGCGCGCTTTACGCCCAGTAATTCCGATTAACGCTTGCACCCTCTGTATTACCGCGGCTGCTGGCACAGAGTTAGCCGGTGCTTATTCTGTCGGTAACGTCAAAATTGCAGAGTATTAATCAGCAACCCTTCCTCCCAACTTAAAGTGCTTTACAATCCGAAGACCTTCTTCACACACGCGGCATGGCTGGATCAGGCTTTCGCCCATTGTCCAATATTCCCCACTGCTGCCTCCCGTAGGAGTCTGGACCGTGTCTCAGTTCCAGTGTGACTGATCATCCTCTCAGACCAGTTACGGATCGTCGCCTTGGTGAGCCATTACCTCACCAACTAGCTAATCCGACCTAGGCTCATCTGATAGCGCGAGGTCCGAAGATCCCCCACTTTCTCCCGTAGGACGTATGCGGTATTAGCGTCCCTTTCGAGACGTTGTCCCCCACTACCAGGCAGATTCCTAGGCATTACTCACCCGTCCGCCGCTGAATCAGGGAGCAAGCTCCCTTCATCCGCTCGACTTGCATGTGTTAGGCCTGCCGCCAGCGTTCAATCTGAGCCATGATCAAACTCTTCAGTTCAATACTGCAATCGGGTTTTGAGAAAACCCTATAAACTTGGCTCAGCAATCGTTGGTTAAACCATGATTTCTCGTGGAGTAACTTGCGTTGCTGATAATCTTGCGACTTCAGTCTTACGACACAAGCACCCACACGAATTGCTTGATTCAGTTGTTAAAGAGCGGTTGGTTAAGAGCCTTTCGCCTCAACCGAGGCGCGCATTCTACAGCGTCCTCATCATCTGTCAAGCGGTTATTTTCAGAAGTTTTCAAAGTTTCCTTTGCAACTTCAACCACTTGCGCTTCGTTCGACTTGGCGTCTCACGTCAGCGGGAGGCGAATTCTACAGCGTTACAATCTGCTGTCAACCACCTTTTTCACCGCTGCCGATTCAGTGACCTGAATCGAAGCCCCTCCGCGCTGCTTACTTCGTCTAACTCGTTGAATCTCAAGGAGTTTTCCGTTTCGCCTGCGCCGGAAGTGGGGCGAATTATAGAGACATTGAGAGGGGCGTCAACCCCTAATTTCATTAAATTGTCATATCGGTCAAAAATCAGCTGATAAGCGAAAAGGCGAACCTTGCAGCCCACCCCTTCGCGCGTAATTAAAGACTTGGGAAAGCAAACTGCGAAGCCTCGTGGCTGGCCCGCTGCGGCCAGCGCTGGGTGATGGCCTTGCGACGGGTGTAGAAACGCACGCCATCCGGACCGTAAGCATGCAAGTCGCCGAACAGAGAACGTTTCCAGCCGCCAAAGCTGTGGTAAGCCACCGGCACAGGCAACGGCACATTGACGCCGACCATGCCTACCTCGATCTCATCGCAGAACAGCCGGGCGGCCTCACCGTCGCGGGTGAAGATGCAGGTGCCGTTGCCGTATTCGTGATCGTTGATCAGCTGCATCGCCTGCTCAAGACTGTTGACCCGGACGATGCAGAGAACCGGACCGAAGATCTCTTCCTTATAGATACGCATCTGCGGGGTGACCTGATCGAACAAGCATCCGCCCAGGAAGAAACCCTCTTCGTGACCTGAAACAGTCAGACCCCGACCGTCGACGACCAGCTTTGCACCCGCCGCCACGCCGTCTTCTATATAGCCGCTGACTTTATCCCGATGCTGACCGGTCACCAGTGGTCCCATGTCGAGGCCACAGCTGGTGCCTGCGCCAATTTTCAACGCCTTGATCTGCGGAACCAGTTTGGCTACAAGTGCATCAGCAACCTGATCGCCCACGCAAACGGCGACCGAAATAGCCATGCAGCGCTCGCCGCACGAACCGTAGGCCGCGCCCATCAATGCACTGACCGCATTGTCGAGATCGGCATCTGGCATCAGCACCGCGTGGTTTTTGGCGCCGCCGAGTGCCTGAACACGCTTGCCGCGCGATGTCGCTTCCTTATAGATGTACTCGGCGATCGGCGTGGAGCCGACGAAGCTGAGCGCTTTGACCTCTGGCGCCTCGATCAGTGCATCGACCGCTGTCTTGTCGCCGTGCACGACGTTCAGGACGCCCTTGGGCAAACCTGCCTCATGCAGCAACTGAGCGATCAGCAGCGTCGAGCTTGGATCGCGCTCGGACGGCTTGAGGATAAAGCAGTTGCCACAGGCGATCGCCAATGGGTACATCCACAGTGGCACCATGGCCGGAAAGTTGAACGGTGTGATTCCCGCCACGACACCCAGCGGCTGGAAGTCGGACCAGGCGTCAATGTTCGGGCCGACGTTGCGGCTGTACTCACCCTTCAGAATCTCGGGCGCGGCACTGGCGTACTCGACGTTTTCGATCCCACGCTTCAATTCGCCGGCAGCATCTTCCAGGGTCTTGCCATGTTCTTCACTGATCAACTGAGCGATGCGCGCTTCGTTCTGTTCCAGCAGTTGCTTGAAGCGAAACATGACCTGGGCGCGTTTGGCAGGTGGCGTGTTGCGCCATGCCGGGAAAGCCGCCTTGGCCGAATCGATCGCCTGCTGCACGGTTTCGCGACTGGCCAACGGGACCTTGTGAATCGCCTGTCCGGTGGACGGATTGAACACGTCGGCGGTGCGACCGGTGTCGCTGACCAGTTCGCCGTGAATCAAGTGTTGAATGTTGCTCATGGGTTAACTCCGCAAAAGGGTGCTCGCAGGCGCAGCCTGAGCCGCGCCTGTTGATAAGTCAGGTAGGTCAGTCGATCTGGTTGAGCGCTTCGCCGACCGCATCGAACATGCGGTCCAGATCCTGAGGTTTGCTGTTGAACGTTGGCCCGAACTGCAGCGTGTCACCACCGAAGCGGACATAGAAACCGGCTTTCCACAGTTTCATCGCGGTCTCGAACGGTCGAACGATTGCGTCTCCATCGCGGGCCGCAATCTGAATCGCACCTGCCAGGCCGTAGTTGCGAATGTCGATGACATTTTTGCTGCTTTTAAGACCGTGCAGCGCATTCTCGAAATGCGGCGCGGTCTCAGCGACTTGCTGCACCAGATTTTCACGCTTGAGGATATCCAGCGCCGCCAGCCCCGCAGCGCAAGCGACCGGGTGTGCGGAATAGGTATAACCGTGGGGAAATTCGACCGCGTATTCAGGAGTCGGCTGGTTCATGAACGTCTGGTAGATCTCGCTACTGGCGATCACTGCGCCCATCGGAATGGCGCCATTGGTCACCTGCTTGGCGATGCACATCAGGTCAGGGGTCACCCCGAAACTGTCTGCGCCGAACATCGAGCCGGTACGACCAAAGCCCGTGATTACCTCGTCGAAGATCAGCAGGATATTGTGCTGGTCGCAGATTTCACGAAGGCGTTTGAGGTAGCCCTGTGGAGGCACGATGACGCCAGCAGAGCCAGCCATGGGCTCGACGATCACGGCTGCGATGTTGGAAGCGTCGTGCAGTTCGATCAACTTGAGCATCTCGTCTGCCAGCGCGATGCCGCCCTGCTCTGGCATCCCCCGGGAATACGCGTTGCTTGCCAGCAATGTGTGAGGCAGATGATCGACATCCATCAGTTGACCGAACATCTTGCGGTTGCCGTTGACGCCGCCCAGGCTGGTGCCCGCAATGTTCACGCCGTGATAACCCCGGGCGCGCCCGATCATTTTCGTCTTGGTCGCCTGACCTTTCAGGCGCCAGTAAGCGCGAACCATCTTGACCGCTGTGTCGGCACACTCCGAACCCGAGTCGGTATAGAACACATGATTCAGGTTGCCCGGCGTCAACTCAGTGATTTTCTCAGCCAACTGGAATGACAACGGATGGCCGAACTGGAAAGCGGGCGAGTAATCGAGAGTACCCAGTTGCCTGGACACGGCTTCCTGGATTTCCTTGCGTGTGTGACCCGCGCCGCAGGTCCACAGACCTGAGAGGCCATCGTAAATCTTGCGCCCCTTGTCGTCAGTCAGATAGCTGCCTTCGGCAGCCACGATCAGTCGCGGATCACGCTGGAAATTGCGATTGGCCGTGTAGGGCATCCAGTGAGCATCGAGTTTCAACTGACTGGCCAGCGACATATCGGACGATTCGGGCATGTTCATCGGAATAACCTCACAAGGACGTGGGTGGCCTGTCTTCATTCCCTTGAAACAGGATCGGGAAGCAGTGCCGGTTGCAGCTACGTTGCCACGGGCATAAAGTCTGGAAAATCCTGCTTTTATGATCTTTAGTTGGCTGACTACTAAACTATGAGTACTCGACGTTCCGATCCGCTGGCACAAGTCAGTGATTTTGATATCCGCCTGCTGCGCATCTTTCGCAGCGTCGTCGAGTCGGGCGGTTTCTCCGCAGCCGAAAGTGCGCTGGGGATTGGCCGATCCGCGATCAGTCAGCAAATGAGCGATCTCGAACAACGCTTGGGACTTCGTCTCTGTCAGCGTGGGCGAGCGGGGTTTTCCCTGACAGAAGAAGGTCGTGAGGTGTATCAGTCATCGCTCCAGCTGCTCAGCGCACTCGAGAGTTTTCGTACGGAAGTAAACGGTCTTCACCGACACCTTCGAGGCGAGCTGAACATCGGCCTGACTGACAATCTCGTGACCCTCCCTCACATGCGCATCACCCACGCGCTTTCACAGTTGAAAGAGCGCGGGCCGGACGTGCACATCAATATCCGGATGATCGCCCCCAACGAGGTCGAGCAAGGTGTGCTCGACGGTAGCCTGCATGTGGGTGTCGTGCCTCAGGCCAGCGCGCTGTCGGGTCTGGAGTACCAGCCGCTGTATAGCGAACGCTCGCTGCTGTATTGCGCAGTGGGTCATCCCTTGTTCTATGTGGATGACGCCCAACTGGACGATGAGCGGATCGCGGATCAGGAGGCAATCGCTCCGACATTTCGACTTCCTGCAGAGATCCAGGCGCACTATCAGGCGCTCAAATGCACGGCCAGTGCTTCGGATCGGGAAGGCATGGCATTTCTCATCCTGACGGGGCGTTACATCGGCTACCTGCCAGATCACTACGCGACATTCTGGGTTCAGCAAGGCCGACTGCGGCCGCTCAAACCGCGCACGCGCTTTTATGATCTGAGTCTGGTGACCGTCACCCGCAAAGGGCGTCGCCCTCATTTGGTGCTGGAGAGCTTTCTTGAAAGTCTGGCTGCGACACGATGAGGCCTGCGAGCGCGAACAGCGTCAGCAGACAGTGCCATCGAGATGACGCCTTTATTAGATAACTAATTGAAATAGCTGGTAATAACGAGAGTCGTGAACCGACTACCTGATCATTTGGACAGGTTTTTGCAATACGAGTCAGGTTGGCGCCGTTCATGCCGCGTCGACTTGGCCCACCACAGAAACCGAGAGCACGACATGCAGCCTGATGCGCCAGAGAATAACGACCTGATCTACGGACTGAATGATCGTCCCCGCCCGGCGCCCGCCACACTGGCTGCGATTCAGCATGTGCTTGCGGCATTCGTCGGCATCATTACACCGCCATTGATCATCGGCTCAGCCTTGGGCCTGGGTGCGTATCTGCCCTACCTGATCAGCATGGCACTGATGGTTTCTGGTGTAGGCACATTCATCCAGGCGCGTCGTCCGTTCGGAATCGGCGCCGGCATGATCTGCCTCCAAGGCACCAGCTTTGCGTTCCTGGGGGCAGTGCTGTCAGCAGGCTTCATGGTCAAGGCGCGCGGCGGCAGTCCGGAGGACATCATGGCTATGGTGTTCGGGGTGTGCTTCTTCGGTGCGATTGTGCAAATCGTGCTTAGCCGGTTCATCGGACAGCTTCGTCGGGTCATCACGCCGCTGGTCACAGGCATCGTCATTACATTGATCGGCGTGAGCCTGATCAAGGTCGGCGTCACGGACCTGGGCGGTGGCTTCAACGCACCGGATTTCGGCGAGCCGCGCAACCTGCTGCTCGGTACGTTCGTGCTGCTCGTAATCATCCTGCTCAACCGTTCGAATACACCCTGGATTCGCTTGTCAGCCATCATCATCGGCCTGGCGGTCGGCAGCATCGCGGCCTGGTTTTCCGGAAAGCTTGCGCCGCAGGCCATCGGCGACGTTGCGCTGATCAGTGTTCCGATCCCCTTCAAGTTCGGATTCAGCTTTGACTGGGCAGCTTTCCTGCCCGTTGCGCTGATTTATCTGATCAGCAGCATTGAGACCGTTGGCGACCTGACCGCCAACTGCATGCTGTCTCGCGAGCCCATCAAAGGCCCCAGCTATATCGCTCGTTTGAAAGGCGGCGTGCTGGGCGATGGCGTGAGTTGCATGATCGCGGCGACATTCAGCGCGTTCCCCAACACGACATTCGCCCAGAACAATGGAGTTATTCAACTGACGGGCGTGGCCAGTCGGTACGTGGGTCTCTACATCGGACTGATCCTGTTTTTGCTCGGACTTTTCCCTGTCATCGGCGCGATTCTTCAGCAGATTCCCAAGCCGGTGCTGGGCGGGGCGACGCTGGTGATGTTCGGCAGCGTGGCCGCGGCGGGTGTGCGCATCCTTGCCCAGTCGCCGCTGGACCGACGCAGCATGTTGATCATCGCCACTTCGTTCGGTGTCGGGCTGGGTATCGCCGCCCAACCGACGTTGCTCCATCATTTGCCGCAATTGGTGCAGAACCTGTTTGACTCCGCGATCACCAGCGGCGGGCTGACCGCGATCGTCATGAGTCTGTTGCTGCCGGAGAAGAAGGAGGCCAGCGCTGAAAAAAAGCAGGAACTTGAAGCGTTCGAGCATTAATTTGCATCGCAGGCGCTTGTCGGATCGACGCGGGTGCGTTATCTGTTCACCGCGTCGCACACAATGATCCGTCTGGAAACGCACATGACCCTTGAAGTCCCTGCTCACAGCGCCAGCGCCACGAAACCGGCCAGCCGTATTCGTCAGAAGAACGAAGAAGCGATCATGAAAGCCGCCGAGGACGAGTTCGCTCGCCACGGTTTCAAAGGCACCAGCATGAATACCATCGCGCAGAACGCCGGTCTGCCGAAAGCCAATCTGCATTATTACTTCACCAACAAGCTGGGGCTGTACATCGCGGTCTTGAGCAACATCATTCAGTTGTGGGACAGCACGTTCAACAACCTGAAGGTCGACGATGACCCGGCTCAGGCGCTGACTCAGTACATTCGCGCCAAGATGGAGTTTTCTCGCCGCCAGCCGCAGGCGTCGCGGATCTTCGCCATGGAAATCATCAGCGGTGGCGAGTGCCTCAACGAATATTTCAGTCAGGATTATCGACAGTGGTTTCAGGGCCGGGCGGCTGTGTTCCAGGCGTGGATCGATGCCGGAAAAATGGACCCCGTGGACCCGGTGCATCTGATTTTCCTGCTGTGGGGCAGCACTCAGCACTACGCGGATTTCGCCACTCAAATCTGTCAGGTGACAGGCCGCAGCCGTCTGACCAAGCAAGACATGGAAGTGGCAGGTGATAACCTGATTCGCATCATTCTCAAAGGCTGCGGGCTGACGCCGCCAATCTGAAGCCTCAACGAACGCCAGCTGGACACATCGATGCCCTCAACCCTTATCGGTCCATGCGAATTTCGCGAAGAGATTCGCAAGAGCCGCTTCATCACCCTCGCCGCGCCTATAAACAGCCCCGCCGACGCGCAGGCGTTCATCGAACAGCACAGCGACTTGAACGCCACGCACAATTGCTGGGCCTGGAAACTCGGCGCGCAATACCGCAGCACCGACGACGGCGAACCGGGCGGCACTGCCGGCCGACCGATTCTGGCGGCTATCGAATCGCAGGATTTCGATCAAGTGGTGGTGCTCGTCATTCGCTGGTATGGCGGCATTCAACTGGGTACCGGCGGGCTTGCCCGGGCCTACGGCGGCGGAGCGAACAAGTGCTTGCAACAGGCTGACCGTCGCGCCTTGGTCAATCGGGTTGAAGTGACGTTTGACTGTTCGTTCAGCGAATTGGCGTTGGTGAAATTGCGCCTTTCTGAACTCGACGGGCGGATGGAGGGAGAAGACTTCACCGCCGTCGGTGTGGACCTGAAGGTTGCGCTGGCCCCCGAGCACATAGACACCTTTCAACGTCAGCTTTCGGATATCAGCCGTGGGCGCATCGTGCTGCATCGGCCTGACATCGACCGACATATCTGAACACGTTGCCCACATCTACTGTGCACCTGCCTGTGGACAAGCTGAGCACATCCCGGCGCAGGCCTTGATCCACATGGGCTGCACAGTGATGATCATTTTTTGATCAATCGCACCCTGCGCAGAATAATTCGGCCGGAAAACAGTGAGTTAGGTCGCCTTATCACGACTAGATCCTAGGGCGAGGTCGCTTATACCGCGGTTTTCAGCTTGCGCACATTAACTGTGGAGCATCCTGTGGATAACACGTGCAAGGTTGTCCACAGCCCCGGGAATACCTCGCCTGCACGGGTTTGGTCATTTTTCATACAAATTAATTGAACCTTTGTGACAATCGCTTACAGCCCCGTCGGGCAGGGCCTCCAGCAGCGTCAGTCGACTGTCGAGAGCTTCCTTCAGGAAAATGTTTACTCACTGACCGCCAATCCATCTGTTACGTTGCGACACCTCAGCTTCACCTCATGGAAGCCGACTGACGCGAGCCAGAAAAACCAAATTCCTTCTGGCGTGCGCGGTCCACTCTGAGAGCACAGTGGTTTCGTTCTTCAAGGAGTTTAAATATGTCTGCCAAGAAAACTGCACTGATCATCGGTGCGTCTCGGGGCCTGGGCCTGGGACTGGTAAAGCGCCTGACCGAACAAGGTTGGGACGTCACTGCGACCGTCCGTGACCCGCTCCATTCGGACGCCTTGAAGGCAGTACCTGGCGTCCACGTCCAGACACTGGATATGGACGAGCAATCCTCGCTGGAAGTGCTGACGCACAACTTGAAAGACCAGACCTATGACCTGCTGTTCGTGAACGCCGGGATCAGCGGTCCGAAACATGACAATCCCACCGACGCCACTGCGGGCGAGCTGGGCCAGCTGTTCCTGACCAATGCTGTCGCGCCGATTCGACTGGCCAAGCGCTTCGTCAACCATATCCGTCCAGAGACCGGCGTCATCGCGTTCATGAGTTCGGTCCTTGGCAGCGTAACCATGCCGGATGCACCGGAAATGGCCCTGTATAAAGCCAGCAAAGCCGCGTTGAATTCGATGACCAACACATTCGTGACGCAACTGGGTGAAAACAAGCCCACCGTTCTGTCGATGCACCCGGGCTGGGTCCGCACTGACATGGGTGGCGAAGGTGCGGACATCGACGTGCAGACCAGTGTCAACGGCATGGTGGAGCAGCTCGAGCGTTTTGCGGGCAAGGGTGGACACCATTTTGTGAACTACAAAGGTGAGACGATTCCCTGGTAATCGTTGCCGATTGGACGGAGCGGTTCAGTGCTTAAGGGCCGCTCCCCTTCAAAAATGGCGGTGCTCAACGCTTGATCGAAGTGCGCACCCCTTCTAGAATTCCCACCCTCGCCACGCGCATCATCCGACGCCGTAGCGACCCTGGATCAGCAGACAGGGCAAAACTGAGCTGGCGACCTGAACCCACTTTCAGAGGAGCCGGCACCATGCCCGCGATCCGTATCTGGTTGAAAAATCCCCTCGCTGTGTTCACTGCCAACGATCTCGACGCCCAAGGTGGCGTGGTCGTGGAAAACGGCGTGATCGTCGAAATGCTTGCCACAGGCCAGGCGCCCTCGCAGCCTTGCGATGAAATCTTCGACGCCCGCGAACATGTGCTGCTGCCGGGCCTGATCAACACGCATCATCACTTCTATCAGACGCTGACCCGCGCATGGGGTCCGGTGGTCAACCAGCCGTTGTTTCCCTGGCTCAAAACCCTCTATCCGGTCTGGGCGCGTCTGACGCCGGAAAAGCTGGCGCTGGCAAGCAAAGTGGCGCTGGCGGAACTGTTGCTGTCCGGTTGCACCACTGCCGCTGACCATCATTACCTGTTTCCCGACGGGCTGGAAAACGCGATCGACGTACAGGTCCAGAGCGTGCGGGAACTGGGCATGCGGGCGATGCTCACGCGCGGCTCGATGAGTCTGGGTGAAGCGGACGGTGGCCTGCCGCCTCAGCAAACCGTGCAGCAGGGGCATGTGATTCTCGAGGACAGCCAGCGTCTGATCGAGACCTATCACGAGCGCGGCGACGGCGCCCGGATTCAGATCGCCCTGGCGCCCTGCTCGCCGTTTTCCGTCACCACGCAAATCATGACCGAAAGCGCGGCCCTGGCCGAACAGCTGGACGTGCGGCTGCATACACACCTGGCCGAGACGCTGGACGAAGAAGACTTCTGCCTGCAACGGTTCGGCCTGCGCACAGTGGATTATCTGGAAAGTGTCGGCTGGCTGGGCCCACGCACCTGGCTCGCTCACGGGATTCACTTCAATGAGCAGGAAATCGCCCGACTGGGCAACGCGGGCACGGGTGTCTGTCATTGCCCGACCTCGAACATGCGACTGGCTTCCGGCATCTGCCCGACACTGGATCTGATCGCCGCCGGCGCGCCGCTGGGTCTGGGCGTGGATGGATCGGCGTCTAACGATGCATCCAACATGATGCTCGAGGCCCGGCAGGCGCTGTATCTGCAACGACTGCGCTACGGCGCTGAACGGATCACACCGCAATTGGTGCTGGGATGGGCGAGCAAGGGGTCGGCGCGGCTGCTGGGGCGCAGCGATATCGGCGAACTGGCGGTCGGAAAACAAGCAGATCTGGCGCTGTTCAAACTCGATGAACTGCGTTTCTCCGGCAGCCATGACCCGGTCTCGGCGCTTCTGCTGTGCGGCGCGGACCGGGCAGATCGCGTGATGATCGGCGGTCAATGGCGCGTGATCGACGGCCAGGTCGAAGGGCTGGACGTCGCAGGCCTGATCGCCGATCACCGACAGGCAGCGGCAGCATTGATCCAGGGTTGATGGCGGAAACCTTGAAGCCGCTGCAGATTTGCCAGCGTTCGCAATCGCTGGCAAATCGGCCGCGTCGTCACAGCCCCAACAGCGACAGCATCACGAACGTGGCAAACAGTACGAAGTGAGTCATGCCTTCGATGGCGTTGGTTTCGCCGTCGTTGAGGTTGATCGCACTGACCAGCAACGTGACGAATATCATCAGCGTCTGGACCGGCGTCATCGCCATCTGGAACGGCTGACCGGTATAGAGCGCCATCGCTTCCATGACCGGGACCGTCAGGATGACCGTCGACAGCGAAGCCCCCAGTGCGATGTTGACCACCGACTGCATGCGGTTGGCCAATGCCGCGCGCAAGGCCGTGAGAATTTCAGGCGCCGCCGAGATCGCGGCCACCAGGATCGCCGTCATTACCGGCGGCGCGCCGCTGCCCTCCAGCCCCAGATCGACGGTCTTGGACATCACCTCGGCCAGCGCGCCGATCACGACGACGCCAAAGACCAGCGTACCGATCGAAAACGCCAGGTTGACCGGCTCACTGTGCTGCTCGGGCTGGTCCTTGCGGCGTTTCTTATCCGGGTAGCTGTAACTGAAAAAATAACTGTGCGGCCCCACCTGCATGCGCAGGAACAGGCCGTACAGCACGATCATCGCGCCGATGGTGAATGCCGAGTAGACCTTCCAGTTGGATTCGGGAATGAACTCCGGCACGACCATCGACACTGCCATCGCGGTCAGGATCATTACGCTGTAGGACCGCGCGGAGTCATCGTTGTAGGACTGCTCGCCATGCTTGAGCCCGCCCATCAGCGCGGCCAGTCCGAGAATCCCGTTGATGTCGAGCATGACAGCCGAGTAAATCGTGTCGCGTACCAGCGTCGGCGAAGGCTCGTTGCTCATCATGATTGCCAGGATGACCACTTCCACCAGCACTGCCGACAGCGTCAGGATCATCGTGCCATAGGGATCGCCGACCTTTTCCGCCAGCAATTCGGCGTGGTGAGCGACGCGCATCGAGGCACAGATGATGAACCCCACCAGCGCCACACCCGCCAACAACGCGACCGTGTGCCCATTACTGAGCAGAACGTGTTCCAGCGGATAGGCGATGCACGTTGCGATGATCGCCAGTAGTAGAAATTTTTCCTGCTTGAGAATCGTGCCCATCGCTGCCTTTATCCCTGCGACCGATGCCGCACGTCCATGAAGTATTCCGGATTGAAGCCGTTGAGAGTGCTGATTGTAAATAAAGGTTTCACAGCGACGCCCGGATGTTCGGAGGTCTTTTGTCGCACCCCCTTGCCGCAGGTATGAACCGTCCGGTCAGGTTTTTACCCAGTCTGGCCCGATGAATCTGTAGAATGCCGACATTGCACCTGATGAGAAACGCACATGTACGACTGGTTGAACGCCCTGCCCAAGGCAGAACTGCATCTCCACCTGGAGGGTTCGCTAGAGCCGGAATTGTTGTTCGCGCTGGCTGAGCGCAACAAAATCGCCCTGCCGTGGAACGACGTCGATGCCCTGCGCAAAGCGTACGCCTTCAACAACCTGCAGGAATTTCTCGACCTCTATTATCAAGGCGCGGACGTGCTGCGCACGGAGCAGGATTTTTACGACCTGACCTGGGCTTACCTGGAACGCTGCAAGGCGCAGAACGTGATCCACACCGAACCGTTCTTCGACCCGCAGACCCATACCGATCGGGGTATCCCGTTCGAAGTCGTGCTCAACGGCATCGCTCACGCGCTGAAGGATGGCAAGGAAAAACTGAACATCAGCAGCGGCCTGATTCTCAGCTTCCTGCGTCATCTGAGCGAAGAAGAAGCCGAAAAGACCCTCGACATGGCGCTGCCCTTCCGCGACGCATTCGTGGCAGTGGGTCTGGACAGTTCTGAGCAGGGCCACCCGCCCAGCAAGTTCAAGCGTGTGTTCGACCGCGCACGTAATGAGGGCTTCCTGACCGTGGCTCACGCAGGTGAAGAAGGCCCGCCGGAATACATTTGGGAAGCGCTCGATCTGCTGAAAATCCAGCGGATCGACCACGGCGTACGTGCGATCGAAGACGAGCGCCTGATGCAGCGGATCATCGACGAGCAGATCCCGCTGACCGTCTGCCCGTTGTCCAACACCAAGCTCTGCGTGTTCGACGACATGAGCCAGCACAACATCCTCGACATGCTCGAGCGCGGGGTGAAAGTGACCGTCAACTCCGATGACCCGGCGTATTTCGGTGGGTATGTCACCGAGAACTTCCATGCACTGCACACGCATCTGGGCATGACCGAAGCACAGGCGCAACGCCTGGCGCAGAACAGTCTGGACGCCCGCCTGATCAAACCGTGATCGTCACAGGTTAGAGATGGCCACAGATTGCCGGTCGCGCACGTAAACCTTGCCCGCGCCGGCAAGCTGGATCGACGCCCCCTCGACACGCCCTTTACGCAACTGCCTTGCAGCAACAGTCGGCTAGGCCGCCGCGGCAATGCGGTTGATTTCACGCTGCCCGTTGGAAGACACCTGCAGCGTACTGGCCTCCTCGGTCGCCCGCAGCCAACCCAACTGCAGGAACAACTGCAGAAGTCCGGCGCCCAGCGCACCTCCAAGATGCGGACTGCTTTCATTGCAATCAGCGCATGCGCAAACGGTCTCCCGTCGTCGGTGGGCCAGTGCCGGAACGAAAATGCCGCGCTCGGCAAATCTGGAAACGCCCACGCTGGTGACTTCCAGGCGCTGCTCGGATTGCTCGATCCAGCCGGCGCCCAACATCCGCTGATACAACTCGGTCGCCATCTCACCGCCCAGGTGATCCGAACAGACGCGAGCCCTGCGCAGTGGCAACGGCGGCAACGGTTGCGCGAGGCTGCGGTTGATCAGCTCGGCGCTGACCATCGACGCACTGACCAGCGCCTGAACCGCCACGCCTACTTCCGGCGCGGCCAGTCTGAAGAAGCGCTTGCGCCCGCGCACTTCTTGACGCAGCAATCCACCAGAAGCGAGTCGCGCGACATGCGCACCTACGGAGGCGGTCGACAACCCGACCATCAGGGCCAGTTCGTCAGCGGCGCGTGACGTTCCGTCCATCAGCGCCCACATGATCGCGCTGCGTTTGGGATCGGCCAGTAACGCGGCGATCTGGCTGATGCAAGGTACGTGTTCCATGTCTTCACTCCCTGTTGAACATTCATCTGTTGCGATGACCCGGCAATATCGTCTCGAACGAAAAACCACGGCGTGAGATCACTGTTGTAATCCACGCCTGATCGCTATCGATACACGGGTCCAACCATAATGGTCGTCCGGAGCGCGCTGGGGCCTTGATCTGCATCAGCCAAGGAGAATTCCGAATGTCAGAATTCGCCCGCATTACAGCTCCGGAATAAGGATCATCACAGTTACGAACGGTGTTCTGTTAAATCGGATCGACTGCGGCCGCATAGTATAAGCCGTACCTTCGCCAGATAATTAAGCGGGACGGCTCGGCCGCAAGAGGATGTAAGCCGTCCTGACGAACGTTGTGCAAAGCTTGCCCGTTACAGATGTTAATGCAAGCGGCGATACGGCCACATAACCGTTCAAAACCGGGCGTCAGAAGGCATTCCTCGAAAATCTGAAAATGTCGCGATGGCAAATGCCTACAACCAAAGGTCAAAAAACTTTCAAGAAATAAATCTCTCTGAGCGTGCATGATTTCGGCACCAGCAACTGATCGACAACAGCCCACTTTATTGATCAGTATTTTTATGTAAGAAGTTTCTACTTTTTAAGTAGTAATAAGCTGCAAAGGGAGTTTGTTTTTTCTACTCACCGAACACGTCCGGACCGGTGTTGATTGTTGGCGAGGGAATCGGCAACGCTGTGCGCGTTGCCGATGGGCTCAGATGCGGACGTCTTCGCGTTGCACCAACGCATCACGCTTTTGCTGAGCGCGACGAGTGATCGTCGCGAGGCCTGCCGCCAGAACGCCGCAAAGGGTAATGACGGCGGCCATCGGCACCGCCGTGCCATCGTGCAACACGCCGACCAGGGCCGCGGCGCCTGCCGCCACGCTGAACTGCAGACAACCGAGCAGCGCCGACGCGCTTCCGGCACGCTTGCCCTGCCCGCTCATCGCACAGGCTGAGGCGTTGGGAATGATGCAGCCCAGGCTGGCGATATACACGAACAGCGGGATCAGCAGCGGCCAGAGCTTTTCGGTGTGCATCGACGCAATTCCGAGCAGCGTCAGTGCGGCGGCCAGATAGATCCAGACCGTTCTGGACAACAGCCAGGCCGGCCCGTAACGACCCACCAGGCGGGCATTGACTTGAGCGATCAGGATGAAGCCCGCCGCATTGGTGCCGAACAGCCAGCCGTAGTGTTCTGCCGGCACGCCGTAGAGCTTGATGAACACGAACGGCGAACCCGCGATGTAGGAGAACATGCCGGCCATGGCAATCCCGCCGGTCAGCGCGTGGCCGAGGAAAATCCGGTCGCCGAACAATCGCCAGTACGAACCCAGGGCACCTGACAACGGCAGACGTGGATGATCAGCCGGCATGCTTTCCGGCAATCCCTTGAACACCGCGGCGGCGGTGAGCGCGCTGAACACCGTGAGCGTCAGGAAGATGGTCTGCCAGCCGTAGACGTTCACCAGCAGGCCGCCCAGCATCGGCGCCAGAATGGGTGCAAGCCCCATGACCAGCATGAGCTGCGAGAACACTTTCGCCGAATCCACGGGCGAGCACTTGTCGCTGACGATCGCACGCGACAACACCATCCCGGCGCAGCCACCCAGCGCCTGGACAAACCGCGCGGCGATCAACCATTCAAGGCTTGGGGCGAGCGCGCAGGCAAGCGATGCCAGGGTGAATAATCCAACGCCAAACAGCAGCGGAATTCTGCGGCCGAAGCGGTCGGCAATCGGGCCGTAGACCAGTTGGCCGATGCTCAAGCCCAGGAAATAGGAGGCCAGGGTCATCTGGACGTGTTTTTCGTCCGTGCCAAAGGCCAGGGCGATGGCTGGGAAGCCGGGCAGATAAAAGTCGATGGCCAAGGGGCCGAAAGCGCTGAGTGCGCCGAGGATCAGGATCGTTCTGAGGTTCATCAATCTTCCTAAACGGTTTGACGCAGCGCGACAGTTTACCAACGTTGAATCTTCTCAGGCCCGCCGTACGGAAATTACTAAAAGTTTTTTCAGAGTGGGCGCCATCAGGCGGAAAGGCGGAACTTATCGCGCCTGACCGGGCATCGGTTAATGGATTTCCTACAGCGCTTTTACAAATAACTCACAGATCCGCTTCTAAACTTTTTCCATAAGTTCGAGGGTTACGGAAATGAATGCGCGCTGGGCAGTGCTGTGGTGTGTGGTGGTTGTCGCCGGATGTCAGTCTACCCACGACCAGTTATTGGCCGAAGGTTACCCGCCGGCGTTTGCCGATGGTTTTCAGGATGGCTGCGGCAGTGGGCGGCAATCGGTGGACATCATGAAGGGGCAGTATAAAAAGGATGTTCCGCGCTATCTACGCGACACGATTTACGCGCAAGGGTGGAGCGACGGATTCCGTCAGTGTCAGGCGCAGTTGGAGAATCGCAATATTCAGGATCAGGGCCGCGACAGTATCTGGAATGACCGCGACCGGGCCTGGGAACAGCAGAAGACACAGGACGCCGCCAAGGCCTATCGCTCTCACTGACGTGCAGGTCGTTGGCGGATTGATGAGGAAACTATCCACGTGTCGGCACGGCCCAACGTTCATGAGTCTTGAACAGGGAGCACATCATGAGTAGGGCCTTCGTCAATGAAGATCACGCCGCCGCGCAGGCGAGTCAGCCGGTTGAACGCCAGGTCAGCGGCAATCCCAATTACGTGACCGCCAACGGACTTGCCCAACTGCAGACGCATGTGGCGACGTTGCAGGCGCAGCATGGCGAGCAGACATCGCGCGGAGAAAGTGCAGACAAACAGCGCTTGGCCGACATCGAACGTGACCTGCGTTATTTCAATCAGCGTCTGCACAGCGCTCAAGTGGTGACGCCAGCGATCTCCACGGAAAAAGTACAGATTGGCAGCTGGGTGACGTTTGCTGATGAACACGATCACTCACAGCGTGTGCAGCTGGTGGGCGAGGATCAGGCCGATGCCGCCAGCCAGTTGATCAACTGGGCCTCGCCCTTGGGCAAAGCGTTGCTGGGCGCAGAAGTGGGTGATGAAGTCACCTGGCAGCGTCCGGCGGGGAATCAGATTATCGAGATTCTGCAGATCGAGGCGGATACGTGACTTGGCAGAGGCCTTGTCGGGGATGTTGATTGCCGGGTGTGGGCGTCTGCTGCGGTGTGTGGCAGGCGATAGCGCTTTGTCGGATACGAACGTCTTCGCGAGCAAGCTCGCTCCCTCCGAGATTGGGGGTCAGCCCATATTCCGAGGTAAAAAAAACGGAGCCCTGAGGCTCCGTTTTTTCGTGCGCATCGCGGATCAGGCGAGTTTTTTGTGGCGTACGCGGTGCGGTTGGGTGGCGGCGTCGCCCAGGCGTTTCTTGCGATCGGCTTCGTACTCGGTGTAGTTGCCTTCGAAGAACACAGCCTGCGAATCATCTTCGTACGCAAGGATGTGAGTCGCCACGCGGTCAAGGAACCATCGATCGTGGGAGATCACAATGGCGGCGCCCGGGAAGTCCAGCAGCGCTTCTTCCAGCGAACGCAAGGTTTCGACGTCGAGGTCGTTGGACGGTTCGTCGAGCAGCAGGACGTTGCCACCCTCCTTCAACGTCAATGCCAGGTGCAAACGACCGCGTTCACCACCGGACAGGTCCTTGACGAACTTCTGCTGATCGCCGCCCTTGAAGTTGAAACGGCCCACATAGGTGCGCGACGGAATTTCATAGTTGCCGATCTTGATCATGTCGGAACCGTCGGAAATCTGGGCGAACACGGTTTTGCTGCCGTCCAGGTCGTCACGGCTCTGGTCGACGCAGGCCAGCTGCACGGTTTCCCCGATTTCAATGGAGCCCGAATCCGGTTGCTCTTTGCCCATCAGCATGCGGAACAGGGTCGACTTACCGGCACCGTTACCGCCGATCACGCCGACGATGGCGCCTTTAGGCATGGCGAACGACAGGTTGTCGATCAGCACGCGATCGCCGTAGCCTTTGCTGACGTTCTTGAATTCGATGACCTTGTCGCCCAGGCGCGGACCGGCCGGGATGTAAATCTCGTTGGTCTCGCTGCGCTTCTGGAATTCCTGCGACTGCATTTCTTCGAAGCGTTGCAGACGGGCCTTGGATTTGGACTGACGGGCCTTGGCGCCTTTGCGCACCCATTCCAGTTCTTCCTTCATGGCCTTTTCATGAGCCGATTGCTGCTTGGATTCCTGGGCCAGACGATCGGACTTGGCTTCGAGCCAGCCGGAGTAGTTGCCCTCGTAAGGAATCCCGGCGCCGCGGTCGAGTTCCAGAATCCAGCCAGCGACGTTATCCAGGAAGTAACGGTCGTGGGTGATCGCAACTACGGTGCCCGGGAAGTCGTGCAGGAAATGCTCCAGCCAGGCGACGGAATCGGCGTCCAGGTGGTTGGTGGGTTCGTCGAGCAACAGCATGTCCGGTGCGGACAGCAGCAGACGGCACAAGGCCACGCGGCGCTTCTCACCGCCGGAGAGGTGTTCGACCTTGGCGTCCCAGGCTGGCAGACGCAGCGCATCGGCGGCGACTTCCAGTTGACGTTCAAGGTTGTGACCGTCGCTGGCCTGAAGAATGGCTTCGAGCTTCGCTTGCTCAGCGGCGAGCTTGTCAAAATCGGCATCAGGCTCGGCGTAGGCCGCGTAGACCTCATCCAGTCGAGCCTGGGCGTCCTTGATCACGCTGACCGCTTCCTCGACCACTTCACGAACGGTCTTGGTCGGGTCCAACTGTGGCTCCTGGGGCAGATATCCGATGTTCAGTTCCGGCATCGGGCGCGCTTCACCGTCGAACTCGGTGTCGACACCGGCCATGATCTTCAGCAGCGTGGATTTACCCGACCCGTTGAGGCCAAGGACGCCGATCTTGGCGCCCGGGAAGAATGACAGTGAGATGTTTTTCAGGATTTCCCGCTTCGGCGGAACAACTTTGCTCAGCCGATGCATGGTGAAGACGTATTGAGCCATGGAATGAAAACCTGGTTAGGACTGTGAATAAAGGCGCGAGCCGAGTCGCAACAATCGCTTTTTTTAGCTTCGCAACTTGCCGTCGGGCGATTCCGGGCCTTGAATTGATCAATACTTGACCGCAACAGCTGCGGCAAACTTCCGAGCACCGGTATTAAAGCTGGAGCAATGTTTGCAAGCGTCGAGTCAGGCGTACAGAAATCGGGCGCAGCGCGCGTCGCGCAAAGCTACCCGAATGCTGTCGACAGGGCAAACCGTGCGGCCCAATGGGGCTGGCACTTAGCCACAAGTCAAGGCATGCTAGCCGCCCTTTGGGCGTCGAGCATATAGTGCATTTCGCACACGCTGATTCAGTCCGGCAGTCAGGATCACAGTTTGTCCACACCAACACCCACTTCACCCTTGCGCCCATCGAGAAGCGCGACGGCAGTGCCTTTTCGAGGCTCGCTGAAAGGCGCGCTCGCGGTGCTGGTGCTGCTGATGCTTGCGCTGCTGCTCTGGCAACTGGTCGAGCAGTTCCAGCAGACTCAAGAGCGTCAACATCAACGCGCGGTGGATTACAGCATTCAGCTGACCGACCGGCTGAGTCTGAACATGGCGCTCAATGCCCAGGTTGCGCTCAATCTGCTGGACGATGCCAAAGGCCCGCCTCAGAACGCCGATCAGAAGGCATCGATGCTGGCTCATTTGCGTCAATCGATGCCGGGCCTGGACAGTGTCGTGTGGCTCGACGCCGATGCGAAGGTCACTGCAGACACTGACCCGGCGAGCAGCGACGCCAGCTTTTTGACTCAGATGCTGCCGTCCATCCAGGGACGCACCTACTATTACGCAGACGCCAGAGACAGTGCGTCTTTTTACCTGTTCGTTCGTCAGCCCGGCGCCAGCAACGACCGCTACTGGGTGCTGCGCCTCAATCCGACTGCGCTCCGAACCCTGACGCGCCAAAGCGATCAGGACTATCAGCCAGCGTGGCTGTTGGAAAATCGCGACAATCAGCGGCAGATTTATCGTGGCGGTGCACAAGATGCGCAGCTGACCGACAGCAACATTCAGACTGTGCTGCTCGAACCGCTGACCAACAGCGACTGGCAGCTGCGTGGCCTCTACGACGCCTACAAGACCCGTCAATCGCTGATCGCGCCGTTGATCGGCAAATGCCTGATTGCCCTGCTCTGCTCCATCGTTCCGCTTTTCGCGTTGCGCAGTCTGCGTCGGCGCCAGTTGCAGTTGCACGAAAGCCGTCGTCGCTACAAAGACATCTTCGAAGGCACCGGCGTCGCACTGTGCGTGCTGGACCTGTCCGGCTTGTCCGAATACCTGAAACACCTGCAGCTCTTCAGCAGCGAAGATTTGAGGGCACGCCTGCTCAAGCACCCGGATCAGCTGGAAGGCCTGCTGCATCAACTGCGCATCGCCGAAGTCAATCAGGTCGCGGCGCAACTGCTGCAAGCCGAATCGGCGGAGAACGTCTGGCAGCAATTGATTGAAGGATGCCCACGCTCCCGGCAAGGCATAGGCCTGCAGATACTGGAGGCGGTGCTCGATGGCCGGCGTCAGCTGGAACTTGAAATCCTCCTGCCGGACGCCGGCGGCAACGATAAGCATCTGTGGCTGGTGGTGCGTTTTCCCGAGCATGCCGAAGATTTCAATGCGGTCATCCTGAACATCAACGACATCACCAATCGCAAGCAGACCGAGCTCTCGCTGCAGGAGCGGGAAGGCTTCTGGTCCGACGTGGTGCGCACCGTTCCCGATCATCTGTACGTCCAGGACGTCACCAGCCGTCACATGATTTACAGCAACCATCATCTGGGCCACACCCTGGGTTACAGCCGAGATGAGCTGCAGCAGATGGGCGAGTATTTCTGGGAAATCCTGCTGCATCCGGAAGACACCGATCAATACGAATTCTTGCGTCTGGCGCGCACCGAAGAGGGCCGCAGCGACCTCACGCAGTGTCAGTTGCGCTTTCGGGACCGGCAGGGCCGCTGGCGTCGCTTCGATATTCGCGAACAGGCACTGGCGCCGGACAAACACGGCAAGGTCACTCGCATCATCGGGGTGGCCAAGGACATTACGGAGCAGATCGAAGCCAGCCAGTCGTTACGCGACAGCGAGCAGCGCTACCGGATGCTCGCAGAAAGCATCAGCGACGTGATCTTTTCCACCGATCAGAGACTTCAGCCCAACTATGTCAGCCCTTCGGTCAACGCCGTATTGGGCTACAGCGCCGACTGGATTCTGGAGAACGGCTGGAACTCGATCATCGCCAATCCGCAGCAACTGGTTGCACTTCAGGCGCTGCTTCATCGCATCGGCAAGTCGCTGTCGCAACCCGAAGCGCTCGCCGAATTGCGCACAGAGATCGGCACCCAGTTGTTCCTTTTCGACTGCCTGCGTGCCGATGGGCGCAAGATTCCGGTGGAATTGCGCCTGGTGCTGGTGTGGGACGAATTCGGAACCTTCGAAGGCGTTCTCGGCGTCGGCCGTGATATCAGTCAGCAGCGCCGCGCGGAAAAAGACCTGCGCATGGCGGCCACGGTTTTCGAGCACTCGACCTCGGCGATCCTGATCACCGACCCCGCCGGCTACATCGTTCAGGCCAACGATGCGTTCAGTCGCGTCAGTGGTTATGCCGTTTCGCAGGTGCTCGACCAGTTGCCGATCATGCTGACGGTCGAGGACCAGCAAGAAGCGCACATGAGCTACATCCTCAAACAACTGCATCAGCGAGGCAGCTGGGAAGGTGAGCTGTGGCTCAAGCGTCGCGACGGCGAACATTATCCGGCCTGGGTCGGCATCACCGCGGTGTTCGACGACGAAGGCGATCTGGCCAGTTACGTGTGCTTCTTCAGTGACATCAGCGAGCGCAAGGCCAGCGAGCAACGCATTCATCGCCTGGCCTATTACGACGCCCTGACCCACCTGCCCAACCGCACGCTGTTCCAGGATCGGCTGCACACTGCGCTGCAGCAGGCTGAACGGCAGAACGCCTGGGTCGTACTGATGTTTCTGGATCTGGACCGCTTCAAGCCGATCAACGATTCGCTGGGCCATGCCGCTGGCGACCGGATGCTCAAGGAAATGGCCTCGCGGCTGCTGGACTGCGTGGCCGACGATGACACCGTCGCGCGCATGGGCGGCGACGAGTTCACCTTGTTGTTGCAACCTGGCGCCTCGCAGCAGGCCGCACTGACCCGTGCCATTCATGTGGCCGAGCAGATTCTCGCCAGTCTGGTGAAACCGTTCGTGCTGGAAGGCCGGGAGTTCTTCGTGACCGCCAGTATCGGTATTGCGCTCAGCCCGCAGGACGGCAACGAACTGAGCCAACTGATGAAGAACGCCGACACGGCGATGTACCACGCCAAAGAGCGCGGCAAGAACAACTTCCAGTTTTATCAGGCCGACATGAACGCCAGCGCCCTGGAGCGTCTGGAACTGGAAAGCGATCTGCGTCATGCATTGGAGCAGGAAGAATTCACGCTGTACTACCAGCCGCAGTTCAGCGGCGATGGCAAGCGCCTGACCGGTGCCGAAGCGCTGCTGCGCTGGCGCCATCCGCGTCGCGGTCTGGTGCCGCCGGGGGATTTCATTCCGGTGCTCGAAGAGCTCGGTCTGGTGGTCGAGGTGGGCGAATGGGTGCTCAAACAGGCGTGCCAGCAGCTGCGCGAGTGGCATAAGGCGAAAGTCCGGGTGCCAAAAGTGTCGGTGAACATTTCGGCGCGGCAGTTCTCCGACGGTCAGTTGGGCACGCGCATCGCCAACATCCTCAAGGAGACAGGTCTGCCGCCTGCCTGCCTGGAGCTGGAACTGACCGAAAGTATCCTCATGCGGGAAGTCAGCGAAGCGATGCAGATCCTGGCGGGGCTCAAGCGCCTCGGCCTGAGCATTGCGGTCGACGACTTCGGCACCGGTTACTCGTCCCTGAACTACCTCAAGCAGTTCCCGATCGACGTGCTCAAGATTGACCGCACTTTCGTCGACGGCCTGCCGTCGGGCGAGCAAGACGCTCAGATCGCCCGCGCCATTATTGCGATGGCTCACAGTTTGAACCTGGCCGTGATCGCGGAAGGCGTGGAAACCCACGAGCAACTCGAGTTCCTGCGCGAACATGGCTGCGACGAAGTGCAGGGCTACCTGTTCGGTCGCCCCATGCCGGCCACCCGCTTCGAAGCGCAGTTCAGCAATGACGCGCTGTTCATGCTCGATTAGAAGCAGCTCCCCCCTCTGTAGGAGTGAGCTTGCTCGCGATTGCGGTCGTCCTGACAGAAATGCGGGGACTGATACACCGAATCGCGAGCAAGCTCACTCCTACAGGTGCCGCGTCAGTCTGAATGAAAACCGCTTGTCCAAGACATGACTGGCTTTCATATGCCAGATAAAACCCGATGTTGTAGAATGCCCCCCTTTTCTACTGCCCGATCCCCGAGGACCGCCATGTTCAGCCGTAATTTGACTATCGCCAAGTACGACTCCGACCTGTACGCCGCTATGGAACAAGAAGCCAAGCGCCAGGAAGAGCACATCGAGCTGATCGCCTCGGAAAACTACACAAGCCCCGCTGTCATGGAAGCCCAGGGTTCGGTGCTGACCAACAAATACGCTGAAGGCTACCCAGGCAAGCGTTACTACGGTGGCTGCGAATACGTCGACATCGTCGAGCAACTGGCCATCGATCGCGCCAAAGAGCTGTTCGGTGCCGACTACGCCAACGTTCAGCCGCACGCCGGTTCCCAGGCCAACAGCGCCGTTTACCTGGCCTTGCTCAACGCTGGCGACACCATTCTGGGCATGAGCCTGGCCCACGGCGGTCACCTGACCCACGGCGCCAGCGTGTCCTCCTCGGGCAAGCTCTACAACGCAGTTCAGTACGGCATCGATGGCAACGGCCTGATCGACTACGACGAAGTCGAGCGTCTGGCGGTCGAGCACAAGCCCAAGATGATCGTGGCCGGTTTCTCGGCGTACTCGCAGATTCTGGACTTCCCGCGTTTCCGCGCCATCGCTGACAAGGTCGGCGCTTACCTGTTCGTCGACATGGCCCACGTGGCCGGTCTGGTCGCCGCTGGCGTCTACCCGAACCCGGTTCCATTCGCGGACGTGGTGACCACTACCACCCACAAAACCCTGCGCGGCCCACGTGGCGGCCTGATCCTGGCGCGCGCCAACGCCGAGATCGAGAAGAAGCTGAACTCCGCTGTATTCCCGGGTGGCCAGGGCGGTCCTCTGGAGCACGTCATCGCCGCTAAAGCGATCTGCTTCAAGGAAGCGCTGCAGCCAGAGTTCAAGGCTTACCAGCAGCAAGTCGTGAAAAACGCCAAGGCCATGGCGGGCGTGTTCATCGAACGCGGTTTCGACGTGGTGTCCGGCGGGACCGAGAACCACCTGTTCCTGCTATCGCTGATCAAGCAGGACATCTCCGGTAAAGATGCTGACGCCGCGCTGGGCAAAGCCTTCATCACCGTGAACAAGAACTCCGTGCCTAACGATCCGCGCTCCCCGTTCGTCACCTCCGGCCTGCGCTTCGGCACCCCGGCTGTGACCACTCGCGGCTTCAAGGAAGCAGAGTGCAAGGAGCTGGCGGGCTGGATCTGCGACATCCTGGCTGACCTGAACAACGAAGCGGTCATCGACGCCGTTCGTGAGAAAGTCAAAGCCATCTGCGCCAAGCTGCCGGTTTACGGCGCGTGATCTGACGCAGCAGCAGTTGCATGAAAAAGCCCGGCTCCAGAGCCGGGCTTTTTGTTTCAGGGCGCACTTTTCGTAGGAGCGCTTGGTCCTGGGACGCGGTACATCAGGCAGACCGCATGCGCAGGTTTTGCGACGACTGCGTCGCCGATCGCGGGACAAGCCACGCTCCCACAACTTCGCAACGCCACAAATCCCTTGTAGGAGCGTGGCTTGCCCGCGATCTGGCGCGCAGCGGCAGCAGAATCGGATGACGCGGTGCATCAGACAGACCGCATGCGCAGGTTTTACGACGACTGCGTCGCCGATCGCGAGCAAGCTAACTCCCACAAGTTTCGCAACGCCACAAATCCCTTGTAGGAGCGTGGCTTGCCCGCGATCTGGCGCGCAGCGGCAGCAGAAATGGATGACGCGGTGCATCAGACAGACCGCATGGCCCGGGTTCACGACGACTGCGTCGCCGATCGCGAGCAAGCTCCTCCCACAAGTTCTGCACTCGACACAAATCCCTTGTAGGAGCGTGGCTTGCCCGCGATCTGGCGCGAAGCGGCAGCAGCATCGGATGACGCGGTGCATCAGACAGACCGCATGCGCAGGTTTTACGACGACTGCGTCGCCGATCGCGGGACAAGCTCACTCCCACAACTTCGCAACGCCAAAAATCCCTTGTAGGAGCGCGGCTTGTCCCGCGATCTGGCGCGCAGCGGCAGCAGAATCGGATGATGCGGTGCATCAGGCAGACCGCATGCGCAGGTTTTACGACGACTGCGTCGCCGATCGCGGGACAAGCCACGCTCCCACAGGTAGTGCGTCAAGTTCGCGAGCATGTTCTCTCCTATAAATTCTGCGCTCGACACAAAACTTCGCAACGCCACAAATCCCTTGTAGGAGCGTGGCTTGCCCGCGATCTGGCGCGCAGCGGCAGCAGAAATGGATGACGCGGTGCATCAGACAGACCGCATGGCCCGGGTTCACGACGACTGCGTCGCCGATCGCGAGCAAGCTCCTCCCACAAGTTCTGCACTCGACACAAATCCCTTGTAGGAGCGTGGCTTGTCCCGCGATCTGGTGCGCAGCGGCAGCAGAATCGGATGACGCAGTGCATCAGGCAGACCGCATGCGCAGGTTTTACGACGACTGCGTCGCCGATCGCGAGCAAGCTCACTCCCACAAGTTCTGCACTCGACACAAATCCCTTGTAGGAGCGTGGCTTGCCCGCGATCTGGCGCGCAGCGGCAGCAGAATTGGATGATGCGGTGCATCAGGCAGACCGCATGCGCAGGTTTTGCGACGACTGCGTCGCCGATCGCGGGACAAGCCACGCTCTCACAACTTCGCAACGCCACAAATCCCTTGTAGGAGCGTGGCTTGCCCGCGATCTGGCGCGCAGCGGCAGCAGAATTGGATGATGCGGTGCATCAGGCAGACCGCATGCGCAGGTTTTACGACGACTGCGTCGCCGATCGCGGGACAAGCCACGCTCCCACAACTTCGCAACGCCACAAATCCCTTGTAGGCGCGTCACGTCTTCGCAGGCAAGCGCTCGTGCAAGGTTACGCAGTGCGCATGAGGACTCAGCCAGCCGCCACTTTGGCGAACCCTTCTCGTATCTTTTCTTCCGGCAAGTCATCGGCAATGAACACGATCACGCTTTCGCGTTGTTCATCGGGCGCCCACTCCACGTCGAAGTCGAAGCCATACAGTTTCAGCACGCCCTGAAACACCAGCTTGCGGTCTTCGCCCGCGATGTTGAGGACGCCCTTGTAGCGCAGCAATTGCCTGCCGTGGTCTTCCAGCAGCGTGTTCATGAACTCACTGAGCTTGTCGATATCCAGCGCCTTGTCGCTGCGCAGGACCAGGCTGCTGATGCGGTCGATCGATCGGCCCGCTGGCGCCGCAGGGCGCAAAATCATGCCTCCGACGTCGGCATTGAGGTTGAACCCACGCACATCCAGCAGTTCGGCCAGATCGATCTTGCCATGCTCGACCACGCGTATCGGCGCGCGGCGGTTGATTCGTGTCAGGCGCTCGCTCAGGGCAGTGAACGTGGCCTCGTCTACCAGATCGGTCTTGCTCACGAGCAGGCGGTCGGCAAATCCGATCTGCGCCTGGGCGATGGTTTGTTCCAGATGAGTGTCGGCATGGGCCGCGTCGACCAGCGTGATGATGCCGTCGAGTATGTAGCGTTCGCGAAGCTCTTCATCGATGAAGAACGTCTGGGCAACAGGCGCCGGATCGGCCAGCCCGGTGCATTCGATCACCAGCCGGTCAAAGGAAATAGCGCCGCTGTCCAGCCGCTCCAGCAGCAGAACCAGTGCCTTGGTGAGATCGGTGTGGATGGTGCAGCACACGCAGCCGTTGGACAGGGTCATCACTTGCACGGGCTCATTGCCGAGCAATTGGGTGTCGACGCCCGCGTCGCTGAATTCGTTTTCGATCACGGCGATCTTCAAGCCGTGCTCTTCCTTGAGCAGGTGACGCAGCAACGTGGTCTTGCCTGCGCCTAGAAAGCCACTCAGCACCGTGACGGGAATGGGTTGCGAAACGGTCATGCCGACTCCTGCAATCAGATGCGCGCCGACGCACGCTTGTAGCGCGAATGGGTTCGCGAGGCGTCGGCACAAACAATAAAAGTATCCAAATGAAAACGCGCCACGACAAGCGTGGCGCGTCAGTCAAACCTGTCGACAGCCTAAGCCATCAACAGCACTTGGGCCCACCCTTGCCACCGTAGCGTGCGTCCTGACGTTCGCGAAAGAACGCTTCGTACGACATCACCGGCTTGTCCGGGTGTTTGTTCTGCATGTGCTCGACGTAATTGTCGTAGTCAGGCATCCCGACCATCAGACGCGCGGCCTGGCCGAGGTACTTACCCAGACGACTCAGATCATTGAACATACGCAGCTCCTCGCCTCACAGCGCACTCAGTGGGTTTTCGGGAAGGCCTGGAATGGCGCTTCCTTGTCGGTACGCTCTTTCTTGACCCACGCCGCGCGACCCACTTTGATCGCGTAGAACAGGATGCTCAACACCACGAACAGGAACAGCGTGGTGAGTGCCGCGTTGGTGTAGGCGTTGAAGATCACGTGCTGCATCTGCTCCATGCTCTTGGCAGGCGCCAGCACCTGACCGGCATCGGCCGCCGCGCTGTACTTCTTCGCCAGCGCCAGGAAGCCCACCGCCGGGTTGGAATCGAACAGCTTGATGAAGCCTGCGGTCACGGTGCAGATCAGCAGCCACGACGCGGGCAGGATGGTCACCCAGGCGTACTGCTGGCGTTTCATCTTGATCAGCACGACCGTTGCCAGCATCAACGCGATCCCGGCGAGCATCTGGTTGGAGATGCCGAACAGCGGCCACAGTGTGTTGATGCCGCCCAGCGGATCGATCACGCCCTGATACAGCAAGTAGCCCCACAACGCGACGCAACCACCGGTGCCGATGGCGTTGGCGGTCCAGGACTCAGTACGTTTCAGCGCCGGTACGAAACTGCCGAGCAGGTCCTGCAGCATGAAACGACCGGCGCGAGTACCGGCATCCACGGCCGTCAAGATGAACAGCGCTTCGAACAGAATCGCAAAGTGGTACCAGAACGCCATGGTGTTCTGGCCGGGGAAAGCCTGATGGAGGATCTGCGCGATCCCGACCGCCAGCGTCGGCGCACCACCGGCACGGGCCAGGATAGTGTTTTCACCGATGTCCTTGGCCGTTGCAACCAGCTGATCCGGGGTGATCACGAAGCCCCAACTGCTGACCATCTGCGCGACCGCGTTGACGTCCGTGCCGACGATGGCCGCCGGGCTGTTCATCGCGAAGTACACACCGGGCTCGATGACCGACGCGGCCACCATGGCCATGATCGCCACGAACGATTCCATCAGCATGCCGCCGTAACCGATGTAGCGCGCGTTGACTTCGTTATCCAGCAGCTTGGGCGTAGTGCCCGAAGAGATCAGCGCGTGGAAGCCCGACACCGCACCGCAGGCGATGGTGATGAACAGGAACGGGAACAGCGTGCCCTTCCAGACCGGGCCGGAACCGTCGGTGAACTGGGTCAACGCCGGCATTTTCAACTCGGGCGCGAGGATCAGAATGCCGATCGCCAGAGCGATGATGGTGCCGATCTTCAGGAAAGTGGACAGGTAATCACGGGGCGCAAGCACTAGCCAGACTGGCAGCATGGCGGCGACGAAGCCATAACCGACCAGCATCCAGGTGATCTGCACGCCAGTGAAGGTGAACAGCGGCGCCCATTCAGGGCTGGCCGCGACTTGACCGCCGATCCAGATCGACAGCAGCAACAGCACCACGCCGACCACAGAGATTTCGCCGATGCGACCCGGGCGGATGTAGCGCATGTAAATGCCCATGAACATCGCGATCGGGATGGTCGCCATGACCGTGAACATGCCCCACGGGCTTTCCGCCAGGGCCTTGACCACGATCAGCGCCAGCACCGCAAGGATGATGATCATGATCAGGAAGCAGCCGAACAGCGCAATGGTGCCGGGAATCCGGCCCATTTCTTCGCGGACCATGTCGCCGAGCGAACGGCCGTTACGGCGAGTGGACAGGAACAGGATCATGAAATCCTGCACCGCACCGGCCAGCACCACGCCGGCAATCAGCCAGAGCGTGCCGGGCAGGTAGCCCATTTGCGCGGCAAGCACCGGACCGACCAGCGGGCCCGCGCCAGCGATGGCGGCAAAGTGGTGGCCGAAGAGGATGTGTTTGTTGGTGGGAACGTAATCGAGCCCGTCGTTGTTGAGCACCGCGGGCGTAGCCCGGGTCGGGTCGAGTTGCATGACACGTGTTGCGATGAACAGGCTGTAGTAGCGATAGGCGACCAGATAAATGGCCACCGCAGCCACCACGATCCAGAGTGCGTTGATCGCCTCCCCGCGACGCAATGCAACTACCCCCAGGGCACAGGCCCCAAGAATCGCAACAATCAGCCAGGGCACATGGCGCAGCAGACTATTATTATTTTTCATTTTTTATTTCCAGCTGAGTGGACTTATTTAGAGCAGCAAAAAGAGTTTAGCGCTGCTGAAGCGAAAGGCCACCCCCCACGATGGTCTGACGCCGGTTTTGTCCTATAGTCAACTCAGCTATGGCCAAGCACGCACCGGAGAAGTCGGCTCATGACAGCATCCCACGAAGACCGTCGGCGCTTTAAACGCATCTCGTTTGACGCCAGGACTGAACTGACCCAAGGCGATAAAAGCTGGCCCGTTCACTTGATCGATCTCTCGCTCAAGGGCCTGCTGATCGAGCGGCCTTCGCCCTGGCTTGGCGACCCGGACAAATCATTTATTGTGGACATCCACCTGAACGTCGATATCGACGTGCAGATGGAAGTGCGCCTGACCCACGACGACCATAACCATCTTGGCTTCGTGTGCGAGCACATCGGACTGGATTCGGTCACCCATCTGCGCCGGCTGATCGAACTGAATCTGGCCGATCACGACGAGCTGGAGCGAGAGTTGGCGGCGTTGATCGAGGTTTGACGGTAGGCCGAAATCCAATCCTCTGCAGGAGCGCGCTTGCCCGCGATTCGATGGCGGACCCGACCCATTAGTCGCGGCTGCACGAATGTTTTCTCGGGCAGGCGCGCTCCTGCAATGTTTCTTGTCGCGTACTCCGAATTACTCCTCGAACAACGCATCCAGCGCCTGATCCAGTCGAGTCACGCCGATCACGGTCAGGCCCGGCGGCGACTCTTTTGGCGCGTTGCCTTTGGGCACGATTGCCCGTTTGAAGCCATGCTTGGCCGCTTCCTTGAGGCGTTCCTGTCCACTGGGCACCGGACGGACTTCGCCCGACAGTCCCACCTCGCCGAATACCAGCAAATCCCCCGGCAGCGCGCGGTTGCGCAGGCTGGACATGACGGCTGCCATCAACGCGAGGTCAGAGGCGGTTTCCAGCACCTTCACCCCGCCCACCACGTTGAGAAACACGTCCTGATCATGGGTCGGAATACCGCCGTGCCGGTGCAGAACCGCCAACAGCATCGCCAGCCGGTTCTGATCAAGGCCGAGCGTGACGCGACGCGGATTGGACAAGTGGCTGTCATCGACCAGCGCCTGGACTTCGACCAGCATGGGCCGCGTGCCTTCCCAGGTTGCCATGACTACGCTGCCGGCGACTTCTTCCTGCGCCCGGGTGAGAAAGATCGCCGAGGGATTCGAGACCTCTTTCAGCCCCCTGTCGGTCATGCCGAAGACGCCAAGCTCGTTGACCGCGCCGAAACGGTTCTTCACTGCGCGCAACAGGCGCAGGCGACCGTCTGACTCGCCTTCGAAATACAGCACGGTGTCGACCATGTGCTCCAGAACACGCGGGCCCGCCAGCGCGCCTTCCTTGGTCACGTGACCAACCAGAAAAATCGCCGTGCCGCTCTGTTTCGCGTAACGCACCAGCAACGCCGCGCTTTCCCGAACCTGCGACACGCCGCCGGGCGCCGATTGCAGTTGTTCGGTGAAGATGGTCTGGATCGAGTCGATCACCATGACCTTGGGCTGCTCGATGCGCGCGGTCGCAATGATGGTTTCGATGCAGGTTTCGGTCATCACCCGCAACTTGTCCTGGGGCAGCCCGAGGCGCCGGGCGCGCATGGCGACCTGCTGCTGCGATTCTTCGCCGGTCACGTACAACGCAGGCATGCGCTCGGCAATGGCGCACAGGGTCTGCAACAGGATCGTCGATTTGCCAATGCCCGGATCGCCGCCGATCAGCACCACCGAACCATCGACCAGGCCGCCGCCCAGCACACGGTCAAGTTCGGTCGAATTAGTGGAGAACCGCGGAATTTCCTCGACGCTGACCTCGGCCAGGGTCTTGATCTGCGCCTGTTGCCCGGTCCAGCCCGCGCGACCGCTTGGGGCCGCCGCCGTGCTGCTGTCGATGACCGTTTCGACCAGGGTATTCCAGGCGCCGCATTCGCCACATTGCCCGGCCCATTTGGGAAAGGTCGCGCCGCACTCGGTGCAGCCATACATGCGCTTGGCCTTGGCCATGAAACCCCCGACGCGAAAAAAGGGGCAATGATAACCCATGCCTCAAGTCGCTGCGTACGACACCGGCGCAGGCCACTTTTTTGGGGGATTCAATAAAACTAACCGGGCATGAGCCGGTCGATTGCAGGGATTACGCGGGATGCAGATAGCTGACATACACTGCATCCACAACACTCATCTGTAACAAAGGAATACACCCATGAGCGTACTAAGCGAGTTCAAAGCCTTCGCCGTCAAAGGCAATGTGGTCGACATGGCCGTCGGTATCATCATTGGCGCGGCATTCGGCAAGATCGTTTCGTCGTTCGTCGGCGATGTAATCATGCCGCCCCTGGGGCTGCTGATCGGCGGCGTGGACTTCAGCGATCTGGCCGTGACCCTGCGCGCTGCCGAAGGCAATGCCCCCGCTGTGGTTCTGGCCTACGGCAAGTTCATCCAGACCGTGGTCGATTTCATCATTGTCGCGTTCGCGATCTTCATGGGCGTCAAGGCGATCAACCGTCTGAAACGCGAAGAGGCCAAGGCTCCTACGCTGCCGCCGACTCCCAGTAAAGAAGAAGTGCTGCTGGGCGAGATCCGCGACCTGCTCAAGGAGCAGAACAACAAACCCGCCGCGCCGATTCAGGTGACGCCAGACCGGTTGGTCTAAGCAAAGCGCCTGGCCATAGCCCGCGCGGCATGGCGGGAAACTCTGGGAAGGAATTCATTCGCGGTGCGGACCGTCAGACGCCAGGTCTTTGGCAGGATGTCACGGCGTCTGGTGAATGAATTCGCTTCCACAGCGACGCGTCCGCCAGCCGATACCCGCCCTACCAATAATTCTCGACTGCGATCTGCCCCGGCTTGCGGGTCAAGGCCAGGCGCATGTCACGGGTCTTGAGCACTGCACGGGTGTCCTCGATCATCTGTGGATTGCCGCAGATCATCACGCGCGAATGCTCCGGGCCAAGCGTTATCCCGGCAGCCTGTTCCAGCTCACCGGTTTCGATCAACGTCGTGATACGACCATGCAGCGCGCCGGGAAGCTCCTCGCGAGTGACGGTCGCGATGAACCGGAACTTGTGCGCGTATTCGGCCAGATAGTCGCGCTGGGTCAGCTCAGCGATCAGTTGCTGATACGCCAGCTCCTTCGCCTCACGAACGCTGTACACCAGAATGATCCGCTCGAATTTTTCCCACACTTCGAAGTTCTGAAGTATCGACAGGAACGGGGCCACGCCGGTCCCGGTGGACAACATCCAGAGATCGCGGCCATCGGTAAATCGATCCAGCGTCAGGTACCCGACCGCCTGCTTTTCCACCATCAGCGTGTCGCCTTCGCGCAGCCTGCTCAGCTCGCTGGTGAACTCGCCGCCCGGTACGACAATGGAGAAAAACTCGAGAAACTCATCAAACGGCGAAGAGACGACTGAGTACGCCCGCCATACCGTGCTGCCGTCGGCCTTGGTCACGCCCAGTCGTGCGAATTGTCCGGCGGTGAAGCGGAAACCAGCATCTCGCGTTGTACGAAAGGTAAACAGACTTGGCGTCAGCGGGGTAACGTCCAGCAGCGTTTGCCGGGTGAATTTCTCTGCACTGGCAGTCATGAGGGCGCTCCTGGCTCCTGTCATTCCAAACGGACGTCCAGTTTCCCGCAAACCGACGCGGATAAACACCGCAGGTTTGTAGTGGTATCACGAAGCGCCCGCCTCGCTTTTAAGATTGTTTGGCTATTGGGGCTATCGCGCCAAGCTCTCAGCAACCTGGCGTGCGTCGTAACCCGTTGATTCGATGAGGGGTCGCTGGAGCGAGTCGGACAGGTCAACATGTCCCGGCGCCAGACTGCGATGGATGCGTGTATCGCGTCCTTATTTTCTTCCTAGACTTTGATCACATGGACGAAAGCGCGATCCGGCCTGGAGGCTGATGATGGAAGACATGATGGCTGCAACCTCACGCATGGAGGTCGTGAGTGCTGAGCACGACGGCCTCACCGTACGAGAAGTCGAAGTACTGAAATGGTCCGCCGAAGGCAAGACAGCAGCGGAAGTCGCGATGATTCTGGAGTTGAAAACCCGCACCGTGAACTATCACATCGGTCGCGCCATTCAAAAGTTCGGCGTTGCCAACAAGACCTGCGCAGTGGTGAAAGCAGCCCGCAGAGGGCTGTTTTGAGGCACGCGGCCCCGACTGGAAAAACCTCGGATACGAACGCACAGAAAACACGTAAAATCGGCGCTTTTCGCGAGCCCGATCACTGCGGCGCTTACGTGACCCACGCCGATTTCTGATTGCGTCCTCAACGATGGATTTTTCCGCTCATGCCCCTGCTTACCACGCCCTTTGCCCAGCTTGACCTGATCCGCCAGCCGGAGCAGTCGGACGAGCCTTTGCAGGCTTTCGATGCCGCTGACGAATACTTGCTCAATCATGTGGCCGAACATGGGCTGACGCTTCAGACCCGCGTGCTGGTGCTCAATGACAATTTCGGCGCACTGGCCGCCAGTCTGGCGCCCCACGCGGCAGTGTTCAGCAGCACTGACTCGTTTCTGGGCGTGCAGGCGCTCGAGAAGAATCTTGTGCGCAACGATCAGGCCTACGATGCCGTGCCGGTGATTCCTGCGAGCGAACCGCTGCAGGGGCCCTTCGACTGGGTATTGATCCGCGTCCCGAAAACCCTTGCCCTGCTCGAGGAACAGTTGATTCGTCTGCAAGGCCAGCTGGCGCCGAACGCCAAAGTGGTTGCGGCAGGCATGATCAAGCACCTGCCGCGCTCGGCGGGCGAGCTGATGGAGGAATACATCGGGCCGGTGCAGGCATCGCTTGCGGTGAAGAAGGCGCGGCTGCTGTTCTGCACACCGCAAGACAAGCCATTCCAGGCTTCACCCTTCCCCACCCGTTACACGCTGGACGATCCGAAGATCGAGTTGATCAACCACGCCAACGTCTTCTGCCGCGATGGTCTGGACATCGGCACCCGTGCGTTTCTGCCCCACTTGCCCAACAATCTGGGATCGGCGCGGGTGGCTGACCTGGGCTGCGGCAATGGCGTGCTCGCGATCGCGAGCGCGCTGGCGAACCCGGATGCCCATTACACGCTGGTGGACGAGTCGTTCATGGCCGTGCAATCGGCCCGGGAGAACTGGGACCTGGCGCTGGGTGAGCGACCTGCGGTGATCCGGGCCGCCGATGGGTTGGCGGGCCAGGAAGCCGATTCGCTCGATGTGGTGCTGTGCAATCCACCATTCCATCAACAGCAGGTCGTGGGCGACTTCCTTGCCTGGCGGATGTTCCAGCAAGCGCGCTCGGCGCTGGTAACTGGGGGATCGCTGTACATCGTCGGCAACCGGCATCTGGGCTATCACAGCAAACTGGCACGGCTGTTCAGGGGTGTCGAGCAAGTGGCGGCGACGCCCAAATTCGTCATTCTCAAAGCGCGCAAGTAATCTCGACTGCAGGCACAGCGTCTGGCCAGACGAATGAATGGCCGGCCATTAAAAAAACCGCCGAGGCGGGTTTTTTAATGCGCAAGACGCGCTCAGTGAGTCTTCATCCCGGCGGCCGTCATGAACATGCGCAACAGGGTGGCGACGATGAACAGCGCGAAGACGCTCCCGGCCCAGATGATCGCCAGCCAGCCCAGTCGCTTCCACAGCGGCGTGTTCTTGGCGGGATCTTCTTCGTGGGCAGGTTTATCGTGAAAAGATTCTTTGCCAGACATCACAGGACCCTCGTCTCAAATCCCGCGCCGATGCAGCACGCATCGGCGCGGACCGTACTCAGTGGTAGCCGTCTTCGTGGGTCACCTTGCCGCGGAACACGTAGTAGCTCCAGAAGGTGTAACCCAGGATGAACGGGATGATGAACAGCGTACCGACCAGGATGAACCCCTGGCTTTGGGGCGGCGATGCGGCGTCCCAGATCGAGATCGACGGCGGCACGATGTTCGGCCACAGGCTGATGCCCAGACCGCTGTAACCGAGGAAGACCAGTACCAGCGTCAACAGGAACGGCGTGTAATGCGCGTTGCGTGCCACCGCTTTGAACAGGCCATACAGGGTCAGCAGCACCAGCGCCGGAACCGGCATGAACCAGAACAGGTTCGGGATGCTGAACCAGCGATCGGCGATGTCCTGATGCGCCAGCGGCGTCCACAGGCTGACGATCGCCATCACGACCAGCAGAACGATTGCCAGCGGACGCGCCAGGTCGTGCATGGCCTTCTGCAGGTCACCTTCGGTTTTCATGATCAGCCAGGTGCAGCCCAGCAGCGCGTACGCCACGATCAGTGCCAGACCGCAGAACAGCGAGAACGGCGTCAGCCAGTCCAGCCCGCCGCCGGCATAAGCCCGGTTTACCACCGGAATGCCGTCGATGAATGCGCCCAGCGCCACGCCCTGGAAGAACGTCGCCACCAGCGAGCCGCCGATGAACGCCTTGTCCCACAGATGACGCTTGGCATCGGTGGCCTTGAAGCGGAACTCGAAGGCCACGCCGCGGAAGATCAGGCCGATGAGCATGAAGATCAGCGGCAGATACAACGCCTCGAGGACGACCGAGTACGCCAGCGGGAACGCGCCGAACAGGCCCGCACCGCCCAGCACCAGCCAGGTTTCGTTGCCGTCCCAGACAGGCGCGACGGTGTTCATCATCACGTCACGGTCGGTTTTGTCCTTCATGAACGGAAAGAGGATTCCGATCCCGAGGTCGAAGCCATCCATGATGACGTACATCATGATGCCGAAGATGATGATCACGGCCCAGATCAGTGGAAGATCGATACCCATGGCTCAGTTCCCCTCACGCAGGCTGGAAGGTTCGCCTTCGCCGTCGCCTTCATGGGCGGCGGAGAGAGGACGTGCGGGTGTGCGCTGCTGGCCAGGCCCGCCATGCGGCGTATCATCGCCTTCATGGGTTTTCGGCCCTTTGCGCACCAGACGCATCATGTAGCCGAAGCCAGTACCGAACAGCGCGAAGTACACCACCACGAACAGCACGAGGGTCAGACTCATCTGCCCGACGCTGTGGTTGGACGATGCATCGGCGGTGCGCATCAGGCCGTAGACGACCCATGGCTGACGCCCGATTTCAGTGGTGAACCAGCCTGCCAGCAGGGCGATCAGACCGGACGGCCCCATGCACATCACCAGCCTCAGGAACAGCCGGTTGCTGTACAACCCGCCGCGCCAGCGCAGCCAGGCGCTCCACAGACCGACCGCAATCATCAGCATGCCCAGGCCAGCCATCACCCGGAATGACCAGAAAATGATGGTAGAGTTAGGGCGGTCTTCTGGTGGAAACGATTTGAGCGCCGGAATCTGTTTATCCAGGCTGTGGGTCAGGATCAGGCTGCCGAGATAAGGAACCTCGATCGCGTACTTGGTCCTTTCCTCTTTCATGTCCGGAATGCCGAACAGGATCAGCGGGGTCGGTTCGTCACCGACGTTTTCCCAGTGCCCTTCAATGGCGGCAATCTTGGCCGGTTGATGTTCCAGGGTGTTCAGACCGTGGGCGTCGCCGACCATCGCCTGAATCGGCGCGACGATCAGCGCCATCCACATGGCCATCGACAACATGCGACGAATGGCCGGGTTATCGCGACCGCGCAATAAATGCCATGCCGCCGAAGCGCCGACGAAGAAAGCGGTGGCGACGAACGCGGCAATTGCCATGTGCGCAAGGCGGTAAGGGAAAGACGGGTTGAAGATGACGGCCAGCCAGTCCACCGGCACGACGCGACCGTCGACAATGTCGAAACCCTGAGGCGTCTGCATCCAGCTGTTGGAGGCCAGGATCCAGAAGGTCGAGATCAACGTGCCGACCGCGACCATCGCAGTGGCGAAGAAGTGCAGCCCACGACCCACGCGGTTCCAGCCGAACAGCATGACACCCAGGAAGCCCGCTTCGAGGAAGAAGGCGGTCAGCACCTCATAGGTCAGCAATGGGCCGGTGATCGCTCCTGCGAAGTCGGAGAATCGACTCCAGTTGGTGCCGAATTCATACGCCATGACCAGCCCGGAGACCACGCCCATCCCGAAGTTCACGGCAAATATCTTGGACCAGAAGTGGTAAAGGTCGCGGTAGGTATTGTCGTGGGTTTTCAGCCACAGGCCTTCGAGCACGGCAAGGAAGCTCGCCAGACCGATGGTGATGGCAGGGAACAGGATGTGAAATGAAACAGTGAATGCAAACTGAATTCGGGCGAGATCGAGTGCCTCTAAACCGAACATAGGTCTTCCTCTATCAGGTGAAACCGGCTTCAGACCTCGGGGCCTGCAGCATCTGCCCCCACGGATTTATTGAGTGCGACGTTGTGCGTGTGTTCTTTTTGGTTCGCGCTCAGGTTGTTGACGCGGGAGTTGTGTCAAGCGGCCCGGTCAATCAATACGTGTAAAGACATTGATTCAGGTCAACCGACCCTCAAAGAGTAGTCTCATTTTGTCACATGCTCCGCGTGGTCTTTTGTCGCGTGGCGAGTTGCCTCACCTTCAGATGCAGAGCAGTTCGCGTGTGATCGGATCAGTTGAGTGTTCTGGCAAGGATCGCACGGCGCCCGACACGCAGGGCTGCCGAGCGGGCCGGGCGATTTCGCCGGGGCGATCCGGCTGCCGTGAGCCGTCTTCCCCCGAGGTGATTGCCTACAACGGCGAACGAATAAATCCCAGCAAAGCCGAGACAAGTCGCCGGTAGAGATCGTCGACCTCCGGCGCCAGTCCCTTCGCCCTCAGGCTGCCGTGCACCAGCCCCGGCCCCGCATCGAATTCAGTCGTGACGCCCGCTTCGCGCAGGGCGCGCTCGTAGCAGACGCCGTCGTCGCGAAGCGGATCGAATTGAGCGACGGCGATAAATGCTGGCGCCAGACCGCGAAAGTCCGTCGCCTGCAGCGGCATGGCGTAGGATGAACGCTCGCCCTCCTTCATGTAGAGCTGATCATAAAACGCCAGCTCAGCGGTGCTGAGCAGGGGCGCGTCAGCGCATTCGGTACGCGAAGGCAGGTTATCCGCGCCGCCCAGCGCGGGATAGATCAGGGCTTGACCCACCGGCTGGCGGTCGCCGGCATCACGCAACGCCAGGCAGACGGCGGCTGCAAGATTGCCGCCCGCACTGTCTCCGGCAATGGCCACCCGACGCGGATCGATATCCAGCCGTTGGGCCTGAATCTGCACCGCATGCCAGACTGCCAGGCAATCGCCGAAACCGGCCGGGAACGGATGTTCCGGCGCCAGACGGTAATCCACCGCAATCACCACCGCATTGAGATCGGCTGCCAGCGCGGCGGTCAGGAAGTCATGGGAATCGAGGTCACCCACCACCCAGCCACCGCCATGCAGGTAAACCACGCACGGCGCTGGGTGCTCGGGGGAAAGAAGATGCGGCCGATAGCTGCGCACGGGCACGCCAGCCAAGGTGAAATCCCGGACCTCCAGCCCTTCCGGGCGCGCCGGGGTGAAGGCTTCGCACATGCGCGAATAAGCACGGCGCTGGTCATTGAAATCAGGCGCGTCGCTGCTGAAGCTCAGCGTTCGCGCAATGAAGTCAGCCATGGCGGTTGAAAGTCGGTAAGGCATGACAGCGCTCCCCTCAGCGTTGAACCGCTCAAGCGCAGCCGACAAACGCACGAAGCAGTCCGGCCTGTTGGCAGTCGTCTCTGAGGACGCTGCCGACAGGCCGGACTGCCAGGTGATCAGCCAGTGCGCCGCTTATTTATTGACGGCAACTTGTACGGCGGTCACTGCGTCCTTCCCGTCAAACGTGGTGACGCCATCGAGCCAGCGGCGCATGTCGTCCGGATGATCCTTGAGCCACTGTTTGGCAACATCGTTCGGCGCCTTGCGGTCCATGATCGGCACCATCATCTGACTCTCTTGCGCCGCCGTGAATTTCAGATTGCTCATCAGTTTACTGACGTTCGGGCAACGGGTCGCGTAATCCGGGGCGGTCACCACTGATACGGTCGCGGCGCCTTCGTCCGGGCCGAACACGTCTTCGCTGCCGGTCAGGTAGGCGATCTTCATGTTGATGTTCATCGGGTGCGGGGTCCAGCCGACGAATACCACCCATTCGTTACGCTTGATCGCACGCTGAACCGCGGCCAGCATGCCCGCCTCGCCGGATTCGACCAGCTGGAAACCGCCGAGCCCGAACTGGTTCTTATCGATCATGCCTTTGATGTTGGCGTTAGCGCCGGTGCCAGGCTCGATGCCATAGATCTTGCCACCGAGCTTGTCCTTGAATTTGGCGATGTCGGCGAAGGTTTTCAGCCCGCCCGCGGCCACGTAATCCGGCACGGCAAGCGTTGCCTGGGCATCGCTCATGCTTGGGGCGTCGAGGACTTTCACCTGATTGGCGGCCACGAACGGCGCGATGTTCTTGTCCATCGCCGGTTTCCAGTAGCCCAGGAACACGTCGAGACGATCGTCACGCAGGCCCCCGAAAACGATCTGCTGGGCGGCGCTGGTCTGTTTGACGTCGTAACCCATGTTCTCCAGCAAGACCTGCGCGACGGCGCTGGTGGCGACCACGTCGGTCCAGTTGACCACGCCCATGCGCACGCTCTGGCACTTGGCTGGCTCCGCCGCCAGCAATACGGTGCTGCTCAGCATCAACACACCGCAACTGATGTGACGAATAAATCTCTTCATGCGTGCTCCTCGGGTCGGCTCGTTATTTTATTCAGCTCTTTGCGGCAGTTTTCTAAGGCTTCAAGACCCACGGCAATTCGAATGTTGCCGCGTAGATGCAAATTACGCAGCAGCCCCCTGCACGAAGCGCACCAGCGCGACCTGTGCTTGCACTGGGGCGACATTGAATGAGCAGTGAGGATGAGCAGATTGCAGGATCGCACCTGCCCGCGGCTGGTACACATCAGGCTTCCCTCTATAAGCCTGATGCGTTGCAGACGCGGGCCGGTGCGTGCCTGTGCAAGACGCTGCGATTACAGCACTTTATCCAGCGTAATCGGGAACTCCCGAACCCGCTTGCCGGTAGCGTGGAAGATGGCGTTGGCGATCGCGGCAGCCACACCGACGATGCCGATTTCGCCGACCCCTTTGGAGCCCAGGTCGTTGACGATGCTGTCGTTCTCCTCGACGAACAGCACATCGATGTCGCCGATGTCGGCGTTCACCGGGATGTGATATTCGGCCAGGCTGTGGTTCATGAAGCGCCCCAGGTTGTGATCGGTCTGAGACTCCTCCTGCAGGGCCTGACTGATGCCCCACACCACGCCGCCGAGTATCTGACTGCGCGCCATCTTCGGATTGACGACCCTTCCCGCCGCCACTGCACTGACCACGCGGTTGACGCGAACGGTGCCCAGGTCTTCATCGACCCGTACCTCGACGAACACTGCCGAATGGGTCGCGGTCGCGTAGCCTTCGCGTTTCTCGTCCGGTTCGCAGTCGATCTGAACGTCGAGCACGTCATGCGAGGAGTCTCGGACGATGTCGGCGTAGGAAAAGCGTTGGTCGTCGATATGCAGATAGCCGTCGCCAAAACCCACGTCTTCCATGTCCACGACAGCGTATTGCGGATTGGCCATACGCACGGCGTCGAGCAGCTTGGCGCGCAATGCGCGGCAGGCCTGCTGGACCGCGGAACCCACAGACGAGACCGTGAAAGAGCCGCCTTGAAGCGGCGCCGTCGGCAACGACGAATCGCCCAGCACGAAGGTGACGTCCTGCGGCATCACGCCTGCCGCTTCGGCCGCGATCTGCGTCATGACCGTGTAGGTTCCCGTCCCGATGTCGGTGGTCGCGCTGCTGACGGTCAGTTTGCCATCGCTGTCGATGCTGGCCTTGGCGCTGGCCTTCATCTGCATGGCTTCCCACACGCCGCCCGCCATGCCCCAACCGACCAGTTGGCGACCTTCGCGCATGCTGCGTGGCTCAGGATTACGCTTGCTCCAGCCAAATCGTTCAGCACCCTGCTCATAGCAGGCGCGCAACTCTTTGCTGGAATACGGCTTGTCTTCGTTGCCGTTGCGCTCGGCGAAATTGACCACGCGCAGTTGCACCGGATCGATGCCCGCCGCGCAGGCAAGCTCATCCATGGCGCACTCCAGCCCGATCATGCCCGACGCAGCGCCCGGCGCGCGCATGTCCAGCGGCGTATAGACGTCCAGCGGCGCCAGTTTATAAGTCAGCTGCACGTTGTCGCACTGGTAGAGCATTCCGCTCCATGCCACCACGTGCTCAGTGAAATCCTCGAACCGCGACGTCTGGCCGATCACATCGTGTCCGACGGCGACCAGTTTGCCGTCAGCCGATGCACCCAGGCGCAGGCGTTGCAAGGTGTTGGGGCGGTAGCCGAAGGTGAACATCTGCTGGCGGGTCAGCGTCAAGCGGACCGAACGCTTCAGGTGCAAAGCCGCCATCACGGCCAGCGGCAACTGATATTGGGGACGCAGGCCGGAACCGAATGCGCCGCCGACAAACGCTGCAAAGATCCGGATCTTGTCCTTGCCCAGGCCGAATACCTTGTGCAGATAGTCCTGACAGTTCTGTGGGCCTTGGGTCTTGTCGTGGATTTCCAGGCAGCCGTCGTCGCGGTACAGCACGGTGGACGCGTGAGGTTCCATCGGGTTGTGGTGCTCGTTCGGCGTGGTGTAGTGGGCGTCCATGGTCACCGCCGCACTGGCGAAACCGGCCTGAAAATCGCCCCGAGGCTTCGGCGTTTCGGCCGGGGCAGTGTGGGCCGTTTCCTTTACGGCGATCAGATTGGTCTCATGGCCATCGACCTGGTATTCGATGCGCACCAGCGACCCGGCGTAGCGAGCCAGTTCGAGCGTATCGGCGACCACCAGCGCCAGAGGTTGGCCGCTGTAGAGCACGCGGTCGTTGTAAAACGGCCGGAACGGCGAGCCTTCTGCTGAATCGGCGTCGGTGTAGTCCTTGTCGTAACTGGCGATGTGCGGACGATTAGTATGGTCGAGCACCGCAACCACCCCCGGCACCTGCATGGCCGCGGAGGTATCGATGCTGACGATTCGTCCGCTGGCGATGGTGCTGGAGACCACGCTTGCGTACAGCAGGCCCAGTTCCTGGTATTCGCCGGCGTAACGTGCCTGTCCGGTGACTTTCAGCAGACCGTCGACGCGGTCCATCGGTTGCCCCAGCGACGACGTGGTTCCAGGTGGAGACATTTTCGCGTTCATCAGGATTGCCCTCCCACAGCGGCATCGCTCAAGGCGCGCACGATCGCGCGACGCGCCAGCTTGATCTTGAAAGCGTTGTGCGCGAGCGGCTGAGCATCGCGCAGCATGGCATCGGCCACCGCGACGAAATTCTCACGGGACACCGGCTTGCCCACCAACAGCTGCTCGACGGCCTTGTCGCGCCACGGCTTGTGCGCAACGCCGCCCAATGCCAGGCGCGCATCGCGGACCACATCGCCATCCAGCTCCAACGCTGCGGCGACAGAGACCAGGGCGAAGGCATAGGACGCGCGGTCGCGGATTTTCAGGTAATGACTGTGTTGGGTGAACCTCGCCGGTGGCAGCTCGATGGCGGTGATCAGCTCATCGTCGGCCAGTTGGTTGTCACGTTGCGGTGCGTCCTCGGGCAGACGATGGAAATCTGCGAATTCGATGGTGCGTTTGCCTGCGCGGCCTTCGACGTGAACCACCGCTTCCAGCGCCGCCAGCGCCACGCACATGTCCGAAGGATGGGTGGCGACGCATTCGGCGCTGGCGCCAAGGATTGCGTGAATCCGGTTCAAGCCGTCTTTGGCGGGACAACCGCTGCCTGGCTCGCGTTTGTTGCACGGCACGCTTGCGTCGTAGAAGTAGTAGCAGCGGGTGCGCTGCAAGAGGTTGCCGCCAGTGCTTGCCATGTTGCGCAATTGCGGCGACGCACCGGCCAGGATCGCCTGGGACAGCAACGGGTAGCGCTGCTCGATCAAGGGATGCCAGGCCAGGTCAGCATTGCTGACCAACGCGCCGATCATCACTCCGCCGCTGGCCGTCTCGCGCACTTCCTTGAGCGGCAGCCCGGTGATGTCGATCAGATGCTCGGGGCGAGCGATGTTTTCCTTCATCAGATCCAGAAGGTTCGTCCCTCCCGCGATGAAACGACTGGCCGGCCCTGCGAGGTTGATCGCCTGGCTGACGTCTTCTGGCTTGCTGTAGCTGAATGGATTCATTGGCCACGTCCTCCCTGGTCCGGCGCCGCCCTCATCTGTGGCAACACCTCTTCGACCGCCGCGCGAATGTTGCTGTAGGCGCCGCATCGGCACAGATTGCCGCTCATCAATTCCTTGATTTCATCGTCGGTGCGCGCACGACCTTCATTGGCCAGGCCCACGGCCGAGCAGATCTGACCCGGCGTGCAATAGCCGCACTGAAAAGCGTCATGCTTGATAAAGGCTTGCTGCATCGGGTGCAGCACATCACCGCTGGCCAGACCTTCGACAGTGGTCAGCTCGGCGCCATCGCACATCACCGCCAGTGTCAGGCAGGCATTGATGCGTTTGCCATCGCGCAACACGGTGCACGCGCCGCACTGGCCGTGATCGCAGCCTTTCTTGGTGCCCACCAGATCCAGCTGATCACGCAGCAGGTCCAGCAGGGTGGTCCAGGGCTGTACTTCCAGTTGTCTGGTCTGGCCGTTCAATGTCAGGGCAATGGTGTGCTCTGCGAAGGCCTGTTGGTTCGTCGCGCTCATGGGGAAACCTCACGGTAGGTACTCGTTCAGCGCAGTTGATAGCCATGTGATGCTCTGCGTCTTAAGGGGTACGACTTGCGGGTTTTGGCAAACGTTCACGGTTTGTGATGAGCGTGCGGGATCGCGGGGGACGCTGGTATGATGCGCCGCTTTTTGCAAGTGGCAGAATTTGTGCAAGCCGTTTCGGCTAGCTGTGCTTTGCTGTTTTAGTCGATTACATAAATGACGCGGAGCGTCACCGGGGAGCCATACATGCTGGAGCGGCTGTTTCAACTCAATGCACATAACACCAATGTGCGCACCGAAATTCTGGCCGGGGTCACGACCTTTCTGGCCATGGCCTACATCCTGTTCGTGAACCCGAGCATTCTCGGCGAGACCGGCATGGACAAGGGCGCCATCTTCGTCGCTACCTGCCTTGCCGCCGCCATCGGTTCCACAGTCATGGGCCTGATCGCCAACTACCCGATCGCACTCGCGCCGGGCATGGGTCTGAACGCCTTCTTCACCTACACCGTCGTGCTGCACATGGGCCACACCTGGCAAGTGGCGCTGGGCGCGGTGTTCATTTCGGCCGTGATGTTCTTCCTGCTGTCGATCTTCCGGATCCGCGAATGGATCATCAACAGCATCCCGCTGCCCCTGCGTTCGGCGATCGCCGCCGGTATCGGCCTTTTCCTGGCACTGATCGCCCTGCACAACGCCGAAATCGTGGTCAGCAACCCGGCGACCATGGTTGGTCTGGGCGACCTGGCCAAGCCGGCGCCGATCCTCGCCGCGCTCGGTTTCGCACTGATCGTGGCACTGGACGCCCTGAAAGTGCGCGGCGCGGTGCTGATCGGCATTCTCGCCGTCACCGTGATTTCCATCGTGCTGGGTTTCTCGCCGTTTGGCGGCGTGATCTCGATGCCGCCATCGCTGGCGCCGACCTTCCTGCAGCTGGACATTCCGGGCGCCCTGAACATCGGTCTGGTGAGCGTGATCTTCTCGTTCCTGTTCGTTGACCTCTTCGATAACTCGGGGACCCTCATCGGCGTCGCCAAGCGCGCGGGGCTGATGGGCAAGGACGGTCATATGCCGAAAATGGGCCGCGCCCTGATCGCCGACAGCACCGCCGCCATGGCAGGTTCGCTGCTCGGCACATCGACCACCACCAGTTACATCGAATCCGCGGCCGGCGTCAGTGCAGGTGGCCGTACCGGTCTGACAGCCATCGTCGTTGCCGTGCTGTTCCTGCTGGCGCTGTTTTTCGCACCGTTGGCCGGCAGCGTTCCGGCGTTCGCCACGGCGCCTGCGCTGTTGTTCGTTGCGGTGCTGATGACCTCGGGCCTGGCTGAAATCAACTGGGACGACATCACCGAAGCCGCGCCGGTGGTCATCACCGCGCTGGCGATGCCGTTCACTTACTCCATCGCCAACGGCATCGCCTTTGGTTTCATTTCCTGGACAGTGATCAAGCTGTTGTCGGGACGCGGCCGTGAGCTGAATTCGGCGCTGGTCGTGCTGTCGATCCTGTTCGTGATCAAGCTGGGCTTCTATCCATGAGTTCTACGTTCGACCCTTCGAGCTACACCCTTCAGCTCGATGAAAAAGCCGACCGTCTGCGTGAATTGCTGGCGCCGTTCGACGCGCCGCAACCTCAGGTGTTCGATTCGCCGCGCGAGCATTACCGCCTGCGCGCCGAGTTCCGCCTGTGGCGCGACGACGGCAAGCGGCACTATGCGATGTTCGCTCCCGGCGACAAGCACACGCCGATCCTGATCGATGATTTCCCGATCGCCAGCCAGCAGATCAACGCGCTGATGCCTGTGCTGCGCGAACGCTGGGAAGCCAGCAAGACGCTTAATCACAAGCTGTTCCAAGTGGATTTTCTGACCACGCTGGCGGGCGACGGCATGATCACGCTGTGCTACCACCGCCCGCTGGATGACGCCTGGAAGCTGGAGGCCGAACAACTGGCGGCGGATCTAGGCGTCAGTGTCATCGGTCGCTCCAAGGGCCAGCGCCTGGTGGTCGGTCGCGACTACGTGACCGAAGAGCTTGAAGTCGCGGGCCGCACCTTCAGCTATCGCCAGCCGGAAGGTGCGTTCACCCAGCCCAACGGCACCGTGAACCAGAAGATGCTGAGCTGGGCCTATGAAGCGCTGGGCCAACGTGACGATGACCTGTTGGAGCTGTATTGCGGCAACGGCAACTTCACCTTGCCGCTGGCGACACGGGTGCGCAAAGTCCTCGCGACGGAAATCAGCAAGACGTCGGTCAATGCAGCGCTGAGCAACCTGGCGGACAACGCGGTGGACAACGTCACGCTGGTGCGTCTGTCCGCCGAAGAGCTGACCGAGGCGCTCAATGACGTGCGTCCATTCCGCCGTCTGGCAGGGGTCGATCTGAAAAGCTACGAGTTCGGCAGCGTTTTCGTCGATCCGCCCCGTGCAGGGATGGACCCCGACACCTGCGAGCTGACCCGACGGTTCGAGCGCATTCTGTATATCTCCTGCAACCCGGAAACCCTGGCCGCCAACATCGCTCAACTGCACGACACCCATCGGGTGGAGCGCTGCGCGCTGTTCGACCAGTTTCCGTATACGCACCACATGGAATCGGGCGTGTTGCTGGTTCGGCGCTGATCTGCTGTTCCAGTGTCATATCCGCACTCTGGGAGCGAGTTCGCGACTGGCCGTGTCAGGTGCATCGATGTTCAATGCACCGACGCCATCGCGAGCAAGCTCGCTCCTACAAGGTTTGTGTCTGTCCGGAGATACGTGTGGGACTGAGCTTGCTCGCGATGGCTGATTTCCAGACGCTGCATCTCTACAGCATTCACCGGCCTCTTCCCGGCTGAAGCCGGTCCTACGGACGCCGCGAGCTTTTCGTAGGACCGGCTTTAGCCGGGAAGGCGGCGGGTGTAACGGCGTTGATCGAAGGGTGCATTAGAGACAGTTGGCTCACACGTACGCGAATCTCCGGCCCTTGCCGAATGTTCCGGCCAGACACAAACCCTGTGGGAGTGAGCTTGCTCGCGATGGCTGATTTCCAGACGCTGCATCTCTACAGCATTCACCGGCCTCTTCCCGGCTGAAGCCGGTCCTACGGACGCTGCGAGCTTTTCGTAGGACCGGCTTTAGCCGGGAAGGCGGCGGGTGTAACGGCGTTGATCGAAGGGTGCATTAGAGACAGTTGGCTCACACGTACGCGAATCTCCGGCCCTTGCCGAATGCTCCGGCCAGACACAAATCCTGTGGGAGTGAGCTTGCTCGCGATGGCTGATTTCCAGACGCCGCATCTCTACAGCAGTCACCGGCCTATTCCCGGCTGAAGCCAGTCCTACAGGGTTGGGCCATGTCCATGCGCTATGCACAGGCCGTATATCCCGCCGCTTTCATCATTAAATTTCTGACAGTAAGCGGCACACATCTGCTTACAGGTGTATAACACTCGGCCGTCTTTCGATTTGATGGATGTCCTGCCTTGAGTTCCGAATCGCCTGCCCCAGCTTCAGAATCCTCCTCTGAAAGCGTCATTCGCCAGCCTGGCTTTTTCGCTTTTCTGACGGCCCGCCTTGCCGCCGTGTTCGCCATGCAGATCCAGGCCGTGGTCGTCGCCTGGCAGGTTTACGACATGACGCGTAGCCCGATTTCGCTGGCGTATGTGGGTCTTGCGCAGTTCATTCCCATGTTGCTGTTGCTCATGCCCGCAGGCGACCTGATCGACCGTTATGACCGCAAGCTGATCCTGACCATCAGTTGGAGCGTGCAGGCATTTTGCAGCCTGATGCTGATGCTGTTCTCGGTCACGCATCACCAGGACACCCGCCTCATCTACGCCACGCTCGCCCTGTTCGGCTGCGCCCGGGCCTTCACCGGCCCCGCCCTGCAGAGCCTGTTGCCGCAGGTCGTGCCTCGGGAAAAACTGGCGTCGGCGATTGCCACCAACAGCATGATCATGCGCATCGCCACGATTGCCGGCCCTCTGGTGGGCGGTGGCTTGTATGCCGCCGGTGGCGGCGGGCTGACGTATACGGTGTGCATGGCCAGCTTCATCGCCGGCGTGCTGTTGCTGACCCGGGTACCGGTGCTGTACGCCGGGAAGAAGCAGATCCTCGAATCCACGGCGTGGAAACGCTTCACTGCCGGCATCGCGTTCATTCGGTCGCGCCCGATCATTCTGGGGACCATCTCGCTGGATCTGTTCGCCGTGTTGCTGGGCGGCGTGGTAGCGCTGCTGCCGATCTATGCGCACGAAGTCCTGCATCTGGGTCCGCAGGGGCTCGGGGCCTTGCGCAGCGCGATGAGTCTGGGCGAAGTCGCGACCGGCCTGTACCTGAGCGTGCGGCCGTTCGACCGTCACGTCGGCATGGTCATGTTCATCGCGGTGGCGGTGTTCGGTCTGGCGAACCTGGTGTTCGCGCTGTCCACGCTGTTCTGGCTGTCGCTGCTGGCGCTGATGATCGCCGGGGCAGCGGACATGGTCAGCGTGTACATCCGCTCGACGCTGGTGCAGTTCTCGACGCCCGATGACATGCGTGGCCGGGTCAACGCCGTGAACATGCTGTTCATCGGCTCTTCCAACGAACTGGGCGAATTCCGCGCCGGCAGCAGCGCAGCGCTCTGGGGCGCAGTGCCCGCAGCGGTGATTGGCGGGCTATGCACGCTGGGCGTGGTGGGGACGTGGATGGTGGGCTTCAAGGCGCTGCGTCAGGTGAATCGCTTTGCGGATGCCTCGCCCGCCGAAGTCACTGAGAAACAGACTGCACGAGTCTGACAGGACCGTCGAACGCAGCCGATCCGTAGAGCGCGCTCGTCCACAATACGGCCGTGGCGCCGATGAAGCGGGACGCTGCTGATCCCGGCACCCCGTGATGCATGACATCACGGGGCCCTTCGCCTCCCTTAAAGCGCTTTGATCTGACCGATTGCCACCGGATGCGGGCCTTCGCCGATGCCGTTTTCAAGCGGCGCCCCGAACGCCTCCAGGCTGATCTGAAAGCGGTCTGCGGGCTGCGTCTTCACGCCATCGGCGAATGACAGCGTGGCGGTGCCGAAGTAATGAATGTGCACATCGCCAGGGCGCAGAAACTGCGCGTACTTGAAGTGGTGGTATTCGAGGTTCGCCAGGCTATGGCACATGTTGTCTTCGCCGCTGAGAAACTCCTTCTCCCAGATCACCTCGCCGTTGCGAATAATGCGGCTCATGCCCGCCAGATGTCGGGGTAACTCACCGATGCGCAACTCGGGCCCGTACGCGCAGTAACGCAGCTTGGAATGAGCGAGATAGAGGTAGTTGCGCCGCTCCATGACGTGATCGGAGAACTCGTTGCCCAGCGCGTAGCCGAGTCGATACGGCTGGCCGTCGTCACCGATGACGTACAGGCCGGTCAGCTCAGGCTCCTCGCCCGCGTCTTCTGCGAACGGCGGCACCGGAAAGTCGCCGCCCGGACGCACGACGATGCTGCCGTCGCCCTTGTAGAACCATTCGGGCTGCGCGCCGATCTGGCCATGATCCGGCTTGCCGCCTTCGATGCCCCATTTGAAGATCTTCATGGTATCGGTCATGCCGGCTTCGACCTGACCGTCATGCTGATGCATCTTGTCCCTGGCCGACGCGCTGCCCAGATGGGTCAGACCGGTGCCGCTGATCAGGCAGTGGGCAGGATCTTCGTGATCCAGCGGTGGCAGGAGCCGGCCACTCTGCAGCAGCGGCGCGTAGTCAGGACCCGGCTCGGTGCCGCGGCCTTGCACTTCAGCTTGCAGACTTCGCCGGCTGCGAATCGCCGCCAGGGCGAGTTCGCGAGTGCTGGTCGTGTTGCGGACGACATCGATCCGCGAACCTTCCACAACGCCGACCTGGCGCTGTCCCTGTGGGTTTTCAAATTGAATCAGGCGCATGGTCTGAAACTCCGAAAAAGTGTGAACGATGTAAACCTGTGGGACGAACGCCACCCATGCGTCGGATTCAACGTCTTCTTCGCGAGCAAGCTCACGCCTACAGGTCTGCGTCGTCGCGTTGGGCTGGCGATCGACATCACTCGATGATGTTGAACTCGCTCAGGTATTCGTCGGAGATTTCCAGGCCCAGGCCCGGCGTGTTGTCGTCCAGCTGGATGTAGCCGTTGACCGGCTGCGGCTCGCCTTTGAACACGTAGTAGAACAGCTCATTGCCGACCTCGACGTCGAACACGGGAAAGAATTCGGCCATCGGCGACGCGGTGGTAGACATGGTCAGGTGGTAATTGTGCATCTGGCCTGCGTGCGGGATGACCGGCACCGACCAGGCTTCGGCCATGGCGTTGATTTTGCGGGCTGCGGTGATGCCACCGACGCGGTTTGTGTCGTACTGAATCACGTCGACCGCACGACGTTCGAGCATGTCTTTGAAGCCATACGAGGTGAACTCATGCTCGCCGCCGGAGATCGGCATGATGCCCATCTTCTTCAGCTCGATGTACCCTTCGAGGTCGTCCGCAATCACCGGTTCTTCCAGCCAGCGCGGTTCGAACTCCGCGAGCTTGGGCAGCATGCGGCGCGCGTATTCCAGGGTCCAGCCCATGTAGCATTCCAGCATGATGTCGACGTCGGCGCCGGCCAGTTCGCGCAGCGCACGGACTTGCTCGATGTTGCGGCGCATGCCGGCCGGGCCGTCCTTGGGTCCGTAGCCGAAGCGCATCTTCATCGCTGTGAAGCCCTGACTCAGATAGCCCTGCGCTTCCTCCAGGAAGAGGTCCAGATTGTCGTTGGCGTAGAGTTTGGAGGCGTAGGTCCAGATCTTCTCTTTGGTCCGTCCGCCGAGCAATTTGAAAACCGGCTTGTTCACGGCCTTGCCCATGATGTCCCAGATGGCGATGTCGATCGCCGAGATCGCCGCCATGCCAATGCCCTTGCGACCCCACGCGTGGCTCTGGCGATACATTTTCTGCCAGATGTATTCGTTGTCGAACGGGTCTTCGCCAATGGCGATCGGCGCCAGGTAGGTGTCGATGATTTCTTTAGCCACACGCGGCGCCAGCGCGCAGTTGCCAATGCCGACCAGGCCATTGTCGGTCTCGACTTCCACGACCAGCCAGCCGTGGAAACGGAACGAGCCCATGGCATCGCCGCGCTCGAACAGGATGTCGCTGGCGTTGGTGCAGAAGTGCGCCTGAGGTGGCACGACTTTGCCTTTCCATTCGAATACGCGGGTACGGATTGCTTTGATTTTCATGAGGAGGGTCCTTGCCACTGCTGGTTGTGCCCAATGATTCCGCGGGGTTCGGAACAGGGCTTCTTGTAGTTGTCGTTCGATCCGCCGCAGTTCGCCGCAGGCTCTGCATCGCGTGTCGATGAGAGAATTTAGCCAGCCGCGCAAGGGCTCGGCTAATCACTTATGCGTATCCAGTGATAGCTACAGGTGATGGGTAGCGATAGTTAATGGGCGTGGGGGTTATAGGGACGTAACGCACAAGCTGTGGGAGCGTGGCTTGTCCCGCGATCGGCGACGCAGTCGTCGTAGAACCTATGCGGCCTACCTGGTGAACCGCGTCATCCGATTCTGCTGCCGCTGCGCGCCAGATCGCGGGACAAGCCGCGCTCCTACAAGGGATTTGTGGCGTTGCCAGAATTTGTGTCGAGCGCAGAATTTGTGGGAGCGAGCTTGCTCGCGATCGGCGACGCAGTCGTCGTAAACCCGGGTCATGCGGTCTGCCTGTTGAACCGTGTCATCCGATTCTGCTGCCGCTGCGCGCCAGATCGCGGGCAAGCCACGCTCCTACAAGGGATTTGTGGCGTTTGCCAGAATCTGTGTCGAGCGCAGAACTTGTGTGCGAGCTTGCTCGCGATCGGCGACGCAGTCGTCGTAGAACCTATGCGGCCTACCTGGTGAACCGCGTCATCCGATTTTGCTGCCGCTGCGCGCCAGATCGCGGGCAAGCCACGCTCCTACAAGGGATTTGTGGCGTTGCCGGGTTTTGTGTCGAGCGCAGAACTTGCTCGCGAGCGGCGACGCAGTCGTCGTGAATCGGGGCTATGCGGTCTGCCTGTTGAACCGTGTCATCCGATTCTGCTGCCGCTGCGCGCCAGATCGCGGGCAAGCCACGCTCCTACAAGGGATTTGTGGCGTTTGCCAGAATCTGTGTCGAGCGCAGAACTTGTGTGCGAGCTTGCTCGCGATCGGCGACGCAGTCGTCGTGAACCCGGGCCAGGCGGTCTGCCTGGTGAACCGCGTCATCCGATTTTGCTGCCGCTGCGCGCCAGATCGCGGGCAAGCCACGCTCCTACAAGGGATTTGTGGCGTTGCCGGGTTTTGTGTCGAGCGCAGAACTTGCTCGCGATCGGCGACGCAGTCGTCGTAAACCCGAGTCATGCGGTCTGCCTGATGTACCGCGTCATCCGATTCTGCTGCCGCTGCGCGCCAGATCGCGGGCAAGCCACGCTCCTACAAGGGATTTGTGGCGTTTGCCAGAATCTGTGTCGAGCGCAGAACTTGTGCGAGCTTGCTCGCGATCGGCGACGCAGTCGTCGTGAACCCGGGCCAGGCGGTCTGCCTGTTGAACCGCGTCATCCGATTTTGCTGCCGCTGCGCGCCAGATCGCGGGACAAGCCACGCTCCTACAAGGGATTTGTGGCGTTGCCGGGTTTTGTGTCGAGCGCAGAACTTGCTCGCGATCGGCGACGCAGTCGTCGTAGAACCTGCCCATACGGTCTGCCTGATGTACCGCGTCATCCGATTTTGCTGCCGCTGCGCGCCAGATCGCGGGCAAGCCACGCTCCTACAAGGGATTTACGGCGTTGCCAGGTTTTGTGTCGAGCGCAGAACTTGTGGGGCGAGCTAGCTCGCGAAGGCTGACTCCCAGTCGCTGCTGACGGGTTGCCCTTGAACAGAGGCTCCACCAAAAACCCCAAGTCCAACACACGCAAAAAAGCCGCGAAGCGTCTGTTCAACGCCCCGCGGCCAAAAGGTGGTGTCTCGAAAGGCTCAATCGGTCAAACGTTGCTCTGCCCCATCCGGCAGGCGATTTCGAACGCCTGGCGAATCGCCCCGACATTCGCTTTGCCTTGCCCGGCGATATCAAACGCCGTTCCGTGCGCCGGTGTCGTGATAGGGATCGGCAACCCGCCTTGCACCGTCACCCCACGGGAGAAGCCCATCAGTTTGATCGCGATCTGGCCCTGGTCGTGATACATCGTCACCACCGCGTCGAAAGCGTTGGCATCGCCCTGCACTTTCAGGAAAATCGTGTCCCCCGGATACGGCCCGTCGGCGTTCATGCCCTGCGCCTGCGCGGTCTTGACTGCAGGCCCGATGATGTCGATTTCCTCTCGCCCGAACGAGCCGTTGTCGCCGTTGTGCGGGTTCAGCCCGCAGACACCGATACGCGGCGCCTGCAGCCCGTTGCGCTTGAGCGCCGTGTCGATCAGCCGGATCGCCTCGATCACTCGCTCCTGCGTCAACATCCCCGGCACCGCCGACAACGCGACATGGGAAGTCACCCGAGAGGTCCACAATTTGTCCATCACGTTGAATTCGCAGAACGGACCGGTGAAGCCCAGCAACTCCGCAAACCAGTGAAGTTCGTCGTTATGGTTCATCCCGGCCATGTGCAGCGACGTCTTGTTCAACGGCCCGAACAGCACGGCGTTAGTGGTTTTCGCGGCCGTCAGTTCCAGCGCAATTTTCAGGGTGTCGAGGCAGTAACGGCCGCCGATGGCGCTCGCTTCGCTGCGCGGGAAGTCGCCGACGGTGTCGCCGCGGAAGTCATAGAACAATGGCGTGTCGTCTTTGAAGTCCAGCGCGTCGAGGGTGTCGATCTGCCGATACGGAAATGACAGCCCGGCGATATCCATGCCGCGACGCATTTCTGCCTCGTCAGCGATCAACAGCACCTGCGCCTGACTGCGGACTTGTTCATCGCTGAGCAGACGGGCAATCAGTTCCGGACCAATGCCTGCAGGGTCGCCCAGTACCATCGCGATTCGGGTTTTGTTCATGCCTGACTCCTCATCTGTTCCTGCTCCGCGCGTTCAACGACGGCAGGTTCACAGCGGTAGATACGCTGCGCATTGCTGTAGAAAAGACGCTCCTGATCGGCCGCCGGCAGATCACGAACGATGTACTTGAAACCGCCATAGATGTCGTCGAACGTGCCGCACAGGCTGTCGACCGGAAAGTTGCTGGCAAACATCGCGCGATCGGCGCCGAACATGGCGACGATCTCGCGTACGATCCAGGCGTTGTCCAGCGCACGCCAGGGTCTGCCGGGCTGCCCGAGCCCGGAAATCTTCACCACCACATTCGGTTGTTCGGCCAGCCTGGCCATCGCGCCGTGCCAACCTGCAAGGCCTTCGTCACTGCGGTCGGACGGCAATCCGGCGTGATTGAGAATCAACGTGGTCGCAGGAAAATCTCGAGCCAGCCGTTCGGCTTCCGGCAAATTCCACCAAGGCGTCTGCAGGTCGAAACGCAGTCCCAACTCATGCAGCGCGGCGTAACTGCGCCGCCAGTGTTCGTCGCTCATCAAGGTGCGCTGTGCGCCCACCTGTTCAGGCGCTGTCGGCCCGCCCGGCTTGTGCCGAACGCTGCGAACGCAGGGGAACGAAGCTTGCTCGGCGAGCAATGCAATCGCATCCGGATGATCGAGCCATGCTTGCGCCACCACCGCGTTGGGCACGCCGTAACGCCTGGCGATCTGCTCGATGAAGCGCGTTTCGCCGATGGGGTCCTCGGGGTCCCACTCAGTTTCGACGTAGACCGTCTGGACCACCTGATGCGCGGCGGCGTCGGCGAAGTATTCGGGCGGCAGATACCGTCGTTTGATCGATGAGTAATCGCCATACCGAAACGGGATGTTCGCGCCCTCCGCAAGCCAGGGATGGTAGTTGGTCTGCGGGTCCCAGAAATGGTGGTGGGCATCGATGATCGGCCCGGCGTAAAGCGCATCAGCCATTGTTCACCTCACGCTGGCCGTCCAGACCGATGAGCAGCGTGGCGAGTACAAACAGCGCCGCGCAGATGGCGAAGAACGCCAGCACCGCGCCGAAGCCACCGAAAAACTGCAGGATCAGGCCCACCAGAATCGGCACGAAGATCCCACCGATACTGCCTGCCAGATTCATCACGCCACCGATCAGACCGACGCGCGCCGGCGCGGCGAGCAAGGCCGGGAAGCTCCAGTACAGGCTGCCCCACATCAGGAAGAACGCGGTCATCGCGAGCAAGGCGACGGCGGCAATGGGGTCGCTCAACTGAGGCAACAGGAGCAGCGCGCCGAGCGCTATGACACCGGAAAACGTCAGCAGCCCCTTGACCGCGACGCCGCGCCGTACGCCCTTGCGGATCAGGCCATCGCAGAGGAAACCGCCCGTCAGCGAACCGAGCGAACCGCAGATGAAAATCACGAATGTCGCGAAACCGATGCCCTTAATATCAAAGCCGCGCGCCTGCGCCAGATAGCTCGGTCCCCAGGTCAGCAGTCCGAAATACACCATCGCCCAGGTCGATCGGCCAATCAGCAGGCCCGTCAGTGACCGCGCCGCGATGCCCAGGCCTTTGACTTTTGCTCGCGCGGCTTCGGCGGCAGGGGTTTCGCGACCGGCGTTGATCTTCTCAAGCTCGGCTTCGTTGACCTGTGGATGCACCGAGGGATCGTCCCGCAGGTACCGCCACGACACCCAGCCAAGCAGCAACGTGGCGACGCCGGCAATCACGAACGCCGAACGCCACGAGTCCAGCACGACGATCAGGTAGGCGATGATCAAGCCGCCCAGCGCGACACCCAGCGGGCTGCCGCTGTCCATCATCACCGCGCCGCGGCTGCGCTCGCTCGGGGCCAGCCACAGTGAAATCAGCTTGCCGCCGGAGGGGAACAGTGGCGCCTCTGCCGCGCCGAGGAACATCCGTGCAAACAACAGCGACGCACCGCCGGTTGCAAAGCCGGCCAGCACCTGAAACGTGCCCCACAGTCCAGTTGACCAAGTGATCACGCGGCGCGGCCCGAAGCGATCGATCATCCAGCCTCCGGGAATCTGCAACAGCGCGTACGCCCAGAAGAAGCTGCTCAGGATCAGCCCCTGCATTGCGGGCGACAGGGTGAATTCCTTGGCGATCGTCGGCATCGCGATGGACAGCGAAACGCGGTCGATCAGATTGACCATCGTCAGCACGAAGATGATTGCGAAGATGCGCCACCGCACGGTACTGGCCTTGGCCACGCTGGCAACACTGGAAATGGGAGGGGCATACGGTTCACCTGTCGCGGACAGGTGCACGTCGGCGCTGCTGCGAGCCATGGTGCGTTCCTCGATCTTGTTGTTTTTATTGTTGGCGATCCGCTGCGAGACCGCCGTTGGTGAACGCAACTATCAGAGCTGCAGCGATAACCGTCTAATCAAAAGTGGAGATAGGGTGATAGCTGCAAGGTATAGGAGCCGGTTGATCCGGTAATCGCCCTGCCCTTCAAGGAATGAATTGAAGCGAGCCCAGCCTTGGGCATCAGCCTCCAGCCATCAGATGTGACGAAATGTGAAAAAAATGTCGAAAACATATACATGTTTGAGTTAGATTCGCATTTAGATTAGCAAACACACATCTTGTAGCAGTTTGGTCCCGCGTAGGAATTCCGCCTTGAAACGTCACTTCCCCGTCAGTCTTCTCCTGGTTGGCGCGTGCAGCGCTCTGCCCGTCGCGCATGCAGCCGACGACCTTACCTTGCCTGCCACCCAGATCGAGAGCAGCAGCGACACCGACGATGGCATGAGCGTGGGGTATGAAGGCAAGGCGTCGTCGAGCACCACCAAACTGGGCCTGACCGACAAGCAGACGCCACAGGCAGTGACCACCATCACCCGCCAGGCGCTGGACGATTTCAAGATCAATGGTGTGAAGGACGCCCTGCGCTCGGCGCCTTCTGTGACCGTCGAGCAAACCGAGACCGACCGCACCGAATTCACTTCACGCGGCTTCGACATCAATACGTTCGAATACGACGGCATGGGCATGCCGTTCGTGGGCACGGTTTTGGTGGGCGAACAGGATCTGGCCGAGTACGAACAGATTGACGTACTGCATGGCGCCAACGGTCTGATGAGCGGCGCGGGCAACCCGTCCGCCACCGTCAACTTCGTGCGCAAGCGTCCGACCAAGGATTTCCAGACGCAGATCCAGACCAGCATCGGTTCCTGGGACAACCGTCGCATCGACGTCGACGTCGCCGGCCCGCTGACCGACACCGGCAACGTGCGCGGCCGTTTCATCTACTCCCATGACAAAGGCAACTCGTGGATGGACCGCTACAGTCACGAGCGCAACGTGGCCGCCGGCCTGCTTGCTTTCGATGTGTCGGACGCCGACACCGTGACCGTGGGCTTTTCACAGCACAACAGCGATTCCAACGGCAGCACGTGGGGCAACCTGCCTCTGGTCGACGCCGCCGGCAACCCCATCCATTACAGTAGCCGCAGCAGCAGCATCGGCCAGCCGTGGACCTATTGGAACCTGCACACCACACGCACCTTCATCGAGCTCAAGCACGACTTCGGCAACGACTGGAATGCGACGGTCACAGCGACCGGCGTGCAGGAAAAGCAGAACACCAACATGCTGTACGTTGACTCCGTCGCCGGTGACGTCGCGGAGGCCTACGCCAACCACACCAGCAGCGAAGCTCACCAGCTGCTGGGCGAGGCCAGGGTACAAGGTCCTTTCAGCCTGTTTGGGCGCGAGCACCAACTGACCTTCGGCGCCGCCTATGGCCGTACTCATCAGAAAGCCCATGAGTACGACGAGAACCTGACCGGCGGCAGCGCCTTGACCACTTCGTTCCCGGACGTCCTGGCAGGCAACACGCCCATGCCGAACTTCGCCGTTACCAGCGAAGGCTTGTCGCAGAATTTTCAGGACACGCAAAAAAGCGTGTTTGCCGGGGCGCGTTTCAGCCTGACCGACGATCTGCACTGGATCGCCGGTGCACGCATGCTCAGCGCCGACGGCAGCGGCAACAGCTATGGCACCGAGCACTACACCCGCGAACACGGCAAAGTGACGCCGTACACCGGCCTGGTCTATGACCTGAGCAATGAGTGGAGCGTCTACGGCAGTTGGACCAAGATCTACAACCCGCAATACAACTATATGGACGCCTCCGGCAGGCTGCTTGACCCGCTGGAAGGCAAGAGCATGGAGGTTGGCGTCAAGGGCAGCGTGATGGATGAACGCCTGAACGTGACCGCCGCGCTGTTCAAGACCGAGCAACAGAACGTTGCCGTGGATGCTGGCGTCGTCGATGGCCGACAAGCCTATTCCCCGGGAGACTTCAAGAGCCACGGCGTCGAGTTGCAAGCGTCCGGCGAAGTCATCGATGGCCTCGACGTGCTCGCCGGCTACACCTACGTGCGCATCGACAATGACGACGGCGAGAAGGCGCGCAAATACGTGCCGACCCACAGCTTCCGCGGCATGGCGACCTATCGTCTGCCTGGCATCCCGCAGATGAAAGTCGGTGCGCGGGTCAGTTGGCAGACTGCGGTCGAAAACGACGACAACAGCGCCATCAAGCAGAACGCCTACGGCCTGGTCGACTTGATGAGCAGCTACGACATCGACAGCAACTGGAGCACGTCGCTGAACCTCAACAACGTCACCGACCGCAAATACCTGCTGTCGCTGTACAACAACGCCCAGACCGCAAGCTACGGCGCACCGCGCAACCTGACAGCCTCGGTGACCTGGAAGTATTGACCGTGTCCGATGCCTTCGCAGCAGGCTGACCCGAGCCGCTGCAAAGGGCAAAGGTTCAGGCGGTTGTCACTCCAGCCAGCGATCGTAAAGCGCCGGGAAGCTTTGCATCAGCCAGTCAACGAAAGCCTGAACCTGAGGCGCAAGCTGTGACCTACTCGGGTAAAGCACGGAAACAGGCCTGGGCCGTGGTCGGTAGCGCTTGAGCACCTCGACCAGTGAGCCGTCGGCAAGGTATCGGTCCAGGGTCAAACCGGGTGCCTGAAGGATGCCGAAGCCTGCAACTCCGCACTGCACGTAGGCACTGGACTCATTGACGAGGATGCCATGACGGCTCATGTGACTCGTATCGCTGCCGTCCTGCAAGAATTGCCACGGAAGTTGCCGACGATTCTGGCCGGACAGGAAATTCACGCCTCGATGGTGGGCCAGTTGATCGGGCGTGTGGGGCTCGCCATAGGTCTGAAGATAGTCTGGCGCGGCGCAGGTAATCATGGTTGCCATTGCGACGCGCCGTGCGACGAGGCTCGAGTCCGGCAGCTCGCCAATCCTCAGCACGCAGTCAACGCCTTCCGCCACGAGGTCTACAGCCCGGTCGGTGACACCCAGAGTCATTTCGATGTCCGGATGAGCGACAGCAAAAGCCCGCAAGCTGGCGATGAATGCGGGCTGAGAAAATGCCGTGGGAATGTCGATGCGCAGTTTCCCGCGCAGTGAGGCGCCCGATGGGGCGAACATGGACGTGGTCTCGGCAATGCTGCCCAGGATGCCCATCACACGCTCGTAAAACTGCTCTCCCTCGGTCGTCAATCTGACCCGCCGGGTCGTGCGCTGAAAAAGCCTTACGCCAAGCGAAGCTTCCAGTTCCTGAATGGCGCGGGTCACCTGGGGCCGCCCGATCTGACTGGCATCCGCAGCCCGAGTGAAGCTGCCCGTTTCGGCGACGCGGGCGAACACCTGCATTGACTGAAGCAACTCCATGGCGACCCCGTTTATTGCCTGACGAAAGAAGTTTTACGCATCCATTGTTGCTCGAAATCATAACAGTCAGTTGGGCATCCAGGCATTTATTGCCGTACGCCGGCGCACAACAATGGCGGTACTTCACCGACGATGCGGTGACTCTTCTGGAGAAACGACATGAAAGCCTGGCTTCTCAACGACTTCGGTCTCGACAATCTGACCCTGAGCGATACGCCCACACCCGAGCCCAAGGCCGGCGAACTGCTGGTGAAAGTCGGCGCTGTTTCGCTCAACTTCCGCGACAAGGCAATCGTTGACGGCATCTACGAGCCGCACACAGTGCCCAAGCCGTTGATTCCGGTCAGCGACGCAGCAGGCACCGTGATCGCAGTGGGTGATGGCGTCAGCCGTTTCAGCGTGGGCGACCGCGTCAACTCGCACCTGTATTCCCGCTGGATCGACGGCCCGCCCGGCCCGAACGAACCGGACTTCTGCTTCGGCTCTCCGTTGCCCGGAGGCTTGGCCGAATACATGATCATCCACGAAGACAGCGCCGTCATGGCGCCTCACAACATGTCTGACGAAGAGGCATCGACGTTGCCGATTGCCGCGCTGACGGCATGGTATTCGTTAGTCGATTACGGTCAGATCAAAGCGGGCGAAACGGTGCTGGTGCAAGGCACCGGCGGGGTGTCGATTTTCGCCATCCAGTTGGCGACGGCTCTGGGCGCCCATGTGATTGTGACGTCCAGCAGCGACGATAATCTGAACGCCGCGATGAAGCTTGGCGCTGTCGCCGGCGTGAATTATCGAACCCACGCCAATTGGGAAGAAAAGGTTCTGGAGCTCACCGGCGGAAAGGGCGTGGATCTCCTTCTGGATGTCGCTGGAGGCAAAGGGGTCAATCAGTCGATTGCTGCAACCAAGGCCGCAGGCAAGATCGCCCAGATCGGCTTCCTGACAGGACAGACGACCGAACTGAGCCTGATGCCGCTGATCTTCCGCCAGACAACCCTGCGCGGCATTGCCGTCGCGCCCCGCTCTTCGTTTGACCGGATGAACGCCTTTCTCGATCAGAACGCGATTCGACCCGTGATCGACAAAGTTTACGACTTCCAGCAAGCGCGGCAGGCCTATGAGCACTTGGCAAAAGGTGCGTTCGGCAAAGTCGTGATCAAGATTTCCTGACGCCCTTCGGCATAGATCCCAACGTGATGCCGCACGTGTATCGGGGCCAGGTTGTGGTCCCGATATCACACATTTTCGACTGTCCCCAAAAACGAATCAGTGAGTCTCCTTTTAGCTGGATTGTTAACGTTTCGAAGCATCCCTAAAGTACACCCCATGCCGCAGCCACTGAGCCATTCGCCAGATGCGGCGCCGCTTTCGACTCTTAACTTTCTCGACTCATAAAGGAATGCACCGATGACTACTTACAAGCGCCTGGACAAGAACGACGCCGTACTGCTGATGGTCGACCACCAGACCGGTCTGATATCGCTGGTGCAGGATTTCTCGCCGAACGAATTCAAGAACAACGTTCTGGCCTTGGCGGATTGCGGCAAGTTCTTCAACCTGCCGACGATCCTGACCACAAGCTTCGAACAAGGCCCGAATGGTCCGCTGGTGCCGGAGCTCAAAGAGATGTTCCCGGACGCGCCCTATATCGCCCGCCCAGGTCAGATCAATGCCTGGGACAACGAAGACTTCGTGAAGGCGATCAAGGCGACCGGCCGCAAGCAACTGATCATCGCCGGTGTCGTGACCGATGTCTGCGTAACGTTCCCGACCCTGAGCGCACTGGCCGAAGGATTCGACGTGTTCGTGGTGACCGACGCCTCAGGAACGTTTAATGAGGGCGTACAACAGGCGGCCTGGAACCGCATGTCGGCGGCCGGTGCCCAGTTGATGAACTGGTTCTCCGTAGCTTGTGAGCTGCATCGCGACTGGCGCAACGACATCGAAGGCCTGGGTAACCTGCTGTCGCAGCGTATCCCTAACTATCGCAATCTGATGAACAGCTACACCGCGCTCGCCGGCAAGCAATAATCCCCCGCGCATCAGACGGCGCGGCCGATCTGAACTTTTCCCTGTCACCCAAGCCAGGCCTGCTCATGCGGGCCTGGCTTGTTTATTTCTGGCCCACTCACCCATCCCGCGCATCGGACATGAGGTAAAAACGCCAAAATAGATGGCCATTTGCCTTAAAGCTGAGAGAATCGAAGTCGATAGGCAAATACATATATATGAATAGGCTCTCTCCGATGAATCTGCGCAGTCTGAATATCGCTCCTCGATCATTGACCTGTTTCGGCTTTTTCGCCCTGTTGATTACCGCCGTTGGGTTGTTTTCCCTGCAACAGGCTTCCCGGCTGAAGGAAACGCGGGAGACATTGCAGGACAACGTCTTGCCGACCTTGCTCGCCATCGATCAGATCAAGAACGATCTGCTGACCATTCGCCTGGGCAACACCAGTCTGCGAGCCGCGCAGAACGAGGACGCCGTTGCTCATGCGCGCAAACGCGTCGATCAAGGTCGCCTGGATCTGGAAAAGGACGTCAAGCAACTCAAGCCGCTGTTGCTGACCGAGCGAGGACTGGCGGCTTATGCCGCGATGGCAGGCAACCTGTCTGCCTACCTCGAAGTTCACTCCCGCTATTTGCAGGCCGTCGCGCAAAAACGTGAGGACGTGATCACGGCAATGACCCAGCCCGGCGGGGAGCAAACCCGCGCCGCCGACCTGCTGGCCAAGGATATCGCCACCGTTTCGGACCTGGCGCAACAGAAGATGGCAGCCTCGGACGCAGCCGCCGATGACACCTACGCTCAGGCGATTCGTGTGGTGATCGCTGCGATTCTGATCGCGTTGATTGCGACCCTGCTGCTCGCCACCCTCTTCACTCGCAGCCTGATGGCGCCGATCCAGAAGGCCCTGGCTGTGGCTCAACAGATTGCCGAAAACGATCTGGGCAAGCCGATTCTGGTAGACGGCAAGGACGAACCCGGCCGTCTGTTGGCGGCGTTGTCGGTGATGCAGCAGAACCTGCGCACCACCTTGTCCGAACTGTCTCACTCATCAAACCAGCTGGCATCGACCTCGGAGGAGATGACGGCCGTCACCGAAGACGCCCTGCGTGGCATTCAGCGTCAGGACGACGAAATCAATCAGGCTGCCACCGCGATCAACCAGATGAGCACGGCGGTGGAAGACGTGGCGCGCAATGCTGCACACGCATCTGAAGCGGCGCGTCATTCGACGCAGTCTGCCGAGAACGGCACGCGCCGGGTCGATGAGACGCTGCAGGTCATTCAGGAACTGCACACCACCGTCGGCACCACGGCGGTCGAAATCGATGGGCTGGCCGGTGAAGTACAGAACATCAGCGCCGTGCTCGATGTGATCCGCGGCATCGCCGATCAGACCAACCTGCTGGCCCTCAACGCGGCCATCGAAGCGGCGCGCGCTGGCGAGGCCGGACGTGGTTTTGCGGTGGTGGCCGACGAGGTGCGCGCCCTGGCTCATCGCACGCAGCAATCGACCGCCGAGATCGAGAAGATGATCGGCTCGATTCAGTCCGGTGCCAGCAAGGCCGTCGACGCCATGGGCCAGAGCAGCGAGAAAGCGCGTGCCAGTCTTGAAGTCGCCGAGGCCGCGGGCCGGGCGCTCGCAGAAATCACGGCGGCCATCGTGCACATCAACGAGCGCAACGTGAGCATCGCCTCCGCCACCGAGGAGCAGGCACAAGTGGCCCGTGAAGTGGACCGCAACCTGACCAGCATTCGCGACCTGTCGCTGCAGACATCGGCGGGTGCCAATCAGACCTCCGCCGCCAGTTCGGAGCTGTCGCAACTGGCCGTGGGGCTCAATCGGCTGGTGCTTAATTTCAAGATGTAACCGATACGATCACGGGCGGCACGCTCTGTCAGTCACTCTATGTGGCAGGGCCTGCGCCCATATCACGCCGGACAACGACAAGGCTGACCTTTGGCGCCTCATCGTTCTTTGCCTAGCCCTGCGCCGCTATAACCTCAGGCTATCGGTGTATGTGATGTTTTGAGTAGACGCGACATAGCAACTTTCACACACTCCTCGCATGGCCGATCGACAGGTCGGCTTCTCATAACAAATACAAGAAAGAGGATCACCATGCGAACCGCATCTTTTCGACGCGCGTCCCGTTTGCTGCTCGGCTGTACGCTGACCTGCGCCACCGCGCTTCCCGTTCTGGGTCTTTCCACCCCCGCTCTCGCCGCATGGCAACCTGACAAAAACGTCGAGATCGTCGTGGCCGGTGGTCCTGGCGGCGGCACTGATCAGCTCGGTCGCCTGATCCAGTCGATCATCAGCACCCACAAGCTGCTGGACGTCAACACCGTGGTCCTGAACAAAGGCGGCGGCAACGGCGCCGAAGCCTTCCTCGACATGAAGGTCTCCAAGGGCGACGCCGACAAACTGGTCATCGCCACCAACAACATTTACCTGCTGCCGCTGGTTTCCAAGCTTGGCTATGAATGGCAGGAACTGACGCCGGTGGCGGCGGTTGCCGAGGATGACTTCATCCTCTGGACCTACAAGGATGCGCCGTGGAAAGACGCAAAAGGCTTCTACGATGCCGTCAAATCCAATGCGTCGAACCTGCGCATGGGCGGCAGCCAGTCCAAGGACGTCGACCAGACCCTTACCCTGTTGCTCAATCAGACCAACAACACCAAGCTGGTGTACATCCCCTTCAAAAGCGGCAGCGAAGCGGCGACCCAGCTGGCGGGCAAACATATTGCCGCCAACGTCAACAATCCCGCCGAAAGCATCAGCCAGTGGCGCGGCGATCAAGTGCAGCCGCTGTGCGTGTTCAGCAAGGAGCGCATGGGTTACACCGACAAAGTCGCCGGCGACAAGTCCTGGTCGGATGTGCCGACTTGCCACGAAGCCGGCCTGGGGATCGATCAGTACCGCTTCCCGCGCACGGTGTTCATGCCCGGCAATGTCAGCGCCGAGCAGCGGGCGTTCTACACCGAGCTGATGCGCAAGGTGTCGGAGACGCCGGAGTTCAAGGCTTACGTGAGACAGAACGCGCTGGTGCCGACCTTCCTGGAGGGCGATCAGTTGACCGCCTATATCGAGAAAGACACCGCCCGCGTGACCCCGGTGTTCAAGGAAGCCGGCTGGCTGCGTAACTGATCCGCCCTGCCGCCGCTTGCCTGCGCCGCAGGCAGTGTCGGTCCTTCGCTAGAGGTGTTCGATGGCACATTCTTCTCACTCGTCTTCGCTGGTCTGCACCCGTTGGGTCGAACTCGGGCTCGCCCTCTTCACCCTGCTGATCGGCGCGGTAGTCATGTCCGGCAGTGTCGAGCAAGGCATCGGCTGGGGCGACGCCGGCCCGGAACCGGGTTACTTCCCCTTCTACATCGGGCTGTTGCTGGCGACGGCAAGCCTGGCCAACGGCGTGCTGACGCTGATTCGCTGGAAACCGTTGAGCACAAGCTTCGTCAGCCGCGGCGCATTCCGCCAGGTGCTGTCGGTGTTCATCCCGATCGCCCTGTTCGTTTGTGCCATGCCGTTCTCCGGCATTTACGTCGCCTCGGCCGTGTTCATCGCCTGGTTCATGTGGCGTGACAAAGTCCGCGCCAAGCCGTACGGCAAACCCATGATCGTCGCAGTGTCGGTGGGTGCGGTGCTGGCCAGTTATCTGATTTTCGACCTGTGGTTCAAGGTCCCGCTGGACGCAGGCCCGATGGGCGATTGGATCGCCATGGCCGGGAGATCGCTGAGATGAGCGAGTTCGACTCTCTGCTGCAGGGCATGAACCTCATCCTCACGCCCGGCCACATCGGTCTGATGGTCGTGGGCGTTCTGTTGGGGATTCTGGTCGGCGTTCTTCCCGGACTCGGCGCCCCCAACGGCGTCGCGCTGCTGTTGCCGATCACGTTCACGATGTCGCCGGTGTCGGCCATCATCCTGCTGTCGTGCATGTACTGGGGCGCGCTGTTCGGAGGCTCGATCACCTCGATCCTGTTCAACATACCTGGCGAACCGTCATCGGTCGCGACGACCTTCGACGGCTATCCCATGGCTCGGGAAGGTCGCGCCGCCGAAGCCCTGACGGCCGCGTTCAGTTCAGCGCTGATCGGCGCGCTGGCAGGCGTGCTGTTACTGACGTTTTTGTCCACGCGCATCGCCGAATTCGCCATGACGTTCAGCTCGCCCGAGTTTTTCGCGGTGTACCTGCTCGCCTTCTGCACGTTCATCGGCATGAGCAAGAATCCGCCACTGAAAACCGTCGTCGCCATGATGATCGGTTTCGCGATGGCGGCGGTCGGCATGGACACGGTCTCCGGCAATCTGCGCCTGACGTTCGATCAGCCGGCGCTGATGACTGGCATCAGTTTTGAAGTCGCGGTGATCGGGCTTTTCGGGATCGGCGAGATTCTCTGCACGGTTGAAGAAGGTCTGGTGTTCCGTGGTGAGCATGCGCGCATCACGCCGATGGTGATCCTGCGGACCTGGGCGAAATTGCCGCGCTACTGGTTCACGATCCTGCGCAGCACTGTCGTCGGTTGCTGGATGGGTGTGACACCGGGCGGCCCGACCGCAGCGTCGTTCATGAGCTACAGCATCGCGCGCCGTTTTTCGAAGAATCGCGACAACTTCGGCAAGGGTGAAATCGAAGGCGTCATTGCCCCGGAAACCGCCGACCATGCCGCGGGCACCAGCGCCCTGCTGCCGATGCTGACCCTCGGTATTCCAGGCTCGGCAACGGCCGCGGTGATGCTCGGAGGCTTGATGATCTGGGGCCTGCATCCGGGCCCAACGCTGTTCGCCGAGCAGCACGACTTCGTCTGGGGCCTGATCGCCAGCATGTATCTGGGCAACGTGGTCAGCTTGTTGGTGGTGCTGGCCACGGTGCCGCTGTTTGCGTCGATTCTGCGGATTCCGTTCTCGATCATCGCGCCGATCATCATCATGGTGTGCGCGATCGGCGCGTACTCGGTCCACAACTCGATGTTCGACGTGCTGCTGATGCTGGGCTTTGGCGCGCTGGGTTATCTGTTCAAGAAACTCGGCTATCCCATCGCGCCGCTGGTGCTGGCGGCCGTACTGGGCGACAAGGCCGAAGATGCATTTCGTCAGTCGATGCTGTTCTCTGACGGGCATCTGGGCATTTTCTGGTCCAATCCGCTGGTCGGCAGCCTGACCACCGCGGCGCTGCTGATGCTGTTCTGGCCGCTGATCTCGGCGGGCATCAAAACCGTCTTCGGCTGGCGCAATCGTCACGCAATCAAGCCGAAAACGCTGTGATGACACGCAATGCTGGAAATGCCCTGCAGTTCTTGTCAGGCTCGCCGCACCCTTCTACGCGAGCCAATCACATGACCAGGATTCCCGAGGCCAACGTTATCCACAGCCGTCTGCGCTTGCGCCAGTTGCGGCTGATGCTGGCCTTGCAGGAATTCGGTTCGCTGCGCCGCGCCGCCGATAACATCGGCATGACCCAGCCGGCCGCCACCAAGATGCTGCACGAGGCGGAGGACCTGCTGGGGGTCGAACTGTTCGAGCGCCTGCCGCGAGGCATGCGCGCGACCCCGTTTGGCGACACGGTCATCTATTACGCACGCATGGTGTTCGCGGAACTGAGCGGCATGCGCGAGGAACTGGTGGCGCTGGAGTCCGGCAATCTGGGGCGCGTGGCGGTCGGCGCCATTCCCGCCCTGGCGTCCGGGTTGCTGACGCGCACCATCGCCACTTTGAAACAAAGCCATCCGCGGTTGTCGATGAGCATTCAGGTCGACACCAGCGATGTGCTGGTGCAAGCCCTGTTGCAAGATCAGCTCGACGTCGTGCTGGGCCGGATTCCCGGCGGCGCCCGGGCGGAAGAACTGCTTTTCGACAGCCTTGGCGAAGAGGCGCTCTGCGTGATCGCAGGCGCTCAGAACCCGCTGGTCCACGCCACCGACCTGAGCTGGGCCGCGTTGCAGAACGAAACCTGGGTGCTGCAACAACACCCAAGCCCGATGCGCGCGATCGTCAATCAGGTTTTTCACAACGCCCGCGTCGACATCCCCAACAGCATCGTCGAAACCACCTCGATCATGACGCTGCTTTCGCTGGTCCAGAACACCGACATGCTCGGCATCACGCCGGTTTCAGTCGTGGAAGACTACGCCGGGCGAGACCTCCTGGCCGTCCTGCCCATCAGCTTCGAAGCACGCCTGCCACCCTATGGGCTGATCACCCGCAGGCATCGCATCCAGTCATCGGCCATGCAGGCGTTCATCAACTCGGTGAAGGCGGAGCAAGGCGGTAACTAGCGTTTAACGGTCGCTCATGCATGCGGTCAGTTCAGCGTGACGTCATCGCGGCGTGCCCTGAACCATTCCCTCCGTTTCCACCTCTTAGTCCCAGCAGTCAGACGATCGGCCTCCCCTGCCGTCTACACTTCCTACACGACTAAAAGAGGATTCCACCATGCTCTGGAAAAAAGGACGTCGCAGTGACAACGTCGTCGATGCGCGCGACGACACCGGTGGCGGGGGTGGGATGCGCATTGGCGGTAAGGGCCTGGGCCTGGGCGGTATCGTGATCATCGTTGCCATCGGTTTGTTGACCGGTCAGGACCCGATGCAGATTCTGGGGCAGATCGCCGGACAGATGGGCACGCAGCAATCCACGGCGGTCAATCCCCAGACGCGCCAGGCGCCGCCGGCGAACGACGAGCAGGCCGATTTTGTGCGTGCCATCCTGGGCGATACTGAGGACACGTGGGGCCAGATTTTCCAGCAAGGTGGCCGGCAATATAAGAATCCAACCCTCATTCTGTTCCGGGGCCAGGTGCAGTCCGCCTGCGGTTTCGCGTCTTCGGCCAGCGGGCCGTTTTACTGTCCGGGCGATCAGCGGGTCTATCTGGACATGGAATTCTTTCGCGAGATGTCCCAGCGCTTCAAGGCCGCCGGGGATTTTGCCCAGGCGTATGTGATCGCACATGAAGTTGGCCATCATGTGCAGACCTTGCTCGGGGTTTCGGCTAAAGTTGACGCCGCCCGCCAGCGTGGCATGCGCATGGAGGGCGACGCGGGTCTGCTGGTCCGCCAGGAACTGCAAGCTGACTGCCTTGCCGGAGTTTGGGCCAACAACGCACAAAAGCGTTTGAACTGGCTTGAACCTGGTGATATTGAAGAGGCGCTGAACGCCGCCAACGCCATTGGTGACGACCGCCTGCAGCAGCAAAGCCAGGGGCGCGTCGTACCGGACTCGTTCACACACGGGACGTCTGCCCAGCGGGTGCGCTGGTTCAAGACAGGTTTTGCCCAGGGACAAATCAACCAATGCGATACCTTCGCCGCCAAGAGCCTCTGATCACATGATGAAACCGCTTTCGATCCTGTTGTTGGGCACCCTGATGAGCGTCACTGCTCATGCTGCGGATCAGGCGGTCAAATCCATCAGCCCGGACCGGCTGCTGATCAACGGAACGACTCAGGCCACGCTGGGCCTGAGCCAGAACTGGGTCAAGCCCAGCCCGCAGATTCAACGGGTGGTCATCATTTTTCACGGCCGCCTGCGCAACGCACAGACTTATTTGCGCAGCGCCGAGCGCGCTGCCAACCAATCCAGACAGCGCTCGAAAACCCTGCTGATCGCGCCACAATTTCTCGACGAAAAAGACATCGTCGCCCATCACTTGCCCGATGCGGTCCTGCGTTGGCGGGGTAACGACTGGATGGCGGGCGACAAGTCGATCGGCGCCAAACCGGTCAGCTCGTTCGTGGTCATCGACCATATCCTCAAGCGCCTGAGCGACAGCAAGCTGTTCCCGAATCTGAAAGAAGTCGTAATCGCTGGCCACTCCGGCGGCGCGCAGGTCGTGCAGCGTTACGCGATGATCGGGGGCAAGGAAGACGCACTGTTGAAGAAGGAAGGCATCAAGCTGCGCTATGTGATCGCCAACCCGTCGTCGTATGCCTATTTCGATGCGACACGGCCGGTGTCCGTGGATGCCGCGACTTGCCCGACGTTCGATACCTGGAAATACGGTCTGAACAAACTGCCTGCGTATGCCGGCAAGGAAACGCCCGCCGAACTGGAAGCCGCCTACGTCAAACGCGACATCACTTACTTGTTGGGCGAGCTGGACACCGACCCCGAGCATCCGGCGCTGGACAAGGATTGCGGCGCTGAAGCCCAAGGCCCGCAGCGCCTGGCGCGCGGCCACAACTATTTCGACTATCTGACCAAGCGCCACCCCGAAGGCCTGAACCAGCGACTGGTCGAAGTGAAAAATGTGGGTCACAACGGCGACGCGATGTTCACCTCTCCCGAAGGTCAGACGGCGTTGTTCAAGGGCAATTGAGCGTGACGGGCGCGTGTCGGATCGCGCCTTTTTTCAGTTTGCTCGCGATGGGGTGAGGCCTGAGACTTCGTCGCCGACCGACCTGCCGCCATCGCGGGCAAGCGCGCTCCTACAGGGGGATTGCGGACATTACTCAGCGTCCCGGCCAGGCGTCCGAACCGTAAGAGCGCGCTTGCCCGCGAAGAGTTGTTTTCAACCGCTGCATCTCCAGCGGATGGCAGGGCCTTTTCGCGAGCAAGCTCACTCCTACAGGGGGATTGCGGACATTACCCGACTTCTCGGCCAGGCCTCCGAACCGTAGGAGCGCGCTTGCCCGCGAAGACTTGTTTTCAACCGCTGCATCTCCACAGTCTGCACCGGCCTCTTCCCGGCTGAAGCCGGTCCTACAGACGCTGCGACCTCTTCGTAGGACCGGCTTTAGCCGGGAAGGCGTCGGGCGTTACGCTGCTGATTGAAAGGGGCGTTAAAGACAGTTGGCTCACGCCCACAACGGATTCGCGGACATTACCCGACTTCTCGGCCAAGCCTCCGAACCGTAGGAGCACGCTTGCCCGTGAAGACTTGTTTTCAACCGCTGCATTTCCACAGTCTGCACCGGCCTCTTCCCGGATGAAGCCGGTCCTACAGACGCTGCGACTTCTTTGTAGGACCGGCTTTAGCCGGGAAGGCGTCGGGCGTTACCCCGCTGATCGAAAGGGGCGTTAAAGCCAGTTGGCTCGCTCCTACAAGGGAATCGCGGACATTACCCGACTTCTCGGCCAGGCCTCCTGCAGGTTGGTCCATGGGAATGCTGCGGCGTTATCTTGTCAAACACCCGCGCCGATCATCGTCTTCAGCACCCGGCAGTCTTCGGCATGCCAATCGGTGAGGTCCGGCCATGGATTTTCGGGCAGGTTGACCAGCACGGTGCGCGCGCCGGCTGCTTTTCCGCAGGCCAGGTCGAACTGGTAGTCGCCCACCATCACCATCTCAGCGGGCGCGACGTTCCAGGCCTGAGCAAGTTTGAGCAGACCACCGGGGTCGGGTTTGGGTGGTGCCTCGTCACGTCCGAGGACGTCTTCGACGGCGAAGCAGTCTGCAATGCCGATGGCTTTCAGCGTCACGTGGGCCAGCTCGCGGGCGTTGCGCGTGAGAACACCCAGCCGGTAACCGCGCCCGGCCAGTTCGCGTACCAGTTCGACAGCGCCTGTCGCCGGTCGTGAGGCGATGGCCAGCTCGCGCTCATGCTCCAACAGCCACGCGTGCTTGGCGGCCGCAACGTCGGCGGGCAATGCAGCCAGATGACCGAGAATGTCGTCTTCCAGCGGAATCTGCAGCGCGCGCTTGATGGCCGGGAAGTCATGGACAGCAACCGTCAGCGTGCCGTCCATGTCGAACACCCAATGCCGAAGCTGCGCCAGCCTCATGACCAATCCTTGCGGTGACGAATCAACCCTTCCTGGCTGACGGAAGCCACCAGCTTGCCGTCCCGGTTGTAAACGCTGCCCCGCGAAAAACCGCGAGAATTGCCGGCCCACGGGCTGTCCATGGCATAGAGCAGCCACTCGTCCGCGCGCAGCTCACCGTGAAACCACAGCGAGTGATCAAGGCTGGCGATCTGCATGTCCTTCTGCCAGACCGTCTTGCCGTGGGGCAGCAGCGAGGTGGTCAGCAGGTTGAAGTCGGAGGCATAGGCGAGCATGTACCGATGCAGCGCGGGGATGTCCGGCAGCGAGCCGTCAGCCCGGAACCACACGTATTTGACCGGATCGGCCGGTTTGGGATTGTAGGGGTCGGACTCGGTGACCGGCCGGAATTCGATCGGCTTGGGGCACAGCAGCTTGTCCTTCATGTGCTCGGGAATCAGGTGCTCGCGCTGACGCATCAACTCAAGTTCCGAAGGCAGATTTTCCGGACCGACCACCTGCGGCATCTGGCTCTGGTGCTCAAACCCTTCTTCGTCGTACTGAAAAGAAGCGCTGCAGGTGAAGATCGGGTTGCCCTTCTGAATGGCCGTGACCCGACGCGTGCTGAAACTGCCGCCATCGCGCACACGGTCGACCTGATAAACCACCGGCAGATGCGCATCGCCCGGGCGCAGGAAGTAGCCGTGCAACGAGTGCACGTGGCGTTCGTCCTCAACGGTCTTACTGGCCGCCGACAGCGACTGCCCCAGCACCTGCCCACCAAACAGCTGACGAAAGCCAAGGTCCTGGCTGCGCCCGCGGAAGAGATTTTCTTCGATGGGTTCCAGACTCAACAGCGCTACCAGATCATCCAGCACATGGCTCATTCGGGGTTCCTCGCAAACGGTCATCACACACCAGTCATCACAAAACAGGCCACGGGCCGGTCAAGACGACGCCGTGGAAGATTGCGAAATGATACAGAGTTTGCAGCCCGTTTCGCGCACGCAATCACAGCGTCGCGAGCCAGCCCTGGCGATTGATCCGATACAGCACGTGAGGCCGCAGCGGATGACCTTCCGGAAGGTTGGGATGGGCGAAATCGTCGGCGGGGTTGTTCTGCATGCCGATCGCCTGCATCACTTTCTGCGACGGCAGATTGCTGGTGGCCGTGAAGGACACGATCTCATCCAGTTCCAGGTGCTCGAAACCGCAGCCCAGCACGGTCCATGCGGCTTCACTGGCGTAGCCCAAACCCCAATGTTCTCTGGCCAGCCGCCAGCCGATCTCGACCGCAGGCGTGAATGCGGCTTCGAATCCCACGACGTTGAGTCCGGTAAAGCCGATGAACTCGCCGGAATCCTTACGCTCCAGTGCCCACAGCCCGAAGCCGTACTCGGCGAAATGCCCGCGGACACGGCCAATCATCTTGGCGCTTTCCAGCCGGCTCATGCACGCCGGGAAGTAACGCATGACGTGCGGGTCTGCGCACATCTGCGCGAAGGCCGGCAAATCATCATCTCGCCACTGACGCATCAACAAACGCGCGCTGCTGAGCTCGAGTATCGGCTCCATTGAACGTCTCTCCTGCCCGACACCTCAAATTTCCCGTCAGTTTACCAGCGCCCCGGCCCAGCAAATCGCTGTGCGGTGACCACCGTAACTGGCAAGATTCCCCTTCGAACCCGACGCGTAAGTGCCATGCCCCTGCCTCTTATCTACCACGAAGACTACAGCCCGACGTTTGCGCCCGATCATCGCTTCCCGATGGAAAAGTTCCGGCTGCTGCACGACCACCTTATCGACAGCGGCCTGACCACGGATGCTCAATTGTTTCGCCCGGAGGTCTGCCCGGACGACATTCTTGCGCTGGCGCACGACCCTGCCTACATCCGCAGGTACATGCAGGGCGAGCTTTCCCGCGAGGATCAGCGCCGATTGGGCCTGCCCTGGAGCGAGGATCTGGCCCGACGTACGGTGCGCGCGGTGGGCGGGTCGCTGCTGACCGCCGAGAAAGCGTTGCAGCACGGTCTGGCGTGTCATCTGGCGGGCGGCACCCATCACGCGCACTACGATTATCCGGCGGGATTCTGCATCTTCAACGACCTGGCGATCATCAGCCGTTACCTGCTGCAGAGTGGTCGGGTGGACCGTGTGCTGATCTTTGACTGCGACGTTCACCAGGGCGACGGTACGGCGCGAATCCTCGAACACACCGAAGACGCGATCACGGTCTCGCTGCACTGCGAGAAGAACTTTCCGGCGCGCAAGGCGCAGAGCGACTGGGACATTCCGCTGCCCATGGGCATGGGTGACGACGATTACCTGAAGGTGGTCGATGACACGCTCAATTACCTGTTGCCGCTGTATCGGCCTGATCTGGTGCTCTACGACGCCGGCGTCGATGTACACAAGGACGACGCCCTGGGTTATCTGCAACTGACCGATGCGGGGGTTGCCCTTCGCGACGAGGCCGTGATGCGTCATTGCCTGGGCCGCGACATCCCGGTCATGGGCGTGATCGGTGGCGGCTACAGCAAGGATCGGCACGCCCTCGCGCGACGTCACGGCATCCTGCACCACAGCGCCCAACGGGTGTGGATATCTGAAGGGCTGTAAACCTGCCTCAGTGTCGATTTACCCACATCCACTGTGGAGCGGCCTGTGGATAACCTGAGCGCAAGCCGACAGAGCCCGTATTGCGCGTGGCTTGGCGCCGTCTGTACGTTTTTTGCTCAACAGTTGTCCACAGATCATTCGCTCGTCGTACGCCTGGGGTAGAATGCGCGGCCTCTTTCATCGATCCGCAGCCCGCCATGACCTCGAACACTTCCTCTTGCGCTCAGACAGTCGTCATCATCGGTGGCGGACCCGCCGGCTTGATGGCGGCGGAAGTGTTGAGTCAGGCAGGTTTCAGGGTCGATGTGTATGACGCCATGCCGTCGGTAGGGCGCAAGTTTCTGCTGGCCGGCGTGGGCGGCATGAATATCACCCATTCCGAAGCCTGGCCGGCGTTCCTCTCCCGCTACGCCGAGCGCGCGCCGATGATCGCCCCGTTGCTGCGCGGTTTCGACGCGCAGGCGCTGTGCGCGTGGATTCATGGCCTGGGGATCGAGACGTTCGTGGGCAGCTCGGGTCGCGTCTTCCCCACCGACATGAAAGCCGCGCCTTTGCTGCGCGCCTGGCTCAAGCGACTGCGGGACGCCGGGGTAATTATCCACACCCGCCATCGCTGGCTTGGCTGGAACGCCGATAACACCCTGCGCATGGCCGGGCCTGAGGGCGAATTGTCCATCGCGCCCGCCGCGACCTTGCTGGCGCTGGGCGGCGCCAGTTGGGCGAGACTCGGCTCCGACGGGGCCTGGTTGCCGTTGCTCAAGCAGCACGATGTGCAGGTCGCCGCCCTGCAGCCCGCCAACTGCGGGTTCGACGTAAGCGCCTGGAGTGAACTGCTGAGCAGCAAATTCGCGGGTGCGCCGCTCAAGAACATTGCCATCGGCCTGCGCGGTCAGCCGCAGCGACTGGGGGAATGTGTGGTGACCCGCAACGGCGTCGAAGGCAGCCTGATTTATGCGCTGTCGGCGCAGATTCGCGAGGCGATCAATCAGCACGGCGCCGCCGTGGTGGAGATCGATCTGTTGCCCGGCAAAGCCATCAAGGATGTGAAAAAAGCCCTGAGCAAACCCCGTGGCTCACGCTCGATGTCCAAACATTTGCACAGCCAGCTGGGACTCGATGGCCTCAAGGCCGCGCTGTTGCGTGAGCTGACGCCCGCCGAGACTTTCGCCGATCCGGACCTGTTGGCGCAGGCGATCAAAACCCTGCCGCTGACGCTGATCAGGCCGCGTCCGCTGGACGAAGCCATCAGCACCGCGGGCGGCGTGAAGTTCGAATCCATGAACGGGCAACTGATGCTGACGTCGTTGCCGGGCGTGTTCTGCGCCGGTGAGATGCTCGACTGGGAAGCGCCCACCGGCGGCTACCTGCTCACTGCCTGCTTCGCCAGCGGACGCGCCGCCGGGTTCGGGATCGTCGAGTGGTTGCGCCGAGGCTGAGCCGCTTCACGATTCCTTCGCACGGGCGGCCTCAGCCCGGTATCGCAGCCTTGCTGACCAACGCCTTGCGCCGCGAAGCATTGATGACTCGCTTGCCCAACGCAACGCCCTTCATCTCGATGTAGGTGTGCGCCAATGCCGCCAGCCCCAGAGCCGCGAGCGTAACGACCACGACAAAGCCGTTGTTGATCAGCAACGAGCCGGTGTCCATGTAGCGTTGACCTTCGATCATCGGCGCCATGTCGCGACCGGTCAGTTTCTGCGCCACGATGAATACGGTCGAAAGGCAGAACAGCAGAGAGGCGTGGGTCATGTAGATCGAATACGACAGCTTGCCCAGCAGCGTGAACAACCCGGTTTTCAACAGCGCCGACACCAGCCCGCCTTCGAACGCAAACACCAGCACCAGCAGGCAGAACATGAGACTGGCGATGGGCGAGCGATCTTCGAAGTCGTTCATGATCAGCCAGTACGTCGCAAACATCAGCAGGCATTCGAGTACGGTCATCGACCATTGCACGGGCACGAACCGGTCGCGGATCAGCCGATAGACCAGATACGTGATGTTGCCGGCGAAGAAACACGAGAGCCCCAGCATGGCGCGCCACACCAGCGGCTCGTTTTCCGTGAAGATCAGAACGAACGCGATCACCGAGATGCAGGCCGCCAGCAGGAAGCGGTTGCGCATCGAGAAAATGCACACCAGGCCGAACAGCATATAAATGTAGAACTCGATGCTGATGCTCCACGACGGGTAATTGAACGACATGGTTTCGGTCAGCGTCGTCCACGCTTGCAGCAAGAGCAGGTTGGGGAGTATCTCCGCAGGCGCGAACAGCCCGGTGAATGGCACGTTGTTGAGATTGAATCCTTTGTTGTAGGCCGCCCAGCGCACCAACTCGAAAGCAATGAACACCAGCAGCATCGTCAGGTGCAGCGGATAAAGACGGAAAAATCGGGAAATGAAGAAGTCCTTGAACCCGAGCCTCGTTTTCATCCCGTAGGAGTGGGCCAGCACGAAGCCGCTCAAGACGAAGAAGAAATTGAGCAGGATGTCCACTCTTCGAAAAAACGGCATTTCGGTAAATGAGCCCACGACATGCAGGTGATAGAACACCACCAACAGTGCGCAGACACCTCTGAAACTGTCGAGGGTGGTGAATCGCTTGACTGGTTCCATGGCACAACTTCCGTCCCGGTTTATGAAGCGCGCTCGGCGGCAGCGAAGGCTCGCGGCAGTGACACGGTATTGCGTTCAGCACACCGTCGATAGTTGAAATATTTCATGTCTGATACAAACCACGGCGCAAAACTTGACGCCATTGTTTGACGAGCACGACCGCCCAGTCATAAAGAAACCAAATGGTCCGGACACTTCGATAAAAGACTGGAGAAAGCACACAGCGCCTCGTAGGCGCTGCGTTGCGGATAGCTTGCAGGGCGCTGATCAGGCGCTGCGTGAGGCCTTCTCGTTCAGCAGTTGCCGGGCTGAGTCAGCGATCATCACCACGCCGCCTGCCAGCATCAGCACGTCCTTGAGCACCAGCCGACCGCCCCCCGAGAGGTACGGAAAACCGAAGTTGGCGTCACCCAGGTTCGAGACCCAGGCCTCAGGCGTTGTGATCAGGAAAGACAGCGTGACGATTGGGGTCAGGAACGCGAGCACCGAACCGACCATTCCCAGCCGTTTCGAGAACGCGTAGGACAGCACCAGCAGGCCGATCAGAATCTCGACGGTGCCAAGGCCATCGGAAAAGGTGTACGTGTTGTTGCTGACTTGCCACTCGCGTTTGACTGGATCGAGCTGGCCCTCGTGAGTCAGATGCTCTTTGTATTCGTGCGGATGGTTGTAGAAGAACGACATGACCGGGCTGTTGGCCACGAACGGGGTGATGCTGTCGGCTTCATAGGGGACGAATTTGAGTGCGCCGATCCAGATAAAAATGATCGCCACACCAATCCTGATCAGGTGGATGCCGAGGGTGTCGAGACGTGTCGCTTTGCGCAGCAGTGAGTTGAGCGTGAACATGATGGTGAGTCCTCTGTGTATTCAGTGGGCTCAAGGTTAAAGTTCACGGGACGCACCGTTGCGTCTGATCCTCTCAAGCTTTTGCGCAATCGTCTCAATCCGCGGCCGACAGACCTTCATCATTCGTCCAGAGGCTCTGGCTCGCAGCTTTGGCAACTATCAATTGCAGCGATGTTCGCTACCAATCGTATTGACTTCTTAATAATCCAGCGCCGAGTAACATTGCCTCCATAGCAAGTTACCAACTAACGAGTTCTGGAGTAAACATCATGAAAACCAACAAACTGATCCTTGGCCTGGCCTTCTCTGTACTGGCAACCAGCGCGTTCGCACTTCCAGCCGTTGACGCCAGCAAATACGTCAATGCCCCGGTCGTTGCAGAAAATGGCTCTTCCCATACCAACATGGGCCGCGTCGCCGCTGACGGTGCTGATCATGTCGGTGCAAACCGCGTCGCTGCTGATGGTGCTGATCGTGTTGGTGCAAACCGCGTCGCCGCTGACGGTGCTGATCGTGTCGGTGCTAATCGCGTCGCTGCTGATGGTGCTGATCGTGTCGGTGCTAACCGCGTCGCCGCTGATGGTGCTGATCATGTCGGTGCTAACCGCGTCGCTGAAAACGGTTCGGAGCACACTCAACTGGGCCGCATCGCTGCTGATGGCGCCGATCACGTCGGTGCAAACCGCCTGAGCTGATCCATACGTTCGCTCCCCTACCAGCCCGGCAATCGCCGGGCTTGATTGTTTCTGGGCCCCGCAAATCCTGCCTGCGCCCGCGCCGCAGCGATTAATTCAGGCGAAATTCACGCGCTGAAACATTTTCCCGCGACTCATTTCTGACATTTTTTTCAGAAATCTCCGACGCCGCCGATGCATTCGTACATTTGAATGTTTTGCTGGCTTCTACAACAACAAATCTCCAGCTGACGATTTCGAACAATGGACATTCTGGAGAATCATGATGAACAGCTGGTTCGCGAACATCAGCGTCAATCTGAAACTGGCCCTCGGGTTCGGTGTTGTACTTGTTTTCACTGCCCTGCTTGCGCTGATCGGCTGGACCAGCCTGGGCAACATGACCTACCGCAGCGACCGGGTTTCGGACATTTCCAAGCTGTCGGCCAAGCTGACGGACCTGCGCATCACCCGCCTGCAATACATGCTGTCCAATGGTGACGAAGCGGTCGCGCAAAACGTGCAGAACGCGCTGGACGGCTTCAAGGCCCAGCAGCAATACCTGCAGAACACTTTCAGCAACCCGGTCAACGTCCCGCCGATCAAGGCGCTGGGCGATCAGGTTGCGGCGTATCAGAGTTCCCTGAACAAAATGCGCGAAGGCTACCGCGCCAGTGCCAAGGTGCGGGCGGACATGGGTGTGGATGCCGTGAAAGCGGCAGGGCTGATCGCAGCCATCAACGACGACGTGATGAAGCTGGATCCAGCCGACGAGCGCCGCTTCGAGCAGTATCAGGCGGCTATCAAAGCCAAAGAAGACGTAATGCTGGTGCGCTACGAAGTGCGCGGCTACACCGGCAACGTCACCGACAAGACCGAACAGGCCGCCACCCAGCAGCTGACGAGCGCGATCAACGGCCTTGAGCAACTCAAAGCCACGTTTGGCAGCACTCAGGCTGAGCGCCTCACCCAACTGGAAGCCGCATTGATCGGCTACCGCACCTCGGTGCAGGGCTTCAAGACCGCCAACGACAGCATCAACGCGGCTCGTGCCGAGATGACGGATGAAGGCGCAGCCATCGTCAAGCTGAGTCAGCAACTGGTCGACATCCAGAAAACCCTCGGCGACAAAGACACCGAACAGGCCCGCATGCTGCAGATTGGCGGCACGCTGCTGGCGTTGATTTTCGGCGCCTTGGCGGCGGTCATCATTACCCGTCAGATCACCCGTCCGCTTCAGCAGACCCTGACCGTGGTCGACCGCATCGCTTCGGGCGACCTGACGCAAGACCTGGTGGTCACCCGCCGGGACGAACTGGGCACGCTGCAAGTGGGCATCCAGCGCATGGGCACGACGTTGCGCGAACTGATCGGCGGCATCCGCGACAGCGTCACGCAAATCGCCAGCGCTGCCGAGGAACTGTCTGCGGTCACCGAGCAGACCAGCGCCGGGGTCAACAGCCAGAAGGTCGAAACCGACCAAGTCGCCACCGCCATGCACGAAATGTCAGCCACCGTTCACGAGGTCGCACGTAACGCCGAACAGGCCTCCGTCGCGGCATCGGCTGCCGACATGGAAGCGCGGGACGGCGACAAAGTCGTCGGCGAGGCCATCGCCCAAATCGAGAAACTGGCCAGCGAAGTGATCCGTTCCACAGACGCCATGACGGTGCTGGAGCAGGAAAGCGACAAGATCGGCAAGGTGATGGACGTGATCAAGGCTGTCGCCGAGCAGACCAACCTGTTGGCACTCAACGCCGCCATCGAAGCGGCCCGCGCGGGTGAAGCGGGTCGCGGGTTCGCGGTCGTTGCCGATGAAGTACGGGGCTTGGCGCAACGCACTCAGCAGTCGACCGAAGAAATCGAAGGGCTGGTGGCCGGCCTGCAAAACGGTACGCGTCAGGTCTCGGAGATCATGCTCAGCAGCCGCAACCTCACTGACAGCAGCGTGGCGTTGACACGCAAAGCCGGCACCTCGCTGGAAAGCATTACCAACACCGTGTCCAATATTCAGGCCATGAACCAACAGATCGCCGCCGCCGCGGAGCAGCAAAGCTCAGTGGCCGAAGAGATCAGCCGCAGCATCCTCAACGTACGCGACGTCTCCGAACAGACCGCCGCCGCGAGCGAGGAAACCGCAGCCTCCAGCGTCGAACTGGCCCGCCTGGGCAATCAGCTGCAAATGCTGGTCAGCCACTTCAAGGTGTAACGCACCTCGCCTGCGCCGGGTTTATCACCCGGCGCAGTTGTCTGTCTGGTTTAAGAGGAAACGAGCGGTTTACGGACGCATCAAGCGCTTGCAGCGTCAGCTCGACAGCTGATTGGTGAACTGCCCTACCGCGCTGACCACTCGCTGCGCGCCGTCCTGGATTTCGACGATCACAGCGCCCGCCTGCTCGGCCAGTTCCAAGCCCTGTTGGGCCTGTTGCTTGCCGCTGATGACCACATTGACGGCCTGCTCGGCCAATTGCTGGTTCTGCTGCACCACACCAACGATTTCTTCCGTGGCTTTGCTGGTGCGCGACGCCAGTTGCCGCACTTCATCGGCAACCACGGCGAAACCGCGGCCCTGCTCGCCGGCGCGGGCAGCTTCAATGGCGGCATTGAGTGCCAGCAGGTTGGTCTGGTCGGCGATGCTGCTGATGCTCTGAATGATCGATCCGATGACCTGGGACTGCTTGTCCAGCGCAGCGATGCGCTCGGCGGCCTGCTCCATGTGTTCGGCCAGTTCATGCATGACCTCGACGGTCTGCCGCACCACCGACGCTCCTTTCTGGGCGCTGCCGTCAGTCTGCTTTGAGGTGCTGAAGGCGATCGTGGCCGCTTGCGCGACCGCGCTCTCGCGATTGACTTGCTCAGTGATGACCGTGGCGAACTTGACCACTTTGTACAGCCGGTCGTGCGCGTCGGTGATGGGGTTATACGACGCCTCCAGCCAGACGACCCGCCCTTGGCTGTCCACTCGCTTGAAACGCTCGGCGATGAATTCGCCCCGACGCAATTTATCCCAGAACATCCGGTATTCCGGGGAGTTGTATTCTTCCGGCTCGCAGAACATCCGGTGATGCTTGCCTTGAATCTGTGCCAGCGAATAGCCCATCGCGCCGAGGAAGCGCTGGTTGGCGGTGAGCACTTCGCCGTCGAGGTTGAACTCGATCACGGCAGTCGAGCGCTGCAACGCTTCGATCAGGTTCTCATGCTCGCGGGAGTTTTCGATCGTGCGGGTCAGGTCGCTGGAGTGAATGGTGAAGTACTTCACCCGGCCGTTGCTGTCATGCACCGGCTGCAGAATCGAGCGCAGCCACGCCTCCTGACCATTCCCGCGCAGCAGGCGCAATGCCCCGCTCAGGTGTTCGCCGCGGCTGATTGCATTTTTCAGCCGCTGATAGAAATCCAGGCCTTTGACGTGGGCCGGGACCAGATCATCGATCAACCGACCGGCCAGATCCGAATTCCTGTAGAGCATTTCGTTTTCGAAATTGCCGTTGACTGACTCGATCCTTCCTTGTGGGTCCAGACGCATGCCAAGCATCTCGCTGTCCAGACTGCTCCTCACCTGCTCCACGGACGAAAGCTCCTCGCGCAGGGCCAAAAGCTCTTGTTTGAGACGTTTATTGAACATGACGGTGTGAACTTCCACAAAGATGATGGGGATCGATATGAACATCGGCGCAGGCCCGGCTTTCTTGAGGCAGAGGCGGGGCGCCTCGTCGGCTGCACGGGCGCGTCAGACTGAACCTGGTGCCGGCAATGGCGTCAGTGAAGGGGGGCGTGCGCAAGAAAGGGATTTACTCGTCGCACAATTGCCACATACTGCCCGCGCTGTTTTCTATCGTCAGATCCACATCCAACACTGCCAGGTTAATCTTCATGAAAAAAATCCTGCCCTACCTGCTGAGCGCCGCTATCACCTTCATTCCTGCGGCTTTTACTCATGCCGCAACGGCCTCCGCGCCCGTGCAACTGATCGTTCTGAGCTCCGGCGGCATCATGGGCGCCTTCAAGGCGGTCACGCCGGAATACGAGCAGCGCGTGGGCGTCAGATTGCAGGGCGAGGTGGCGCCATCGATGGGCGCGACGCCGCAAGCCATTCCCAACCGACTGGCCAGACAAGAGCCTGCCGACGTCGTACTGATGGTCGGCGCCGCGCTCGACAAGCTGATCAAAGACGGCCAGGTCGATCCGAAAACCCGCGTCGATCTGGGCAAATCCTACATCGCCATGGCCGTGCGTCATGGTGCGCCGCATCCCGATATCAGCACGATGGACGCCTTCAAACAGACCCTGCTCGACGCCAAGAGCATCGCCTATTCCGACAGCGCCAGCGGTGTTTATCTGTCACGCGTGCTGTTCAACCAGATGCACGTCGCCGACCGTATTCAAAGCAAGAGCCACATGATTCCGGCAAAACCGGTGGGTGAAGTGGTCGCCAACGGCGAGGCCGAAATCGGCTTCCAGCAATTGAGCGAACTGAAGCCGGTGGACGGCATCGACATCATCGGTCTGATTCCCGATCAGGCCCAACAGATGACGTTGTATTCGGCGGGCGTCGTGACCAAGAGCAAACACCCCGAACAGGCAAAACAGTTTCTGGATTTCTTGAGTTCGTCGGCGGCAGCACCCGCGATCAAGGCCAGTGGCCTGGACCCGATCGCGAAGTAAGCGCGTCAGCTCAGCGCCAGATCAATCAGTTCGCCACGCACTTCATGCTCGTCGATATAGAGCACGCCCACGCTGATCGGCAATTTGAAGCGCCGTGGCCCCGCGCTGCCGGGATTGATGAACAGCACGCCGTGCCGGGTCTGCTGCAGCGGTTTGTGCGAATGCCCGGTGACGACCACGGCAACATCCGGCGGCAGCGTCTCAGGCACGTCGGCAAGAATGTGAGTGACATAAATCGCCAATTTGCCGACCCGCAGAACAGCCTCGTAAGGAACGTCGGCAGCCCAGGCGTCATCGGTGTCGTTGTTGCCGCGCACCACGGTCAGCGGCGCAATCGCGCTGAGTGTTTCCAGGATCTGCGGGTTGCCGATGTCGCCGCCATGAATGAGGTAATCACACCCCTGCAGCGCCTCAAGCGCCTGAGGCCGCAACAGGCCGTGGGTGTCTGAAATCAGGCCGACTTTCACGCTCATCGTTTCAACTCCCGGCGGCTGCTTGCGCCTGACGCGACTGCACCCGCTTCATGCTGATCATCGCCAGCAAGGCGACCACCGCCACCAGCGATGCGAAGAATTCGCCGACGTGCTCCAGACCGAACGCCCTGACGCTGAAACCGACTGCGACCACGGGCACCGAGATCGAAACATAAAGCACCACGAAGAACGCCGACGTCACGGCGGCTTTCTGATGCGGCGGACTGCTGGCCGTCACGGCGCCCATTCCCGCACGCAGAATCATGCCCTGACCGATGCCGCTCACCACGCCTGCGGCAATCAGCAGCACCAGGTGCGCGGTCGCAATGCTCAGCCCCAGACAGATCATGCCCACGATCAGGCCCACGCAGCCCAGCGTCATGTGTTGCGCCTTGGGCAGCCATTGCAGCAGCGCCTGACCGATGATCGATGCGACGAAAAACAGGCCGATCACCGCGCCGATCAGCAACCCCGCGTGCACCTGCATGATGTGAATCATCACCGACGGCACCATGCTGGTGAACAGCCCTGCGACGCTGAAACCGGCCAGCCCGGCAATCGAGGCGGAGATGAAGACACTGCGCACCGAGGCGGGAACAGATGGCTTCTGGATGCCCAGCTGCAGTGTCTCCGGACGCTGCACCGTTTCGCGAATGACGAAGATCCCGACCGCTGCGAGCAGCAGCAAAACCAGGTGCACGTAGAACACCAGGTGCAGCGCGTCGGGCAAGTATTGCGACGTGAAACCGGCGAGCAGCGGGCCCAGCCCGAGGCCCAGCATGTTCGCGGCCGTGGCCACCAGCGTGGCGATTTTCCAGGTTTTCGGCGCCAGCTCGATCACCGCCACCGTCGCGGTGCCGGTCATGATGCCCGCGCTGAAACCCGAAAACAGGCGCCCGATCAGCAGGCCGCCGACCGAATCGCTCAGCAGAAAAATCACCGCACTCACTGCGCCCATCGTCAGGCCGGCAATCAGCAGCGGCTTGCGCCCGAGCTGATCGGACCAACTGCCGACCGCCAGCAAGGCGGCGATCACGCCGGCTGCGTAGATCGAGAAAATGATCGTCAACCAGCTCGCATCAAAACCCAGTCGTTGCTGGTAGATCGCATACAGCGGCGTCGGCAGCGTGGTGCCGACCATGGCGATCAGCAGAGCGCAGGCGGCGATGAAGAAGTCGCGCGTGGAAGATGAGGCTGACGAGGTCATGAAGTCTCCTGAAAACGGGGGTGGACGACGATTATCCGCCCAAGCCTGTGCCGCGTATTGAAAATATTCGCTGTAGCGAATGGACTGCGGCATACATCCCTGCGTTCGACCGGCATGCATGACTGCCTGCAATGCCGCGTAATCCGGCCATGAAAACGATAACATTCCACGCGCCCTTCGAGTCCATTTCGGGCGTCTTCGTGCTAGCCTTGCGTCATCGAGCGACGACTGTGACTGCCCTCATGTAGTCCGATTCCAAGGCAGCCAATAAGCCCCATGAGCAAAAAGACGCCTGTCACCATTTCCGACATTGCCCGCCGCGTGAACATGACGCCTGTCACTGTGTCCCGCGCGCTGAACAAACCCGATCTGGTCAAGCCCGCCACCCTGGCGCGCATTCTCGAAGTGGCTCAGGAACTGGATTACGTCCCCAACGCCTTCGCCCGCAGCCTCAAACGCAGCGAGAGCATGATCATCGGTGTGATTACCGCCTCGGTGGACAACCCGTTTTACAGCGAGATGATCAAGGCGATTTCCCGCGAAGCCAAGAAGCACGGCTACACCATCATGCTGGTCGACACCGACGGTTCCGAAGAGCTTGAAGCCAAAGCCGTGGACACGTTGCTCAGCTATCGCGTGGCCGGGATCATTCTGTCGCCGGTCTCCGACGAACCGGAGTACCAGCCCGGCTACCTCAGTCGCCTGAGCAACGGCGATGTGCCCGTGGTGCAACTGGACCGCGCGCTGCACGCCAGTGGATTCAGCCATGTGGTGCTGGATAACTACCACAGCGGTCTGAAAGGCGCGCGCTATCTGCTGACGCAAAGTCCGCAGGCCGAACGCATGCTGGTGCTGACGGGCCCGGCGCACTCGCGGATTTCCGAGGAGCGGCTCAAAGGCGTCAAGGCGGCCCTGGCCGAGCGTGGCAACCCGGTGCAACTGCACGTGTTCGCGGGCGATTACACGCTGGAGCCGTCCTACCAGAGCACCCTGGATTATTTGCGCGAACAGCCTGTCCCGGATGCGATTTTCGGCTTCAACCAGCTGATCACGCTGGGCGCCATGAAAGCCCTGCGCGACCGAAACATCGCCCACGACAGCGTCGCCATCTGCGGCATCGACCGCCTTCCGTTCGCTGACATTTTCGGCATTCCGATCGCCTGCATCGCCCACGATGCCTCACGGGCAGGCAGCAGCGCAGTCACCATGCTGCTTGAGCGGATACACGACCGGTTTCTGCCGAAAGCCAAAGTGGTGATTGTCGGGGAGCTGGAGAATGGGGTGTTGTGAGGAGTCGCGCTCCAGCTCCAGCCTCGTATGACACGACGCCATCGCGGGCAAGCGCGCTCCTACAAGGCCTGATCACTACCGACTGGTATAGCCGCCATCGATTGGCAGCGACACGCCGCTGATCATCGACGCCGCGCTGCTCAACAGGAACAGGATCGGCGCGGCCACTTCCGCGGTTTCCGCGAAGCGTCCCAGTGGAATGGCCGCCAATGCAGGGTCGCGCTTGCTCGGCTCGCTCCAGGCCATCTGCGCCATGGGGGTCAGCGTGACGGTCGGGTTGACGCTGTTGACCCGGATACCGTGTCGGCCCCATTCGCCGCACTGCACGCGCGTCATCGCATCCATCGCGCCTTTGGACGCGCAGTAACTCAGGTGATCGTCCAGCGCGACCAGAGACGCCTGGCTCGACACATTGACGATGCTGCCGGCCACGCTTGCGTCGATCATGGCTTTGGCGGCACTGGCCGCTACCATTGCAGCGGCGCGGACGTTGACCGTCATGACCTGATCGAAGGCCGCAGCGCTGATATCGGTAGCCGCTTCCAGAATCGAGATGCCGGCGCAGTTGACCACTCCGTTCATCACCGGCAGATCGGCGAGAACCGCAGCCAGTTGCGCTTGATCGGACATCTCCACGCGCAATGGTTTGCAGCCTTGCCCGGCGAGCTGTTCAAGCGCCGCCGCATCGCGGCCCATGGCGTACACCTCAGCGCCGCAGTCGATCAATTGCTGAGCGACGGTTTTGCCGATGCCGCTGCTCGCCCCGGTGACGAGTATTCGTTGGCCGCTGAAATCAAAACGGACAGTGTTCACATTCAGGCTTCCTGGAGACGATGCATGATCGGTTTCAACGCTGGATACAGCGCCACGTAATCGGCGAACAGCCGCGAATAGACTGCGACGTTTTGCGCCTGAGGCTCGGCGCGCAGCCTCAGCTCGACCCAGCCCTTGTGCACCTGATCCTCATCGACAAGACCGACGGCGTGGGCTGCGAGCAACGCCGCGCCCAAGGCGGCCTCGACCTCCTGAACAATGGTGTAGACCGGGAAACCGGTGACGTCGGCGATGATCTGCATCCACAAATCCGAATGGCTGGCGCCCCCGACCACGATCAATCGCGGATCCAGCGACTGCGCACCGCGCGTGCCCGCCTCGATGTTGTGCCGGAGCGCGAACGTCACCCCTTCCAGCACCGCTCGGTACAGGTGAATACGGCTGTGAAACAGGTTCAGGCCGACGAAGCTGCCACTGGCTTTGGCGTCCCAGACCGGGCTGCGTTCGCCCATCAGATACGGCAGAAACAGCAGGCCATCGCTGCCGGCCGGAAGGGTGCTCGCCGCGCGTTCGAGAATGGCATGGCTGTCTTCGCCGGTCTCCCGGCCCTGCTGCTCTTCGGCCTGGCAGAACTGCTCGCGAAACCAGCTGACCGAAGCCCCGGCCGTGATCGCGCCGCCGAAAATGTAGAGGTCTTTCGCACCGTTGAAGACGTGGGGAAAACTGACCAGCCCATGCCGGGCGTCGACCTGCTGATTGATGTAGCCCCAGCACATGCTGGTGCCGATCATCGCGACGTGATTTCCGGCCTGGGTCACGCCTGCCGCGAAGGTCGCCATGGCTGCATCGACGCCGCCGCCCAGCACGGAAATCCCGGCGTTGAGACCCAGTCGTTCGGCCCACGCTTGGAGCAGTCCGCCGACCACTTCACCCGAGTGCACCAGCCGCTCGGGCATCATCGAAGGCGGGATGCCAAGCGCGTCGAGCGTCTCCACCGACCAGCCACGCGATGCCACGTCGTAGACGCCGCCGATGTTGCCGGCCGAACTGTGATCGACCGCCACTTCGCCAGTCAGGCAGTAATTGATGTAACTGTTCGGCGGGAGCAGATAGCGGGTGTCGCGCCAGACCTGCGGCTGTTTATCCCGCAGCCAGAGCATTTTGGTGAAGCCGTAATAACTGTCGACGCCGTTGCCGGTGATCGCGTAGAGCCGCTCGAGGTCGACGTGATCCTTGACCCACTCGGCCTGCTCTTCAGCGCGGCGGTCCATCCAGATCAGGCAGGGATACAGCGCTTTGATCTGGGCATCGACTGCAATCCCGGAGCCACCGTACAGGCTGCTGACGCAGAGCGACTTGATGCTGTCCTTGGGCACGCCGCCGTCACGCACGCACGCGGCGATACAGATTTCAACGGCGTCCAGCCACACCTGCGGCCATTGCTCGGCCCAGCGCGGTCTGGGGGTGTCGACCTTATAACTGTGACTGTGCTGTGCGACGATCCGGCCTTGGCCATCGACCAGTAACGCCTTGGTGCTCTGGGTGCCGATGTCGACCCCAATGACGTATTCCATCTTCACGCACTCTCTTGTTATTGAAGTTCTTGCGCACCACCTGTAGGAGCGTGGCTTGTCCCGCGACCGGCAGGGAACCCGTCGTAAAATCTGCCAATACGGTCTTTCTGACACACCGTATTCATCGGATTTACGACGACTCCATCCCCGTTCGCGGGACAAGCCACGCTCCTGCAGGGGTGAGGCATCAACTGACCGGCTTGAGCAGCACCTTGATCGACTTGGTGGAGTTCGCCAGTTCGAACGCTTCGGCGTAGTCGTCCAGGCCGAAGTCGTGGGTGACGATGCCTTCGGAGGTGACCAGCCCACGCTCGAACAGGTCGATGGCGATCGGGTAGCAGTACGGCCCCAGGTGCGCGCCGCGCACGTCCAATTCCTTGCGGTCACCGATGATCGACCAGTCGGCGCTGGTCTCGGCGCCGAACACGCTGAACTCGACGAAACGCCCCAGCTTGCGAATCAGGTCCAGCCCCTGGGTGACGCCCACCGGCACGCCGGTGGTTTCGATGTACACGTCGCAGCCGTAGCCGTCGGTGAGGCCGTTGATGATCTCCCTGGCGTTGTCGCGGCTCGGATTGATCACGACGTCGGCGCCGAATTTCTTCGCCAGTTCCAGACGTTCGTCGACCATGTCGATGACCACCAGCTTCTTCGGCGTTTTCAATGCCGCGACCTGAACCATGCACAGGCCCAGCGTGCCGGCACCGGCAATCACCAACACATCGTCGAGCTGCACATCGCCGCGGTTGACGGTGTGAATCGAGCACGCCATCGGCTCGATCAGCGCAGAGTCTTCCAGCGACACCGACTCCGGAATCTTGTGCACGATGGCGGTTTTCGGGATGCGCATGTATTGCGCCATGCCGCCCTCGGCAACGTCTTTCTGAAAACCGAAAATGTTGTGCACTTCGCACATCCAGTACTTGCCGGATTTGCAGAATTTGCACTTCTCGCAGGGCACGATCTGCTCGGCGATCACCTTGTCACCGACCTTCACGCCAAAGTGCTCTTCGGCGCCCTCGCCCACTGAATCCACGTAACCGAAGAACTCATGCCCCGGCACCACTGGGGCCTTGACCCAAGGGCTTTCACCGCCCCAGAACATGGCCGCGCCCGAATGGCATTTGCAGTCACTGGCGCAGATGCCGCAGGCGCCGATGCGGATGACCAGTTCGTTGATGCGCGCGACCGGCTTGCTGATCTGCTCCAGACGGTAGTCTTTCGGGGCGTGGCAGACGACGGCTTGCATGGTGGTTTTTGTGTTGTTTTCCATGTCGGGTTACCTCATGAGGCTGATTGGTGCGCTGTAGGAGCGCGCTTGCCCGCGATGACGTCCGCCCTGAAACATGTCGTCGTCTGACATGACGCAATCGCGGGCAAGCGCGCTCCTACAGGTGCAGTGTTCGAATCGGTTTATTTATGCCGCTGCCGACTGATGAAAATCGCCAGCAAAATGATTGCGCCCTTGATCACGCTCTGAACGTAAGGCGACACGCCGAGCATGTTCAGACCATTGTTGAGCACGCCCAGCAACATCGCGCCGACGAGGGTGCCGATGATCACGCCGCGACCGCCGGCAATCGACGCACCGCCGAGCACCACCGCCGCGATCGCGTCGAGCTCAAAACCGACACCGGCGTTCGGTTGGCCGCTCATCAGGCGCGACGACAGCACAAGCCCTGCAATCGCCGCGGTCAGGCCGCTGATCGAGTACACCAGCAGCTTGAAGCGCGAGGCACGCACGCCGGACAGACGCACCGCTTCTTCATTGCCGCCGATGGCGTATACATACCGACCGATGCGCGTGTGCTGCAGCAGCACCCAGGCGAAGAAGTACGTCAGCAACATGATCAGGATCGGCACCTGTATGCCGAACAACGTGCCTCGGCCGAACCAGGCGAACCAGTCCGGCATGCCGGAAATCGGATACCCGTCGGTGTACATCAGGCCCAGGCCGCGGGCGATGCCCATGGTTGCCAGCGTGACGATGATCGGCGGCATTTTCAGGTAGGCGACGAAAATGCCGTTACCAACGCCGAAGCCCACGCCGATCATCAAGCCGATCAGAATCGCGATCGGTGCAGGCACGCCCGCCACCATCAGCCCGGTGGTCAGCGTTCCGGACAGCGCCATCACGGGACCCACCGACAGATCGATGCCGCCGGTGAGAATCACGCAGGTCATACCGACCGCGATGATCGCGTTGATCGACACCTGCCGCGCGATGTTTTCCAGGTTCGCGCCGGTGAGGAACTTGTCGCTGGCGAAGATCATGAAGACCGTTACCACCACGAGTCCGACAAAGGGGTAGAACGCCGGAGAGCGGATCAGCCTGGCGAAGTTGAGCTTCATGTTGTGCCGGGTGCGGTCGGTTTGCGTCGTCATGGTTTTAATGGAGGTGTTCACTGGTCAGACTCCCGGTGGCATGGCGCATCACCTCTTGCGGGTTGATGTCGCTTGCCTGCAGCACGTTGACGATGGCGCCCTTGTTGAAGACGGCGACGCGATCGCACATGCCGATGATTTCCGGCAGTTCCGAAGAGATCATGATGATCGCGAAGCCTTGTTCGGTGAGTTTGCGCATCAGGTTGTAGATTTCCGCCTTGGCGCCGACGTCGATGCCTCGCGTCGGTTCGTCGAAGATCAGAATGTCGCAGTGATGATTGATCCAGCGGGCGATGACGACCTTCTGCTGATTGCCGCCACTTAGGTTGAGCACCCGGCTTTCGCAGGTCGGCGCCTTGATCGACAGCTGCTTCATCAGATCTTCGGTGGTCACGTCTTCCTTGTGCCGATCAAGCAAATGCGCTGTGCCCTCGTACTTGCCCAGATTGTTCAGCGAGATGTTTTCGCGAATGGTGAAATCGACGATCAGCCCTTCGCTCTTGCGGCTTTCCGGCAGCAGCCCGATGCCATTGGCCAGCGCATGAGCCGGATCGCTGAGGTTGACCGTCTGCCCGCGCAGCAGCACGTCCTTGCTCACCACCGGCAACGCGCCGATGACGCCCAGTGCCAGCTCGGTCCGCCCGGAGCCCACAAGCCCGGCGAATCCGAGAATTTCCCCCTTATGCAGATCGAAGCTGTTGTGTGGGCCATTGCGGGTCAGCTGAATGTCGCGAACCTGCAACACGACCTCGCCACGGGCCTGAGTCGGCTTGGGCGGAAAGCTTGCCTCCAGACGACGCCCGACCATCATTTCCACCAGCGTGTCGATGTCGCTGTCGGCAACCGTCAGCGCGCCGACATTGGCACCGTCGCGCAACACGCTGATGCGATCGCAGACCTGGAAAATTTCCTCCAGATGATGAGAGATGAAGATCACTGCCACGCCCTGGCTTTTCAGCTCGCGCATGATGTCGAACAACAGTTCCGCTTCGGACGGCGTCAGGGTTGCGGTGGGTTCATCAAGAATCAACAGGCGCGCTTCGAGGGCCAGGGCCTTGGCGATCTCCACGAACTGCTGCTCGGCCACACTCAGGTGCTGCACCGAACAATCGAGGTTGATCTTCACGCCCAGACGATCGAACAGCGCGATGGCCTTGCCGCGCATCTCGTTCTTGCGCAAGAGCCCAAGCCCGTTGACGATCTCGTGACCGAGGAAAATGTTCTCCACGGCATTGAGATAGGGAATCAGGCTGAACTCCTGAAACACGATACCGATGCCGGCAGCGATGGCTTCGTTGTACGTCGCGAAATGCTGCTCGGCGCCGTCGATGAGAATGCTGCCCTTGTCCTGATGTTCGACACCGGCAAGGATCTTCATCAGCGTCGATTTGCCCGCGCCGTTCTCGCCGAGCAGGGCATGAATTTCGCCGCGCTCGACCGAAAGGTTGATCGACTTGAGCGCGTGTACGCCGGGATAGCTTTTACAGATGTTTTCCAATTGCAGAAGGCAGCTCATGCGCACCTCATCGCAGCAGGATCACTGCGCTACTCACTCCAAATCCGTGGCGCCCGCCTGATCCTCAAGCGTCAGCCGGGCGACCACAGGCCCGTTACCAGGAAAAGGTCTTGGCCTTGGCCTGGTCCACCAGCAGGATGTCCACCGGAATGGTTGCCGGGACTTGTGAGCCCCATTTCTTCGCGAGCGCAAGGCCCAGGGCCAGACGCACCTGATCGCGTGGGTATTGAGCGGACGTGGCGATGAATTTGCTGTTCGGCTTCTGGATTTCTTTCACTGCCTCAGGCGCGCCGTCGACGCTGGTCAGCTTGACGTCCATGCCGCTTGATTCGATCGCCGCCAACGCCCCGAGCGAGCCGTTGTCGTTGACGCTGAACAGGCCTTTGAGATTCGGCTGGGCCTGCAGCATGTTCTCGGTCACGCTGAGCGCCTGATCGCGTTCCTGCTTGCCGTTCTGGATGCTGACGATCTTGATGTCCGGGTGTTTGGCCAGCGCATCTTTACAGCCCTTCACACGCTCAAGAATCGGCACCACGGCAATGCCATCGAGAATCCCAACATCGCCTTTGCCACCGATGCTCTTGGCCAGGTATTCACACGCCTGAACGCCTGCGTCGTAGTTTTTCGAACCGACGAAGGAATCGAGCGGGCCATTGGCCTGCGCATCGACTGCGACCACCACCACGCCTTTGTCGTGAGCCTGCTTGACCGCCGACTGCACGCCCACCGAATCTGTCGGGTTGATGATCAGGATGTCGATTCCCTTCTGCAGCATGTCCTCGATGTCGCTGATCTGCTTGGACACGTCGTGGCGCGCGTCTGTGACCAGCAAGGTCGCGCCGATGCTGCCGGTCGCATCCTGCAGGGCGTCTTTCATGGTCACAAAATAGGGGTTGTTGATCTCTTGGAACGAGGCGCCGATTTTCAACGGGCCGGCCTTGGCGTCGGCAGCCTGGGCGGTGACGGCTCCGGCGCTGGCCACAGCGATAGCGAGCGAACAGAAAACGGCTGAACAGCCTTTCTTGAGGCGAGTTGTCATAGCGAAAAATCCCGTTGTTTTTATTGTTAAAGCGGAAATGTCATCGTTAACATTTTTGAAATTAGCAGAGAAAAATCGGGCTGGCAACAAACAAGAAATGGGTTTCGTTGACAATGCCGACGAGCGCTGCAGATAATCCTTTGCATGTCATACGACAACATATGACCTTAATAACAACAACGTCTGAATCAGGGCCCACCTTATGACTCAATCCAATCTTCAGCCCCCGCTCAATCGCATCCTGCTGACCGGCGCCGCTGGCGGTCTCGGCAAAGTGTTGCGCGAAAAGCTGCGGCCTTATGCCAAGATCCTGCGCCTGTCCGACATCGCCGAAATGGCGCCTGCTGCCGGTCCCCACGAAGAAGTGCAGCTGTGCGATCTGGCCGACAAAAAGGCCGTGGACGCCTTGGTCGAAGGCGTTGACGCAATCGTCCACTTTGGCGGCGTTTCCGTTGAGCGCTCCTTTGAGGAAATCCTCGGCCCGAACATCTGCGGCGTTTTCCATATTTACGAGGCCGCCCGCCGTCATGGCGTCAAGCGTGTGATCTTCGCCAGCTCCAACCATGTCATCGGTTTCTACCGCCAGGATGAAACCATCGACGCCAGTGCCGTGCGTCGCCCTGACAGCTATTACGGCCTGTCGAAGTCGTACGGCGAAGATGTGGCGAGCTTCTATTTCGATCGTTACGGCATTGAAACCGTGAGCATCCGCATCGGCTCCTCTTTCCCGGAAGCGCAGAACCGCCGCATGCTGAGCAGCTGGCTGAGCTATGACGACCTGACCCAACTGATCGAACGCGGCCTGTTCACGCCGAACGTCGGTCACACCGTCGTGTACGGCGCGTCCAACAACGAGAAAGTCTGGTGGGACAATCGCCTGGCCAATCACCTGGGCTATTCGCCCAAGGACAGCTCCGCGCAATTTCGCAGCAAAGTCGAAGCGCAGCCGATGCCGGCCTCCGACGATCCTGCGATGGTCTATCAGGGCGGCGCCTTCGTGGCCTCGGGGCCATTCGGCGACGAATAATGCCTCGCGAAACGGCTGACCTTGCGTCAGCCTCCCTCCGACACACTTCACAGAAGGTTCGCCATGCAGGCTGAGCTGATTTTCGACGCACGCAATGCTACCGGCGAGTGCCCTGTCTGGAATGCACACGAGCAGGCGCTTTACTGGGTGGATATTCCAGCGCGGCATTTGTATCGCTGGAACCCGGCGAATAATCAGACAACCCGCTGGGAGGCCCCGCAGATGCTGGCCTGCATCGCCGGTTACGGTGACGGCAGTTGGCTGGCAGGCATGGAAGACGGGTTGTTTCGCCTTCGTCCTCAGGGCGATGGCAGCCTGGCGTCAGAGCGGCTGATCGACGTCGACCATCCGCGTCCGGGCATGCGCTTCAACGATGGCCGCTGTGACCGCCAGGGCCGCTTCTGGGCGGGCACGATGTTCACCGACATGGCACAAGCCTCGGTGGTGGGTTCGCTGTATCGCTATTCGGCGCAGCAGGCTGAGCCGCTGCAGGCTTACGTCAGCGACATGATCGTGCCGAACGGTCTGGGCTTCAGCCCGGACGGCAAGACCATGTACCTCTCCGATTCGCATCCTTCGGTGCAGAAAATCTGGGCGTTCGACTACGACATCGACAGCGGCACGCCGCATGATCGCCGACTGTTCGTGGACATGATGGCGTTTGCGGGTCGTCCGGATGGCGCGGCGGTCGATGCCGAAGGGTGCTACTGGATCTGCGGTAACGACGAGGGACTGATCCACCGTTTCACACCGCAGGGCAAACTGGATCGCTCACTGTCCGTGCCAGTGAAGAAACCTTCCATGTGCGCTTTCGGCGGCCGCGATCTGGACACGCTTTTCGTGACCTCGATTCGGCCGGGCGGCGACCTGAACGATCAACCGCTGGCGGGCGGCGTATTCGCTTTGCGACCTGGCGTGTGCGGAATCGAAGAGCCGTTGTTTCAGGGGTGAAACGGCAGCGCCTCTGAGTTAGCTCCGCAACAGAATGTGACACAAATCTGTGACAGTCAGAAGCCGCGCCACAGGCGGCTTCTGCGCCGATCTGTTTCAAAAACGGACGAAAAAAAGCGTTTTTGGACGCGAATCGAAATTATTTGAAATATTTAATCAGGGCATGAAAATAAGTTTGTGCTAGGTGCTAGTCTGTCGATTCGCCCGGCTGAATCGGTACATCTCAGGCAGTAGGTCCGAGGGCTTTTCCACGTTCCACGGACTACGAACTGAGGTTGCAATCGATGCCCTATACCACCTTTTCGGATGCTCAGGTCAACAGCCTGATCAAGGCCATCGACGCTGACGGTTATGCCGTCTTGCCGGATTGGGCCACTCCCCGACAATTGAACGAACTGCGCGCTCTGGTCAGTCAGACCGTGGCCGATGCTGGCAACGATTACGTTGCGCTGTCTGGCCGCCAGAGTGTTCAAGGCACGCCTCTGTATGACTGGGGCATGTCGCATGACTTCGTCGACCTGTGCCGACGCATCACGGCCGGCGTCACCGGGCAGCGCCCGGCCGACAACGGCATGACCCAGACCTTGCGCTGCCTGACCGGCAACGGCGGGCGTCGGGAGTCGCTCATCTTTCATTACGATTCCTACGTGCTCACCACGATCATGCCGGTGTGCATGCCCCAGACCGGAGAGCGCGGCGATCTGTTGATGCTGCCCAATCGCCGGCCCATCCGGCGTAGTTACCTGCGCAACCTGCTGGACAAGGTGTTGGTGGACAACAAGTGGGTGCAGCGCTACTTGAGAGACCGGGTTGCACGTGATGAACAGGCGTTTACCCGGATCGTCATGCAGCCGGGACACATGTACCTGTTCTGGGGCTACCGCTCGCTGCACACCAACCTGCCGGTGGCCGAGGACGCGTTACGCGCAACGGCGGTCTTTCACTATCACAACGTGCACGGCAGCAGTTCGCTGGCGAGTCGTTTGCGCAAATCTCTGGGCACATTGAAGGGCCCCAATCTTCAGGACGACGTGCCCCAGACCTGATGCAACCGAGGATGCGGTGTGCCTGGCACGCCGCATTCAAGCGGTTCTTGGCTGCCGCGAAGGGCATCGCGAACAAGTCAGGCGCTTGATCCTTCCACTGCCCCGTCCGATTGCCATTCACCGAATTGAAGCAACTCGGCAAAGTTCGAAATAACCTTATGTTATTTGGTTATCTTCATAAACATGGCGCATAAACTCTCCTTCTATATTTATGAAAAAAGGTGATTAGCGATCTACCGATTTATATCTTTATGATCTGAGCCACAACAACCTGAACAGGAGTCAGGCAGATGGCAATTCAGATAAAACCCGTGGCAGGACGAATTGGCGCCGAGTTGAGCGGCGTCAGACTTTCCGGTGATATTTCCGAGCAGGATTTCGATTTCATCAATCAGGCACTGCTCAAACACAAGGTCCTGTTTTTCCGCGAGCAGTTTCTCAACGACGAAGAACACGAAAGTTTTTCCCGCCGCTTCGGCGATCAGGTTCCGCACCCCACCGTCCGTTCGGCCGAGAAAAGCAGCGCCATTCTTCATCTCGACGCCAAGGAAACGCGGGCCAATTCCTGGCACACCGACGTGACCTTCGTCGCCAACTACCCCAAGATTTCCATCCTGCGCGGTGTGGTGATTCCACCCTACGGCGGCGACACCGTCTGGGCCAACACCGCCTCGGCCTACGCCGACCTGCCGACGCCGTTGAAAGCCCTGGCCGATAGCCTGCGCGCCCTGCATACCAACCTTTACGACTATGCCGCGCCACGGGATACCGGCGACGCGGGCGTGAAGCGCTACCGCGAGCAGTTCACTGCCGAAGTTTATGAGACCGAACACCCACTGGTGCGCGTGCATCCGGAAACCGGCGAGCGCAGCCTGCTGCTGGGGCATTTCGTGAAGCAGATTCAGGGCGTCAGCAGCAATGACTCCAAGCAGCTGATCCGCCTGTTCCACGATCGCATCACCCATCTGGACAACACCGTGCGCTGGCGCTGGAGCGAGGGCGACGTGGTCATCTGGGACAACCGCGCCACTCAACACATCGCCATCAACGACTACGGCAACGCCGAACGCGTGGTGCGTCGTACCACCATTGCGGGCGACATTCCGGTGGGCGTTGACGGTCGTGCAAGCCAGGCGATCAAACCCACACCCGAGACCCTCTCGCCGAAGACAGAAGCCGACAAGAAACACCTGGCGGCCTGACTCGCACCTCTCATTTATCTAAGGAAGAAACGTCATGGCAAAGGCCAAGCGAACATCTGTATTCAGCACAAAAAGCGTAGCTACCGCACTGGCGGCGCTGCTGATGATGCCCTTGGCCGAAGCGGACGTGATTCGCATTGGTGTGGCGTCCGCCGGTGGCGGTGATCCGGTCACCTTCAGCGGCTCGCCGCTGGGCATCGTGCGCAATCAGCAATTGCTGGAAAAAGCCTTCGCGGGGACCGGTACCGAAGTGCAGTGGTTCTTCTTCAAAGGCGCGGGGCCTGCGGTCAACGAGGCCTTGTCGAATCAGCAACTGGACTTCGCCTATGAAGGCGACCTGCCGCAGGTGGTGGGCCGCTCCAATGGCCTGGACACCAAGCTGCTGGCGGCCATCGGTGTGCGTTCCAACGTCTACCTCGCCGTGCCCAAGGGCTCGGACATCAAAACCATCGAGGACCTGAAGGGCAAGAAAGTGGCCGTGTTTCGCGGCACCAACGGCCATCTGGTTTCGATCAACCTGCTGGCCGATCACGGCCTGACCGAACGCGACCTGAAAGTGATCAACCTGGACAGCGGCAGCAGTCAGGCCGCTCTGGTTTCCAAAGGCGTCGACGCGGCATTCGGTGGGCGCGAGCTGTTCAAGCTGCGCGATCAGGGGCTGGTCGACATCATCTTCGACAACCCGAAAAACGAGGTGCGCTACACCCGTCAGTGCGCGCTCGTGGTTCGCGGCGCCTACGAGAAAGAGCACCCCGACAACGTGCAGAAAGTCGTCGACACGCTGGTCGATGCGGCCAAGTGGGAATCCGATGAAAACAACCGCGACGCCGTACTCAACGAATGGGCCAAAACCAACGAGCCGGTGGCGTCGCTCAAAGCCGATTTCGATCATCTGAGCCTGCGCGACAGCGCCTCGCCGCTGGTGGACGAATTCCTGCGCACGCGCTATCAAGCGGTCGCCGACCAGGCCAAGGAAGAAAAAATGATTCGTCGGCCGGTGTCGATCGATGGCTGGTTTGAAACCCGTTATCTGGAGAACGCGCTGAAGGCCAAGGGTCTGCAGAATTACTGGACCGCCTATGGCGCCGACGGCAAGCAGCCTGCGAACAACGCGACGGCGTCTTCGGACAAACCCGTCAATAACGGAGGCTGATGACATGGCCAGAGCCAATGCGCCTGCGCTCGACGCGCAATCGCTGCCCGCCAAGAAGCGCGCGACCATTGAACGCCTGCCTGCGGCCCCGGTGCGCGCGCCTCGACGCGTACCGCACGCGCACACGGCGAAAACCGCCTGGCGAAGCCGCGCCCTCAACGGCGCCCTGCCCTGGCTGCTGCCGCTGGCGCTGCTCGGGCTCTGGTACCTGGGCACCGAGCGGGGCTGGCTGTCCGAGCAAGTGCTGCCACCCCCTGCGTTTGTGTATCAGACGCTGGGAGATCTGATCACCAGCGGTGACTTGTGGCTCAACGCGTCGGCGAGCCTGCAACGCGTGCTGGTGGGCTTTCTGATCGGTTCGAGTCTGGGCATCGGCCTCGGTCTGGCGATGGGATTGTCGAAAACGATCGAGGATTACCTGCTGCCGACCTTCAACGCGCTGGTGCAGATTCCGGTCTTGGGCTGGATGCCCTTTGCGTTGCTGCTGTTCGGCATCGGCGAGCCGCTCAAGTACGTGCTGATCGCCCACGCCGCGCTGGTGCCCGTGACGCTGTGCACGCTCCAGGCGTTTCACGAAGTGCCCAAACGCCTGCTGGAAGTGGGTCGCGCTTACGGTTTCAGCCAACGCCAGATCGTTACCGACATCGTGCTGCCCTCGGCCGTGGCACCGATCTTCACCGGGCTGCGCCTGGGTTTCACCAAGGCCTGGCTGTCGCTGGTGGTCGTCGAGCTGCTCGCGTCCAGTGAAGGGCTGGGTTACCTGATCGCCTACGGCCGTCAGCTGTTTCAGCTCGATCTGGTGATGGCGGCGGTCGTGGTGGTCGGCACGGTCGGATTGCTGATCGATCGCGGTTTCGAGTTCATCGAACGCCGTCTGAACAAAGGTCGGACGACCACGATGAGGAGCCTGGCATGAGCACATTGACGGTTGCGCGAAGCAGTCAGGGTCCACGCTACCGAGGCTGGGTCGTGCCCATTGTGGGTATCGCTGTGTGGTGGCTGGCCGCCAGTCAGGGATTCAGTGATTCCGGGCTCTTGGTGTCGCCGGGCAAAGTGGCGGTCACTGCGTGGGAGCAAGTGTCGTCCGGGCAATTCTGGCGGGCGATTTCAGCCAGCCTGGCCCGTGATCTCAGTGGCTTTTTCATCGGCACCACACTGGGCCTGGTGCTCGGTTGCCTGCTGGGTTTCTCAAGATTGTTCGAGCGTCTGGTGGGGCCCAGTTTCAACACCTTCAAGCAGATCTCACTGTTCGCCTGGATTCCGTTGATCTCGGTCTGGTTCGGCCTGGGTGACGTCGCCAAAGTGGTGTTTCTCTCGCTGGCTGCGCTGGTGCCTGTGGTGGTCAACACATGCGACGGCCTGCGCAGCGTTTCCCCTGCGTTGCTGGAAGTGGCGAAGGTGTACGGTTTCACCCGCTGGCAGACCATCGTCGGCGTCATGCTTCCCGCCGCGCTGCCGTCGATATTCACCGGCATCTATCTGGCGCTGGTGTACTCATGGCTGGCAACCATTGGGGCTGAGTACCTGCTGGTCTCCGGCGAAGGCATCGGTAACGCGCTGATCGACGGCAGCGAGCATTTCATGATGGATCTGGTGCTGTTCGGCATGATCGTCATCGGCCTCGTCGGCTGGGCGCTCAACGTCCTGGCCCGTCGTCTGGAACGGCGCATGCAACGGCTCTACGGCATTTTGCCGCGCTGACCACCGATCCCGACTTATCCCGTATTTCAAAGGAATCAATCATGGCCGCCATTCAATCACGCTCTGCGCAGACGCCAGCCCAGCAAGGCAACGGCCTGCGCCTGGAGAACATCAGCAAACATTTCAGCGCCAGCGCCGACACCCGGCTGCAAGTACTGGACAACGTTCAGCTCGACATCGCGCCCGGCGAATTCATCACGATTGTCGGCGCCAGCGGCTGCGGCAAGTCCACGCTGCTGCGGCTGATTCTGGGGCTGGATGAGGAATTCGACGGGCGCATTCTGCTGGACGAAAAGCCGATCAAAGGCACCGGCCTGGAGCGTGGGATCGTGTTTCAGGATCACCGCCTGTTTCCCTGGCTGACGGTGGAGCAGAACGTCGCCGTGGGCCTTAAAAATGCGCCGCTGACGCCCGCGCAGAAACGCGACACCGTACGCGAGCACATTCATCTGGTCGGTCTGCAGGACTTCACGGAGTCTTATCCACATCAAATCTCCGGCGGCATGGCGCAGCGTGTGGCCATTGCCAGAGGGCTGGTGAATCGCCCCAGCGTGTTGCTGCTGGACGAGCCTTTCGGCGCCCTCGACGCCCTGACCCGAACCCGCCTGCAGAGAGAACTGCAGAACATCTGGCAGCACGAAAAGATCACCATGGTCCACGTCACCCATGACGTCGACGAGGCGGTCTATCTGGGCGATCGCGTGGTGGTGATGCAGCCGCATCCCGGCCGGATCCGGCGTATCGTCGACATTGACCTTCCCCGCCCGCGCAACCGCAGCGATGCGCGTTTCATTGCCCTGCGCGATGACGTGCTGAGTGATTTTGCCGAATTGTCTTAGCCCAACAGGCAGTTGAGGGAGTGAGCACGCTCGGGGCCGTCATCGGACGAAGACTGATTTCCTACCCCCGCATCTCCACAGTACGCGCCGGCCTCTTCCCGGCTAAAGCCGGTCCTACGACGCCGCAAGCTTTTCGTAGGACCGGCTTTAGCCGGGAAGGCGTCGGATGTTAAGCCGTTGATCGAAGGGGTCGTCAAAGACAGCTCGCTCACTCTTACAAATGTTGCATCACCCAGTCATACGGCGCTTCACCCCGCCTCGTGCAACGAAACCTGATTGCGCCCGTTCTTCTTCGAGGCGTACAGGGCCTGATCCGCCCATTCGATCAGGGTCTTGTGCTCGCTGAGCGGGGTGTTCATGTCGGCCACGCCCAGGCTGATGGTGCAGCGAATGGCTTCGCCCTCGTGGGTGATTTCCTGCTCCTGAACCGCAACACGCAAGCGTTCGGCAAACATCCCGGCGCCGTATTTATCGGTGTCGGGAAGCAGCACCGCATATTCCTCGCCGCCGTAGCGACCGGCGATATCGGAGTCACGAATATGCCCGCGAATCACATCGGCGACGCGCTGAATGACTTTGTCACCGCACTGGTGCCCGTACGTGTCGTTCACGCGTTTGAAGTGATCGATGTCAAACATCACCAGCGCTGCAGACGTGCCGTAACGCACATGACGCGCGTACTCCAGACGCAGCGCTTCTTCCCAGTGCCCGCGGTTATATAGGCCAGTGAGTCGATCGGTGCTGGACAGCTTCTGCAGCTCTCGGTTGGCGGCCTGCAATTGCAGCCGGTTGGTCGCCACATCCGTCACGTCGTAGATCACCAGGCACACGTGCGTCACCTCGCCGTTGGTGGATCGCAGCGGAAACATCGTGGTGTTTTGATACATGAAATCTTCTTGCCCGGTGATCGGCTGGTAGCTCTTGAACCGGACCAGAAACGGGCGCTGCTCCCAGATGGTGAACGCCGGCGTGCCCAAGGTGATGACACTGTCGATTTTCTTTTTCAGCCAGCATTGATTCACTTCGGGAAACAGCTCGAAAAACGATCGGTTCGCCGCTTCGTAAGGGAGCACACCGGAGCGGTTTTCCATAAAGGTGTTCCAGACCTGCACGCAGTAATCCTGATCGAGCACCACCACGCCGACGTCGATGCTCTGGGTGATGGTCAGCAGCCAGTGAAGCTCTTTGATGTCGATACGATCGTTCATGAATCAGCTCATCAGGTAGGCGAGTTTTCGCGACAGCCGCTCTACCGAATCCTCGGTGAACAACATCAGCAGGTCGAAATGGACGTTGTGGCCTTCCAGGCTGTAACTGATCTCCACTGCGAGCGTCTTTTTCCAGCGTTGCTGATTGATCCGGATCAGCTCCTCGATGCCACTGTGCACATCCAGCACCTGGGGATGACCCTGAGAAAAAGCGATGTCGATCTGCTCGGCGATGCCGCTCAGACATGCGCCGATCAGGATCGATGACAGATCCAGCAGCATTTCCATCTCGGAGTAATCGCGGTCATCTATCTTCATGAGCTGGGCCATGTCGCAGATTTCCGAATCATGGAACAGCAACAACGCCTCACCGGCGATGCCGCCGCCGATATAGCCCTGGCAGACGGCAGTCAGGCGGTCGTTGGCCTGCGCATCGGCGAGCGCCATGTGCAGCTCGCCGACTTCGAGCATGTTGACGTTGGGCACCGGCAACTGCACGAAAACACCCAGGACTCGAGCCAGCAGCGCCGCGGCTCGGCCCATTGCGACGTTGACGGTCTCGCGAAACGCATCCTGGAAGCTGATGGTGGAGTGTTCGACTCTGGGCGCCGGAGCGTGCGTTGGCTGGCCAGTCGCTCCGAGCAACCCAAGCCGCTCCAGCGTCTGCTGCAGCTCCACCGGATCGGCCGGCTTTTTCAAAAACGCCAGCGCACCCAGCTCCAGGGTGCGGCGGACGGCCTCTTCCTGAACGTCGCCGGAGACGACGATGACCTTGGCCTGCAGGTTTTCTGCACGCATGGCCGCGAGCGCCTGATAACCGTCCATATCCGGCATGGTCAGGTCCAGCAGCACCACTTGCCCCAGCCCCTGACGAATGGCTTGCAGACCTTCGTGTCCGTTGGTGGCCGTCGTGACCGACACGCCCCAATCGGCAGGCAAGGCTCTGATGAGCTGCTTGCGCGCCATATTGGAATCGTCGCAAATCAGCAGCGGGATAGTGGGCATCGCTTTCAATCTCACAACAAAAGAGTTTCAGGCCTGGCCCGGGAGATCAGTGCACTTATTACGCATAACAGTAGTTGAGTGCCCATGCTGCCAAAGAATTCTTTCATTCACGTATCAGCGGCAAGTGGGTAAATTCTTCACTCATTCAACGATAAACTGCGTGGTATGCAATATCTATGCACACCGCTATCTAAAGTTCCACCTCGGTTGATGACCTCGATCAACCTTCGCGTTTATTTATATAAAACAACAGCATGACGCTTGTTTAATGGCGCCAATATTTTATCTTGCCGCTTATTTAAGTTTATCTCGCAGCGACATACAGGACATGCGCAACGGGCGCCTCACCGCCCGAGAGCCGTGCCAATACTCAAGTATTAAGCACCTAACCGCAGGTACTAATCGTCTGTATTCAGGTAGGAGTGAGGCTTGTCGCCGAGTGATTTATTGTTTATGGCACCACGATTCAGATCACTGCTCACATCGGATTGCGAGGAAGATCGTCATGAACGGCCATAAGAAAGTGCACACGCGCTACGCCCTGTCACTGGGCTCGCCCCACTATGGTGCCCGTCATTCGACCAGGCTGTCCGACCGCTTGGCCCTTGTGCAATTGCTGCAGGATCACTTGATCACGGCACAGGAACTCCACCGTCACATCGTGAGCCTAGAGGTGCGCTCGCGTCATGTCACCTTCGTGGACGTGCGCAGGATGTTTCATCGTATCGGTGAGGCGACTGAGCTGTGCATCGCGTTTCTGGCCGAGCGCATTCATGATCTGGGCGCGGTTGCCGCCTCGCGACCCGCGCACATGGAAGTGCAGGAAATGCCGGGATGGAACGACCAGAGTTTTGCCGCCAGCCTGCAGCACGTTGCAACCCGCACCCACGTACTCGCTCAATTCGCCGCGCAGACCAAAAGTCTCATGGACAAAGCAGTGATCGAAGGGGATTACAACAGCCTGCATATGATGACCGACTGCATTCATCAGATCAGTCAATTAGTGGCGTTGATTCAGATCCATCTGCCAAGCGAGCCTGCAAATGTGTCGGCCTGCACCTCTTCCAGCGAGCACGTGAATCAGCAATAAGCGGCACGCTCGTTTGTTTCATCTTCCCACTGGGCAACGCCAGGAACGAACTTTCGTTCGACCCACGAGCGATTCGCCCGTCGCCCAGGCTCAGCGCCGCTTAAAGTTTGAATCAAAAGACGAAGTCGAGAAATTCAAATAATGGCGCAAAGCCATGATCTGATTGAATTTTTTCTGAAGATTGACTAGGCGCACATTATTTTTGTGTCGCTGCGTTGCGACTGCGCCACTCATCAATGTATGAACTGTCTTCCCTGCCCCGCGCCTAAGCCGGCTCGGAAAGTATGTTGCGAAGTCAGCCGACTGATTCCCTGATTATCAGCGTGCGGATGTGAACAATATTGTGCTCGAGACCCCGGTCACTTCAGCGTGGATTCCAGGCAGTCGATCAATGATTTCGCCTGAAACGGTTTGGCGAGAAAACATATCGCGCTACCGGTCATGGCGCGCTTGCGTACCGAGTCTTCCGGAAACGCAGTGATGAAGATGGTGGGGATGCTGAATCCGTGGGACGTCAGGTGCTCATGCAACTCCACGCCACTCATGTTGGGCATCTGTACATCAGTGATCAGGCACGCGGCCTTGGTGAATTCGGCAGACCCAAGGAACTCCTCCGCCGAGGAGAAAACCCGGACGACAAAACCCAGAGAGCGGACAAGACTGTCAATACTGGCTCGGACCGCATTGTCGTCGTCGACCACAGCGATCATTGGGGGGCTGGACAAAGGATTACCTTTAAACGGAAAAATAGAGCGCGAAGTTGCGCATTGAAACAGCTCACACGTTACCGACCTGCCGTGCACCAGAGAATTATACGGGCGTATGACTCGTGATGATTGGCGACGGACGGACATTTTCTGACCATTCAGACAACCTCGGGATCGGCTCAGACCCATCTCTCTGCGATGAACGTGGACTCGATACGCGCCAGCATGAACACATCAAACGCCACTGGCGACAGCGCTTTGGCAAAGCAATACCCCTGCGCTTCGTCACATCCGCGCAGCGCCAGCTCATCGAGAATGGCGAAATCCTCGACGCCTTCGGCGATCACCTTCATGTCGAAACTGTGTCCGAGCGTGATCACCGCCTGGACGATCGCGGCATCCTGCGGGTCGCTGAGCAAACCGCGCACGAAGGACTGATCGATCTTCAGCTTGTCCACCGCAAAGCGCTTCAGATAAGCCATGCTCGAATAGCCGGTGCCGAAATCATCGATGGACATGCGCACGCCCAACGCCTTCAGGCCATGGACGGTTTCCAGCACGTGTTCGGAATGCTCGATCAGAATGGATTCGGTCAGCTCAAGTTCCAGCAAGTGCGGCTTGAGGCCGCTTTCGTGCAGCGCCCTTTTGACCTCATTCACCAGGTTGCCCTGGCGGAACTGCACCGCCGAGCAATTCATCGCCATAGTCAGTTCGCCGAACCCAGCCTCTTGCCATGCCACCGCCTGATGACAGACCTTGCTCAACAGCCAGCGGCTGATCGGAATGATCAGGCCGCTGGATTCGGCGACCGGTATGAACTCGCCGGGGGTGATCTGGCCCAGGCCGGGGTGATTCCAGCGCAGCAGCGCTTCCGCCCCGATGACTTCGCCGGTCTTCAGATCGATTTGCGGCTGATAGTGGATCTCCAGCTCCTGCTGCTCGTGTGCCTGACGCAGTTCGGTCTGTATGTGCAGCAGGCGCAATTCGCGCGCGCCCATGGCCGCCTCATAGAACACCCAGGTATTGCGCCCATTGCGCTTGGCCTGCGCCAGTGCAGTATCGGCCGCTTTGAGCAAAGAGCCGAAATCGTGGCCATGGGCGGGGTACAACGCAAGGCCGGCGGACGCTGAGATCGACAGCGGAAACCCCGCCAGTTCAAGCGGTTGCTGCAAGACCTGAAGCATGCGCGCGACCAGATGCGCCAACGCGACGGGGTCATCGTCGTCCACCAGCACCAGAAACTCGTCGCCACTGAGCCGGGCGACCGTGTCCACCGCAGGCTTCATGGCCACCAGCCGCTGCGCCAGACGCTGCAGGATCGTGTCCCCGGCGACGTGCCCCAGAGAATCGTTGATGGTCTTGAAGTTATCCACATCGAAATACAGCAGCGCCAGACGCTGACCCCGCCCGCAGTCGTTGATGGCCTGATTGACCCGCTCAAGCAAATAGCGCCGGTTCGGCAGACCGGTCAGTTCGTCGTGATACGCGCTCTGACGTAATTCATCCACCACTTGCTGGCGGCGAATCCGGTTGGCCTGCAAGCGCAGCGTCAGGCCGATGATGAGCAGGTACAGCACGCCGCAGACGACCAGCGACGCGATCACCGTGTACTTCCAGCCCAGCAGATAATCCTGCGCGGCCAGCCCGGTGACCAGCACCAGCGAAAAATCTCCGACGCGTTTGTAGCCGTACAGACGCTTGACGCCGTCAACCCGCGAGCGCGTGACCAGCACGCCCTCCTGGCTGCCCCGCGCCACCAGCCGATCGATGCTGTCGGCTTTGTAATCTCGCTTCGAATCAGCCGCCGAGGGCACGCGCAGCACTGCGTCGGGCCGGTCCGAGCGACGTAACGTGATCACCCCGTGGTCGCCGACGTTCACCTGGCTGATAACGTCAAAAATGGATTTGAGCGGCAGGCTGGACGCAATCCAGCCTACATGCCGCTGCCGATCAAACACCGGAACCGCGATGTAAAGCAGCTCTCGCGCGACATCGTGATCGAGCACGGCCGACTCACCGGCGGCGTCGCCGGCGGCGTCGCCGGGCGACTGTCGGGCAAGTTCATCCCGAAAGCGCTGCTGGCTGGCAGTCGGCGCGTCCGGACGGGCGTCGGAACCGAACAGAAAGCTTCCCTCAGCCGTCAGCACGTCGAAATGGCCCACCGAAGGAAATCGCCGACCCAACGCCCGCAACTGACGCCCGTCATCTGCCGGAGCAGCCCCGCCGCGCAAGAGGTCATCGTCCAGGCGCAGCGCGATGCCCTGCAAATCGGTCTGGGTGTCATGCAGAATGCTGGTCAGCCGGGCCTCAAGAATGCGATTCAGATTGCTCACATCGGCAACTGCCTGATTGCGTGCCTGCTGGTAAAGCAGGCCGAGGAGCGCACCGAGCAGCACCAGTATCCCGAGCGCAAGCCCGCCCCACATCCACACCTGAATCTTGACCACGGGCACCGGCGTGGCCGAATGATCCGGCTCCGCCGGCAGCAGGCAAGTGATCCGCGACACAGGGTCGTTGGCGGGCTCGATCAGAACGGTGTTCATGGATGGTGCCTCAATGAGCCGCGCATGCGGTCTGGGCGAGTCCGTCTGCCGCAAGGGAGCGAACACGTTTCCAGCTGCTGATCGAATTCAATGGCATGTGCTTTCCCCTTTCACCGCTCGAATCAGAGCAATGAACCGACGCTTTCGTGAAGGAACTCAGGACGTAGGGAAAATTAACATTACGGGGTCATGATTCCGATTAGCTATCAGGCTAAGCGACTCATACTCCCGTATAGGAGGAAGACCATCATTTCAATGGCCGAGCGCGGGCGAGTCAGCTGACTTCCAGCCTGCGGCAGGGATCACTCCCCTGCCAGGGCCTCGGACATCTTCACGAGATCGGCAAAGGTGCGGGCCTGCATCTTCTTCATGGCGTGGCCGCGATGGATCTTGACGGTGATTTCGCTCAAGCCCATTTCCGAAGCAATCTGCTTGTTCATCAAGCCGGTCACGGCGTATGACATGACTTCCTGCTCCCGTGCGGTCAGGGTCTGAAAACGTGCGCGAAGTTCGGCAGACACCTTGCCCGTCTCGCGCCGTTTGCTGTCTTTCTGCAATGCCAGGGTGACGGCATCCAGCAGGTCTTGCTCGCGGAACGGCTTGACCAGGAAGTCCAGCGCGCCGGCCTTCATGGCTTTGACCGACATCGCGATATCGCCATGACCGCTGACGAAGACGATCGGCATGGACACCTTCATTTCAGCCAGCCGCACCTGAAAATCCAGGCCGCTTTCGCCCTGTAGCCGAACGTCCAGAATCAGACACGCCGGGGCATCTTCGAAGGCGTGCTGGAGGAATTCCGCGCCCGAAGCGTAGGTGTAAACGCGCATGCCGACCGAGCGCAGAAGGCTGTCCAGCCCGGCGCGAATGGCGGGATCGTCGTCGACGACGAAGACGATGGGGCTCTTGTCGACCGGCGTCATGACGGCATGTGCTCGTAGGCAGGAAGCGAGAAACTCATGACCGCGCCATGCCCCAACTCGCTTTCGGCCCAGATGCGGCCGCCGTGAGCGTCAATGATCGAGCGGCAAATCGACAGGCCCATGCCCATCCCCTCAGGTTTAGTGGTGAAAAATGGATTGAACAGGCTGGGCAGGTTTTGCTCCGACACGCCTGGACCGTTGTCCTTGATACGCAGCAATACATCGCCGTTCATGGCCGTACCCAGCGCGACCGACAAGGTGCGCTCTTTGGTGTGCATGCCGGACATCGCCTGCATCGCGTTCATCAACAGGTTAATGATCACCTGTTGCAACTGCACGCGATCGCCCTTGACCCAATGAACGCCGTCGCCAGGATACACATCAAGGCTGACGCGATGGCGACGGATCTCGCGCCGAATGAGCGCCACGGATTCCTGCAGCACGTCAAAAATATCCACCTGCACGTGGCTGGGGTCGTTCTTGCGGGAAAGGCTGCGGATACGGCGGATGACCTCGCTGGCACGATGCGCCTCGCTTTTGATGCGCTCGATGGCACTGCGCACCTCCCCCAGATCCGGCACGTCGCGGTTGAGCCAGCGCAACCCGGCTTCGGCATTGGTGGTCACTGCGGCCAGGGGTTGATTGACTTCATGGGCAATGGAGGCCGCCATCTCACCCAGCGTCGTCACCCGGGTCACGTGGGCCAACTGGCTCTGCGAGCGATGCAGGGCCTCTTCGGCATTCTTGCTCGCTGTGACATCCATCAACGCGCCGATGTACTCACAGCACCCTGACGCGTCGTGCGCCTGCTGCGCAAGCATGCGCACGAATTTGCTCGAACCGTCCGCCATCAGCAGGCGAAATTCGGTTTCCATATTGGCGTGCTGCGCGTACGCCTGCTCGATCAGCGCCTTGAGCCCGTCGGTGTCTTCCGGATGAACGCGGCCCATCATGTATTCGAGCGTCGGTTGCAGCTGCTCATCGAAGTCGAAAATACGCCGGGCTTCGTCGGACCAGTACATTTCGGCACTGGGCAATTTCAGCCCGATGCTTCCGGTCTGGCTGAGACGCTGAGCGCCCGCCAGGAAAGCCTCGCTGCGATGCAGCAGGCGCACTTGCTCGCGTAACGCGTCTTTGGAGATTCTGTATTTCAGGACAAGCAGGCCGGTGATGCCGATCGCTGCAAGGCTCACCAGACAGCGGGCGAACGGCGGCAGCAGCCAGCCCGTTCCATGGGAGAGCAGGTACGCCAGCAGGGTCAGAAAACCACAGACGCACGCAACGGTGGCCACGCCCTTGCGTGAAAAGAGGTCTCCGGACATCAGAATCACGGCGACATAGAGCACGGCGATTGCGACATCGAGGGTGCTGAGCCAATCCATCAGGAAGATGACCAGCGTCAGCATGGCGGAACCCAGTCTGAGCAACCAGATGCTGGGCGACACTTCAGCCCGAGGGTTGCGCAGACTCGCTGCAGGGACGGTATTCATTGCGACAGTCTGGCCTTATTGTGGGTAACTGGATTGGCAGCGCAAATGTGTCGACCGGGGCAAACGCCCTTCATCGCCCCCGATCCAGGAAAGGACGGAGCAACGCAGCGTAATAGTTATTCAAAAAAAGACAGTTGCCCATCACACCAAAGTGTCAGAGCGGATACAAATATACCCAGATACTCCTGATCGAGACAGATTATCAATGAGCCGACATTCAATCCTGAACGGCTGTGCTCCGTTCTTTTCCTGCCCCAAATAGAACAGGCCCCGGCGCGAGCGCCGGGGCCTGTAATGGCCACATCCTTATGGCCTTCGCATGAACCTTCAATCGATCAACCGGCGGCCTCCCTGGCCGTCGATCGCCCGTTCTTTCGGTTCTGTCGAATCGGTATTACTCAGCTTTCAGACCGTCAGCCGAAACAGCTTTCACGCCTTTGATTTTCTTGGTGATAGCCACTGCGGTGGTTTTCTGAGCTTCAGTCACAGCGACAGTCGACGATAGGGAAACCACGCCTTTGTTGGTTTCAACCTTGATGTCGGAGCCTGGAATGCCTTTCTCGGTCAGCAGGTCGGATTTGACCTTGGTGGTGATCCAGGTGTCGGAAGTAGCTTCTTTGGTTTTGGCGACTTCACCTGCGGCTACCACCATTGGAGCCTGAGTAGAGGTTTGAGCCATGGCTACGTTAGCCATAGTCAGCGTCAGAGCAGTGGCAGTAGCGGCAGCGATAGCGAACTTCTTCATACGAGTAACTCCTGTTTTTCTCAAAATCTGCGCCAACGTCGTTGGCTGCAGGGTTACTGGTATATCGCAAGCGGTGTGCCAAACTTATTCAACGCAGTTTTTTCATATAAATCAATGAGTTACAAACAATAGCCGAATGATGCATCGTGCAGATTGCCCGTTTACGGAAAGTTCCGCTTGCAACTTGCATGTTCTGCACGTGTTCACAGGCCCCCGAAACGCGCAACTCACTAATTGCACACGAAAAAAAAGAGCCCCGAAGGGCCCTTTCCGTTGCCTAAGCAGGGGCGCTTAAACGCCTGACGCCTTGGCAGCTGCAACGTCTTTGATCGACAGCTTGATACGGCCGCGGTTATCGACGTCCAGTACCAGCACTTCGACTTCCTGACCTTCTTTCAGCACGTCGGTGACTTTCTCGACGCGAGCATCGCTCAGCATGGAGATGTGCACCAGGCCGTCTTTGCCAGGCAGGATGTTGACGAACGCGCCGAAGTCGACGATGCGCTCAACCTTACCGACATAGATCTTGCCGATTTCAGCTTCTGCGGTGATGCCCAGAACGCGCTGACGTGCTGCCTCAGCGGCTTCCTTGGTTTCGCCGAAGATCTTGATCGAGCCGTCGTCTTCGATATCGATCGATGCCTTGGTCTCTTCGCAGATGGCACGAATGGTCGCGCCGCCTTTACCGATGACGTCACGGATCTTGTCGGTGTCGATCTTCATCGCGATCATGGTCGGAGCGTTTTCCGACAGCTCGGTGCGCGACTGACCGATGATCTGGTTCATCTGACCAAGGATGTTCAGGCGAGCTTCCAGGGCCTGGCCCAGGGCGATCTCCATGATTTCTTCGGTGATGCCCTTGATCTTGATGTCCATCTGCAGCGCGGTGACGCCTTTGGCGGTACCGGCCACTTTGAAGTCCATGTCGCCGAGGTGGTCTTCGTCACCCAGGATGTCGGTCAGAACGGCGAACTTCTCGCCTTCCTTGACCAGACCCATGGCGATACCGGCAACCGGCGCCTTCATCGGCACACCAGCGTCCATCAGAGCCAGGGAAGCACCGCAGACCGAAGCCATGGAGCTGGAACCGTTGGACTCGGTGATTTCCGACACCACGCGAATGGTGTAAGGGAACGCATCAGCCGGCGGCAGCATGGCCTGAACCGAACGACGAGCCAGGCGGCCGTGGCCGATTTCGCGACGACCAGCGCCACCCATGCGACCACACTCGCCCACCGAGAACGGAGGGAAGTTGTAGTGCAGCATGAACGGGTCTTTCTTTTCGCCTTCGAGGGTGTCGAGCAGCTGTGCGTCACGCGCAGTACCCAGCGTCGCCACGACCAGCGCCTGAGTTTCACCACGGGTGAACAGTGCCGAACCGTGAGTCTTGGGTAGAACACCGACTTCGATGTTCAGAGGACGTACGGTGCGGGTGTCGCGGCCGTCGATACGTGGCTTGCCGTTGACGATGTTTTCGCGAACGGTGCGGTATTCGATTTCGCCGAATGCAGCTTTGACTTCCGAAGCAGACGGGCTGCCTTCTTCAACGGCCAGCTTGGCAACGACTTGATCCTTCAGCTCGCCCAGGCGCGCATAGCGGTCGGCCTTGACGGTGATGGTGTAAGCCTCGGAGATGGCTGCGCCGAACTCGGAGCGGATGGCGCCCAGCAGGTCGGTGGCTTCAGCCTTCGGAGCCCAGGTCCAGGTCGGCTTGGCAGCTTCGGCGGCGAGGTCCTTGACGGCTTTGATGACAGCCTGGAATTCGTCGTGAGCGAACAGAACAGCGCCCAGCATCTGGTCTTCGGTCAGCTCTTTGGCTTCGGATTCAACCATCAGTACCGCTTCTTCGGTACCGGCAACGACCATGTCCAGGCTCGATGCTTTCAGTTGCTCGTAAGTCGGGTTCAGCAGGTAACCGGTGCTTTCGTGGAAAGCAACACGCGCGGCGCCGATCGGGCCGTCGAATGGAATGCCGGAGATCGCCAGGGCAGCCGAGGTACCGATCATCGAAGCGATGTCCGGATCGGTTTTCTTGCTGGTGGAAACGACGGTGCAGACAACCTGCACTTCGTTCATGAAGCCTTCGGGAAACAGTGGGCGGATCGGACGGTCGATCAGACGCGAGGTCAGGGTTTCTTTCTCGGAAGGACGGCCTTCACGCTTGAAGAAACCGCCGGGGATCTTGCCGGCAGCGTAGGTTTTTTCTTGGTAGTGAACGGACAGCGGGAAGAAGCCCTTGCCAGCGTCTGCCTGTTTGGCGCCGACCACAGTCACGAGTACGGTGACGTCGTCGTCAACGGTGACCAATACTGCACCAGAGGCTTGACGGGCGATGCGGCCTGTCTCCAGGGTTACGGTCGATTGACCGAATTGAAACTTCTTGATTACCGGGTTCACGGTTTCCTACCTTCTTTGTGGCTCTTGGGGGAACTGGTTTCTTGCGAATTCTTGGGCAGCGAGGGAATCGGACCCTTCGGCAGTCCAGATAAAACTAGAGGCTGGGAGCCCGCCAGCCCACCGGTACGAAACCTGCGGGACGTGACGAACAACCAACCTCTTGCAACGTCGTTATTAGCGACGCAGACCCAGACGACCGATCAGGGCGCTGTAACGGCTAACGTCCTTACCTTTCAGGTAATCCAGCAGCTTGCGACGCTGGTTTACCATACGGATCAGACCACGACGGGAGTGGTGGTCCTTACCGTTGGCCTTGAAGTGGCCTTGCAGTTTGTTGATGTTGGCGGTCAGCAGTGCAACTTGCACTTCTGGCGAACCAGTGTCACCAACAGCTTGCTGGTAGTCGGTTACGATCTGAGCTTTTTCTTCAACGCTGAGTGCCATGTGGGCATTCCTTATATCAGGAAACCGTCAAAGCGACGGTTTCAACAGGCCGAGAGCAGACTCTCGTATTAAAAAGTGAGGAGTGACCATGCCTGTTGACAGCCACCCTCGTACCGCCGCGCCAGGACAACCCTGACTCGACGGGTTCGGTCACTCTGACCGAATCAGCCGACGCGGCGCAATGCGCCCGTCTTCGCTCACTTCACCGATCCCGATGAAGCGTCCTTCATGATCCTGCACCCGTACCATGCCGAACTTCGGCGCATCCGGGGCTCTGACTGGCTGACCGTGCAGCCAGTAGAACGAACTGTGCTCGGAAAACTGCAACAGAGGCCAGTCCAGCAGACCGCTGTCCGATGGCATCAGGAAACGATCGACTGCTTCGTTGCCGCCTTCGGCGTGTACCGCTTCAAGCTCTTCCAGCGTGACCGTCTGGGCCAGCGTGAAAGGCCCGGCCTGCGTGCGACGCAGCTCGGCGACATACGCACCGCAGCCTAGCTTCTCACCGATATCTTCCACGAGGGTGCGGATATAGGTGCCTTTGCTGCAGTCGACAGCCAGACGCGCGGTCTCGCCTTCACACGCCAATAATTCCAGGCGCGCAATAGTAACAGAACGCGCTTCGCGCTCCACCACTTCCCCTGCTCGAGCCAACTTGTACAACGGTTGGCCATCACGCTTGAGGGCGGAGTACATCGGCGGTATCTGACTGATATTTCCACGAAAATCCGGGAGTACCGCTTCGATATCCGAGCGACCAACGGTCACCGGCCGCGTCTGCAAAACCTCACCTTCGGCGTCAGCCGTGGTGGTGGTCTTGCCCAGCTGCATCAGGGTCTCGTATCCCTTGTGGGAGTCGAGCAGGTACTGGGAGAACTTGGTCGCTTCGCCGAAGCACAGCGGCAGCACGCCGGTCGCCAATGGATCGAGGCTGCCGGTGTGGCCAGCCTTCTCTGCATTGAGCAGCCAGCGCACCTTTTGCAAAGCCGCATTGGAAGTGAAACCCAGCGGCTTGTCGAGCAGGATGATGCCGCTGACATTGCGGCGGATGCGCTTGACCTGAGCCACGCCGTTACTCCTCCGAGCCATCTTTGGCCGCCGGCTCGTGCTGACCGTCTTCAGCCACTGCGCGCTCGATCAGCGCCGACAGATGCGCGCCACGGGCAACGCTTTCGTCGTAGTGGAAATGCAATTGCGGAACGCTGCGCAGCTTCATCTCGCGGGCCAGCTGCATGCGCAGGAAACCTGCGGCAGAGTTCAGCGCCTTGATCGACTGAGCGATCTCTTCGGCGGTGTCCTGCCCCATCACGGTGATGAAGATCTTGGCATGACCGACGTCACGGCTGACGTCGACTGCGGTGATGGTGACCAGGCCGACGCGCGGATCCTTGATCTCACGACGGATCAGCTGTGCCAGCTCGCGCTGCATCTGATCGCCGATACGTTGGGTACGGCTGTATTCTTTTGCCATGTCTTGTTACCTGTCACTGACCTGCAGCAAAAGCGGCAGAGTCTGAAAGCGGCAAACGCCCGGCCTGGCAGAAGCCGGACCGGGCGTTGCGTTTAGAGTCCATGACAGACGCCGGGCATTTGCATGCGACGACTGCCATGACTCCTGAAGCTCGCGATTCAGAGGCTGCGAGCCACTTGGACCTTCTCGAACACTTCGATCTTGTCGCCGACCTTGACGTCGTTGTAGCTCTTGACGCCGATACCGCATTCCATGCCGGCACGCACTTCGGAAGCGTCATCCTTGAAGCGACGCAGGGATTCCAGCTCGCCTTCGAAGATAACGATGTCTTCGCGCAGTACGCGGATCGGACGGTTACGGAACACAACGCCTTCGATGACCATGCAACCAGCGATCGCACCGAATTTCGGCGAACGGAATACGTCTCGAACTTCGGCGATACCCAGGATGTTCTCCCGGACGTCGCTGCCAAGCATACCGGTGAGGGCTTTCTTGACGTCTTCGATGATGTCGTAGATGACGTTGTAGTAACGCATGTCCAGACCTTCCTGCTCGACGATCTTGCGAGCGCCGGCATCGGCACGCACGTTGAAGCCGAACAGTACAGCGTTGGAAGCCAGCGCCAGGTTAGCGTCGCTTTCGGTGATACCACCGACGCCGCCGCCCACTACACGCACTTGTACTTCGTCGTTGCCAAGGCCATTCAAAGCGCCCTGCAATGCTTCCAGAGAACCGCGGACGTCGGATTTGAGGACGATGTTGAGCGTCTTCTTCTCTTCCTGACCCATGTTCTCGAAGATGTTTTCCAGCTTGCCGGCGTGAGCACGGGCCAGCTTGACTTCGCGGAACTTGCCTTGACGGAACAGAGCCACTTCACGGGCTTTCTTCTCGTCGGCAACCACGCTCATCTCGTCACCGGCATCCGGCGTACCGTCCAGGCCGAGGATCTCGACAGGGATGGATGGACCGGCTTCCTTGATCGGCTTGCCGTTCTCGTCGAGCATGGCGCGAACGCGACCGTAGTTCGATCCGACCAGAACCATGTCGCCCTGACGCAGCGTACCGTCCTGAACCAGAACAGTGGCGACCGGGCCACGGCCCTTGTCCAGACGCGATTCAACGACGACACCACGACCTGGGGCCGACGGCGTGGCGACCAGCTCAAGCACTTCGGCTTGCAGCAGAACCGCTTCGAGCAGTTCGTCGACACCGGTACCGACCTTGGCCGACACAGGGACGAATGGAGTATCGCCACCCCAGTCTTCCGACGTCACGCCGTGAACCGAAAGCTCACTGCGGATGCGGTCCATGTCAGCGCCCGGCTTGTCGATCTTGTTGACCGCGACCACCAGCGGAACACCGGCGGCCTGTGCGTGCTGCACGGCTTCGATGGTCTGCGGCATGACGCCGTCGTCAGCTGCGACAACCAGGATCACGATGTCGGTTGCCTTCGCACCACGAGCACGCATTGCGGTAAACGCAGCGTGACCAGGGGTGTCGAGGAAGGTCACCATGCCGCGATCGGTTTCCACGTGATACGCGCCGATGTGCTGGGTGATACCACCGGCTTCGCCAGCGGCAACCTTGGCACGACGGATGTAGTCGAGCAGCGAGGTCTTACCATGGTCAACGTGACCCATGACGGTAACGACCGGCGCACGAGGAACGGTTTCACCTTCGAACTTCAGGGACTCTGCCAGGGAATCTTCCAGGGCGGTGTCGCTGACCAGGGTCACTTTGTGGCCCAGTTCTTCAGCGACCAGCTGGGCAGTTTCCTGATCCAGAACCTGGTTGATGGTGGCCGGGGTGCCCAGCTTGAACATGAACTTGATGATTTCAGCGGCCTTGACCGACATCTGCTGGGCCAGATCGCCCACAGTGATGGTCTCGCCGATCTTCACTTCACGAACCACAGGACCGGTAGGGTTCTGGAAACCGTGAGCGTTGCGTTTCTTCAGCTTGGCCTTGCCGCGACCGCCGCGACGGAAGCCATCGCTTTCTTCGTCGGTAGTCCGTGGGGCAACGCGTGGCGCTGGCGCCTTTTCCTTGACCGAAGCGCGATGAGGAGCGTTCTTGCGCTCGCCATCACCACCACCGCCGCGACGATTGTTGTCGTCGTTGCGTGGCTTGTCAGGACGACGCTGTTCGTCCTTCTTGCGCTCGGCAACTGGAGCCGGTGCAGCGACCGGAGCTTCCTGCACAGGCTCGGCGGCGACCTGAGGCGCTGGCTCGGACTGAACCGGCGCAGCAACCGCTTCCGATGCTTGCGGAGCAGGCGCAGGCTGACGGCGCGCTTCTTCTTCGGCACGCTGACGGGCTTCTTCTTCAGCCTTTTGACGAGCGGCGTTGTCTACCGCACGACGCTCTTCCTGCTCGCGCTTGCGCTCGGCTTCGATCTCTTCCGGGCTGCGCTGTACGAAGACTTTCTTCTTGCGCACTTCAACGCTGATGCTCTTGCTGCCAGCAACGCGCAGAGTACTGGTGGTTTTACGCTGCAAAGTGATCTTGCGCGGTTCTTCCACTTTAGCCTTGTGGCCGCTTTTCAGGTGCGTCAACAGGGCTTGTTTTTCGTTATCGGTCACAACTTGCTCGGCGGCGGTGTGCGGCAGACCTGCCTCACGCATCTGCTGTAACAGGCGCTCTACCGGTGTGTCGACCGTTTTGGCCAGTTCTTTCACCGTGACTTGCGTCATGCACTTCTCTCCTCAGGCCGCATTTACTTACTCGAACCAATGGGCTCGGGCGGCCATGATCAACTTGCCGGCACGATCATCGTCAATGCCGTCGATGTCGAGCAGATCGTCAATAGACTGCTCGGCCAGGTCTTCGCGGGTAATTACGCCGCGCACCGCCAGTTCCATCGCCAAATCCTTGTCCATACCCTCAAGCGAGAGCAGGTCTTCGGCCGGATGGGCGTCTGCCAGCTTTTCCTCAGTAGCGATGGCTTTAGTCAACAAGCGATCCTTGGCACGAGCACGAAGCTCGTTGACGATGTCTTCGTCAAAGCCGTCGATGTTGAGCATTTCTTCCAACGGTACGTAGGCAATCTCTTCCAGGCTGGTGAAGCCTTCGTCTACCAGCACCTGTGCGAGTTCTTCGTCGACTTCCAGCTCGTCGATGAAGTTGCGCAGGATGTCGCCGGTTTCCGCTTGCTGCTTGGCCTGGATGTCCGATTCGGTCATTACGTTCAGGGTCCAGCCAGTCAACTGACTCGCCAGGCGCACATTCTGACCACCGCGGCCAATCGCCTGGGCCAGATTGTCCGCGCCGACAGCGATGTCCATGGCATGGGCGTCTTCATCAACGATGATCGCTGCCACTTCGGCAGGCGACATGGCGTTGATGACGAACTGTGCAGGGTTGTCGTCCCACAGCACGATATCCACACGCTCGCCGCCCAACTCGCCGGAAACTGCCTGGACACGCGAACCGCGCATGCCGATGCAGGCGCCTTGCGGGTCGATGCGTTTGTCCTTGGAGCGAACTGCGATTTTTGCACGCGAACCAGGATCACGAGAGGCAGCCATCACCTCGATGAGACCTTCGGCGATTTCCGGAACTTCAATCCGGAACAGCTCGATCAGCATCTCTGGCGCAGTGCGCGACAGGATCAGCTGAGGACCGCGGTTTTCAGTGCGGATCTCTTTGAGCAATGCACGAACGCGAACACCCACACGGAAAGTCTCCCGCGAAATGATGTCTTCACGCGCCAGCAGAGCCTCGGCATTGTTGCCCAAGTCGACGATGACATTGTCTCGTGTAACTTTTTTAACAGTGCCGGAAATGATTTCGCCAAGGCGCTCACGATAAGCGTCAACCACCTGAGCGCGTTCGGCTTCGCGAACTTTCTGCACAATGACTTGCTTGGCAGTCTGGGCAGCGATACGACCGAACTCGATGGACTCGATCTTTTCTTCTACTACATCACCGACCTTGGCGCCGGGATGAGTCTCGGCGACCTTGCTCGGCCACGTCTCAATAGCCGGATCGTCGAGATCGTCTTCCTCAACGACAGTCCAGCGACGGAAAGTCTCATATGCACCTGTGTGGCGGTTGATTTCCACACGCAGGTCAACTTCGTCCTCGAAACGCTTTTTAGTGGCCGTAGCCAGAGCTATTTCCAGCGCTTCAAAAATCACACCGGCCGGTACGCCCTTTTCATTGGATACCGACTCAACAACCAGCAGTACTTCTTTGCTCATCGTACGCCTCGCCTTTCGCAAGCCATTGGATCCGCGGGATCCGCAGTATCTGGCACGTCTCAGTCAAACGTGGGAATAATGTTGGCCTTGTCGATCAGATCGATCGGCAACAGGTATTCGTGATCATCCACTTGCACCACGACATCCTGCTCCTCCACCCCGCGGAGAAGGCCTTGAAAGTTGCGTCGACCGTCGAAGGGCGAACGCAGCTTTATCTTCACTTGTTCCCCGGCAAAGGCTGCAAACTGCTCGATCGTGAACAGCGGGCGTTCCATGCCAGGAGAAGAAACTTCGAGCGTATATTCGGAGCTGATCGGATCTTCTACGTCCAGAACACCGCTGATCTGGCGGCTGACGATGGCGCAATCGTCCACCAGCACACCGCCCTCTTTATCGATATAAACGCGCAACATTGAGTGACGACCCTGGGCCGAAAACTCGATACCCCAGCATTCATAGCCAAGGGCCACGACCACCGGGGCCAGCAAGGCCTGCAACTGTTCTAGCTTGCTCGACACCTGAACCCCCTCGTGCATGCTGTGCAAATAAAAAATGGGCAAAGCGCCCATCATGAAAAACGCCGTCAACAGCGGCGTAATAAAGTGTCCAGCTAACAAAAAGCCCCTGAAAAGGGGCTCCGCTAAAACTGGTTGCGGGGGCTGGATTTGAACCAACGACCTTCGGGTTATGAGCCCGACGAGCTACCAGACTGCTCCACCCCGCGACAAAGCTGGGGCGGAAGTATACGACTGATCCCGAATCGGGTCAATCCGACACATCCACCTACAAGAAAGCCCGCTACTGCGGGCTATCTTGTTAATTGGTACCGAGAAGGGGACTCGAACCCCTACACCCTATGGGCACAACCACCTCAAGGTTGCGTGTCTACCAATTCCACCACCTCGGCATTACAACTCTTTCTGCAGTCCCAATAACGACTGCGAATCCCGTGTTACTTCTGTTCTGGAGCGGCAGGAACGTCAGCTGGTGCAGCGGCTGGTTTCTGTTGTCCTTCCAGGACCGGAACATCATCTGTCGCCGGTTTTTGCTTCACTTCCAACACTGCTGGATCTGGCAAACCTACTTGAGTCAGCTGGTGAGCTTTCTCTTTAGCAAAGTAACCTAACCCCAAGCTGGTCAAAAAGAAACAGGCGGCAAGTATAGCAGTAAACTTACTAAGAAAGGTAGAGGAACCTTGGCCTCCGAAGACAGTATTTGATGCACCTGCTCCGAACGACGCGCCAGCGTCCGCACCTTTACCCTGCTGCAGCAAAACCAGAGCAACAACGCCCAGGGCACCCAGCAGATGAAGAACGACTACGACTGTTTCCAGCATTTTTTCAGTTTCCCGCGGCGCGAATGATCGCACCGAACTCATCTGCATTCAGGGAGGCACCACCAATGAGGCCCCCATCGATATCCGGCATGCCGAACAGTTCAGCCGCATTGGCCGCCTTCACGCTGCCGCCATATAGAAGACGCACACCTTGCGCGACTTCAGAATTCTCTTTCGCCAACTGCGCACGAATGGCTGCGTGCACTTCCTGCGCCTGTTCCGGCGAGGCTGTCAGCCCGGTACCAATGGCCCAGACCGGCTCGTAAGCAATCACCGCATTCACAAAAGCATCGATGCCAAGCTCTTCGATGACGCTGTCGATCTGCTGACCGACAACTTCGAGCGTTTTGCCTGCCTCGCGCTGCTCAAGTGTTTCACCGATGCACAGCACCGGGGTCAGTCCACTTGCCTGGGCCGCCGCAAACTTGCGGACAAGGACTTCATTGCTCTCGCCCATTATCTGGCGACGCTCCGAATGCCCTACAAGCACCAGCTTGCAACCTGCATCCGCCAACTGGGTCGAAGATATCTCGCCCGTCAACGCACCTTGACCCGCCTCGTGCGCGCAGTTCTGCGCGCCGACTTGAATCGGCTGTCCTTCCAGACAATCGACAACGAAGCTGACATGCAGACTTGGCGGAAATACCGCGACGTCAACACCGCTTGGGAGGGTCATGTTTGCCAGACCCTCGACCAGCTCAGCGACGCTGGCGCAGGTACCGTGCATTTTCCAGTTACCAGCTACCATAGGGCGACGCATGCTGTACCTCGTCGGTCAAAGTGGGCGCAGATGTTACCCAACAGTTTCAACACTGGCAAGCCGAATCAGGCGCAAACTTCAGCAACCAGTTTTGCCAGTTCATCGGCATAGCCGGCGACCAGGGTTTCGTCCTCGCCTTCGACCATGACGCGCACCAGCGGCTCTGTCCCGGACTTGCGCAGCAATACGCGGCCGCGACCACCCATGGCCGCTGTCACGCGGGCGCAAGCTTCCTTGACCGCCGGATGCTCGACCGGATCGACCGAGCCGCCCTCGAAGCGAACATTGACCAGCACCTGGGGACACTTGCGCAGCCCCTGACGCGCCTGAGCCAGGCTCTCGCCCGTACGACGCAACGCGAGCAGCACCTGCAGCGCGGCGATGATGGCATCGCCTGTGGTGGTGTGCTGGAAGCAGACAACGTGGCCGGAGTTCTCGCCACCGACCTGCCAGTTCCGCTCGAGCAACTCGGCGATGACGTAGCGATCGCCCACATTGGCGCGCACGAAAGGGATGTGCAGATCGGCAAGCGCCAGCTCAAGACCCAGGTTGCTCATGAGGGTCCCGACGACGCCGCCCTGCAAGCGCCCGCGCTCGTGCAAGTCGCGCGCAATGATGTACAGCAACTCGTCACCGTCCACTACCGCGCCAGTATGATCGACCATCAGCACGCGGTCGCCGTCACCGTCGAAACCGATGCCAAGATCGGCTTTCTCAGCCACGACAGCCGCCTGCAGCGCACTCATGTGCGTCGAGCCGCAGTTGTCATTGATGTTCAGGCCATTAGGCGCTGCCGACAGCACGCTGACCTGCGCGCCCAGTTCGCGAAAGACATTCGGCGCCACCTTATACGTCGCGCCATGGGCGCAATCGACAACCAGCTTGAGGCCCGCAAAATCGGTACTGGTGGGAACGCTGCTCTTGCAGAACTCGATGTAGCGACCGGCCGCGTCGTTGATACGCGAAACCTTGCCGAGCTTCTCCGACTCAGCGACCGTCATCGGCGTGTCCAGCAACTCTTCGATCATCATTTCGATCTCGTCCGGCAGCTTGGTGCCCTGCCCGGAGAAGAACTTGATGCCGTTGTCGTGGTGCGGATTGTGCGAAGCACTGATGACGATGCCCGCTTCAGCGTGGAAAGTCCGTGTCAGGTAGGCAATGGCTGGCGTCGGCATAGGACCGAGCAGCATCACGTCTGCACCGGCAGCCGAGAGACCTGCCTCCAGCGCCGATTCGAACATGTAGCCTGAAATACGTGTGTCCTTACCTACCAGAATCCGGCAAGCGCCCATCTTGCGGAAAGCCATCCCCGCGGCCCATCCCAGCTTGAGCATGAAATCAGGAGTGATCGGGAATTGGCCTACACGACCGCGAATGCCGTCGGTTCCGAAATATTTCTTAGTGCTCATGGGTGCTCCAGATTTCTTATTTTGCCGATTCAACAGCAGCAATCATGCGCACGACGTCGACGGTTTCCGCCACATCATGCACACGTAAAATTCTCGCGCCCTTGATCATCGCCATTGCGGCCAGCGCAAGCGCTCCGTACAGGCGCTGATCAACCGGCTTGTCCAGCACTTTGCCGATCATGCTCTTGCGTGACACACCCACCAACAGCGGGCGGCCCAGTGCATGCAGCGCCTCCATATGCTTGAACAGGCTCAGATTGTGCTCAAGGGTTTTGGCGAAGCCGTAGCCAGGGTCGAGGATAATCTTGTCAGCCGGGATACCGGCGGCGACACATTGATCCATACGCGCCTGCAGAAAAGCGCTGACCTCCCCGACCAAATCATCGTAGTGCGGGTCGTTCTGCATGTCGGTCGGTTCGCCACGCATGTGCATCAGGCACACCGGAAGCCCGGTCGCGACCGCAGCGTCGAGCGCGCCATCACGACGCAGGGACCGCACGTCATTGATCAGCCCCGCCCCCAGCCGAGCGGTTTCGCGAATGACCGCAGGCGTAGACGTGTCGACTGAAATGACCACGTCCAGCTCACGGCTGATCGCCTCCACGATGGGCGCTACGCGCTCAAGCTCTTCCACGGGAGAAACGGCGCGGGCGCCAGGGCGAGTGGACTCGCCACCCACATCGATCAGCGTCGCTCCAGCAGCCACCATGGCTTCGGCATGGCTCAGCGCCAGGTCGCGCCGTGCGAAACGGCCGCCGTCAGAGAACGAATCAGGGGTAATGTTGAGGATTCCCATGACATGGGTCCGGGATAAATCAAGAACCCGGTTGCCGCAAGGCAACCGGGTCGGGTGAAGCACAGAAGTCATGTCAGCCCTTAGTGGTCAGCAGCTGGACCGCCGATCGGCGTTTCCGGGCGCGGCCCGACAGGAGCGGTTGGCGTACCGGACGCTCCGGAACCCCCTTCCCAGTCCCGCGGCTCACGAGGCGTGCGGCCAGCCATGATGTCATCGATCTGCTCGGCGTCGATGGTTTCGTACTTCATCAGTGCGTCGGCCATCGCGTCCAGCTTGTCGCGATTGTCAGTAAGGATCTGCTTCGCGGTGCCGTAGCACTGGTCGATGATGCTGCGCACTTCGGAGTCGATCAGGCGCGCTGTGTCAGCGGACAGGCTGGCGTTTTGACCGCCACCGCCGCGACCCAGGTAACCGCCATCCTCTTCTTCCGAATACATCAGCGGGCCGAGCTTCTCGGACAGGCCCCATTTGGTGACCATGTTCCGCGCAATCTGACTGGCACGCATGATGTCGTTGGACGCACCGGTGGTAACACCGTCGAAGCCCAGCGTCATCTCTTCTGCGATACGACCGCCATAGAGCGAGCAGATCTGACTGATCAGCGCGCGCTTGGACAAGCTGTAGCGATCTTCTTCCGGCAGGAACATCGTCACACCCAATGCACGACCGCGCGGGATGATCGAGACCTTGTACACCGGGTCATGCTCCGGCACGACTCGACCAACGATCGCGTGACCGGCTTCGTGATAAGCGGTGTTCTGCTTCTCTTTCTCGGACATGACCATCGATTTGCGCTCGGCGCCCATCATGATCTTGTCTTTTGCCAGCTCGAACTCTTTCATCTCGACGATGCGTTTGCCCACGCGGGCAGCGAACAGCGAAGCTTCGTTGACCAGGTTGGCCAGGTCCGCACCGGAGAAACCAGGCGTGCCACGTGCGATAACCGCAGCATTGACGTCGTCGCCCATTGGCACTTTACGCATGTGCACTTTGAGGATCTGCTCGCGGCCACGGATGTCTGGCAGACCGACCACGACCTGACGGTCGAAACGGCCTGGACGCAGCAGCGCGGGGTCAAGTACGTCGGGACGGTTGGTCGCAGCGATGACGATGATGCCGTCATTCATCTCGAAGCCGTCCATCTCGACCAGCAACTGGTTCAAAGTCTGCTCACGCTCATCGTGACCGCCGCCCATGCCCGCGCCACGATGGCGGCCCACGGCGTCGATTTCGTCGATGAAGATGATGCAAGGCGCGTGCTTCTTGGCTTGCTCGAACATGTCACGAACGCGGCTTGCACCGACACCCACGAACATTTCGACGAAGTCAGAACCGGAAATAGTGAAGAACGGCACTTTGGCCTCACCGGCAATGGCTTTTGCCAGCAAGGTTTTACCGGTACCCGGAGGACCGACCATCAGCACACCGCGCGGAATACGGCCGCCCAGACGCTGGAACTTACCCGGGTCACGCAGGAATTCAACGAGCTCGCCGACTTCTTCTTTAGCTTCGTCGCAACCGGCGACGTCAGCCAGCGTGGTCTTGACCTGATCTTCGGAGAGCAGACGCGCCTTGCTCTTGCCGAAACTCATTGGCCCGCCTTTGCCCCCCGCGCCGCCTTGCATCTGGCGCATGAAGAACATGAAGACGGCAATGATCACGAGAATCGGGAAGCTGGCGACGAGCAACTGAGTCCAGATGCTCTGCTGCTCAGGCTGCTTGCCTTCAATGACGACGTTGTTGTCGACGAGATCGCCGATCAGGCCGTTGTCCTGGATGGCAGGACGAATGGTCTTGAAGGAGTCGCCGTCGCTGCGCTTGCCCGTGATGACGTAACCGTCAACGGCAACTTTCTCGACCTTGCCATCCTTCACCTGCTGGATGAACTCGGAGTAGTTGAGGGTCTGCGGCTCGTTCGGGCTGGAGAAGTTGTTCATCACGGTCACCAGGACCGCAGCGATGATCAACCACAGGATCAAATTCTTTGCCATATCGTTCAATTAGCTACCCTCTGAAGCAAGCTCCACGCTGGAGCATGCCTCGCATGATATTCACCGGCCTAACTTACTACAGATCCTACAGGCGTGGCAGGCGGCGTCTGTAACCCTTTGTGAAACTTTGACTACAAGATGTTCGTTACGCTTCATGAATAAAGCCATTTGAAAAAAGCTATTGCCTTTACTCAAAGTCGCTCGGTGCTTCGTAACCGCCCTTGAAACCCCGGCCCAGTAGGTACTGCTCACGGGACCGATCGCGGGAGGACAGAGGCTTGCGCATCTGTACCTTGTCGAACATCTTGCGAACCTCCTTGTGGTACACATCGAAGCCTTCACCCTGGAAGACCTTGATCAGAAAATCACCACCTGGACGCAGGACCCGACCCGCCAGGTCGAGCGCCAACTCACAAAGGAACATGGCGCGTGGCATATCCACAGCGCTCAATCCACTCATATTGGGGGCCATATCAGAAATCACAAGGTCTACTTGTGTATTACCGATCGCCGCCAGGATCTGCTTGAACACCTCATCTTCTGTGAAATCCCCTTGAATAAAGGTCACATCGGGGATGCTGTCCATTTCCAGAATGTCGGATGCGATCAGGCGACCTTGACCACCAATCAGACGACTGGTCACCTGAGACCAGCCACCGGGCGCCGCGCCGAGGTCGACCACAGTCATGCCCGGACGGATCAGGCGGTCCTTTTCCTGAATCTCGAGAAGCTTGTAACTCGCTCGCGAGCGATAGCCATCCTTCTGCGCCTGTTTGACGAAAGGATCGTTGAAATGCTCTCTCAGCCAGTTATGGCTGCTCTTGGAACGCTGGGCCACGGGGCACCTCGATGATATGCGTCGTGATTAACTGGGCGGAGCCACGGGGCCTCGGGTAAAATGGCCACCAATTTTACAGAATCAGACGAAAAGGGTCAGATTATGCCGCTCAATAACGAGCAGAAGAAACAATACAAATCCATTGGACATGACCTGAAGCCGGTCCTGATGGTAGCTGGCAATGGCCTGAGCGAAGGCGTTCTGGCCGAGCTGGACCGCGCTTTGGTGGATCATGAACTGATCAAGGTTCAGATCAAGCTGGAAGACCGCGACGAGCGCCGCGCCGTGATCGAAGAACTGTGCAAGCAAGGGCGTGCGGAACTGGTACAGACCATCGGCAAGATGGCGCTGATCTACCGCAAAAACCCACAGCCGAACAAACAGCTGTCCAACATACACCGCTACAAATAATGACGATACCCGTCAGCGGCGCGGTCTACGCGCCCTGACAGGAACCGACCGAAGACAAGAAGCATCACTGCCGCCCCCTCCCGCCGAACCGGGTCGCCGGAAGTCATCCCAAGGGACGACCTCCGACACATCGATCAGATGTGCTTGACCTCGACAATCTCGTACTCAATCACACCGCTTGGCGTTTTCACGGCCACGACATCGCCTTCTTCTTTGGCGATCAGCGCGCGAGCGATCGGCGAGCCGACGGAGATCTTGCCCGACTTGATGTCCGCTTCATCTTCGCCAACGATTTGATAGGTCACGCTTTCGTCGGTTTCGACGTTGGCTATCTCTACCGTGGACCCGAAAATCACCTTGCCGGTGTGCGGAATCGTGGTGACGTCGATGATCACAGCATTCTGCATGCGGCCTTCGATGTCGCGGATACGCGCCTCGACCATGCCTTGCTCCTCGCGGGCAGCATGGTATTCGGCGTTCTCCTTCAGATCACCCAGCTCACGCGCTTCACCGATTGCCTGACTCAAGCGCGGACGCTCGACCTTGCTCAGGTGGTGCAGTTCTTCTTCCAGGGCGCGGGCGCCCTGAACGGTCATTGGATATTTGGTAATACTCATGCCTTCAATCCTGCATGTAGATCCTGCAAGCGGCGCACGGTCTTTTCAGGGCCGAACTTCAGCGCTTCACAGATGGCCTCGCCCGCAGCAATGGTCGTGGTGCAGTAGATCTTGTGCTGCAAGGCGTTGCGACGGATGGAGTAGGAATCCGCGATCGACTGGCGACCTTCGGTGGTGTTGATGATCAGCGTGACTTCGTCATTCTTGATCATGTCGACCACGTGAGGGCGACCCTCAGTCACCTTGTTGACGCGACGCACTTTCAGGCCGGCTGCCTCGATGAGGCGCGCGGTACCTGCGGTTGCAACGATTTCGAAACCCAGCTCGATCAGGTTGCGGGCAACGCCAGCCACCAGCGGCTTGTCGTCGTCACGCACGCTGATGAAAGCGGTTCCGCCGGTCGGCAGCACTTCGCTGGCGCCCATCTGGGCTTTGGCAAAGGCTTCGCCGAAGGTATCGCCGACACCCATGACCTCACCGGTGGACTTCATCTCCGGGCCGAGGATCGGGTCGACGCCAGGGAACTTGGCGAACGGGAAGACCGCCTCTTTCACGCTGTAGAAATTCGGGATGATTTCTTTGGTGAAGCCAAGCTCTTTCAGGGTTTTACCCGCCATGACGCGTGCTGCGATCATGGCCAGAGAGACACCGATGCACTTGGAAACGAACGGCACGGTGCGCGAGGCACGCGGGTTCACTTCGATGACGTAGATGTCTTCACCCTGCAGGGCCAGCTGCACGTTCATCAGGCCGACGACGCCGAGCTCGAGGGCCATTTTCTTGACCTGCTCACGCATCTCGTCCTGGATGTGCGCCGGCAGCGAGTACGGTGGCAGCGAGCATGCGGAGTCACCGGAGTGAACGCCTGCCTGCTCGATGTGCTGCATGATCGCGCCAATGACGACGTCAGTGCCGTCACATACGGCATCCACGTCCATTTCGATCGCGCAGTTGAGGAAGTGGTCCAGCAGCACCGGGCTGTCGTTGGACACTTGAACCGCTTCGCGCAGGTAGCGCTTGAGCTCTTCTTCTTCGTAGACGATTTCCATCGCACGGCCGCCCAGTACGTAGGACGGACGAACCACCAGCGGGTAACCGATTTTCGCTGCAGCGCGAATGGCTTCGTCTTCGCTGCGCACGGTGGCGTTAGGCGGCTGACGCAGGTTCAAGCGCTCGACCATTTGCTGGAAACGCTCACGGTCTTCGGCACGGTCGATGGCATCAGGGCTGGTGCCGATGATCGGCACGCCGGCCGCTTCAAGCGCACGCGCCAGTTTCAGAGGCGTCTGGCCGCCGTACTGGACGATCACGCCCTTCGGCTTCTCGACGCGAACGATCTCCAGTACGTCTTCAAGCGTCACCGGCTCGAAGTACAGACGGTCGGAGGTGTCGTAGTCGGTCGATACGGTTTCCGGGTTGCAGTTGACCATGATGGTCTCGTACCCGTCGTCACGCAGCGCCAGCGCGGCATGAACGCAGCAGTAGTCGAACTCGATGCCCTGGCCGATCCGGTTAGGACCGCCGCCCAGGATCATGATCTTGTCGCGCGTCGAAGGGTTGGCTTCGCACTCTTCTTCGTACGTCGAGTACATGTACGCGGTATCGGTTGCGAACTCGGCAGCACAGGTGTCGACACGCTTGTAGACCGGGTAGATCTCAAGCTTGTGACGGTGCGTGCGCAGGTTTTTCTCGGTGACGCCCAACAGCTTGGCCAGACGCGCATCGGAGAAGCCCTTGCGCTTGAGGCGGAACATCAGGTCGCGGTCGATTGCCGACAGGCCGAGGGTCTTGACCTTCTCTTCTTCCTTGATGAGATCTTCGATCTGCACCAGGAACCAAGGGTCGATCATATTCATGTCGAAGATCTGCTCGACCGTCATGCCGGCGCGGAATGCGTCGGCGACGTACCAGATGCGCTCGGCGCCCGGAACGGTCAGCTCGCGCTTGAGGATGCTCATGCTTTCCGAGCTGCCCAGATCCAGCTTCGGATCAAGACCGCTGACGCCCACTTCCAGGCCACGTAGGGCTTTCTGCAGCGATTCCTGGAAGGTACGGCCGATCGCCATGACTTCGCCGACCGACTTCATTTGCGTGGTCAGACGCGCGTCGGCCTTCGAGAATTTCTCGAACGCGAAGCGAGGCAGTTTGGTGACGACGTAGTCGATGGACGGCTCGAAGGACGCCGGGGTCTTGCCGCCGGTGATGTCGTTCTGCAGTTCGTCCAGGGTGTAACCCACTGCCAGCTTGGCCGCGACCTTGGCGATCGGGAAGCCCGTGGCCTTGGAGGCCAGCGCCGAGGAGCGGGAAACGCGCGGGTTCATCTCGATGACGACCATGCGGCCGGTGTCCGGGCAGATACCGAACTGCACGTTCGAGCCGCCGGTTTCAACGCCGATCTCGCGCAGGACCGCCAGCGAGGCGTTCCGCAAGATCTGGTATTCCTTGTCGGTCAGGGTCTGCGCAGGCGCGACAGTGATCGAGTCACCGGTGTGCACGCCCATCGGGTCGAAGTTTTCGATGGAGCAGACGATGATGCAGTTGTCCTTTTTGTCGCGGACAACTTCCATTTCATATTCTTTCCAGCCGATCAGCGATTCGTCGATCAGCAGCTCTTTGGTCGGCGACAGATCCAGACCGCGGGCGCAGATTTCTTCGAACTCTTCACGGTTGTAAGCGATGCCGCCACCGGTGCCGCCCATGGTGAAGGAGGGACGGATGATGCACGGGAAGCCCAGCTTTTCGAGGACCGCGTTGGCCTCTTCCATGCTGTGGGCAATACCCGAACGCGGGCATTCCAGGCCGATGGCCTTCATGGCCTTGTCGAAACGCGAGCGGTCTTCAGCCTTGTCGATGGTGTCGGCGTTGGCGCCGATCATTTCGACGCCGAACTTCTCCAGAACGCCTTCGCGCTCCAGGTCCAGCGCGCAGTTCAGAGCCGTCTGGCCACCCATGGTAGGCAGCAGCGCGTCCGGGCGTTCCTTTTCGATGATCTTGGCGACGGTCGCCCATTTGATCGGCTCGATGTAGGTCGCGTCCGCCATGGCCGGGTCGGTCATGATGGTGGCCGGGTTGGAGTTGACCAGGATGACGCGGTAGCCCTCTTCGCGCAGGGCTTTACAGGCCTGGGCGCCGGAGTAGTCGAATTCACAGGCCTGGCCGATCACGATCGGGCCAGCGCCAAGAATCAGGATGCTTTTAATGTCTGTACGTTTTGGCATGGGTTGTCACTCGAATCCTATGTCAGTCGGCAAGCCGTCTTGAACATTCTCTGAGGTGCCGGGCGCGCGGTCGGACGTGTCCGGCGCGCCTCGTGCACCTGCTCGCTACAGTCGCAAGTCGCCGATCAGCGGCGCTTGGCCATGGCTGTGATGAAGCGATCAAACAGCGGCGCGACGTCGTTGGGGCCCGGGCTCGCCTCAGGGTGACCCTGGAAGCTGAACGCGTCCTTGTCGGTACGCTCGATGCCTTGCAGGGTACCGTCGAACAGCGATTTGTGGATCGCGCGCACGTTGCCTGGCAGGGTTGCTTCGTCGACCGCAAAACCGTGGTTCTGGCTGGTGATCATGACGACGCCGGAATCCAGATCCTGCACCGGGTGGTTGGCACCGTGGTGACCATGACCCATCTTGACGGTCTTGGCGCCGGACGCGAGGGCCAGCAGTTGATGACCCAGGCAAATGCCGAAGACCGGAATCTCGGTCTGCAGCACGTCCTTGATCGCCTGGATCGCGTAGTCGCAAGGCTCCGGATCGCCAGGGCCGTTGGATAGGAACACGCCGTCAGGGTTGAGGGCGAGCACTTCACTGGCCGGTGTCTGGGCGGGCACCACGGTCACGCGGCAGCCGCGCTCGACGAGCATGCGCAAGATGTTGGTCTTGACGCCGTAGTCGTAGGCCACGACGTTGTACGGCAGATCGCCCGCCGCCAGTTCCGGATGACTGTCGGTCTTCAGGCTCCAGACGCTGGAGCGCCACTCGTAGGTTTCCTTGGTGCTGACTTCTTTGGCGAGGTCCATGCCTTTCAGGCCCGGGAAGCCGCGGGCTGCGGCGATGGCCGCTTCTTCCGAAATGTCGTCACCGGCCATGATGCAGCCGTTCTGCGCGCCTTTCTCACGCAGAATGCGGGTCAGGCGGCGCGTGTCGATGCCAGCGATGGCGACGACATTGTTGGCTTTCAGATAATCATCCAGGGACATCTTGTTGCGCCAGTTGCTCGCCACCAGAGGCAGGTCGCGAATGACCAGGCCCGCCGACCATACGCGGTCGGACTCGGCGTCTTCCGGCGTGGTGCCGGTGTTGCCGATGTGGGGGTAAGTCAGGGTGACGATTTGCTGGGCATAGGAAGGATCGGTAAGGATTTCCTGATAGCCGGTCATTGCGGTGTTGAACACCACCTCACCAACGGTCTGGCCGTCGGCTCCAATGGCTTCGCCGCGAAAAATGCTGCCATCAGCAAGGGCGAGTATGGCTGGCTTAGTCAAGAAGACCTCCCGTAATAAAGCCTGAAAGGGCGATCGCAGGTTGTAAAAAAGCGGAATGACGTATAGACACGTCACCCCGCTTTTTTCATCGAATTATCTGCGCGCTTTTAGTGGACACACTAAAGCTGTAGCTTACAGAAAAAGGCTTTTTTAATCCACCGCTAAAACGCCTTGAAGGCAGAGGAATGCGACAGGACATCGCGTAGCGGGTCAAAACTGCGGGCAGGATACAGGTAAAAGACCTGATCTGCCCGCATTGTTACGGGTTCAACTACGCCAATCAGTGAAGCTCGAGCACATCCTGCATGTCGTAAAGACCCGGGGATTTGGCATCGAGCCACAGCGCAGCGCGCACGGCTCCCTTGGCAAAGGTCATCCGGCTGGAGGCCTTGTGGGTGATTTCCAGGCGCTCGCCCTCTGCGGCGAACAGCACCGTATGATCCCCCACCACGTCACCACCGCGCACCGTGGCAAAACCGATGGTGTCACGCTCGCGCACGCCGGTATGACCCTCACGGCCGTAGACCGCAACCTTGCTCAGATCACGACCCAAAGTCCGCGCGATCACTTCACCCATGCTGACAGCCGTTCCCGAAGGCGCATCGACCTTGTTGCGGTGATGCGCTTCGATGATTTCGATGTCTGCGTCGTCACCCATCACCCTGGCCGCCATTTCCAGCAGCTTGAATGACAGGTTTACGCCGACACTGAAATTGGACGCGAAGACGATGGGGATGTCTTTGCTGGCTTCCTGCAGCAGTTGCTTCTGCTCAGCGCTGAGGCCGGTGGTGCCGATGACCATCGCCTTGCCGGCCTTGCGGCAGAAGGCGAGGTTTTTCAGCATCACATCCGGCAGCGTGAAATCGATCAGCACATCGAACTCGTCCGCCACCTGCTCCAGGTTGCCGGTCAGCTGCACACCGATACGACCAATCGACGCGAGCTCACCCGCGTCGGCACCGATCATCGTGCTGCCCGGACGAACGATCGCCGCGGTCAGCCCTGTCAGCGGCGCGCGCTCCTGAACGGCTTCGATCAGATGCTTGCCCATACGCCCGGCAGCGCCCATCACTGCAATACGTCGCATGCCCTGCTCCTCAGAGATCGCCGAAGAAACGCTTCACGCCTTCGAACCAGCCACTGGCCTTGGGCGAATGCGAGCTGTCGCCTTCCAGCGAGGCACGGAACTCTTCGAGCAATTCACGCTGACGACGACCCAGGTTGACTGGCGTCTCCACCGCAACGCGGCACATCAGATCGCCCGCACCGCCGCCGCGCACAGGCGCAACGCCCTTGCCGCGCAGACGGAATTGCTTGCCGGTCTGGGTGCCTTCAGGGATTTTCAGTTTGACGCGACCATCCAGCGTCGGCACTTCAAGCTCGCCACCCAGCGCAGCGTCGGTGAAGCTGATCGGCACTTCGCAGTACAGGTGCTTGCCGTCGCGCTGGAAAATCGCGTGCTCGCGCACATTGATCACGACATACAGGTCGCCCGTCGGACCACCCTGCACACCCGCCTCGCCTTCGCCCGACAGACGAATGCGATCGCCCGTGTCGACGCCCGCCGGCACCTTGACCGACAACGTCTTGTATTCTTCGACGCGGCCTTCGCCGTGGCAGGAATCGCAAGGGTCGGAAATGATCTTGCCGTTGCCGTGGCAACGCGGGCAGGTCTGCTGAACGGAGAAGAAACCCTGCTGCATGCGAACCTGGCCAATGCCGCCGCAAGTCGGGCAAGTGACAGGCGAAGAGCCTTTTTTGGCGCCGCTGCCGTCACACGGCTTGCAGTTGACCAGCGTCGGCACGCGAATGCTGACGGTGGTGCCACGCACGGCTTCTTCGAGATTCAGTTCCAGGGTGTAGCGCAGGTCGCTGCCACGCTGGGCGCCGCCACGTCCGCCGCCGCCGGCACGGCCACCGCCGAAGAAGTCGCTGAAGACATCGCCGAAAATGTCGGAGAAGTTTGCGCCGCCGAAACCGGCACCGCCGCCGCCCATGCTCTGATCGACACCGGCATGACCATATTGATCATACGCAGCACGTTTGCTGGCATCGGACAGCACTTCGTACGCTTCATTGGCTTCTTTGAACGCATCTTCCGAGGCCTTGTCGCCCGGGTTGCGGTCAGGGTGATACTTCATCGCGAGACGACGGTACGCCTTTTTAAGGTCCGCCTCGCTGGAGCCGCGCTCCACCCCCAATACTTCGTAATAGTCACGCTTTGACATAAGTTTTCTGCACTCTTGAGGACGCCCGGCATAACCCTCCTGAGTTTGCCGAACTCGTTGAGCCCCTTTCAGGCCCGGACCCAACTCACGTCAATTCAACGATCCTGGTCTTGGTTCAACGGCCTTCGATCGACCGAGGAAAGCGGCAGAACAAGCCGGATTGCAGGAGCATCCGCCTTTGCCACACAGCCCGCGAAGACACCTTCGCGCAGCTTGAAAATTCGGGTGTTCCAGACACGCCAACGCGGGAGCAAGCTCCCGCGCGGCGACATCCTACCAGCGACCGCTTGAAAGCGGTCAACCGGCGATCAAGTGAGCCTGCGCTTACTTGTTGTCTTTGACTTCTTCGAACTCAGCGTCGACGACGTCGTCAGCCTTGTGCTCTTCCTGCGCAGGCTGAGCACCGGCTTCAGGTTTTTCAGCCTGCTCGGCGTACATCTTCTGAGCGACCGGAGCGGAGACTTTCGACAGCTCTTCGACCTTGGCGTCGATGGCAGCCTTGTCGTCGCCTTTGACAGCAGCTTCCAGGGCAACCACAGCAGCTTCGATCGCGGTCTTCTCTTCTTCAGTGACCTTGTCACCTGCGTCAGCGACCATCTTGCGAGTCGAGTGAACCAGTGCATCACCCTGGTTACGGGCAGACGCCAGCTCTTCGAACTTCTTGTCCGCTTCCGAGTTCGCTTCAGCGTCGCGGATCATCTGCTGGATTTCTTCATCCGACAGACCCGAGTTGGCCTTGATTACGATCGACTGAGTCTTGCCGGTAGCCTTGTCTTTCGCGCCGACGTGCAGGATGCCGTTGGCGTCGATGTCGAAGGTCACTTCGATCTGAGGCACGCCACGTGGCGCTGGTGGAATCTCGGCCAGGTCGAACTTGCCCAGGGACTTGTTGGAAGCCGCCTGTTTGCGCTCACCTTGCAGCACGTGAATGGTCACGGCGCTCTGGTTGTCGTCGGCAGTCGAGAACACTTGCGATTTCTTGGTAGGAATCGTGGTGTTTTTCTCGATCAGCGCGGTCATCACGCCACCCATGGTTTCGATACCCAGGGTCAGCGGGCTGACGTCCAGCAGGAGAACGTCTTTCACGTCGCCGGCCAGTACCGCACCTTGAATTGCAGCACCCATGGCAACGGCTTCGTCAGGGTTGACGTCCTTGCGCGCTTCTTTACCGAAGAACTCGGTGACTTTCTGCTGAACCAGCGGCATACGGGTCTGGCCGCCGACCAGAATCACGTCGTTGATCGCACCGATGTCGATACCGGAGTCTTTCAACGCAATGCGGCAAGGCTCGATGGTGCGGGCAACCAGGTCTTCAACCAGCGATTCCAGCTTGGCGCGGGAGATCTTCACGTTCAGGTGCTTCGGACCGGTGGCGTCTGCAGTGATGTACGGCAGGTTGACGTCGGTGGACTGGCTGGAAGACAGCTCGATCTTGGCTTTTTCAGCAGCTTCTTTCAGACGCTGCATCGCCAGCGGGTCACCTTTGAGGTTCATGCCGCTTTCTTTCTTGAATTCGTCAACGAGGTAGTCGATCAGACGAATGTCGAAGTCTTCACCACCCAGGAACGTGTCGCCGTTGGTGGCCAACACTTCGAACTGGTGCTCGCCGTCGACTTCGGCGATTTCGATGACCGAAACGTCGAAGGTACCGCCACCCAGGTCATAAACGATGACAGTGTGGTCGCCTTTGGCTTTGTCCATACCGTAGGCCAGTGCGGCAGCGGTCGGTTCGTTGATGATGCGCTTTACGTCCAGACCGGCGATACGGCCGGCGTCTTTGGTGGCCTGACGCTGGCTGTCGTTGAAGTAGGCCGGAACGGTGATGACCGCTTCAGTCACAGGCTCACCGAGATAGTCTTCGGCGGTCTTTTTCATTTTCTTCAGGATTTCGGCGGAAATCTGAGGAGGCGACATCTTCTTGTCGTTGACCGAAACCCATGCGTCGCCGTTGTCAGCCTTGGCGATGGTGTAAGGCACCATCTTGATGTCTTTCTGCACGACGTCTTCGTCGAACTTACGGCCGATCAGACGCTTTACCGCGTACAGGGTGTTGTGCGGGTTGGTGACCGCCTGACGCTTGGCCGATTGACCGACCAGGGTTTCGCCGTCGTTGGCGTACGCGATGATCGAAGGGGTAGTACGCGCGCCTTCGGCGTTCTCGATGACCTTCGCTACACCGTTTTCCAGAACCGAGACGCAGGAGTTGGTGGTCCCCAGGTCGATACCGATAATCTTGCCCATGTTTTGACTCTCCCGAAACTTTGAATTTGGTTGCCGCAACTGCGTTTACAAATTGCGGTAATTCTTTAAACCATGGCCCTTAGATGGGGCCCGCTCAGCTGATTTCAAGCCTGCTCGTCAATTGACGGTGTAACAGGCGACGGTGCCTTGCTGACCACGACCATGGCCGGGCGCAGCAGACGACCGTTAAGCTGATAACCCTTCTGAAACACCTTCAGAACGCTGTTCGGCTCCACGTCCGCGCTTTCCTGCATCGCCATCGCCTGATGATGCTCGGCGTTGAACGGCTGGCCGTGCGGGTCGATGGCTTCCAGATTGAAACGCTTGAGGGTGTCGTTGAACATTTTCAGCGTCAGCTCGATGCCTTCACGCATCGGGCGGATGCTCTCGTCATCCGGGTTGGACAGGTCCAGACCACGCTCCAGACTGTCGATGATCGGCAGCAGGTCGCCGGCGAACTTCTCCAGCGCGAATTTGTGGGCTTTCTCTACGTCCTGTTCTGCACGACGGCGGACGTTCTGCAGATCCGCAGCGACACGTAGGGACTGGTCCTGCGCTGCAGCCAGTTGCTCTTCCAGCACTTGCACACGAGTTGCCAAATCCTCACCGGAGGTCGCCGCGTCGCCAGCCTGATCCTGAGCCTGCGTGTCCGGGTTCTGTTCGTCAGCCATAGTTCTCTCCTTCTAATTACGTCCGTGAGCTCAACTCACGCTTCTGCCCGGCTATATGGGGCCGTAATTTTCGGCTTCAAGGGGTTTCGATGCAGGATGAGGCGAATGACCTTACAAATTTTCCGCCATGGCCGGATTTTCCTGCACGGCCGGGCGCAGGCGCCGCACTTGAACACAAAACACACAACCGCCCGTCAAATCGAGCCGGCCCGGGGCATTGTCAGGCTTGAGCGAAACACTGTATAAATAACCAGACAAATCGTTTGGGAGCCGCCCTTATGCTGGTGCACCTGTCCATACATAACTACGCCATCGTTGAACACCTCGATCTGGAACTCGATCGGGGCATGAGCGTGATCACCGGCGAAACCGGTGCCGGTAAATCGATCATGCTCGACGCACTGGGCCTGACCCTGGGCGACAGAGCCGACAGCGGCGTGGTGAGACCGGGCGCCGACAAGGCAGACATTCTGGCGACGTTCGATGTGTCGGACATTCCCGAAGCCAGCGCATGGCTGAAAGAGCGCGACCTGGAAACAGACGGCCCGTGCATATTGCGTCGCGTGATCACGGCCGAGGGCCGCTCGCGTGCCTACATAAACGGCACCCCCTGCCCGCAGGGCGATCTGAAGGCACTGGGCGAGCTGATCATCGACATTCACAGCCAGCACGAGCATCAGTCGCTGCTCAAGACCGATACACATCGGCGATTGCTGGATGAGTACGCGGGCGCCACCGATCTGGCCCGCCAGGTTCAACTGGCCGCGCAGCGCTGGCGTCAGACGCGTCAGGAGCTGGAACGCCTGGCCAACTCGGGCGACGAGCAGCGCGCCAAGCATCAGCTGTTGAGCTACCAGCTCGAAGAACTCGAAAGCCTGAGCCTGGGCGAAAACGAACTCGAGCATCTGGAACAAGAGCAAACCACGCTGACCAATGCCGAAAGCCTGCTCGGTATCTGCAGGCAGGTCGTCGAGCTGTGCAGCGAAAGCGACTCAGGCAACGCTCTGAATGCGCTGACGGCCAGCCTCAACCGGCTCACCAGCGTGAACAACTCGCCGGATGCGCTGAACGAGGCGACCAATCTGCTCTCCAGCGCACAGATTCAGGTCGAGGAAGCCGTGGGCGAGATCAATCGATTCCTCGATCGTTTCGAAGCAGATCCGGCCCGCCTGCAACAGATCGAAGAACGGCTCGACACCATCTACACGCTGGCGCGCAAACACCGCGTGCAGCCGAGCGAAGTGCCTGCGCTGCATCAGAAGTTGCTGGACGAAATCGAAACGCTCAACGCCAACGATGAAGCGGTCGAACGCCTGCAGCATGAGCTGGGATCCTACGCACGGCATTATCAGGAAAAAGCCCGCGAGCTGAGCGATCTGCGTCATCGCGCGGCGCCTGAACTCGCACATTCGGTTGAACACGAAATCCAGCGACTGGGCATGCCCGGCGGACGCTTCAATATCGAGCTCAAGGAGAACGTCGACAAAGAATTGTCCCCCCACGGCCTCGAACAAGTGGAACTGTTGGTCAGCGCCAACCCCGGTCAGCCGCTCAAGGCGCTGGCGAAAGTGGCGTCGGGCGGTGAGCTGTCGAGGATCAGTCTGGCCATTCAGGTCATCACGGCCCAGACCTCGCGCATCCCGACACTGGTGTTCGACGAAGTGGACGTCGGCATCGGCGGGCCAACGGCCGAAATCGTCGGCCAACTGCTGAGGCGCCTTGGCGAGCGCGGCCAGGTCATGACGGTGACGCATTTGCCTCAAGTCGCAGCGCAGGGGCATCAGCATCTGTTCGTGCACAAGGTCCGCGAAAACGATGCGACCCGGACGGCTGTTTCGAAACTGAGCAAAAACGAGCGCGTCGAAGAAGTGGCGCGGATGCTGGGCGGGATCGACCTAACCAAGGAGTCACTGGCTCACGCGAAAAAGATGGTGGTGGCAGCGAAATCCTGACCATCTTCCAGAAACGACAAAGGCGACCCGAGGGTCGCCTTTGTTTTGCTACAGAAAAAGACTTACGCCTGTTTCTTGCGCACGTAGAGCACCAGATTGTGGTCCACCAGCTCGAAGCCGTGTTCGGCCACAATTTGTTTCTGAAGCTCTTCGATTCCTTTATGAAAGAATTCGATCACCTCACCGGAATCCACATTGACCATGTGGTCGTGGTGGCCTCCGTCGGCGAGTTCGAATACGGCATGACCGCCGTCGAAGTTGTGGCGAACCACCAACCCGGCTGCTTCGAACTGAGTCAAAACACGGTAAACCGTTGCCAGACCGACGTCTTCGTTGGCCTCCATAAGCGCCTTGTAGACGTCCTCCGCGCTCATGTGGCGCTGCTCTGCAGAATCGAGCATTTGAAGGATCTTGACCCGCGGCAGGGTCACTTTAAGTCCAGCTTTGCGTAGTTCGCTATTTTCAACCATGGTCAGCTTTCTCGCAGACGCTGCTTCGCAGCTTCTCTTAATGCAGGTATGATCGGGGTTTACGTTGTCCCAGCCAAGATAGTGGAAGTCGCCCACCGATGCAAAACACCAAGCTCTTGCTAACCAGTTTCACCTTCGTGGGACTGCTCGCACTCGCCGGTTGTTCATTCCCCGGGGTTTATAAAATCGACATCCAACAGGGCAATGTCGTCACGCAGGACATGATAGACCAGTTACGCCCCGGAATGACCCGTCGGCAAGTAAGGTTTATCATGGGCAACCCCTTGTTGACCGACACTTTTCACCCTGAACGCTGGGACTACCTGTACAGCTTGCAGCCCGGTGGCGGTGAGCGTCAGCAGGAGCGCATCAGCCTGATCTTCAATGGTAGCGATCAACTGGCCAGCCTGTCCGGTGACTTCAAACCCGGCGTGAGCCGTGACGAAGCCATCCTCGGCAAAGGCAGCGATACCAACGCAACGCCCGAAAACAAAGGCGATCAGCCTCAGAAGGAAGAGCCGCCGAAGCCTGGCTCCCTGCTTGAGCAGATCCAGAATGACGTCGACAAAGTCGAAACCGTGCCGGTCCCAACTCAGGAACCGCTGGACACCAGCCCGCGCTGATCCACAGTTTCTGCGTCATTTAAGCTGCACAAAAAAGCCCGGCAATGCCGGGCTTTTTGTTGCTCCTCAATCGAGCCGATGAAAAACTTAAATCGGCCTCTGCGCCTTTCGCACCTTTGCCGCCTTTTCGGCGCGCAGACGACGCACCTCTTTCGGGTCTGCCAGCAAAGGACGATAAATCTCGATCCTGTCGCCCGGCTCGAGCCTGCGCTGCGCCGGATCGCTCACCACTTTTCCGAAAATCCCCAGCGGGCAGTCAGCACGTTCAAGCTCCGGGAAGTGCCGGGCAATTCCTGAGGCCTCAACCGCTGCGCGCACAGTCGTCCCGGTGGGCACATCGAGCTTGAGCAGCACCTGCCGATCCACAGTTGCATACACCACTTCGACGCTGATCATGTCAGCTGCCATGCAGCTCTTTGGCTCGCTGGCAAAATGCATCGACCAGCGTGTTGGCGGCCTGGTTGAACAGCGGCCCCAGCGTTGCCCGCACGATAGGTCCGGAGTAATCGAACGAGAGATCTAGGCTGATTTTGCAGGCCTTCTCGTTCAACGCCTTGAACGTCCAGACGCCATGGAGCTGACTGAACGGGCCCTCCTCCAGGTTCATCTCGATGGTCTGGCCCGGCGTCAGCGTATTGCGCGTGACGAAGTGCTGACTCAAACCACCCTTGGCCACCTCGACCCGCGCGCGCATCGCGTTGTCGCTCTGTTCCAGCACCGTGGCGCCGGAGCACCAGGGCAGAAACTCCGAGTAGCGACTCACGTCGTTGACCAGGTCGTAGAGAGCCTGTGCGGGGTATGGCAACAGGGCCGAACGTTGAATATGCGTAGTCATGTCAGCGTCATTTCCAAAGCTGAGCGGCAAAGACAATCACGATGCCGATCGGCGCCACATAGCGCATCAAAAAGAACGTCAAAGCGAACAGGACCGGACTGCGTACGGACAATTCGTCACGTACCGCGGCGCGTCCCATCACCCAACCTGCGAATATCACAAAACACAATCCACCCAGCGGCAACATGATCCGCGAGGTGAAGAAATCAATCACGCCAAAGAAATCCAGCCCCGACGTCGCTCCCCACTGGTAGAGATGAAACGCGCCGCCTTCGTTCACGAAAAATTTGGCCTGCTTCCAGATGTTGAACGAGAAAACCGTCCCCAGCCCCACGAACCAGCAGATGAACGACAGCCAGAACGTGACCCAGCCGCGACGTACTTTCGTGCGCTCCACCAGGTACGCCACCATCGGCTCGAGCAGGGAAATTGCGGAGCTCCACGCTGCCACAGCAACGAGGATGAAGAACACCACACCCATGACTGTACCGAACGCTACGTTACCAAATGCATAGGGCAAGGTGACGAACATCAGGCCAGGGCCTTCGCTCGGGTTCAGGCCTGCCGCGAAGACGATCGGAAACAGCGCAAGCCCTGCCAGCAGTGAGACAAAGGTGTCGAGCAACGCCACGCCGACCACGGTCGCACTGATCGACGCCTCTTTGGTCATGTACGCGCCGTAGATCATGATGGAACCCACGCCGACACTCAGCGAAAAGAAAGCGTGACCCATCGCCGGCAGCAGGCCGTCGAGCAACTTCTCGGGCGTGAAGTCGAACATGAAATGCAGGCCTTCCATGAAGTGCCCGGTGGTGAGGCTGTAGCCCAGCAATATCACCATCAACACGAACAACAGCGGCATGAGGATGCGCAGACTGCGCTCGAGCCCCGCGTTGACGCCCTTGGCGATGGTGATTGCCGAGAGCAGCATGAACAGCGTATGCCAGCCCACCAGACGCCACGGGTCGGCGATCATTTCGCCAAAAAACCCGCCAACGCCCTCGGGCGTCACGCCCTGAAAATCACCCTTGCCGACATCGATGATGTACTCGAGCGACCAGCCGCCCACGACGCTATAAAAAGAAAGAATCAGCAGCGCCGTGATCATCCCGGCGAACGCGCCCCAGGACCACTTCGGCGAATGACCGGCCTCGACAGCCAGCGCCTTCAGTGCGTTGGCGGGGCTTTGCCGGGCGCGACGACCGATCAATGTTTCGGCAATCATGACCGGAATGCCGATCAGCGCGATGCACGCCAGGAACACCAGCACGAACGCGCCGCCGCCATAGACGCCGACCATATAGGGAAATTTCCATATGCTTCCCAGGCCCACGGCCGAGCCGGTGGCCGCCAGAATGAACACCCAGCGACTCGCCCAACTCCCATGAACCGAAACCTTGTCCGTTGACATCGTCGACACGTCCAGCACGCAAAAAAGATCGCGCATTGTCCGGGATTCACTCTGCGTGCTCAAGCACAGTGCTCAAGCATCGCCGAGCCCGTAGCCGAGAGCACCGTTGATCCCTATAATGCGTCGCCTATGGCTAAGCTCAAGAAACATCCCACAGGGACCATCGCGCAAAATAAAAAGGCGCGTCACGATTACTTCATCGAACACAAGTTCGAGGCCGGTCTGGTCCTGGCTGGCTGGGAAGTAAAAAGCCTGCGTGCCAACAAGGTGCAGCTGGTGGACAGTTACGTGCTGCTCAAGGACGGTGAGGCCTGGCTGATGGGTAGCCATATCACGCCGTTGACGACAGCCAGTACCCACGTCATCGCTGACCCGACACGCACCCGTAAACTGCTGCTCAACAAGCGCGAGCTGGAAAGGCTCAACGCTGCCGTTGCCCAGAAAGGTTATACCGCTGTCGCCCTCGCGCTTTACTGGAAGGCGCACTTGATCAAGTGCGAAATCGCTCTGGGTAAAGGCAAGAAGGAATACGACAAGCGCGATACCGAGCGCGAGCGCGACTCCAATCGCGAGCTGCAACGCGCGGTGCGCAATAAGGGCAAGGAAGACTGATTCTTTCGGTCTTCTAAGGTCTGCGCCAGACCTGTAGGGGCGCGCTTGCCCGCGATTGCAGGGTGTCAGACGATCAATACGTCACTGACTCACCAACATCTCAGGCAAGCGCGCTTCTACTGGTAGCCGTTATCGATCAGATCCCGTTGCGCCGCTCGGCGCGCGCAGTGCGCTGCACCTGCTGACGCACTTCCTCAAGAACCTCCTGCACGTACAGCAAATGACGGCTGGATACCTCTCGCGCGTCATCGGCACGCCCCTCGATGATCGCCAGATACAGCTCACGATGCTGATTGATCAGCATGTCTCGGGTCTCCGCGCGCTGTTTGTACATCCCGCCGATGTTGGTGACGACGTTGCGCCGCAGCAAGTCGAACAGTCCGCGAATCGTGTGCAAGAGCACTGCGTTGTGACTGGCTTCGGCGATGGCGAGGTGGAAGTTCGCGTCAGCCGCGCCCTCCTCCGCTCGGCTCACTTCATCCACCCGGCTGTAACAATCCTGCAGGGCATCGAACGCCTCGCGTAACCGCAAGCGGTCAACGTCGGTTGCGCGAATGGCGGCGTAATACGCGCAGGAGGCTTCGAGGGTGTGACGGAATTCCAGAAGGTCGCGCTGCGCCTCGGGGCTGCTTTCCAAGAGGTGCATCAATGGATCGCTGAAGGTCGAGCCCAGATTTTCCACGACATAATTGCCGCCGCCCTGGCGACTGACCAACAACCCCTTGGCGGTGAGTTTCTGGATGGCTTCGCGCAACGAAGGACGCGACACACCGAACTGCTCGGCAAGCGCACGCTCGGCCGGCAGACGTCCGCCAGCCCTCAGCGTGCCCTCAAGGATCATCCTCTCAAGCTGTTCGACAATGTCGTCAGACAAGCGGCGCTGACGCACCTGATCAAAGCCCATACCCCTCGCTCCACATCCACAACCGGCTTCCCCCGCCACGGCTGCGGGGGCGCTTATTCTCGCTGATTGTGGTCAGACATTCACCCGGCAGATGTAGGACAAACTACCGTTTCAGGCAAAACCGACGCTTAGTACTACAAAAGTTTTAGCGCCTTAAATTGACACACCAATGCCAAGGCTTTTAACCTAGCGACAAGACATTGTAAATTGGTATTACCAATTTATTGATGCCGGCGACTGGCGGTCATCCACTGCGTTCGCCGCAGGCATTTCGCGACGGCGTAATACCTGAGCTGGTGAGCTGTGCGACTCGTTCGTCAGCGCCGGCAGGACGACAGGAAAGCAGTTGTCCCCTGCAGGAGCAGCGCGCGTAAGACATGCACACCGGGCCTAACCAAAAACAATTAGGGGCCTCCTACATGCAAACCTGGCAACAGCTCTACACACCTCTGGGCAGCCTGAGCCTTTCGGCACTCGCTGCAGTCATCCCGATCGTTTTCTTCTTCCTCGCACTGGCGGTATTCCGGCTCAAAGGGCACGTTGCAGGTGCTGTCACCCTGCTGCTGGCTGTGCTGATCGCCATCTTCGCTTTCCAGATGCCAGCCGACATGGCCATCGCGTCAGCGGTCTACGGTTTTCTGTACGGACTGTGGCCCATTGCGTGGATCATCATTGCCGCGGTCTTCCTGTACAAACTGACGGTAAAAAGCGGCCAGTTCGAAATCATCCGCAGCTCGGTCATGTCGATCACTGACGACCAACGCCTTCAGGTGTTGCTGATCGGCTTCTGCTTCGGTGCATTTCTTGAGGGTGCGGCAGGCTTCGGCGCGCCGGTTGCCATTACCGCAGCGCTGCTCGTCGGTTTGGGGCTGAACCCGCTTTATGCGGCAGGGCTGTGTCTGATTGCCAACACCGCGCCTGTGGCGTTCGGCGCACTGGGCATTCCGATCATCGTCGCCGGCCAGGTGTCCGGCATCGACGCGTTCAAGATCGGCGCGATGGCGGGTCGGCAGTTGCCGCTGCTTTCGGTGTTCGTGCCGTTCTGGCTGATGTTCATGATGGATGGCGTGAAGGGCGTGAAAGAGACCTGGCCTGCGGCGCTCGTCGCCGGCGGCAGCTTCGCCATCGTGCAGTTCCTGACGTCCAACTACATTGGCCCGGAACTGCCGGACATTACCTCGGCGCTGGTCAGCCTCTTGTCCCTGACCTTCTTCCTGAAGGTGTGGCAACCGGCTCGTGCGGCCGACATGCAAGTGGCCAGCGCCGGTGGCGGCGCAGTGGTGATGGGCGGCGGCCCTGGCGGTTTCGGCCAGCCTCGGACGACCAAAAAATCGCCTTACTCCGCAGGCACGATCATCAAAGCCTGGTCGCCCTTCCTGATCCTGACGGTCATCGTGACGATCTGGACATTGAAGCCCTTCAAGGCGCTGTTCGCAGCCGGCGGGCCCTTGCAGTCGCTGACCATGAACTTCCCGGTGCCGCATCTGGATCAACTGGTGATGAAGGGCGCGCCGATTGTCGCCAACGCGACCGCCATGCCCGCCGTTTACAAGTTCGATCTGCTCGCAGCGTCGGGCAGCGCGATTCTCGTGTCGGCGATTCTGGCGATGATCGTCCTGCGCATTGGCTTCAAAACGGGTCTAACCACTTTCAAGGAAACCCTGATCGAGCTGCGCTGGGCGATCGTCTCCATCGGCATGGTGCTGGCCTTCGCGTTCGTCATGAACTACTCGGGCATGTCGTCGACTCTGGCGCTGGTATTGGCTGGCACGGGTTCAGCGTTCCCGTTCTTCTCGCCGTTCCTTGGCTGGCTGGGCGTATTTCTGACCGGTTCTGACACATCGTCCAACGCCCTGTTCGGCTCGCTGCAGGCGACCACCGCGCATCAACTGGGTGTCAGCGACGTGCTGATGGTGGCCGCGAACTCCAGCGGTGGCGTGACGGGCAAGATGATTTCGCCGCAATCGATCGCCGTCGCCTGCGCTGCGACGGGGCTGGTGGGCAAGGAATCCGACCTGTTCCGCTTCACCCTCAAGCACAGCATTTTCTTCGCCGCGATCGTCGGCTGCGTCACCTACGCACAAGCGTATTGGTTCACCGGCATGCTGGTGCACTAACGAGACGAGGGCCGGGTGCGCCGCTGCGCGCCCGGCCGCTGTCCCCGCTCACTCTACGTTGCGAGACCTCATGATCATTTCCTCCTCGACCGACTATCGCGCCGCCGCGCAACGCAAGTTGCCGCCGTTCCTGTTTCACTACGCCGACGGTGGCGCGTACGCCGAGCACACGCTGCGCCACAACGTCTCGGACCTGGCCAGCATCGCCCTGCGCCAGCGGGTCCTGAAGAACATGTCCGAGCTCAGTCTGGAGACCCGGCTGTTCGACGAAACCCTGAGCATGCCCGTCGCACTGGCGCCCGTCGGCCTGTGCGGAATGTACGCGCGCAGAGGCGAAGTGCAGGCGGCGCGCGCGGCGTCTGCCAAAGGCATTCCGTTCACACTGTCCACCGTTTCGCTGTGCCCCATCGAAGAAGTCGCCCCGGCCATTGACCGGCCGATGTGGTTTCAGCTTTACGTGCTCAAGGATCGCGGCTTCATGCGCAATGCGCTGGAGCGCGCCAAGGCCGCGGGTGTGAAGACGCTGATTTTCACGGTCGACATGCCCGTGCCCGGCGCCCGTTACCGCGACGCCCACTCAGGCATGAGCGGCAAGAACGGCCCGATACGTCGCGTGCTGCAAGCCATGACTCATCCGCAATGGGCCTGGGACGTCGGCGTCAACGGCCGCCCCCATGACCTCGGCAACATTTCCACGTATCGCGGCAACCCCACGGGCCTGGCGGACTACATCGGCTGGCTGGGCGCGAATTTCGACCCGTCCATTTCTTGGAAGGACCTTGAGTGGATTCGTGAATTTTGGGACGGACCGATGCTGATCAAAGGCATCCTCGATCCCGATGACGCCCGCGATGCGGTTAAATTCGGCGCTGATGGCATCGTCGTGTCCAACCATGGCGGTCGCCAGCTCGACGGCGTGCTGTCCAGCGCTCGCGCCCTGCCAGCCATCGCCGACGCGGTGAAGGGCGATCTGAAAATCCTCGCGGACTCCGGCATTCGCAGCGGTCTGGATGTGGTGCGCATGATTGCGCTGGGCGCCGACACCGTGTTGATCGGTCGTGCATTCATTTATGCCCTCGCGACCCACGGCGAGGCTGGCGTGAAGAATCTGCTCGATCTGTTCGAGAAAGAAATGCGCGTGGCCATGGTGCTGACCGGCGCCAAGACAATCAGCGAGATCAGCCGCGAGTCGCTGGTTCGTGAGTCGTTGGCCGGCAACACAGGCGCCTGAAAACGCCCCTTCATTACGCACGCGGCACGTCAGATGCCGCGGCGCCCCCGAGAAAACTGATGAGGAAGAACGCATGAGCCTGCCCGCCTCCTTCCTGGCCGATGTGAAGCGTTTGATTCCCGCACAACGTCGTTTCGACGACCCGCTCTCGACCCTCGCGTTTGGGACCGACGCCAGCTTTTACCGGTTGATTCCCAAGCTGGTCGTGCGCGTCGAATCCGAAGACGAAGTCGTTGCGCTGCTCAAGTTCGCCCAGGCTGACAAGGTGCCGGTGACTTTCCGCGCCGCCGGCACCAGCCTCTCCGGGCAAGCCATCAGCGATTCAGTGCTGATCGTGCTGGGGGATAACTGGAACGGCCGCGAAATCCGCGAGCACGGCACGCAAATTCGCCTGCAACCGGGCGTGATCGGCGCTCAGGCGAACGTCTGGCTGGCGCCTTTCGGTCGCAAACTGGGGCCGGATCCGGCGTCGATCAACGCCGCGAAGATCGGCGGCATCGTGGCCAACAACTCGAGCGGCATGTGTTGCGGAACCGCGCAAAACACGTATCACACCCTCGCGGGAATGCGCATCGTGCTGGCCGATGGCACGCGCATCGACACAGAAGATGCAGGCAGCGTCGCCGCCTTCCGAAAAAGCCATGGGCATCTGCTTGATCAACTGGCGCAACTGGGACGCGAGACCCGCGCCAATGCCGAACTGGCCGCAAAGATTCGCCACAAATACCGTCTGAAAAACACCACCGGGCTGTCTCTCAACGCCCTGGTCGATTTCGATGATCCGCTGGACATCCTCAGCCACCTGCTCGTCGGTTCCGAGGGCACGCTGGGTTTCATTAGCGCCGTCACCTACGACACCGTGCTGGACCACGCCAACAAAGCCTCGGCGCTGATCGTGTTTCCTGATGTCGAGACCTGCTGCAATGCCGTGACCGTCCTGAAAAGCCAGCCCGTCGCCGCTGTCGAACTGCTCGACCGCCGCAGCATGCGCTCGGTGGAGAACAAGCCCGGCATGCCGTCGTTCGTGCGCGAGCTGTCGGACAACGCCTGCGCGCTGCTGATCGAAGCCCGCGCCGCCAGTCAGCCGTTGCTGCACGAGCAACTGGCGCAGATCATGGCATCGATTGCGCACTTCCCGGTGGATCAGCGAATCGATTTCACTGAAGATCCGACCGAGAACGCCCGCCTCTGGGCCATTCGCAAAGACATGTTCCCGGCCGTGGGCGCGGTCCGAGAAACCGGCACGACGGTGATCATCGAAGACGTGCTGTTCCCCATCGAGCAGTTGGCGATCGGCGTGCGGCGCCTGATTCAACTGTTCGAAAAACATCACTATGACGAAGCCATCCTGTTCGGCCACGCGCTGGAGGGCAATCTGCACTTCGTCTTCACGCAGGGCTTCAATGACCCGACGGAAATCGCTCGCTATTCAGCGTTCATGGACGACGTCACGCAGCTGGTAGCGGTCGAGTTCAACGGCTCGCTCAAGGCCGAACACGGCACGGGCCGCAACATGGCGCCTTTCGTTGAACTGGAATGGGGCCGCGATGCGTATCAATTGATGTGGGCCCTCAAACGGCTGCTCGATCCCAACGGCATTCTCAATCCGGATGTAGTACTGAGCGAAGATCCGCACATCCACCTCAAGCACCTCAAACCGCTGCCCGCCGCCGACGCGATTGTCGACAAGTGCATCGAGTGCGGTTTCTGCGAACCGGTGTGCCCTTCCAAAGGCCTGACACTGAGCCCGCGCCAGCGCATCGTGATCTGGCGGGACATTCAGGCGAAGAAACGCGCAGGCGAGGATACCCGCGAGCTGGAGCGCGACTATCACTACCAGGGCATCGAAACCTGCGCGGCCACCGGGCTGTGCGCGCAGCGTTGTCCGGTGGGCATCAACACGGGCGAGCTGGTGAAAAAATTGCGTGGACAGGAAGCGACTCATGGCAAAGCCGCAGGCTGGCTCGCGCATCACTTCACGACCGCGTTACAAGGCGCGCGCTTCACCCTGCACGCCGCCAACGGCGCACGCATGCTGCTGGGCGCTCCGAGGCTGACGCGGATTTCCGCAGCGCTCAGCAAAGCTTCATCGGGTCGAGTGCCGCAGTGGACGCCAGCCATGCCTCAGCCGGAAAACGCGATTCGCTTCACCCCGCCTATCGAAGATCAGCGCCCGCGGGTGGTGTACCTGGCGGCCTGCGTGTCGCGCGTGATGGGGCCTGCCGCGGGCGATCATGAACAGATGTCGCTGATGGACAAAACCCGAGGCCTGCTGGAAAAAGCGGGCTATCAGGTGGTATTTCCCGACAACCAGGACAGCCTCTGCTGCGGCCAGCCGTTCGCGTCCAAAGGCTACGCCGAGCAAGCCGAAGAAAAGCGCCAGCAACTGCTGGCAGCACTGACCAAAGCCAGTCGCGGAGGGCTCGATCCGATCTACTGCGACACCAGCCCTTGTACGCTGCGACTGGTTCAGGACCTCAAACCGTCGCAGCTGGATCTCTACGATCCGGTGCGATTCATACGCACGCACCTGCTCGACAAACTCGTGTTCACGCCGCAACAGGAGGCCATCGCCGTGCACGTCACCTGCAGCACTCAGCACCTGGGCGAAAGCCAGGCGCTGATCGAACTGGCGAGGCTGTGCAGCGTCAACGTGGTCATTCCCGAAGGCATCCATTGCTGTGGGTTTGCCGGTGATAAAGGCTTCACCACGCCGGAGCTGAACGCTCACTCGCTGCGCACGCTCAAAGACGCCGTGCAGTACTGCAGCGAAGGCATTTCAACCAGCAGAACATGCGAGATCGGCCTCAGCCAACATGGAGGCATCGACTACCATGGACTGGTCTATCTGGTCGACCGAGTCACTCGACCAAGAACCGCTTGATGCACACAAATGGGGCAATAATTGCCCCATTTCGCCGAAACATACTGCAACATGGCTTTTTCCCACCATTCGCAAAATAAATAGAACCCCTGCGATAGCGAACAGTCCATCTCTTTAAGCGCCACAACCCGCTGGCGCTTATTCCTCTATCTCGGACATCGGCCTGACACACCGGCCCTACCGAGTCCACAGGCTCAAGGAGATACACATGAAGCGCACAGCACTGACTGGACTGTTTCTTACCGCTGCACTGTTGGGTTCCCCGGTATTCGCCGCTGATGACCTGTGCGGTGCAAACCTGCAGACGCTGAAGGATGCTCACACTTCGACCAGCACCAACCTCAGCGCAGACACCAAAGATGAGCTGGAAAAAACCATTGCCAGCGCTACCGCTGCGCAGAAGGCTGGCAATGACAAGGAATGCATCGAGCTGACCACCAAGGAAATCACCTCGCTGAAAACCGGCGGTGACGGTTCCGACGGCGGCGGCAACGCCAAGTAAGGTGCAGCAGACACGATAGCCAGCCTTCGGGCTGGCTGGGTGACGCGACACGAGGCGCGGAGTCGACGTATCTCATTGATTCGGGTACACTCCGCGGCCTGACTGCTAGAGCAGCAGAATTGGGGCCGATTAGGATTCGACGCCGGTGATGAAACTCTAGGGGCATGCCGACTTGGTAACAGAAGTCGTAAATCCACTGTTGCAACTTTCTATAGTTGCCAATGACGAAACCTACGGGGAACAAGCTCTCGCTGCGTAAGCGGCGCTAGCCTTCCTTCTGGTAGCTTCGGCTCCAGCAATCATCAGGGGATGCCTGTAAACCCGAAATGATTGTCATACAGAACAGGATCGCCGTGCAGTACGCTGTGGACGAATCGGCTAAAACTTACACAGCTCGCCCAAAGCACCCTGCCCGTCGGGTCGCTGAGGGTTAACTTAATAGACACGGCTAAGCATGTAGGCCCGAAAGCGGAGTACTGGCGGACGGGGGTTCAAATCCCCCCGGCTCCACCAAATTGCAGATGAAGACGTCTTAGGACGTCTTTTTTTGTGGCTGCGATCCAGCAAATACGCGGCTTCCAGCGCATTTGCGGTCTTTTGAGAGTTTTGGAGCTTTAGCCGCTCGGGTATTGTAGGCGATCCTCACCCGGTGCTTATTAGGATACTGGACCAGTACTTGAAGAGATGGCCGCCGCTTGGTTCGAGCGTAATGAAGTTTCGATCATTCATGTCTCCCAGCGATGATGTCAGCACTACGTCCATGAACCTCCTGCCTATGCAACGCCAACGCTGATTCGACGCCGCCAGTAGCATCGAACCGCAGGTCAACTCGTCGGCTTAAGACCACCACCTCAATGCGTCAACTCCGTTGTGCACGTTGCGACACCAATCCATGTATGATATGTTATGTAACATAAGTACCATAACGTTAGGGGTAATGTAAGACATGGCAAAGGGCAATTCCGGTCGTATTGTGATAGAAATCGATCCGGACTTTAAACGAAGTCTGTACTCAGTGTTAGCTGCTGATGGTCTAACTCTCAAAGAATGGTTTATACAAGCTGCTGAAAGGCATGTAAATGAGCGCAGCTCCTACGCTCAAGGCGTCAGCGTTCAAGTTGTAGCCGGTGCGGTGAAAAAATGAATTTCATGATCAACGAGACAGAGCAGAAGCTAAGGGGTGGATATTATACACCGCTTGATATAGCGACCTTCTTAGTTCGCTGGGTCGAACAATCTGGTGCCAAAGACTTGCTTGAGCCAAGTTGTGGTGATGGAGTTTTCTTAAAGGCGCTAGATACAATACAATTTTCCAAAAGTGCAAATGTCTTAGCATTTGAACTAGACTTTATAGAAGCAGCTAAGTCACGATCGCTATCAGACAATTTTGCCTATCACACCGAAGTGATTAACACCGACTTCTTAGCCTGGGCACTTCCGCATTTGGATGGTAACAGGGGTCTGTTCGATGGAGTCGTAGGAAACCCTCCATTTATCCGATATCAGTACTTACCTGAGTTATTTCAAGAAACAGCCGAAAAAGTTTTCAAAACTCTAGGTTGTAAGTTCACAAAACATACTAATGCTTGGGTACCGTTTGTCCTGGCGTCTATTGCATTGCTAAAACCTGGTGGTCGTTTAGCAATGGTCTTGCCGTCCGAACTCATACACGTATTGCATGCTCAATCCTTAAGGAGTTTTCTAGCTAAAGAATGCAAGAAATTAGTAATAATCGATCCGGAAGAAATCTGGTTCGAAGGCACACTTCAGGGTGCCATCATACTCATGGCTGAGAAAAAAACATTTGCATCCCAGTCGAATGAAGGCCTAGGGCTACTTCCCGTGACTGGACGCAGCTTTCTCACTGAAAATCCTCAAGAGGTATTTGATAGAGCAACACCTGTAACAGGGAAAGCTCTAACTGGAAAATGGACGATTGCGTTTTTAAAGCCCTCTATTAGAGATCTATTGGATGAAGCTGAAACATTGCCCTGTATTGATCGCTTCCGAACTGTGGCAGAGGTTGATGTCGGAATAGTTACCGGTGCAAATAAGTTCTTCCTGGTTGACGACGAAGTTGTAGAGACTTACAACCTACAGGCTTGGACTCATAAAATGTTCGGGCGCAGCGAGCACTGCCCTGGAATAATTTATGACGAACTACAACACCTACAAAATAGTGAGAGCGGATTACCTTCAAACTTTCTCTGGTTTCCAGAGGGTAGTGCCAAATATCATCCGGAAATCGCAAGATATATACAATACGGCGAATCTCTAGGTCTGCAGACGCGGTACAAATGCAGAATCCGGAGGTGCTGGTATACCGTCCCATCCGTTTACACGACAGAAATAGGGATGCTAAAACGCTGTCATGATGCGCCACGCTTGATCTTAAATGAAGCGAAAGCTTACACAACTGACACTGCATATCGGATAAAATCACTTAGGCAATCACCCGAACAAATGGTGTCGGCATTTGTCAATCCATTAACAGCGTTAAGCGCCGAGCTAGAAGGCCGAACCTACGGTGGTGGTGTATTAGAATTAGTGCCCTCTGAGATTGAGAAGCTGCTTATTGCCTCGCCAGAGGGTCAGCCATCCTCTATCAATGCTTTGAATAAAGTAATTAAAAGTAGCTCAATGCGAGAGGCAATATTAACACATGGCTGTGAAATCTTGAGACACGCTGGATTGCAAACTTCGCAGATCGAAGATATAGCTTCCGCTTGGATTTTCATGAAAAATAGGCGTCAACGAGTTTCGCAAGAAGGATAGGACAGCGGCCTCCAATCCGGTAGTATTCGCTCGTTCGTGACTGAACGAACGAGCGTAAACCCTCATCATCCGCTTATATATCCTACTTGCATGGGGCCTATAGAGAATATGAGACACTGCGCTCCTGATTCTATATGGGTGACGCGCTTATAGTGCTGCAACAGATCGACGAATCGCACACCGGCCCCTTTGCCCGAACCGAGGATCGAGAATCAATAAAAAATCAACGCCCTGGTCAGGCGCACCAGAGGTAAAGCAGCCTCCAACTGTTCACCACATAACCCATGATCACCAAGCATGAGATGACCGCGGTGGCAAAGATGATAGCCGCCTAGCGAGCGTGGGTTGCGAAGGATTTACGACGACGAAACACATTTCACTGAGGAGCTTGAATGGCACCTTCCTACAGCATACTCTTTCAGTGGGAGTGGGTGCGTCACTACGAAGCTAGCAGACAAAGCTATGTAGAGAAGGCTTGCGCCACTCTTGAAATTCCGAAAGCCTAAGGTATCGGACTCACATCTCATGGTAGGAGCGAATAATGTCTGTAGTAAAAGTGTGGGAAAAAATGGATATCCCTAGAGGTGATCTACAGCTCTTGACTGACTCTCATGCATCGGGCGTATTGAGACTGACTCAATCTAATTATGGTATCGACCAGACAACATACTTTCGGCACACAGTTTTCTCCAAGCTATCATGGTACCAAATCGATGGAAAGGAGATGTCCCGTGCGAGCTTTAGTTTAGTTATTATGGGACAGCCTTGCGGAGTGTATACCTTAGAACTAAGTCACAAGCCGTCTTGGGAATCGAATCAAAGGAACTACACAACCGGTTTACATTGGGGCGAAGCATTACATTTGATCCAAGACGAGAATCTGATAGGTAAAACTCTCACATTGAATGACGCGCACGGGGAGGCGTTTGATTACCAGTTGCTCATCTCATAAAGTGACAGATTGGGGCGAGCCGCTGCGCTTCGCCCCAGAATTCAAAGGGAACCGTAAAGTTCGCTCACCGACGGTATTTCTTCATCAGCTGCACCTAACCCAAACAAGTTCCCTACAAGAGTTTCCATTTCCTGGCTCATAACGTCAAATTGACGCTGTAGGATTATTTTACCTCGTTCGCCTGACTTGCAAATCTCAGCATATTGATCATTCATCCGTTTCTGTAATCCAGCAATTTTATCATGCACATTTTTCTGACCGATATCCTCAAAGTTCACTTTTGGAATTGGCATTCTAGTCTGCACCTTAGTACCTCGCGCAACAAATCCTCCTCTAAAGACCTCGCCATAAATAGATGCAAACCACTCTAAATATTTCGACGAAAGAATAGCCTGCAAATAATAAATCGAATAGCTACAGGAATCGGGAACATTTATTATACTGTATCCGGCCGTACCACCTGACGATACAAAGGTTCGATTATTATCTATAGAATACTTGTAACCATTTGATAATACGCCGACGATTATCTTTTGCGGTACATCACAGTTTTCAAGCCCTTGGCTACGACCGTATCGATACCATTCGTCAGGCGTAATAGGATCTGGCTTAATTGATCTCTTGCCATCATCCAAGTGAGGCTTCAACGCCGCAAGAAATTTGAACAAATTGGGATAGCGCGCCCTCATGTCATTATACTCAACAAGCTGGATAGCGTTGTCCTTTTTGATATATGGATAAATAACGAAAGCATTTGGCTCGACATCCTTATAAGTATAAAAATGATCATCGCCCGAACGCTGAGTTTCAAAGTAAGGTCGAGTCAACTCTTTCTCAACACAACGCATCTCACCATCATACATAAAATAGACACAATGACCATCCGACCTTATTTCTTTATGCACATAGTAATCATTAGCGCTTGTTTGAATACCGTTAGCAATCGCTTTCTTTCCTAACACATCCTCAAGAGGGACGGATTTGCCGTTAATAAGTTGCAACAAATTGATTGTTTTTCTTTCCAGAATCCACGTGTCTGAGTCTAGCTTATCTGCGCTATAGGTCACCGCGTCTGAAAAGCTCTCTTCACGCGTTAACCATTTTCGATAATCTTTCACCTCGTAAAAATCGAAACTTGTTTGCTTAGCCTTTTTCAAAAAAAGCAAACAGGTGTACGTGGTCTTATCTTTAAAAACTTGTGCAGCACCGAACGAGATCATTTTACTAAGGAATCCACTTTCCGACAGTAGCCTCCTTAGTCCTTGCCCTGCACCTACCTTGGTAAACTTCGAGGGCAAGATGTATCCCAAAATCCCATCGGGCTTCAACAACTGCACTGATCGCTCAACAAACAAATAATACTTGTCAAATTGCCTATATGCAGATTTGTATTTAGCCTTATATATAGGAAGCTCTAAAGGCGTGAACTTCTTCATGTGCTCGGTCGCCATATACGGAGGATTGCCTATTATGACATCAAACTGGTTGTTATTATCGAATGGATTTATAACAATGGCGTCAACGGCGCTTACTCCATCACTTAAACCTATCAGACTATTACCATACATTATGTTATTACTCATATTGGGCAGTATAGTTGACTCAGTTTCGATAGTGCTCTTCGATTCGTCCTCAAGAAGCTTCAACAGCAGGCCAAAAGAACATGCCTTAACTGCATTATAATCTTTGTCAATACCAAAAATGCACCTAGTCAAAAGCTCTTTTTTTACAGAAAATTTTAATTTAAAACTATTCAGGGCATTCTGCCGAAGCTTACTATTATCATGAATCATATAATAGTCAATCAAAATATCCTGCAATATTTGAAACAACTCAAGAAGAAACGCACCTGACCCGCAAGCAATATCGGCAAATTTTGCGCTCATGATCTGCTGATCAGTTTTATCCTTACAAAACTCCACAACAGAATTTCTTATAATATCCCTTACGATATGATTAGGAGTAGTGACAATATCTCTATCGATATGCTCCTTTTTAGGCTGCAGATTTATTTGACCACCTGGTCCAACTCGAATTTTCTCACTCAAAAATACCTCATAAATATCTCCGAGGATCTCGGAGGAGAACACCACAAAGGAATATGTGCTTTGAGGAAAATACAATTCCTCAATGATACCCCAAAGACAAGACCGCTCATTATTTACAATAACATCAATGTAAGACAGCTTAAACAATCCAGAATTGTATTTTCGGTCCGACTCTTTAAGCTTCTGAACCAATGCTCGAAAGTCTTTACGCTCAGCTAAACGATACAGCCCCTCATAGTCCTCAAGCTCTCTATCTTCGCAAACTCTCAGAAACACAATACTATTTATATAGCTCTGTGTTAGATCATTTAGAGCTTCCTCTTCGAGATCAGATTTAATCGTGACAAGTTCAGTAGCGAGCTTCAGTCGCCAACTATTAATTTGCCGCAAAAATAGATCATCAACACTGAACTTTGAAAGTTGACTGGCAATGCTTGACCACTGCACATCAAACTCACCGGAGTAAACGCTTTCCTTACCAATAAGACGGTTTAGCTCATCAAAGTTCTGTAACAGGTCTGTATAGTGATACAATTTTAATCTTGAAGTGTTTACAGTATCACCTTCCAAGACCGGGTGTGAGCAATCATAAATAGCGGTATATTCAAAATTAGTAAGTATCGAAATTTTTAGCTTTGCAGTGAACCCATATCGACGCACTTGCTTTGCCGACTCTGGATCGGTATTGATTTTAACGCTTGGTTTTTTTGCCTCAACAAAAAATTTGCGCTCAGAAAACAGTCGGAACGTATAGTCTGGTTTTTTTGTGTTGTCACCTGCGCGGAGCCGCAGCCCCTCCTCGACTAAGACTTCTCGTTCATTCGTAGATTTACAATATCGATTGGTTAAGTCCCAACCTAATATAGAAAATAACTGATCTAAAAAGTCTGTCCGCAACTGCGTTTCATTATATTTAGCAGACTGATAGTAACCTAGGTTGCTATCATATTTTTCAATCAGTTCCTGCAACAGCTGTGTTGGATTCATAATTTCATCTTAAAAATTTTGATGACGTAGTCTATGCAGTCTATCTAACACACATCCTACACGATATCTATCGCTCCGTTTCCTTGGCATTTTTCTGTGACGAAGCCGAATTGAGCACTAGTCAAAAAAGCAAAGTGATCAAGCGGGCACATAAAAATAACTCAATGGCACCAACCGCTTCGTCTCTGGATCTGTCATCTGATAATGCGCCATCAACGTTCTTGCTAGCTCGTCCAATGTCCACAATGTGAGGTGGACGTTCGCCCGGTCCCCTTCATATAGAGCATCCTTGGTGAACCCACCGGTACTTACATACAGACCGCGATCATCCTTGTGCCTCCCGCCAAGAAAACTGCGGATTTCGCTGCTACCCATTCGCGCATTTCGATGTTTGACCTCTACAACGATCCGCGGCGGCTCGAAGCCGAAACCGTCAGGCGAAGCAATAATATCTTTGCCCCGGTCTGCACCAGCGGGAGATACCAGTGTCTTGTAGCCCATTGCGCGGAGAATGCCCGCAACCAAATCCTGCATCTCGGACCAGTCCAAGCTATTGATCTGATCTTTGATTCGTTCGAAGGCGATATCCTGAACACCCTTTAGGGGGTCATCGATAACTTCCGAATCACCAACCGGGTCGACCGGCCGCGCCCGGATTTTATTACCAGCAGCTAAATCTAATAGCTCTTTCTGAGCAGCTTCAGATACATTAAACACGGTAAGCGTGGAGCCGAGGCTGTTCTTGCTAACACTACTGAGCTGGTCACGGTCAACCTCTTGCGCAAGCCATTTTACTGCCCTGACCAAAGCCATGCCCTCATCAGCCAATTCTGGTCGGTACAGGCACGGCCCAGCGAACTGACCGACCAAGTAGGTACGGTTCGCCGGCGAGTAAGTAACGACGGCATCCCCCTCTTTCACCTCGTTGACGAACCGGAAGACCTGCGAGGCGCCTGACACAGCGCTAGCGTCCTTGATGCCTGGCTGCGCGTCTTTGTATGCCAGGATCAAAGCTGAGCGTGAAACTCCCAGCTTTGCTGACGGCGCCAACTGTGCCCAACCGATCGCTGCGAGATTGCGTTCTCTGAAATCGTCGTACAGGCGACCACCGTCGCCTCGAATCATCCACATGGTTGCCATATTGGTGTCTGCTCTATCCTTGGTTGCGGACGCCAAAATGTAGCAAGCTCGGACCCAATTTGAAATGTACCTAGCGCATGGATACGACACAAAAAGGAGATTTACCATCGTACCTATCCTGCATCGCACGCCCACAGTTCGCCGCTGCCTTCACCTCTGGACGTAATGAAGGAAGCCGATAGTAGTGCTCAGACTGCCATTAGCACTGCCGTTTTTGCAACGCTCTACTCAAACCTACGATTCTGAGTAAATGATCGGCCTGTTTACTGATGATGGGGTCAAAATGCATTAGAACTAGCACCAAACCGAATGCGGTCCAACAATTCCAATAAATCTTAATATAGCATCGCAGATATTCACAGAATTCGGTCCCCCGCGGGTATTGGCCGCATTCAGCACTAGGAAGAAGTCTGCAGTGCCGGCGTGACCATCAGACAGACGCTTGCTCGTTCTCCCTAGGCTTACGATGGCTGGACTGCGTTTTTGCACGTTGGCGGGAAAATGTTTCAGCTGCTGCCACTTACTAGAGGCTTAGAGTCAAGCAGTTTGGCTAGCGACTAGGCTTTAATGAACTAACTACGAAACGAAAAACGAACGATACCAAACAACCATTTTGGGTACGAACGGCTGCTCAGAGCTTGCTGCACCTCATATATACAACGAGGTCGAAAAGTCCGTAACGCACAGTTAATAATCCTCCTAGACAACGCTCGGATACATGCGTTTATACTCGGATACATGCGTTTATATCAGCCACTTTAGCTCGTGTCGTAATTCTTTCTACTTAAAGTTCAAAACAGAAGCGGTAAAGATGCGAGGAGGCCCTCCACATTCAGTGCGCTTCTAAGGAAAATCCCCAAGCGCGTGTGACGGCAATGCGCGCGGCGACCGATGAACAATCATGAGCGGCGTAAATATCGAGCCGAGGTCGACGTCAAAGCAAACTGCAAACATCTTAGCCATGGCAGGCTGATGCACCACCAATCCAGCCGCCATCAACTAGAGTGCAGGTAACCGCAACTGGCCCCGACTAGCAAGAGAGGTGCGAATAGAGCGTCCCACGATAGTTTTTAACCTTTGATTTCAGTAGACGACTCAAAGGCTGCGGACCGCTTTCAACTACCGACCTCGTAGATAGCTACCTGAGTCACACTACGCTCCGAGGCAATCGACCGCACCAAGCCACACACCTCCCGCTCAGCCAACCCAACTAAACCACCCCATTCCCCCGCTTAGTCACATCATTCTCCCCACCCCTGATCTGCGGCGTGGGCTCGGGGTCGTTGCTGGTGCGGGCGGGATGGGTCGGGTCGACTTGTGGGTCGTCAAGATCGGGTGAATCCGGATCAAAACCCAGCTCATCTTCGTCCTCGGGCATTGGTTTTTCAGTGGTTGATGGATCAGTTGCCATGGGATGAACCTCCATTCTCAAACAAAAAAATACCTACTGATGGAGGTTCGAAGCCATGGCGGCTGGTGAGTGCCCGGGAACAGACGGACGGCGAATTACCAGCTCACCCAAAACCCAACCGTACCACTTCGGCCTTCGAGCAGTTCGCTCTCGAGGTGGATGTTGTAATCGGACGCCAGGAAAAGGCTGAAGCCCGTCAAACACTTCTGCCACCTCACGCCGGCGTCAACGTCAGCCGAGGAAAACCAACGCTCGGAAACAGCCGTCGAATAACCGCCTTCCAAGGACAAGGTAATTGCGCACTCATTGGTATCAAGCCCGATGCTCTGACCGGAAAGTCTATGAGGTGTTTTTGAGGGCATGCGCCCCCCTTGACCTCGGTTGTCACAACGTTATCAGCGGCGTAGAATCCGCGGCATCTGGCTGTACCTCCCCATACTCATAATAGTTTGCTGATTGCATGCACCGCCCTGGCGCCGAGCCTTGTGCGGCGTTTCTGCTTGTCGGCGTTTTATGGGGAAGGCGTGGCCCTTACCGCTTTATCTCCTTTTGAGGCTGATGCGTCATTCAATGAACACAACCGATGCTCGCACTGGTAGTTGGCTCAGCGTCATTGCGCTGGCCCTGGCGGCCTTCATTTTCAACACCACCGAGTTCGTGCCTGTGGGGCTGCTGAGCGCCATCGGGCACAGCTTCGACATGACCACCGCGCAGGTCGGTCTGATGCTGACGGTGTATGCGTGGATCGTGTCGCTGACGTCGCTGCCGATGATGCTGATGACGCGCAATATCGAACGGCGCAAGTTGCTGACGTTCGTGTTCCTGCTGTTCATTGTCAGCCATGTGATGTCCAGCATGGCGTCGAGTTTCGGGATGTTGCTGGTCAGCCGGGTCGGTATCGCGCTGGCGCATGCGGTGTTCTGGTCGATCACGGCGTCGCTCGCAGTGCGTGTGGCGCCGGCGGGCAAGCAGGTTCAGGCGCTGGGATTGCTGGCGACCGGCACGTCGCTGGCGATGGTGTTGGGCATTCCGCTGGGTCGCGTGTTGGGCGAGGCATTGGGCTGGCGCACGACGTTTCTGGCGATTGCGGTGGCCTCGGGCTTGACTGTGATGGTGCTGATCAAGTCCCTGCCGCTGCTGCCCAGCCAGAACTCGGGTTCGTTGCGCAGTCTGCCGATTCTGTTCAAGCGTCCCGCATTGGTGTCGCTGTATGTCCTGACGGCGCTGGTGATCACCGCGCAGTTCACGGCTTACAGCTACATCGAACCGTTTGCGCAGGTCGTCGCGAAGATGAGCGGCGAGATGACCACCATCGTGCTGCTGCTGTTCGGCGGCGCCGGGATTCTGGGCTCGATCGTGTTCAGCCGTTACAACAACCGTTATCCGCGAGGGCTGCTGATTACCGCCGTCGGTGCGCTGGCGCTGTGCCTGATTCTGTTGCTGCCGCTGTCCGGAAAGGCATCCTGGATCGCCACGCTGAGCATCGTCTGGGGCATGGCGATCATGTGCTTTGGCCTGGTGATGCAGGCCAAGGTGTTGGCGATGGCGCCGGATGCGACGGACGTCGCGATGTCGCTGCACTCGGGCATCTACAACATCGGCATCGGCGGCGGTGCGTTGCTGGGCAGCATGGTCATCAGCCAGTTGGGCATCGCCAACGTCGGACTGGTGGGCGGGCTGGTCGCCATCAGCGGCCTTTTGCTGGCGTGCCTGGCGACTTACCGCTACGGCGAAACCATCCGCGCGTAACCTCCGACGCGCTGTCGGCATGGCGCCGCGTCAGGCGCCATGCCTCGCATCATCGCGGTCTGGCGTGCTGCCAGACGGCCCGAATGAAACGTTCCGCGGCTAATCATCATTCCTGTCGATATTCAACATTCCTGCTTTTGCCTTTCGCTCAAAATTCAGGAGGGTAATATCACCTCACACCCAAACACGAACCGAGGGCAGGAAAATGATCGTACATATCCTTACTTGCTTGACGCTGACAGCTTTCACCAGCTACGTCGTCGCCCTCAAACTTTTCGATCTGGAGTCGGTACCTGTTACCGCAGACGAAAACGATAGTCGTGTTATGGCACGGGCCAATTAAGGCCAAGTAGCTGACACTTATCAGCACCTTTTAATGTTCAACTTTCTGTTTGATGCGGAGTAATCGACATGACCCGAGACGTCACTTTGCACGTTAGTTTTCCCAAATTTGGTAATAACTATTACTCACAACATGTCATCACCCGCAAATCTCGCCACAGCCTGGTTGAAGACACACGTTTTGACGCCTTCATGATGCCGTCGGCGGGTAACCACTTCAGTAACGAGGTGGTGGGCTTCAACGATCAGTTCCGCTTTTTGACTGATGTGTTGGCCATGCATCTGCTGGAAGTTGAAGAAGCGCGACCTGCTCACCGAGCTCGTCAAATGAGTCAGTCGCGCAGTCTGTAATCACAGGCCATTGGCGCAGCGCGAGCCGGTGCTCGATCCCCCGCTGCGTTGATGGCCTGTTGCTCTTTCCCAGCTCAATCGAGCGCTCTCAGTTCACGGCGGTTGATCTTCTGGGCAAGCCGCAGCGACTCCCCGGCATTTAACTCAAAAATTTTGCACTGAATCTGCAAAATTTCGAATTTGCCTGCCTGCGTATTTCTCACCACAATTGGCGAGCTCTGCCACGATGGGAAGCTGCCGCAACAGCCTTCCCGTTCGAAATGCCTTTGAAATATCTGGCACTCGCCCCTTGTGCAGGAGCTTGTCCACATGGACGGGCTCCGTTTTTCACCCCTGGAAAGTCTCGTTTGAAAACGCTTCTGCGCAGCTTCATCCCCCACTCGCTCAACACTCACCCGGCGGAATGGTCGCGCGCGGCGATTGGCGCGTGTCTGGGCATTTTTATCAGTGCGTTGGTCTGCCAACAGGTGTTCGGCGTTGACGTGGCGCTGCATTTACTCGGCCCCGTCGGTGCATCTGCGGTGCTGCTGTTTGCAGTGTCGACCGGCGCGCTCGCCCAGCCGTGGTCGATTCTTGGTAGTTATCTGATTTCTGCGCTCGCTGCGCTGGCGTGTATTCATCTGTTCGGCAATACGATTACTGCGGCGAGCATCGCGGTATGTTCGGCCATTTTGCTGACCTGCGTGTGTCGCTGCCTGCATCCGCCGGGCGCGGCCATCGCCATTTGCATCGTCACCTCGAAGCATGAGCTGTCAGCGATGGGCATGCACGTGCTGGCGCCAGTCATGCTCAACGCGGGCTGCCTGTTATTGACCGCGCTGGTCTACAACAACCTGACGCGGGTGCGGTATCCCAAAGCGCAGGCCAAAGCGGCGACGATTGCTGGCCCACAGGCGGTCGAAGGTTTCATCGCGGCGGATCTGGACAAAGCGCTGGATGAAATTGGAGCGTTCGTCGATGTTTCCCGTGATGATCTTCAGACCATTCTGCATAAGACCGAGGCCAACGCGCTGCGGCGCAACCGGGATGATATCGACACGGCACAGGTGATTTCACGCAGCACGCACAGCCTGTCCCTCGATCATTCGATGGCAGACGCCATGAAGCTGCTTGCCGCGCAAGGAAGCAAACACCTGCCGGTGCTGGACGCTGATCGCAAGGTCATCGGTATTATCAGTCTGGTGAACTGACGCAGGTGCGTCGCCTCAGATCAGCGGATCCCAGCGCTGCGACCAGTCTTCGCTCTCCCGGGCGATCGTGCGCAACAGCTCGAACGCCCGAGGCAGTGTCGGCGAGGGATTGTCCCGCGCGTAAACCAGATACGTCGGATAACTGAATTCCGGCGCCATTGGCACTCGTTCGATGATTCCGCGATCAAGGTAGGACTGCACCACCCGCGTGCGAAAGTAACCGGAGCCGCCGTTGTCGAGAATGTATTGCAGCGCCAGCGGGCCGAGGTTGAAGGCGACAGCCGCCTTGGATTTTTCTGGCATCGCGGCGTCGTGTTGCTGACGAAAGGCCGGGCCCCAATCGATGTAAACGTACGGCTCAGGCTTGTCGACCACGCGGATCAAAATCAGCTTTTCCTCCAGCAACTCCTCTACCTGCAGGCCCGGCCAGTAGGCGGGCTGGTAGACCAGCGCGGCGTCCAGCACGCCCCGCTCGACCTCCTTCATCAGCGCTTCGCCCTCGCGGACTTCGGAATGCAGCGCGTAGTCTGGAATCGACGCTCTGATCTCCCTCACCCAGCTCAACATCAGCGGGTTGCACAGACTCATTTCCGCGCCAATGCGCAGCACGTGCCGATAGCCGTCGGGCAACGGCAGGTCTCGTCGCGCAGCGTCCCAGGTCTGCACCAACTGATTGGCAAAAACCACGAAAGCTTCGCCGTCGGAGGTCAGGCGGGCGCCCGTGCGATTGCGGATGAACAACTTGCAGTTCAAATGGCCTTCGAGTTTTTGCACCCGCGCGGTGATGGCGGTCTGGGTGACGTGGAGCTTTTCGGCGGCCGCCATGAGGCTGCCCAGGCGAACGATTTCGAGGAAGGTACGGGCGAGATCGATGTCCATCGGTACGTTTCGGCTTCTGGCGGTGTGGGGGCTGCGCCATGGTAACGCAGGCCCTGAACGGCGCGTGCGCAAAATGCCTGTGGGAGGAGCGGCAGGTGATCGGGATGAGATGGCAGAAATCCGAAATCTGCTGTCTGATGCAGCAAGTTCGTACAGACCACGGACCCCTTACCTACTTTCTGCGGAAAACAACATGAAACACGCCCTGCTCACCGGCCTGCTCCTGACTGCATTCGCCCTGCCCTTTGCGGCGTCTGCCAACGATGACAACAGCCTGTGCCAGATTAACCTGAGCAAAATCCGGGACGCCAAAGTCGCCAATCCGAACCTGAGCGATGCCGTGAAAAGCGACGTCGACACCACTGTGCACCGCGCCGAATCCGCACTGGCCCGGCATAACGATGACGGCGCCAGGGAATGTGTTTCGTTGACTCAACAGGCCCTGCAGAAGGTCCAGAGCCACTGATTCAAACCAGCCACAAAGGCAATCCTGACACGCGGCTTCGGCCATACGCCTGACGTGGGGGAGTGGGTGGGCCAACTGTCTATAACCCACCTGCGATCAACGGCATAACATCCGACGCCTTCCCGGCTAAAGCCGGTCCTACGATAAACTTGCAGCATCTGTGGGACCGGCTTCAGCCGGGAAAAGGCCGGTACAGGCTGTGGCGTTGCAGCGTCTGGAAATCAGTCATCGCGAGCAAGCTCGCTCCTACAAGAAAGCCTGCGGACGTCACCGGGCTTCGGCCAGACGCCTGACGTGGAGAAGTGAGTCAACTGTCTATAACCAACCTGTGATCAACCGCATAACATCCGACGCCTTCCCGGCTAAAGCCGGTCCTACGACAAACTTGCAGCATCTGTAGGGCCGGCTTTAGCCGGGAAAAGGCCGGTACAGGCTGTGGAGTTGCAGCGTCCGGAAATCAGCCATCGCGAGCAAGCTCGCTCCCACCCGTTTTGTGGTGTTTCGCCAGAGTGTGTCAGCCCGCGAAACAGGTGGAGCTTGCTTGCCCTCAGGTACAGGCGACAAACCTGTGTTGGAGGTACCGACCTCCTCGCGAGCAAGCTCACTCCCACCCGTTTTGTGGTGTTTCGCCAGAGTGTGTCAGCCCGCGAAACAGGTGGAGCTTGCTTGCCCTCGGGTACAGGCGACAAATATGTGTTGGAGGTACCGACCTCCTCGCGAGCAAGCTCGTTCCTACAAGAAAGCCTGCGGACGTCACCGGGCTCCGGCCAGACGCCTGACCTGTGGGAGCGAGCTTGCTCGCGAAGGGTGAGTCTCAGTCACAGAAGAGGCTGAACTCAACCGAGCTATTTCAACACCAGCAACCGATAAACCCCCGCCTCGTTTTCGATCCCGTGGGTATCGTGGGTGAACCCCGGGAATGACTTGTCGAAGCTTTCCAGCGCGCGCAGATAGGCCAGCAGCGGGCCGTCGGCGGGACCTGCGTTCTCGCCCGGCATGAGCAGCGGGATACCGGGTGGATAAGGCACGATGCCCGTCGCCGCGATGCGCCCGGCAGCTTCCTCGAGCGTCACCTGTTCCACCTCGTTCTTGACCAGCTTCTCGTACGCTTCCACCGGGCTGAATTCCGCTTTGGGCAGCGTGCCGAACGCTTTGGACATGGCAGCGGTTGTCCTGGTCTGCTTCATCGCTGCGAAGATTTCTTCAGACAAATCCTTCAGGCCCATGCCGGCGTATCGCAACTGGTTGGCGGTCAGCAGGTCGGGCAGGCAGAGCTCCAGCTCAAGGTTGCTGTCGTAGTCGCGTTTGAAGTCCAGCAGCGCATTGACCAGCGTGCCCCACTTGCCTTTGGTGATGCCGATGGAGAACAGGAAGAGGATAGTGAAATCAGTGGTCTTCTCAACCACGATGCCCTGATGGCCAAGGTAGGCGCTGAGCACGCACGCGGGGATCCCGAAGTCGAGCAGGTTGCCGTCGTCGCCCATGCCGGGGCTCAGGATCGACACCTTGATCGGGTCGAGCATGCAGTAGCCGTCTTCGATGTCGCCAAAGCCATGCCAGACTTCGTTCGGGTGCAGCACCCAGCAACTCGGATCGGTTTTCAGCCGCGCCGGATCGACCTCGTGAAACGCCAATGCACTGCCGTCGACCTGCACGGACGGCGGCTGCCAGCACGAGAAAAACCAGTCGTCATGCCCCAGCATTTCAGTGCGCATGCGCGAAATGACCTGGCGGAAGGCGATGGCCTCTTCGATCGATTCGTTGGTGAGGATCTGCCCGCTCGGGGCCTCCATCATCGCTGAGCTGACGTCGCACGAGGCCATGATCGCGTAGTTGGGCGACGTCGAGGCGTGCATCATGTACGACTCATTGAAGCGGCCGTGCGGAATCGGGTTACGCCCGTTGCGCACATGGATCATCGACGCCTGGGACAACGCCGCAAGCAGTTTGTGGGTCGACTGCGTGGCGAACACGGTGGGCCGGGATTCATCGTGATCGTCCGGGCTGCCGTGCATCGCGAAGCGGTCCTTGTACAGCGGATTGAAGCGCGCGTAGCCGTACCAGGCCTCGTCGAAATGCAGCCGATCGACGCTCTGCCCGAGCAGCTCCTCGACGCGGGTGACGTTGTAGGTCAGGCCGTCATAGGTCGAGTTGGTGACGATCGCGTGCACCGGCTTCGGGTCGATGTGGCTCTTGACCAGCGGGTTGTTGGCAATCGCCGCCTTGACGCCCTCGGCGCTCAGCGTCTGCGGCAGAATCGGCCCGATGATGCCGAAGCGGTTGCGAGTCGGCACCAGATACGTGGGAATGGCGCCCGACAGCGTCATCGCATGCTCGGCGGACTTGTGGCAATTGCGGTCACACAGGGCGATCTGGTCCCGCGTGACGCTGGCCATGAGGATCACCCGGTTAGACATCGACGAGCCGTTGGTCACGTAATACGTACGATGCGCGCCGAACACCTTGGCCGCGTAACGCTCGCCCTGACCGATGGGGCCGCTGTGGTCGAGCAACGAACCCAGTTCGCCGACCGAAATCGACAGATCGGATCGCAGCAGGTTTTCACCGAAGAACTCATAAAACGCGCGCCCTGCCGTGCTCTTCAGAAACGCCGTACCGCCGGCATGGCCAGGCGTGTGCCAGGAATATTCGTAGCTGCGCGCGAACTTGAGCAGTGCGCCGAACATCGGTGGCAGGACCGCCTGGCGGTAACGCTCGATGGCCGCCATGATTCGCCCGCTCAAGAACCGGCTGGTGTCTTCCGGCAACCAGATGAAGTCATCGGCGTGCTGCATCACGATCAACGGCACGCTGGACGCGGTGCTGCGGTCGCTGATCAGGAACACCGGCACGCGCGTGTTGCGTTCACGCAGCGCGGTGAGCAAGTCGATGCATTCCTGATGGTCCTCGCTGTCGTCCATTTCCCAACTGAGCAGCACACACTGAATGGCAGGATCGGAGCTGAGAATCGACTTGGCATCGCTTAGGCTTTCAGACGTCAGCACGCTGATGGAGCGCTCCTCGACATCGCTGATCAGCTGGATCAGGGCCCGGCCGAACACGCTGCGTTTGTCCGGCTGTTTGCTGACCAGCAGCGCCAGCATGCCAAGCAGGTGTCTGTATTCCGTCATGGTTGGTTCTCCAGGGTGGCGTGATTCATGGCGTTGGGCGGCAAGTCATTGACCGGGATCGGCTCGCCGACGATGTGCTGCGCCGCGACGGTCTGAGTCGGAACGCTGTTGTTCAAGGCTTCGAGGCGGATCAACCGCGTGTTGACGAAGCCGAACAGCGTGTAGCCGACGATGGTCGCGACACCGCCGAGCATCAGCGCCTGAGCGCCCGAGCTGTAAAGCGCCAGATAGCTGTAGGCGGCAGCGATGCCCGCAACGATGTTGGTAATGAGTGCCTTGTTGGCCGGAACGTTCGAGATTTTTTGCAGCGTCATCAGCGTGGCCATCGACAAGATGTACGGCACCAGGTTGGTGACCACTGCCAGGTTCACCAGTGTGTCGAACTGCTTGGCCAGATCGGGGCTGATCGTCAGCAGCGCCATGGCGGTCTGCATCGCCAGCAGGATCAGCATGCTGATGATCGGCACGCCATGTTTGTTGGCTTTGGCGAAGATTGGCAGGAAGTAACCGGTGTCCGCCGAGCTTTTGAACACCTGAGCCACGGTGAATTGCCAGCCCAGCAACGAGCCGATGCAGGCGAGCACCATCAGACCCATGACGATGTTGCCGACCATCGGCGTAAACATCTTGGCGAACACCAGGCCGAACGGCGCGGTGGACGAGACCAGTTCGGCGTTGTCGACAATGCCGGCGATCACATTGGTGGAAACGATGTAGATCACCGCTGCGCCCAGCGTGCCGCCGAGCACGGCAATCGGCACGTTCTTCTCGGGGTTTTCAACGGCGTCGCCGTTGGCGCAAGCCGATTCCAGCCCCAGAAATGCCCACAGCGTGATCGCCACCGAGGCGCCCGCCGCTTCGTACCAGGATTTATCGTGGGGATTCCAGCCTGCGGCATAAACGCTGCTGTCGAACCAGAACCAGCCGATGGTGGAAACCAGCACCACCGGGGCAATGACGCCCCAGACCGTCACCGCACCGATCTTGCCGGTAATGCTCGCGCCGCCGAAGTTGGCGAACGTGGTAATCCACAACAACGCGATGGTCGCCAGGCCAACTTGCAGTGAGTCGAGTTTGATGTCGAACAGCGTCTGGATATAACCCACGGCGGTAATACTGATCGCCACATTGGCAATCAATAACGACAGACCGTAGGTGTAGTTAGTGATGTAGTTGCCGGACTTGCCGAACGTATATTCCGCGTATCCGCCCATGCCGCCCGTCTTGCGACTGAGCATGCCGCATCGTGCAAACGCGTACGCCAGAGCAAGGGAGCCGGTTGCGGTAATGAGCCAGGAGAGGATTGAAATACCGCCCACTTCTGCGAGTTTGGTCGGCAGTAACACAATGCCCGAGCCCAACATGTTGACGGCGGTCAACATCGTCAGCTGTCCCACACTCATTTTCTTTGCGACTGACATTCCATTGCCTCATTTGATGACGTGAGAGGCTTTTAGCTATAGCAAAAGATTCTCACTAAGCAAGAAATGAAAGCGGGCGGGACAACTAGCGAAATGCCATCTTTGGCAATAAAAGATGAAGGTAACTCACTCGTTTGGGGGCATCCGTATGACAACTAAAAACAGACGGCTAATTGGCAGCGGCGGGTCAGAATCGCCACTGCCAATGGACGTTTTCAGCCTCAGGCGCAATCAGTTGGATAGGCCACTTTTCAGCCGACCCATGACCTCAAGGTCCGTTCGCTCAAATCGCAACGGTGTGACGGAAATCCCACCCTGGGTCACAACGAAGGTTTCGCTGTCGTCGAAATCCGGGCGTTCATGACGATCAATGTTCAGCCAGTAATAACCTTGTTCGCGCATGTCGGTGCGCTGAGTGATGTTCAAGCCATCCATGCGTCCGATGCCCTGTCGGGTGATCTGCAGCGGCCTGGCATGTTCGGGGGCGACATCCGGAAAGTTGATGTTCAGGCAAACGTCCGCAGCCCATTCCATGCCGATCACGCGACGAATGACATCAGGTGCGAGCGCTCTGGCGGTTTCCCATTTCACCGCATCGCGGCGTGTGAAGAACTGGCTGAGTGCAATTGAAGGTACGCCCATCAACAGCCCCGCCATCGCGGCGCCGACGGTGCCGGAAAACATGGTTTCCACACCCAGATTCGCGCCTTTGTTGATGCCTGAAAGCAACAGCTGTGGCCGCTCTTCCATCAATTGACCAAGGGCAATGGCCACACAATCGGCCGGCGTTCCGGACACCGAAAAACGCCGCTCGCCGCGCGCCTTGACTCGCAAGGGGTGATGGATGCTGAGCGCGTGGGAAATCCCGCTCTGATCCTGCTCGGGTGCGACAACCCAGACTTCTTCCGCCAGCTCGCGGGCAACGGCTTCCAGAACTTCCAGCCCCGGCGCGTCGATGCCGTCGTCGTTGGTGATCAGGATGCGCTCGATTCGCGGGTTCGACATGCAGTTCTCCTTCGCAAGGGTTTGATCAACAATGTTCAAGCGTTGCAGCCACGATCGCTGCCGGATCTCAGACGAACAAGGTGAACAACGCAAATCCGACGTACCAGACAATCGCAGCGCGAATCAGCAGTTCCCACAGCACGTCGAGACTGTTCACACCGTCGACGCCCACCACGGGAGCAGGCACTTCACCGGCGACGCAACCCACTTTGGTAATCAGGCCGGAGGCAGTGATATTCCAGTTGAGCAACTCGCTGAGCATCACCCGACTGACCGCGACGAAATTGCCCACCAAGGCAAAACTTGCAGCCAGCAGACGCACCGGCACCCAGTCGAAGGCGTGTCGCAGCTGGGTCGCGCGCTCCACCAGTGCAGGCGTGCGGCCATGCTCGGACGCCAGCGCCAACAGCCGGTAGGCCAGCGCCGCCACCGGGCCAAGCACGAAATACCAGAAAATCACGGCGAAGAAACCTTGATAGACCTGCCACAAGAGATAGGTCTGGGCGCCACCCAAAAGCTGCTCTTCGTTCTCGGCCTGAACGCCGAGGTCGCGCTCGGCGACCAGCACCGCGGCCTCCTGATCGCCCCGTCGGCAGGCGTCGCGGAAGGAACCCAGGTTGGACTTGATGTCGCCGCGCCCCAGGCTGTAGATCAGCACCAGCAGATGAATCGGCAACGCGAGCCAGCCATAGGCGACGGAGCCGACGATCACCAATACCAGCGCCAGCACCAATAGTGGCAGCAACACGGTCAGCGTCAGAATCCACCAGGGACGGCTGGCGCTGCGCGGATTGGACTCAAGCCGCGCCAGTTGCTGCAGCCATGGCCCATCGCGTTGAACACGCTGGCGCAGGGCCGAGAACTTCTCGATCCAGACCGCCAGCAGCAAAACCAGAAAACTCATCTCCCGCTCCTCAATTCAAATCTCTAAAGCCGAACGAAACCGGGCCCAATCAAAGCACGGGCCGGGATCGGTCTTGCGTCCCGGAGCAATGTCGCTATGGCCGCAAATGCGCTGCGGGGTGATCGCAGGCCAGGACGACTGCAACTGCCGCGTCAGCGCGATCAACGCCTGATACTGCGCATCGGTGAAGGGCTGATCGTCAGTGCCTTCAAGCTCGATACCAATGGAAAAATCGTTGCACGTCTCGCGGCCTTCGAACACCGACACGCCCGCGTGCCACGCCCGGTCGAGGCAGGAGACGAATTGGGTGACGGCGCCGTCCCGCTCGATCAGAAAATGCGCGGAGACGCGCAAGTCGGCGATGCCTTCAAAATAGGGATGTTCGGTGATATCCAGCCGGTTCTGAAAAAATGCCTGAACCTTGCCGGTCTTGAACTGCGCGGGGGGCAAGCTGATGTTGTGGATCACCAGCAGCGAGATCTCGCCCTCGGGACGAGCATTGAAATTGGGCGAAGGGCAATGCTGAGCGCCGTGGCACCAGCCCGTGCCGGGGTCCAGTTGCATGAAGGGGTCCTTAAAGCATCATTCGACAGCAGCCAGTATGCCCGCGATGAGAAAGGATGTGGCAGCCAATGCGCCGCCACGCTGCGAATCAGCCCTTGAGCTTGCGCAGATTTCCCAGCACCGACTCCAGCGCGCGATCGAACAACAGCGCATCGTCCAGCACACGAATCGTGCCGCGACGAAACTCGACCGCCAGGCCCATGCGAGTCTTTTCCAGGACCTTCATGCCTGTGCGATTGACGAACACATAGCGGCCGCTCGGCTCGACGATGGCCGCCAGTTTGCACCGCAGCTTGTGATCTTCGTCTTCCTGGATTTCGACCCAGCTGCCCATGCGCAGCTTATCGACCTGCAGCAGACCTTCGTCGTCGGCAGGCAAATGCATCGAAGGCTCGCTGAGCACTTGTTCGCCCGGCGCGACCAACACGATCTCCTCAACCACCGCCATCATCGGCGTACCATCGGATGGCTCGCTCTGGACTTGCTCGGCATCGTCGGACGCCGGACGCGTCACGTGATTGAAGGCCTGAACGTGCAGGGCTTCGAGCTGACTGAAAAATTCGCTGGTCGCGAACGGATCGAATGCCGCGCTGCTCAGGCCGTCGCGCAGGGACTTGAGCAGGCCTGGCACCAATTCGAGCAGACGCTGACGCGCTTCGGGCTCGTCGTGGGACTCGACGCTCCAAATCAGGTCATCCATGGCCTGCAGCCCGGATTTCCATTCGACCGACTCCTCGCCGTGCTTGAGGCAGGTCAGCAGCAATACCTTGCTCCACGCTTCCTGGAGCAGACGCACGACGACTTCCGGCAACGTCCGGCCCAGCAGACGATCATTCAGCGCCTGTTGCACACGCTGACGCGCCAGCTCAGCCAGCGCGCGCCCTTCTTCAGCGTCGCGGGTGCGCTGTTCGAGCAATTCGCTGCGACGACGCTCGTCACTGGTGAACGCCAGGAAATCCACAAGCAATTCGGTGAAAATCGCCGGATCGTCGACGAAATCATGCAGCAGCCGCTGCACAATCTGATCGATGCGGGTGTAGAGCGAATCGCGCTGGGTGTCGTCACGTCCGCCCCAGCCAAGCGCCGCCGATGCGATCTCGTTGAGCAGGCGCCGCGCCGGGTGGCTGCCGCGGCTGAAAAAGCTCTTGTCGATGACAGCGACTTTCAGCATCGGGATTTGCAGACGACCAATCAGCGCGCGCAAGGAACCTGGCAGGTTGCGGTCGTCGAGAATGAACTCGAACAGCATCGAGATGAGGTTGATGACGTCCTCATCCATAGGCCCGACCACGCGAAACTTGCCGCTTCGCGCACTGACCCGGCCAATCAATTGCTCCAGCTGAGTGCGCAGATCGAAGTCATCCGGTGTTTCGGCTTTCGGCACGTACTGCTGCAAATGAGACAGCAGACGCAGCAGGTCCTGACTCGAAATCGGTCGGGCCTCGCCAACGTTGTCCGGGCGCGGCGTGATGTTGCCGCGCACGTGAACCAGCAGCTCTTGCAGCGCAGAAAAAACTTCTTGCACGCTGTTATCGAGCTTTTCAGTGGCCTGAATCAGCGACGCGTTATCGGCACGCTGCGCCTCGTTCGCAGCCGCCGAGCTGGCCGAACGATCGGTCGAACGGCGCGACGGCAGCACTTTCAATTCGGGCAGGACACCCGCCGAAATCAGCAACTGGTTGGCTTCTTCATACAATTGATCAGCATTGGCCAGCGCGTATTTCTCGAACAACTTGAGGATGATCAGCTTGACCTTGATCTCGACGCCGAGGCTGCGACCGGCCTGCAGGAAGAAATCGCAAAGCAGTGTAGGACCGAGCGGATTGGTTTCGTCGGTCACGGGCTGAGGGATCAGCTCGTTCAGCCGCGTCGTCAACTGACCCAACGCAACGCCGTCGCGGTTCATGACCTTGGTGACCATGGCATCCACGGCCACGGTCCTTTCCAGATCGTCGTTGTGAACCAGCGCGAGTTTGTCGAAGGACACAGGCTCGGAAAGGATCGGCTCGACGACTTCGTAATGCCCCAGGCGCAGGAAGGCCTCGAAGAACTTGTCGAGGAAATTGCGCTCGATGCTCTTTCGCTTCAGGCGCAGGTCGCGCATGGCTTCGAAGAAAATGTTCTGTTCGGCGTTGTTGTGGGCGCGGTCGGCCATCTCGAACAACGTGTCATCGGCGTTATCGAACAGCGTTTGCAGGCTTTCCTTGAGCTGCTGCGCGGCTTTGTCGCGCACCTGCAACAGAACGACGGGCAGCCGAGCGACAGGCGAGGATCCTGGATTATCCGGACTCGACTTGCTCAAAGGCACCACTTTATTACCGTCGTTATGCATCAAGGACTCCTATCAACCGACTACACAGCTGCTACTCAAGCTGCTACTCAACAGCCACAACCTCATCCCAAGCGCAGGCCGAGACTGCACTTGACCGGATCTTGAATTTTTGTCCCTGGGGTGTACAGGCGAAACGTCAAAGCTATGACGTCAAAAGCTAGGCGAATTATCTTGTAAATCGTGTCCGCCCGCCAGCGGACTCTTCGCCCTGATTGGAATAATAGGAGCGGGCGAAGCGGCATGTGCAGCGATAGACCGCGAAAAACACAATCTGTCGCATATACGGCGAAAAAACCGACAAAGTGCAGGTCATGCACTCAACTGGATGGTATGGGCCCGGTAGGTTGGTACAGTTGCCTGCCTTATACTCGAGGCACTTAGTAAGTGGAGCCCGATATGCCGAATCTACGTCTTGCCACGCTGACCGCCGAAATCGAAGCCAACGTACGCCGTGCGTTGCTCGAGGACGTCGGCACTGGCGACATCACCGCACAGCTGATTCCCGCTGAGCGCCTCGCCAAGGCAACCGTGATCTCGCGCGACGCTGCCGTGATCGCCGGCACCGCTTGGGTCGACAGTGTGTTTCGGCAGCTGGACCAGCGCGTTGCGGTGCACTGGCAGGTCGCCGATGGCGAGCGCGTGCAGCCCAATCAAGTGCTGTTCCATCTGGAGGGTCCGGCGCGTTCATTGCTGACCGGCGAGCGCAGCGCCCTCAACTTTCTGCAGATGCTCTCCGGCGTCGCGACCCGCTCGCAGCATTACGCCGACATGGTGGCCGACACGCAGGTCAAATTGCTCGACACCCGCAAGACCCTGCCCGGCCTGCGCCTGGCACAAAAATACGCCGTGACCTGCGGCGGTTGCCATAACCATCGCATCGGCCTGTTCGACGCCTTCCTGATCAAAGAAAACCACATCGCGGCATGCGGTGGCATCGCCGAAGCCATCACCGCCGCGCACAAGATCGCGCCTGGCAAACCGGTGGAAGTTGAAGTCGAAAGCCTGGACGAACTCCATCAAGCCCTCGAAGGCGGCGCCGACATCATCATGCTCGACGAACTGAGCCTGGACGAAATGCGCGAAGCCGTCCGCCTCACGGCCGGTCGTGCCAAGCTCGAAGCCAGCGGCGGCGTCACCGATGCGACGTTGCGCACCATCGCCGAAACCGGCGTCGACTACATCTCGATCGGCACCCTGACCAAAGACGTGAAGGCCGTCGACCTGTCGATGCGGCTCAGCGTTTGATGCAACGGCAGGCACAAGTGCGCTTGCTTGGGACGGTTGCCCATCGCAAGCGAGCGCACGCCTACTACGCACCTGAAGTTTGTGTGCGGTTTAGCTGACCGCCTGACACAGCTCGAACCAATCGAAAATCCCCGGGGTCACACCTGCAGATCATTTGAGGAGAGCGCCATGGCCGTTTCGTTGAAAAAACTCGAGCACGATGAATTACCCGCCGACTATCGCGCGAGAAACGCAACGACGGCGTTTCAGGTGACATCCGACGCAGGAGAAGTGTTTGTGGTGGACACCGAAGAGGAAGCCGCCGCAATCGTGACCAGGCTGCATGTGGAAGACCAGCAGCAAGCGGCGAAAGACTGACTGCGCGTTACGACGTATTGCTTTCGGAGCGGCGGTTCTGGTCACCCGCTGACATCGTCAATCCACGATCAATATTTCGCCCCTGAGAAGCCCGCGCAACGCGGGCCTTTTATCGAGTCCGCAATCAGCAAATGCTGTTTCTTTCGCCGTTGTAATGGCGTCTGCTGCACCTTCGATGACGCGCCAGCGAACGTCAGCAGACGGCGCTACGCCACCTGTCTGAATGCGTTAAAGGACTGCGTTGATCGGTCGTTAATCCGTCAGTAGCGTCAGGGACGGCGAATAGTGCTACGTATGACTGGCTGAACTCTCGGGCAAGGGAACAGCCCACATGAGCCTTGGCCATGATTGACCTGACCGTCTGGAACCTTACCCTTCCTGTTGATACTCCGCCTTTGACCACCGCCGCAGCGCTGCCGAAGCTCAAAACCGCTTACTTCACCAACACCGGTGACAAAGTTGTTTTCTGGGCGCCCGTCACCGGTTCCCACACCAGTCACAGTGACTTCCCACGCTCCGAAATGCGGGAAACCTTGACCAACGGCAAAGCCCGTAACTGGCTGTACAACAGCGGCCTGAACACGCTCAAAGGCACGCTTTCGGTCAACCAGGTGCCCTCCACCGGGCGAGTGGTGGTCGCACAAATTCATGCCAAGGATGCCGCCACGCCCTTGCTCAAGGTTGTGTACCGCTTCGCCAACGGCACAGGCAATATCGACCTCGAATACCGCGTAAACCCCGCCGACGTGAAAAGTCCCGTGGCCTACACGGTACCTAACGTGCCGCTCAACAAAGCCTTCGCGTACGCCATTCAAATGAACAAGCAAGGCAAATTGACCGTACTGATCAACAACGCCGGCCCGCAAATCCAGCTGGCGCCGACCTGGTACAAATACGCCTTCTACTTCAAGGCCGGCGTCTACACGCTGGACAACGTCGGCTACCCCACCGAAGGCGGCAAGGTGACCTATACAAGGTTGGAAGTCAGCCACTTGTGATTGGGGATGCGAGGATGCGGGAGAACTTCGATCATGGCATTGAGCGCAGCGAACCTGACGAAATGAACTCGCATCTTATCTATCACTGATTGAGGTCTCGCGGACGAAGAACTGGACGGGGGCACGTCGAGCGCAGGCCGTCGATATGCTCCATTAAGCCATCCGGAATCGTCTGCCACATGGGGTCCAGGATGAAGTCGATACCTTCGCGTCTCGCCATTTTGGCAGCGGGCACAAAATCAGCATCGCCAGCAATCAGCACAATCTGATCCACCTGTTTCTTGAACGACAATGACGCGACATCGACTCCGATACGCATATCAACACCCTTCTGCTTAGTGTCGATCGTGACGTCATTCTCGTTCAACTCTGCGATTTGTATACGTCCTTGCAGCAACTCGGAAATCCGAGCGGGCTTAATTGTCCACTTCACATCCTTTGCCAAGTGCCCGAGACGAAGGGCGACCTTTCGCTTGGAGCGAAGGCGTCTATGCAGTTCTTTTCGGAACAAGGCTTCATCTGACTTTGAGAAGTCAATCGCTCTGCGGGAGATCGGATTGTGATGCTTCATTTCAAGCGGAGGGCAGTCATAGAAGAAGATTCGATACAACTCCTTCCTACGACGCAGTGTTGGACGTTCGTTCTGGCCGCTTGCTTGACGCCTCGGTCCCTGAATCAAATGCGCCATCGCCCATCTGTGGACAAGATCGGCCGCTCTTTCGGCGTTGTGAGCATTCTGAGGCTCGATGCGACGGAAGCGCTTGATGAAATAAGCGCCATCGACCAGCACTGCTGTGGACATCCATTTCCTCCAGATAGCAAAACGCCCAAGGGTTCGGCACGTCCTGGATAGGTTGGACGGCTTACAGCCATGGGCGGGATGTCGCGAAGATTAGGCAGTGATTAAGATGGCGTCAATCAGAATCAGCCGGAGAAAATCCGGAGTTATTCCCAAATGTTACCGCCCCGTCCGCCCACCGCTGGTGCTCGCTGCTAACCACCCCCGATCGGGAAATCCAATGGAGGCGAACGTCGTGACGTGGACTTCTGGGATTGGCCAGACGAGGAAGCGGGCGTACCGGTCCAATATCCACCGCCTCCGCCTGGCTCTATTTCTTTCACGCTCTACGCGAGAGATGTTGAGCCTGAATAATGCCTCGTCAGGTGAGGTTTCATAAATCGCCACGGCCGACAGCAACGATCACCGGCCAATACTTCCATGATCTCCGCCCGCTTGATGGATGACATCCGGCATCCCAAAGTGACCGATCTGATTGCGCTCGCCGGGTGAGCAAAAAGATGAAACTGCTTGTCACCGAAAACCTTGACCTCTGTAGCGTCTGGAAGGGCGAACATCATCCGCCACTCTTTCTCGTAAGCCCAATGAGAGCTCTTCGTCAGGTACGCACTCATATCCGTCACTTGATTCATCACGAGCTGTGGCCTGGCATCCGTGTATCTGACCTGTCTCAAATGCCTGAACTCATCCTTCGGACTACAACGACGGTCAAAGAAATCGGAGCTCGGATCTAGTTCGATCGCAAAGCCCTCGTGGGCATTGGCGTAATGGGCCCACATCATCAGATCATCCTGCTGCTCCGCGGAGACACAGAATGCCGAGGGCTTTGGCGAGGGAGTCATTGATATGTTGTTGTAACCCTGGCGTACCAGCCTCGATTATGGCGGGAAGCATTTGACGAGCCATGCCTTGAATCATTTCCAACATATCGGGCGTCATGTAAGGCCTGAGGCCTGGCGGGGCCAGGTCGAGCTGATCCTGAATCGACATGCCAAATTGCTGTTCGGCTGCGGCAAGAAGGCTTTCGTTGGAGTCATATAGCTTCAACAGCGGACGCAATTCAAAAGGATCGTTCAGATTCGCAGGTGCCGAGAAGCACAAGAGTTTATCGCGAAGCACGTCCACGCGATCCGGGTCAAGGTATTTAAAAAGGCGCACGGTGGCTCCATGAAATGGCAAAGGTTAATGCGAGCCTGCCATCACCTTCTGGAAGGCATGGATTGGCGAGGTGTGAGCCAACACTTAACACGACTGTCTCAGTCGTCGGTCGTCCGCGGATCAGATTGCTAACATAGCTAATCCATTTTTGAGCAGACCCCTATGGACGCCCACCAAACGATTGAAACGATAAAATCTGCACTAGCCGAGCGACGTCATCATGGTGAGACGGTCGTTCCTATTGAGTTGCTCGAAGAGTATCTCGACCGACTCAAGCAGGTCGGTAATCTTCAATCGCAGGAGCAGCAGCTATAAGCCGATGAGCACCTTCATCAGTGGAACGTTGAGATGGTGCGCTCAGGAATAGAGTCTGGCGCCCAGGCGCTTAGGACATGCCTACTCATTTCGGGGGGGTCGGCCGCCGCGCTTCTGGCATTCGCAGGTTCGGCTTGGTCCGCTCTCAAACCCGAGGGCATTGCTGCGCTGAGTCAGACGATGTTTTATCTCAGTATCGCAATCTTCTTGACAGGTATTGCTAGCTCAATGGCCTACCTTGCCCAATACTTTTTCGCTGAACGCTTAAGTTGGCATAAAAGCGCCGGAGGCCTATGCCAATGGGGAGCATGTGCCTTAGTGCTTGCAGCTTACGTGCTGGTTTTCATGGCCTTTATGCAGGCCGGCGACATGCTAACAATGTTCAAGGTAGTGAAATTATTCCCCGCATCGTAAGGTCAGCGAAGCCCGACTCACATCGGGCACTGGCTCAAAGTGAATATCGATGAGGCTGTGATCTCCGACGAAGCCACAAAACTTACGCAGAAGCGCCGACAGCTGAAGTTTCGAGTTTGCCCTGCAACTGATGTTTTTCAGAAAGCATTTGCTGTACCCGGAGCGCATCTGGCCTGCTGGGGTAAGGCCCCACGCGTACCGCATCATCGTCTAGCACCATCGGCAGGTCCAGATCGCTTAATCGCGAGCACAAGGTTACGTAGTCAGCGTCGTTCTCGGACGCAAAAGCGATAGTCCAACCGGGCTTAGTAAAATCATCACCAGAATCTTCTGCTTGTCGTTTGACTTTTGACCCGCAGTGCTTGACTTCACAGCCGCCTTTTTGATTGGCTCAGCGCAGTATGGGCAGTCACGATAATGGGTCTGATCCAGGCTGAAAGGGAGCGCTTCTGAAGCAGCCTCTTTCCCCATAGGACGCATAACAAGCACTGCAATCAAACCCATGAATGAACAGAGCAGCCCGATAAAAAACCATCCGATGGGCGACCGCCCGCGAGCCCCAGCAGCGATGGCAGTGACGATCGCTACCCCGAACCAAATTGCGAGAATTTCCACGTTCATTTCCTTATGCATGCAACATCAGATGTTTGGCTAATATAACAAGCTGGTGCCTCAATGGTTCGAATCCTGCCGATTAGGCGGAAACTCGAGGGCAGATGGATGGCAAACCGCGTGGCAAGCATTGCAGCCACAAGGTCGGGACACGGAGGTCATCATGATGGAAGAAAGGGAATTAGCACCTTCGCTAGCGCTTGAGGCGGTTCTATCGGCAGCGTACGGGTAGCGCAGGCAATCGACGAAATAGAACAGTCCGCCGACTCGCTCGACTACCCCGCCGATGTTGGCTAACTCGAGGAGTCTGCCAGCAGCCGCGCCATCCGGCTTATAACGCTCCAACAGCACACCGAGTTGCTTAACGATGGCGTCTATTTGTTTGCGGCTGTGTTCGTTAGCTGCGGTATCGTGCAACTCACCACTCAGATCATCATCTGGCCGTATTCGTTGACGCGTGCGGGCTTGTCGTCGCGCATGATGCCAGCGCCATCGTCAAGCTACTGACCGCATCCATGGCTGACACTGCTGATGAAGTGCGCACCACTGCGCCACTGTTCTCGGCATGCCAGCTGGCCAGGTGACGGATACCTAGTTAGGTATAAAGCCAGCGACAGTTATAGACGCGCAGGAACAAAAAAGCCCGCACAAGGCGGGCTTCTTGAGGATTCATGACACTGCTTGGCACTGCATGAACCTGTCTACTGGTGCCGAAAATAGGAATCGAACCTACGACCTTCGCGTTACGAGTGCGCTGCTCTACCGACTGAGCTATTTCGGCGATGGGGGAGAAATTATCAGGACTGCTTCGACCGGGCAATAGCTACTGTGGCTTGGCGGCGATCACGCCTTGCAGCCAGAAACGTGGCTGGAAGTGTCCGCCGAAATCGTGCATGTACTGCTGCTCGTTTTCTTCCAGATGGGGCACGTCGCGCACGACCACGTACCCTAGAAACAAGACAGCGCATAACGCCGTTGCAAGCCAGGCCCATGTCGCAGTCGGGCTTGAAGCGGTTTGCGGTTCGCGTTGTGGGTGAATCGCGATGAGCCATCCGACGATCAGGCAGAGCCACAGCTGCGAATAGGGCATGACGATGATGCCGTCGACCATCGACTGCGCAAGGGCCGCCACCAGACTGGCGAACAGGCCGATGCGCAGAACATCGACAGGCTCATCGGACCCGGCTTTCGCGCGAATAAACGTGAATGTCGAGTAGAGCCCTTTCGCCGCGAGCCCGCAGACAAGCAACGCCGACGGCACGCCCCACTCGCTGGCCCATTGCAGGATGGCCTGATGCGGATGTGCGGCGATGGGATTGGGGATGTCGGCAAAACCCATCGGTCCGTACCCGAGCCATGGGCGCGCCTTGATCATCTCCCAGGCCTGCTGCCAAAGGATGTCGCGGGCAGAGAGCGTCGTTGTGAGGCGGTCGCCGACCGAGTTGATGATTTTGATGTCCAGCCAGGCTGGCAGAACGCTGAACAACAACCAGAACAGCGCGAAGCCCGATGCTGCGGCCGTGAGCTGCCAACCTGCCCACCGTCGACCAAACTGACCACCGAACAACATGACGACAGCCGCAGCTGCCAATGCCATCCAGGTGCCACGCGTGCCCCCTGATATGGCGATCATCCACCAGCAGGCGAGCAAGACGAACACCCACGCCTTGGCGGATTTCTTCACCTGTGGATAGAGCAAGGGCAGTGCCAGCAGAGGAAGCGTGAAGGTCTGAAACTGGCCGTAACTGCGCAGGTTCGAAAAACCTTCGAACAGAAGCGTCATGTCCAGTACATCGACGCCGCCGACAAATGCAGCCGTTGCGCCGGCTGCGAATTGCAGGGTTTTGACGCAACACAGCGCCACCACGAAAGCAATCAACAGGCGGTCAGATTTCGCGTTTGCTGTTCGCTGGCCGGCAATCCCGCACACGACGCAACAGCAGGCCAGCAATACAGCCAGTTCAATGAGTGCCCACTGGGGCTTGCCTGCGTTGATGACTGACAGCAATCCAAATCCGAAAACCAACCCGAACGCCAGCCGCGTTCTTGTATTGAAAAGGCCAGGTTCCGGGCGTTTAAGGTGGCAGGCTATTGTAAGAAACAGTGAGACAGCGGCAATGAAGATCAGAACGAACCGTTGCCAGTTGTGCACCGAGAGTGGTGTGAAAACCACAGAAATAAAAAGAAGTGTCAGGCACAGCGTCAAATAGATGCCGGGCTTGGCTGGTTTAGGAAATGACATAAGCTCTGCCGAAAGACAATCGAATGATCGCGCACAAAAAAAGGCGCTTTTCAGCGCCTTTTTTTATACGGCTAAATTACGAGCCTGCGCGCTTACACAGAATCGGAGCGGAGCCCTGAGCCTGCAGACAGCCGCCACCAACGGCCCATGTGATAGCGCCGTTGGTGATCGCTGGTGTCAATTGGTAAGTGGAGGCTGCCGGAATGTTGCCATTACCGTTTGGAACTACGGTGATCACACCGTTAGCGACGGCAACGCTTGCGACATATCCGGTAGAAGTAGTACCAGGAATGTCGTTGGTGCCAGAGTTGCAGCCGGTGGGCGTGTTCAATGCCGATACGCACATAGCTACGGCGGTCTTGTATCCATCAGAAACCGAAGTAATCTCCGAGTACTTGGCGCGCATTGTGTAGTTCTGATAAGCAGGCAGCGCCACCGCCGCCAAGATGCCGATGATCGCGACCACGATCATCAGTTCGATGAGGGTAAAGCCCTTTTGTGCTTGCATAACGTACTTCTCCGATCGTCAATTAGGTGTCGCTCCGCAAGGATAGACGCATACCTCGTGCCAATTCGCGAATCCAGTCTCCTGTTGCATTTCTTTGTCGCACCGATGAGGAATACAGGACGGGCGCCAGCAAAAAGTGACAATTATTGTCACCCCTGCGGCGTACATTTGGCAGCCAAGCCCGACTGCGCTATAAACCACACACTGTCTGTGTCTGGTGGTTGTAATGACTGATGTCGTGCTTACGGGTTTGGCCAAACAGCTTGTCGTGGCTGAGCTCTTGAATGAAAAATCTGCGCAGCAGGCGTATCAGCAGGCTCGCCGCGACAAGGTGTCGCTGGTCAGCTATCTGGTACAGAACAAGCTGGTAAAAAGTCTGACCCTTGCCGAAGTAGCTTCCGACCAGTTCGGCATTCCCTTTCTTGACCTCAATACCCTCGATAAGGAAAGCCAGCCCAAGGGGTTGGTCAGCGAAAAGCTCGTGCGCCAGCACTCGGCGCTGCCTTTATGGCGACGGGGTAACAAGCTGTTTATTGGTGTATCGGACCCGACCAATCACCAGGCCATTACCGACATCCAGTTCAGCACCGGCTTGAATACAGAAGCGATTCTGGTCGAAGACGACAAGCTCACTCTTGCCATCGAGAAGTTCTTCGACACCCACAGTGGCATGGGCGATCTGGCCGATGTTGACCTGGGGTTGGAAGTCGAAGCTGTAGACGAAAGCAAAGAGACCTCCATTGGCGGTCAGGATGCCGACGACGCGCCGGTGGTCCGGTTCGTGAACAAGATGCTGATGGACGCGATCCGTCTCGGCTCTTCGGACCTGCATTTTGAGCCTTACGAGAAGATCTTCCGGGTTCGCCTGCGCACTGACGGCATCCTTCATGAAGTGGCCAAACCGCCGACGCACCTGGCCGGCCGTATCGCTGCGCGCTTGAAGGTCATGGCCAGTCTGGATATTTCCGAGCGCCGCAAGCCGCAGGACGGGCGCATCAAGCTGCGCATTTCGAAAAACCGCGCCATCGACTTTCGTGTCAACACGTTGCCGACCTTGTGGGGCGAGAAGATCGTGATGCGGATTCTCGACCCGACCAGCGCGCAGATGGGCATCGACGCGCTGGGTTACGAGCCGGAGCAGAAAGCGCTGTATCTCGAAGCGCTCAGCAAACCACAGGGCATGATTCTGGTCACCGGTCCTACAGGCTCGGGTAAAACCGTTTCGCTCTATACCGGTTTGAATATTCTCAACACAACGGACATCAACATCTCCACCGCCGAGGATCCGGTCGAAATCAACCTGGAAGGCATCAACCAGGTCAACGTCAACCCGCGTCAGGGCATGGACTTCGCCCAGGCGCTGCGGGCATTTCTGCGTCAGGACCCGGACGTGATCATGGTCGGTGAGATTCGTGACCTCGAAACCGCCGAGATCGCGATCAAGGCCTCGCAGACCGGCCACATGGTGCTGTCGACGCTGCACACCAACAGCGCGGCGGAAACACTGACTCGCCTGCACCACATGGGCGTGGCGGCTTTCAACATTGCTACCGCGATCAACCTGATCATCGCTCAGCGGCTGGCCCGCAAGCTCTGCCCGCACTGCAAGAAAGAAGTCGACATCCCGCGCGAGACATTGATTGCCGAAGGTTTCCCGGAAGAGAAAATCGGCGCGTTCAAGCTTTACTCTCCAGTGGGCTGCGAACAATGCAACGCCGGCTACAAAGGCCGTGTCGGTATTTACGAAGTGGTGAAGAGCACTCCCGCCCTGGAGCGCATCATCATGGAGGAAGGCAACTCCATCGAGATTTCCGAACAGATGCGCAAGGACGGCTTCAACGACCTGCGCACCTCCGGCCTGATGAAGGCCATGCAAGGCGTGACCAGCCTTGAGGAAGTCAACCGGGTGACCAAGGATTAAGCATGGCGACCAAAGCAGTAAAAGTCAGCGTCTACACCTGGGAGGGGCTCGACAAGAAAGGCGTCAAACAAAAGGGCGAAATCAACGGCCACAACCCCGCGCTCGTCAAAGCCCAGTTGCGCAAGCAAGGCATCAACCCGACGAAAGTCCGGAAGAAAGCCGTTTCGATCTTCGGCTCCGGCAAGAAGATCAAACCGCTGGACATCGCGTTCTTCAGTCGCCAGATGGCAACGATGATGAAAGCCGGCGTTCCTTTATTGCAGTCGTTCGACATTATCAGCGAAGGCTCCGATAACCCGAACATGCGCAAACTCGTTGACGACATCAAACAGGAAGTGGCTGCCGGGCACAGTTTTGCCACGGCCTTGCGGCAGAAGCCTCAGTATTTCGACGACCTGTTTTGCAACCTTGTCGACGCGGGCGAGCAAGCCGGTGCGCTTGAGTCGCTGCTCGATCGAGTGGCCACCTACAAAGAAAAGACCGAGTTCCTCAAAGCCAAGATTAAAAAAGCCATGACCTACCCGATTGCCGTGGTCATCGTGGCGATCATCGTGAGCGGGATTCTGCTGATCAAAGTGGTGCCGCAGTTTCAGTCCGTGTTCGCCGGATTTGGCGCGAAGCTGCCCGCTTTTACGCTGATGGTCATTGGTCTTTCGGAAATCGTTCAGAGTTATTGGTACATCCTTCTGGGCGCCATGCTGGTCGCTTTTATGGCCTTCCGCAAAGCCTACAAGACCTCGGAAAAGTTCAGGGATCGCATCGACCGCATGCTGTTGAAGGTACCGGTGATCGGCCCGCTTCTGTTCAAATCGGCGGTCGCCCGTTTTGCCCGGACGCTTTCAACCACCTTCGCTGCCGGTGTGCCACTGGTCGATGCTCTCGACTCAGTTGCTGGCGCGACCGGCAACGTGGTTTTCCGCAACGCCGTGCATAAGGTCAAACAAGACGTTTCCACCGGTATGCAGCTCAACTTTTCGATGCGCAGCACGGGCGTCTTCCCGATGCTGGCCGTGCAGATGACCGCCATCGGCGAGGAGTCCGGCGCGCTGGATTCGATGCTCGATAAGGTCGCGACGTATTACGAAGAGGAAGTCGACAACATGGTCGACAGCCTCACCAGCCTGATGGAGCCAATGATCATGGCCGTCCTCGGCATCATCGTCGGCGGGCTCGTGATCGCCATGTACCTGCCCATCTTCCAGCTCGGAAACGTCGTCTAACATGTCTGTTCTTGACCTTCTGGCCAGCTCCCCGCTGGCCTTTGTTCTGTGCGCGCTGGTTTTGGGGCTGCTGGTGGGCAGCTTCATCAACGTCGTGGTTTATCGCCTGCCCAAGATGATGTTGCAGGACTGGAAGGCTCAGGCGCGCGAAGTGCTGGAACTCCCCGCCGAGCCGAAACCCGAGACCTTCAACCTGCTGCTGCCTCATTCTCGCTGCCCGCATTGCGCGCACCGAATCCGCGCCTGGGAGAATCTGCCGGTCGTCAGCTACCTGTTTCTGGGCGGCAAATGCTCCCGCTGCAAGGCGCCCATCAGCAAGCGTTATCCCGTCGTCGAACTGGTGTGCGGATTACTGTCGGCTTTCGTCGCCTGGCATTTCGGCTTCGGCTGGCAGGCTGCGGCCGTGCTGGTGTTGAGCTGGGGCCTGCTGTCGATGAGCCTGATCGACGCCGATCACCAATTGCTGCCGGACGTGATCGTGCTGCCGCTGCTGTGGCTTGGGCTGATCGTCAATGCGTTCGGGCTTTTTGCTTCGTTGACCGATGCGCTGTGGGGCGCGGTGTTCGGGTATCTGGTGCTGTGGGCAGTGTTCTGGCTATTCAAGCTGGTGACTGGCAAGGAAGGCATGGGCTACGGCGACTTCAAATTGCTGGCCATGTTGGGCGCCTGGGGCGGCTGGCAGATTCTGCCGCTGACGATCTTGCTGTCCTCGCTCGTTGGCGCGGTGTTGGGCCTGATTCTGCTGCGTTTGCGCAACGTCGAGACCAGCACGCCGATTCCCTTCGGCCCTTATCTGGCTATCGCGGGGTGGATCGCATTGCTCTGGGGTGATCAAATAACCACTTCGTATTTGCAGATCGCCGGTTTCAGATGATGGCTCCCGAACCGCAACCCGCCGCACAACCCTGGACTCTTGGCCTGACCGGCGGCATCGGCAGTGGCAAGAGTGCGGCTGCGCAATGTTTTGTCGAGCTGGGCGTGCATCTGGTGGACGCCGACCAGGCCGCACGCTGGGTGGTCGAGCCGGGTCGCCCTGCCCTTCGGCACATTGCCGAGCATTTCGGGGCTGGCGTGTTGCAAGCCGACGGCACGTTGAATCGCGCCGCGTTGCGAGAGCTGATTTTCAAGGACCCGACACAGCGCGTTTGGCTGGAAGGGTTGCTGCATCCGCTGATTCGCGAGGAAATCCGTCAGTACCTGGCGCGAGCCGAATCGCCTTATGCGATTCTGGTTTCACCCTTGTTGCTGGAGACTTCACAGCATCAGATGGTGCAGCGGGTGTTGGTCATCGACGTGCCGCAGGCCTTGCAGATCGAACGCACCGTGCTGCGTGACAAGACCAACGAGGAGCAGGTCCGGGCGATTCTCAATGTCCAGGCCAGCCGCGAAGAGCGCCTGAGCCGCGCGGATGACGTGATCGTCAACGACCGCGACCCGGCGTGGCTGAAAAGCGAAGTTCAGCGGCTGCATCACTTTTATCTTACTTTGCGTGGAGGCCAATGATGAGCCAACCAATGACCGTCGATTGCCCAACCTGCGGAGCGCCTGTGGAATGGACCCCGGAAAGCAAGTTCCGGCCGTTCTGCTCAGACCGTTGCAAACTGATCGATCTGGGCGCGTGGGCATCGGAAGAACATGCCATCCCGGTGGCGCCCGATGCCGAAGACGAATTGTTCTCAGGGGATTTCGACCCGCGCCAGCATTGATCGAGCACAGTTGCGGAGTCGAATCCAGTCGGTGACAGCGGGCTTGTTCGCGAAGACAGAAGGCGGCCATCAAGTGTCGTCTTCGTCCTTCCACGGCGCTGACAGATAGCGCGTGCGATTGAACGTCTCTAGCCACTCGGGGCAGAACACCACCAGCGCCGTCACGATCATCCCGTTGATGAAGGCTTCGGGAAAGATGATCAGCCACAGATACCCGATGAAATCCCCCAGCCATTCCGGCATCGCGAAAAGGCCGTCATGCCACAGTACGCCCACCGCTAAAAGCAGGCACAGCATTGCAGCCAGCCCGGCGGCGAAAAATCCGGAGCAGAAGATGTAGGTGAAAGGGTTCTTGGGCTGTGCGCGCTCGACGATCAACGCACAGCCTTCGGTGATCAAGACCGGCAGCACGATCAACAGCAGCCCATTGACACCCATCGCGGCCAGATCCTGCCTGCCCATCGCCAGCATGCCCAATTGCGCAATCAGCCCGCCGACGATAGCCAGCGGCCAGTCCAGCAGTAACGTCACGGCGGTCATACCCAGAAAATGGTAAGAGACACCGCTGTCGAAATCCCGCCGCATCAACCACAGCAGAAACAGGGCGAAGACCGTCCCGAACAGCAGGTGCTGGCGACGCGTGTCGGTGAACAGCTCGACCCACGGGCAACGCCATGCCGCCCACAACACCATCGGCGCGTACAGGAACCAGGCGAGGGTCATGGTCTGGGGAGTGAGAACCTGGGCGCCGATCATGATGGCAGGCTTGGGGAGAGGAGACAGGATGAGTCTAGTCCTTCACCGCGTCAGCGAAGGTCACCCGTCGCGCTGACGGGAAATCCAGACGCACGAACGCCTGCGCAGCACGGCTTTGCGGTAAGCGGTGCTGCACAGGCGATATCAGTGTGTGTGGCTTGTTAACCGAGCTTACGTTGCGGTGCGCCATGCACCATGGTGTACGCGTAATCGACGCCCATGCCGTACGCACCGCTGTGTTCCAGAACCAGTTCCATCACCGCTTCGTAGGTCTCTTTGTGAGCCCAGTCGCGCTGGAATTCGAGCAGAACCTGTTGCCAGGTCACCGGCACTGCGCCTGCTTGAATCATGCGTTGCACCGACATGTCGTGAGCTTCTCTGGTCGTGCCGCCGGAAGCGTCGGTCACGATGTAAACCTCGTAGCCTTCGGCCAGTGCATCCAGCGTCGGGAAGTTCAGGCAGACCTCGGTCCAGAGCGCTGCAATGATCAGCTTTTTGCGACCGGTGGCCTTCACCGCTTCGACCAGCTTCTTGTCTTCCCAGGAGTTCATCGAGGTGCGCTCGATCGGCTGACTTTCCGGGTTCACTGCCAGCAGTTCCGGCCAGATGAAGCCGCTGAAGCTCTTGGTTTCGACCGAGGTGTAGATGGTCGGCACGTTGAAGATCTTGGCGGCCTTGGCCAGGCCCACGGTGTTGTTCTTCAGCGTCTGGCGGTCGATCGACTGAACGCCGAATGCCATCTGTGGCTGGTGGTCGATCAGGATCAGAGCGGAGTTGGTTGGGTTCAGCAGTTCGCGGATAGACATGGCATGTTCCTTTAGATGTCGAAATCAGAGTGAGAAATGGGGTTAGCCGCTGCGCTGTGTTGCGCTTGTTGGCTGGCTTGGAAGTGAATTTACGGACTAGGCGGCATTGGAACAATCCCATAGAATTGAGACTCATTGTTTCCAATTCAGGGACGGCTATGGACCGGATCGAATGCATGCGCGCTTTCGTCGCGACGGTGGGCGCTAACGGTTTTGCCGCCGCGGCCCGCGCGCTGGACGTACCACGCTCAAAAGTCAGTAAGCAGATTCAGGCGCTGGAGGAAGCCATCGGCGTGCAGTTGCTGCAACGCACCACTCGCAGCTTGCATCTGACCGAAGCAGGCGCCGAATACTACGACTCGTGTCGAGATGTCATCGCCGCGCTGGACGAAGCCGAACAGCGCGCACGCACCGGCATGGGAGAGATACGTGGCGTGCTGCGGGTCAACGCGCCGATGTCGTTTGGTCTGAGCCGTCTGGGGCCGCTGATTCCGCACTTCAACGAGCAGCACCCGAACGTCGAGTTGCAGGTGGTGCTCAGCGACGAACAGGTTGATCCGGTGAAAGGTGGGTTCGACGTGACGATTCGTATCGCCAGCCTGCCGGACTCCTCGATGGTGGCCCGCTCGCTGGCACCGGCGCCGCGGATCATGGTGGCGTCCCCGGCGTATCTGGCGCGCGAGGGCACGCCGCAATCGCCCAAGGATCTCGGCAACCATAAGTTTCTGAGTTATGGCTATCTGCAAAGCGGCGTGAGCCTGCAGCTGTGCAACGGCAAGGAAACCCAACGCGTGACCGTCAGCGGCCCGCTCCACGCCAATAACGGCGACATCCTGGCGCAGGCAGCCGTGGCGGGAATGGGCATCGCCTTGCTGCCAAACTTCATCATCGAACGCGCCGTCGCCGATGGTCGTCTGGTCCCCGTCCTGTGCGAGTGGCAAGCCCCGGCGATTTCTGTGAACGCGGTCTACCCCTCCGCCCGACGAGTGCCGATGAAAACGCGGGCGTTCATCGATTTTCTGGTCACCGAACTGGCGTTGGGCTCTGCCGGATTTTGAGGTTGTTGCCACAGCCTTCAGAGCAGAATCCGACATCAAACCGCAAAGCCGGTGCACGCGGTTTGTCTGATGTTCCGAGGCGGCCGGTTTTACGACTGCTGCGCAGCCGATCGTCCGAGTGCGGCCCAGGGCAAGCCACACTCCTACAAGGTGGTGCGGCGATGACGGGGTTCGGCTCACGCCACGGCGCCGACCGGTTCTTGACCTGCCAACACGGCGGCGAGGCTGGCCAGCACCATTTCGCCCATGCGCGTGCGGGTCTGGACGGTTGCGCTGGCGCGGTGTGGTTGCAGCACGACGGTTTCCAGGCCGAACAGGACGTCTGGCACGTGAGGTTCGTCGACGAAGACATCCAGTCCCGCGCCTGCCAGGGTGCCGGCTTGCAGCGCGGCGATCAGGTCAGGTTCGTTGACCAGGCTGCCGCGCGCGACGTTGATCAGATAGCCCTGCGCGCCCAGCGCCTCCAGCACGGCGGCATTGATGATGCCTTTGGCCTTGTCGGCTGCGGCCGCGACGATCAGGGCGTCACTTTGCCCGGCCAGTTCCACCAGATCGCTGACGAAGGTGTACGGCACGTCACTCATCGGCTGCAGGTCGGTGTAGCTGATCGGGCAGCCGAAGGCCGCTGCACGCGTGGCGACCGCGCGCCCTACCCGGCCCAGTCCGACGATACCGACGCGCATGCCACTGAACTGCCGCGCCAGTGGCAATGGCACCAGCGGCGTGGCAGTCCGCGCCCACTCGCCGGAGCGCACATAGCGGTCGGCAGTGCCGAGCCCGCGACAGGCCGAGATCAGCAGACCAATGGCAAGGTCAGCGACGTCTTCGGTCAGTGCGCCAATGGTCGCCGTCACGCGGATACCGCGATCCCGCGCATAGGCCAGGTCCACCGCATCCGTGCCGACGCCATTGACCGCGATGACTTCCACTTTCGGCAGTTGCTCCATCACTTCGCGAGTGATGCCGGTGTGTCCGCCGGTGACCACACCGCGAATAGTGGCGCCATGCTCGCGCAGGTAAGCCGCCTTGTCGGTCTGCTGAAAATAAGGCCGCACGGTGTACAGCTCGTTGAGGCGCGCATTGATTTCCGGGATGAGGATCGGGCTCAGCTGGAGAATTTCAGGTTTCATCGGAATCTCGCTCATATCGAATCGGACAGGATCAACCACGGCCCACGAAAGGCATGTTGGTCGCCATGACGGTCATGTTCAGCACGTTGGCCGACAGCGGCAGTGCCGCGATGTAGCGCACGGCATCGGCGATGTGCTTGACGTCGATCATCGGCTCCACGGCAGTCGAGCCGTTGGCCTGGCGCACGCCCTTGGTCATGCGCACCGACAGTTCGGTCAAGGCATTGCCGATGTCGATCTGGCTGCAGGCGATGTTGAATTCACGACCGTCGAGCGCCAGGCTTTTGGTCAGGCCCAACACGGCGTGTTTGCTGGCGGTGTAAGGCGCGGTGAACGGACGGGGCACATGGGCGGAGATCGAGCCGTTGTTGATGATGCGTCCACCTTGCGGCGACTGCTTGCGCATTAGCCCAAAAGCGCTGCGGCTGCACAGGAAAACCCCGGTGACATTGGTGTCGATCACACTCAGCCACTTCTCGATGGGCAGCTCGTCCATCGGCACGGCCGGGGCGTTGACGCCGGCGTTGTTGAACATTACATCGAGGCGACCGTAAACCTCCTCGATCGTGGCGAAGAGGTGGTCGACACTGGCCGGATCGCGAACATCGCACGACACCGCCAGGGCTTCCCCGCCCTGCTCTCGCGCCAGGCTGACCAGCTCTTCGAGCGGCTCCAGCCGGCGCCCGGTTACCACCACTTTGTAGCCATCTTCCAGCAGGCCCAGCGCGACCGAGCGACCGATGCCGCTGCCAGCGCCTGTGACCAAGGCAATTTTGGAAAGGGATTGATCAGTCATTATTGTTCTCCTTGTTTCCTGTCTGAATGCAGTGCTTGCAAAATCGCTTAACGGGGTTCAATCGGCGCGGCGGCTGCCGATGCGCACTTCGAACTCGCCGATGCCGACGACGCCACCGGTGATCACGTCGCCCGCGTCCAGGGCAGCGACGCCTGGCGGCGTGCCGGTCATGATCAGATCGCCAGCCCGCAGGCTGACCGAATGTGACAACTGGCTGATGACCTCACTGACCGACCAGATCTGACTTTCCAGATCCGAGCGCTGCCGCTCGACCCCATTGACGCTCAGCCAGATAGCGCCTTGGCGCGGGTGACCGTTGCGGCTGGCGGGCAGAATGGCCGTGATGGGCGCCGAGCCATCGAACGCCTTGGCCGGCTCCCAGGGATTGCCCACGGCCTTGGCCGCCATTTGCAGGTCGCGGCGCGTCAGGTCGAGCCCTGCGGCATAACCCCAGACGTGATCCAGCGCCTCTTGCTCTCTGATCTGAAAGCCGTCCTTGCCGATGGCCACGACCAGCTCGATCTCATGGCAGAACTGCTCGGTCTGGGTCGGGAAATCCAGCTCGCCGGAGGCATCGATGACCGACGTCGCGGGCTTCATAAAAAACGCCGGCACTTCGCGAACCGCGTTAAGGGTGTCGCCCCAGTAATAGTTGCGGCCCAGGCAGAACACCCTGCCGACCGGGAAGCGTCCGGCACTGCCGCTGACTGGCAGACTCGGGACGCGCGGGGGATCGATAACAAACTCACTCATGGAAATTCCTCAGGCCTGCAGCGCTCGCTACTCATCACCGTGACAGGCATCGCGCTGCAGAAGGTGGCCGTTTGATCCTGAGACTACGGGATCAACTCGCCCGAAAGTTGGACAAAACCGTGTTCGCGCTGGACTAAAAAACTCAATCCTGTCGTCCATAAAAAAGGCGTACTCGCGTACGCCTTTGCCTAGTCCGGCAGAAGGTCACACACACATGCTTGCGCTTACTTCGCCTTGAGCTCGATCCGGTAGATACGGCCCAACAGCAGCGAATACGACAGGGTTCCGATGCACGCCACACCCCCGATGAACCAGAAGGCCCAGGCAAAACTGCCGGTCACATGAAGAATCTGTCCGATCACGATGGGCGTGACAATGCCGCCAATGTTGGCCGCCAGGCTGGTGATGCCGCCGGTCAGGCCAATCAGCTCCTTGGGCGCGATTTCCGACACTGCGGCCCATGAGGCCGACGCGATGCCCTGGGCGAAGAAGGCAATGGTCAACAACGCGATGCAGACTTCGTTGGAATCGGTGAAGTTGACCAGCATGATCGACATGCCCAGCGCAGAGCCGACAACCAGCGGCAACTTGCGGGCGAAAGACAGCGACGTACCGCGCCGAATCATCCAGTCCGACACGATGCCCGCCAGCAAGACGCCCACGGTCGCGCCAATGAACGGCAACACCGCGAAGATGCCCACTTTGACCATCGTCAGGTGGCGCTCTTCGATCAGGTAAGTCGGGAACCAGGTCAGGAAGAAGTACAGCGCCGACGTGCTGGCGAACTTGCCCAGACAGATCGCCCACACCTGGCGGTACTTCAACAGCTCGGCAATTTGCGCCCACTTGAACTTGTTCTTTTCCTGGCTGCTTTTCACCAGGCCACCACCGTCCTCGATGTACTGCAGCTCCTGCTTGCTGACCTTCTTGCAGTTCAACGGATCGCGGTACAGGTACAGCCAGGCGACGCCAAACAGAATGCCGACGATGCCGGTGCTGTAGAACACATGGCGCCAGTCGTAGGTCGTTGCCAGCCACAACAGCAAGCCGGTGAACAGCGCGGTGCCCAGGTACTGACCGCAGACGTAAATGCTGCTCGCCATGCCGCGCTCTCTTGCCGGAAACCAGACCGTGACCGCGCGGCTGTTGGCGGGAAATGCCGGCGCTTCCATGGCGCCGATGGCCAGACGCAGCCCGAACAACGAAGCGAAGCCACCCGCCAGCCCCTGGCAGACAGTCACGGCCGACCAGGAAATCAGCGAGGCGCCATAGGTCAGGCGAGAACCGAAACGGTCGGCGATGAAACCGGCAGGCACCAGCGCGAAGGCGTACGTCCAGGCGAACGCGGAGAAGATCAGGCCCATCTGGACCTTATCCAGCCCCAGGTCTTTGGCCATGAACGGCGCGGCGATGGAGATGTTCACCCGGTCCACGTAATTGATGATCGTGGCGATCAGCAACAGTGAGAGCATGAACCAGCGACGATGGGAGGTTGGGCGGGCCGGTGCTGCCGCCATGGGTGCGGCGGAGACGGCATCGATAGCCCGAATATCGGGATTGCTCGACATGTGAATTCCTCGTTGTTTTTATTGGAATCGAGTGATGAAGCGCAGCCCTAAGTTATCGTACGACCGGTTTTAAACAACCCGCTGCTTAGAACGTTTCGGGATTTCGGAACAGGCCCGTAATTATTTGTCCAAGAAATTCCCGAGCGTCGGCAACCCTCCTTGTCTGACTTTTTTGTGTGGAAATGGGCGTAGTAGAGCGGCTCTTTCATTTCGAACCTTCCGCAAAGTTTTTGGACAAAAAGACTGGCGAGCGACAGCGGAAAAGTTTTGAATCAGGTCATATGACAACCGACAATAAGAAACACCGCAGTGAGGAACCGCATCATGGAATCTGCCAACCGCGTACCCACTTATGGAATGCAGCAACGCAGTGAGCGGCCAGACTTCTACATCCGTGGCAAAACCGAGGGCAAGCCTGAAACCGCGCCCCATCGTCACGAATATTTTCAGATCCAGATCAATCTCGGCGGTGACACCGTGCAGCACATCGGCGGCGTCGTGCGGCCCTTCCCGCGCAACACGCTGGCGTTCATCCTGCCGCACAAATTGCATCTGATCCCGCATCCGCCGGAAGGCAATTTCCTGCTGATCAACTTCGCCCAGACCTTCCTGCTGCCGCAGTTGCAGTGCGATCCGCTGGACCTTGAAGACGTCGCCATCGCGCTGGCACCCGAGCTGTCGCCGTTCCGGTTCCAGGAGCATCTGGATTTCACGCTCGGTGCCGAAGACTTTGCCGAGGTCCAGCGTTTGCTCGACCGCATGCGCGATCTGGACAAGGATCGTCAGTTCGGCACGCGCGAGATTCTCAAGGGCTATCTGCTGCAATTGATCGGCACCATCTGCCAGCTGTACGCCGAACCGATCAAGCTGCTGGCCGATGATAACGCCGCCGAACGCAGCCGCCGCGATGCGCTGGCGAGGATGTCGGAGTACGTGCGCAAGAACCTCAGCGACCCCGACCTGAGCCTGAAAAAGGCGGCGTCCGCGGCCTTCCTGTCACCCAATTACCTGACCCACTGGCTGCGCAAGGAAGTCGGTAAAACCTTCAGCGAGCTGGTGCTCGAACGGCGCATGCACCTGGCGCGCACGCTGCTGCTCAACGGCAGCAAACCGGTCGGAGAAGTCGCGCGGCTGTGCGGCTTTGCCGATGAGGCGTACTTTTCACGACGCTTCCGTCACGCCCACGGCATGCCGCCTGGGCAATTTCGCAAGCAACGGGATTTATAGGCCGCCGTCGCGCACTGGGGCGTTCCTCTGGATCAACTTTATGTCCCTGTCGGCGTTTCATCTTCACGCCAGAGCGCTAAGCTTGCCGTCATGGATGACTCCGACTACCTGCGTCTGTTGACGATCCAGGCCGAGCAAGCCAATGCGTTTCTGTCCAATGCGCGCAAGTGGGAACGCGAGCGTTGGGTGTGCCAACGGTTGCTGCAAGGCTTGAACATTCCTCACCGCACCGACGATTTTCTGCCCGCCGGGCAAGAGCCGCCGGACGTACTCTTTCGCGATGCGTGTTTCGAGGTGTTCTTCGTGCTCGATGAAGGCCGTCGGCTCAACGATGAGTGGCGCGAAGAGTTACAGCGTCGGCGCAGCGCGTTTTCCCTCAGTCAGTTGGTGCGCCGCGAAGCCAAACCCAAGCGCATCCCGGCCGCTGAACTGCTCAGACGCCTGGCGCCGACGTTGCGCAAGAAAGCCCATAACTACAAGGAGCGCGGCCTGGATCTCAGCGAACTGGACATCATCGCGTTCGCCAGCCTCAAACGCGAAGTGCTGGACCTGAACAGCCACTTCCCGCCGCCCACCGAGTACCTGCGCCAGGGCTGGCGCTCGCTTTCGCTGGTAGGGCCGACCTTTGCGCGGGTATTGTTCGCCCATCCGGACGCCCCGGATTTTCTGCGGACCAATCTGGGCCGCAGCGTGGTGTTCGACGTGGGAATCAGCCTATGAGTCCGTTGCAAGCCCTGATCGCCGACGTGCCGCAGCGCGGTCGCGTGCGCTGGATAGGCGTACGTCCGCAGTCGCGAGAAGAGATGATCGAACTGGAGGCGGTCGAGGCGCGCCGCGAGGCCGGCCTGACGGGCGATCATGCCCGTCCCGGTCCGCGCAATGCCCGCCAGGTGACGCTGATTCAATGGGAGCATCTGGCGGTGGTCAGTGCTCTGATGGGGCGCGGGGAAGACAATCCCGTCCTGCCTCGGGACCTGCGACGTAACATCGCAGTCAGCGGCATCAACCTGTTCAGCCTGAAAAACCGTCGCTTCCGCATAGGCCAGGCGGTGTTCGAGACCACCGGCTGGTGCCAGCCGTGCGCCAGACTGGAGCAACGCCTGGGCCACGGGACCTTTCAGGCGGTACGCGGACATGGCGGAATTACCGCGCGAGTGTTACAAAGCGGCATTATCCGTCTGGACGATGTCCTGCGTATCGAACCGCTGGACGACGACAACGAATCTAATGCATCGGTGGCCATCGGTTGATGACGCCGATCAATGTTCATGCCGAGGCTCGAATGACCAGCCGCCTGAACCCTGACGACCAAAAGCGTGTCGAAGAGTACCTTCGAGCACCTCAGCACCAAGTCGAGCGCCGGCCATTCAGGCCCTGGCTGCTCCTTGTGGTGGTGCTGGTCGTGGTGATCGGACTGGGCCTGTTGAGCCGTTTACTGAGCTATCTGACGCTATGAGCTGCCTGGCGCTCGCTCGGATAGAGCCTGAAGAGAATTCCTTAAGCCTTATGAGATATCCCCATGACTCATCGTATCGTGATCGTCGGCGGAGGCGCTGGTGGTCTGGAGCTGGCTACCCGCCTGGGTAAAACGCTGGGCAAGAAAGGCACCGCCAGCGTCACGCTGGTAGACGCCAATCTGACGCACATCTGGAAACCCTTGCTGCACGAGGTCGCCGCAGGCTCGCTCAACTCCTACGAGGATGAGCTGAACTATGTCGCGCAAGCCAAGTGGAATCACTTCCAGTTTCAACTTGGTCGCATGACCGGGCTGGACCGCGAAAACAAGCAGATTCACCTGGCGGCAACGCAGGATGAAAACGGTCAGGAGCTGGTCCCGGCGCGCAGCCTGAGTTACGACTCGCTGGTGATTTCCGTCGGCAGCACCACCAATGATTTCGGTACCAAGGGCGCGGCGGAGCACTGCCTGTTCCTCGACACGCGCAAACAGGCCGAACGCTTCCATCAGCAGTTGCTCAATCGTTACCTGCGTGCGCATGCCAGCGAGCTGGCGGCCACCGAAGAAATCAACGTGGCGATCGTCGGCGCCGGTGCGACGGGCGTCGAGCTCGCGGCAGAACTGCACAATGCCGCCCACGAACTGGCGGCCTATGGCCTGGGCCAGATCAAACCGGAAAACCTGCGGATCACGGTCATCGAGGCCGGTCCTCGGGTGTTGCCGGCCTTGCCTGAACGGATCGGCGGGCCGGTGCACAAGACGCTGGAAAAGCTCGGCGTGACCGTGCTGACCAACTCGGCGGTCAGTGAAGTGACTGCCGACAGTCTGGTGACGGCGACCGGCCAGGTGATTCCGGCGACCCTGAAGGTCTGGGCAGCAGGCATTCGCGCACCGGCGTTTCTGGAAGGCATTGCCGGGCTGGAGACCAACCGCATCAATCAGCTGCAAGTGCGCCCGACCCTGCAGACCACCCGTGACGACAACATTTTCGCGTTCGGCGACTGCGCGGCCTGTCCGCAAAAAGGCACCGACCGCAACGTCCCGCCACGCGCACAAGCGGCGCACCAGCAAGCCTCGCTGCTGGTCAAATCGCTCAAGCTGCGGATCGAAGGCGGCGACCTGCCGGAATACAAATACAAGGATTACGGCTCGCTGATTTCGCTGTCGAAGTTCTCGGCGGTCGGCAATCTGATGGGCAACCTGACCGGCAGTGTCATGCTCGAAGGCTGGCTGGCGCGGATGTTTTACGTCTCGCTGTACCGCATGCACCAAATGGCGCTGTACGGCACGTTTCGCACGCTGATGCTGATGCTCGGCAGCCGGATCGGTCGCGGAACCGAACCGAGGATGAAGCTGCACTAAAGACGATGGCCTGCCGTGCATATGGCAGGTTCTCAACGTTGGCTTTAACGCCCCTTCCATCAGCGGCGTCACACTCGAAGCCTTCCCGGCTAAAGCCGGTCCTACGAAGAGGTCGCAGCTTCAGTAGGACCGGCTTCAGCCGGGAAGAAGCCGGCGCAGATGCAGAGGTTTTAAATCAGCCTTCGCCAGCAAGCTCGCCCCACAGGTTTTATGCCGCTCCATGCCGACTACGGCATCACCCGCCCTTTGCCCGAGTGCTTGGCTTTGTACATCCAGCGATCGGCTTCGCGCATGAGTTCGTCCGGCGCTTTGCCCGAGCCTGGCTCGTACATGGAGAACCCGACGCTGGCGTTACTGCGGATGACGTCGCCTTTGATGATGATCGGCTCGGCAATCGCCGCCAGCAGCTTTTTCGCCACTTCCCGCGCTTCGTCGGCACCCGGGACAATGCCTTCCAGCACCACGATGAATTCGTCACCCGCCAGCCGCACCAGGCTGTCGGTCCTTCGCACGCAGGTTTGCAGGCGAGCGGAAATGGTACGCAGCAGATGGTCGCCCGCATCATGCCCGTAGGTGTCGTTGATGCCCTTGAAGCCATCCAGATCGATGAACATCAGCGCCAGCTGCAACCTGGAGCGGTCCGCCCGCGCCTGCGCGATCGGCAGTAACGCATCCAGCGCGCGTCGATTGTGCAGACCGGTGAGCGCGTCGTGCCGCGCTTCTTGTTCCAGTTCCTTGCGCGCCTGAATGTCCTGAATGATGGAGATGAAGTAATCCAGATCGCCGTTCTCGGACAGCTTCTTGGTCACGCTCAGGCTGACCCACACCGACGCGCCGCCCTTGCGCAGATAACGCTTTTCCAACTGATACCGGTCGATCTCGTTACCGACCAGTTGATTGAGCAATTCCATGTCCGTGTGCAGGTCATCCGGGTGGGTGATGTCCTGAAAGGTCAGGTGTTTGAGCTCCTCCGGCGTGTAGCCGATGATTTCGCATAACGCCGTGTTGACGCTGATCCAGCCACCGTCCGGCGCCACCAGCGCGATGCCCACTGAAGCCAGCTCGAACATCGACCGATAGCCCGCTTCGCTGGCCTTGAACAGAGCGTCAGAGCGGCTTTTCTGCAACCGCGCCAGCATCAGGTTCTCCCTCAGCTGCACTTCACGACTGACGATGTCGGCCAGATCGCGAAGGATGTCCAGCTCCTCCTGAGTCAGTTCACGCGGGCGCTCGTCAATGGCACACAAGGTGCCTACAGCGAAGCCTCTGCTGGTGCGAATGGGCACGCCGGCGTAAAAACGGATATGGGGCGCGCCGGTCACTAACAGGTTGTCGCGAAAGCGCTCATCTTCGGCGGCGTCGGGGACGACAAGGGGTGTGCTCTGCAGGATGGCGTGGGCGCAGAAGGCCATTTCTCTGGGCGTTTCCGGCGCATCGAGCCCCGTGCGGGACTTGAACCATTGCCGGTCCTCATCGACCAGCGAAACCAGCGCGATCGGCACATCAAGCACACGTGCCACCAGACGGGTGATCCGGTCGAGTGACGCTTCGGCCGGGGTGTCGAGAATTTCCAGTTGATGCAGCGCCTCGAGGCGCTCGTTTTCATACAGAGGAATTGGCGCTTTCATATACCGGCCGATCCTGAAAAGACTGTCTGGAGTCTATACCCCACACCTTGAATGCGCACCCACGGACAGAAATCAGTCATTAATCCGACGCGATCGGCTGCGCAGCGGCCCGGTGCCGCAGCAACTCGATGAATTGCATCAACTCGCGACTCGCCGCCTCGCCCCGGCGCGTCAACAGACCGAACGGCGCCATCCGCTCCTCGATCCTCACGGGCAGCGCCTTGACCAGCCCCATTTTCAGGTAATCGCGCAGCGCCGACTCGGACAGCACCATGATGGCATCGGTGAGCTGAACCAGTTGCTGCATCGAATACACCGAACTGCATTCGATGATGTCGGCAGGCGCGGGCAGTGCGAGCCTCTCCAGCGCCTGATCGAACGCCATGCGCGCCGGGCTGCTCTCGGGTTGCAGAATCCAGGGCCAGTCGCTGACCAACTCGGCCCAGTCGAGCTTGCGCCGCCTGGCAAGCGGATGGCCCTGGTGCACGACGACCATGAGCTGCTCGTTGCCCAAGGGCTCGAACGCGTAGTGCTCGCGGTCGGTGGAGGCATTGCGACGCGCGATGGCCAGATCGATGCGGCCCTGCTCGAGCAACTGAATCACCTGATCGCTGGTATCGCCCATGATGCGGATGCGCAACTGAGGGTTGAGCGTCTTGATCTCGGCCACGGCATTCATGACCAGATCAGGCGCCGCGCCCATGATCGTCCCGATCGCCAGATAACCGTAGCCACCGTGAAGCCGAGCCTGCATGTCGGCGGCACAACGATCGAGCCCACTGAGCGCGGATTCGGCAAAGCGCAGAAGCTCCATGCCCAAGGCCGTCGGGCGCATGCCACGCGGCAGGCGCTCGAACAGTTCGCAGCCGAACATGTCCTCGATTTCGTGAAGCATGCGCGTCGCGGCGGGCTGCGACATGTGCATGTTCAACGAGGCGCGGTGCAGGTTGAGGCTGGACCCGAGCACGACCAGCATCTGCAGATGCTTGTAGCGCAGACGGCTGAACAGCTGCTGTGAGGAGACGTTTTCAGCCATCGACTGACCTCTGTGGACCGATACCTTGAGGGTATCGATCTTAAGCTAAAAACGATTAGTCACGCATCGCTTCGCAGCAGTAGAGTCCTTCTCATTCCGGGCTGACCGGAACGGCGATACGCCGGCTTACGCAGTCAAATAATTCCAAAAAAGGAAACTGTCGTGAACACACTCCCCGCGTCCTTGCTGGCCAAGGTCTCATGGCGTCTTCTGCCCTTTCTGTTGCTGATGTACATCATGGCGTTTCTCGATCGCGCCAATGTCGGCTTCGCCAAGCAGGCTTTCCAGGCTGATACCGGTATCAGCGACGCGGCGTTCGCCTTCGGCGCTGGCGTGTTCTTCGCCGGTTACGCGCTGCTCGAGGTCCCCAGCAACCTGATGATGCACAGGATCGGCGCCAAGCTGTGGATGTGCCGGATCATGGTGACGTGGGGCCTGGTGTCTGCGGCGATGGTCTTTGCCCACACCGAAACGACGTTTTATGTGCTGCGCTTCCTGCTGGGCGTGGCCGAGGCCGGCTTTTTCCCTGGCGTCATCCTCTACCTGACCTATTGGTTCCCCAATGCCGCGCGAGGCCGGGCCATGGGCTTTTTCTACTTCGGCGCGCCGCTGGCGTTCATCTTCGGCAGCCCGCTGTCCGGCCTGTTGCTTGAACTCGATGGCGTGCTGGGCAGCCATGGCTGGCAATGGCTCTTCGCAGTCGAGGGGCTGATGGCGACTGCCGTCGGCGTGTGGGCCTACTTCTATCTGGACAACCGCCCGGCCGATGCCAAGTGGCTGACCGCTGATGAGCGTCAGCAATTGCAGGCCGTGCTCGATGCCGAAGACAGCGAAAAACAGCGCCACGGCAGCGTGCTCAAGGCCATGTGCCAACCAGCGGTGCTGTACCTGTGCGTGATTTACCTGCTGATTCAGGCCAGCGTTTACGGCGTGGTGTTTTATCTGCCCAGCCAGGTCGCTGGCCTGATGGGCAGCAAAGTCGGCCTCATGGTCGGCCTCGTCAGTGCCATTCCGTGGGTCTGCGCGCTGATTGCCGCCTGGCGCGTCCCTGCGATTGCCGACCGCACAGGCCAGCGTCGGACGGTCGCGGCGCTGACGCTGGTGGTGTCAGGTCTGGGCATCGCCGCGTCGGTGACGTTCGCCAACCCGCTGCTGGGCATCCTGGCGCTGTGCTTTGCTGCATCGGGGTTCATCGCCGTGCAACCGGTGTTCTGGACCTTCCCGGGAAGTTTCCTGGCGGGCAGCGCCGCCGCAGGCGCCATCGCTCTGATCAATTCGTTCGGCGCGCTGGGCGGATTCATCGCGCCAATCATCAAGAACTGGGCCGAAGGCGCCTTTCAGACGCCGACGGCGGGGCTTTATCTGCTGTCAGTGACCACGCTGATCGCTGCGGCGCTGGTGATGGGCATTCGCTCGCCCAGAACCGGGACACCCCACACGTTACCGACCTTTCAACACTGATCGCCATTCTCTCGGATCACAGGAGTCCTCCATGAGCACGCCCACCATCAAACACGTCCGCGCTTTCGTTCTGCGCGGCGGCGGTGCCGATTATCACGACCAGGGCGACGGCCACTGGATCGACGACCACATCGCCACGCCAATGAGCAAATACCCGGAATACCGTCAAAGCCGCCGCAGTTTCGGGATCAATGTGCTCGGCACCCTGGTGGTGGAAATCGAAGATTCGGCAGGCAACGTCGGCTTCGCCGTGACCACCGGCGGCGAACCCGCGGCGTACATCGTCGAGAAACATCTGGCGCGTTTTGTCGAAGGCGCGAAGGTCACCGACATCGAGAAAATCTGGGATCAGATGTACCTGTCGTCGCAGTACTACGGCCGCAAAGGGCTGGTGATCAATACCATTTCCGGCGTCGACCTGGCGTTGTGGGACCTGCTCGGCAAAGTGCGTCAGGAGCCGGTTCATCAATTGCTGGGCGGTGCAGTGCGCGATGAGCTGCAGTTCTACGCCACCGGCGCCCGCCCGGACCTTGCCCAGAAAATGGGTTTCATCGGTGGAAAGCTGCCCCTGCACCACGGCCCGGCGGAAGGCGAAGAAGGCCTGCGCAAAAACCTCGAGGCGCTCGCCGTAATGCGCGAGCGCGTGGGCAAGGATTTCTGGCTGATGCTCGATTGCTGGATGAGCCTGGACCTCAACTACGCAACAAGGCTGGCCCACGGCGCGCAGGCGTTCGGACTGAAATGGATCGAGGAGGCGCTTTCGCCTGACGATTACTGGGGTTACGCCGAGCTGCGCAAGAACGTGCCCAAAGGCATGCTGGTCACCACCGGTGAGCACGAAGCCACGCGCTGGGGGTTCCGCATGCTGCTGGAAATGGGCTGCTGCGACATTATCCAGCCGGACGTCGGCTGGTGCGGCGGCATCACCGAACTGATCAAGATTTCTGCGCTGGCCGATGCCCATAACACGCTGGTCGTGCCGCACGGATCTTCAGTCTACAGCTATCATTTCGTCGCAACGCGCACCAACAGCCCGTTCGCCGAGTTTCTGATGATGGCGCCCAAGGCTGATGAAGTCGTGCCGATGTTCCATCCACAACTGCTCGGCGAGCCGGTACCGGAAAACGGGCGCATGCGACTGTCCAGGCTTGATCAGCCGGGGTTTGGCGTCACGCTCAACCCTGAATGTCAGCTTCATCGTCCGTACACGCACTGACAGGAAATGGTTATGAAAATGCCTCACAACGCGTTCAAGGCCGCTTTGGCCAGACGCGAGCCGCAGTATGGAATCTGGGCCGGTTTCGCCACGGGCTATGCGACTGAAATCGTCGCCGGGCTGGGATATGACTGGATGCTGATCGATGGCGAGCATGCGCCGAACACCGTGCCGAGCATCCTTGCGCAATTGCAGGCGGTAATGCCCTACAGCACCGCGCCCGTCGTGCGCGCCGTGACCGGCGATGCCGTGCTGATCAAGCAATTGCTGGATGTCGGCGTGCAGACGTTGATGGTGCCGATGGTGGAATCCGCCGAGCAGGCCCGCGCGCTGGTGCAGGCAATGCGTTATCCACCGCACGGCATTCGCGGCGTCGGCGGCGGCCTGACCCGCGCCACGCGCTGGGATGCCGTGCCGGATTACCTCAACACGGCCCACGAGGAGCTGTGCCTGATCGTGCAGGTGGAATCGCGCAAAGGCGTCGAAAACGTGGAAGCGATCGCGGCGGTTGAAGGCGTCGACGCCGTGTTCATCGGCCCGGCGGATCTGTCGACCGGCATGGGCCATATCGGCAATCCGTCGCATCCCGACGTCCAGGCCAGCATTCGCCATGCGGTGGATGCCACCCTCGCGGCGGGCAAAATCTGCGGCATCCTTGCGCCTGCCGAGGAAGATGCCCGGCGCTACATGGGCTGGGGTTGCCAGTTCGTGGCCGTGGGCATCGATATCAGCCTGCTGCGTCAGGCGGCGAAGGAAAACCTGGCACGCTACCGCGAACCTCAGGACCTCGCCGCGCCCTCGCGGACGTACTGATCTCCCGAACTGTGGGAGTCAGCCAACGGGCTTTGAAGCCCCCATCGATCAACGGCGTCACACCCGACGCCTTCCCGGCTGAAGCCGGTCCTACGAAAGCTCGCAGCGTCTGTAGGACCTGCTTCAGCCGGGAAGATGCATACATCTAAATTCACCGCCCCTGCTTTCCGACATTTTCTGTCATAAAAACGTGCTGATTACTGTGATCCCATTAAGACATCACACCCCGATGTCGCCCGATTACAGGAAGTCACCCATGTTTCGATTTTCCCGAATGATGCTGGCCGCAGGCCTTGGCATTGCGCTCAACCTGTCTTTGCCGAGCAGCGCTGGCGCGGCGCAGGAGGTGACCGGCGCCGGCTCCACATTCATTTATCCGGTGCTCTACAAATGGGCGACCGATTACAACAAGAAGACCGGCGTCAGGGTGAATTATCAGAGCATCGGTTCCGGTGCCGGTGTGGCGCAGATCAAGGACGGCGCCGTGGACTTCGGTGCAACTGACGTACCGATGAGCCCGGCCGACTTGCAGACACTCGGCCTGCAGCAATTTCCGTCGGTGATCGGCGGCGTCGTGCCGGTGATCAACGTGGCATCGATCAAGCCCGGCAGCATGAAATTCACCGGCAGCGTGCTGGCCGACATCTACCTGGGCAAAATCGCGCGCTGGAACGACCCTGCGCTGGTGGCGCTGAACCCCGAGCTCAAACTGCCGGACGCCAAAATCAACGTGGTCTACCGCTCGGAAGATTCAGGGACTACGTACAACTGGGTCAGTTATCTGTCTCGCCTGAGCCCTGAGTGGCAAAGCAAGGTTGGCGCAGGCACTTCTGTGAAATGGCCCGTCGGTATCGGCAGTAAGGGGAGCGAAGGCGTAGCGTCCTACGTGAAGCAGATGCCCAATTCCATCGGCTACGTCGAGTACGCCTACATCAAGCAGCAGAAGCTCAACTTCGGCCTGTTGCAAAACGCTGCCGGACATTTCGTCGTGCCCAGCGCTGAAACATTCCAGGCCGCTGCTGCAACGGCTGACTGGAAAACCGCCAAGGACTTCGACTTGTCGTTGCTCAATGCGCCGGGCGACAACGCTTATCCGATCACCGCGGCGACCTTTATCGTGATGTACAGACAACCCAAAGACGCAGATCGTCAGAAGACCGTTCAGGATTTCTTTCGCTGGACACTGGAAAGCGGCCAGGAGCTTGCGCGCTCGCTGGACTTCGCGCCGATTCCTGACGATCTGAAGAACCAGATCGAGCGCTATTGGGGCGATACGCCCAAGGCGCAGTGACGTTGTAACCCCGCGGCGCTGGGCGAATGACGGCCGATTGCCAGAGCCGTACAGTCGCAATGAATAAAGACTCATGCGAAAACCGTGCAGCACCGGAGGAATGAGGGAAGGCAAGAAGAGTGGCGGAAACGAAAAAGGCGTCCCGAAGGACGCCTTTTTGTGGGCTTCGACACGAGTGGCGTCGGAGCCGGATTTTCTGCCCGGGTACTGCTGGGGCGAAAATGGTCGGGGTAAGGGGATTCGAACTCCTGACATCCTGCTCCCAAAGCAGGCGCGCTACCGGACTGCGCTATACCCCGATGAAACAGAGAAACACCTCGTAAGGCGTTCCTTAAGCGGGTGACGCAACTGGCGTCACTCCCTAAGATTCAACCCGATGAAGCCAGGTCAAAAATGGTGGGTCGTGTAGGATTCGAACCTACGACCAATTGGTTAAAAGCCAACTGCTCTACCAACTGAGCTAACGACCCAAATAATGGTCGGGGTAAGGGGATTCGAACTCCTGACATCCTGCTCCCAAAGCAGGCGCGCTACCGGACTGCGCTATACCCCGACGGTACTACGTCTTGAAATTGGCTCCGTGACCAGGACTCGAACCTGGGACCCAATGATTAACAGTCATTTGCTCTACCGACTGAGCTATCACGGAACGATCTATCAATTTCAGATGTAGCGTTTGACGCGCTTCGACACAACAAATTCAGTACATCTTTGCAAGACGAGTCCTGCACCTACGACCCTGAATCTACTGCATTTTCAGCCTCTTCGACCTGTCTGCATCGCTGCGTTCACGTCTCTGAGGCGCGCTATTCTACATTCCCAGAAACACCTGTCAACCCTCTAAATTGCTTTTAAGACAATGATTTGCGACTTTTTTTCGAGAAGGCCCGCAAGCCGCGAAAAACCTGCTTTCGCAAGCAAAACTCGACGCGCATAAAAAAGGGGCTCCTGATGGGAGCCCCTTTCGCGCTTCTATATAGAAGCAGCGGATCAGCCGAACACGATCTCGTCGTCTGCCACCGAGCCCTTGATACTGGTGCCGGGCATGAAGCCACCGGACAGGATCAACTGAGCCAGCGGGTTCTCGATCCAGCGCTGGATCGCACGCTTGAGTGGCCGTGCGCCATAGACCGGGTCGTATCCGACTGCGATCAGCTTGTCCATTGCCTCAGGCGTCAGCTCCAGTTTCAGGTCACGCTCAGCCAGACGCTGACGCAGACGACCGAGCTGGATTTCAGTGATACCGGCAATCTGATCACGAGCCAGCGGTTCGAAAATCACCACTTCGTCGACCCGGTTGATGAATTCCGGGCGGAAGTGCGAGCCCAGCGCATCCATCACCGCAGCGCGCTGCGCCTCGCGATCACCGACCAATTCCTGGATGCGTGCCGAGCCCAGGTTGGAGGTCATGACGATCACCGTATTGCGGAAGTCCACCGTGCGACCATGGCTGTCGGTCAGACGCCCGTCTTCGAGCACCTGCAGCAGAATGTTGAAGACATCCGGATGCGCCTTCTCGACCTCGTCCAGCAGAATCACCGAGTACGGCTTGCGACGCACCGCTTCGGTCAGGTAGCCGCCTTCCTCGTAACCGACATAGCCTGGCGGCGCACCGATCAGACGAGCCACGGAATGCTTCTCCATGAACTCAGACATGTCGATCCGCACCATGGCCTCTTCGGTGTCGAACAGAAATTCGGCCAACGCCTTGCACAGCTCAGTCTTACCCACACCGGTCGGACCGAGGAACATGAACGAACCGCTTGGACGATTCGGGTCAGACAGCCCCGCTCGCGAACGACGCACTGCGTTGGCCACCGCCACCACCGCCTCGTTCTGACCGATCACACGCTCGTGCAGCAGGCTTTCCATCTTCAGCAGCTTGTCGCGCTCGCCTTCGAGCATCTTCGACACCGGGATGCCGGTCCATTTGGACACGACCTCGGCGATCTCCTCCTCGGTCACTTTACTGCGCAGCAGCTGATTTTCAGGCTTACCGTGCTGATCGACCATTTGCAGGCTGCGCTCCAGATCCGGAATCACGCCGTACTGCAACTCGGCCATGCGGTTGAGATCACCCTTGCGGCGAGCCGCTTCCAGCTCCTGACGGGACTGCTCGATCTTTTGCTGAATCTGCGCGGAACCGGTGACCTCAGCCTTCTCGGACGTCCATATTTCTTCCAGGTCGGCGTATTCGCGTTCCAGACGCTCGATTTCTTCCTGAAGTTTTTCCAGGCGTTTTTTCGCGGCTTCGTCGTCTTCTTTCTTGAGCGCCTGAGACTCCACCTTCAGCTGAATCAAGCGACGCTCCAGGCGATCGAGCACTTCCGGCTTGGAGTCGATTTCCATGCGGATGCGGCTGGCGGCCTCGTCGATCAGATCGATGGCCTTGTCCGGCAACTGACGGTCCGTGATGTAACGATGACTGAGCTTGGCGGCTGCGATGATTGCGCCGTCAGTGATCGCGACTTTGTGGTGAACCTCGTAACGTTCTTTCAAGCCACGCAGGATGGCGATGGTGTCTTCTTCGCTCGGCTCGTCCACCAGGACTTTCTGGAAGCGTCGCTCAAGCGCCGCGTCCTTCTCTATATATTGGCGGTATTCGTTGAGCGTGGTGGCGCCAACGCAGTGCAACTCGCCACGCGCCAGTGCGGGCTTGAGCATGTTGCCCGCGTCCATCGAGCCTTCGGCCTTGCCCGCGCCGACCATCGTGTGCAGCTCGTCGATGAACAGAATGATCTGACCTTCCTGTTTGGACAGCTCGTTGAGCACAGCTTTCAGGCGCTCCTCGAACTCGCCGCGGAACTTGGCCCCGGCAATGAGCGCACCCATGTCCAGAGACAGCAGACGCTTGCCGCGCAGGCCATCCGGCACTTCGCCGTTGATGATGCGCTGGGCCAGACCTTCGGCAATCGCGGTTTTACCCACGCCAGGCTCACCAATCAGAACCGGGTTGTTCTTGGTTCGCCGTTGCAACACCTGGATGGTCCGACGAATTTCATCGTCACGGCCGATGACCGGGTCGAGCTTGCCGTCTTCGGCGCGCTTGGTCAGGTCGACGGTGTACTTGTCCAGCGCCTGACGCGACTCTTCGGCGTTCGGGTCGTTGACCGCATCGCCGCCTCGCAGGTTGCTGATGGCGTTTTCCAGCGCCTTTTTGCTCACGCCCTGGCCAAGCAGAAGCTTGCCCAGCTTGCTGTTTTCGTCCATTGCGGCGAGCAGGACCAGTTCGCTGGAAATGAACTGATCACCTTTTTGCTGAGCCAGACGATCGGCCTGATTCAGCAGGCGTGCGAGGTCCTGCGACATGTTCACGTCGCCGGTCGGGTTTTGAATCTTGGGAAGCTGGTCCAGCTCTTTGCTCAGCGCCTTGCGCAGGCTGTTGATGTCGAAGCCGACTTGCAGCAGCAGGGGTTTGATCGAACCACCCTGCTGATCGAGCAAGGCCTGCATGAGGTGCGCAGGCTCGATGGCGGGATGGTCCATGCCCACCGCCAGAGACTGAGAATCGGATAAAGCGAGCTGTAACTTGCTGGTTAAACGGTCAATACGCATTGGTCACCTTCCTAAATGGGCAGGCCGGAGCAATGAACACACCTTAATGAAGAAAACCTGCCAGATAGCCCTTAGATGTGGCCGATTACGCAGGATTCAAGCGGCGGACGCTTGACACAGATCAACGTTAGCTTGTCGGGGAGGGATAGGAGGAATAAACACGGAAATTGTAGGAGCGTGGCTTGTCCCCGCGATCGGCGACGAAGTCGCCGTAAGTCCAGAGCTCACGATACATCTACCATTGCCAATAACCATGGACGCGACTGCTTCGCAGTTGATCGCGGGACAAGCCACGCTCCTACAGATATCGCCGTAAAGACTATTGCTCGATCCACACCAACGACGCAAACCGTCCGGTGCGCGCACCTCGGCGGTAGGAGAAAAAGCGTTCGTCGTTATAGGTCGAAAGACCGCCGCCATACACCGCCGTTACGCCGTGGGCCGCCAGACGCGCGCGGGCCAGCTGATAGATGTCGGCCATGAATTTGCCCGGATTGGCACCAGGCACGAACGCATTTGCAGTTTGCGGGTGAGTGGCCATGAAGGCTTCGCGCACTTCGGGGCCGACTTCGAAAGCCTGCGGGCCGATCGCCGGACCCAGCCATACCAGAATCTCGGAAGGCGCATCATCGAAGCTGTCGACAGCCGCCTCCAGAACACCTGCCGCCAACCCGCGCCAGCCGGCATGGGCAGCGGCGACCTGCGTGCCCTGACGATTGCAGAACAAGGCCGGCAGGCAATCGGCGGTCATGATGGTGCAGGCAATGCCAGGCGTCCTGCTCCAGCTGGCGTCAGCCTGCATGACCTCAGCCGGCGTCGCTTCGACGACGTCAATGCCGTGAACCTGCTTCAGCCATGCGGGCTCGACCTGTAGCCGCGAGGTCAGCGTCGATCGGTTCCGGGCGACGGCAAGTGGATCATCGTCGACGTGATCGCCGAGATTGAAACTGTCGAACGGCGCCGCGCTGACACCGCCCGCACGCGTCGTGACGCAGGCCTTGATGCCTGCAGGCGCAGGCCAGTCAGGTATCAGCCAGTCCGTCACGAACTCACTCATCCGATGAATGCCTCACGGTCCTGCTTGAGCAGGGACAGCAGCCAGACGAAGTCATCCGGCAGCGGCGATTCCCAGCTCATGCGCTGACCGGTCGTCGGATGGTCGAGCTCCAGGAAGCGCGCGTGCAGGGCCTGACGCGGGAAATGCTTGAGCGACTCGACCATCGTGGCGCTCGCTGCTGGTGGAATGCGGAAGCGGCCGCCGTAGGCAGGATCGCCCACCAGCGGGAAGTTGATGTGCGCCATGTGCACGCGAATCTGGTGCGTGCGGCCGGTTTCCAGCTTGACGCGCACGTGGGTGTGCGAGCGAAAACGTTCCAGAACGCGGTAGTGGCTGACGGCAGGCTTGCCGCCTTCCATCACCGCCATGCGCTGACGCTGCTGCCCGTGACGACCGATCGGTGCGTTGATCTTGCCGCCGGCCGTCACCACGCCGATGACGATGCATTCATAGATGCGGCTGACAGTCCGCTTCTGCAGCTGCGCGACCAGTTGAGTCTGCGCCTGGATGGTTTTTGCCACGACCATCAGGCCGGTCGTGTCCTTGTCCAGACGGTGCACGATGCCGGCACGCGGGACATTGATGATGTCCGGCACGTGGTGCAGCAATGCGTTGAGCAACGTGCCGTCGGCATGGCCGGCAGCCGGGTGCACGACAAGGCCGGCCGGTTTGTTGATCACCAGAATCTGGTCGTCTTCGTAGACGATGTCCAGTTCGATGTCCTGAGCCACCCACTCGCCCTGCGCCTCTTGCTCGGCCTGCAGCACCAGCACAGCGCCGCCGTGCACGATGTCACGCGGGCGCAGAACGCCACCGTCCACTGTCAGGCGGCCGTCTTTGATCCAGGCGGAAAGGCGCGAGCGCGAGTGCTCTGCGAATAATTGGGCGGCGACTTGGTCGAGGCGTTGACCGCCCAATTCGGACGGCACCTCTGCGCGGAGTTCTATGATCTCAGACATGCTCAAACTAGGAGGTGGCACTGGCCTTTGGTTTCGGCTGTGCGCTTGTGGTTAAATACGGCGTCTTTTGTCCCGGGGGTTCCACGGGGCGCCCATCATAACAGGACGGTCCTGCGCAAGACAGCAGGCCGTTATAGGGACGCAAGCCGCCATGCAAGTGAAACACCTGCTGCTGATAGCCATCCTCGGACTTACCGCTGCCTGTTCTTCGAAGAAAGAAGTCATCGACGAAAACCTCAGCGAAGTCGAGCTGTACCAGCAGGCGCAGGCCGATCTGGACAACAACAGCTACAACAGCGCCACTGAAAAGCTCAAGGCGCTGGAATCGCGCTACCCGTTTGGTCGCTATGCCGATCAGGCACAGCTGGAACTGATCTACGCCAACTACAAGAATGGCGAACCTGAAGCCGCGAAATCCGCCGCCGAGCGCTTCATTCGTCTGCACCCTCAGCATCCGAACGTCGACTACGCCTATTACCTGAAAGGCCTGACATCGTTCGACCAGGACGTCGGCATCATCGCCCGCTTCCTGCCGCTGGACCAGACCAAGCGTGACCCGGGAGCCGCGCGCGACTCTTATAACGAGTTCGCCCAACTGACCAGCCGCTACCCGAACAGTCGCTACGCCCCTGATGCCAAGCAGCGCATGATCTACCTGCGCAACCTGCTGGCGGCGTACGAAATCCACGTGGCTGACTACTACCTGACCCGTCAGGCGTATGTCGCTGCCGCCAACCGCGGCCGTTACGTGGTGGAAAACTTCCAGGAAACCCCATCGGTCGCTGACGGCCTGGCGGTGATGGTCGAGGCGTATCAACGTCTGCAACTGGACGATCTGGCCGATACCAGCCTGCAAGTGTTGAAAGCCAACTACCCGGATCATCCGCAACTGGCCGACGGCAAGTTCGAACCCCGCACGCCAGACCCGGACAACCGCTCGTGGCTGTCGAAAGCGACACTGGGCCTGATCGAGAGCCGTCCGCCGCTGCCGCCGGGAGAAACCCGCGCCAACCAGGACGTGATCAAGCAGTACCAGGACGCCAAGGAAGCGATTCCTGCCGATCTGCTGCCTGAGAACCAGCCAGCCGAAGAAGAAAAGAAGAACGATGACGACGACGGCACGCCGAAAAGCCGCTCGATCTTCAGCTACATGACCTTCGGCCTGTTCGACTGATCCAGTCCTGGCAAAGCGTCAGACAAAAAGAGGCCCTGCGGGGCCTCTTTTTCATTTCCGGCAATCTTGAGCGATGCAGATCACTGTGCGCCCGACAATGCCTTGGCTACACTGCGGCATCTTCACTTCATAAGCTGGTAGACATGATTCGCTTGATTATGTGGATTGCCTTGGTCATGGCGATCATCTGGTTCTTCAAACGAGCCACGAAAAGGCCTGCCGCCAGGCCCAAGGCCGCATCGCCTGAACTCGACGCCGCGCCGATGGTGCGTTGCGCGCAGTGCGGTGTGCATGTCCCGCGCGACCGCGCCTTGAGCCAGAACCAGCAGTGGTATTGCACCGAAGCGCACCGGCTACAGGGCCCCGCCGCCCGTGACCGCTGAAAGCCTGTCGCTGGCAACCCCGCAAGCCCAGCGCATTCTGCGGCTGTACCACCTCTACCGGCTCAGCATCGGCATCCTGCTGGTGCTGCTCATCTCCAGCAGCCTGGACGCCGAACTGCTGGAGCTGGCGGACATCGAGCTGTTCCGCACCGGTTGCTGGCTGTATCTGGTGTTCAACATTCTGGTCGTTGTGCTGCTAGAACGGCCCAGCCGTCAGGGCCAGCTGTTCACGCTCGCCATGACCGACACGCTGATGCTCGCTGCGCTGTTCTATGCCGGCGGCGGCGCGCCGAGCGGCATCGGTAACCTCATCGTCGCGTCGGTGGCCATCAGCAACGTGCTGCTTCGCAGGCATACCGGCCTGTTGATCGCTGCGTTGTCGGCGATCGGCATCATTTACCTGACGTTCTATATCAGCTACCACAAGCCGGCCGCGTCCAATCACTTCGTTCAGGCAGGCTCGCTGGGCGCATTGTGCTTTGCCGCTGCGCTGCTGGTGCAGACGCTCGCCAGTCGCCTGCAGGTCAGCGAGGACATTGCCGAGCGCCGCGCCGCCGACGTCGACAATCTGGAAGAGCTCAACGGACTGATCCTTCAGCGCATGCGCACCGGGATTCTGGTGCTGGACTCCAGCCGCGAAGTGCTGCTCGCCAATCAGAGCGCGTTGAACCTGTTGGGCCACGAGCGTTTGCTGGGCGAAATCATCGACGCCTATTCCCCACAACTGGTCGAGCGGCTGCGCCAGTGGCTGATCAACCCATCGATGGTCCCGCGCAGCATTACCACGTCTGCCATCGGCCCGGTGCTGCGTCCCGGGTTCGTTGCGCTGACCCGTGGCAACCACCGACATACGCTGGTGTTTCTCGACGACCTGTCGCAGATTTCCCAGCAGGCTCAGCAACTCAAGCTTGCCGCGCTGGGCAGGCTGACGGCCGGTATCGCCCACGAGATCCGCAATCCGCTGGGCGCGATCAGCCATGCGGCGCAGCTGCTGGGCGAATCCGAGGAACTGAGCGGCGCGGACCAACGTCTCAGTCAAATCATTCAAGATCAATCACGACGGATGAATCTGGTGATCGAGAACGTTCTGCAGTTGTCTCGTCGACGTCAGACCGAACCTCATCTGCTCGATCTCAAGCAGTGGCTCGAACACTACGTCGAAGAGTTGCGCGGCAGCCTGCCAGCCGACCAGGCCGTACACCTGGACATCAGCCCCGGCACGCTGACGACGCGCATGGATGCCGAGCAACTGCAGCAAGTGATGACCAATCTGGTGCAGAACGGGTTGCGTTACAGCGGCCAGCTGCATCAGAACGCTCAAGTCTGGCTGCGGCTTTTCCATGCGCCCTACAGCGAATTGCCGAGCCTGGATGTGATGGACGACGGCCCCGGCGTCGCCGAAGAGCATCTGACGAAGATCTTCGAGCCCTTTTTCACCACCGAGAGCAAAGGAACCGGCCTTGGCCTGTACCTTTCGCGCGAGCTGTGCGAAAGCAATCAGGCGAGCCTGAATTACACACCCCGGCAAGGTGGCGGAAGCTGCATGCGGATCACCTTCGCCCATCCGTTCAAATTGAGTTGAGCATGAGCCCACGGCAAAAGATCCTGATCGTCGACGATGAGCCGGACATCCGCGAACTGCTGGAGATCACTCTGGGGCGGATGAAACTGGACACGCGCAGCGCCCGCAACGTCAAGGAAGCGCAGGACTGGCTGGCGCGCGAGGCATTCGATCTGTGCCTGACGGACATGCGCTTGCCGGACGGCAACGGCCTGGAGCTGGTGCAACACATCCAGAAGCGCCATACACAGGTCCCGGTGGCGATGATCACCGCCCACGGCAGCGTCGACACCGCGATTCAGGCGCTCAAGGCTGGTGCCTTCGATTTTCTGACCAAGCCTGTGGACCTGGGCCGCTTGCGCGAGTTGGTCAGCAGTGCACTGCGCTTGCCCAAGGCACCTTCGAATGACACGCGCCTCGACCATCGTCTGCTCGGCAATTCGCCACCGATGCAAGCGCTGCGCAAGCAAATCGGCAAACTGGCGCGCAGTCAGGCACCGATTTACATCAGCGGCGAGTCTGGCAGCGGCAAGGAGCTGGTCGCGCGTCTCATCCATGAGCAGGGCCCTCGGGTCGAGCAAGCATTTGTGCCGGTCAATTGCGGAGCGATCCCGACCGAGCTGATGGAAAGTGAGTTCTTCGGGCACCGCAAAGGCAGCTTCACCGGCGCCCACGAAGACAAACCCGGTCTGTTCCAGGCAGCCAGCGGCGGCACGCTGTTTCTTGACGAAGTTGCCGATCTGCCATTGGCGATGCAGGTAAAACTGCTGCGCGCGATTCAGGAGAAATCCGTCCGCGCCCTGGGCGAGCAACAGGAACAGGTGATCGACGTTCGCGTCCTCTGCGCCACGCACAAGGACTTGAGTCTGGAGGTGGCGGCCGGTCGCTTCCGGCAGGATTTGTACTATCGACTCAACGTGATCGAACTGCGGGTTCCGCCGCTGCGTGAGCGTCGCGAGGACATCGAAGAGATCGCCAACAACGTCCTTCGGCGTCTGGCCGACACCGCAGGCGATGCCCCCGCCCGCCTGCCGCCCCATGCACTGGCGGCACTGAAAGGCTATCGCTTCCCCGGTAACGTACGCGAGCTGGAAAACATGCTCGAACGCGCTTATACACTCTGCGAAGACGACCAGATCAACACCGAAGACCTGCGCCTGGCCGAACCCGCCAGCACCCAGGCCCAGCCCGGCCCGAACCTGTCGGACATCAACAATCTGGAAGATTACCTCGAAAGCGTCGAGCGCAAACTCATCCTGCAAGCCCTCGAAGAAACCCGCTGGAACCGTACAGCCGCCGCGCAGCGCCTGAACCTCACGTTCCGATCGATGAGGTATCGCCTGAAGAAGCTTGGTCTCGAGTGAGTCGGCCTTTCACGACGGGGATTTGATCGTTCCCAAAAAGGGAACTATCGTACCCTTTTTGGGAACGATGTAACCGGATCATCATGAGCATTGCCGACGCGCTTTTCACCATCACCCAACAGCGGTTGCTCGGGCTGCTCTACGGCCATCCCGCGCGAAGCTTCTATACCAACGAAATCAGACGATGGGCACAGGTCGGCACCGGCAGCATGGCCCGAGAACTCGCCAGATTACAGGCGGCAGGCCTGCTCACGGCGACGCGTCAGGGCAATCAGGTTCACTACCAGGCCAATCCCGCCAATCCGGTCTATGAAGAATTGCTCGCCATCGTGCGCAAGACGTTCGGCATTGCCGATCATCTGCGACTGGAGCTGCTGCCGTTCGCGGATCGCCTCCAGCGAGCCTTTATCTATGGCTCCATCGCCAAGGGGACCGCAAACACATCCAGCGACATAGACTTGATGTTGATTGGCGAAGGCCTCCGCTACAGCGAGGTGATGGAGCGTATGATGCCGCTCGAAGAAATACTGGGCAGGACGATTAACCCGACGCTGTACACGCCAGCCGACTGGCAAGCCAAGTTCGACGCCGGCAACAGTTTCGTGGTCAGGGTTTCGCAGCAGGAAAAAATCGACATCATTGGAAGTGACTAAAGGAATCCCACGGAATGGGCAGTCATGAAAGTCTGGAAAACCTCGTACGCACGGGCGGTTTGAAGGCCGAACCTACCGATAGAACCGAATGCCTCGGCCTGATTCGCTCTGCACTTGATCGTCTTCGGGATGCGCGTAATCCCACTCTCTCCTACGCCAGCCGTTTTGATCTGGCTTATAACTGCGCCCATGCGCTGGCGCTTGCTGCGATGCGTTTGCAGGGCTATCGATCAGATCGGCGCTATCTGGTGTTTCAGTGTTTGCCCCACACGATCAATTTGGACAAGGTTCAAGTACGACTTTTTGCCCTCTGCCATGAACGCAGAAACCTTGCCGAATACGAAGGTTATATGGATGTTGACGAGGCTCTGCTGGCAGAGCTGCTCGTCAGTGCCGATAGTCTCTGGCAACTGCTCGACGCGGCTATGCGCACCTAACCCTGCAGCCGCTCTGCCGGCGCGTAGGGTGATGGGTCGATGATCGGTGTGTCGCCCAGCAGCAGGTCGGTAAGCAGTTGGCATGAGGCGGGGGCGAGGACGAGGCCGTTGCGGTAATGGCCGCAGTTCAGCCACAGGCCTTGATGGCCCGGCACCGGCCCGATGAAGGGGATGCCGTCTGGCGAGCCGGGCCGCAGCCCTGCCCAATGCCCCACCACTTCGGCGTCGGCCAGCGCGGGGAGCAGCTCAACGGCTGAAGCCTTGAGGCTGTGCAGGGCATTTTCGGTGGGCGTCTTGTCGTATCCCTCGTGCTCGAGGGTGCTGCCGACGAGGATGTGACCGTCGCGACGCGGAATGGCGTAGCGGCCCTTGGCGAGGATCATGCTCGGCAGAAAATCAGACGCGCATTTGTACAGAATCATCTGGCCCTTTACGGGTTCGACCGGCAACGCGAGATCGAGCCTGGTAAGCAGATCGCCGCTCCAGGCGCCCGCTGCCAGCACCACGCTGTCGGCGAGGAGATCGCCTGCGGCGCTGCTTACGCCGATGACCCGCGTGCCGTCGCGGACAAAATCACGGACTTCACATTGCTCATGCACCACGACATTGGGCAGCGCCAGCAATGCGGCCTTCAGGGATTTGACCAGCCGCGGGTTACGCACATTGGCAACGTCGGCCATGTGGACGGCGCGCGAATAGCCGCCACCCATCACCGGAACGGCGTCATACACCGCCGAGATGTCCACAGCGCTCAACGGCCGGTTCTGCCGAGCCGCCCACGCCAGCGCTTCTGCCTCGTCATCCAGATCGAGCCAGTACAGCCCGGTCTTGTGCACTTCGGGATCGATGCCGGTCGAATCCGCCAGTCGCTCGGCGAGCTGCGGGTAAAAGTCCTGCGACCAGTGCGCCAGTGCCGTAACCGCCGGGCTGTATCGCCATGGATAGAGCGGCGAAACGATGCCGCCGCCCGCCCATGAAGACTCCTGCCCTACCCCGCTGCGCTCGAGCAAGGTAACGCTCGCGACCCGGGAAGCCAGATTGAAGGCGGTCAACAGACCGATGACGCCGCCGCCGACGATAATCACGTGTTGCCTGGACATGCTGAACTCGATCATCAAAAGAAAGTGAGCGCTGTTATCGTCTGTCGAATAGTCGTCGACATGACTCAAGAAATGCGAAAAACGGACGCTATGCCACTGGTCTGGCGAATAACTCCGGACATCCACTACATAGCGACTTCCAACCTGAGTAGTATCACCATATTTCGAACGAAAAACGGAATTTCCTTGATGGATTTCAGCTCCGGGCTCTCGGGCCCACCTACGCGCCTGAATTTGCGTCGCAGCTGGCAAGGTCCTGACAAGGGCAGTAGCCGCGGATTCACCCTGATCGAGTTGATCGTGGTGGTCGTGATCGTGGCCATTTTTGCGGGGATGGCAATGCCGAGCTTTTCGAGCCTGCTGCATCGCATGAACGTTCGGGCGGCGTCTGACGAGCTTTACGATCTGCTCCAGTACGCGCGGTCCGAGGCAGTGACGCGCGGGGCGAGAGTCACTGTGAGCGCGCCGGTCAACACCACGGAAATCAGTGTGGTCACCGGCACCGTAACGCTCAGAAAAGTCGGTAGCGGCGGCCTGCAGACGGGCGTCGCGATCAGTTCAGCAGTGAACAGCGTGGACTTCACGACCACCGGAACCGCATCAACGAACGCCTGCTTCCAGATCAACTACCCCACCGATTCATCCACTACTTCTCAGTACGTCACGTTGCTCACCAGCGGCCGGATTTCGCCTCCCACCGCCACCAAACCGAGTGGCTGCTGATGATGATCTCAGCACCGAGCCGCAACGCCGGCTTCAGCATGATTGAAGTGCTGGTCAGCCTGATCATCATCGTCATCGGCGTACTGGGCATGGTCGCGCTGCAGAGCAAAGCCATTCCATACACGCAAGATTCGGTACAACGCAACGCCGCGATCATGCTGGTGGACGATCTGGTCGAAATCATTCGCAGCGCGCCGGCGGACTGCACGGACGCGAACTCATGTCTCAAGGCTCCGGGCTCACCGTTCCCGGCTCCCGCGACCAAGTGCATTCCGACACCGGCCACCCTCTCAGAACAGATTGGCTGTTGGGCCATCCGGGCTGGAGCCACGCTGCCCGGTGCCGATACCTTACTGGCATCGAGCTTTTATATCTGCAAAACCCCTACAAAAGATAACGCCGACAATGTCGACGCCTGCACGACCTCCAGCGCGACCAACACCGAGCTTCAGATCCAGGTGGCCTGGACCGTGAAGAACGAGGCTGAATGCATGTCCGGCAGCTCATTGACGACCGCCGGCACCTGCACTTACCGACTGAGGACGCGCATCCGATGATCTCAGCAGTCCTGCACAGCCGGCAGAAGGGTCTGTCGCTGATCGAGTTGATGGTGGCCATGCTCATCGGGATGTTTCTGATTCTGGGCGTCACGCAGATTTTCATTTCCAACCAGCGAGCCTATCTGTTTCAACAAGGTCAGATGGGCAACCAGGAAAACGGCCGTTTCGCACTCGCGATCCTGAGCCAGGAGCTGTTGAAGGCCGGCTATCGCAGTAATCTCGGCGCCGGCATTCCCGCAGACGCCACGCTGAGCGGCTGCACATTCCCGGCGGGCGCTGCGGTGGTTGCGCTGTCGGATACATCGCTGTGCATTCAGTATCAGGCGACCAACAAGCTGGACGTGACCTGCCAGGGTGGTGTGTTGGCGAACGCCGACAAGGACAGCATCACCAGCCCTTACTCCGCCAAAACAGTGCCCTCGACGACGCGTCCAAAAATCGTCGAGAAGATCGCTTTCGTTGCCGGAACGGGTAACGATACCGGTGCCATCACCTGCACCAGCGGAACCACGACCCAGCAACTGGTCAGCGGGGTCAAGGACCTGCGTTTCGAATACGGTTCGGGCGCCGCGGATTCAAAAACCGTCAGCACCTTCAGTACCACACCGACCGGCACGATCGCAGCGGTGCGCTACAGCGTGCTCATGCAAAGCCCCGGCACCTCGATGATCCGGGACAACACCAGCGCTGTCTCGCCCGCGCTCAAGGACTGGAACGGTCGCTACGGCACCACCTACGCCGATGTGAACAGCATTTATCAGATCGTGCAGGGAACCATCATGATCAGGAACCAGATGCAATGAGGCGCTCGATCCGCTTCGTCATACAGTCGAACCGCAGCCAGACCGGCGCGACGCTGCTGGTGGCAATCATGATGCTGCTGATCATCACGCTGCTGGCACTTTCGAGCATGCGTGGGGTGTCGCTGGAGTCCCGGATCACGGGCAATCTCAGGCTGCAGAAAACCCTGACCAACGCCGCCGAAGCGGGGCTGCGGATCGGTGAGCAGAGCATCAACCAGTGGCAATGTTCGGTGATTGCAGGCAACACCAATAAACCCTGCATGGCCATTCCGACCACGCTGGTCAATGGCGACTATGCGCCCGCTTTTACGGCGGCGAATACGGCGAATATCAATCTGGTGACCACCTACCAGAACAACGAATACACCGGCGCCAACGTCGAAGTGGAATGGTATGTCACGGATTTGAAACTGCTCGACGGGCAGGCCCAGAACAACTGCGCTTTGCTGACCAAGGACTGTGGCCGACATTATTACGAAGTCACCGCCTGCGCATCGACCGTACGCTGCTCCAGCGATACCTCGACCCAGCGCGTCATCCTGCGATCCGTTTTTGCCGTGTCCGACTCATGAGTGCATACCTGATAGCGAACAACCATGAATAAGCCAAATCCGCTCAGCAGTTTCATCGTTGCCCTGGCCTGCCTCCTGCTTTTGCCGACCGCAGCCCGAGCCGCTGTCAGTCAGGTGCCAGCGCAGCTGCCGCTGTTCGTCAACAACTCGGTGCCGCCGCTGAACATGCTGGTGGTCGGGCGCGATCACAAACTGTTTTTCCCGGCATACAACGATGCGTCGGATCTGGATGGTGATGGCTCGATCGATATTCGGTACAAGCCGGACCCTGCGTTTAAATATCTGGGTTATTTCGATTCAGGCTTTTGCTACAGCTATGGGAGCGGTTACTTCAGCGCGTCCAGCAAGACTACGGATAAAACCTGCCCAGGTACGTGGAGCGGCGACTTCCTGAACTACCTGACCACTTCCCGTGTCGACGCGCTGCGTAAAGTGCTCTACGGCGGCTATCGGAGCACTGACAGCACCACTCAGACCATCATCGAGCGAGCCTATATTCCGACCGACGCACATACGTGGGGCAAGGAATACAAAAGTGTGGCAGTGGACGGTTATGACATCCATGACTACACGCCGCTCACGATTCCCAGCGCCGGTAACTACACGCTGTTTGCCAACAACACACAGACTTCCGCGCCACTGCTGCGGGTATTGTCCAATGTGTCGAACATCCGCCTTTCCGACTGGGTGTCTCGGGAAGTCACCCAAGGTGGCAACAAGGTCGGGAGCAACACCAGCGTATCTCCTGCGGACTACCAGGTCAGGGTAGAAGTCTGCAAGGCCAGCACCATCGCGGCGAACAACTTCATCGAGACCAACTGCAAGCTCTACCCCAACGGGAAGTACAAGCCCACGGGGATCCTGCATGACTTCGGCGAAGGCAATCAGATGTACTTCGGCCTGATGACCGGGACGTATCAGAACAACATTCAAGGCGGCGCCGTTCGTAAAGCCATCAGCAGCTTTTCCAATGAGATCGACGCATCCACCGGGATTTTCATCGATGGGGGGATTGTCGGCACCCTGAATGACCTGACTTTTTCTTCCGGGTGCAGCAGTTCGGGCAACACCATTACCAACGGCACCTGCCCCAACTGGGGTAACCCGTTGGCAGAGATGATGTTTGAAACCATGCGCTACTTCAGCGGCGCGACGACACCGACCAGCGGCTACCTGTCTGGGGCAGCCGACAGGCTGCTTGGCCTGTCGGGCCTCACGACCTGGACCAACCCATATTCCGCGACACCCAATGCCAACGCTACGAATCCGACCTACCCAAGCTGCTCCAGGCCATTCGAGACGCTGTTCAGCGACGTGAACCCGACATACGACTCGGATCTGCCCAACAGTGCGTTCAGCACGACCAACGCCCCATCGTCCACTACTGCATTAGACAATCTGGACGTTCAGGCCCTCGGCAGGACGATCTGGAACAATGACGTCGGCTCAGGCAGCAAGAACGTCAATATCGGCGAAACCGTCGGCATCAATGACCTGGCGCCCACGGCAAAAGCCGCCTCCAGCCTGGGCAATATCCGTGGCCTGCCCGAGGAGCCGACCAAACAGGGGACGTTCAACGCCGGCGCTGTCGCCTATTTCGCCAACACCAACCCCATTACGTCGCTGGGCAGCCAGAAGGTCCAGACCTTCTCCATCGCGCTGTCTTCTACTCTGCCGCGCATCCAGATGCCTGTCGGCAACGGCACCATCACGCTCGTCCCTTTTGGCAAGGTGACCAGCGGCGTGACCGAACAAATTACCGGCTTCTATATCGACTCGCTGTACAACATGCCAGGCCAGCCGACCTCCACTACAAACGGCGGTCGTCCTCAAGCAGTATTCCGCGTGGTGTACGACGACAGTGGCCAAGGCGGCGACTATGACATGGACGCCATCGTCCAATACACGGTCTCAGTGCTGGGCTCGGGTTCGACAGCCACGCTCGAAGTAATCACCCAGACTCTCTACTCCGTGGCGGGTTTCGAATCGCACATGGGCTATACCATTTCCGGCACCAATCAGGACGGGATCTATCTTGAGGTCACCGGTGGCGGCAACGGCAACACGCGTTACTCATTCGACACCCCGGGCAACCAAACGCCAGGATCCTGTGCCACGACCACCTGTGCGCTGCTGCCTGGGATGAAATCGGGCGGCGCGACCGCCAACGGCAGTACGTCCCATACCCGGACGTTCAGCCCCTCGACTACCCGCTCCGTTACCAACCTCAATGATCCACTGTGGTATGCCGCCAAGTGGGGTGGTTTTGGCGACTCGAAGAACACCAGCAGCAGCGTCCCCGCAGCAGGACAGTGGGACTCGAACTCAAGCGGTACGCCAAATAACTACTTCCTGGTCAACAACGCTTCAACGCTGAAGGATCAGCTGTCGGCGGCCTTCAACCAGATCCTGCAAACCAACACGTCAGTGGCTACGCCTACTGTGCTACCTGCACTGGGCACCGGCAACTCGACAACCAAGTACCTGAACAGCCTGAACGTTGCGACCTGGAGTGGTGACCTGACCAAGACCACCACCTCCTATACCTCCACCAACTCGACCGGCAGCACGGTTCAGAACTGGCAGGCATCGCAGGTAGTGCCGCAGTGGAACCAACGAAACATCCAGATGGCGAATCAGGCTGGCAACGCTTTGCTGCCATTTACCTGGACTAACCTGGGAACGCGATCCTATGCAGGCATCACTAACCTGCAAACGACGCTAACGGCCAATCAGGTCGATTTCATCAAGGGTGATACAAGCAAGGCGACGTCGGACTACCGCCGCCGCGCGTCACTCATCGGTGACCTGGTTAACTCGTCGCCGGTGCTGGTCAATTCCGCGCTGTACGACGCAACGGTGGCCGATACGCTCAACGGCACCATCGGATCCAACACCAGCTATACCGCCTTCAAGACCGCGCAAGCGAATCGACGTGGTCAGGTTTACGTTGGCGCCAACGACGGTATGCTTCACGCATTTCGCGCAGACACCGGCGTGGAAACATTCGCCTTCATACCATCGGCGGTCATTTCGAACCTCAGCGCTCTGACCGACAAGAACTACAACAGCAACTCCGCACTGCACCGCTACTACGTCGACAACACACCCGTGGTCGCGGACGTTTTCATCTCCGGCGCCTGGCGTACGATTCTGGTCGGTACGCTCGGCGCAGGCGGCAATGAGATCTTTGCGCTGGATATCACCAATCCGGACAGCATTACGCTGCTGTGGGAATTTACCGCTCAAAACGACGCTGAACTTGGATCGACATTCTCTATTCCGGTCATTTCAAGGCTGCACACCGGAGAATGGGGCGTCATCGTCGGCAACGGCTATAACGGCAACAATGGAAAAGCTGCGCTGTTCGTACTCAACGCTGCCACCGGCGCGGTCGTCAGCAAGCTGCCCACTTCAGTGGTGGGCAACAACGGCTTGTCCTCGCCGGTGGTGCTGGACGCCAACGCAGATGGTATCGCCGACTATGTCTATGCCGGCGATCTGTTGGGCAACCTGTGGCGCTTCGACCTGATCGGGTCTTCGCTGACGGCCAATGCGACAGCAGCAAGCTTTAAAGTCGCGTTTGCCAACAAGCCGCTCTATACCGCGACGACCAGCGACACTTCCGGCGCAGCGCAACAGTCGATCACTGCGGCGCCGGCCGTTGTTGCGCATCCCTCTGCGGAGGGAACCATCGTCATTTTCGGCACGGGCCGTTATTTCACATCCGCGGATAAAACCAGTACCGATTTGCAGACGCTTTACGGCATATGGGACAAACAGACAGCGGGCCTGGCGGCGGCGTCCACGCCTGCTCTGGCGCGTTCGAGCCTGCAACAGCAGACCATCACTTCTCAGGTGAACAATGCCGTATTTGGCAGCGCTACCAATACCATTCGACTGGTGAGCACCAATGGGGTGGACTGGAGCACGAAATCAGGCTGGTACCTGAACCTGGCGGTAGGCAACTCACTGTTGGGCGAGCGTCTTGTCGATCCACTGAGCATCAGCGGCAGCGTATTGTTCGCGTCTACCCGCACGCCAGTGACTGATGTCTGCAGTCCGGGTGTGGCGGGTTGGGAGTACGGTCTGGACCCGACCACCGGTGGCAGAACCACCTTCACGGTGTTCAACCTGCGTCGTAACGGCACCATTTCGACGGCCGACAATTACAACGACAACGTGGTGAGTGGCATCAGCATGGCAGCTGGCGGCGTGGCTATCAGCTCCACGGGCGATCAGAAAACATCGACGCCTTCGGACGGCGATTCGATCATCGTCAACACTGGTACGGGCTACGTCGGTCGTCAGAACTGGCGCGTCATTCCTTATCCTGCGCAATGAGGCAGTATTCAATGCATCGTTCAAAACACTCGCAACGCGGTTTCACCCTGATCGAGCTGATGATCACCGTCGCCATCGTCGCGATTCTGGCGACCATCGCGTATCCGGCTTATACGAAATATCTGCAGCGCGGTTACAGATCGGAAGGGATTGCGATGCTCAACGATGCAGCGGCCCGGATGGAGCGGTTTTACGCGCAAAACAATAACTATGCACCGGCAGACCTCCTTGCGCTGGGGTTCACCAGTACGGCACCAACGTCACAGACTGGCCGATACCTGTTGAAAATGACCACCGCGACGTCCACAACGTATGCGTTTCAAGTACAGCCGCAGGGTCAACAGGCCAGTGATGCATGCGGTTCACTGACCATCATCCAGGACGGTACGAAAACCGCAGCAGGCGGCTCAGACTGCTTCAAATAAGCCGTCGTTCATCGCCCCCAACAACCCTGCACACTGGCACCGCCCGACATCCCCTCATTATCGCGCCTGCCCGTGTTATCCAGCACGAAGTTCGCGCAGCGGTCGCCAGCCATAGGCGTGCCCGCAATCGGTCGGGCCGTAAGGACGAAAGCGCGCTCGGAGCGCTCTGTCTCGATGGCGTAAAAACGGTTGCCCACGGAGGGTTGGTGGCTGAAAGCCGGCGGCCCCGTGACATCGGAATACTGCCCTGCCCGTGAGTGAAATCGCTCAAGCTTCTGCGCTTCGTCCACCAGCAAGGCGGCGATCTCGGTGCGACGCGCCTTCTTGCTGTACTCGCTGTACTGCGGATAAGCCACCACGGCGAGAATTCCGATGATGGCGACCACCACCAGCAGCTCGATCAACGTGAAGCCTCTGCTGCACACAGACATTGTGCCTCCCCTCATCGCCGTTGCCGCCACATGATGCGGCGCTGCTCGGTGTGCACGCTCTCCAGCACGGTTCGCGACGAGCCCTGAAGGCCCACGGCGGTGACGCGGTACAACGTCCACGGCCCTTCTCCAGGCGCCACGCCTGCCGGAATGTCAGTTTTGCCTAACTGCTGAATGCCATAGAAGCCGCCATTCGCAGCGACCCACTCCACGCCGGACCCACCGGCAGAACCGCCACTGACCAGCGTCAATGCCTCTGGCGGCGGCAGACAGCTGGCGGCAGTCGAGCATTGCTCACGCTCGAAATCGGGTCGGGTGACCGTGGCCTCGGCAATCCGCAGGATTGCTTCGGCGGACTGGAACGAGGCGACGTTCAGTCTGAGGCTGCCCGCGACCTTCTCCTGAAGCGTGGCGTTCTGCATCGACGACGTCGCCAACAGCGTCAGCATCAGCAGAAACACCAGACTGACGATCAACACGACGCCCCGTTGGGCACGCATCTTCAAGCCGCTCACCCAAGCCGGTTGCGAACAGCCGCAACCACGCTGAAGGTCTGCTCCGGCATCCGGGCGTCGGGGTCGAACAGCGTGAGCGTCAGGCGTACGCTGCGTATCAAGGCGCTGTCGGCGTCGGCCACATAGCGCGCGACGCTTTGCTGATCGCGGGAATGGGCCACGCCGAAGAGCACGCTGAACCCGCGAACATGACTGATCAACGGCTGTCCGTTCAGCGCCAGTTCGCCACGCGCCTTGTTGAACTGATAGACCTGTCGGCGGATTGGCAGCGCCAGCTCACCCGCCGCCACCCCGGGCGCCTTGCCACTGGAATACGCCGTCGCCGCCGACACGCAGTCCGTGTGCACCACCCAGGTGTGCCAGGCCCCGCCACCTTCAACCGCAGCGGTCGCCAGCGTCAGCGAACGTCGGTTAGCGTCCCAACTGACCGGCTCGTCAAACGCCTGTGAAAAACTGCCGCCGTTGCTGGCATCCGTCACGTTCGACAGGCAGCCGAACATGCCGGCCAGGCTGATTTCCCGCACGATTTTGCTGAGGATGAAACGGGCATCTTCCTGCATGGCCGCCGAAGACGTCTGACTCAAGTAGGTGCTTTTGGCGCTGACGAATACCTGCATCAGGGCCAGCGACATGACCAGCCCCAGCACCAGCGCCAGGAGGATTTCCACCAGCCCGAATCCTTTCAACCGCGCCTTCATGGTCGCGCTCCCGGCTCTGCGGAAACCCTGCTGCTCAGCGTCCAGGTCTGCGTGTCGGCCATGTCCTGCCCGGCTCGGGAGTCGTTCCAGGTCAGCGTCATGCGCACCGACGAGCCTTGCTGCGCAATGCTGGCTTGAGCATCGTCGCCGAGCCTTTGCCGCAACTGGGTGGCGAAATCGAACAGGTCCTGATCGCGAGGCACATCAGGATTTTCGGTGACGGGGGCCTGGTCCAGCGAGGCCAGCGCGTAATTGCCCTCAGGGTTGGCGCGGATGCGCTCGAATAAGTCATGGGCAATGAAACTGACCTGCAGGCTGCGCGCCGAGCTGTCGGTGTATTTCAGCGCGCCGAGCTGCAGCATCGCGCCCCCCAGTACGCCGAGGCTGAGGATCAACAGTGCGACCAGAACCTCAATCAACGTCATCCCAGTCTGACTCGATGCTGCCTGCATTCAACACCTCCAATTCCCTGTGCAGCCCCCAGTGAAGTCGACACACGGAAACTTGCCCGATGGATGTGTAACGGCGGCTTGCGGACATATCGGCTGACACCCTCAGGGTTGCCAGGGCAACGGCAGTGACGTCTGCTTGGGCGCGCCACGGTCAGGGAGATCGGTCACATGAAGCAACGAGGTCTGACGCTCATCGAGCTGCTTGCAGGACTGCTCATGCTCGGGATTCTGGCGACGCTTGCCGTTCCCGCATTCGGCGCGCTGGTCGATTCACAGCGACGGCAGGACACCGCCCATCAGTTGGCGAGCGGACTGCGAATGGCCCGCTCCGAAGCCATCGTGCGCAGTCAGCCGGTGATCATGCAGGCACTGGAGAATGACTGGAGCCGAGGCTGGCAGGTTTTCGTGGATAACAATCAGAATCAGTTTCGCGACGATGATGAAACGTTGCTGGCCGAGAAAGCAGGCCAGCGCAACGTAAGGGTGGTGGGCAACAGCAAGGTGATGACGCGCATCGGTTTCGACAACACCGGGCGCTTGCTCAATAACGCTAACGGCACGCTGGCGGTGTGCTTGAAAGAATCAGCCGCCAGCCATTATCAGGTAGCGATCGCCGTTACCGGGCGGGTCAACCTGCGCAAAGAGGGTTTCACCCGTGACCCGTGCGCATGACGCCGATTACTGAACCTGCTTGACGCGCAGTTCCTTGGGCATGGAGAACGTGATGTTTTCTTCACGTCCCGCCAGCTCGTCGGCCCCTGTCGCACCCCACTCGTGCAGCTGCTGGATCACGCCGCGCACCAGCACTTCCGGAGCCGAAGCACCTGCCGTAATGCCGATGCGCTCGACACCGTCGAACCAGCTGCGCTGCATGTCTTCAGCGCCATCGATCAAATAGGCCGGAGTCGCCATGCGCTCGGCCAGTTCGCGAAGACGATTGGAGTTAGAGCTGTTCGGACTGCCGACCACCAGCACGACGTCGCACTCGTCAGCCAGTTGCTTGACCGCGTCCTGACGGTTCTGGGTGGCGTAACAGATGTCGTCCTTGCGAGGACCGCCGATCGCCGGGAAACGCGACCGAAGGGCGTCGATGACCCGACTGGTGTCGTCCATGGACAGCGTCGTCTGGGTCACGAACGCCAGTTTCTCAGGGTTGCGCACGTTGAGCCTGGCGACATCGTCCTCGTCCTCGACCAGATAGATCGCGCCGCCATTGCTGGCGTCGTACTGGCCCATCGTGCCTTCGACTTCAGGATGGCCTTCGTGCCCGATCAGGATGCATTCGCGCCCGTCACGGCTGTAGCGTGCGACCTCGATGTGAACCTTGGTGACCAGTGGGCATGTGGCGTCGAACACCTTCAAGCCACGGCCGGCGGCTTCGCTGCGCACCGCTTGGGACACGCCGTGGGCACTGAAGATGACGATGACGTCGTCAGGCACTTGATCCAGCTCTTCGACGAACACCGCGCCACGGCTGCGCAGGTCTTCGACGACGAATTTGTTATGAACCACTTCATGACGCACGTAGATCGGCGGGCCAAACACTTCCAGCGCACGATTGACGATTTCGATCGCACGGTCCACCCCGGCACAGAATCCACGTGGGTTGGCGAGCTTGATTTGCATGATGTGCCTCGTATCTACGCGCAATGAAACATAAAAACGAAAAGGCCCCGAGCCATGTCGGGGCCACAGACTCCCTGATGTCTCAGAGCGCCCTCACCTCGAAGATTTCCACTTCGAAGGTCAACGTTTTGCCGGACAGCGGATGGTTGAAATCGACGGTGACCTGCTCATCGTCGAACGTTTTCACCACACCTGGCAATTCAGTATTGGCCGCATCGTTGAAGATCACCAGCAGCCCTTCGGCCAGCTCCATGTTCTGGAACTGCGAGCGGGGCATGATCTGCACGTTCTGCGGGTTGGGCTGACCGAAGGCGTTTTCCGGCTGGACCTGGAGGGTGCGCTTGTCGCCGGCCTTGAAGCCGAAGATGAGCGCCTCGAAGCCAGGCAGCAGGCTGCCATCGCCGACTTTGAAGGTGGCCGGCGCCTTGTCGAACGTACTGTCGACCGTGTCGCCATTCTCCAGGTGCAGCGCGAAATGCAGGGTGACTTCCGTGTTCTGACCGATGCGTGTTTCCTGTGCAGCGTTGTCGGTCATCGACTGTTCAGTCATTGACGGTTTCTCCAGTTTTCTTGCTTTTGAACATGTCCAGAGCAAGCATGATCGCGCCGACGGTGATGGCGCTGTCCGCGACATTGAAGGCCGGGAAGCCGTGTTCTTTCCAATGCACGAAGATGAAGTCTATGACGTGGCCGATGAAGATCCGGTCGTAAAGATTGCCGAGCGCTCCGCCCAGTACGAGGGCAAGGGCAATCGCAAGCCAGGTCTCGTGACGCCCCAGGCGCTTGAGCCAGACGACCAGCACAATGCTCACCACCACGGCGATCAGCGCAAACAGCCAGCGCTGCCAGCCGGAACTGTCGGCCAGAAAACTGAACGCAGCGCCCGTGTTGTAAGCCAGCATCCAACTGAAGTAACCAGGAAGGATGACGATCTGCTCGTACAACTCCAAGCGGTTCTCGAAGTAGAACTTGCTGGCCTGGTCAATGACCACGACCAGCACGCTCAACCACAGCCAGCTCAAGCGACCCATACGGCCAGCCGACGCATTAGGCATAGTGACGAACCTCGCCAGCACCGCTGATGTTGTCGACACAACGACCGCAGATTTCCGGATGCTCGGCATGAACGCCGACGTCCTCGCGGAAGTGCCAGCAACGTGCGCACTTGGTGTAACCGGACTTGACCACTTTGAGCTTCAAGCCGGCCACTTCGGTGACCACGGCGTCGGCCGGTGCGCTGACGAACGGCGCAACGCTGGCCTTGGAGGTGATCAGCACGAAACGCAGTTCGTCACCGAGCTTGCCCAGATCGGCGGTCAGGTCGTCTTCGGCGTAAAGAGTCACTTCAGCCTGCAGGTTGCCACCGATGGCTTTCGCCGCCCGCTGGTTTTCCAGTTCCTTGTTGACCGCGGTCTTGATTGCCATGATCCGATCCCAGTAGGCGCGGTCCAGCTCGAAGCCTTCCGGCAGCTCGCTCAGGCCTTCATACCAGGTGTTGAGCATGACCGACTCGTTGCGCTCGCCCGGCATGTATTGCCACAGCTCGTCCGCAGTGAATGCCAGGATCGGCGCGATCCAGCGCACCAGCGCTTCGGAGATATGGAACAGCGCGGTCTGGCAGGAACGACGCGCCTTGCTGTCGGCGCCGGTGGTGTACTGGCGGTCCTTGATGATGTCCAGATAAAAGCCGCCCAGCTCCTGCACGCAGAAGTTGTGCACTTTGGAATAGACGTTCCAGAAGCGGTATTCGCTGTAATGCTCTTCCAGCTCACGCTGCAGCAACAGGGTGCGATCCACCGCCCAGCGATCCAGCGCCAGCATCTCATCGGCAGGCAGCAGGTCGGTGGCCGGATTGAAACCGGTCAGGTTCGAGAGCAGGAAACGTGCAGTGTTGCGGATACGACGGTATGCATCGGCGCTGCGCTGCAGGATGGTTTCCGACACGGCCATTTCGCCCGAGTAATCGGTGGCCGATACCCACAGACGCATGATGTCCGCGCCCAAGGTGTCGTTGACCTTCTGCGGCGCAATGACGTTGCCCAGCGATTTGGACATCTTGCGGCCATTCTCGTCGACCGTGAAGCCGTGGGTGAGCAGTTCGCGATACGGTGCATGCCCGTCGATCGCGCTGCCGGTCAGCAGCGAAGAGTGGAACCAGCCACGATGCTGGTCCGAACCTTCCAGATACAGGTCGGCGCGAGGACCGGTCTCGTGGCCCATCGGATGCGAACCGCGCAGAACGTGCCAGTGCGTGGTGCCCGAATCGAACCAGACATCCAGGGTGTCGGAAATCTTGTCGTACTGCGAGGCTTCGTCGCCCAGCAGTTCAGCGGCGTCCATCTTGAACCAGGCTTCGATGCCTTCGTTCTCGACGCGCTTGGCGACTTCTTCCATCAGCTCGACGGTGCGTGGGTGCAGCTCGCCGCTCTCCTTGTTCAGGAAAAACGGGATCGGCACGCCCCAGTTGCGCTGACGGGAGATGCACCAGTCCGGACGGTTGGCGATCATCGAATGCAGGCGCGCCTGGCCCCAGGCCGGCACGAACCGGGTTTCTTCGATGGCCTTGACTGCGCGGTTGCGCAGCGTGTCGCCCGAAGTCGGCTGTTTGTCCATGCCCACGAACCACTGCGCAGTGGCGCGGTAGATCAGCGGCGTTTTGTGGCGCCAGCAATGCATGTAACTGTGGGAAATGGTTTCGGTATGCAGCAGCGAACCGACTTCCTGCAGTTTTTCGATGATGGCCGGGTTGGCTTTCCAGATGAACTGGCCGCCGAAGAACTCGAGCGATTGCGCGTAGACGCCATTGCTCTGAACCGGGGTCAGGATGTCGTCGTTGACCATGCAGTAGCGCTTGCAGGTCACGAAGTCGTCTTCGCCGTAGGCGGGCGCGGAATGCACCACGCCTGTGCCGGCGCCCAGTTCGACGTATTCAGCCAGATACACCGGCGACAGACGATCGTAGAACGGGTGGCGGAAATTGATCAGTTCCAGGGCCGAACCCGGAGCGGTGGCCAACACCGTGCCTTCGAGGTTCCAGCGCTTGAGGCAGGCTTCGACCAGCTCTTCGGCCAGCACCAGCAGGCGCTCACCGGTGTCGACCAGCGCGTAGTTGAACTCGGGGTGGACGTTGAGCGCCTGGTTCGCCGGGATGGTCCACGGGGTGGTGGTCCAGATCACGATCGCGGCAGGTTTGCTCAGGCTCGGCAGGCCGAACGCGGCGGCGAGCTTGTCGGCGTCTGCAATCGGGAAGGCAACGTCGATGGTCGACGACTTCTTGTCCTGATATTCGACTTCGGCTTCGGCCAGTGCCGACGCGCAGTCGAAGCACCAGTTGACGGGCTTCAGGCCCTTGAACACGAAACCGTGCTTGACCATTTCCGCCAGCGCGCGGATTTCTCCGGCTTCGTTGGCGAAGTCCATGGTGCGGTACGGATTGGCCCAGTCGCCCAGCACACCCAGACGGATGAACTCGGACTTCTGGCCTTCGATCTGTTCGGCCGCGTAAGCACGGCACAGCTCGCGGGTCTTGTCCGCAGGCAGGTTCTTGCCGTGGGTGACCTCGACCTTGTGCTCGATCGGCAGACCGTGGCAGTCCCAACCCGGAACATAAGGCGCGTCGAAGCCCGAAAGGGTCTTCGAACGGACGATCATGTCCTTGAGAATCTTGTTGACCGCATGACCGATGTGGATATTGCCGTTGGCGTACGGAGGGCCGTCGTGCAAGACGAACTTTGGACGATCCTTGCCAATTTCACGCAGCTTCTGGTACAGGCCAATGCTGTCCCAGCGCTGCAGAGTTTGCGGCTCGCGCTGGGGCAGGCCGGCCTTCATCGGGAAGGCGGTGTCCGGAAGATTAAGCGTGGCTTTGTAGTCGGTCATTTCAAGCTCTAAGTTAGCGGTTGACCATGCCCCAATGGGCACGGGCGGCAGCGACATCCGCATCGATCGCCGTCTTCAGCGCCTCAAGGGAGGCGAAACGCTGCTCATCACGCAGCTTTTGGTGGAATACCACCGTCAAACGCCGGCCATAGATATCGCCGGCAAAATCCAGAAGGTGAATCTCAAGGTGAGGACGTCCGTCCCCTGCCACGGTCGGGCGCACGCCGATGTTGGCGACGCCGGGCCATACCTTGCCGTCGATTTCGGCACTGACCAGATACACACCGGTCAACGGCACGCGACGACGCTTCAATTGCACGTTGGCTGTAGGCGTGCCCAACTGGCGCGCCAGTTTCTGCCCATGCAGCACACGTCCGGATATCTCGAACGGTCGGCCCAACAGACGCGCGGCCAACGCGAAATCGGCGGCAGCCAGGGCGTTGCGGACCTGAGTGCTGCTGACACGGCCGCCGTCGATCTCCACGGTCTGCGCCGCTTCGACGGTGAATCCCTTTTGCGCGCCGACCTTCATCAGAAAGTCGAAATCGCCGACCCGATCACAGCCAAATCGGAAGTCGTCACCCACTTCCAGGTGTTTCACACCCAGGCCGTCTATCAGCACCGTGTCGACGAACTCGGCGGCGCTGAGCTTGCTCAGGCGATGGTTGAATGCCAGACAGAGCACCAGATCGACGCCTTCGGCGGCGAGCAGATCGAGCTTGTCACGCAGCCGGGCCAGACGCGCAGGAGCGGTCTCGGGCGCGAAGAACTCACGCGGCTGCGGTTCGAAGATCACCACGCAACTGGGCAGGCCCAACTCCACGGCACGCTCACGCAGTCGCGCCAGGATAGCCTGGTGACCACGGTGAACACCGTCGAAATTGCCAATGGTGGCGACGCAGCCCCGATGCTGGGGGCGCAGATTGTGAAGGCCTCGAACCAGCTGCATAACGCGCTTCTTGCTCATAAAGTGGCCGATTATAACCACACACCGTCGTCAACGACAGGCGACAGATCCGGGCAAACCGCAACAATCGACGTTAACCGGCAAAAACCGACGACTGATCCTACAAGATCGCCTTGCGGGCGAAATGCCTGAGGCGGAAACCCAACAGCAGCAATGTCCCGAAATACGCGCCGATACCGGCAGCCACCAGCGCGCCCAGCCGCAGGAAGCGCTGGAGCATCTGCCCGTCTGACCAGGAAGGCATCACCTGCATCAGCCCCAGCAGCACGGCAGACATCACCGACACCGCAACGACCAGCTTGATCAGGAAAATCGCCCAGCCTGGCTGCGGCTGGAACAGATCCTGCCGACGCAACTGCCAGAACAACAGCGCTGCATTGAGGCAGGCCCCCATGCTGATCGCCAGCGCCAGACCGGCGTGGGCCAGGTGAATGACATAGACGAACAGCACGTTGAACAACTGGGTCACGATGAGGGTGAAGATCGCGATCTTCACGGGCGTGCGAATATTCTGCTGCGCATAAAAGCCCGGCGCGAGGACTTTGATCACGATGATACCGAGCAAGCCGACCGAATACGCCACCAGCGCCCGCTGAGTCATCGCCGCGTCTTCGCCATCGAATTTGCCGTACTGAAACAGCGAAACGGTCAGCGGCTCGGCGAGCAGGCCCAACGCCAGCGTACACGGCAGCACCAGCAGGAAGCACAGGCGCAGCCCCCAGTCGAGAATCCGCGAATATTCATGGCGATCCTTGCTGGCGTAGGTCTTGGAAAGAATCGGCAGCAGAATTGTACCCAGCGCAACACCCAGCACGCCCGATGGCAGCTCCATCAAACGGTCGGCGTAATACATCCACGACACTGAACCGGCCACGAGAAACGATGCGAAAATCGTGTTGATGATCAACGATATCTGGCTGACTGACACGCCGAGCATCGCCGGCAGCATCTGTTTCATCACCCGCCACACGCCGGTATCGCGCAGGTTGATGCGCGGCAGAACGAGCATTCCGATCTTCTTCAGATGCGGCAGTTGATATAGCAGTTGAAGCAATCCACCCGCCAGTACGGCCCAGCCCAGGGTCATGACCGGCGGATTGAAATACGGGGTGAGGAACAGCGCAAAGAAGATCATCGCCAGGTTCAGCAACGTCGGCACGAACGCAGGGACCGAGAAGCGATTCCAGGTATTCAGGATGGCGCCGGCCAGCGAGGACAGCGAGATCAGCAATATATAAGGAAACGTCACGCGCAGCAGGTCGGACGTCAGCTGAAACTTTTCGGGGGTGTCGGCAAAGCCGGGCGCAGTCGCCCAGATGACCCACGGTGCGAAAATGATGCCCAACACCGTGACCAGCGCCAACGCCAGGGTCAGCATCCCCGTGACGTACGCGACAAAGGTGCGAGTGGCCTCCTCGCCCTGCTGGCTTTTATATTCAGCCAGAATCGGCACGAACGCCTGCGAGAAGGCGCCTTCGGCGAAAATCCGGCGCAACAGGTTGGGCAGTTTGAAGGCGATGAAGAAGGCATCGGTCGCCATTCCGGCGCCAAACGCCCGGGCGATGATCGTGTCGCGGACAAAGCCCAGCACCCGCGAAAGCATTGTGATGGAGCTGACGGCGGCTAGCGATTTGAGTAGGTTCATCTAAAGGTTGTGCGCCCGACCAAAGGAAGCGCCAAAGCGCGATCCATTTATGCGATACTCCGCGCCGCAAAACAGCACTGAGCCAAAAACCGCGAGTTTACAGGTCGTACGCCGGAAAGAAATCACCTCGGCATCACACTGCGACCACTCAGCGGAACGCATCAACTGCCCTTGACAAGCATCAAACTCATCGGCATGATTCGCGGCCTATTTTGTTAGCTATTTCCCAAGTCTTTCGAGGAGCTCGACGGTGGCAAACTCACCTTCCGCCAAAAAACGTGCAAAACAGGCTGAGAAGCGTCGCAGCCACAACGCCAGCCTGCGTTCCATGGTTCGTACCTACATCAAGAACGTAGTCAAAGCCATCGACGCAAAAGACGCTGAAAAAGCGCAAGCTGCTTATGTTCTGGCCGTGCCAGTTATCGACCGTATGGCCGATAAAGGCATCATCCACAAGAACAAAGCTGCTCGCCATAAAGGCCGCCTGAATGGCCACATCAAGGCTCTGAACCTTGCTGCTGCAGCCTAAGCGACCCGCTTGTTAAAAAACCGACCTCAGGGTCGGTTTTTTATTGCCTGCGATTCTTGCGCCTGATCAGCTCATGACTTGCTGCAACACATGGAGAAACGCGACTTGCCTGCGCCAGGCCCGAAGGCCTCAGCCAGCTATTGATGCAAGCCGCGGCCTCCATTCGAGCACGCCATCAAGGCGCGGGCGCTGGGGACCACGGCAGAATCGGAATTGCCGTCACCGCATTCTGTGGACTGCCCTCGATCACACGATCGCTGTAAACAAGGTACACCAGCGTATTGCGCTTCTTGTCCAGGAAACGCACCACCTGCATGGTCTTGAAGACCAGCGATGTGCGCTCCTTGAAGACCTCATCGCCATCCTTGAGCTCTTCCCTGAAGTGAATCGGCCCAACCTGGCGACAGGCGATGGACGCCTCGGCCCGATCTTCCGCAAGACCCAGCCCGCCTTTGAGCCCGCCGGTCTTGGCGCGGGACAAGTAGCAAGTCACCCCGTCCACCTTGGGATCGTCGAATGCCTCGACGACGATCCGGTCATTCGGCCCGACAAACTTGAAAACCGTCGACACCTGACCGATCTCTTCGGCCGATGCCAGCAAGGGCAGCATCAACAATGCACCCACCATCCCTTTCAGCGCTCGCATCACAACTTCCTTCTATCAGTGACCGGATTCAGACCAGAATCAGGTTGTCGCGATGAACCAGCTCCGGCTCGGCCATGTAGCCCAGCTCCTTGACGATCGCATCGGACGGCAAACCGATGATCTTCTGCGCTTCCAGCGCACTGTAATTGCTCAGGCCACGCGCGATTTCTCGCCCGTCGGCCGCCACGCACACCACCATTTCACCGCGGCGGAAACTGCCCTGCACAATCTTCACACCCACGGGCAACAAGCTTTTGTTGCTCTCGGTGAGGGCCTTCACGGCACCATCGTCGAGCACCAGCGTGCCTCGGGTCTGCAGGTGCCCTGCCAGCCATTGCTTGCGTGCGGCGAGCATGCCGCGCTCAGGAGACAACAACGTACCCAGACGCTCCCCAGCCTTCAGACGCGCCAGCACCCGCTCGATGCGGCCACCAACGATCACCGTGTGCGCGCCTGACCGCGCTGCCAGCCGCGCCGCACGCAGCTTGGTCTGCATGCCACCACGCCCCAGCGCCCCACCAGTGCCACCGGCAACGGCGTCCAGCGCAGGATCATCGGCACGCGCCTCGTAGATCAGTTGTGCCTCGGGATTGTTGCGAGGATCGGCGTCGAACATGCCGTCGCGGTCAGTCAGAATGACCAACAGATCAGCCTCGACCAGGTTGGCGACCAGCGCAGCCAAGGTGTCGTTGTCGCCGAAACGAATCTCGTCAGTAACGACAGTGTCGTTCTCATTGATCACGGGCACGACACCCAGCTCGACCAGCGTGCGCAGCGTGCTGCGTGCGTTGAGGTAGCGCTTGCGGTCGGAAAGATCGTCATGGGTCAGGAGAATCTGCGCCGTATGCCGCTGGTATTCCGCAAAGCTGGACTCCCACGCCTGCACCAAGCCCATCTGACCGATAGCCGCAGCCGCCTGAAGCTCATGCATGGCACTCGGTCGTGCAGCCCAGCCCAGACGACTCATGCCGGCAGCCACCGCGCCGGAGGAGACCAGAACCAGTTCGACGCCCGCCTCGTGCAGCGCCACCATCTGCTCGACCCAAACACCCATCGCGTTGCGGTCCAGACCCTTGCCGTCCGCCGTCAGCAGCGCACTTCCGATCTTGACAACCCAACGCTGGGCACCTGTCACCTTGCTCCGCATGATCTTTCAACCTTAAGCCAGAGAATCCGAATTCGACATACTAAAACGCCGCTATCAAAGCGGCGTTGTAGTTTACTTCACTCGATCATTCACGGACGTAAATGATTTCCGGACCATCTTCATCGTCTTCGAAATCATCATCCCAATCGTCATCGCCCATGTCGTGCACGCTCTTCACGCCACTGCGGCGCAGTGCACGCTTGTCGTCCAGCGCTTGCAGCTGAGCACGCGCCTCGTCTTCGATACGCTGATCCAGCTCGGCCAGCTCTTCGGCGTAGGCCGGATCATTGGCCAGACGGTCGGCGCGATCTTCGAGGTAACGCATGATGTCGTGGCTCAGACGCTCGGTGCCCTGTTTGGCAATTGCCGAAATCATGTACACCGGGCCAGTCCATTGCAGACGCTCGACAATCTGCGCCTTGACCGCTTCATGCTGATCTTCCGGCAGCATGTCGCACTTGTTCAGCACCAGCCAGCGATCGCGATCCGACAGCCCCGGGCTGAACTTGACCAGCTCGTTGACGATGACCTCGGCAGCATCGGCCGGATCGGACTCGTCCAGCGGCGCCATGTCGACGAGGTGCAGCAACAGGCGAGTACGCGCCAGGTGCTTGAGGAAGCGAATACCCAGGCCTGCACCATCGGACGCACCCTCGATCAGCCCCGGAATGTCAGCGATCACGAAGCTTTTCCAGCGATCGACACTGACCACACCCAGGTTCGGCACCAGCGTGGTGAACGGATAGTCGGCAACTTTCGGCTTGGCGGCCGAGACCGAACGAATGAAAGTACTTTTGCCTGCGTTCGGCAAGCCCAGCAGGCCAACGTCCGCCAGCACTTTCATTTCCAGTTTCAGGTCACGCTGCTCGCCCGGCTTGCCCGGCGTGGTCTGACGCGGCGCGCGGTTGGTACTGGATTTGAAGCGGGTGTTACCCAAGCCGTGCCAACCGCCTTGCACCACCAGCAGACGCTGACCGGCTTTGGTCAGGTCACCGATGATTTCCTGGGTGCTGGCATCGATCACGGTCGTGCCGACCGGCACGCGCAGGATCAGGTCTTCACCTTTGCGACCTGTGCAATCGGTGCTGCCGCCATTGGAGCCACGCTCCGCATCGAAGTGACGGGTGTAGCGATAATCGACCAACGTGTTGAGGTTCTCGTCGGCGACCATGTAGATCGAGCCGCCGTCACCACCATCACCGCCGTTCGGGCCACCGTTTTCGATGAACTTTTCGCGACGGAAGCTCATGCAACCGTTGCCGCCGTCACCGGCTTTCACCCGAATGGATACTTCATCAACAAATTTCATAACGCACGCCTCCCGTCACAAAGACGAGCAAACAACATAAATTCATAAGGCTCTTGCAAAGATGAGCGTTGCGGTACCGATCAAAAACCAGCGCTTCACACCACAACGGCCCACACAAACAGCTTTGCAAGAGACTCACCCAACCAATTTTGCACAGTCCCTACAAACGAAAAAGCCCTGTCGCGAGACAGGGCTTGATCTGCTAACGCAAGATTATGCCGCGGCTTGAGCCTTTGGCACGATGCTTACGTAGCGACGACCGAAGGCGCCTTTAACTTCGAACTTGATCACGCCTTCGACTTTAGCGAACAGGGTGTGATCCTTGCCCATACCAACGCCGTAGCCAGCGTGGAATTGGGTGCCGCGCTGACGCACGATGATGTTGCCCGGAACGATTACCTGGCCGCCATACATCTTCACGCCAAGGCGTTTGGCTTCTGAGTCGCGACCGTTACGGGTACTACCACCAGCTTTTTTGTGTGCCATGAGTTCAATACTCCTATTAGGGTATCAGGCTGAAAAATCAGGCCTGGATACCGGTGATTTTGATCTCGGTGAACCACTGGCGGTGGCCCATACGCTTCATGTGGTGCTTACGGCGACGGAACTTGATGATGCGGACTTTATCGTGACGACCCTGGGAGATCACTTCAGCCACAACGGTAGCACCGGCAACGACTGGAGCGCCGATATTGACGTCGTCACCATTGGCAACCAGCAGAACGCGGTCGAAGGTAACGGTTTCGCCAGTAGCGACTTCCAGTTTTTCAATTTTCAGGTATTCACCTGGGGCGACTTTGTACTGCTTGCCACCAGTAACGATTACTGCGTACGACATGGTATATCTCCGAAAATCCTGCTCACCCAGCTCTTTATAAGAAGAGTATCGGCTGGCATGGCTGCATGAGGCTGGAAAGGCTCGTCATGCAATTGCGTAAGGCAGGTGCTGCCCAGGAAAGTTAGGGTGCGCGATTGTACGCAAGCCGCGAACGCCTTGCAAGCTGCGTTACGTCACGCCTTGACAGGGTGGGGCCTGCAACCTAGCATGCCGCGCAACCCTTCTGGAGCACGCCTCGCTGATGCAACCCCAAGCCTTCTACCGCGCTGTGGCGGACGACTTTACAGCCGTCGACCACATTATCAAGAAGCAGCTGACGTCGCGCGTGCCGCTGGTCTCGAAAATCGGCGACTACATCACTTCCGCTGGCGGCAAACGCCTGCGCCCGCTGCTCGTTCTGCTGTGCGGCAAGGCACTGGGAAGCGGCGGTGACCATCTGCGCCTGCTGGCGGCAACCATCGAATTCCTGCACACCGCGACCCTGCTGCACGACGACGTCGTCGACATGTCCGGGATGCGCCGTGGCCGCTCGACCGCCAATGCGATGTGGGGCAACGCGCCAAGCGTGCTGGTCGGTGATTTCCTCTATTCGCGCTCGTTCGAAATGATGGTCGAACTGGGTTCGATGCCCGTGATGCAAATCCTGTCCAAGGCAACGCGCGTCATCGCTGAAGGCGAAGTCCTGCAGTTGTCCAAGGTGCGCGATGCCAGCACCACCGAAGAAACCTACATGGAAGTGATTCGCGGCAAGACAGCCATGCTGTTCGAGGCCTCGACTCACAGCGCCGCTGCACTGGCCAACGCCAGCGCCGAACAAAGCGAAGCGCTGCGCACGTTCGGTGATCATCTGGGCGTTGCATTCCAGTTGGTCGACGATCTGCTCGACTACCGTGGCGACGCCGAGACCCTGGGCAAGAACATCGGCGACGACCTTGCAGAAGGCAAACCGACGCTGCCTCTGATCTACACCATGCGCGAAGGCACGCCGGAGCAGGCGGCTCTGGTACGCAAGGCGATTCAGAAAGGCGGCCTGGAAGATCTGGAAAGCATTCGCGAAGCGGTCGAGCAGTCAGGCTCGCTGGATTACACCGCGCAACTGGCTCGTGATTATGTCGCCCGCGCCATCGCCTGCCTGGATGTCCTGCCAGCCAGCGAGTACCGCGATGCGCTGATCGAGCTGAGCGAGTTCGCCGTCGCCCGCACTCACTGATCCCGCTCGGCACCTAAAGAAGCCCGTCCAAGCGACGGGCTTTTTTGTACCCGCACGGATCATCGACCTGCGGCACGCCGCAGCAGCGAACAGCTGACCCACATCAACACCGGCGCAAAGATGCGAATTAATCTCAAATAGATCCTTGCTATTCTTCAGATAAGAATTATTCTCATTGAAACCTCAAGGAGAACGAACATGACTTATTTGATAGACGCCTGGCTGGATCGTCCACACCCTTACCTGCGAATCCTGCATCGCGAAACGGGTGAAGTGTGTGCGGTATTGCATGAGGACGCGCTGGATGAATTGCGGGATCAGGGTGACCTGGATGTGATCAGCCTGAGTTCGTGCGAACCTGGCATTCAGAAGGAAATGGTGCGCAATCTGTTTCTGTTCTGCTACGCCCGGGCGTTGCGCCCGACGCTGGAACTGCATTGATCATGACGACGGCGCCAACATTGCCGAGCGAGCCCTGCAGCCTGCTCGGCAATCATTCAGCCTGACGCTTGAGCCGTACGGCTCAGCTGTCCCGCCTTACAGAACGTCCAGCAGCTCGACGTCGAATACCAGAACGCTGTGTGGAGGGATGCTGCCCACGCCCTGTGCGCCGTATGCCAGCTCGCTCGGAACGTACAGGCGCCACTTGCTGCCGGCCTTCATCAGTTGCAGGGCTTCGGTCCAGCCAGCGATCACGCCACCGACCGGGAATTCAGCTGGCTCGCCACGATCGTAGGAGCTGTCGAAGACAGTGCCATCGATCAGCATGCCGTGGTAGTGGGTGCGCACGTTGCTTTCGCGCGTCGGCTGAGCGCCGTCGCCTTGGGTGATGACTTCGAATTGCAGACCGGATTCCAGGGTGGTCACGCCTTCACGCTTGGCGTTGTCGGCCAGGTAAGCCTTGCCAGCGCCGGCGGCGGCTTCAGCCTTGGCAGCCGCTTCGGCTTGCATGATGTCGCGAATGACTTTGAAGCTTGCAGCCATTTCTTCCTGGCTGACGCGGCTCGGCTTGCCACCGAATGCATCGGTCAGGCCCGCGAGAATGGCGTCAAGGCTGACACCCGGTGGCGGGTTGTCGCGCAGCTGGTCACCCAGCTGACGGCCGATGCCGTAGCTGACGCGAGTTTCGTCGGTGGACAGATTGACTTCGGACATGACACTGCTCCGCTTATGGAGCACCCGCAGGTGCCCCGAACCAAAAGGCCGAGCAGCCTAGCACAAGGAGGCCGGAGCGGTAATGGTCAACCCGCGCTGCGCACGGCATCACGCCGCGCACAGGCCGGGCCGTCAGTGCTTGGTGACTTTATCCAGATAGCCCATTGCAAACGCCGAGACCACAAACGTCATGTGGATGATCACGTACCACATCAGGTACTGAGGCTCGATGTTCTTGGCATCCATGAACACCCGCAACAGGTGGATGGAGGAGATAGCGACGATGGACGCGGCGACTTTCATCTTCAGGGAGGATGAATCCATCTTGCCCAGCCAGTTGAGTTTTTCCTTGTCCTCGTCGATATCCAGCTGAGAAACGAAGTTCTCGTAGCCGGAAATCATCACCATCACCAGCAGTCCCCCGACCAGCGCCATGTCGATCAGCGACAGCAGCACCAGAATCAGGTCTGACTCGGCCAGCGAGAAGACGTTGGGGATGACGTGGAAGATTTCCTGAAAGAACTTCAGCGCCAGCGCCAGAAGTCCCAGCGACAAACCGAAGTAGATGGGGGCCAGCAGCCAGCGCGAGGCGTACATGGCATTTTCGATAAAGCGTTCCATTGAAACTCACAGTTGATTGAAAGCTGCCGAGTATAGGGCGATCGCTGCGCGCTACAAGCCGCCCTGACAACACTCGAAACAATTAGCCGACATAACGCTCGCCGAAAGCGCCGTGGTGCCCTGCACGCGCAGGAACACATCCGGCGCATTCATCCTGCTGCCGGCACACCTCAATTGACGGGAGTGCTGCGCTGTTGTTGAGAGGGATCGCCGTTGATTCGTCGGAGTTCGCCCTGCAGATGCAGGCTCCAGATCGGGATTTCCTCAGCCGTCTGATAGCCATGAAGAGCAAGGCTTTCGGCAATCGCATCGAGCACCGACTCGGCAGCGACCGGACCATGAAACGGTCCCTGAGCCTTGAGCGCCGAAGGCTGCTCTCCTGACATTCCCGCTGCGAAGAGCAAGGTCCACATACCATTATCGCCAGACAGCGGGCGTACGACACATTCGATTCGGGTCACCAGACCCAGGCATTGGCGAGTAAGACAGAGGCTGCGCGGCATGGCGAGCTCCTCATTGATTGCAGTATTCACTCCCTTGAACGGCGAAGAGAGCGCGTCAGTCCCTTTGACAACTGCTGTAACACGACAATATCGAAGAAATGCCCAGTAAGAAAAGCGTGAAAATAAAAAGGGCGCCGAATGGTCATTTTGCCACTAGGCGCCCCTGTTAGTTGACGTCAAACAGTCAACTTTTCAGCTCTGGTTGTAACTGTGGCGCCTCTTTTTCGAGCTCCTTGAGGTCCTCTTCGCTGAGCATTTCGGCGATATCGCGCAGTCGATCCACCACGCGGCCGTTGACCGAGTTTTCCGGGAACTGGCCGTCTTCGTCCGCTTCGCCCACAGGCTCGCCCACCAGCAGGCTCAAGGCCTCGTCCACCTGGCGCACCGCGTAGACGTGGAACTGCCCGGCACGAACCGCCTGCAGCACACGCTCATCGAGCATCAACGTGGCGACGTTCGCCTGAGGGATGATCGCGCCCTGATCGCCCGTCAGCCCCCGCGCCTCACAGAGTCGGAAGAAGCCTTCGATTTTTTCATTGACCCCGCCCACCGCCTGCACTTCGCCAAACTGGTTGATCGAACCGGTGATCGCGAAACACTGTTTCAGCGGGGTCTTGGACAATGCCGAAATCAGCGTGCAGACCTCGCCCAGAGAAGCGCTGTCGCCATCCACATAGCCATAGGATTGCTCCAGCGCGATGCTTGCGGAAATCGCCAGCGGGAATTCCTGCGCGTAACGGCTGCCCAGATAACCGGTGAGGATCATCACGCCTTTGGAGTGGATCGGCTGGCCGAGGTTGACCTCACGCTCGATGTCGACAATCCCGCTGCCGCCCGGGTAAACCGTCGCGGAAATCCGCGCCGGCACACCGAACGCCGAGTCGCCGACCTCAAGCACCGTCAGGCCGTTGCACTTGCCAACGGCAGCGCCATCGGTGTCGATCAGAATGATGCCGGCGAGCATGTCGTCGAGAATCCGTGCCGACACCCGCCCGGTACGCGTGGCCTTGGCTTTGAGCGCGCGCTCGATATGGCCTGCATCGGTGCGCTCGTCATTGGCCAGGCTGCGAATGAAATCCGCCTCGCTGACCAGTTGAAAGAGGTCACCGATACGCGCCGACAACCGCCCCTGATGCTCGGCAAGCCGGGCACTGTAAGTGGCCAGACGCGCGACAGCGTCGGCAGTCAGCGGCGCCATGCCCTCCTCCGAAGTCCGGGTTTTGAGCAACTGGGCGAACTGCTCCAGGCTCTCATCGACCATCGGGATGTCTTCATCGAAGTCCACCAGCACGCGGAACATCTCCTGGAAGTCAGGATCCAGGTCTTGCAGCGTGTAATACAGCGACCGCGCGCCGATGATGATGACTTTGACCTGCAGTGGAATCATCTGCGGGGTCAGGGTCACGGTGGCGAGGCGACCCAGCTCGCCCAGCGGCGACTCCATCTTCAGCTTGCGCGATTGCAGCGCGCGTTTCAGAGCGTCCCAGACGAAGGGCTCGCTGAGCATCTTCTCGGCTTCGAGCACGAGGAAACCGCCATTCGCGCGATGGAACGCGCCCGGGCGCAGCTGCCGGTACGTGGTGTAGAGCGCGCCTTGATCGGTGCTGTATTCGATGCGGCCGAACAGGTTGTCGTAGGTCGGGTGTGGCTCGAAGACCACCGGCGCACCACCACTCGCCGAATGACCGACGACAAGGCTTGGGCAGTATTGCTCTTCGAGCAGCTTGCGCGCCTGAGCGTCGGCTTTGCTGTCGTCGACCAGTTGCTCGACCACGGTTTTCAGCAGATTGACCTGCACGGCCTGCAGGTAAGCGCAGACCGCGGCGTTCTCGGCGTACTGCTCGGACAACGGCGCCAGCAGCGGCTGCAAGGCCAGGATGATGGTCTCTTCATTCAACTGGCGCATCTGATTGTTGGACTCGCGCTTCCATTGTGGAAGGCTGGCGAGCTCTTCATTCAGGCGCTCTTCGAGTGCAGAGATGTCGCTGTGGAAACGCTCGCGCTCGGCTTCCGGGAGCTGTGAAAACTCGGCTTCATCCAGCGCTTTGCCATCCAGCATCGGGGTGAAGGCGATGTTGCTGCTGTCGCGGTACAGGGCGATGTCTTTTTCCAGCGCCAGACGCTCGATGACGTCCAGTGCGCGGTCGTACCGCTGATTGAAGGCGCGGTCGATCGAGCTTTTCTTTTGCTGGTAGGACGGATGCTCGAACACGGCAGGAAAAGTCGACAGCAAGTTGTCGATCAAACCATTGATGTCGGCGATGAACGAACTGGCGCTGCCGGGCGGGAGCTCCAGTGCGCGGGGCTCGCGCGGCTCATCGAAATTGTTGACGTAGACCCAGTCCGACGGGGTCTGCATGCGCTTGCCCTCAGCTTTGAGGTAGCGCTTGACGAAGGAGAAGCGGCCCGTGCCGGGCTCGCCCATGACGAATACGTTGTAGCCGGGGCGCGGCATGGCGACCCCGAACTGAAGCGCCTCGACCGCTCGTTCCTGGCCGAGCACGCCGCGAAAGGGTTCCAGATCGTTGGTTGTCGTGAAGCTGAACTGTTCAGCGGAAAAGGGACGGGTAAGCGCTTCGGGCGCGAGTCGCAGGCTGGCAGCAACAGGATCGGGCATCGGACATCCTTACATCAGGCGGGGCAGATGGGGGCATTCTGGCGCTCGCCGCACCAGACTGGCAAGGCAAGAGACGGCGGAATGTTTTTCTACCTGACGAACCCGCCTACTCTCCCCAACGGCGCTGGACTACATGCAACAATCTGCAATAAACCACGGAACGTTCAGAACGTGCCTAAACTCCAACCTGCGCGGTCGGTACAAATCGAATAACCGACCCGCCCTGGCGCTTGCCAGGATCCGACCCTTGGTTGAAACAACAGAGACTAAAGCTATGAAACGGATTCTTCTTGGTACTCTCTTCGCCGCTGTGTCCATCAACGCCATGGCTCAAGCGCCTGGCGGTCCGGACTGCGGTTGGGGCAACATGCTGTTTGAAGGGCAACGCGGCACTCCGGCTCACTTCCTCGCTTCCACCACCAACGGCACCTCTGGTAACGCCACATTCGGTATGACCTCGGGCACCAACGGCTGCTCCACCAACAGCGCGCTGACTTATGGCGGTAAATCCTGGTTTGCCATGAACGGCATGATGGACGAGCTTTCCAAAGACATGGCGATGGGCCAGGGCGAAGCACTGACGACCTATGCGGTCGTACTGGGCGTTGCACCGGAAGACCGTGCGCATTTCGCCGCAGTCACCCACGAGCACTATCAGCAAATCTTCAACAAGGCAGACGCCACCGCTGAAGATGTTCACAGCAACACCCTCGACGTACTGAAGAACGATCCGACTCTGGCTAAATACGCAAGCCAGGCCTAAAGTCGTGCCACCTGCCTTCCTCCCGGAAGGCAGGATTTCACTGTCATTGCCCACTTCTGATTAGTTGCCAATCTATGCTCAAACGCCTTGCCTGGCTGGCGCTCTGTGTCTGCGCCCCGCTGTATGCCGCGCCTCATGTCGACAATGATCGTTTGCAGCAACTGGCCCAATCCAGATTCTGGATTTCCATCGGCCATTACGAAGCCGGCAAGCTCGGTGGCTGGCGAAGCTACGTTGATGACCCGAAATTTTTCCTCGCTGCCAACGGTGCTCACGACCCGAAGGCCGAGCTGGCCGCGACCCTGGAGGCGATTTATCGCCCCGTGGTGCGAGGCAAGGAAGACCTGCATCCGCAATGTGTTTACCCCTCGCGCACACGCTTTCTGCGCGACGAATTGAAGCTTGCCGATCTGCCCGCCGTCGACTGCAAGGAGTTCAACAAATGGTTCTCCGACGTCGCCCCGGACAGCACGGTATTGATCTTTCCGGCTGCGTATCTCAACAGCCCGTCTTCGATGTTCGGCCATACGCTGTTGCGCATCGATCAGGCTGACGTGCAGGCCAACAAAACCGCGCTGCTCAGTTACGCGATCAACTTCGGCGCCTACATCGAAGGTTCGGACAACAGCATCCTGTACGCCTGGAAAGGCCTGATGGGCGGCTATCCCGGGCTGTTCGCGCTGGTCCCTTATCAGGAAAAACTCTCCGAGTACCGCAGTCTGGAAAACCGCGACCTGTGGGAATACCGCCTTAACCTGACGCCAGAAGAAACCCGGCGCATGGTCGAGCATGTGTGGGAACTCAAACAGATTCGCTTCGGCTATTTCTTCTTCGACGAAAACTGCTCGTATCGCCTGCTGGAGTTGCTGCAGGTGGCCCGTCCGAGCCTGAACCTGACGCCGCAATTTCGTCTGACCGCGATTCCGACCGACACCGTTCGCGCCGTCAAGGACGCAGGTCTGGTGGAAAAAATCGACTATCGGCCCTCCAAGGAGCGCGAGCTGCTCAGCCGTGCCGAGCCCTTGAACCATGACGAGCAACAGTGGGTGCTCAAGGTCAGCGCCGACCAGCAACAAATGCAGAGCGCTGATTATCTGGCCCTGCCCAAGGACCGACGCGCATTGATTCAGGACGCGGCGTATCGACTGGAGCGCTACCGTGCCAATGGTCAGGAGCGGGATTCGGCGCGAGCGCAGCGCAGTTATGACTTGTTGCGGGCCATCAGCACCAACCCGCCCCCGGCGCTGGAAATCGAGCGCCCCGGATTGCCTGAGGACGGTCACGAATCGCGAACCTGGCAACTGGGCGCAGGCACCCGTGACAACGAGGCTTTCGCCGAGTACGGCCTGCGCATGGCCTATCACGACTTGAACGACAACGCTTACGGATTTCCGTTGGGCGCTCAGATCGAGATCCTCCAATTGAAGTTGCGCCAGTACGAGGACAGCCGCTGGCAGGTGCAGCAACTGGACCTGGCGACGATTCGCTCGCTCACACCGCGCAATGACTTGTTGCAGCCGTGGTCATGGCAGGTCGCGGGCGGCCTGGAGCGCGTGCTGGGCAAGCACGGCGACGAGAATCTGGTAAGCCACGTCAACGGCGGTGCTGGCGGAACCTGGAAACTGGGTGACGACGTGCTGGGCTTCGCGCTGGGCACCGTGCGGATCGAGCACAACAACGACTTCGACGCGCTGGTCTCACCCGCCGCCGGTTTCGACACCGGCGTGCTGTGGCGCAACGGGCTGGGCAACCTCAGCCTGGAGACCAAGGGCGACTATTTCACCAACGGCGAAGTGCGACGCACGATCAGTCTGAATCAGCAGTGGGAACTGTCCCGTAACCTTGGGCTGCGCCTGAGTGCGCAACGCGAATTCAGTCAATTGAGCTCGCCGGTGAACGAGGTCATGCTGGAATTGAAGTGGTATCACTATTGAGTGGCAGGTTTCTGATTTTCAGCGCAACGACCGACGCCTTCCCGGCTGAAGCCGGTCCTACGAACGTACGCGGCGTTCAGTAGGACCGGCTTCAGCCGATCCTAGTAGGACCGGCTTTAGCCGGGAAGAGCCCAAGCCGGTTTCGCAGGTGTACGCGCGGTTGTAGCCGACCCTTAGTAGGACCGGCTTCCGCCGGGAAGAGGCCAAACTGGCCACGCAGTTTACGCGGTGTTTTAGCCGCCCCCAGTAGGACCGGCTTTAGCCGGGAAGAGCCCAAGCCGGTTTCGCAGGTGTACACGCGGTTGTAGCCGATCTTTAGTAGGACCGGCTTCAGCCGGGAAGAGGCTAAACCGGCCACCCTCAGTGCAAAGTCACAGCGCCTGCTGAGTATGCATCGCGCTATAGCCTTCCTCCTCGATCAGTCCGACCACCCGCTCCGCCGGCAGCTGGCTTTGCACCTTCACTTCTCCCTTCGCCAGATCGACCTGCACCTGCGCCGACGGGTCTTGACCCTGAATAGCATCGGTAACGGCACGCACGCAGTGCGCGCAGGTCATGCCTTTAACGTTGAATACCTGCATGGGTGACTCCTCATTCCAGTGAAAAACAGTGAATGACGGCATCTTCGACCTTCCCATCATAGGAAGGTCAAGTTTCTGGTCAATCTGCCGGGCTGGTATTCCGCGATGCCCTGAGCCAAAGTATTTCATCCACGAATATCAGGAGAATCGGCCATGCGCTGGTCAGCCTTCCGCATCGCAGGTTTCATCGGCCTGCTGGCTTCCGCTTCCTGGGCTCAGGCCGATCAGGACTACGGCGTGCTCATCATTTCCCGTGAGCGGCTGGAAGTCGCAACGTCCTGCGAGATCGGCATCTACATGCAAGACCAACTGGTCGGTCGCCTGTTCCAGGAAGAATCCCGCTCATTCAACCTGCCGGCGGGCGACCTGTCCGTTCGCCTGCGCGTACTGCCCGGCCAGATGCCCGGCTGTTCGCCAGGCATTGAGGCGCAGAACAATACGCGCCTGCATATCAATGCCGGCGACGTACTCAAATACCGCATCGCGTCCGGCCCACAGGGCATGTATCTGAAGAAGGCCGATCTGAATTACTGAGGGCTTGGGGCACACGCCGCCCTACTGCTAGCTCTGTGGAAAATCGGGACTTGACCTTGCCAACGTGGCAAGGTTGATCCTTGTGGGCAACAGCCTCAAGGAGTGATCTCCATGTCCAGTCCCGTCACCTTCGATCTGCCGATCACCGGCATGACCTGCGCCAGTTGCGCGGGTCGTGTCGAACGCGCGTTGCGCAAAGTCCCCGGCGTGCAGAGCGCCACCGTCAACCTGGCCAACGAACGCGCTCACGTCGAAATGCTCGAGCAGGTCGACCCTGCCAGCCTCATTGCCGCTGTCGACAAGGCGGGCTACGGCGCCAGCCTGGCGCAGGACCCTGCAACACAGGCTGCCGATCAGCGATTACGTCACGACAATGAGCGCTGGCATCTTTTGCTGGCCATCGCGCTGGCGCTCCCGCTGGTGCTGCCGATGTTGGTGCAATCTCTTGGCGTGCACTGGATGCTGCCGCCGTGGGTTCAGTTTCTACTGGCAACACCCGTGCAGTTTTTTCTCGGCGCGCGTTTTTACGTCGCGGCTTACAAGGCCGTTCGGGCGGCCGCCGGCAACATGGACCTGCTCGTTGCACTGGGCACCAGCGCCGGTTACGGCTTGAGCCTTTATCAATGGTGGGTCGCGACGCCCGGCAGCATGCCGCATCTGTACTTCGAAGCGTCGGCGGTGGTCATCGCGCTGGTACTGCTCGGTAAATACCTGGAAAGCAGCGCCAAACGCCAGACCGCCAGTGCAATTCGAGCGCTGGAGGCTCTGCGGCCTGAGCGGGCGATTCAAGTCATCGCCGGCCAAGAGCGTGAAGTGGCGATCAGCGCGTTGAAGGTCGGCGATCAGGTGCTGGTCAAGCCCGGCGAGCGATTTCCGGTGGACGGCGAGGTCATCGAAGGTCAAAGCCACGCTGACGAAGCGCTGATCAGCGGCGAAAGCCTGCCCATTGCCAAGCAGCCCGGCGACAAGGTCACCGGCGGCGCGATCAATGGCGAAGGTCGGCTGCTGGTGCAAACCCGCGCCCTGGGCGCCGAATCAGTCCTGGCGCGCATCATCCGGTTGGTCGAAGAGGCGCAGTCGGCCAAAGCGCCCATCCAGAAGCTTGTGGACAAAGTCAGTCAGGTGTTCGTACCGGTCGTGTTGCTGATCGCCGCAATCACATTGATCGGCTGGTTGCTCGCAGGCGCTTCGCTGGAAGCTGCGCTGATCAACGCCGTCGCGGTGTTGGTCATCGCCTGCCCTTGCGCACTGGGCCTGGCCACGCCGACCGCCATCATGGCCGGCACCGGCGTTGCGGCACGCTACGGGATTCTGATCAAGGACGCCGAGGCCCTGGAGCGCGCCCACAGCGTCACCGCGGTGGTCTTCGACAAGACCGGCACACTCACTTCCGGCACGCCGCGCATCGCCCACATGACGGCCGTCGACGGCGACGACGACATGCTGTTGCAACAGGCGGGAGCACTGCAGCGCGGCAGCGAGCACCCACTCGCCAACGCTGTGCTGGATGCGTGCAGTGCGCGCGGGCTCAAGCCTGAGCAAATCGAGAACAGCCGCTCGCTTGCCGGACGAGGCATCGCAGGCACGCTGGATGGCCGCGACCTGGCACTGGGCAACAGGCGCCTGCTGGAAGAAAGCGACCTCGGCATGGGCGCGCTTGCACACACCGCACAACAGTGGGAAGCCGAAGGCCGCACGTTATCGTGGCTGATCGAACTGAAACCCGCGCGCCGGGTGCTGGGCCTGTTCGCGTTCGGGGATACCCTGAAGCCTGGCGCCGCTCAGGCCATCGAACAACTGACCAGTCGCAACATCAGCAGTCATCTGCTGACGGGTGATAATCGCGGCAGCGCGAACGTCGTCGCACAAGCACTGGGGATCACCGACGTCCACGCCGAAGTCCTGCCCGCCGATAAAGCCGCGGCCGTCGTCGCACTGAAAAAAACCGGCGTGGTGGCCATGGTCGGCGACGGCATCAATGACGCACCGGCCCTGGCTGCGGCGGACATCGGCATCGCCATGGGCGGCGGCACCGACGTTGCCATGCACGCATCGGGTATCACCTTGATGCGCGGCGATCCAAGGCTGATTCCGGCGGCGCTGGACATCAGCCGCAGGACCTACGCGAAGATCCGTCAGAACCTGTTCTGGGCCTTCGTCTACAACCTCATCGGCATCCCGCTCGCGGCGTTCGGTCTGCTCAACCCGGTGCTGGCGGGCGCCGCAATGGCCCTGTCCAGCGTCAGCGTCGTCAGCAATGCCTTGCTGCTCAAAACCTGGACAATGACCGGGCACACGTCCGATCAAGGAGACGCGCCATGAACATCGGCCAAGCAGCAAAGCAAAGCGGCCTGAGCGCCAAGATGATTCGCTACTACGAATCCATCGGCCTTCTGCAAGCCGCAACCCGCACCGACAGCGGCTATCGCCTGTACAGCGCCAACGACCTGCACACCCTGGCCTTCATCAAACGCTCCCGCGATCTCGGGTTTTCCCTGGAAGAGGTAGGCAAGCTGCTCACCCTGTGGCAAGACCGTGGCCGAGCGAGCGCCGACGTTAAAGCATTGGCGCACAAACATATCGTCGAGTTGAACCAGAAGATCGAAGAGCTCGCCGGACTGCGGGACACGCTGCAGGACCTTGTGGAGCATTGCCAGGGCAATGACCGACCGGACTGCCCGATATTGAAGGATCTGGAGTCGGGTGGGTGTGGTCGCCCAAAGATTCCTTGTGACGACTGATCTCGCAATGGCTGTAGGCAGTGAGGCAGTCAAGACCTGCTGACGATTGCGCGTCAGCAATGAATCTAGACTTGACTGGAGGTTCTCACTTATTGGGACTAACCGGCGGCATAGTCTCCGTCTGATCCCCAGGCAGATATTGGAATGTGGTCGACTCCCCTGCATTCCTTGACAACCTGATACTGATAATCGGGATCCATCTGCCGTCGGTAGTCCATAAGTCCTGCTGGTTTCGTTGCGCCACCGTCTTACCGTCGCTGCCATCAAGATAGAAAAACGCCTCCAAAGGCAGAGTTTTTCCTAGATTATCTTTCCAAGCGTCCACAATGAATTCGTTTTGCTCGTTAAAAGATTCTGCTCCCATCAACTTCATCGCGCCGACCCCTGCGGCAAATGCCGGACCGGCTAGCGAATTACGGTTATCGGTGACATCAAAACCGCATTGATAAGAATGTCGACTAGACGAATGGGCATTGTAATGCGTCCAGAATTGCGCGGCGGTGGTCACATTCTGCAAGTGACAAGGTCCACTTCCCGCAAAACCCGGAAACTCTCCACATCCGTTGTCGGCCCGAAGGCTTGTACCAGCATCTATAGGGAAAAAACAGAAAATTTCCGGATGCAGCGAAGTGTTCGCATAAAAATACGCGTTAAATATGAAACCATTAGTGTATTCATAAGCGAGCTTGTTAAAGGTGGAATCAGCCCTCAGGTAAGAAAAGGACACGCCGCCCTTTGCGATTGAAGCTGGGCTATTATTCCATACGTGATAAGTCGGATTGCTGGAGGTTCCTCTAATCATCACGCCACTGCACAGGAAAGCGGGCTGCGAGTCAGTGCCGCAATTCGTTCGCACATCAGCGTAACGACTGGTGAGATGGCGGGCAACGTCCTCCCCCGAATCCTCCTGGATGACCGGAGTTTGTGGAACAGGTTTAGGCTGAGTGGCGTTATCGATCGTTGCGCACGATGCAATTAACGCAATGAAAAAGCAACCAAACAAAGCTCTTATTTTTAACATGATGCGGGCCTCCTGGCGCCTGATCATAGTCATCTAGCATCGACTTGAAATAGTCGCATGCAACTTAGTGGTTAATTTAAAACTTCAAACCCGACTCCATCTTTCACTTAAAGCCCATCAAAAGCCACTGTCGCAATTGACAGTATTCAAATCCTTTCGAAATAAACATCGACAGCCTAATTTCGAATAGCTCTATTAAAAATTTGCCACATCAAAAAATTGACAACCTTAGACCCCCGGCTTATACCTTCATTACCACAGAGGAGGGATGCATCATGAAACAACCGACTCCAATTATTCACCAGCCACCCACAGCAGAAACAGTTGACCTATACGATGGCGATAAACTTTTAGGCGCCGCGACGTTAGACGGAAATGACTGGTCGCTGATCGTAGAAAACCTTCCCCCTGAACTGCACACTTTCACCGCACACTTTGCCGGTGCCAAGTCAAATAAATGGACTGTGACAGTGACGGAGAGTAATTTGAATTTGCCGGTACCTCATGTAAATGGGGCGACCCCAGGCCTGCCCAATAGTGAGCGATTAGATTACTACACGATCAACGACGACATTCAGGTTGTTATTCCTGACTATGGTATCAAGCTTGGGGATTCAGTCGGTCTATACTGGACGGGCAGGGGCGGCATCAACCTTTTTTCGGAACAAACGGCGGCGGAGAACCCGCCTGCACTCCTGCCATTTTCAATATCAAAATACCAAGTCATTGATGCCATTCTCACAACTGCAGTAATTTACTACACCGTGAAACGTAAAGATGAAGCGCAAGTGCATCCTTCGCCGACACTGATCCTTACAGTCGAGGGACATACATTTCCGGTAAATGCCCCGACTATCAATGGTGCCCACGACAATCTCAGGGTATGGAAGCAAAATGAGTTCAATAACGGAACCACTGCAGGCGTTCGCGCTATTGGCCCTGACGGCGACGAGTGGTCGGCAGACTCCACACCGGCGTTTGGCGGTAATGACTATTTAAACTTCGAAATCGATCCTTCATGGCTGGCCCGGAATCGAGGGAGGTCGGCGATCTTCAACTGCTCCATCAGGTTAAATCCATCGGATCCCCATTACCTTTTTTCGCAACTGCTGAGAATTCAGGCTGTGTAGAATACCTGAACGGCCCACATGAAATTTTTATCAAACTCTCTTGGCGTAATTCAAAAGCAAACACCAGAAGTGTAGTATAGATGTCTTCAGGCGATATCAATTAAGCTTTACCCCATGCATCGCTCACACACAGGTAAAGTTAAACCGTCTACCTTGCTGAGAGTCACTCAAGACTCAGGGCCCAGCCTAGTGCACTTTTTAATTTATGAGCCATAAACGGGGTACGGCTGAAAGGATTTAGGCATCACCGGCGCCCCTGTCGAATTTCTGCCGATCGCCAACGACCTGCACACCCTGGCCTTCATCAAACGCTCCCGCGATCTCGGGTTTTCCCTGGAAGAGGTCGGCAAGCTGCTCACCCTGTGGCAAGACCGTGGTCGCGCGAGCGCCGACGTTAAAGCATTGGCGCACCAACATATCGTCGAGTTGAACCAGAAGATCGAAGAGCTCGCGGGACTGCGGGACACGCTGCAGGACCTCGTGGAGCATTGCCAGGGCAATGACCGACCGGACTGCCCGATATTGAAGGATCTGGAGTCGGGTGGGTGTTGCGCTCCAAAGTGAGCGGAGAATATACCGAGCGTTAAAACACTTCGCGATAACCACTATCGCCAATCAATATGAAGCGCGGGCGCAATAACGCCAGCGCTGGTCTATCCCTTTAACTCAGGGAGCAAAACTGACATCGACTCCAGGCTGTGAGGGCTATATAACCGTCGTTCCAAAATGGATTAAGGCCTTGATATGAAAAAACGCCAAGCAGTGATGACTTGGCGTTTTCGGTTTACTGCATCCACGGCGGAGGCGGTTCTTCGGCTTCATCGGACGGGGCGTCATCGGCGTTGCGGGCGGCCTGGCGGCGCGCTTCGTCACGTTGCGCCGCTTCGATCTCGCGCAGCACGCTGTTGACGTCGGCGACGTCATCGGGATCTGCGAACACACCGGTCAACACCGTGGCCGGGGACAGCGTGCCTGCCTCGTAATAGGACCACATTTCCCGAGCGAAACGGGTTTGCTTCAATTCAGGCGCAAAGCGACCGAAGTACGAAGCCATGTTGCCGACGTCGCGCTCCAGCATGCTGAATGCGTGGTTGTTGCCTGCGGCGTCGACCGCCTGAGGCAGATCGATGATGACCGGGCCGTCCGGAGACAGCAGCACGTTGAACTCGGAAAGGTCACCGTGCACCAGTCCGGTACACAGCATGAGCACGATCTGCTGAATCAGAAAGGCGTGATACTCGCGCGCCTGATCGGGCTCGAGGGTCACATCGTTCAGACGCGGCGCCGCATCGCCATACTCGTCACTGACCATTTCCATGAGCAGCACGCCTTCAAGGAAGTCGTACGGTTTGGGGACTCTCACACCGGCATTGGCGAGCCTGAACAGCGCGGCCACTTCGGCATTTTGCCACGCGTCCTCGGCCTCCTTGCGGCCGAATTTCGACCCTTTGGCCATGGCTCGAGCATCACGGCTGTTGCGGACCTTACGGCCCTCCTGATACTCCGCAGCCTGACGGAAACTACGTTTGTTCGCCTCCTTGTAAACCTTCGCGCAGCGCAGCTCTTTGCCACAGCGCACCACATAAACAGCTGCCTCTTTGCCACTCATCAGTGGGCGCAGCACCTCGTCTACCAGACCGTCCTCGATCAGGGGTTCAATGCGTTTTGGAGTCTTCATCAGCTTTTATTCTGGGTCCTTCGTTGCCAAACACGCGATTGCTGCTCGTTATACGGCAATCCTTTGCCAGCGAGTAGGGGGTCAGGCCGATTGAATCCGTTCGGTTGGTCCCAAGACATGACCTACTCCTTGGCAAGCAGCTTTCATGCCCGCAGATCGATACCGGCCGAATTGAAACGCCAAATTTCGACGATCGACAGACAGCGGTAGTTTTTCGGCCACACGGGCACTGTATGGTTCAGATGCTGAAGAGCTCCCCTGGTGTCGTACCAAAAAAACCCTTGAAAGCGGCAATGAAAGCAGAGGTTGAATCATATCCGCACATCAGGGCCGTGTTTGTCACACTCTCACCCGCCTGCAGCGGATTGAGCGACGACAATAGCCGAGCTCTCTGGCGCCAACTGCGAAAGCTAAGTCCGGTTTCACGTTGAAACAATCGCGTCACGGTTTTTTCCGACATGTTTAACCGTACCGCCCAGCTGGAGAGCGAGGACGATAGATCGGGTGTCTTGATCAATTCGTCACACAGCTTCAACAAATGTGGGTGACGAGGCAACGGCAGCGAAAACCCTACCTCGGGTAGAACAGCAAGCTGGTCGAGCAATACTCGAACAAGCCGAGACTCACTGCTGCCAGCCTCAGGATAATCAGCCGGCAATTGGCAGAACGCCTTGATCAATTCCCGTGCAAGAGGCGTGACTTCCAACACTCGACAGTGCGACTTCGCCCAAAGGCAGTCCTGCTTGCGCACGTACAGGCTACGCATCTCGGCACGCGTCGACGTCACCACCTCATGATCCAGTCCAGCCGGAATCCACACTCCCCATTGCGGCGGCGCGAAAAAGCTGCCTTGTTCGGTATGTACCCCCAAAACGCCACTGATAGCGTAGGAAAACTGCACCCATTCATGACGATGAGTCGGCGTCCACGAACCAGCGCTCAGGCTTTCGGCCCTGGCGTAAAGCGGGCGCGGCAGATCAGTCAGCTCAGGAAGCTGGCGCTGAGTTTCGGGGTTACGCGATAGGCGAAGTCCGCTGTGGGGCATATGTGTGCCTTTTGTCAGAAGACGAGAGTTTACGCCCCCGCTCCAAAATTTTGGCGGTCGCAGGACGCCGTATCGTGCCTGGAGTGAGACAAGCGCATCTGGTGTACGAACGCCCTCAACGCTCAAGTATCGCCGTCACCCCCTGCCCGCCCGCCGCACAGATCGAAATCAGCCCGCGTCCCTGCCCCGCCACGCTCAGTAACTTGGCGAGGTTGGCGACGATGCGGCCGCCGGTGGCGGCGAAGGGGTGGCCGGCTGCGAGGGAGCTGCCTTTCACATTCAGCTTGTTGCGATCAATCGCCCCCAACGGCGCGTCGAGACCTAGCCGGGTTTTGCAGTAGTCCGGGTCTTCCCAGGCCTTCAAGGTGCACAGCACTTGAGCGGCGAAGGCCTCGTGGATTTCGTAATAATCGAAATCCTGCAGCGTCAGGCCGTTGCGCGCCAGCAAGCGTGGAACGGCGTAGACCGGCGCCATCAGCAAGCCCTCTTCGCCGCGCACGAAATCCACTGCCGCGGCTTCGCCGTCCCGCCAGTAAGCCAGAACCGGCAAGCCGCGCTCGCGCGCCCAGTCTTCGCTGGCCAACAGGACGAGCGAGGCGCCATCGGTCAGAGGCGTCGAGTTGCCGGCCGTTAACGTCCCTTTCGCGCTGCGCTCGTAGGCAGGCTTGAGCGAGGCGAGCTTGTCCAGCGAGGCGTCGGCGCGCAGGTTGTTATCCCGTGTCAGGCCGCGAAAGGGCGTGAGCAGATCGTCCTGCCAGCCTTCCGCATAAGCGGCGGCCATTTTCTGGTGGCTCTCCAGCGCCAGCTGATCCTGTGCATCGCGCGGAATGTGCCAGGTCTGAGCCATCAGCTCGCAGTGCTGGCCCATGGACAAACCGGTGCGCGGCTCGCCGTTGCGCGGGAGTTCGGGCTTGAGGTTATGCAGGCGCAACTGGCTCAGCGCCTTGAGCTTGTCTGCCGTGGTCTTGCTGCGGTTGACCTGCAGCAGTATTTGCCGAAGGTCTTCATTCACGCCAATCGGCGCATCGGACGTCGTATCGACGCCACCGGCAATACCGCACTCGATCTGGCCGAGGGCAATCTTGTTGGCCACCAACAGCGCTGCTTCCAGGCCCGTGCCGCAGGCCTGCTGAAGGTCATAGGCTGGCGTTTGCGGGGAAAGGCGTGAGCCGAGCACGCACTCGCGGGTCAGGTTGAAATCGCGGGAATGCTTGAGCACTGCGCCCGCCACCACCTCCCCCATGCGCAAGCCGTGCAGGTTGAAGCGTTCGATCAGGCCCTCCAGCGCGGCGGTCAGCATGTCCTGATTACTGGCGGTGGCGTACGCGCCATTGGAACGGGCGAACGGGATGCGATTGCCCCCGACGATGGCCACGCGACGTGTCTGACTCATTGAAATCTCCTTTTTCTTTTCTGGATATTGCAGGCATCGGTGACGCAAACACGGCCGTATCGGGCCAGACGCTGTGCAGCCTGTCCAAGAGCGATCGCGAGCAAGCTCACGCCCACCGGATATCAGTTGGTTGAAGGTCCAATTTTTCCCAGACCCTGAGTTGTTGCACCTGCCGTAGGAGCGCGCTTGCCCGCGATCTGCCGGGGACCGGCAGCAAAACCGAAGAACGCGGTGTGTCAGGCATAACGCGGTGGTTGATTTTGCGACTGCTGCGCAGCCTTCCCGGCTGAAGCCGGTCCTACAGACGCTGCAAGCTTCCCGTAGGACCCGCCGGGTGTTATGCCGTAGGTCGTAGGGCGTGTTAAAGACAGCTGGCTCACCCTACAAGCTTTGGCAGCTAACAGCGTAGGACCTATTACCTACCAGCGTGGTCCACTGGTTTGAACCCAGACTCAAGGAGAGTGTTCCATGGCATCCGATCGCTACATTGACTTCGCCAACTCGGACATCGGTCGCAAGCTGGTCGGAGCTGTCGGGCTGCCCGCCCCTGCACGTCTGGAACGCTGGCAGGCCGGGCGTCTGCGGCCGGTGGAAGGGGCCTTGCTGTTGAGTGGTGGCCCGCTGGCCGAACACGTGAGCAGCTTTGCGCCGCGCATGACCGACGTGCTGCTCAGCTTCGGCGGGGCGTTGACGGGCGCTCATCCTTGGTCCGCGGAGCAAGGATCCAAGGTCAAGGCCGTGGTCTTCGACGCGAGTGAATTGCGCCACGCCTCACAACTGTCACAGCTGCGGGAGTTCTTTCAGCCGATCCTGCGCAAGCTGGAGAGCAGCGCGCACATCGTGATTCTCGCCCGCGCCCCTGATACGCAGAGCGATCCCCTGGCAGCCAGCACTCAGCAAGCCATCGAAGGCTTCAGTCGCTCGCTGGCCAAGGAGATGCGCAACGGCAGCACGGTTCAGCTGTTGCAAGTGGAAGACGGCGCCAAAGACCAGCTCGAAGGGGCACTGCGCTTTTTCCTTTCGCCTAAAAGCGCGTTCATATCCGGGCAGGTGATCCGCCTGAGCGCCTGTTCTCATCAGGTGCAGGACTGGAGTCGCCCGCTGGCCGGACGCAAGGCACTGGTGACCGGCGCCGCACGAGGCATCGGCGCCGCGATTGCCGAGACCCTTGCCCGGGATGGCGCCAATATTGTGTTGCTGGATGTTCCACAGGCCAAGTCGGACCTGGAAGCCCTCGCCGCACGTCTTGGCGGTCAGGCGTTGGTGCTGGATATCTGTGCGCCGGACGCCGCCAGCCAGTTGATCGAACACATTCCCGGCGGGCTCGACATCGTCGTGCACAACGCCGGCATCACGCGGGACAAAACGCTGGCGAACATGACGAGCGACCTCTGGGATTCGGTCCTCAATGTCAATCTGAACGCCCCACAGGTGCTGACTCAGGCGCTGATCGATGCGGGTGCATTGCACGACAACGGCAGCGTGATTCTCATGGCGTCGATCAGCGGGCTGGCGGGCAATCGCGGGCAGACCAACTACACCACCAGCAAAGCCGGACTGATCGGGCTTGCACGTGCATTGGCGCCATCGCTCAAGGCCCGCGGCATCAGCATCAACGCAGTGGCGCCTGGCTTTATCGAGACCAGCATGACGGCGCACATGCCATTTGCCCTGCGTGAGGCCGGGCGGCGCATGAGTTCGCTGGGCCAGGGCGGCTTGCCGCAGGACGTCGCCGAGGCTGTGGCGTGGTTGAGCCAGCCGGGTTCAGGCTCAGTCAGCGGGCAAGTGCTCCGCGTCTGCGGCCAGAGCGTCATCGGCGCCTGAACCTTCTATGCTGCAACTGCAGCGCAGCCGCTGATAACGAGTCTGTAGAACGGGAGAAACTCGATGAGTGCACATTGGCGCTATCTGGACGCCCCACCGGCATTGCCCGGGCTGTTCATGCAGGCCGCGCTGCGCCGCAAGGTCAGCGGCACGCAACTGCCCGACCAGGGCCTCAGATGCTGGGTGTCGGTGGATCCGGAGAAGGTCAGGGCCTTTTCCAAGGTCTGCGATTACGTGCCCGGCAGCCTGCTGCCGCCGACGTATCCCCATGTGCTGGCGTTCCCGTTACAGATGAAACTGCTGACGGACAAGGAATTCCCGTTTCCTTTGCTGGGGCTGGTGCACCTGCATAACCGCATCAGTATCCGCCGCCCGCTGGGGAGCGTGATCAAGGCGCAGGTCAGTGTGCGGGTGGCCCATCTCAAGCCCCATGCAAAGGGGGCGACGTTCAGCCTGATCACGCAGATCGAAGACGCGCTGGGCCTGCTTTGGGAGGAAGATAGCACGATGTTGTGTCGCGGCGTGCATATCGAGGGTGAACCCGAAGCGGTGCGTGAGCCCGAGCCACTGCCGATGACGGAGTTGGCGACGTGGTTCGCGCCGTCCGACATCGGGCGCCAGTACGCCAAGGTGAGCGGCGACTACAACCCGATTCATCTGAGCGATGCCAGCGCGAAACTGTTCGGTTTCCCCAAGGCCATCGCTCACGGGCTGTGGATAAAAAGCCGGGCACTGGCCGCATTGGATGATCACCTGCCCGCTTCGAATGTGGACATCTCGGTCGAATTCCAGAAGCCCGTGCGTCTGCCCAGCGAAGTGACGCTGTCGGCCAGCGCGGCCGGATCCCATGGTCAGTTGAAGGTTGAAGGCAAGGAAGGGATCGTGCACATGACGGGGAGCTGGCAGCCAGCGTCGGAGTAAGAGTCATGCTTGCGTAGGAGCGTGGCTTGTCCCGCGATCTGGCGCGAAGCGGCAGCAGATCTGTCGGTCGCGTGGCATCAGGCAAAATCTATTCGCCAGTTTTGCGGCTGCTGTGCAGCCGATCGCGGGACAAGCCACGCTCCTACAGTGCGTATACCGCTACCATCACGAGCGCTTGATTCTGCGTCTCATCCCCCTGAAGCTACGCACCTTCAGGAGACCTGCCCATGAACCTCGACGAACTCACTCAACGCCTGCATCGCATCCGCGATACCAACGACTGGCGACAATTTCACAGCCCGAAGAACCTGGCGATGGCGGCCAGCGTGGAAATGGCCGAGCTGGTCGAGATTTTTCAGTGGAAAACCGAAGACCAGTCGCGTCAGTTGCCAGCCGATGAACTGGCGCATGCAGGTCAGGAGGTGGGCGATATCGTGTTGTACCTGCTGCTAATGTGCAGCGAGCTGGGATTGGACATGAACGAAGTCGTTCGCGCCAAGCTGGCCGACAGCGAACAGCGGTTCAGCAAATGAGTGACCGGCACTTCGATCAGTTGGCGACGCGCTTCGCCGAAAAAATCTATGGCGGCGCCAAAGGCGCGATCCGGTTGGCCGTGTTGCAGGCGGACCTGACGGAAAGCCTGCCGGACCGTCCGCTTCGCGTACTGGATATCGGCGCCGGGCTGGGTCATATGTCGTTGTGGCTGGCAGAGCGCGGGCATGAGGTCACCCTCGCCGAACCCGCCGAACCCATGCTCGAGGGCGCCCGTCAGCGTTTCGCCGACGCGGGCCAGAAGGCCACATTCATCCAGGCGCCCTGGCAGGATCTGCCGTCGCAACTGAGCGAGCCTTACGATCTGGTGATCTGCCACGCCGTGCTGGAATGGCTGGCCGAGCCGTTCACGATCCTGCCGGTGCTGCGTCAACTGACCCGAAACGATGGCTGGTTGTCGCTGGCGTTCTATAACCGCGACGCACTGGTTTACCGCAATCTGCTCAAGGGCCATTTCAAGAAAATGCGCCGCAACACCCTGGCCGGTGAAAAACAGAGCCTGACCCCGCAACAACCTCTTGATCCGCGCGAATTAGCGGCGCAACTTGGAGGCATGTGGCGAGTCGAAACCCAGAGTGGCGTTCGGGTTTTTCACGATTACATGCCAGTTGAGTTTCAGGCCAGGGCCGAACTCGCAGATTTGCTGGAAATGGAGCTCGCGCATCGGCGTCACCCTAGTTTTGCCGGACTGGGACGTTATCTGCACTGGATGTGCCGACCTGTTTGAGGCTATCTGCGGAGACCATCATGAAACGCTGCCTCGCTTTGCTCACTGCCTGTCTTGGTCTGGCTGCCTGTCAGAGCCAGAATCCTTACACCGCCGTTTCTGCCGCCATTCCACCGGCGCCGCCGCAAGCTGCCAATGCCATCGACATGACGGCGTACCCCGCAGCGCCCCGGGATTTCGGGCGCTATCGCAACTGGACCTGGCTGAACGGGCAATTGCCGCCCGGCACGATGTGGGCCGACTCCTCTCAGGTGGCCGAGGCCATCAGCAATGGCCTTGATCAGCGCGGCCTGCGCCCTTCGCAGAACCCGCAAGGCGCAGACCTGCGCGTGACGGCCAATACGCGGATGGAAACCCGGCTGCGTCAGGTGCGCGACGATTATTACGATCCTTACTACGGCGGCGCCGGGGTGGGCTATTACGATGGCTATCGGCGTGGTTACGGCGGCTACGCCAGCGTGCCGATCGTGCGCACGTATCAGGAGCAGGTCGTTGTCGTGAGCATCAGCATGTTCGACGCCCGCAGCGGCCAGCCGGTCTGGAGCGCCAGCGCCGAGACCAGCAGCGGCGGCGATCAGTCAGACCGCGCCAAGGCGCTGCGCCAGGCGGTGCAACGCGCCTTGACCGCCTACCCGCCGTCCTGATCCACGCTGTTTTCTCATCAGTCAGTGCTTCTGGAGAATCATCATGTTCCGCTGTATCGCAGTCGTGTGTGTCGCCCTGTTGCTCAGCGCCTGCCAGACCGATCGGGTCAACCGTGACTTCGACGCGCAGCGGGATTTCGGTGGCTATCGAACCTGGGCCTGGAAAGAACCCGGCCTGCAATATCAACCTGACGATCCCCGCATCAAAAGCGACCTGACCGAACAGCGCATTCGCCAGTCGGTCGGCGAACAGCTTGACCAGCGCGGGCTGCGCATGGCGGCACCCGGCGCCCGTGCCGATGTGCAGGTGCAGGCGTGGCTGATCGTCGAGAATCGCCAGCAAATGGTCACCACCAACTATGGCGGTGGCGGCTATTGGGGCAATCCGTGGGGCGGTTACTGGGGTGGGCCAATCGGTTCCGAGACGCGTAACGTCGATTACAAGGTGTCGACGCTGCAGATCGACATGCTCGATGGCAAGGACGGCAAGCTGGTCTGGCGCGGCAGCACCGAACAAATCGTTAATGACGGCACCGCCAACCCGGCAGCGCGTGAGCTGGCGTTGCGCCAGACCGTGCAGAAAATCCTCCAGCAATACCCGCCCCGATAGTCGCCCAAATAGTCGCCGCATCCCTGCACCGCACGCTGCAGACGCAAGCAACGATACCTGCTTGAAGCCTGTAGCGTGCCGCTTGTAACTGCCTGCACGCCAACTACACTCCCTTCAAACTCGGGTGAGTAGCGACGGCTTTGCCGAAGGAGTGCTGGATGTCTCCCCTGATGTACTGTGGCCCCCGGCGGGATCGGCAGCGGGGCGCGATCGGACTGCTCGCGGCGCTGACCATGGCGCTCGCACTGATGTTCATGCTGGTGGTGATCGACAGCGGCCGTCTGTTTCTCGAGAAGCGCAATCTGCAGCGCGTCGCCGATATGGCCGCACTCGAAGCGGCGAGCCTGTTCGGCGCTTGCAGCGGCGGCAATACCGCCACCGGCTACGCCACGCAAAGCGCAACGCGCAATGGCTTCACCGTCAGCGACAACACGCGCAGCATGACCACCCGCTGCGGAACGCTGACCAGCGATGCCAATAGCCGACGGGTTTTCACAGCCGATGCGAGCAAAGCGGACGCGATTCAGGTGATCGTCAGCCACACGGTGGCGCGCAGCATCGCCGCAGGTATCGGCGCCCTGTTCGACAGCGAGCCGACTCCGGCGGACATCCAGCTGAGCGCCGTCGCAGTGGCAACGCCGCCTTTGCCACCACTGGCGCAACTGACGATCAACAGCACCCTGGCCACCGTCGACAGCACCCAGGCCGGCCTGCTCAACACGCTGTGGGGCGGACTGCTCGGCGGCACGCTCAATATCAGCGCAGCGGGTTGGAATGGCCTGGCGAACGCCAACATCAACCTGCTCAACTACCTGGACCGTCTGGCCCTCGATATCAATGCCAAAGCGGGCGATTACACCTCGCTGCTGGCGACCAACATCTCCATCAAACAGCTGCTCAGCACGGCAGCGACGGTTCTGCCGCAGAACGACTCCGCCGTGCAGGTCGCGCTCAATGGCCTGGGCGCGGTGAATACCATCGCCAGCGGCACCACCATCAAGCTTCAGAACCTGCTGAACCTGCAAACCGGCCTGCCCTCCGCGGGCCTCAACACCAACCTGAACGTCTTCGGTCTGGTTCAGGGCTTCGTGCAGGTCGCCAACAGCAACAGCGCGCTTTATGCCACCGTGCCTGCCAACGTACTGGGGCTGGTGGGGCTGACCACCAAAGTGAAGATCGTCGAAGCGTCACAGCTCTCTGCCGCCGGGGATCCGCGACTGGCGACCGCCAACAGCAACGACCCGAACCAGATCTACGTGCGCACCGCGCAAGTGCGGACGCTGACCACTGTGGACCTGAGTTCGCTAGGCCCTGCGCTCAATCTGGCGAGCAGCACGATCAGCCTTTTGCTGGCGCTGCTGAACGCCGATGTTCAGATCGCGCCTGCACCGTTGACGCTCGACATCAGCCTGGAAGCCGCAAGCGCGAACAGCCACGTGACGGGTTTTACCTGTGCTTCCGATGCGACCAAGACCCTGGCTGCGGACACCAACACGGCGCTGATCAAACTCAAGATCGGCAAGATCGATGGCAGCGTCTGGAGTTCGTCGCTCAAGGACCTGCCGTCACCTCAGGAACTGGTGTTGTTGAACGTGCGCACCGGAACGCCGCGAGTGGATTTCGGCGGCGGAGGCGCCGGGCTGATGGTCAATCTCCCCGTTGCGGCAAACCGGACCATGCTGAACTTCACCGCGCCGGCACAAATCGGAGCACCGCCCTCGCCCGTGCTGGCGCTGAACGGCGACCCCAATATCGTCACCAAACTGGGGACCGGCCTGAACAATCCGCTGGTGTTGCACACAGCGAGCAACAGCGGCCTGCTCGGGGCCGTGCTCAATCTGGTGACTGGGGCAATCAATGTGCTCGTCAGTACCGTGACCGGATTGCTTGGCACACTGATCGGCCCGCTGCTCGATCCGCTGCTGAACATCGTCCTGAAGAATCTCGGCGTGAACATCGCCAACGTCAACGTGGGCGCGAACCTCAGTTGCCACCCCGCACAGGCAGTGCTGGTGATCTGAAAGACGAGGTACGGCGGCGCAGGTGAATGGCGCTCACTCGCGCACGATCGGCAAGGCGATCCGGAAGCACGCACCCTCGCTGGAGTTACTGACGCTCAGCCGTCCGCCCATTTGCTCGACGATGCCGTAGCTCACCGACAATCCCAGCCCGGTGCCGACGCCGACAGGTTTGGTGGTGAAAAACGGCTCGAAGATACGTTCCAGCAGGCGCGGGTCGATGCCGCCGCCGTTGTCCTCCACGACCAGCCAGAGGGTCTGCGCATCCTGCTCCACGGTCAGGGCGATCCACGGCTCGAAGCTGCGGTCTTTCTCCTGCCTGGACAGCAGCGCGTCACGAGCGTTAACCATCAGGTTGATCAACACCTGCTCCAGTTGATCGACATGCCCACGCACCTGCACGCGAGGTCCCGCATCACCGACCCGCAGTTCCACGCCCTTGCCCTTCATGCCCTCGGCGAGCATGTTCAGCGTGCCTTCCACCGCGTCGATCGGGTCGAAAAGCTGCTGCTCGATTTCCGACCGCCGACCGAACACGCGCATGTGATTGACGACCCGCGCCGCGCGCTGGACCTGGGTGTCGATGCGGTTGAGTTTGTCGGTCAGATAGTCGATTTCCACCTCACCATTGCTCAGCCGTTTGAGCACGTTCACGACCGCCATGCGCATGACGTTGAGTGGCTGGTTGATCTCGTGTGCAAGACCGGTTGCCATCTCGCCCAGCGTCGCCATCTTGGCGCTCTGGTTGAGCTGCATGCGGGTACGGCGAATTTCAGTATTGTCCCGCGCCACCGCCTGAATCTCGATCAGCTTGCCGCTTTCATCAAAGACGCCGCGATCAGCCCAGACCCACCAGGCATGCTCGCGGCCAGGCAGCTCTAGGCAGACTTCGGCGTTGCCCATCGGCGACTCGGGGGTCAGCTCGGCGATGCGTTTGAGGAAAGCGGCCTTTTGCTCGGCGGAAAACCACTCGCCCAGATTCACCCCGGGCAATTGCTGCGGGGTGCACTCCAGATAGTCCGCCAGCGGGCGGTTGCCGAAGCTGAGCACCAGATCCGGCGTGTAGCGGCAGATCATCGCGGGAGAGTCCTCGACCAGAATCCGATAACGCTCCTCGCTCTCGCGCACCCGCTCAGTCGCCTGCGTGGCCTCGGTAACGTCCAGCCACAAACCCACGGCTTCGACCGGCATACCCAAATCGTCGCGCAGCAACCGCGCCTCGTCGAGAAGCCAGTGATATTCGCCCTTCTTGTCGCGCAGCCGGTATCGACAACTGACAACGCCTTCGCGCAGCAACTGCCGCGTGCGCTGGAACCAGATGTCGCGGTCTTCGGGGTGAATGTATTGCGTGAGCAGGCCGTCGCCGCATTCGGCCTGAGTCCAGCCCAGCAATGGCGTCAGGCTGGCGCTGAAAAAGGTGGGCTCGAGGCTGCCCTGGTCGTACTCCAGCACGTAAATCACCGCAGGTGAGCTGGCGATCAGGTTATCCAGTCGCGCATGGGCGGCGGCCGCTTCGGTTTCCTGATTCTTGATGTCACTGACGTCAAGCATGAAGCCCAACACCCGACGCGTTTGCCCGCTGCCCAGCGCTTGCCCCTGAATGCGCAACCAGACCGGTGCGTCGCCGTCCTGCTGTTGCAGCCTGACGCACGCCAGCATCGGCGTGCCGTGGTCGCTGAGCAGGGTCAGGCGGCTCTCGAATTCATGTCGATCAGCGGGATGGATGAGCTGCAGCCATTGTTCGAGGGACAGGACATCGCTTTGCTCAGGCAGGGCCAGGGTTCGCGCCAGCTGTGGCGCCAACTGCACCTCGCCGCTGTCCGGCAGTAATTCCCACCAGCCCGTTCCCAGCAAGTCCTGCAAGACCGCCAGACGCTCCAGTTGATGCCGGTGCGCCTGATCGGCCTGGCGATACAGAATCGGGCCGGCAAGCGCCGAACACAGGTTCATCCATTCACGATCGCCCAGGTCGGGCACCTGCCCGGCGGCGTTGTAGAAACCAAACAACAGCCAGGCCTTGGCAATGCCTTCCTTGTGGTGCGGGACCAGAAAACCTTCGGTATTGCCGAAGTCATTTTGCAGATGTGCCAGAGGGCTCTCACGCTCGAAATCGATCTGATGAACCACCGTGCCGGCGAGCGAGTCCAGATCGGTTCCCAGCCGCTGCCCGTCCTGCCATAACTGCGGCGCGGTGTGCGCGTTGTAATGCGCGTAGATGCGCCACCCGGTGGCGCCGGGCTCGGGCAACGCGAGCGCCAGACAAGGCACGCGGTAACTCTGCGCCAGCTCTTCGAGCTGCTCGGCGGCGACCGTTTGCAACCGGTCCAGATGACAGCCGCGAACCTTCTCCGCCAACTGCCCCGCCAGACGCAGACACTGCTGACGGCTTTGAGCAATGTTCGCCTCTTCCATCAAATCGCCGATGTCGAGCAACTGCAGCAGCCAGTGCTGTCCCTGAGCCTGAACCCAGCCCCGCGTGTGCAGAATCTGACCGTTGGGCCGCTTGAAATCCAGATCGAGCATGTGGCCCAGCCAGTCCTGCGGAACGCCTTCGACCACCAATGCGCTGCTGGGCATCAGGTAACCCAGCAGACGCTGCGCAGGCACCGGCGCTGCGGCAATCCCCAACGCGGCACGCATCGGTTTGCTGATACCCGTGACGCGCCCTTCCTCGTCCAGCTGCATGTGCCAGTCTGCACTGAACGAAGCAGGCTCCACTTGCGCGGGCAAAGGCTGCGGCGGCGCGTCGGCGCGACCGAGCCAGCGGTTGATGTCGTTTTTAAGGGGCAAGTTGCAGGCTCGCTTCAGCAGTGAGAGAAGGGGGCAGATTGGGCACGTCGCCGATCAACGGAAGCGTCAGCACCGGCATGACTTGAGTCAGCTTGCTCTTGGGGTATTCAATCCTGACCTTCAGCAGTTTGCCGTCGAACGTGACAGCGGTATTCGTGCCGACGCTGAACCCGAAGGCGGAGGGAATCCAGGCCAACTGTTTGTTCAGCGCATCGTTGGCCTGGCTGGTCACCAGTCCCTTGTATCCAGCGACGCTGGGGCTGATGGCAACGCTCTGGCGCACCGCTTCGGCGGCGGCATTGTTGAACGATTGCATCATCAGCAGCGGCAGGCTGTAAGCGACCAGCCCATAGAAAACAGCGAAGAAAATCACGAAGACCAGCGCAAACTCGATGGCAGCGGCACCGTTTTGCCTGGATGGAGAAAAGTTGCGGGAAATCCTGCGCATGCCGACGTCTGCCCTGACAGTGCTACCTTGCAAAGAGCATAGATTCTTTCCAGAAAACAGGACGTTTTTTACTCAATGAATTTACTTTTCCTACTGCTCTGGTTCGCCCTGTGCGCGGACCAGGACGCCCGCGCCAGACGGGTTTCAAATGGACTGAGCTTTGCGGGAGGGCTGATCGCGCTGGTCTACCTGCTGATAAACGGCCACGGCTGGCTCGGCGCGCCGATGGATCAGGCGGGTTGGGCGTTGTTGCTGACACTGGCCATGACCTTGCCCGGTTATGCCCTAAACCGATTGGGCGCAGGCGATGTAAAGGTTCTGATCGCCGTTGCCCTGGCCAGCGACAGCCTGCACATTCTCGGGACGTTCATCGGCGCTGGCGTGACGAATGTGATCTGGCTGCTGACGCGTCAAAAAATCGCGCCCGTTATGGGTCAACGACTTACACGGCGTTATCCCGGTCTGTTGTCGACGACGTCAAACAAGCATCCATTCGTGCCGTTCCTGTTCCTGGGTTTCGCCATGACCGTGGCCTTTATCCACTAGTCGTGTGGCCGGTTCACTCTATGTACATCGTCGGTAAGTGCGGCTAGGTTTATCCGTACGCCCGGACAGTGAAGTCCTTCTGGATGGCCGTGATGATGGACAACATGGCACCGGGTTTCGGTCAGTTGTAGCCGCAGCAGGGAGTAGCGAGTGAACAAGTTTTCGGCTGTAAAAGTGCTGGTGGTCGACGACCAGCCACTCATCGTCGACGAAATCAGTGAGTTTCTGGAAGGCAGCGGCTATCGCTGTGTCTCCTGCTATTCAAGTCGCGAAGCGCTTGAGCGGTTCCGCGACGACGCCGAGATCGCCATCGTACTGTGCGACCTGGACATGCCGGGCCTCAACGGCATCGAACTGGTCGAAGCGATGAAGCTGCTGGCGGGCAAGACGCGGATCTTCGAGTCGATCATGCTCACCGGCCAGGCTGAGAAGCAGGACGTGATCAAGGCCTTACGGGCGGGCATCGCCGATTACTACCAGAAGCCGGTCGACCTCAATGAGTTGCTGGTGGGCGTGCAGCGGCAGGAAGAGTCGCTGGCGGAAAGGGGCAAAAACGTCCAGCACCTGGGTCACCTCAACGACAAGCTGCAATTTCTGGCCGCGTCGATCGACGACCTCTGCCAGGACCTGGACAGAACCCGGCGATTCGCCCAACCCGTGCTGTCCGAAAGCGACAGCGAATTCGAAATGCCCGCCATCTTCGAGCAGCTGTCACCGCGTCAGCTGGACGTCGCCAAACTGGTCGGCAAAGGCCAGACCAACTACCAGATTGCCTGTGAGCTCGGCATCACCGAAAACACCGTCAAACTGTATGTGTCGCAGGTGTTGCGGCTGACTCACATGCACAACCGCACGCAACTGGCGCTGGCCATGTCGCCCAACAACGCCTTGGCCCGCGGGCGCGTGACGGCGCATTGAACACCTCTGACGGCCTCCCGCCAAGCTGCTCCTGAACGGCACGTTCTGACGCTGACAAAAGGAGCAGCTTTCGGGCGAGTGCAACGGGGAAGTTGAGGGTGTCTGACGTGACGCACAACCCTGTAGGAGTGAGCTTGCTCGCGAAGACTCACGCCTGCCCGCTGCATCTCCAAAGCCTATACCGGCCTCTTCCCGGCTGAAGCCGGTCCTACAGATACCTCAAGCTCTCCGTAGGACCGGCTTCAGCCGGGAAAGCGTCGGGTGGTACGCCGTAGATCGAAGGGGCGTTAAAGACTGTTGGCTCGCTCCCAGATGGATCTCCTGGCCTCCCGAATTCCCCGGCCAGCACAAATCCTGTAGGAGTGAGCTTGCTCGCGAAGATTCACGCCTGCTGCCTCTCCACAGCCTATACCGGCCTCTTCCCGGCTGAAGCCGGTCCTACAGATATCTCAAGCTCTCCGTAGGACCGGCTTCAGCCGGGAAAGCGTCGGGTGATACGCCGTAGATCGAAGGGGCGTTAAAGACTGTTGGCTCGCTTCCAGATGGATCTCCGAGCCTCCCGAATTCCCCGGCCAGCACAAATCCAGTGGGAGTGAGCTTGCTCGCGAAGATTCACGCCTGCTGCATCTCCACAGCCTATACCGGCCTCTTCCCGGCTGAAGCCGGTCCTACGGACGCCGCAAGCCTTGTAGGACCGGCTTCAGCCGGGAAAGCGTCGGGTGGTACGCCGTAGCTCGAAGGGGGTGTTTTCGTAGGGCCGGCTTTAGATTTATCTGAATCAAGTCAATTGCCGCCGGAGCCGCCATTCGACACTTGTCCACCTGTGTCCTGTTTGAAGAATTCAGGAATCGGATGCTGATAGCTGTTCAGCCAGCGTTGCATGCTCAGGTCGCGTTCGATCGGGCTGGAAGGCTGTGGGATGGGGGACGCCGCCCTGCCGCTGGCCTGCAATTGCAGCCAGGCATCGGTCTGCTTCTGCGTGTCGGAGGACGGCCCGGGCTCGATGGCGTGCACCAGGCCTGCCGTGGCCAGCAGGCAACATCCCAGTAATGAAGTGCCTCTCATGGCTGTCTCCCTGCAACGACGGTGGAATCAATCACGGCTGCCACCTTGTCGGCCTTGACGGGCGAGCTGCCGGGAGCGGATTTGAGTTGGTCGGCACGCGCCTGCGCGGCATTGACCTGATCGGGTGTCAGCCCTGCCCGCGACACCAGTTCGGCTGCATGCGTCCAGTCATCCTGGTAGATCAGCAACGTCACCAGGTTCAGTGCGGCGAGCGAGTCCGACTGCTTCAGTTCGATGGCGGTCAGGAACTGAAACCGTGCCTGTTCCAGCTTCAACTGGTTGAGGTAAACGACGCCCAGATCGTTGCGAATTTTCTCGTCGGTGGGTGACAGCTTCACGGCGGCCTGCAGGTGCATCAATGCCTGACCGTTGTCCCCGCGCGCCGCCGCCAGTTGCCCCAGACCGTGTTCGCCCTCAGCCGCGCGGCAAGTGCCGAGCAGGCTTTTGTACAGCGGCTCGGCCTCGTTGCTGCCCAGCAGACGCAGCACCCGGGCCTTGCGCAGCCTGACGTCGGCAAGGTCCGGCGGGAGGCTTTCCAGATGCGCGAGGCTGGCGTGCAGGCGTCCTTCGTCGGCCATGTCCTGAGCCATGTTCAGCGCCAGCTCCTGGTCGGACGTCGGCTTGCCACAGCCGCCCGCATTCGTCCCCGCCAGCCAGCGCGCGCTGCTATCGCTCGCGCAGCCGCTGAGCAGGACCAATCCCAATATCGCGATGACACTCTTCATACGAGCTCCCTAATTGGCAGACAGCGCTTTGCCGATTGCAGTGAATCCCGGCCCCGCGATCACGATCAGCAGGGCGGGAAACAGAAACACCATCATCACCACCGACATCTTTCCCGAGAGCTTGGAGATGTACTCCTGCAAGCGGGTCAGGCGTCGATCGTCGATCAGGTCCTTGAGCGACAGCAGCGACTTCATCGCGCCGCCGCCCTGGTGGATCAGCTGATTGAGGATCACGCAGGTGTCGCTGAACTCATCCACCGCCAGCATGGCCGCGATCTTGTTCAGCTCCTCGCCCAGTTCCAGCCCGGAATCGACACGCACCAGCAACACGCGCAGCTCCGAGGACAGCACCGGCAGCAATTCCCGCCCTTCGTTGCTGAGCACGCGCAGGGCTTGTTCCACGGCCATACCGGACTCGAACAGAATGCGCAGCAAAGGAATGAACGTACCGATTTCAGCACCTGCTCGCTTCTGCCGGTGTGCAGCGGCCGAGGCCAGAATGCGCTTGGGCGCCAGATACCCAAGCCCCAGCGCGAACATCGGTGCCATGAGCGGGTAAGCGGTGTCAGCGAAAAACAGCGTCTGCACCAGCATCACCACACACACCGCCGCAATCGGCACACCGATCTGCAGCGCCGCGAACAGCGAGCGCTGGCTCGCACGACGCCAGCCCAGCCGGTTGAGCAGGATCTGCGTTTCGCTGTCCAGGCTGACCGAGCGCTGCCCGAAGCGGCTGTCGCCCAACAGCCGCAGCAGGCTGCCGACCCGGCTGTCGCGCGCGACCTTGCCTTGCAAACGGGAGATGACGTGACGGTCGTTGCGCCGTTGCCGGGCGACCGACAGCAGAAGAAAGAAACCGGCGGCGGCAAACAGGAAGGCGCTGAGCAGCAAGGCCATGTCAGATACTCTTCAACATGCGCCACAGCGCAAGACAACCCAGCGTCTGCATCGCGAACGCAACCATCAGCATTTTTTGCCCGGTGGTGTCGTTCCACATGTGCAGCAGATAACTGGGATTGACCACCATGAAGTAACCCACCATCGCCACCGGCAGCGACGCCAGCACCACCGCGCTCATGCGTGTTTCACCGGTCACGGCGCGCAACTGCCGGGCGCCCTGCTCGCGCTCGCGGATCAGCCTGATGAGGTTTTCCAGCAGCTCACTGGCGTTACCGCCATAACGGTGGTTGACCCTCAGCCCCAGCGCGAACAGGCGGAATTCCTCACGCTCGTAAAGGTCGGCGAAGTCCTGCACGGCATCGGGCAGGCTGATGCCCATCTGCACGTTGCGTCTGATCCGGGACATCGCGTCACTCAAGGGACTGGCCGATGCGTCGATGCCGAGCAACACCGCATCACCCAGCGTGCGGCCTGATTTCAGGCTGCGCACCGTGTGGTCGAGCAACTGCGGCAGCTGCGCGACCATACGGCGCGTCCTGCGCTGATAACGAATGCCGACGAAAAAGCGCAGCGCGATCACGGGCAGCAACACCCCAAGCACTGCACCGAAGCCGTCGTAGAGCAGATACCCCAACAGCACCGAGGCCAGCCAGATTGACAGCGCAAGCGGCAGCCGTTCGGTGGGTTTGCCCAGGCCTGCACGCAGAAACGCCCGTTCCAGCCGTGCAAGGCCGGGCCGGGCAGTCTTGGGCTCAGGCTGCCCGAAAGCCAGACGTGCCATGATCCGCTCATTCGCCCCTTTGTTCAGGCCACGATAAAACAGGTACATCGACACGCCCATCAGCAGCATGAAAATCAGTCCGAGGACGATGGCTCCCTTCACCTCAGTCTCCCCTGCCCGCTAGTAATCGAGCTGGCGCAGCTTGTCGCCCGCCGGATTGATGGCCTCGCGAAGAAAGCCGAAGCCGCTTCGCCGGTCCAGTCTGAACAGGGTGTTGGTGACGTAGACGTCGTCGCGCGTGCCCACCACTTCCACCACTTCGCTGACGCAGCGGCGGCCATCGGGCATGCGCGTCAGCTGGATGATCACGTCGAGCGCCGCGCAAATCATCTGCCGCAGCGTTTTCTCGGAAATGTGCCGCCCGGTCAGGCCCACCAGCGTCTCGAGACGCAGCAGCGCATCCTGAGCGTTGTTGGCGTGCACCGTGCTCATGGAGCCGTCGTGGCCGGTGTTCATCGCGGTCAGCACGTCGAGGACTTCGACGCCACGGATTTCGCCGAGAATGATGCGGTCCGGGCGCATCCGCAGGGCGTTGCGGATGAGATCGCTGGCGCGCACTTCGCCGTGACCTTCGGCATTGGGCGGACGGGTCTCCAGCCGCACCACATGAGGATGCGCCAGTTGCAATTCAGCGACGTCCTCGATCGTCACCAGACGCTGTTGAGTGTTGATCAGCTGGCTCAGGACGTTGAGCATGGTGGTCTTTCCGGTGCCCGTCCCGCCGCTGATCAGGATGTTGCAGCGCTTGCTCACGGCGCTCTCGAAGAAATCGAAAATCGGCTGGTCGATCGTCTGCATCGCCACAAGGTCTGCGCTTTTGAGCATGTCCTTGCGAAACTTCCGGATCGACACACAGGGCCCGTCCAGGGCGATGGGCGGGATGATTGCGTTGACCCGGCTGCCATCGGGCAGACGCGCATCGACCATCGGCGACGACTCGTCCAGACGCCTGCCCATCGGCGCCAGAATCCGCTGAATGACCCGTTCGACGTGGTGAGAATCGATGAAGCGCAGATCGGAATGATGCAGGACGCCCTCGCGCTCGATGAACACCTTGTTGGGCCCGTTGACCAGAATTTCAGTGACCGACTTGTCTCGAAGCAGCACCTCCAGCGGGCCGAAGCCGGTCAGTTCGTCGACCAGTTCTTCAGCCAGACGCTCCATCTCGTAGCGAGAGATGGCCAGACGCAGGCGGGCGACGTATTCGGCGACCTTGTCAGTGACAAACTGCGCCAGCGCCGGACGCGTTCCTTCCAGCAGGTTGCGTCCGCTCTCCTCAATGGCGTCGATGATGTAGCGGTGCAGAACCAGCTTCAGGCCTTGCCCGTCGCCACCACTTTCCTGAGGTCTTGAGGACACGCCGAACAGCTTTTCGCCTTTCATTATTTGCTCCTCAACAGTCGACTGAGCCAGCCGCTACGGGGCTTGTCGGCAGCTTCGGAATGCGTCGCCAGACGCTCTCCAAGATGACGCAGGCCGGTACTGAGCGACTCGCGCGGCGACAGCTCGAACAACGAAAGGCCTTGATTCTTGGCATTGAGCCGCAGCTCGGGACTCAGCGGCAACACCGCCATGGCCGGCAGGCCGAAGGTCTTTTCCAGCGCGTCGGAATTGGGCGTGACTTGGCGCAAGTACTTGTCCACGAGCAGGCCTGCGTGTTGCAGCTTGAGTCCCTTCTCGCGCCACAGGTTGAGGATTGCCAGATTGCGTCGGCACTCGATGATGTTCTGGTCGGTGTACCACAGCAATTGGTCGCAGTGAGCGACGAAGGTGCGCAGCGATTCGCTGTCCGGCTGACCGACGAGATTGACCACGACGTGCTGGAAATGCTGACGCAGCGCGCTGAGGAGCATGTACAACTCGGCGGCGCTGGTGTGCTCCAGCGACTGATCATCTTCGGCGTACGCCAGAATGCGCAGCTGGCTGGGGTGGGTCGTGAAGGCGCTGTCGATGAGGGTCGAATCGAGCCGACGCAGGTGGCGCACGGCGTCGCCAAAATTGAACGACGACTCCAGGCTCAGCATCGCCAGACTGTCGCCTCGCGGCATGCCCAGATCCAGCAACAGGGTGCGCTGCCCTTTTTGCTGCGCCACCAGCGCCAGATGCGCCGACACCAACGCGCCATCGCCATCGCACTGGCAACCGTAGATGACCGTCAATCCGCCCATATTGGGGTTTGGCATTACCGCCGGCAGGCGCTTGCTCAGGCGTCGCACCAGGCCGGCGACTTCACTTGAGCGCGAGCCGTAGGCGACGAAATCCCGAGCGCCTGCGCGCATGGCGTTAAGCACCAACTGATTGTCCATACCGTCGCCGAGCGCCACGATGGCAAGCATTGGCTTGGCTTCGAGGGCTCCTTCGATCAACGCGCTCTGGTTCATCAGATGCTCGCGATCCAGCCCCACGAACACCACGCTGGCGAAGGTCACGTCCACCAACGCCAGCAGTTCATCGAGGCTGCCGGTGCCGGCACTGACGACTTGTCCCAAGGGCGCCAGCGCGCCTTGCAACCACTCGAAATCCGTGGGATTGCGGGTAATGGCCAGAAATGTCTGGCTCAGGCTCGGTCCCTGACTCATTGCGATAACCCGCCCCGGCGATCGAAATTGCCGTTCTCGAGGAAATACATCTTGAAGAAGTTCGGATCGTAATTGCGCAGGCCCTCGCCCGGCAGTGTCGGCAACTGCGCGTTGGCGGCCAGCGGCTGAACCAGATGCGGCGTGACGATCATCAACAGTTCGCGCTCGTCACGATTGATCTGCGAGCTGCGAAACAGCGCGCCGAGAATGGGCAGGTCGCCCAGGCCTGGAAATTTGTCCACGCTCGCGACATTGCGGGTGTTGATCAGACCGCTGATGACGAAGCTTTCGCCGTCCGCCAGTGAGATGCTCGTGTCGGTACGACGCACGTTCAGCGCCGGCACGGTGGTGCCGGCGATCGTCACGCCGTTCGAGAAGTCCAGTTCGCTCACCTCCGGCGCGACTTTCAGGGCAATGCGATTGCTGCCGACCACCGTCGGCGTCAACGTCAGGCGCACGCCGTATTCCTTGTATTCGATGGAGATGCCATTGCCTTCGCCATTGGGTACCGGCACCGGGAATTCGCCGCCCGCCAGAAAGCTCGCGCTCTGTCCGCTCAGGGCCACCAGGCTCGGTCGCGCCAGGGTGTAAGCGAACCCGCTGCTTTCCATCGCGTTGAGCATGCCGAGCACCTTGCTGCTGCCACCGCCCCAGACGATGTTGAAATTGTTGTTGTTCAACGGAATCGCCGGACGCGTGCCGCCGACCGTTCCGGGCGTAACGGTGACGCCGGGAACGGTGCCCGGCGAGCCGAACAGAAAGTTGTTGGAGCCTTTGCCGAAGATCGAGGTGCTCGCCTCCTTGAGCTTGTTGCGACTGACCTCGACAAAGCGGATGTCCGTCTGCACCTGGCTGGGCAGCAGCGGATCCTCGGAGGGAGGAAGATTGGGGTCGGTCATCGCTGAAATGGCCGTCCCACGCACGAACACCATGCTCTGACGCGGCGAGGACGAACAGGCGGTCCAGACCATCAGGCTGGTGGTGCCCGCGCCAACGCCGGTCAACAGAAAGCCGCCGTTGTCATTGCCGTTGACGTGGACATCGGCGATCTTCGGATCACCCACCGCCAGGCGCGTGATCGCGACCGGCGAACGAATGTCCTGCTGGACGCCCTGACCGATCTCCATGACCGAGGGCGCCGATGACAGTCCCGCGCAGCCGCTGGGCGCGGCCACGACAAATCCCTGATACCCCCCGACAGACAAAAAGGCTAACGCGAAGTGCTTGAAAACCGGCTTGAAACGGCTGCTCATGAATGTGCAATCCTTGCTCGATCAGGGAGTTTGCTGCGAAGTCTGGTTGCCGCGAATGATCTCGACCGGGCGCGGGCCACGGGGCGCGCCGTCAGTCACCGGCGAGCCCCGCGTTGAGCCCAGGCTCAGTTGATTGAAGTGGGTGATGTTGCGATTGGCGGTATCCCGCTGCGTGGCAATGTTGCCGTCGCCCGCCCAGTAACGTTGCAGGTTCTTCTCCTCGGCACTGCGCACGGCCAGCCGCAGCGGCCCGGCCTGCGAGGCGAGCATCAGCCGGTTGAGCAATTGTTCCGGCACTGCAAGCACGACGCTGCGGGCATTGGACCTGAGGGTCTGCTGTTGTTCGTGATCCTGCCGACTGACACTCAGATCGTCCTGGCCCGGATTCACAGGTCCCATCAAGGCGCCGACGGTCAGCACGCGCAAGGCCGGGACGACGGTCTGCGCGCTGCGGTCGTTGTTTGCCGGGTCGGGCGGAAGATAGAGCAGCACATCAACGTAATCGCCAGGGCTCAACTGCCCTCCCGCCCCGATGATTTCATCGACGCCAAGGGCCAGCGCGCGTTCGCCCGGGCGAATCATCCGGGCCAGGGTGCCGCCAGCCTCGAAGCTGCTGTCGGTCAACCAGGTGCCGGCTGACAGCGGCCGCCAGGACATGCGCCCCACGGCGTCTTCGGGTTTGCTGAAGCTGCCGGGCGGTGCGACCTTCAGGCGTTCGACGATCAGATCGTCGGCAGTGATCGGCTGGTAGGCAGGGACATCCCGTCCCAGAACCAGAACGGACTGACGGGTGGGATCTTCCGAGGGTTTTTCCGCAACGACGGGAGTGGCAGCAGGCGCGGCGGCCGGATCCAGCGGCGCTTGAGGAGCAGGCGCAGTCTGGCGGCTCAGTACCAGTCCCCAATACCCTGCGAACAGGGCGCCCAGCAAAAACAGCACAGCAAGCCCCATGGTGACGCGACTGTTCATACGGCCCTCCCGTGCCTACTACAACTTCGAAAACGTTGGCAGTCCATCTGTCACTCAGTGGGCTTCGAACATTCATCCATTTCGGTATCAACGTTAGTTCACGTCATCCAAAACGCCATCAGATGTAGGAAATTTCAGCTAAGGGAATCCGTTCGAAGGCAGGAAGGCATGGGCCGATCCTGGGCACTAATACTTTCTGATTAATGCTTTCTCGTGATTGTGTAGTGGCGCAACGGGGTCAATGCTGTCAGCACGACGGATTGATAAACGCTTCATGCGTGTTTTGCCGCGCCCCCTGGCGCCGAGGAGAAGTCTGATGTTCCTTTGGTTATATATTTCCGCCCACATTCGCCGTTTCGTGAAGAATGAAGAAGCGGCTTCCGCCATCGAGTACGCCGTGATCGCGACGATGGTCGCTATTGTGGTAATCAGCTTTGTCACGCCGCTGGGCAATGCGGTAAAAGACAAATTCAACGATATAGTCACAGGCCTCGGCGGGAAGGCTATCTAGCGATTGAGCACCCCACTCAGGTTTACGCTTCCATGTTCCCGGCAAGGTAATGACGATGCCCTCCAAGCCCACACGCCAACAATTACTGCTCGTTGACGATGAAGAGGACGCCAACGAGGAATTGGCCGAGCTGCTGGAGGGCGAAGGCTTTTGCTGCTTCACGGCATCGTCCGTCAAAATCGCGTTGCAGCTATTGACCGCTCATCCGGATATCGCCCTGGTGATCACCGATCTGCGGATGCCGGAAGAAAGCGGCATCTCGCTGATCAAGCGACTGCGCGAACACACTTCGCGCCAGCATTTGCCCGTGATCGTCACTTCGGGCCATGCAGACATGGAGGACGTCAGCGACCTGCTGCGCCTGCAGGTGCTCGACCTGTTCCGCAAACCTATCTATCACGTTCGCTTGCTGGAAACGCTCAACAATCTTTTTCCAGAACCCAAGGTCTATCAAGTCGGCCAATAGCGCCTCATTCTTTGAGCGTCTGTCGGTTCGCAGTCTCCGTTTCCGCATCCTCTCACTCGCCTGCCGGCCGAGTGAGAGAAGGTGCATTTCTTACAGCTGATAACTGAAGCTCAGTGTGAACCTGGGGTTGCGGTTGTTACTGTCCAGGCCCACGTCGGACATCGGCTTGGCGGCCTCAAGCGCGATGTTGTAGTAGCGGGCATCGCCGAACCGCAGCCCCACGGCTGATGACGAAAGCTTCGAATCCTTGACCGGCAGGTCGTTGAACCAGCTGCGCGCCGCATCCAGCACGACATAGGGCTGCAGCACTTTCACCCAGTTGCCATCTCGCTTGAAGCTGTAGTTGACCTCGTACGCCGCCCCCCAGCCTTTGTCGCCCGACGCTTGATCGGTGGGGTAGCCACGCCCGAAATTCTGCCCGCCGAACTGCGCACGCTCGCTGTCCGGCAAGGAGTCATCGCTCCAGTACAGCGCCGCTGAAAACACGCCCTGCCAGTTTTCAAAGAACTTGTCGCTCTGCACGCCGGAAAGCCTCGCGCGCAGAAAATCCAGGTCGTAGACGTTGTCGTCGGTTTTCGCGCCCATGCCGTCGATGCCCTGATAGACACCCGCGCTGAGAATTCGCAGCTGGCGATCCGTGGATTTGCGCCAGTCGCCCTCGATCGCCAGCGCACGAATGTCGGTCTTGCTTTCAACGCTCAGAGGGGCGCCGATGACGCTGTAGCGCGTCTTGTCATTGACGGCATAAAGACGCGCGCCGGCGCTCAGCCACTCGTTCTGCGCGGCGATCAACGGATGAGTGATGCCCACGGAAAAACGATCGTTGTCGCGGCGTTGCCTGAGCTCAAGCCCGTTGTCCAGCGCCACACGGGTGCTGGGCTCGCTGCGGTAGTGCGAGCCTGAAACGCTGAGCTGCGTGCCTTCGGCATTGAGGTACTGCGTGTAGTCGAGGCGGTAGTAATGCTCCTTGTCATCGCCCGGCGGAAACAGCCCGCTGAGGGTCAACTGCTCGGCCATCGAGGTCTGCGCATTGCTGCTCAGACCAAGCAACGCCTGCAAGCCGTCGCGGCTGTCATCCGTGGTGCTCAACGTGCTGGTGAAGGGTTTGCGCGCCGCCTGCGCGAGCAGCGTCGTCGCGCCATCGGTGGTTCCCGGAGGCGGCACCTGAGCTTGCAGCGTCAGGCCTGGCACGCGACTCATCAATGCGGTGTAACGCTCGAAGGTCTTGCGTGTGAGCGGCCGCTCCTGCCTGATGTTGTCCACCAGTTGCTGCAAATAGGCCGCGACGTTACCCACGTCGCCGTCGAGCCGGTAATCCCGCACGTAGCCCTCGACCAGCACCACGCGCACCAGGCCCTCCTCAAAGCCCTGCTGCGGCAGAAAGGCGTACGACAACAGATAGCCGTCTTCCTGATAACGCCGGGTGATCGCGCGCGTTGCGTCGATCAGTTCCGCCAGCGTCGCATCGCGACCGATCAATGCCTGATAGGCCGCGCCCAATTGCTCCAGCGGGGTAGACCGTACCGCCCTCGATGCGGATTTTGCGCACCGCCACCTTGGTGCCCATCATCAGCGGCGTTGCGTCGGCGGGAGGCGTCGGGACTTGCAGCGCGGGCGTCTGCGGACGATAAGCGTCAGCGGGCAGGTTGGGTACAGGAAGGGTTCGTTCGCGGTCGTTGCTATTGAGGAAAGCAGGAAGCGGTTCGGCATTCGCGACAACCGGAGCGACGCAAATACCCAGCACCAGCACAGGTATACAAGCACGCATGAGGACACTCCATGGCCATACAGCAGCGGCATTGCACAGGCATAAAAAAAGACAGGGGATCATCCGACTCCCCTGTCTGAAACAAGCGTAGGCGTTGTACGAGAAGTCGCTACCCAAGCAAGCTGGAGAAAGAACACTGCATCGCGGACAACGGACTCGCGATAGTTCTCACACTGCCCAGCACTACTTACTTGCGGTTAGCCAACGCACCGTTCAAACCGCCGCCTAAAGCGCCTGTAACCCCGTTGAGCAGACCTCCCAGCCCACCCGCATTCGTGCCTGTGCCGTTCACCACGCCGCCGGTTTGCGCCACGGTATTGCCGACACTTGAAACCGTTGCGCCGAGCGCGGTCGTCACCTGGCTGCCGTTGCTGGCGCCAATCTGTCCGCCAAGGCCGCTGACGGCACCGCCCACCTGACCCAGCAGGCCGCTCACCGGACCACCCAAGCCTGTGGCTGCGCCGACGTTCTGGGTCAGGCCGGTCACGCCGTTAAGCACGGGTGTCACGCCAGCGGATACGTTTTGAGTCAGCGCTGCCACCGGCGCACCGATCGCAGTGTTCGCCACGCCGTTGCCACCCAGAATCGGCCCCAGCGAAGCCACCGTTACCCCGCCAGCACTGCCGTTGAGGCCGACCGCACCCAGCAGATTGCCGCCCGAGCCTGCCGTCAGCCCGCTGCCAGCGGCAACCACGACACCGCCGACATTTTCCAGCAGGCCACCACCCAGCGACGGCAAGGCAGGCAAGCCTGGCAAGCCCGGCAAACTGCCGCTGCCGCCGGAACCCGCATTGGCGTGCACATACCCTGCGGCGGTGCCGAGCACGTCACCCACTCCACTGAGCGACCCGCCCAAGCCACCGGTCACCGGGTTGTTCTGCGCGCCGTCTTTCAGGGTATCGCCGACGTTATTGAGCGTGCCCTTGACGTTCTGCAGCAGGCCGTTGACCGGCTGGCCCAGGCCCGTGGCGGCACCGACTTTGGCGGTGGTCGACTCAAGCATCGCCACCACAGGCACCAGTTTGTCGCCAAGCGCGTGGGTGGCAGAACCCAGCGGACCTGTCGTGGTGGCGACGCTCAACGTGTCGCCGAGCATCGTGACTTTCTGGCCGACGCCGTCGACCAGATCACCTGCGCCGCCGACCACCGTGCCCACCAGCGGCACCTGCTCGATGGCCGAATTGCGGGCGAACCGTGCAACGCCTGCACCCAACGACGACACGCCGCCGCCCAACTCGCCGGTCGCGCCGCCGACGCTGGAAAGCGTTGTGCCCAGGGCATTGCTGTCGGTGCCCAGCGTGCCCAGCCCGTCCACCAGGCCGCTGCTCACGCTGTTGGTGGCGTGTCCCACCGAGGACACCAGACCACCGGCGCCAGCCGTCAGGTCACCGGTGCCTGCGATTGAAAGAGACGAAACGCCCTCGCCTGCGCCAACCACCGCATCGCCGACCTGGCCGAGTACGGTGCCCAGATCGATACTGGTCTGCGCAGTAGTGCTGCGTACGACCGGCGGGCCTGGCGTGGTGGTGCCTCCACCTCCGCCCGTACCGCCCCCGCCCGTGCTGCCACCTCCACCGCTGCCACTGCCGCCGCCGGCAGTGCCTCCGGACGTGTCCGTGGTTGCTGAAGATCCGTTGACGTGGCTTTTCGAGCCACCCCCGCCACTGCTGCAGCCTCCAAGGCTGACGGCGAGAACCAGCGCCAATGCCGATGAGGCATAAAACATCCGGGTTTTCATAGGGAGAATCCTTCCTTAACGCATCGTTATCCTGCTCCCCGACGCCCGCCGAAAAGCATTTACCCTTGGGCCTCATATCAGCCCTCAGGCGCGGATCCAGCAATCCATAACTTGGTATTAACAACTTGTATGAATGCGCATGACAGCAACGTCTGACGAACATTTGTCCAACGAAATCAGCAAGATAGATAAAGTCAACGAGCCTTCAGGAAGGGGATCGAACGAAAGTTATATAGTCGTAATTGACTAGCCGAAGAGGCTAAAAAAGTGATGCCGGCGGCCGATGACCATTGCATGGGTTCGTCGTCCGTCACGATGAGCGCAGCTTCAATCCACCACGCTGAACTCTACCCGCGCCGTCTGCCCGCTCTCATCCAGGACGCTCAACTGATACCGCCCCAGCCGGGTGAACGTGTGGCTGTAGCTGTCCTGGTTCGCCGTGTCGCCAACCGGCGCGCCATCGATGAACCACCAGCGGCGACCCGTGCCGCCGAGCGCCGACAACTTCAGACGCAGCAATTGCTGACTGCCGGCCGGCAAGCGCAACTGATCGCCCTCACGGACACCGACGATGGACAGCGCCGGCGCAAGGCTCAAACCTTGCGGCGGGCAGGCCGGATCGCTGGCAGGCAAGCGCGCCTCTCGCCGCTCGGCCTTGGGCAACCACGGTTCCAGCGCCGAAGGCCAGAGCGCGACCTCGCGCGGCTGCGCCTGTGGACACCCGGCCGCGACGCGCAGGCCGGCCGGGTTCACCCAGATTTTTTCCGTCAGGCCCAACCCCAGTGGCTGGTCGGTCGCCTGCAGCGTCGGCGGCGTCGTGCCGTCCAACGTCCACGCAAAACGCTGACGTCGGCAGTTCGGATCGCTCTTGCTCATCGGCTGCCCCAGCGGCCAGCACACCGCCGCCACCCCCACGCTCAACGGCACCGGCAACACCGGCGCAGCAATGTTGCGCTGAGCATCGCGGTTAACCAGCAGGTCGTGAACCTGCAACATCAAGGGTGCAGCCGAGGCGAGCCCGAACTGCCCCGGCACCGGTGTGCCGTCCGGTCTGCCAATCCAGACACCGATCAGAAATCTGGGGCCCACGCCGATCGACCACGCGTCGCGAAAGCCATAACTGGTGCCGGTTTTCCACGCCAGTTGAGGACGTTGGACGAGCGCTGCGTGCGGGTCCAGATCAGGGCGTGACTGACCGCTCAATATGCGCCGGATGATCCACGCCGCACCCGGCGACATCATGGGTCGGTCGCGCAGGCGATCGTCGGGCTGCAAGCGGATATCGGCACTGCGCCCTCCTCGCGCGAACGCGCTGTAACCGCCGACCAGATCTTCCAGACGACTGCCCCCGCCGCCGAGAATCAACGCGAGATTAGGCTCGGCCAGTGGCGGCAGGGTCAATGGCACGCCGCCGTTGCGCAGTTCGGCCGCAAAGCGCTTCGGGCCGTAGGCTTCGAGCAGCTGAACCGCGGGCAGGTTGAGCGACATCGACAGCGCCGAACTGGCGGCGACGGGCCCGTTGAAACCTGATGAGAAGTTGCCCGGCCGATAATCGCCATATCGCCTCGGCACGTCCTGCAGCAGCGATTCGGAGTGGATCAGCCCGGCGTCCATGGCTTTGCCGTACAGGAAGGGTTTGAGCGTAGAGCCGGGCGAGCGCAGGGCACTGACCATGTCCACATGACCGAAGCGTCTGGCGTCGCCGATGTCCACTGAACCGACGTAGGCGCGCACCGCCATGTTCTGCGCCTCGACCACCAGGATCGCCGCCGAAGTCCGCTCAGGCAACCGCGCACGCCAGCCCATCAGCAGGTCTTCGAGCCTGCGCTGCAAGCCGGCGTCGAGCGTGGTCCGAATCAGCGGCGGGCTGTCGGGTCGGTTCAAGCGACGGGCCAGCAGCGGCGCCAGACTCGGCTCCTGCCGCGGCGCCAGCAACAAGGGTTCTTCGAGCGCTTCGTCGACCGCCTGCTGCGGCCAGGTGCCAAACTCGGCGAGGCGTCTGAGCACCTTGTCCCGCGCGGCCTGGGCACGTTGCGGATGCCGATCGGGACGCAGCCGGCTCGGCGCCTGCGGCAACACGGCCAGCAAGGCGGCATCGGCGCGGGTCAATTGCCGGGGCGATTTGCCAAGGTACGCCCAGCTCGCTGCGGCGACGCCCTGCAAAGTACCGCCAAAGGGCGCGCGATTGAGATACAGCAGCAGAATGTCCTGCTTGGACAGGTGCCACTCCAGCTGCGCAGTACGCCATAACTGGCGCAACTTGCCGGGCAACGTGCGTGAATGAGGATCGAGCAGCCGGGCGACTTGCATCGACAGCGTGCTGCCGCCAGACACCACGTGACCGCCGCTGAGGTTCTGCCAGGTCGCCCGCGCCAGCGCCATCGGGTTCACCCCCGGATGCTGGTAGAACCAGCGGTCTTCGTAAGTCAGCAACGCCTCAAGGTAATACGGCGAGACCTGATCGATCGTCACCGGATAGCGCCAGACGCCGTTGGCATCGGCAAAACGCCAGAGGGGAGTGCCGTCTTCAGCCAGCACCACGCGCGCCAGATCGTCCTTGGGCAGCGGCAGCGGCCAGATGCGGTCCGCGAGCCAGAGCAGCAGACATACCAGCAAAAACCCTGCAACAGCCCACCGCAGTGCGCGACGAGAGGCCAGCCAGAGATTCGACGTCCTGCAGCCGTTCACAAGAAATCCGCGTTTCATGCCCGACTGCCTTTATGCTTCACGGAACTCGCCACGGGCAGGAACGGCCAAAGCGAACAGTCCTTGTTTCGATCCCTCTTTTTCATCAGGAAGCAGATATGCAGGTAGAAAGCGTTTTCGAATGGCTCGGCCAGGTAATCGGTGCCGTGATCCGCTTCGTCGTCGACGGGCTCAGCTGGTTGTTCAACATGTTCACTCATGCCGGTGGCAATTTTGTCGAAGGATTGTCGCGTACGCTTGGCATGGACACGTCGCTGATCAGCATCGTCGCGCTGATCATCGGCCTGATGCTGCTCTACTCGGCCATCCGCGCCTTCATGCGCGCCTCGATCATCATGGGGATCATCTGGCTGTTTCTCGGGCTGTGGCTGCTGAGCTGGATTATTCATTGATCAACAGATTTGCCCAGTAGGAGCGTGGCTCGTCCCGCGATCTGCCGGGAACCGGCAGCAAACCCTGCGCAGGGGTCCGTCTGAGACTCCGCATTCACAGGGTTACGACGACTTCGTCGCCGATCGCCGGACAAGCCACGCTCCAACAGAACATCGCATCTGCGCGTCCTACTTCTTCCCTTTCACCACCAACTGAGCAGGCGCATCGCCCAGTGCTTGCCAGTTTGGCCGGTACATCGACTCCACTTGCGGCGGCGGCACACGGTAGGTGCCCGGTGTCACAGCTCGCGCCAGGTACAGCAAGTGCACGGTGTTGAATCCCTGCAGGTCCAGCGCCGCAACGTAACGATCGCCACGGAATTCCTGATGCTTGACCCCCGCGTTCTCCATGGACTCACGCCACTGTTTCACTGACTCGCTGGCGTCCTCGAGGCTGGCGGAGCTTTGCGCAAGATTCTGGTTCTCGATCTCAAGACCTGCGGGCAGCAGGTCCACGACCAGCGCATCCGGCACACGCTCCTTGGCTTTGACCTCCAGATGCACCAGCACCAGCTCACCGCTTTTCAGCGCGTTGAGGTTCAGCGCCTCGCCATCCATGCTTAGGTACTCGCGACGGATGCCCAGGTTCTCGCCGCCCGCCACGGGAGGCTGGGACGGATAGCCGGAAATCGTCATCTGCTGATAGAGCGTCTGACTGCCGCCGTTCTGCACGGTCAACGGCGACGCCAGCACCGAGCTGTCGAGTTTGACGCCAGGCTGGTCGTTGCTCAGTTCACGATTGTTGCTGCCGCTGTTAAGCGTCGCGGCCCACCGGCCTTCCGGCTTGCCGAGCAGATCACGCCCGGCGAGGAACAGCGAGTTGCGCTCCTGTGTCGACAGGTAGCGGCTGGCGGCAACCTGATCGGACAGTGCGAACAGCCGCTCCTCGACCTTGTCGGACGCCAGTTTGTTTTCTTCGAGCAACGCCAGAATCAGCGCCTGATCACGCAGCGGGCTGCCATAGTCGGCCAGCCAGTCATCGGCCTTGCGCCCCGCCGCCAGACCGGCCATCAGTGCCTGATCGGCGCGCGGCTTGTCGCCCATTTTTTCCAGCGCGATAGACAGCTGCACCAGTGGCAAGCCAGAGCGAGCGTCCGTACGGCGTTCGAACAGGCTGCGCAACGCACCCAGCGGCGCCTGCTGGCTGCGCGACAGAACGAGGCCAGCATAGGCCTGCACCGCGAAGCGAGTGTGATCGGCGTTTTCGCTGTAATTGACCTCGATCTGATTGCGCTCCTGCAGATAACGCAGCAGGCGCTCGTTGGCCTTCTTCAGGGCATCCGGCGGCACCGCGTAGCCTTGATCGCGAGCCCGCAACAGGAAATCGGTGACGTAGGCCGTGAGCCAGTATTCCTCTTCGCCGTCCGCGCCCCACAAGCCGAAGCTGCCGTTGTAACGCTGCATGCCGAGCAGGCGCTCGATGCCAAGCTCGATCTTGCGTTTGCGCTCGGCATCGGACTCACCCTCCAGACCAAGACGCTTGAGCGTCGCGGCATCCGCGTACAGTGCCGGGTACAGACCGCTTGTGGTCTGCTCCAGACATCCGTAGGGGTAAGCTTTCAGGGCGCGAATCTGCTCACCGAGGTTCAGCGGCGGACGGCTGGACACCGACAGCAAGGCCTCGCGCCCCGCCGGCTCGAACGCCTCGAGTGCGCCTTCCGGCAAGCTCCACGCCTGATCCTTGAGCACCGCGCGATACTGCCTGAGCATCGCCGGGTATGCAGGGCGCACGCCCAGGGTCCATTCGCGGGTGAACGCCGGCAGGTTCTCGCCCGGCAGGTCCAGCCCGTTGACAGTGACTCTGATCACGCCCTGGCCGAAACCGCCCTGGGCCTTCACCGGAATCTGCAACGTCGTGCGCTGCCCCTGGCTCAGGCTCAGTGCCTTGCTGCCTTCGCCTTCGGCCAGACTCAACTGACCGTCGACAGTCACCTGCACGTTGAGCTTCTGAGCCTTGCCAGACAGGTTCGACAGGTCCAGCGCGACCTTGGTCTGATCGCCTCCGGCCAGGAAGCGCGGCGCTGAAAGTTCGGCAATCAGCGGCGCTGCGACGACCGTTTTAGCCTCAGCCATCCCGTAGCGCTCGTCGGTCCAGGCCTGCGCCATGATCCGCAGTTCGCCATTGAAGTCGGGAATGTCGACGCTCACTTCGGCGTCGCCTTGCTCGTTCAGCGTCACGGGCGCGCTTTGCAGCGCGACGATGGTTACGCTGGTTTCGGGACGCTTGCCGCCCTTGGCCAGCGCAGCGTCGCCGCCGAACGCCAGACTCGCCAGACGATTGCGACCGGCTTCGATCAGTTGGCCGTAGACATCCAGTTGGTCGGCGCCATACGCCTTGCGCCCGAACAGGCTGGCGAACGGATCCGGCGTGGCGTATTCGGTGATGTTGAGAATGCCGACGTCCACCGCTGCAACCAGCACGTGCACATCCCTGGGAATCGAGCCATCGGCGTTCTTCGCGTTGACCTTGAGTTTCAGCGGCTGCTTGGGCCGCATCTTCTCAGGCGCGGTGATACTGACTGCCAGCTTGCGCTGCGAACGGTCCAGCGGCAGGTGCAGGACACCCACGGCGCGCTTTGGCGTAACGTTGGCTTTGCGCTCGCCAGGACGCACCACCAGGGCGCTGACGTACAGGTCATGCCGCGCCCATTTCTTGTCCAGCGGAACATCGAAGGCCTTGCCTTCAGCCGGCACATCGATCTCTTGCCACCACAGCGGGCCTTCGCTGGACTCGACCAACAGGTAGCCTTTGCCCGCAGCGGGTGGCGTCACTGTCACCTTCGCGGTGTCGCCGTCGGCGTAGGCCGGTTTGTCCAGCGCCAGTTTGACCTGATCAGGCCGCACCGCGCCGCCTTCGGCGTTGTCCTGCCAGCGATAACCGGCCCAGAACCGCACACTGCTGATCAGACCGGTGGCCGGATCCTCGACTTCAACGCGATACGGACCCCACTCCACCGGGAAACTGATCTTTGCCGTCGAGTCCTTCTTCACGCTGAGGGTCTCTTCGGAAAGATTGAGGAATTTCTCGTTGTAGTGATAGCTCCAGCCATCGCTGTCGGAATAATTCCAGTAGTAGTCGCGACGCTCGCGCACCAGGCGCACCTTGAGGTTGTCGGCAGCCAGCTTGTGCCCTTGGGCATCGGCCATCAGCACTTCGAACTCCACCGGAGCGTCACCGTCGGTGGCCTCACCGTCGAACAGCCCGCGCAGGCCCGGCATGGTTTCAGCCGGCCAGACCGGCTGAGTCAGGCGCCGGGTGATCGGCCGACCGCCCGACTCCTGCAGGCTGGCCTGCAGCACCAGTTCCAGCGGCGAGCGAGCCTTGGCCCACTGGCTGTCGATACTCAGATCGAGCTTGCCGTTGGCGTCCAGTGTGCTGTCTTCGATCTCGAGATCCTGCTTGAGGTCTTCTTCGGTCACGGAACCGAACTGATAACCCGGCAGCGCAGGTACAGCATCACGCAGCGGCCGCACGTACAGCTGGCCGGTCAGCCGGTTGCCCGATGCCGGGGCACCGTAGAGATAGCGACCATTGATGGCCACGTCCAGCGGCGCGTCAGGCGTCAACGGCGTTTCGCTGCCCTTGAGCTCCAGCGCCATGCGCTCTGGCAGAAAATCCTCAACCTGGAACTCGTAAAGCTGCGGCTTGCCGTCACCCAGATCGAAGACCAGTTGCCAACGACCGGTCGGGGCTTCTTCCGACAACTGCAATTGGTATTGATACAGTCCGGAAGCATCGGCGTCCCACACGAACTTGCGACTGACCTGCTCATCCGGACGACGCACTTCCACTGTGATCGGCTGCGGTTTCACGCTTTTGCCGTCGCTGTCGCGCAGCAGGCCATTGAGCAGCACCACCTCGCCCGGCCGATACAGGTCGCGCGGGCCAAAAATGAAGAACTGCAACGGGTGGGCCTGCGGGCCGGTGATATCGAATTCGGCCAGGTCCAGCGCAGCGGTGTTCAGACGCAACAGGCTGGTCTGTTCTCCCTGATGAGCGAGCAGCACTTGAGCCTTGGCGGGCAGCGGCAGTTCAGCATGACCTGCGTTGTCAGTCTTGCCCTGGCCGACCACCCGGCCTTTGTCGTCGTACAGTTCCAGATCGACGCCGCCGAGCGCTTTGCCGCCTTCGAGGGCCTGAGTAAAGACGTCCACCCGGTTGGCGTAGCGATGCGCCGACAAGCCGATATCGCTGAGCGTGAACAGCGTCGCGGGCTGGGAATAGTGGTAAGTGCCCGACGCGCGCATCACTGCCAGATAGACGCCGGGCTGCTGCAGTTGCTTGAGGCCCGCGATTGGCAGCAACACCGTTTCACGGGTGTTGCGCGCAGGATTGAGGTCGAACCGGCCGCCGTAGACCAGATCGGCCATGGGCAGCAGTTCCTGGGACTCGTAGCTCTGCAGGCTGGACGAACCTTCCCACGCGCTCAGGAATGCAGGCAATGAATCAGGCTTGATGCGAAAGAATTCAACGTCCACTTTGTCGACGTTCAGCGCGATCACTGGCAGACCTTCCGCCAGGCGCGTCGGCAGCAGACTGCCGCGGCTGGCAAACCCGACCGTGGCTTGCAGATCGGACGTCTCGAGCCGGGCCGAATACTCGGCAGCCAGCGCGTTGTTGTTCACCGCCACCAAGCCAGGATCGATCGTCAGCACCAGCTTGCGCTTGGGCTCCAGGTGCCGCAGTCGCAACTCCATCAGGTTGTCGGACAGCTCCCATGCGCCATCCACTTTGCCGTCCTTGCTGTCGACCAGGTGCACCTTTTCGGCAAATTTCTGATCCGGATTCAGGGGCACCGAGAAACTCAACGACAGCGTGCTGGCGCCGTCGAGCTGAACTTCCGAGACATCGACCACGGTCAGCTCGCGTCCGGCGTATCGCTTGCTCAGCGCAGGAAGGTCGACGGCAGGTTTGGGTTTCGCGGTTTCGACCGCCGCTGCTTGAGGGGCCGCAGGCTGGGCCGGGGCGGGTGCGGGTTTATCGGACGTGGAGGAATCGCAGGCACTGAGCAGTACCAGCGCGCAGGCCAGGAACAATCCTTTGTTAAGCATGAGGCACTCATTGGGCGGCAGTGATGAGGGAGCAGAAGTTATAGCACCGCAATCCCGTTCGTGAAGCGCGGCGCGGGAATAGACCGTGGCTTTGTGCGTTCGTTCTCATGCCAGTCGGCTTACAATGCCGGCCTTCTGCGGGAGTCTTCATGTCCAATTTCATCACTGACTGGCGCGACCGCGTCACTCACCGACAGGTGTGGGCGCTGGCTGCGCCCATGATTCTGTCGAATATATCGGTGCCACTGGTTTCGCTGGTGGACAGCACCGTGATCGGCCACCTGCCGCACGCTCATCAGCTGGGTGCCGTGGCGGTGGGCGGTACCTTGTACAGCTTTCTGGCCTGGGCCATGGGCTTTCTGCGCATGGGCACCACCGGATTCGCTGCGCAGGCGGCAGGCCGCAACGACGGAGCGGCGCTGCGCCAGGTCCTGCTGCAGGGGTTGCTGCTGGCGATGGGGTTCGCTGTTCTGCTGGGCCTGATCGGTTTGCCCTTCCAGCATCTGGCGCTCGGAATGATGCAGCCCTCGCCCGACCTTGACGACCTGACCCGCGAGTTCTTTCACACGCGCCTGTTCGGCCTGCCGGCTGCACTGGCCAGCTATGCGCTGGTCGGCTGGTTCCTCGGACTGCAAAACGCGCGGGCGCCGCTGGTGATTCTGCTCACCACCAACGCGGTCAACATCGCCCTGAACCTGTGGTTCGTCATCGGACTGGACTGGGGCGTCGTCGGCAGCGCGCGGGCGTCGGTGCTGGCTGAGTGGGTCGGCGCGCTGCTCGGCCTGGCGCTGACACACAAGGGGCTGCGCGACTATCCGGGGCAACTGGCGCTGTCGGCCCTCAAGCGTTGGCAAAGCTGGCGGCCCCTGCTGGCGGTGAACCGCGACATCTTCATTCGCAGCCTGGTGCTGCAATCGGTGTTCTTCCTGGTCACGGTGCAGGGTGCGCGGCTGGGTGATGCGACCGTGGCCGCCAACGCGCTGCTGCTCAACGGGCTGCTGGTGATGGCCCACGCACTGGACGGCCTGGCCCATGCGGTGGAAGCGCTTTGCGGACACGCGATCGGGGCAAAGGATCGGGACGCGCTGCGTCGCTCGCTGAATGTCGCCGGTGGCTGGTCGTTGATCTGCAGTGTCGCCTTCGCGGTGATTTTTCTGTTCGCCGGGCACCTGTTCGTCGAGATGCAGACCAACATCGAAGCCGTGCGTCAAATCGCCTTCGTTTACCTGCCGTATCTGGCCGTGTTGCCGCTGCTGGCCGTCTGGAGTTACCTGCTGGACGGCCTGTTCATCGGCGCCACCCGCGCCCGGGAAATGCGCAATGCAATGCTGGTCACCGCAGCGCTGACCGTCCCGTTCGCCTGGATGGCGAGCGGCTTCGGCAATCACGGGCTGTGGCTGGTTTTCCTGCTGTTCATGACGCTGCGTGCGCTGACGCTGGGGTACATCGCCAGACGCCTGAACAGCAGCGGCGGATGGTTCGATTAACACGGCCCCGCGCCCGAGCCTGGAAATGGCGGGTGGTCATTGCGGCGCTCGGCGGCATCGGCGATGGAGGTCAGCATGATCCTCAGCCCGCTCAGGGAAATGCTTTTTGAATCGATGGTCACTTCGCTGTTGCCGACCCGAAAACGCATTTCCGAATGTTCGGCCATGCGCACGACCAGTCTGTCGTCGACGCACACTTCGTTCGTGTCACCCATCAGCATGGAAGGGTTGATCCGCGTGGTGATCATGCGCCGTGACGCGTCCGGATCGGGGCATGTCTGCGGGTTGATGTCGGGGTCCCACAGCCTGTCGCTGATGTAAGGACGATCCGGATCGCCATCGACGAAATCAACCACGACCTCCATCCCGCCCCACCACTGCTCGGGGCGTCGATCAAGATGGTCGGCCAGCACGATCCAGCAATCGTTGAAACGCGCGCCCTCGCCCTGATGGCCCCACTCAAAACGCACTTTTATCCGGCCCTTTTCATCGTGCGTGGCGAGCGAAAACAGCTCGCCCGCCACACAGGCGCGTTGCAGGGTGGCGCGTCTGCGCAGGGGCGAGGCGGTTTTGCCGGCCGCATTGCCACGTGATCGACTGCTTGCGCGGGGCGGCTGCGCACTCGGACGATCAGGCGGCGCATCGACGAAGATGACAACGTGCCGCTTCGGCGAATGCTCGAAGCGATAGTGCACGCCCTCCTCTTCGCATAACCGCTGAAGCAGCTGAAGATCGCTCTCGAAATACTGCGCGCAGTAGTCACGAGTCGCGCAGGGCTGAGCGCGCTGCCAGAGGTAAAGGCCATCGACGATGCCATGCTCGTGCAACAGCTGCGCGATTATTGTTCTGGCACACATGCCTTGAAAGATCCGGCGGTTGTGCCGGAAAGCCATCAGGCCCAGTCGAGGACCAAACGTGATGTCGTAACGGATCGGCGCCTGCCCTGGCGACTGGGATTGCCCCGACCCGCCACTGCTGCGCACGATGCTCTGAATGTGCCCGTGGATACAGGGTTGCCTGGGGTGCGGATGCAGGAAGCCCGCGCTGAACAGGAACTCGTGCGCATCCAGCGGACCCTGCTCGGTGATGATCTGCAGCTCAAAGAAATAAGGGCGGTTGAACGGCTCGGCGCCCTTGCATGACAGCACCTCGAATGAGCGTTTGGGGCGCTGAATGTCCAGACGCAGACGCGTGGCGTTGACAGGGGATTGCATGGCGCGGATGACCTCGGCTGATGAGTGGCCGCGGATTCTGGCGGAGAAAATGCACCAAGTAGAGGGCACAAATGCAGAACAGGAAAGGACCTACAGCAGAGGACAGCAATGCAGGAAAAATCTGTAGGAGTCGTTTTCTTTCCTGCTCTGCCAACGTCGTATTTGATCGTCGGCAGCCAAAAAAAAACGGGCCCGTGAAGGGCCCGTTTCGTTCAGCCGGCAGGCGTGTCAGGAAGACAGGTACGAGGACCGTGTCAGTCCCAGACGCAGCGCGTCCAGATACTGGGTGCGCTCGCGCGGGCTGATCTTGGCGCTCGCGACTTTGTCCCGGTAATGGGTCATCAGCTCCTCCGGCGACAGGTGCACGTAACGCAGCATGTCTTCGATGGTGTCGTGGGTTTCGATACCGGCCGAGTAGGCGCTGCCATCGGCATTCTGGTAGATGTTCACCGAGTCGGTATCGCCGAACAGGTTGTGCATGTCGCCCAGAATTTCCTGATACGCGCCCACCAGGAACACACCCAGCAGATAGTCTTCGCCTTCGTTCAAAGCGTGAACGGGCAAGCTGGTTTCGATGCTTTGCTCGTCGACGTACTGGTTGATCTTGCCGTCGGAGTCACAGGTCAGATCCTGCAACACCGCGCGACGCAGCGGCTCTTCGTCCAGACGGTGCAGCGGGATGATCGGCAGCACCTGATCGATCGCCCAGGTGTCCGGCAGGCTCTGGAACACCGAGAAGTTGCAGATGTACTTGTCGGCCAGCTTGTCATTGAGCTCGTCCAGCACCTGACGATGCGAACGCTGACGCGCCTTGAGCGAGTTGTGCAGGCGACGACAGACCGCGAAATAACACTGCTCGCCCAACGCTTTTTGCGCCAGGGTGATCTTGCCGTCCGAATACTGCGCCGCGATGTCGCTCATATAGTGCGTTGCACGCCAGTACGTTTCGGTGACCATCTCGATGTCGGTCGGGCCGAGCAGGTCAACCAGCCACTGCAGGGTTTCGGGCAGGCTTTCCTTGTCAGTGATTTCCGGCACTTCGTCGTTGTGACGTTCGACGTCGGTGACCTGAATCACCAGCATCGCGTGGTGCGCCGTCAGCGAGCGGCCGCTTTCGGAGAAAATGTGCGGATGCGGCAGACCCTGCGCATCACAGAACTCTTTCAACATGCCCACTACGACACCGGCGTAGTCATCCATGTCGTAGTTGATCGAGCTGGCATTGCGCGAGTGCGTACCGTCGTAATCCACACCCAGCCCGCCGCCCACGTCGATGTGATCCACCGGCAGGCCCAGATTGCGCAGCTCGCCGTAGTAGCGAATCGCTTCTTTGAAGCCGTGCTGATAGTCCGCCAGGTTGGCGATCTGCGAACCCATGTGGAAGTGCAACAGCCGAATGCCCTGGTCCAGGCCCGCCTTGGTGAAGCGCTCGACCACCGACAGCAATTGCGCGGCGGACAGGCCGAACTTCGATTTTTCACCACCTGTGTCGGCCCACTTGCTCGACGCCAGCGACGACAGGCGCACGCGCAGCCCGACCTGTGGCGCCACCTTGAGCTCAGCGGCCTCTTCAATCACCAGCTCGACTTCGGATTCTTTCTCGATGACGATGAAAACGTTGTGGCCCAGCTTTTGACCCATCAATGCCAGACGGATGAACTCGCGGTCCTTGTAACCGTTGCAGACGATGGTGCCGCCCTTGGGGGCCAGCGCCAGCACTGCCATCAGTTCTGGCTTGGAGCCGGCCTCCAGGCCGATGGAAACGTCTTGCGTGGCGATGATGTTCTCGACCACCGCTTCCTGCTGGTTGACCTTGATCGGGTAGAGCGCGGTGTACTTGCTCTGGTATTCGAGGCGCGCGATGTTTTCGTCGAACGCACCGGTCAACTGACGCACGCGGTCTTGCAGGATGTCAGGAAAGCGGACCAGCAGCGGCAGAGACAAGCCGCTTTTGCGCAGCTCGTCGACTTGCTCGTACAGGTCGATGGGCGAACTGCCCGGGCCATTGGGGCGAACTTCAACGCGGCCGGCTTCGTTGATTGCAAAGTAACCGGCCCCCCAATGACGAATTCCGTAGACACTGCGGCTGTCCGCCACGGTCCATTGGCTGCCATCGTCTTTGCGTGTGCGTCGTACGGACATCGAAGTCCCCTATATAGAAGTCATAAAGCGCCAGCCATGACCGGCTGGGCGCAGTGTAAAGAGTGGAAATGACGGTTTGGCGCCAGCTCGCATGGGGCAGTAGACCCACGAGAACAGACAGAGTTTGCTTTAACGGGGCAGCGCCAGACCGACAGCGGAAACCGGGGCGGGAAGACCAGACGACTCAGCCGCCCGACTTTTTCGCCTTGAAGCCTTGCTTGACCAACTCGGCCAGCAGCGTCTCGACGTGATCGCCCTGGATCTCGATCACGCCATCCTTGAGCGCGCCGCCAGTGCCGCATCGACGCTTGAGCGTAGTCGCCAGTTCCTTGAGCGCGTCTTCGGCCAGTGCCACGCCGGTGATGGTCGTCACCGTCTTGCCGCCACGGCCTTTGCTTTCGCGGCGAACACGGGCGATGCCATCACCCTGCGGGATGACCGACGTTTTGCAGGTGCAGGCGTCGACAGGCTGACGGCATTCGGGACAATGCCGACCGGCGTCGGTTGAAAATACCAGGCCACCGAGGGCGGCGAAGGATGCGGCTTTTTTGGCCACTGGCAATCCTCTTCTTGAGGACCAAAGTCTGGTCGGGCAGAGCGTCAGAACACCAGTCTGCGGGCCGACCGCGAAGCCCCACTCAGGCAGGGGCAGCGCTACTGGACCGCAAGGGCGGTCCAGCTTGAAAAGTCGCGCAGTGTAACGGCAAAAAGCGGCGTTGCTAAGTGCAAATATGCGCCAATTTACGGGACATTTGCGACGTCGCCCAAATAGCGCTTCAACGCGGCCAAAGAGTCCGGGCAATAAGGCTTTTCGACGGTTTCGAGCAGCACCTGCTCGATGCCGATAAACCGCGCCTGGATAACTTCCTCAGGCTGCAAATTCAAGGGTCCGTCCCAGACCGCTGAAAACACCGCGCACCACAGACGGTTGCCTGGCTGATCGAAGAAGAACCGCTCGTGAGCCGTGAGTTCGACGCCCGACACACCCAGTTCTTCCTCCAGCTCACGCGCGGCGGACTCCGCGTACGTTTCATCCGCCTGAACCATGCCTCCGGCCGCCACATCCCAGTAGCCCGGATAGATCGCCTTGCTCAGCGTGCGCTGGTGCACGCAAAGCTCCCCGGAGGAATTGAACAGCAGGATGTAGGTGCCACGCCCGATCAGTCCTCGTTCGCGCAACTCGGCACGCGGCAGCGCACCGAGCAGTTGATCCTGACGATCAACCCACGCGATCAGCTCGGCATCGGAGGCCGCACGATGAGCCACTTCCTGATCCGAAACCGGCACCGATCAGCCCTGGGACAACAACTGGCGCAGGTCGATCACCGCCGCGTTGGCTCGCGACAGGTAATTGGCCATGACCAGAGAGTGGTTGGCGAACACGCCGAACGGGCTGCCGTTGAGAATCACCGGGCTCCACATCGGCTCCTGCGAAGCCTCCAGCTCGCGAATGATCTGACGCACGCTGACCGTTGCGTTTTTCTTCGCCAGCACGTCAGCGAAGTCCACTTCGATTGCACGCAGCAGATGCGACAGCGCCCAGGCCTGACCACGCGCTTCATAGAACACGTTGTCGATCTGCATCCATGGGGTCTCGACGATCTCTTCGTCCACCTGCGGCACTTCGCCCGGTTTCACGGTCACGGTGGACTGCGCTTCGGTTTTCAGCGTGCTGTTGAGTTTGACGCGGCCAACGCTGGCAGACAGACGCTGAGACAGCGAACCCAGGCGCGTGCCCACGTCGCCCAGCCAGTTATTGAGGTTGTCGGCACGGGTGTAGAACAGTGCGCCTTTCTGGTTCGGGTCGGACAGGCGTGCCTGATATCGGCTCAATGCAGCGATACCATCGCGGTACTGCGATTCGCTCGAAGGCAGCACCCAGCTTTTGTTGTCGAAGTTGAACAGCGGTTCGGCGCGCGCCAGATCGCCATCTTCAGCCGACTGCGACTGGGAGCGGGCGAAGTCCTTGCGCAGGGCCCGGCTCAGGTCACGGACTTGAACCAGCACGCCGTATTCCCAGCTTGGCGTGTTGTCCATCCACAATCCCGGAGGAAAACGGTCGTTGGAAATGTAGCCGCCGGGCTTGTCCAGCAGCGTCGAAGCGACGGTCTTGAGGGTTTCGACGGTGGTGTAACCGATCACCATCTGCTTGCCTTCGCGCTCAGCGGCCGCTTGCGCCTGCTGCTGAACCGGGAACAGCGCCGGTTCGCTGCTCCACCAGATACCCAGCACGATGGTCACGACCAGATAGATGCCAACCACCGCGCCCACCGCACGGCTGAAGAACAGACCGCCCCAATAACCCCGAGGCGCCTTGCCCACCGGCTTCTCGTCAACGCGTTCAGTTCCCGCGCTGCCCGAGCGCTTCTTCCAATCCAGCATGGCCTTGTCCTTTCAGTCACGAATTCAGTGCTTCTGACCGCAACCTTACAGCAAGGTGCGTTTGGCAGGAACGCGACCCGTTGTCCAGTTGCGTTACCGACGCGTCCGGGAACGTCATCGTCGCGCCTGCGCATGGTGACCTGCATGTACCGTCAGACACAAAGCGAAGCTGTTGGGCGTTAGTCGGAACGGGGCCTGCCCGACGCTCTTCGCATGAACTCAGGGATTTCCCGGCTCAAGTCGGGAAGCTGAGGCGCCTGTTTTTACGTGCCACTCATCAAATTTCCATCAGCGCTGGCACAGAACTCGCAATGAAAGCTGGAAAATTGACGCCCCGAGGCCTGAAAAAATGACAACAAAATGACTTGCGGTGCACTTGGGCGATAAAAGTAGTGCTAGCATAGCGCCAGCATTTGTATCGGGGTTTCCCCTATAAGTAGTCAGGTTATGACTGAAGCAGAAGATCCGAGCCGCGACCGCCTCAAACACCACTTCGCCCAGCGCGTCATCCACCAGGCACGTCAGATCCTGGAGGTATGGCAGCGCCTGCAGCAAAGCGAATGGTCGGCCTCGGACATGGCGGAATTGAGCGAAGCCAATCAGCGGCTATTGCGCTTTGCGGAGCGTTTCGAGCAGTTCGAGCATGCGCAGCTGGCGACGGCAATCGGGCAGTCGCTGGCCGATGTGGAAGCCAATCGCGGCCGGCTGAGCAGCGTGCTGATCACGGACCTCAATCGCCTGATGCAGCGGCTGTCCCGCACCGGTCTGAGGCATGGCGACCGACTGGATCAGACTTCCTTGCCGCCCCTTCGCAAACCGATTTACATCGTGTTGCAAGACCACGAACGAGGAGAACGGCTGGCCAAACAGCTGGAATTCTTCGGCCTGAGCGCGCAGTCGCTGGACAGCGTCAACGCCTTCCACGCAACGCTCGCCGAACGATTGCCTGCGGCGGTGGTGATGGACGTGGACTTCGGCGGCACCGGCGAAGGCCTCAAGCTCGCGTCGAAAATGCAGGAAGGGCTTGAGCAGAAACTGCCGCTGCTGTTTTTCAGTCATCACGAGACCGACACACCGACGCGACTGGCCGCCGTCCGCGCAGGCGGCGAAGAGTTTCTGACCGGCACACTCGAAGCCTCGAGCCTGCTGGAGAAGATCGAAATCCTCACCCGCGTGGCCCAATATGAGCCCTACAAGGTGCTCGTGATCGATGACTCCCGCGCCCAGGCCACGCACACCGAGCGCCTGCTCAACAGCGCCGGGATCGTCACGCGGACATTGTTCGATCCCATCCAGACAATGGCCGAGCTGGCGGACTTCCAGCCTGACCTGATCATTCTCGACATGTACATGCCCGGTTGCACGGGCACCGAACTGGCGAAGGTCATTCGCCACAACGATCGCTACGTCAGCGTGCCGATCATTTATCTGTCCGCCGAAGACGATCTGGACAAACAACTCGACGCCATGAGCGAAGGCGGCGATGACTTCCTGACCAAACCGATCAAGCCGCGCCATCTGATCACCACTGTTCGCAACCGCGCTGCGCGAGCGCGCAACCTCAAGGCACGGATGGTGCGCGACAGTCTGACGGGGCTGTACAACCACACGCACATCCTGCAATTACTGGAAGATTGCAGCTTTCGGGCGCGTCGCGAAAGCAAGCCGCTGAGCTTTGCGATGCTCGATATCGATCATTTCAAGAAGGTCAACGACAGCCACGGCCACCCAATGGGCGATCGGGTGATCAAAAGCCTCGCGCTGTTTCTCAAGCAGCGGCTGCGCAAGACTGACTACATCGGTCGTTACGGCGGTGAGGAATTTGCCGTCGTCATGCCCGACACCGATCTGCAGGCCGCTCATGACGTCCTCGATGAAATCCGTCGTCGCTTCGCCGAAATCCATTACCCCGCTCAGCCTGTCGACCTGTTCTGCACGTTCAGCGCCGGTGTCGTCGAGCTGGGCGAACACGACGATGCACTGATGATGGCGTCTCAGGCCGACGAGGCGCTGTACCGGGCGAAAAAGGCCGGCCGCAATCAGGTGCATGGGTTGCAGGAAGGATTCACCTCGTCCGGCGCGAGCAAGCACACGCAGGTTGATATCGTTTAGTCACCCGCGCCATCGCCGGCGAGCCCGCGCCACGGGCTTCGGCCGCACGCAAATATCCCGCACGACTCGGTGCGCCTGCACGCCTGCAAACACTCCGCTATCATGCGCGGACTTTTGTCATGCGAGACCACCATGCGCCGCCTGTTTTGTCTGATACTGCTGACCTTCGCCCTGCCCGCCTTCAGCGCGAGTCTGCTGGATAACAGGCCTGGCTCGACGTTCGGCAGCCCGGCACTGGGCAGCGCCGTCGACAACAGCAAGGACTTTCTCCCGGTTCGTGAGGCATTCCAGCTCAACCTCATCGACAGCACTGCCGAGTCGATCAAGCTGCAATTCGTCGCCACCGAAGGCTATTACCTCTATCGCCACCGCTTTCAGTTCCGCACCGAACCGGCCGACATTGGCCTGGGTGCGGCCCAGTTACCCGACGGCGAGAAGAAGCACGATGAGTACTTCGGCGATGTCGAGGTGTATCACGGCATTCTGGACATCAACCTGCCGCGCAAGGCTGGCGACACACGCCCCTTCACGCTGGTCGTGACCTATCAGGGCTGCGCCGACAAAGGCCTGTGCTACCCGCCGGAAACAGAACGCCTGAGCATCGCAGGGACAACCGCTGCCAAATCGGACCCTTCGCTACCCCCGAGCGCAGGCGTGGCGGACTTCAGCTGGAAACAACTCGCGCTTTTTTTCCTCGCCGGAATCGGCCTGACCTTCACGCCGTGCGTGTTGCCGATGCTGCCGATTCTTTCCGGCGTGGTACTGCGCGGGCAGATTGGCGGCCTGCGCGGGTTCTCGCTCTCACTCGCTTACGTGCTGCCGATGGCGATCTGTTTCGCCATGCTTGGCGCGCTGATGGGCATGTTCGGCGCAAGCCTCAATTTGCAGGCACGACTGCAATCGGCCTGGGTGCTGGTCCCTTTTTCGCTGTTCTTCGTGATATTCGCCATCGCCATGTTCGGCGCGTTCGAGTTGCGTCTGCCTCGCGCCCTGAACGATCGTCTGGACCGCATCGCCGGCAACACGCAGGGCGGCTCGCTGTGGGGCGCCGCAGTGCTGGGCGTGGTTTCGAGTCTGCTGGTTTCGCCTTGCGTGTCGGCTCCGCTGGCGGGCGCGCTGCTTTATATAAGTGCCAGCGGCGATACCGTGGGCGGCGCGCTGAAACTGTTCGCGCTAGGGCTGGGCATGGGCGCACCGATGGTGTTAGTCGCGACGGGTGGCGCGGCCTGGCTGCCGAAGAGCGGGCCTTGGCTGGTCACGGTCAAGAACGCGATTGGCGTTTTACTGCTGGCGCTGGCGATCGGCTTGCTCAGTCGGGTCATTCCCGGCCAGGCCACCTTGCTGCTGATCGGCCTGCTGTGGGCGGGCGTCGCGTTGTTTCTGGGTGCGCTGGAGTTCGGAGAAAAATCCACCCGTGGCCGTCTTGCGCAACTGCTGGGCCTGTTTTTGCTGGTCTACGCTCTGTCCTGCTGGTACGGCGCGCTGAGTGGGCGCACCGACCCGTTGCGCCCATTGGGTAACGACAAGGCGGCCTCTGGAACACAGACTTCCGCCCCCGATACGACCGGCCGTTGGCAGACAATCAGTAAGACGAGTGAGCTGGAACAGATCCTCGAAGATTCGAAAAACGCCGGACAACCGGTGCTGGTGGGCTGGTACGCCGACTGGTGCATCAGTTGCAAAGTGATCGAACATGACGTGCTGCCGGACCCGAAGATCGTCAGCCAGCTTACGGGGTTTCGTCTGATTCGCTTTGACATGACGGACAGCAATGCTGAGCAACGTGCGCTGCTCGACCGTTACAAATTGTTCGGACCGCCCGCGCTGCTGTTTTTCGGAAAAGATGGAAACGAGCTGGAAAATGTTCGTGTCGTCGGCGAAATCAACGTTCAGGCCTTCTCTGAGCGCCTGTCTAGAGCAAATGACCAAATTTAGTCTCATAGTCACAAACTTTGCGTGAATATCGGACATCGTGCTGAATATTGCCGGTAACTGGACAGTCCATTGCGGTTTCCGGCATAGTCGCTGCGCATCAACGGCTCGCATCTGATGCGAGCGTCGAAAACGCACACAACAAGGAACACACGATGGCGACTTTTCTGGTTCTTCACGGACCTAACCTGAACCTGCTAGGCACCCGGGAACCGGGCATCTATGGCTCGATCACGTTGGCCGACATCAACCAGGATCTGGAAAAACGTGCGCGCGAAGCCGGTCACCATCTGATGTATCTGCAGAGCAACGCCGAGTACGAATTGATCGACCGCATCCACGCTGCCCGCGATGAAGGCGTGGACTTTATCCTGATCAATCCGGCCGCTTTTACTCACACAAGTGTTGCAATACGTGACGCGTTGCTGGGAGTGAGCATCCCATTCATCGAAGTGCACCTCTCGAACGTGCACAAACGCGAACCTTTCCGCCATCACTCCTACTTTTCAGATGTCGCTGTAGGAGTGATCTGCGGCCTTGGCGCCAGCGGATACCGACTGGCCCTGGAGGCCGCCCTGGAACAACTGGCCACCCGTTCAAAGGCGTGAACGGCGCAGTTTCGCACTGAGCCACACAGCCTGAACCGGCTACCGAATACCCCTGACCGTCCCCTGGGAGTTGATGATTAATGGATATCCGTAAAGTCAAGAAACTGATCGAACTGCTGGAAGAGTCTGGCATCGACGAGCTGGAAATCCGTGAAGGCGAAGAATCCGTTCGTATCAGCCGTCACAGCAAGACTCCGGCACAGCAATACTACGCGCCGGCCCCGGTCGCAGCGCCTGCTGCACCTGCTCCGGCCGCTGCTCCGGCCGCCGCTGCCGCTGCCGAAGCACCAGCCGCAGCCAAGCTCAACGGCACCGTTGCCCGCTCGCCAATGGTCGGCACGTTCTACCGCAAAGCTTCGCCATCCTCGCCAGCCTTCGTTGAAGTCGGCCAGACCGTGAAGAAAGGCGACACCCTCTGCATCGTCGAAGCGATGAAAATGATGAACCACATCGAAGCCGAAACCAGCGGCGTGATCGAGTCCATCCTCGTCGAAGACGGCCAGCCGGTTGAGTATGACCAGCCGCTGTTCACCATCGTTTGAACCGCGGAGAGCCAACGATGTTGAAACCTGCGAAGTTGGAAAAAGTTCTGATCGCCAACCGCGGTGAAATCGCCCTGCGGATCCTGCGTGCCTGCAAAGAGCTGGGCATCAAGACCGTCGCCGTTTACTCCAAGGCTGACAAGGACCTGATGCACCTGGGTCTGGCCGACGAATCCGTCTGCATCGGTCCGGCATCGGCTGCTCAGTCCTACCTGCACATCCCGGCGATCATCGCGGCTGCCGAAGTGACCGGCGCCACGGCGATCCACCCTGGCTATGGCTTCCTGGCTGAAAACGCCGATTTCGCCGAGCAGGTCGAGAAATCCGGTTTTGCCTTCATTGGCCCCAAAGCCGACACCATTCGCCTGATGGGCGACAAGGTTTCGGCCAAGGACGCAATGATCAAAGCGAACGTGCCTACCGTTCCGGGCTCTGACGGCCCACTGCCGGAAGACGAAGAAGAAGCGCTGCGTATCGGCCGCAAGGTCGGCTACCCGGTGATCATCAAGGCCGCTGGCGGCGGCGGTGGTCGCGGCATGCGCGTGGTGCACAAGGAAGAGGACCTGATCGCCTCGGCCAAACTGACCCGCAGCGAAGCGGGTGCAGCGTTCGGCAACCCGATGGTCTACCTGGAGAAGTTCCTGACCAACCCGCGTCACGTGGAAGTTCAGGTACTGTCCGATGGCCAGGGCCACGCCATCCATCTGGGCGACCGCGACTGCTCGCTGCAACGCCGCCACCAGAAGGTGCTTGAAGAAGCGCCGGCTCCGGGCATCGACGAGAAAGCCCGCGCCGAAGTGCTGGCTCGCTGCGTCAAAGCGTGCATCGACATCGGTTACCGCGGTGCCGGTACGTTCGAATTCCTCTACGAGAACGGCGCGTTCTATTTCATCGAAATGAACACCCGCGTACAGGTCGAGCACCCGGTTTCGGAAATGGTCACCGGCATCGACATCGTCAAGGAGATGCTCAGCATCGCCGCTGGCAATCCGCTGTCGTACACCCAGGATGACGTGAAGATTCACGGTCACGCGCTTGAGTGCCGGATCAACGCCGAAGACCCGAAAACCTTCATGCCGAGCCCAGGCACGGTTAAGCATTTCCACGCACCGGGCGGCAACGGCGTTCGCGTCGATTCGCACCTGTACAGCGGTTATGCGGTTCCACCGAACTATGACTCGCTGATCGGCAAGCTGATCACCTGGGGCAAGGACCGCGACGAAGCCATGGCGCGCATGCGCAACGCCCTGGACGAAATCGTGGTAGACGGGATCAGGACCAACATCCCGCTGCACCGTGATCTGACCCGTGATGAAGGCTTCTGCAAAGGCGGCGTCAACATCCACTACCTGGAACACAAACTGGCCGGTGAGAAACACTGATCCGCCAGCACGTGCCACAGACCACAAAGCCGCTTTCGAGCGGCTTTGTTGTGTTTGAGGGGCGCGATCCCGTAGGACCGGCTTCAGCCGGGAAGCCCCCTGTGTGGACGACATCAACCTTGCGTTATGACGCCTGACGCTTTCCCGGCCAAAGCCGGTCATGCGTGTTCACCACCCCGCCAGATCACAGGCACCTCACAGATCGCGACACCCACTTTGTTGTTTCCCCGCGAACCCCGTAAACTTGCCGGTCTTTCGTGGCGCTGCGCCGCTCATTCTTTTCAAATTCGAAGGTAACCCGCCATGCCCTGGCTGCAAGTCCGTCTCGCCATCAGCCCAGAACAAGCCGAAACCTACGAAGACGCCCTTCTCGAAGTCGGCGCCGTATCGGTCACGTTCATGGATGCCGAGGACCAGCCGATCTTCGAACCCGAGCTGAACACCACGCCACTGTGGTCCCACACTCACTTGCTCGCGTTGTTCGAAGCGGACACCAACGCTGATCAGGTGCTGGCTCACCTGACCCTGCTCACAGGTGCCGAGCTGCCGGAACATACGCACGAAGTCATCGAAGATCAGGACTGGGAACGCAGCTGGATGGACAACTTCCAGCCGATGCGTTTTGGTCAGCGCCTGTGGATCGTGCCCAGCTGGCACGCCGCGCCTGAGCCGGACGCAGTCAATCTGCTGCTCGACCCGGGTCTGGCTTTCGGCACTGGCACACACCCGACCACGGCCTTGTGCCTGGAATGGCTCGACGGTCAGGACCTGAGCAATTGCAACGTGCTGGATTTCGGCTGTGGCTCAGGCATTCTCGCCATCGCTGCGCTGCTGCTGGGCGCCAGGCACGCCATAGGCACGGACATCGATGTTCAGGCGCTGGAAGCCTCCCGCGACAATGCCGGACGCAACCATGTCGCGCCGGAAAAATTCCCGCTGTACCTGCCTGAAGACCTGCCGCAAGAACCGGCCGACGTACTGGTCGCGAATATTTTGGCCGGACCGCTGGTTTCTCTGGCACCTCAGCTGGCCAGCCTGGTCAAACCCGGTGGCCGCCTGGCGCTGTCCGGTATTCTTGCCGAGCAAGGCGATGAAGTGGCTGCCGCCTATGCCGACACATTCGACCTTGACCCGATCGCCAACCGCGATGGCTGGGTGCGGATCACCGGTCGTCGTCGCTAGAAACCATTTGCCCTAAGATCCCGATTTCAGGCGCTCGTTAACCCCGGATACCCGCATGACCGACAGTTTCGTCACTCAGTGCCCGCATTGCCAGACCAGCTTCCGTGTCAGCCACGCCCAGTTGAGCGTGGCACGAGGCATGGTTCGCTGCGGCTCGTGCCTGCAAGTGTTCAACGCTGCCAGACAACTACTGGAACAACGCGCCGGGGCGCAGAACACCGCTCAAACCACCGAATCAGGGGTAACGCCGCCGGAGCCGGTCGAGGCCAGGCCCGAAGTCATTGCGCCGCAGTCGGTCGTGCTTGCTCCGCCCGCGCCTTTGCCGGTCAGGCAGGACCCACGCCCGGTCGACCTCGACAGCCTTGACCTGGATGATCTGGACGTCGAGCTCGCCCGTCTCGAACAGCGGGAAATCCAGCTGCCGGAATCCTTCGGGCGCGCGAGCCAGACCCGCGATCACGACGCCGTCGAATCATTCAGCGCGCGCCGTGATGAGCCGGATGTCGGTCAGGAATCGTGGGATCAGGGTCTCGGCCACGACGATGTCAGCCAGTTGCCAGAGCTGCGCGCCGAGGTGATCGAAGACCACGACGGCCCGGACCTCCATGAAGATCGGGCAGATCCGCACGTCGATGAGCACGAAGACCATCGCACTGAGCCTTCCTTCTCATTGACCCCTGACGATGACCTGGACGACGAGCCCGCCCGCGCTCAACGGTTGCGCAACGATGCCGAGCCTGACGAGCCGCACACTTCCGAGCGCTTTTCTGCTCTGGACGATGATGACGAGCGAGATCGCCATGACCATGAAGAAGACGACCACCCAGAGCCGCCTCACGGCAAACGTGGGCGAAGCGAACCCGGGCTGCGCGATCAGGCGTTGCTGGATCTGACGGATGACCCGCTGCAACTTGCCTGGCAGAAACCCAAACCCCGCTGGGGCCGGCGCATACTGTGGATGTTCCTGGTGCTGATCGCGTTGGCCGTATTGGCGGGCCAGTACATCTGGTATCACTTCGATGAGCTCGCGCGGCAGGATCAATATCGTCCCTGGTTCCAGCAGATCTGCCCGGAAGTGGGCTGTAAGGTTCCGTCGAAAGTCGATATCAAGCTGCTCAAGAGCAGCAATCTGGTGGTGCGCAGCCATCCTGAATTCCAGGGCGCATTGGTCGTGGACGCCATCATCTACAATCGCGCATCGTTCTCGCAGCCCTTCCCGCTGCTCGAACTGCGATTTGCCGATGCCAGTGGTCAGCTGATTGCCAGTCGTCGGTTCAAGCCCGGCGAATACCTGAGCGGCGAACTCGCCGGCAAGGATGAAATGCCGCCGCAGACGCCTATTCACATCGCGCTGGACATTCTCGATCCGGGAGCGAAGGCGGTGAATTACAGTTTGAGTTTTCGCTCGCCGGAGTAAAATCCGGGTTTGATGGCCGCCTGTCCCACGCACTGAAATGCGGCAGCGCGATCAGGCCAGCGCCGCCCGAAATCCGACGACAGTTTTATGACAATGCGCACCCGAACCTAACTGTTCGCGATAAGAAAGCAGCTGTTCAGATTTTATCCAATTCAGCCTTTATCCAGTCATCGAGAGCGGGTATCATGCCCACCCTTTTTCATACTCTGGGTCCCGTCTGATTGGGTGCAGAAGCACTTTTCGGACCAGACCTCGTGATTCGGCCCCACAACAGGTCACCCTATGTCGGCGGTACGCATCGGCCCATACACATTGCAAAACGGCTTGATCCTCGCCCCCATGGCGGGCGTCACCGACCAGCCCTTCCGGCAGCTTTGCCGCCAGCTCGGCGCGGGCCTCGTGGTCTCGGAAATGGTCACCAGTGACATGAGCCTGTGGAACAGCCGCAAATCCCGGCTGCGCATGATTCACGAGGGTGATCCCGAGCCACGCTCGGTCCAGATCGCCGGCGGAGACCCGCAGATGCTTGCGGATGCAGCACGTGCCAACGTCGAACTTGGCGCACAGATCATCGATATCAACATGGGCTGTCCGGCAAAGAAGGTCTGCAACAAGGCCGCTGGGTCCGCACTGTTGAAAGATGAACAGTTGGTGACCGAAATCCTGCATGCAGTGGTTGCAGCAGTCGAGGTACCGGTCACCCTGAAGATTCGCACCGGCTGGGACCGGGCGAACAAAAATGGTCTGACGGTCGCCCGGATCGCCGAACAAGCCGGAATACAGGCATTGGCGGTACATGGCCGGACCCGCGCGGATCTCTACACCGGCGAAGCCGAGTACGACACGATCGCGGCGATCAAGCAGGCGGTGTCGATTCCGGTATTTGCCAACGGCGATATCGATTCACCGGAAAAAGCCCGGCACGTCCTCGACGCGACCGGTGCAGACGGGTTGTTGATTGGCCGGGCCGCCCAGGGGCGCCCATGGATTTTTCGCGAGATAGAACATTACCTGCGCACCGGGGAGAAACTTCCTGCGCTGCCAATGGGTGAAGTGGAACGCATTCTGCTAGAGCATCTGGCGGGGCTCCACACGTTCTATGGCGATGTGATGGGCGTGCGGATCGCACGCAAGCATGTCGGCTGGTATCTCGCAACCTTGCCGGGCGCCAGGGAGTTTCGCGCCCATTTCAATCGTTTGGAAGATACGGAAGCACAGTGCGCCAACGTTCGGGAGTTCTTCTCCCAACGCGATAAAAGCCCGGAAGCAGGGAACTAAGAAGAGGTGGCCGCATGACGATGATGACAGAGACTTTAGTGAGTGGAACAACGCCCGTGAGCGACAACGTCAATTTGAAACAACACCTGAATACGCCAAGCGAAGAGGGCCAGACCCTGCGCGGAAGCGTCGAGAAGGCGTTGCACAATTATTTCGCTCACCTTGAAGGTGCTGCCGTCACTGATGTCTACAACCTTGTGCTCTCGGAAGTCGAAGCGCCGTTGCTCGAGTGCGTGATGAACTACGTCAAGGGCAACCAGACCAAGGCGTCCGAGCTGCTGGGGCTGAACCGTGGCACCCTGCGCAAGAAACTCAAGCAGTACGATCTGCTGTAAGCATCCAAAACACAAAAAGCGACCTGACCGGGTCGCTTTTTTGCTGAATTCTTTTGCTTTTGATGGAAGTTGAGATGACCGACCAGACTACCCGCCTGCCGATCCGCCGCGCCTTGATCAGCGTATCCAACAAGACCGGGATCCTTGAATTCGCCCGTGAACTCGAAGCCCTCGGCGTCGAGATCCTTTCCACCGGCGGTACCTTCAAGCTGCTCAAGGACAACGGCGTCGCAGCGGTAGAAGTCGCGGATTACACCGGCTTCGCAGAAATGATGGACGGTCGCGTCAAGACCCTGCATCCGAAAATCCACGGCGGCATCCTGGGCCGTCGCGGCACCGACGACGCCATCATGGCCGAACACGGCATCAAGCCGATCGACCTGGTTGCCGTCAACCTCTATCCGTTCGAAGCGACTGTTTCCAAGCCAGGCTGCGACCTGCCGACCGCCATCGAGAACATCGACATCGGCGGCCCGACCATGGTCCGTTCGGCTGCAAAAAACCACAAAGACGTCGCGATCGTGGTCAACGCCAGCGATTACGGCCAAGTGCTGGAGAACCTCAAGGCAGGTGGCCTGACCTACGCTCAGCGTTTCGACCTGATGCTCAAGGCCTTCGAACACACTGCGGCCTACGACGGCATGATCGCCAACTACTTGGGCAGCGTCGATCAGAGCGCTGAAACCCTGTCGACCGAAGGCCGCAGCGAGTTCCCGCGCACCTTCAACACCCAGTTCATCAAGGCGCAGGAAATGCGCTACGGCGAGAACCCGCATCAGAGCGCGGCGTTCTATGTCGAAGCCAAACCGGCCGAAGTCGGCATCGCCACAGCGACTCAGTTGCAAGGCAAGGAACTGTCCTACAACAACGTCGCCGATATCGACGCAGCGCTCGAGTGCGTGAAGAGCTTCGTCAAACCGGCATGCGTCATCGTCAAGCACGCCAACCCGTGCGGCGTGGCGGTCAGCCCTGACGCTGAAGGCGGCATTCGCCAGGCGTACGAACTGGCCTACGCCACCGACAGCGAGTCGGCATTCGGCGGCATCATTGCCTTCAACCGCGAACTGGACGCAGAGACCGCCAAGGCCATCGTCGAGCGCCAGTTCGTCGAAGTGATCATCGCCCCGAGCGTCAGCGCCGAAGCTCAGGCCATCGTCGCCAGCAAAGCCAACGTGCGTCTGCTGACCAGCGGCCAGTGGGATGCAGAGCGCGCCCCGGCGTGGGACTACAAACGTGTCAACGGCGGCCTGCTGGTGCAAAGCCGCGACATCGGCATGATCACCGCGGACGACCTGAAAGTCGTGACCAAACGCGCGCCAACCGAGCAGGAAATCCATGACCTGATCTTCGCGTGGAAAGTGGCCAAGTACGTCAAATCCAACGCCATCGTCTACGCCAAGAATCGCCAGACCATCGGCGTCGGCGCAGGCCAGATGAGCCGTGTGAACTCTGCGCGCATCGCGGCCATCAAGGCTGAGCACGCCGGTCTGCAGGTTCAGGGCGCGGTCATGGCATCGGACGCATTCTTCCCGTTCCGTGACGGCATCGACAACGCGGCCAAGGTCGGCATCACTGCGGTGATCCAGCCAGGCGGCTCGATGCGTGACAACGAAGTGATTGCCGCTGCCGATGAAGCCGGGATTGCAATGGTGTTCACGGGCATGCGCCACTTCCGCCATTGATACAGCGATTAACTGTGGGAGCGAGCTTGCTCGCGAATGCAATCGGTCAGAGACACCATGTCGTCTGACACACCGCTTTCGCGAGTAAGCTCGCTCCTCCAGAGTTGGTACGCGACGCTCAGATCGTCGACGTGCCAGCGACACCCACAGAATTAGCGTCATCGAGGTTTTTGAAATGAATGTTTTGATCATCGGCAGCGGCGGCCGTGAACACGCTCTGGCCTGGAAGGTCGCGCAGGACGCTCGTGTCGAGAAGGTCTTCGTCGCGCCGGGCAACGCTGGCACCGCCATCGAGGCCAAGTGCGAGAACGTCGCCATCGACGTCCTCGCGCTGGAACAACTGGCTGACTTCGCCGAAAAGAACGTCGCACTGACCATCGTCGGTCCGGAAGTCCCGTTGGTCGCCGGTGTCGTGGACCTGTTTCGCGCCCGTGGATTGAAATGCTTCGGCCCGACCCAGGGCGCGGCGCAACTGGAAGGTTCGAAGGCGTTCACCAAGGATTTCCTGGCGCGCCACAAGATCCCCACCGCCGACTACCAGAACTTCACCGAGATCGAGCCTGCCCTGGCCTATCTGCGTGAAAAAGGCGCGCCTATCGTGATCAAGGCCGATGGCCTTGCTGCGGGTAAAGGCGTCATCGTCGCCATGACGCTCCAGGAAGCAGAAGAAGCCGTGCGCGACATGCTCGCAGGTAACGCCTTTGGTGATGCCGGCTCACGCGTCGTGATCGAGGAATTCCTCGATGGCGAAGAAGCCAGCTTCATCGTCATGGTGGATGGCAAGAACGTGTTGCCAATGGCCACCAGCCAGGACCATAAACGTGTCGGCGATGGCGACAGCGGCCCGAATACCGGCGGCATGGGCGCCTACTCCCCTGCTCCGGTCGTGACCGCCGATGTGCATCAGCGCGTGATGGACCAGGTCATCTGGCCGACCGTCAGAGGCATGGCCGACGAAGGCAACGTTTACACCGGCTTCCTCTATGCTGGGTTGATGATCGACAAGGCAGGCAATCCGAAAGTCATCGAATTCAACTGCCGCTTTGGCGATCCTGAAACCCAGCCGGTCATGCTGCGCCTGCAGTCGAGCCTGGTCGAGCTGGTCGAAGCAGCATTGGCGCAAACGCTGGATACCACCGAAGCTCAGTGGGATCCACGCCCAAGCCTCGGAATCGTACTGGCCGCAGGCGGCTACCCTGGCGATTACGCGAAGGGTGAGCAGATCAATGGTCTGGATGCGGCAGCCCAGCTGTCGGGCAAAGTGTTTCACGCCGGTACCGCTCTGAAAGAGGGTCAGGTCGTGACTTCGGGTGGTCGGGTTCTGTGCGCGACCGCGCTGGGCGACAGCGTAGGCGACGCTCAGAAACACGCGTACGAACTGGCTGCAAAGATTGACTGGCAAGGCTGTTTCTACCGCAAGGACATTGGCTACCGTGCCATTGCCCGGGAACGCGGCGAACATCTGGAGTAAGTCTCGGTTCGGGCAGTCATCTCTGTTACCGCAGATGACTGCCCGCTCTTGCGGTGGCCTCCAGAGTTAACTGGCTTCATTCACGAAGGGATTTCGCCGTGCGCTGGCTCAGGATTGCCACACGTTTGACAGTTACCCTGCTGACCCTGCTCTGGATATCATCGGCATCGGCCGAGGTCAGCGCAGGATGGTCAGCGCTTGTCGACGATCAGGCGAACCTGCAACTCAGCGACATCCGCTCCTCCCATTACGATTCCCAATTCAGCCCGGTAGAGCTCGACAAGGTTCGCGCCACCGAGCGTGACGCCGCACTCTGGCTGCGCTACCGCCTGGCCCCCTCGAATCACGAAAAACTGGTGCGCATCTTCGCGCCGGACCTCGCCACCGTGGACATGTATGTGCTCGAGGGCGACAGCCTGATCGGCCACTCACGCTCCGGCAACAAGGTGCCGCGCGAGGCGCAACCTTTACCTTCCGTGGACTTTCTGCTCCCCGTCCCGCTCAGCGACAAACCGCTGGATGTGTATCTGCGGCTGAAGTCCGAGCAGGAGCTGCGTCCCAATATTTCGCTGGAATCAGCCGTCTCCAGCGCCGCCGATGAACGACGCCCGCTGCTGCTGGGGCTCTTCTTTGGCTCCCTGGCGATGCTGATCGTGCAGAACATCACGCGCTTCGCCCAATCGCGTTCGGTCAGCAGCCTGTGGCTGGCGGCCTGCGAAACGTTTTTGGGGCTCAGCGCGCTGCTGTTGCTCAACCTGCAGGCGCCCTGGTTGCCTCACTGGCATCTCGCCCAGACGCCCAGCGCGCACCTCGCGCTGCTGCTCGCCGCTGCCACCGGCCTGATGTTCGCCTACTGTTTCTTCGTTCAGCGTGGCGTCGAAGCGCTTAACCGCCTGTTGATGAGCGTGCTGTTGATCGTCGGCTTCGGCGCGCTGCTGGTGCTGTTCGTCGACACCCTGCCGTTGAACATTCTGACCTTCCTGCTGGTGGCGCTGACGACCGTGACGATCACGCTGGTCTCGGTCTTCCACCTGCAAAAGGGCTATTCACCGGCGCGTCCCTTTGTCATCGCGATGATCGTGTTCAACCTGGGCAATCTGGTGATACTGCCCGCGATGCTGTGGCTGACGAGCATCGCGGCGCAGACGTTGATCATCGCCGTGCTGGCCGTCTTCTGCCTGTGCGGCCTGCTGATGAGCATTGCCCTGAGCGAGCGCCATCGCAGCATCACCGAAAACAATTTCAGCATCAGCCGCGAACTGGCGGCCAGCACCGCCGAAATCAACGCCAAAGCAGAGTTTCTCGCCAAGATCAGCCACGAGATCCGCACGCCCATGAACGGCGTGCTCGGGATGACCGAGCTGCTTCTGGGTACGCCGCTGTCAGTCAAACAGCGCGATTACGTGCAGACGATCCACAGCGCCGGGAACGAACTGCTGACGCTGATCAACGAAATCCTCGACATCACCAAGCTCGAATCGGGGCAGATCGAGCTGGATGACGTTCAGTTCGACCTCAACGCCATGATCGAAGACTGCCTGAGTATCTTCCGCGCCAAGGCCGAGCAGCAGAGTGTCGAGCTGATCAGCTTCATCCAGCCTCAGGTCCCGCGGGTGATCAGCGGCGACCCCACGCGCCTGCGACAGACCCTGCTCAGCTTGCTGGAGAACGCGTTAAAGAAGACCGACGAGGGCGAGATTCTGTTGGTCGTCGCCCTCGACTCACGCGGCGGAAAACCGCGCCTTCGCATCGCCGTGCAGGACAGCGGCACACCACTGACGCCCAAGGAACGCGACGCGCTGCTGCACGCCGAACTGCACAGCAAGAATTTCCTGGCAGCCAGTAAAGTCGGCGGCCATCTCGGGCTGGTGATCGCCCGGCAGTTGATCCTGCTGATGAATGGCGAATTCGGTATTCAAAGCGGTACCAATCAGGGCAGCACGCTGTGGCTGAGCCTGCCGCTGGACGCCGAACGTCTGGAGCAACCGGCAGCGGACCTGGACAGCCCGCTCAAGGGCGCGCGGGTGTTGGTGGTCGACGATAACGATACGTGCCGCAAGGTGCTGGTGCAGCAATGCAGCGCCTGGGGGCTGAACGTCAGCGCCGTGCCGTCGGGCAAGGAAGCGCTGGCGCTGCTCAGAACCAAGGCTCACCTGCGGGACTATTTCGACATCGTGCTGCTCGATCAGAACATGCCCGGCATGACCGGCATGCAACTGGCCGCGAAGATCAAGGAAGACCCGAGCCTCAACCACGACATCCTGCTGATCATGCTGACCGGCATCAGCAACGCGCCGAGCAAGGTTATCGCCCGCAATGCCGGCGTGAAACGCATTCTCGCCAAGCCGGTGGCGGGCTATACCCTGAAGACCACGCTGGCCGATGAGTTGAACCAGCGCAACAAAGGCAACGCGACCTACCAGCCTGCTGCGGCCGTGAACAACGAAGTCGACGTGCCTTCGGATTTCAGGATTCTGGTGGCCGAGGACAACAGCATCTCCACCAAAGTCATCCGCGGCATGCTCGGCAAGCTGAACCTGCAGCCCGACACCGCCAGCAATGGCGAAGAAGCTCTGAGCGCCATGAAAGCCCAGCGCTATGACCTGGTGCTGATGGACTGCGAAATGCCCATTCTCGATGGTTTTTCGGCGACTCAACAGCTGCGCGCCTGGGAGATGGGCAACCAGCGAGTGCGTACGCCCGTGGTCGCGCTGACGGCGCATATTCTCGCCGAACACAAGGACCGCGCGCGCCAGTCGGGAATGGACGGGCATATGTCCAAACCGGTCGAACTGTCTCAGTTGCGCGAGCTGGTGGAGTACTGGGTCGAGCAACGCGCCCTGAACCAGGCAGCCCGACAGGCACACGACGAAGACCGTTATCAGCAAAACTGACGCTCAACGGGTTGTGGCGCCTGATAGACTTGCCCCCGTCCCAGTCTGCCGCGATGAGCCAAAACCATGCTTCACGTGTTGTTCAGCGTTTATTTGAAGATGCTGGTGCTCTACAGCCCATTCTTCGTCCTCTCCTGCTTCATCACTCTGAGCCGCGGATATTCACGTAAGGAGCGTCGTCACCTGGCGTGGAAAATCGCCCTCGCGACCCTGGTCTCCAGCGTGTTGCTGTACCTCTTCGGGCGTGTGATCTTCGGCGTTTTCGGCATTACCGCCGACGCCTTCCGAATCGGCGCCGGCAGCGTGCTGTTCATTTCCGCACTGGGCATGGCGCAAGGCAAATCAGGGGTCCAGACCGACAACGTCCAGCAGGACGTGGCGATCGTTCCGCTCACCATTCCTATCACGGTGGGCCCCGGGACCATCGGGGCATTGCTGGTCATGGGCGTGAGCCAGCCTCATTGGGATGACAAGCTCACGGCCATCGTCAGTATCGCGCTGGCGAGCCTGACCGTCGGCGTCGTGCTGTATCTGTCCAACAGCATCGAGCGCATCCTCGGCGACCAGGGATTGCAAATCGTCAGCCGACTGATGGGGCTGTTCGTCTGCGCCTTGGCCGCGCAGATCATCTTTACCGGCATCAGGGGTTACCTGCTGCCGTAGTTCACACCAGAGCGCGGGTGAGCACGTGCTCCAGCCGATTGTCGAGGTAGCGCGCCAACTCGTCGCGCCGACCCTGGTTGATGTCTCGGTTGAGCACATACCGGCCTCCTTTGACGTGCAGAATCACCCGCTTGCCACCGACGTGCACCGCATCGGTATTGAAACTCAGATAAACGCCGCACATCAGCACCACGACCTCTCCGGCAGCGGTTTTTTCGCAAGGCGCCAGTTGCAAAAATCGGCCCTTGCCTGCCACGGCCGAGTGATCGAAAAAAGCGCTCACGGTGCGATTCAGCCGGGCGGCGGAAAAACACCTGCGGACCATATGAGCAAGTTGCCCCGACCCGTAGGAGCCCACTATCTGAAAGAGCTCGTCGGCCCAATCGTCTGGATGACCGAGGACTCTGGATTCGGGGGTAATGAAGCTGGTGCGCTGCAAGCCGTAGGCTGCCAGCCGCTGGGTATAGACGTGCATCCAGACCGACCAGAATTCATCCCTGTCGTACGTGTTGCTGGCCGTCATGTCTGCCACGGTGATCACGTTCAGAATCGAGCTTTTCTCCTCGGCCGACATGCCGGGGGAAAAGGTCATGAGGTTACCGTAAGCAAACGCGGCTTCTACGCGCTGTGACGCCATTGCACACCTTCCTGGTGTTGTCGGCAAAAAAGGCGCATGGGCCAGCCGGTGGCACCATGCGCTCGCACATGTCAGCCACCCAGCGGCAGGTTCAGGATGTTATCGAACATGTAGTCATCCAGGCGGTCTGCCAGTCGCTGCTTGCCCCTTTGAAACCGCCCTTCGTTCAGCACCAGCTTGTCACCCGCTGACGCCACATCCACATCGCTCGACTGCCACTCCCAGAACAGAACGTTCGAGACGCTGTGGGATGTAATGAAGTAGATATTGGTGCTGACCAATACCACGTCGCCCTGTGGTGACTCCATGCAGACAGCGATATTGAATTTGCCATCCTGATGAGTACGGGACTCTTTCTGGAACAAACGAAGCGGCTCGCCGCCCTGACGCAGGCTGTTGACCGCATCTGACGCCAGATTCAGCAGCACTGCAGTGGATATGCCCGGAACGGCAGCCGCGGCGAGCGCGTTGGCGAGGATTTCCAGGCCAACCTGGTCCATTGTGAACTTGCGTGAGCTTGCGGAGTGCGCGCGCATGGAGTCGGCGAAGCCCGCCCACCCCAGGCCCTTCATGATGTCGGTCTTGTCTTTGTACCAGGCCTTGCGGCGCTCGGAGAGGTTGGCGATCTTACGCGTGCGATGCACCGCGGCCAGGTCCGAATAAAGCAGCGAGTTGGTGACGTAGTCCTTATGCTCGGCGGACATGTTGCCACTGAAAATGATGAGATGTTCTGGAGCGACCACCGCACTTTGCGGACCGCTGCTCTCGGACGAGTCAAAGCCTGGGCTCAGGCGCCCGGATGAAGCATCGATTGCATCCAAGGGTGATGGATGGCGGGTAGTGTCGAGGTTCAGGGGCTGACGATCGTACAGGGTGTGAATCATAAAAAAGTCCTTTTAGCAGATTGCCCTTCATGGGTGGGCTCAAGCTAACAAACACCACCCACGCACTCCACCCTCCACATGTGACCAATTCTTAGCAGACGCTTACCGCATTTCCGGCCTACGGACGCGGTTCTTTTGTCCTTCGCAAGTCAGGGTAACGGCTGACAGAAACACCAGTCGTTTCCCCTTCCGCAGTTGAGAGTCCCTTGCCCATTGCGAGTCACATGCTTACTTGACCGGTTTATCGCCATACCAACGTGGCGTGTAGACCCATTGCGAACCATCGGCGCGGGGAAACACGCTCGTGGTCGATGAACCCACCAGCACCATCGTGCGCATATCGACCTGCTCAGGCGTCAGCTCTCCCAAGGTGATGATGCGCAACGTCTGCCCCGGGCGGCCGATGTCTCGGCCCAGCGTGATCGGGGTCTGCGGGCTACGGTGCTGACGCACGATTTCCAGCGCCCGCCCCAGTTGCCAGGGACGCGAACGGGAGATCGGGTTGTAGAACGCCAGTGCGAGATCGGCCTGACAGGCGAGGTCCAGGCGCTTTTCGATGATGTCCCAAGGCTTGAGGTTGTCGGACAGGGACATCACGCAGAAGTCGTGCCCCAGCGGCGCGCCGGCCTGAGCCGCGGTCGCCAGCGAGGCCGATACGCCCGGCAGGATTGCCAGATCGACCGCGTGCCACTCGCTGTTATCGGATTCATGCAGCGCTTCAAGCACGGCCGCCGCCATCGCAAAGACACCGGGATCGCCGGATGAAACGACAACCACAGAACGGCCTTGCGCGGCCAACTCGAAGGCATGCCGGGCGCGCTGCATCTCCTCTCGATTATCCGTGCAATGAAGCACCTGATCGGCGCGAAACGGACCAGCCATGCGCACGTACGTTTCGTAGCCCAGCACGTCATTCGCACGCGCCAGTTCGGCCTTCACGGCAGGGACCATGAACTCAGCAGCGCCCGGGCCGAGGCCGATGACAGCCAGGCGGCCACGGCTACGGCCTATCCGTTGGACATCCAGCGGCTGTGCCGCGACTGCGATCGCGAGCCCTTTCATGGGAGTCAACGGGGGCAACAGCTGCGGCAACGCCTGTTGCGCCATCTCGCTGGCCGACGTCTGCTCCACGAAGCGCAGCGGTACGCCCAGTGCGTGAGCGGCGGCGTGCAGCGCAGCATTCGCCATCTCGCCGCTGTTCGCCACCAGACAGGCCAGCGACTGCAATGCGATGCGCGAATCGTGCAGCGCAGTCTTCACCGCCTCGGCCGGATCGGGCAGCGATCCATCAACGGCGACCACAACGTTGCGCGGATAGATCAGCAGCTCATGAGCTGAGGGGTCGCGCTCGCGGTAACCGACATGAATCGCAAGCTGGGCATGTTCGTCCTCAGGCAGTTGAGCCTGCGCCAGCCAGGGCGCCGCACCCTCGATGCGGACGCTTTCGCCGGACAGCAGATCGCTGACGAATCGCTTGCCCAGTTCCAGATCGCCCAGCGCGTAGCCTGGAGGCGGGTTCAGCAGGCAAGTGCCGAACCGCAGTTCGCCACTGGTGGTAATCGCAGCAGAGGTGTTCAGCGCAGCGGCGATTTCCCGGGCCATGACGTTGACCCCGCCCAGCCCGCCCAACAGCGGCACGACAGCGCTGCCATCTTCAGCGACCGCCAGGACCGGCGGCTCGGCGCCCTTCTCCAGCAAGACCGGCGCAAGCGTGCGGATGACGATGCCTGCCGCGCACAACGCGACGATAGGCGTGTCCTGCTGATACAGCTGCCGCAGCGTTGCGCCGAACTCCGAATAGGTGCGGTCCACGCCGTCGACACGCTCGGCCAGGCCGTGGATCAGCGCGTCCGGATACAGCTGTTGAATTCGCCGCGCTGTGGCCAACGCACCTTTGCCCAACACGACGATTGCCGGCGCCTTGCCGTCAGAGGCGCCCATCAACCTTGCCACCTTTCGCCCGGGACGATGATCAGCGAGAAATAAGGCGACGACATCGGATCGACTTCCGCCAGCGACACGACCTTCTGGTTCGCCATGGTCGCGCGCTCGACATACAGCGCCCGCTCGGCCAGCCCGGTCTCGACCAGCACTTGGCGCACTTTCGGCAGATTGCGGCCCAGCTTCATGATCACCGCCGCATCAGCGTCCACCAGCTTGCGCTTCAGCTCATCGGCCGACAGCACGCCAGAGAGCACGGACAAGCTCTGATTGCGGTACACCAACGGCGCGCCCAATACCGACGCGCCGCCAAGCATCGAGCACACACCGGGAACGACCTCGGCTTCGTATCGCTCGGCCAGCCGGTCGTGCAGGTACATGTAGGAACCGTAGAAGAACGGATCGCCCTCGCAAATGACCGCCACATCGCGACCTGCATCCAGGTGCGCGGCAACGTCCAGGCTGGCGGTGTCGTAGAAATCACTGATGATCTGTTCGTAGGACATCGGTGCAGGCAACGTTTCGGTGGTCACCGGATACACCAGCGGCATGAGCGTCTGCGCGGCCTGCAGGTGGGCCTCGATGATCCCGAAGGCGTTGCCCTTCTTGCCCTTGGCGACGAAGTACGCCACCACCGGCGACTCGCGCAGCAGACGCAGCGCCTTGACGGTGATCAGCTCCGGATCACCCGGCCCGACACCCAGTCCGATCAAACGACCGCGAGCCTGCATCATTCGATCTCCGTCGCGAGGGCGTTGACGGCGGCGGCCGCCATGGCGCTGCCTCCGCGGCGCCCCTGCATGATCACGTAAGGCACGCCGCGACTGTCGGCCGCAAGCATGTCCTTGGACTCGGCCGCGCCGACGAAGCCCACCGGAAAGCCCAGGATGAGTGCAGGTTTCGGCGCACCGGCGTCGATCATCTCCAGCAAATAGAACAGCGCGGTGGGCGCGTTGCCGATCACCACCACCGCGCCCTCCAGATGAGGACGCCACAGCTCCAGCGCCGCCGCCGAGCGGGTGTTGCCCAGCTCACGTGCAAGCTCGGGAACGCTGTCGTTCTTCAGGGTGCAGATCACCTGATTATTGGCCGGCAGCCGCGCGCGAGTGACACCTTCGGCAACCATGTGCGCATCGCACAGAATCGGAGCACCAGCGGCCAAAGCCCTACGCCCCGCCGCACCCGCGCCTGGAGAGAAGCGCAAACCTTCGGCCGCATCGACCATGCCGCAGGCGTGAATCACGCGTACGGCGAGTTTTTCCAGATCGGCCGGGATGTGCTCAAGCCGGGCTTCGGCGCGAATGATCGCGAAGGAGTTGCGATAAATCTCCTGACCGTCGCGAATGTAATCAATCATTGGTGCTGCTCCGTGAGTCGGCGATCAACAACGCGCCAACTGCTTCAATAGTGAGGTCACGCTCACGCAGTTGGCCAAATCCCGGCCGGTCTGCGTGACGAAAATAGAGGTCGTAGCGGCCGTCGGCAACGGCCAGCAAGGTCACCGGCGCGACGTGCGCAGCGGCGCATGAGCGCGTGCATCCGGACAGGTGAATCGCCTGACTGACGCCGTTGCTTTGCAACAAGGCTGCCAGCTTCAGGGCGTCGGCCTTGGTGTCCGCCAGCCCCTTTGCGCACGCCGCCGAGCCTGTGCAAGCGATGAGTTTCGACAGCGGCTCATTGGCGTCGCACAACAGGCCCGCGGCCCGCAGGCCGTCGAGTGCCGACCCTGACAGGTGCGCCGGGACATTGCGCAGCATGACGCTCTGCCACGGCGTCATGGCCAGCGTGCCGTCGCTTAGCTCGACAGACAGCTTCGCTGTGCTGCGCAACATGGACGGCGTCAAACGCCCCAAAGGCACGACGCCGCCCACGGAGGTGAGGCCCGGCTGTAACTGAGGTTGAACGCCGATGTGGGCGTTAGTCTGGGCGGGACGCCGTTGCCAGCCGGTGATAAGCGGGTCGGTATCAAGCGGCTGTGGCAATCGCGCGGCGAGCAGCTCAATGAAACGCGACGCGCCGATGTCCTTGAGCAGATCTCGCATCCGGACCTGGTCGGGACGCGCCTGATCGAGGAACAATTCGAGCACGGCGATGACCATTTCGTGCGCCGAATCGAGCGTCACGGCCGCCAGCGGCGAATGGCTCGCCGGACAACCGGCAAGGCCGAAACCAATGAGCGTCTGGCCGCCAATGACCAGCGCAGACATCCACAGATCGTGCGAATGTTCGAGCATCGCCAAGCCTTCACCGCCATCCAGCGACAACGCAAACTTGGGCGAGAGTTCATGCAGGCGCGGGTGATTTTCCAATGACTGCAAAATGCGAGCGCCCAGTGGCCGGACGTCAAGCACCTGGTGCGGATCGACCCCAGCCATTGGGCTGAGCATCAGATTGCGCACGTCATCGCTGGCAGCATTGCTGGGCCCAAGACCGGCGGCCAGGAGCATCGCAATCAAACTGTCGGCGTCCGTTCCGATGCCGCGAATCTGCAAGTTGGCGCGGTTGGTTGCCTCGATCACCCCGCCTGCAAACCGCTCGGCGGCGTCAGCGACAGCCTGCGCCTGCTCAGCCGAAATCACCCCGCCGGGCAGTTTGATCCGACAGATTCCGCCATCCAGCGCCGGCACGATACGCAACAACCCCGGACAGGCCGAGGGGCGTAGGGGTGCGGCAAGCGGGCGAGCGGACAACGGCTCGGTCAAGGGTTCACCTGATGGGATCGGACTGGGCATCGTGAAACGGATGGTTACAGGGGCCGTATTATGCCTGCTTTGGATGCAGGCATGAAAAGACGGTCTGTCGGATGGGATGTAATCGTGGTGATGAACGCACAGGGTTCGGACATGGCTTCAGGGTTCTGCTGCTCCAAGAGCAACGGACGATAGGGAGGCGCCGTGTGTGACGTCAGCAAACACCGCTCGCCAACCGGCCCGATTACGAAAGTTTCGGAAATCACCCACTTCGGCGTACATAAAGCCTTACGAATCGGGCCAGTCGGCGCGGTATCATGCCGACCTTATTCGCAGGTCCTGTAAAAGGCCCTTCGCATGCATCGGGTTTGAGGGCAATACATGGCGCCGTGGCTGACAGTCGTGGGAATCGGAGAAGACGGCTACAAAGGGTTGGGCAGGAATGCCCGGCACGCGCTGCTGCAGGCGCGTCAGGTGTTTGGCAGCTCGCGCCAGCTCGACCTTCTGCCGCTCTGCATCCAGGCTGAACGTCGCTTGTGGCCCAGTCCTTTTTCCTTGCAGCCTGTGCTGGAGCAGCGCGGCGAGCCGCTGTGCGTCCTGGCCAGCGGCGACCCGATGCTGTTCGGGGTGGGCGTCAGCCTGTCACGCCAGGTGCCCGCGGATGAGATGCGCGTGATTCCCGCGCCTTCTTCCTATTCTCTGGCCGCCGCCCGCCTGGGCTGGGCGTTGCAGGACGTCGTGACGCTGTCGGTCGTCGCCCGGCCACTGGCAGCGCTGAGTGCCCATCTGCATGACGGCGTACGCCTGCTGGTGCTGAGCAATGATGGCCAGAGCCCGGCGACCATTGCCGCGCTGCTGAGCGAACGTGGCTTCGGGCCGAGTCAAATGAGCGTACTGGAGCATCTGGGCGGCGACGCCGAGCGACGCGTTGACGCAATCGCCAGCGAGTGGGGAAACCCCGAAATCGCGGCATTGAATCTGGTAGCGATCGACTGCCGAGCACAACCAGACACCTTGCGTCTTTCGCGAGTGGGCGGCTTGCCGGATGAGGCTTTTCGCCACGACGGCCAGCTTACCAAGCGTGACGTCCGCGCCATCACGCTTGCCCGCCTGGCGCCTGTGCCAGGCGAACTGTTATGGGATGTCGGCGCGGGTTGCGGCTCGATCGGCATCGAATGGATGCGAGCACATCCGGGTTGCCGCGCGATCGCGATCGAGTCCGACGAGGGCCGTCAGCGTCTGATCGAGTACAACCGCGATGCGCTGGGCGTTCCCGGCCTGCAGCTGGTGCGTGGTCGAGCGCCGGACGCACTGCAGGGCCTCGAGCCGCCGGACGCTGTGTTCATCGGTGGAGGCGTCACCCGCGAGGGCGTGCTGGAAGCCTGCTGGCAGCAACTGCGCTCCGGTGGTCGGCTGATCGCCAATGCCGTCACGCTGCAAAGCGAAGCGATGCTCGTCAACTGGCGCGAACGCCACGGCGGCGAGCTGACCCGCATCCACGTGGCGCACGCCAGGCCGTTGGGCGAGTTCGACACCTGGCGTCAGGCGCTGCCTATCACCCTGCTCGAAGCGATCAAGCCCTGATGCGCGAAGAGACCGGCGAGCAACCTGCGCCGCTGCGCAGCGGCCTGACCACGGGAAGCTGCGCCACCGCGACGTCGCTGGCTGCCGCGCAACTGCTGCTGACGGGGCAAGCGCACGACGGCATCGAAATCACACTGCCCAAGGGCAGGCAGGTTCAGATGCGGCTGGAGTTCTGTCGCCTGCTTGCCGATGGCGCCGAAGCCGGAACGATCAAGGACGCCGGTGATGATCCCGATGTCACCCATGGCGCCCTGCTGTCTTCAAGGGTTCGTCTGATACCTGAACCCGGCGTGCGGTTTGTCGCAGGTCCGGGCGTAGGAACTGTCACCCGGCCGGGATTGGTGCTGGGCGTCGGGGAACCGGCGATCAACCCGGTGCCACGCCGAATGATGATTGAACACCTGACGCGCCTGGCGGACGAATCCGGTTATCGCGCAGGCTTCGAGGTCACGGTCAGCGTCGAAAACGGCAGCGAGCTGGCGCTCAAGACCATGAATCCTCGACTGGGAATCCTCGGCGGCCTGTCGATTCTGGGCACCAGTGGCATCGTTCGACCGTTTTCCTGCGCGGCCTATATCGCCTCGATCCATCAAGGCATCGATGTCGCCAAGACCAATGGATATGCGCACATTGCCGCCTGTACCGGCAACGCCAGCGAAGACACCATGCGCCGCGTGTATGCGCTGCCTGACATCGCGCTAATCGAGATGGGCGACTTCGTCGGCGCGGTGCTCAAGCACCTGCGCAAAGTGCCCGTGGACAAACTCAGCCTGTGCGGAGGCTTCGGCAAAATCAGCAAACTGGCTGCCGGGCATATGGACCTGCACAGCCGGCACTCCAGCATCGATCTTGAGCAACTGGCGCAGTGGGCCGCCGATGTCGGGGCTGATCAGGCGCTGCAATTGAACATCCGTGAAGCCAATACCAGCCAACAGGCGCTGGCGATGGCGAGCGCGGCGGGGATCGCGCTGGGCGATGCGGTTTGCCAGCACGCCTTGGCCTTTGCCCGCAGCGTCGTGCCGGCGCAGGTTCAGGTCGAAGTATTCGCCATTGATCGCCAGGGCGGCATCGTCGGCCGCGCCGGAGCTTTCCAGTGAGCGCCGGGGCAGACAAACGCGTGTTATTGCTGGGCGGCGTGACCGAAGCACTCGCCATCGCCCGAACCCTGGGCCCGCGGCACATCTACAGCCTGGCGGGCGTCGGGCGAGTACCGAACGATCTGCAGTGTCAGGTGCGCGTGGGCGGATATGGAGGCGCAGAAGGCCTGGCGCAATTCATCCGCGCCGAGGGGATCAATCTGATTGTCGACGCCACTCATCCTTACGCCGCGCAAATCAGCCGCAACGCCGTGGCCGCTGCCCGGATCGCCGGCATCGCGTGCTGGGCGCTACGCCGCCCCGCCTGGCAGGCGGGCCCTGGCGATGGCTGGCGAGAGGTCGGCGACTGGGCAGAATTAATGACCGCCCTCGCCCCTTTCCAGCGCCCGCTGTTCACCCTCGGCCGCGAACCGTTGCAGCACATCCACGAGATTCCGGAGCATCAATTCTGGACGATGCGGGCGCTCGAAGCCTGCCCTGGCAACGCACGATGCGAAGTGATCGGGGCGCGCGGGCCGTTTCTTCTGGCCGATGAGCGAGATCTGTTTGCGCGTCGCGACATCGACGTGCTCATCAGCAAAAACAGCGGAAGCAGCGCCACCGAACCCAAGCTTGAAGTCGCACGGGAACGCGGCCTGCCAGTGCTGATACTCAAGCGACCGGACTTGCCTGAGGCGGACAGCATGTTTGGGGATGTAGGGGCGTTGCGGGAGGCGTTGCGCGAATTTTCCTGAGTGCCGCCTTCTACCCTTTTGACATCCTCACGGCTAATACGAAAGTTCCGACCTGATCCAGCGGCTGCACCTGACTTCGGGAAAGTATCCTCCAAGATACATTTCCCGTATGATTTTTTTCGAGCGCTCCACCTCATTCTCAAGATGGCTCAGGTCCCTGAAAGACAAGGCCGGACAGCAGCGCATCTTCGCCAGAATAGACGCCGCCACCGAAGGCAATTTTGGTGACTGCCAGCCTGTCGGTGATGGTGTTTTTGAAATGCGCATACATTACGGTCCTGGCTACCGGGTTTATTTGACGCGCCGTGACAAGGTGATCTATCTGCTGTTAATAGGTGGCGATAAATCGAGTCAGGCTCGGGACATCCATCAAGCCAGAGAAATGGCGAAGAGCCTCGGTAAGAGGAAATGAATGTGAAAGAAGAATTCAAACCCTATGACACGGCGGAATATCTAGAGACGCCTGAGGACATGGCGGGGTATCTGGATGCATGTCTGGAAGAAGATTCAGGTGACGGAGCGCTCGTCCGGAAGGCACTTGGCAACATTGCTCGTGCCTATGGGATGACTCAAATCGCCAAGGACAGCGGACTGGGTAGAGAAAGTCTGTACAAAGCCCTCAGCACAAACGGCAATCCAGAGTTCGCCACCATCATGAAAGTGATCAAAGCGTTGGGGCTGAAACTGCATGCATCAACTGCATGAATGGCGGAAGCACTACCCGCGACACAACGCCGCACCCCAGTTTTTTACTTATCAAGACCGTTCAGGCTAAATGGCCGACATGAAAGAACAACAAAAGAACGTCATACGCCTTAAACGTCGCCGAGCTATCGCCTGGATTGCGTGTTTCGCGCTGCTGTTCGGGATGCTGGCGATGCCGATGACGCCGACCATGCCGCGTTCGCAGGGCGAACAATGGGCATGGGGCAGTTTTTGTACCGGCAGCGGCGGCTCCCGTGTGCTCGCTACGCAAATCAGTACCGGCGATCAGCACATGCCTGCCCCTCAGCCCCCCACGATCATGCAGCACTGCGCCTGCTGCTCAGGCTCTCTGACGATGGTCGCGGTCCCGACGGGCATGGGTTTCGGATTGTTTTCACTCGTTGAACCCGTACGCTTCCCGACGGCGGTGGTGGTCTTTCATGCCCCGCCGCGCCTGCAGTGGCCGACGCTCAATCCGCGTGCGTCTCCAAGAGTCTGACCGTTCGCTCGCGCTGTAACCTGCGTACTGAATGAAATGGAGACTGCGTTGTGTTGAAGATATTCACGCTGTTGGCGGCATTGCTGTTGCCGACCTGCTATGCCGAAGCTCATGATTTTACGAAGGGCCCGCTGACGATCGCCTCGCCCTGGTCGATGGAGCTGCCGCCTAATGCGCCCACCGTGGCCGCATACTTCGTGATCAGTAACACCGGTGCGGCCGATCGCCTGACCGGCGTGGACAGCCCGATCGCAGGGTCCGCTCAGTTGCACGAGCACGTGAGCAAGGACGGTCTGATGAAAATGCAGCACGTCGAGACCGTCGAAATCCCGCCCGCAAGTCAGGTCACGTTCGCGCCGATGGCCTACCACGTCATGCTGCTGGATCTCAAAGACCGCTCCAGACTGGTTGACGGTCAGCGCTTCCCGCTGACCCTGCATTTCGAGAAGAGCGGCGATGTGACCGTCGACGTTCAGGTGCAGAAGCAGGCCCCGGATAGCACTGCTGCGACCCACGTCCATTAACGCTTCACCACGCTGGCTCTGAAAACGCTTGAGCACCACACCCGCAGCACGCAACCGAACAGCCAACGCTCCTCGCAGAATGCAGGGCGCGTGGCTGAGCCTGTTTGCGATGCTCATGATCTTCATCGGGCCGCTGATTTCCCAGTCGATGCCGATGGAACATCACACCGGGATGCCCGCCACGATGGAGATGTCGATGCCGTCAGGCATGGACATGCCCGGCGCGATGGAGATGGAGATGGGCGCAAGCGAACACAGCGCACACCAACAGCGCAACGACGCCGCCGCCGATATCGATCATGTCATCTGGGCCAAGTGCGGATACTGCACGCTGCTGTTCAGTTGCCCGGCGCTGACCCAGACGCTGGCCGTCGTCGCACCGGTTCCACCCAGACCCGCCGATTTCTACAACGCCGTTCCGCAACGGGGCCATGCCCAGCGCAATGTCTTCGCGAACGCACGCAGCCGCGCCCCTCCGCTTTCGTCAGTCGCCTGATTCGAACAATCCGCAATCGCTGACCCTTCAGGGCTCGGCGTATTGCGCCGTGTTTATCCCTGACGGGAGCGCTTCACCATGTCCAGAACAAATGTGTCGTTCTACAACCTCGCGTGGCGATGGCATTTTTATGCCGGTCTGTTCGTCGCGCCTTTCATGATCCTGCTGGCGTTGACCGGGATCATTTACCTGTTCAAGCCGCAGCTGGATCCGTTGATGTACGGCGAGCTGCTGACCGTCAAACCCGGTCACCACATGCTGACGGCCGATGATCAGCAGAAGCGGGTCCTTGAAGCCTACCCCGATGCGCCGATCAGCAAGTACCTGCCCCCCGTGAATGCCCAGAGCAGTGCCCAGTTCGTGATCAAGCGCGAGGCGCGTGACGTTAACCTGTTCATCGACCCTTACACCGGCAAGATTCTCGGCACCCAGGATGCCAAGGACAATCTGCAAGCCATCGCCCGCGAGCTGCACGGCGAACTGATGATCGGCACTGTCGGTGATCGGCTGGTGGAGCTCGCAGCGGGCTGGGGGATCGTGCTGGTGGTTTCCGGTCTGTACCTGTGGTGGCCGCGCGGACGCTCGTCGGCCGGCGTGCTGTGGCCACGCGTCTCGGCCCGGGGCCGTGTGCTGTGGAGAGACCTGCACGCAGTAACCGGATTCTGGGGCTCGGTGGCGCTGCTGTTCATGCTCCTCAGTGGCATGACCTGGACCGGCATGTGGGGAAAAATGTACGCCGATGTCTGGAACACCTTCCCGGCCGCCATGTGGAACGAGGTGCCGAAATCTGACAAGCAGGCAGGGGATCTGAACAACGCCAGCGTCCAGACCGTGCCTTGGGCGATGGAAAACACCCCGATGCCGGTTTCTACCGGGGGCGACCATGCCGAACACATGCATCATCACAGTACGTCCAGCGCCCCCGCCGCGCCGACGATCACCTTGCAGCGTATCGTCGACATCGCGCACGAGCGCGCCATTGAGCCGGGCTACAGCATTACAGCGCCGAAAACGGCCGATGGCGTCTTCACCGTTTCCGTCTTTGCCGACGACCCGCGCAACGACGCCACGCTGCATGTGGACCAATACAGCGGCAAGGTACTGGCGGACGTGCGATACACCGATTACAGCGCGGTGTCGAAAGCGACCGAACTGGGCGTCATGCTGCATGAGGGCAAGATGTTCGGCTGGGTGAATCAGGCGATCATTCTGTTCATCTGCCTGATGGTGCTGCTCAGCTCGGTGAGTGGCATCGTCATCTGGTGGAAGCGTCGGCCACAAAACGGGTTCGGTGTTCCGCCGCTGCGCCATGACCTCCCCCGCTGGAAAATCGCGACGATCGTGATGGTGATCCTCGGCGTGGCCTTTCCGCTCGTCGGGATTTCCATGATGGCAATATGGTTGCTCGATCGGATAGCCATTTCGCGCTTTGCCAAAACGGTAACAACAGCTTAGATTGCGTCCTGCGGGGCCTGGAACCTTTTGGGTGGTTTAGTGATGAATTCCTCCTCATTTCCGGTTTCAGGCCCCGCCCTTCTCTTTGCCCGCTCACTGATGCGGCGCGCCTCACGCTCCTGATGCCGTAAAAACCTGTCGACCCGGACAACATCTGCGCACCAGTTCAGCGCACCTTGCGCACCATCCCGCCAGCCAGACCCCAGATTGGTGCGACCGGCGCCGTCTTCGCGACGCTTTCATTCGATTTTGCGACGTTTACACGCTTGGCCCAGCCTTTGCTAAAGCCTAAGCAGACTCAACATCTGCACCGCCAACAGCCGTCATTATTAAAAAATCAAAGAATGGAGCTAGCCAATGAAGCGTCGTAGTTTGCTTAAAGCGTTCACCTTGTCCGCATCGATCGCCGCGATGGGTTTGACCTGGACGGCTCAGGCCGCTGACACCATCAAGGTCGGCATTCTGCATTCTTTGTCCGGCACCATGGCCATCTCCGAAACGTCCCTCAAGGACATGGCGCTGATGACGATCGATGAAATCAACGCAAAAGGTGGCGTCAACGGCAAGAAACTGGAAGCGGTGGTCGTCGACCCTGCGTCCAACTGGCCGCTGTTCGCTGAGAAGGCCCGTCAGTTGATCACTCAGGACAAAGTGTCAGTGGTGTTCGGCTGCTGGACCTCGGTATCGCGTAAATCGGTACTGCCAGTGTTTGAAGAGCTCAATGGCCTGCTGTTCTACCCGGTGCAATACGAAGGTGAAGAGATGTCGCCGAACGTGTTCTACACCGGCGCTGCGCCTAACCAGCAAGCGATTCCTGCGGTCGAGTACCTGATGAGCGAAGACGGCGGCGCAGCCAAGCGCTTCTTCCTGCTGGGCACCGACTACGTCTATCCGCGTACCACGAACAAGATTCTGCGCTCCTTCCTGCACTCCAAAGGCGTGAAGGACAGCGACATCGAAGAGGTCTACACCCCGTTCGGCCACAGCGATTACCAGACCATCGTGGCGAACATCAAGAAGTTCTCCGCAGGCGGCAAAACCGCTGTAATTTCCACCGTCAACGGCGACTCCAACGTACCGTTCTACAAAGAACTGGGTAACCAGGGTCTGAAAGCGACCGATGTTCCGGTGGTTGCGTTCTCCGTGGGTGAAGAAGAACTGCGCGGCGTCGACACCAAGCCTTTGGTGGGCAACCTGGCTGCCTGGAACTACTTCGAATCGGTCAAGAATCCGGTCAACACCAAGTTCGTCGCAGACTGGAAGGCGTACGCCAAAGCCCACAACCTGCCGAACGCTGACAAGGCAGTGACCAACGACCCGATGGAAGCCACTTATGTCGGCATCCATATGTGGGCCCAGGCGGTCGAGAAAGCCAAGTCCACTGACGTCGACAAAGTCCGCGAAGCCATGGCCGGCCAGACCTTCGCAGCGCCGTCGGGCTTCACGTTGACCATGGACAAGACCAACCACCACCTGCACAAGCCGGTGATGATTGGCGAGATCAAATCCGACGGCCAGTTCAACGTCGTCTGGAAGACCAAAGAGCCAATCCGTGCCCAGCCTTGGAGCCCGTTCATTCCAGGCAACGACAAGAAGCCTGACTACGCGGTGAAGAGTAACTGACACATTGTCGGGCCCCGCGCCCGACACCTCCTGTAGGAGCGCGGCTTGTCCCGCGATCTGGCGCGAAGCGGCAGTAAATCCATCACATGCGGTGTATCTCTCACACCGTGTTTGCAGGTTTTACGACGGTTCCCCCGCCGATCACGGGACAAGCCTCGCTCCTACAGAGTTTCCCGCGGCGTCATGTCATGCGGGTGCTTTCAGGACACCGATATGCTCAGATATATCCACCACCTTATCCTCGCGCTGTGCCTGCTGCTGCCCTTGGCAGCCCATGCAAGCGACGCCGGTGACTTTGTCGCGGCCGAATCCTCGCAACGCGCAGAACTGCTGGAAAACTGGGCCGCCAGGCCCGATCCGGCGCGCGTTGAATTATTGATTGCCCTGCAGGAAGGCCGTGTGGCCGCTGACAGCAGCAATCGCGCCTTCATCCAGAATGGCGACACTTTCACGGCGGTCGACCCTAATGCCCCGGCATTGGCCGACGCCCCGAACCCTGACGAACCCGAGACGATCAGCCTGAACAACCGCCTGCGCGGTCTGGTTGAAACCGCGCTGGCTAGTCACCAGTTGCTTGCGGCCGACGCGAAACTGCGTCTGGCCGCAGCGCTGACCCTGCAAAAAACTGCGCGTCCGGCGCAGCTTCCACTGCTGATGCAACAAGTCGCCAGCGAGAAGGATGATGCGGTGCATTCGGCACTGACCCTTGCGCTGGCGAACCTGCAGCTGGTGGACACCAGCCCGACGGTACGCTTGGCCGCAGTGCGCCTGTTGGGTGAAACCGGCGATCCGCTGGCCCGCACGCGGCTGGAAAATCTGCTGGAGCCCAATGTCGAAACCGATCCTACGGTGCGCCTGGCGGCAGAAACCAGTCTGGCCCAAGTGAAGCGCAAACTGATGATCGGCGAGATTCTCGGCCAGGCGTTCAGTGGCATGTCGCTGGGCTCGATTCTGCTGCTCGCAGCACTGGGTCTGGCCATTACGTTCGGTCTGCTGGGCGTGATCAACATGGCTCACGGCGAGATGCTGATGCTTGGGGCCTACGCCACTTACGTCGTGCAGATCATGTTCCAGCGATACGCGCCCGGCGCGATCGAGTTCTATCCGCTGGTGGCGCTGCCGGTCGCGTTCTTCGTGACCGCGTGCATCGGCATGGCGCTGGAGCGCACGGTCATCCGTCACCTGTACGGCCGCCCGCTGGAAACCTTGCTGGCAACGTGGGGCATCAGCCTGATGCTGATTCAGCTGATCCGCGTGGTGTTCGGCGCACAGAACGTTGAGGTGGCGAACCCGGAATGGCTGTCCGGCGGGATTCAAGTGCTGCCGAATCTGGTGCTGCCGTACAACCGGATCATCATTATCGGCTTCGCGCTGTTCGTGGTGCTGCTGACCTGGCTGCTGCTGAACAAGACGCGCCTGGGCCTGAACGTCCGGGCCGTGACCCAGAACCGCAACATGGCCGCCTGCTGCGGCGTGCCAACCGGCCGCATCGACATGATGGCGTTCGGGCTTGGCTCCGGCATCGCAGGTCTGGGCGGCGTGGCCCTGAGCCAGATCGGTAACGTCGGCCCGGATCTCGGCCAGAGTTACATCATCGACTCGTTCCTGGTGGTGGTGCTCGGCGGCGTCGGTCAACTGGCCGGCAGCGTGACGGCGGCCTTCGGCCTGGGCATCGCCAACAAGATTCTCGAACCGCAGATCGGTGCGGTACTGGGCAAGATCCTGATCCTGGCGCTGATCATTCTGTTCATTCAGAAACGTCCGCAAGGCCTCTTCGCACTCAAAGGACGGGTGATCGACTGATGAACCAGCCAATGATGGTCACCGCCGCGCAACGCGCTGGCACCAAAGTCACGATCTCAATGGGCGTGGTCATCCTCGCCCTGCTGATCGCCCTGCCGCTGCTGTCGCTGCTGCCCGAAAGCAACCCGCTGCAAGTCTCGGCCTACACGCTGACGCTGGTGGGCAAGATTCTGTGTTACGCCATCGTTGCCCTCGCGCTGGACCTGGTCTGGGGTTACGCGGGTTTGCTGTCGCTGGGTCACGGGCTGTTTTTCGCGCTGGGCGGCTACGCCATGGGCATGTACCTGATGCGTGAAGCGTCCGGCGACAGTCTGCCGGCGTTCATGACCTTTCTGTCGTGGACCGAACTGCCGTGGTACTGGGTCGGCACTCAGCATTTCCTCTGGGCCATGTGCCTGGTGGTGCTGGCGCCAGGCCTGCTGGCGCTGGTGTTCGGTTTCTTCGCCTTCCGCTCGCGCATCAAGGGCGTGTATTTCTCGATCATGACCCAGGCGCTGACCTTCGCTGGCATGTTGCTGTTCTTCCGCAACGAGACCGGTTTTGGCGGCAACAACGGTTTCACCAACTTCCGTAGCATTCTGGGCTTCAGCATCACTTCCCAAGGCACTCGCGCCGTGTTGTTCCTGCTCACGGTGGCATTGCTGGCGGGCAGTCTGTTCGTGGGCTGGAAGCTGGCGCGCAGCAAGTTCGGCCGCGTGCTGACGGCCGTGCGCGACGCCGAGAACCGCTTGATGTTCTGCGGCTACGACCCGCGTGGCTTCAAGCTGTTCGTCTGGGTTTTGAGCGCGGTGTTGTGCGGCCTGGCGGGCGCGCTTTACGTGCCGCAAGTCGGCATCATCAACCCGAGCGAGATGTCGCCCACCAACTCCATCGAGGCGGCGGTCTGGGTGGCGCTGGGCGGACGCGGCACGTTGATCGGGCCGCTGCTGGGCGCAGGTCTGGTCAATGGCATGAAAAGCTGGTTCACCGTGGCGTTCCCTGAATACTGGCTGTTCTTCCTCGGCGCGCTGTTCATCGTCGTGACGTTGTACCTGCCCAAAGGCGTTATCGGCCTGATCAAGAAAAGGGGCGAGCAATGAAAAGCACTCCGACTCCGGCATTCGATCCGGTGCTGGACCCTAACAGCGACGCCGGCACCAGTCGCGATGCCATCGGGCTGGGTCAGGTCGCAGGCCCGGGCCTGAACACTCGTCACGGCACCATCCTGACGCTGGAGAACATCAGCGTCAGCTTCGATGGCTTCAAAGCGCTCAACGATCTGCATTTGTACATCGGTGTCGGTGAGCTGCGCTGCATCATCGGGCCCAACGGTGCGGGCAAGACCACGCTGATGGACGTGATCACCGGCAAGACGCGCCCAAGCCACGGCACCGCCTGGTTCGGCGAGACGCTGGACCTGACGAAGATGAGCGAGGTGGAAATCGCTCAGGCGGGGATTGGCCGCAAGTTCCAGAAACCGACCGTGTTCGAGGCGCTGAGCGTGTTCGAGAATCTGGAACTGGCGCAGAAAACCGATAAATCGGTGTGGGCCAGTCTGCGGGCAAGGCTCAACGGTGAACAGCGCGATCGCATCAACGAAGTGCTGGAAACCATTCGCCTGACCGCGTCGGTCTCGCGCCCGGCAGGTCTGTTGTCCCACGGCCAGAAGCAGTTTCTGGAGATCGGCATGCTGCTGGTTCAGGACCCGCAGTTGCTGCTGCTCGACGAGCCGGTGGCGGGCATGACCGATGCCGAAACCGAGTTCACCGCCGAGCTGTTCAAGACGCTGGCGGGCAAGCATTCGTTGATGGTCGTCGAGCACGACATGGGCTTTGTCGGCACCATCGCCGACCACGTCACCGTGCTGCACCAGGGCAGCGTGCTGGCCGAGGGGTCGCTTGAAGAAGTGCAGGCCGATGAGCGAGTGATCGAGGTTTATCTCGGCCGGTGAGTGACAACACGGATGATCGTTCCCACGCTCCGCGTGGGAATGCATCCGCTGACGCTCCGCGTCAGAGAGGGGACGCAGAGCGTCCATTGCGGCATTCCCACGCAGAGCGTGGGAACGATCATCAAGTTTCTGGGTAACAAGCCATGCTCCAGATCGAAAAGCTTCACCAGTACTACGGCGGCAGCCACATCCTGCGCGGTCTGTCCTTTGACGTGAAGATCGGTGAGGTCACGTGCCTGCTGGGCCGAAACGGCGTAGGCAAGACCACGCTGCTCAAGGTGTTGATGGGCCTGCTGCCCGCCAAGGAAGGCGTGGTGCAATGGGAAGGCAAGCCGATTACCGGTTTCAAGCCGCATCAGCGCGTGCAGTCGGGCATTGCCTACGTGCCGCAAGGGCGTGAAATCTTCGGTCGCCTGACCGTCGAGGAAAACCTGCTGATGGGTCTGTCGCGCTTCCCCGGCTCCGAAGCCAAGGAAGTCCCGGCGTTCATCTACGAACTGTTTCCAGTGCTCTTGCAGATGAAACAACGCCGTGGCGGCGACCTTTCAGGGGGTCAGCAACAGCAGCTGGCGATTGGTCGCGCATTGGCCAGCCGCCCGCGCTTGCTGATTCTCGATGAGCCCACCGAAGGGATTCAGCCATCGGTCATCAAGGAAATCGGCGCCGTGATCAAGAAGCTGGCTGCCCGGGGCGACATGGCCATTCTGCTGGTCGAACAGTTCTACGACTTCGCCGCTGAGCTGGCCGATCAGTACATCGTCATGTCCCGAGGCGAAATCATTCAGCAAGGCCGCGGCGAAAACATGGAGGCCGAAGGCGTGCGTGGTCTGGTCACCATTTGACGCGCTGATCGGATAAGGTAGACGCCCGCTAAAACGATAATGAACCCATGAATCTTCCTGCCCACACCGCGCTGTTCACTCCCAGCTGGCATGCCGAGCTGGAGCTGGGCTATGGGCGCTTCGGCGACAGCACGCGACCTGTTCAGCGTCGCCACAAAGGTCCGCTTCGGGTGCAGAAACACCTGTACGCCGAAGGTCCGGAAGTCTGTCAGCACATCATCGTCCATCCGCCCGGAGGCATTGCCGGTGGCGACCGTCTGGACATCAGCGCCAGCGTCGGCGCCAATGCCTGGGCGCAACTGACCAGCCCGGGCGCTGCCAAGTGGTATCGCGCAGCGGGCCCGGCGTATCAACAACTGAACATCCGTGTGGCCGCGGGCGCGACGCTGGAATGGCTGCCGCAGGAGACGATCGTTTTCAGTCAGGCCAAGGCCGAACTCACGACGCAGATCGATCTTGAGGGCGATGCCCGTCTGCTTTACTGGGACGTGGTTGCACTGGGGCGCCCGGCCAGTGGCGAGCGCTTCGATCAGGGCCACTTTCAGGCGCATCTGGATATTCGCCGCGACTGCAAGTTGCTGTGGCACGAGCGCCAGCGCATCACCGGCGACGATGGACTGCTGGATTCTCCCGTTGGCCTTGGCGGTAAACCGGTGTTCGCGACGCTGATCGTGACCGGCGAAATCGATGCTGAATTGATGGAGCGTTGCCGCGCGCTGGCTGACCATTCGCCTGTACGCGGTGACTTGAGCCAGCTGCCGGGCTTGATCGTTGCTCGCTGTCTGGCCGACGAAGCCCTCCATGCGCGGGCCTGGCTGATCGAACTATGGAAGCTGCTGCGCCCTGCCCTGCTGGGCCGGGAGGCGGTGGCGCCGAGGATCTGGAGTACGTAACGACACCGTTCCCTTGTAGGAGTGTGGCTTGTCCCACGATCTGCCGGGGACCGGCAGCAAGCCCGGAAAGCGCGGTGTGTCAGACATACCCGGCCAGTAGGAATTACGATTGCTTCGCAACCGATCGCGGGACAAGCCACGCTCCTACAGAGGTCGCAGCGCTTTCATTTATTTGGTTTTGAAACGGAAAACAACATGGACCTGACTCCACGCGAAAAAGACAAGATGCTGATTTTCACCGCCGGTCTGGTCGCCGAGCGGCGGTTGGCACGGGGTCTGAAGCTCAATTACCCGGAAGCGATGGCATTCATTTCCGCAGCCCTGCTGGAAGGCGCGCGCGATGGCCAGACCGTCGCCGAACTGATGCACTACGGCACCACGCTGCTGACCCGCGAACAAGTGATGGACGGGATCCCTGAAATGATCCCGGAAATTCAGGTGGAAGCGACCTTCCCGGACGGTACCAAACTGGTCACCGTGCACCAACCGATTGCCTGATACGTCTCTGGAACAAGTGAAAACGAACATGACTTATACGATTCGTGACGCACTGCTGACTGACATGCCTGCCGTGCTGGACATCTACAACGACGCCGTTCTCAACACCACCGCGATCTGGAACGAACAGCCCGTGGACCTGGCCAATCGCGAGGCCTGGTTCGCCGCGCGTCAGGCCCAGGCTTACCCGATTCTGGTAGCAATCGATGACCTTCAACAGGTGGTGGGTTATTCGTCATTCGGCGACTGGCGCCCCTTTGAGGGCTTTCGTCACACCGTCGAACATTCGGTGTACGTGCGCGCCGATCAACGCGGCAAAGGATTGGGTCCGCTGCTGATGAGCGCACTGATCGAGCGGGCCCGCGCCTGCGACAAACACATGATGGTCGCCGCCATCGAAAGCGGGAATGCAGCGTCGATCGCCCTGCACGAACGCCAGGGCTTCATCACCACCGGCCAGATGCCGCAGGTCGGTACCAAGTTCGGGCGCTGGCTGGACCTGACTTTCATGCAACTGGACCTGTCGCCGGGTGCGTCCGCCCCGCCTTCGCAGGCCCCTGCAAACACCTGATCCGTTCCCCTCTGAAAGGACTTCTGCTCATGAACGCCGCTCAGCTCCGACGTGTCACCAGTGAAAGCTTTGCGCACTATCGCCACGGCCTGGTGGCGCTGTTACTTGACGCAGTGCATCACGGCGCGTCAGTCGGTTTCATGGCTGACCTGGGCGCCGACGAGGCCTATGGCTGGTGGGAAGACATCAAGACAGAGGTGGAACACGGCAAGGTATTGATGTGGGTGGTGGTGCAGGAAGAACAGGTCCTGGCCACGGTGCAACTGGCCCTCTGTCAAAAGGCCAATGGCCTGAACCGCGCCGAAGTGCAGAAACTGCTCGTGCTCCATCACGCGCGCCGTCGAGGGCTGGCGACGCAACTGATGCAGGCTGTCGAGCAGGCCGCGCAGCAGCACCAGCGCGGCCTGTTGTATCTGGATACCCTCGCGGGTTCGCCTGCGGAAGATTTCTATCGCGCGCTGAGTTACGAGCTGTCCGGCAAACTCCCGGATTACGCCTGCAACCCGGACGGCGAATATCACGCCACCGCCATTTACTACAAGTTACTGTCGAGGAAGAGCGCATGATTCCTGGTGAATACCAGATCCAGCCCGGCGAGATCGAGCTCAACGCCGGACGCCGGACAATCACCCTCAGCGTGGCCAACAGCGGCGACCGGCCGATCCAGGTTGGCTCGCATTTCCATTTTTTCGAAACCAACGACGCGCTGACCTTCGACCGCGCGGCCAGTCGCGGCATGCGCCTGAACATTCCCGCCGGCACCGCCGTGCGCTTCGAGCCGGGTCAAGCGCGTGAGGTCGAGCTGGTGGACCTGGCCGGATTGAGGCGGGTTTTCGGTTTTGCCGGACGCGTGATGGGGAATCTCTGATCTCCGTCCTCTGAACTGACGTCATCGCGAGCAAGCTCACTCCTACAAGTCACATAACGCCCTGTAGGAGAGCTGGTTCGCGATAGGCCGCGCTGCGGTCATCCAGAACACATCTAAGGATGCAGCATGAAAATTTCCAGACAAGCCTACGCCGACATGTTCGGCCCTACCGTCGGCGACCGTGTGCGTCTGGCGGACACTGAGCTGTGGATCGAGGTCGAGCAGGACTTCACTGTCTATGGCGAAGAAGTCAAATTCGGCGGCGGCAAAGTCATTCGGGACGGCATGGGCCAAGGCCAGTTACTCGCCGCCGAAGTGGTCGACACGCTGATCACCAACGCCCTGATCGTCGATCACTGGGGCATCGTCAAAGCTGACGTGGGCCTCAAGGACGGCCGCATCGCCGCAATCGGCAAAGCGGGCAACCCCGATATACAGCCGGACGTCACGATCGCCATTGGCGCCGCAACCGAAATCATCGCTGGCGAAGGCATGATCCTCACCGCTGGCGGCGTCGACACGCACATCCACTTCATCTGCCCGCAGCAGATCGAAGAAGCGCTGATGAGTGGCGTGACCACCATGATCGGCGGCGGCACGGGGCCGGCAACCGGCACCAACGCAACGACCGTCACGCCCGGACCGTGGCACATGAAACGCATGCTCCAGGCCGCCGAGGCCTTCCCGATGAACATCGGCTTCACCGGCAAGGGCAACGTCAGCCTGCCGGAGCCGTTGATCGAGCAGGTGAAAGCCGGCGCCATTGGCCTCAAACTCCACGAAGACTGGGGCACGACGCCTGCGGCCATCGATAACTGCCTCAGCGTTGCCGATCAATACGATGTTCAGGTGGCGATTCACACCGACACCCTGAACGAGTCTGGCTTCGTCGAAACCACCCTTGGCGCGTTCAAGAATCGCACCATCCATACCTACCACACCGAAGGCGCCGGTGGCGGTCACGCGCCGGACATCATCAAGGCCTGCGGCTTCCCCAACGTGCTGCCGAGTTCGACCAACCCGACCCGGCCGTTCACCCGCAACACCATCGACGAGCACCTGGACATGCTGATGGTCTGCCATCACCTGGACCCGAGCATCGCCGAGGACGTGGCCTTCGCCGAGAGCCGCATCCGTCGGGAAACCATTGCCGCCGAAGACATCCTTCACGACCTGGGCGCGTTCTCGATGCTCAGCTCTGACAGTCAGGCTATGGGCCGCGTCGGCGAGGTGATCATGCGCACCTGGCAGACCGCCGACAAAATGAAGCGCCAGCGCGGGCCGCTGCCGGGCGACGGCGAAGGCAACGACAACTTCCGCGCCAAGCGCTACATCGCCAAATACACGATCAACCCGGCAATCACCCACGGCATCAGTCACGAAGTGGGCTCGATCGAAGTCGGTAAATGGGCCGACCTGGTGCTCTGGCGCCCGGCGTTCTTCGGCGTCAAACCGACGCTGATCCTCAAGGGGGGTTCCATCGCCGCCAGTTTGATGGGCGACGCCAACGCGTCGATCCCGACGCCTCAACCCGTCCACTACCGCCCGATGTTCGCCAGTTACGGCAGCTCGCTGCACGCCAGCAGCATCACCTTCATCAGCCAGGCGGCAATGGACGCAGGCGTTCCCGAGCAACTGGGCCTGAAGAAACAGATCGGCGTGGTCAAAGGCTGCCGCAGCGTCACCAAGGCGGACCTGATCCACAACGATTACCTGCCCAGGATCGACGTCGATCCGCAGACCTACCAGGTCAAGGCAGATGGCGTGTTGTTGTGGTGTGAGCCTGCTGACGTACTGCCGATGGCGCAGCGGTACTTTCTGTTCTGACCGGCTGTCCTGACCGGCGGCGGAGGAGACGTAGCGCGTCTCCTCTACTCCAGCTTTTTATCGATTTTTTTCTTGATGTCTTCTTTGATGTAACCGCCTATCACCTCTTCTATCTGCAACAAGAGAAGGGTGGGCGCCGACTGAATGTCGTAGCGAGTAGCAATCTCCTTGTTAGCTGCGAAATTCACCTCGAAGAACTTCAGCCCTACCTTCTCCTTATAATCTGCGGCGAGCTCCGTCAGGACATCGCTCATCCGTTCGCTGGCTTTCTTCTTCTCGTCACCACTGGCTTTGATCCCATTGGTAAACAGCACCACGGAAACCGCGCCACCTTGGGTGACATAGGGTGATAGCCACACATTTTGGTCAAAATTTTCGTCAGTTAATGTCGTCACGTCCATGATCAGTTCCTCGCTGCTAAGCCATTCGTAAACTGCGTTCGCACAACATCCGTGCTCGTACCTGAACAAATCGTCCTGCGGCCAATGCCTCGGGCACCCTGTGCGGTTTAACCGTAAGCCTGTAGAAACGCGCCGTCTACTGTCAGAAATGACAGTAACCCAGGCGAAAACCCGTTGTTCTTGCTGGCCCAACATCCCGCCAGGATGGACCGGCCTTTCCCAGCGCCATGCCAGCTACGACTACCTGCCAAAGATCGACGTCGATCCGCAGGCCTGTCAGGTCAAGGCAGATGGCGTGTTGTTGTGGTGTGAGCCTGCTGACGTACTGCCGATGGCGCAGCGGTATTTCCTGCCACAACGCCCATCCCTGTAGCAGTTCGGCTCGGTGGCAGCGATCCCGAGAACACCCGGCCGGCAAACCGTGCTGCTACAAGGTGTTGCGCTGGTCATTAAATCCGTTGTACTTCCTGCAACAACATGGCGTTAAGATGGCCGCCTCGCCCCTCATCGCCCCACCAGCAAGGTAGTCCCCCATGCGTCTTTCCGATTTCATTGTTGGGAACGTAGACCGTATCGTCGACGAGTGGGAAACGTTTGCCGCAACGCTGACGCCGGCTGCCGATTCGATGAGCTCGGTGGAGCTGCGCGACCACGCCAAGGCGATCCTGCTTGCTGCGGCGCGGGACATGAATACCGCGCAGACCCAGGCCGAACAGATCGCCAAGGCTCAGGGAGAGGACGTCGGCAAGTCGCCCACGCTGGATCAGGCAGCCGCCAGTCATGGCGAGCTTCGTCACACGGTCGGTTTTGATCTGGTGCAGATGACTTCCGAGTTCCGGCACTTGCGTGCCACCGTGATTCGCTTCTGGGTCGAAAGCCTGGGCGCGCCACAGATCAGCCATTTTTCCGACATGATCCGGTTCAACGAGGCCATCGACGAAGCGTTGGCCGAATCCACCGCGGCCTACGCCGATCGCGTCACGCGCTCTCGGGACATCTTTCTCGCGATTCTCGGTCACGACCTGCGCGCGCCCCTGCAGGCCATCAGCATGTCGTCGGAAATCCTGATGCGCAAAGCCGGCTTGAGTGATGCCGATATGGCTTATGTGACCCGGATCAAGAGCAGCAGCCGGCACATGGCAACAATGGTCAGCGACTTGCTGGAGTTCGTCCGCAGTCGACTGGGCGTGTCTTTGCCCATCGAGCGCAAGCCGATGGAGATGACCGTGGCCTGCCGCGATGCCATCGATGAAGCCAGCGCGGGGCATCCGGGCTGCGATCCCGATTTCACCAGCAGCGGCGACACTCAAGGCGACTGGGACCGCTCACGGATCGATCAGATGCTGCAGAACCTGATCGGCAACGCCCTGCAACACGGCGCTTCGACCCACAAGATCACGGTGTCCTTGGTGGGCAGCGAAAGCCACGTCAGCCTTTCCGTGCACAATGATGGCGAGCCCATTGCTCAAGAGGCGATCGGCAGCATTTTCGATCCGCTGGTGCGCTCGCTCAACGAAGAAGCTGGCACCCGCAACCCCTCCACCAGCCTGGGATTGGGGCTGTACATCGTCAAGGAAGTGGTCAACGCTCATAACGGCAGCATCACCGTGACGTCGAACTTCGGCGACGGGACCACCTTTATGGTGGTGTTGCCGAAGAGAGCCTGACCTGGAGAACGCGCACTCCCGCGCCGCATAACTCAAGTGCACCGCGCTCGAATGTAGGACCGGCTTCAGCCGGGAAAGCGCAGGGCTCACGCCGCGAATATGAGGGTGCGCCAACCGGCCTCTTCCCGGCTAAAGCCGGTCCTACAACGCATGTCCCGCGCACAACTGCAGTGCTATGCCGCGTAACCCAAGTGCACCGCGCTCGAATGTAGGACCGGCTTCAGCCGGGAAAGCGCAGGGCGTTACGCCGCGAATGTGATGGTGCGCCAACCGGCCTCTTCCCGGCTGAGGCCGGTCCGGATTCAGGACAGGCAGCAGAACCCCTCAGCCTTCCAGAAACCGTCCCAGCCGCTGTTTGAGCATGCGGTTTTCGGCGCGCACCTGTTCGAGCTCGTCCAGCAGATTCAACGCCAGCGCCACCCCGTCCCATTCCAGTTCCAGATCGTTGTGAAGCTTGACCGCGCGCTTGGCAACCGACAACGAATAGGTGTCGAACACCCAATCGTCCGGTCGCTGTCCCTGGGGCTCGAGAATGCCGTGCTCGACAATCTCGATGACGAAGGCGGCCGGCAAATCGACCACCTGACAGAATTCCTGCATGCCTACGACCAGGGTATCGCTCATGATCAGCTACTCCAGTGAGCCCTCGGATCGAATGCGGCCTTGTCGGCCAGCTTCTCCCAAAGGGCTTTGGTGGCGTCATCGGTGGACTTGGGCATGACGATCTTCAACTGCGCAAACAGATCGCCGCGCTGGCCCTGCTTATTCAACAGACCGTTACCTTTGACCCGCAGTCGCTGGCCGCTCTGGCTGTCCGGACGAATGGTCAGGTTGATCTTGCCTGTCAGCGTCGGCACCGCCACTTTCGCGCCCAGTGCCGCTTCCCACGGCGCCAGGGGCACCGTGATGATCAGGTCGTGGCCTTCGACATCGAATTTGGGGTGCGGCGCCAATCGGATGGTCAGGTACAAATCGCCGTTCTCACCGCCCGCGATGCCCGGTGCACCCTGGCCCTTGAGCCGGATGCGCTCGCCATCGGTGACGCCGGCCGGGATCTTCACGTTCAGGGTCTTGGTGATATCGGCCATCCGCTGACCATTGGCACTGTGCTGCGGCACCTTGAAGCTGACCTGCTTGGACTCGGTCGACAGCGTTTCCTCAAGAAATATAGCCAGTTCCATTTCCACGTCTTGCCCTCTACGGCCGGTGCTGCGCGTACGCCCGCCCTGTTGCCCACGATTGCCGAAGATCGAGCTGAAGAAGTCGGAAAAGTCTCCGCCCTCGAAACCGCCGCTGTTGAATCCGCCGCCTCCCGCGCCGCGCCCCTGCCACCCTGGAGGCGGCTGGAACCGGCCCTGCTGGCCGTACTTGCGGATGTCGTCGTACTCGGCGCGCTTTTCAGGGTCGCTCAGCGCTTCATAGGCCTCGGACGCTTCTTTGAATTTGTCTTCCGCGCCAGGCTCTTTGCTGACATCGGGGTGATACTTGCGCGCGAGCTTGCGATAGGCGGTCTTGATGGTTTTCTCGTCCGCCGTCGGCTCTACGCCAAGAATCTTGTAATAGTCTTTGAAGTCCATCTAACGGTCACCCATTCCGGAGTATCCAGCACAGTTGCGTACCGCGTTACCAGATGAGAACGCCGGTCGCGCTGAATGTTGCAAGGTTATCGGCACACGGCCTCACGTGCTTGAAACGGGTTTCAAACCGGGCCGAATGCAATGAAGAGTTGCCTGCAAGATTGGGGGTGCCGGGCGCTGATTCAAGCTGTCGTTGTGAAATAGACGCCTGTTGCGCGAAAAACCGACGTCGCGCCCTACGAATCCGGCGCCCACTCGCATACACTGCGCGGCCGTTTTTTTGACCGGAACGCAGAACATGAGCACCCCATCCCCAGCCCGTGCCCTTGGCATCGACTTCGGCACCTCCAACTCCACGGTCGGCTGGCTGCGCCCAGGAGCGGAAACGCTGATCGCGCTGGAGGACGACAAGATCACCCTGCCTTCGGTGGTGTTCTTCAACATGGAGGAGCGCCGCCCGGTCTATGGCCGGCTGGCCCTGCATGAATACCTGGAAGGGTATGAAGGCCGCCTGATGCGCTCGCTCAAGAGTTTGCTCGGTTCCAAGCTGATCAAGCACGACACCAGCGTGCTGGGCACCGCGATGCCGTTCAAGGACTTGCTCGGGCTGTTCATCGGCGAACTGAAAAAGCGCGCGGAAGCGGCGGCCGGTCAGTCGTTCGAGCACGTGGTACTGGGTCGGCCGGTGCATTTTGTCGACGACGACGCTGCGGCCGATCAGGAAGCCCAGGACACCCTGGCCGAGGTCGCACGCAAGATCGGATTCAAGGAGGTCTCGTTTCAGTTCGAGCCTATTGCGGCGGCTTTCGACTATGAGTCGACGCTTGAGCGTGAAGAGCTCGTGCTGATCGTCGACATCGGCGGGGGTACGTCGGACTTCTCGCTGGTACGCCTGTCCCCGCAGCGTCGGCGGGTCGATGACCGCCAGAGCGATATCCTGGCCACCGGCGGCGTGCACATCGGCGGAACCGATTTCGACAAGCAACTGAGCCTGCAAGGTGTAATGCCGCTGTTCGGTTACGGCAGCCGGATGAAAAGCGGCGCCTACATGCCTACCAGCACACACATGAACCTGGCGACCTGGCACACCATCAACTCGGTCTACTCGCAGAAGTCGCAGCTGGCGCTGGGTAGCATGCGCTATGACATCGAGGACACGCTGGGCATCGATCGCCTGTTCAAGCTGATCGAACAGCGCGCCGGGCACTGGCTGGCGATGGAAGTGGAAGAGACCAAGATTCAGCTCACCCACGCTGCCAATCGCGTCGTGCCAATGGACCGCATCGAAACCGGCCTGAACGTCGATTTGACCCGCGAGCTGTTCGAGTCATCGATCGATGCGTTGCTGGAGCGTGTGCGCGAGAGCGTCACCCGCCTGCTGAGCGACGCCGGGGTGGGTGTGACGGATGTCGACACGGTGTTCTTCACCGGCGGTTCGAGCGGCATTCCGGCGCTGCGCAACAGCGTGTCGGCCATGCTGCCCAACGCCCGACACGTCGAAGGCAATATCTTCGGCAGTATCGGCAGCGGCCTGGCGATCGAAGCGAAGAAGCGCTACGGCTGAGACGCCACTGCACGGAACCGTAGGAGCGCGCTTGCCCGCGAAGAGGTCTGAACCGGCGACATGGATGTCGTCCTACAGAACTCGATCGCGGGCAAGCACGCTCCTACAGGCAGAGTTTTCCGGCAGTCAGACCAGCTCTGCCTTGCGCAACTCGCTTTTCAGATACGCGTAATAGATCGGCCCGGCCACTACGCCCGGCAGGCCGAACGCTGCCTCGAATATCAACATCGCCAGCAGCAACTCCCACGACTTGGCGCTGATCTGCCCACCGACGATCCGTGCGTTGAGGAAATACTCGACCTTGTGGATCACGATCAGATAACCCAGCGCCGCGAGCGCGACCCAGATCGACAGCGACATGCCGACGATGAAAATCAGCGTGTTGGACATCAGGTTGCCCACCACCGGCAGCAGCCCGAGCAGGAAGGTCAGGACGATCAGCGTCTTGGTCAGCGGCAGGTGCACGCCACACAACGGCAGGATCACCGCCAGGAAAACCGACGTGAACGCGGTGTTGAGCAGCGATATCTTGATCTGTGCAAAAACGATGTTGCGAAACGCCTGGCTCAGCAGGTGCAGACGCTCGAACAGCGCGGCGGCCAGCGGCTTGCGTTTTGTGACATCGGGAATGCGTTGCAGCGCGATGATTGCGCCCAGCACCATGCCGATCAGCAGGGTGACGAACATGTGCGCAGCGCCCTTGCCCAGCAACTGCAACTCGCCGATGTGCTTGGTCAGCCAGGCGCTGAGCGACACCTGGAATTCGGTGGCGCTGGCGGGCAGGTAATTGTCGATGAAGGGCGGCAGCTGACCGCGTGCGCGATCAACCAGAATCATGAATTTGTCGAGCGAAGCGCCCGGATTCTCGGCTTCGTGCAGCACGAAACTGATCGCACCGGCAAACAGCAACGCCAGCACACTGACCACCAGCGTGCCCAGCAATGCCACTGCCAGCCAACGCGCCCGTTCGCCGGCGATCAGACGTTGCAGTTGCGGGGTGAGCATGTCGACCAGTTCATAAACCAGCAAACCGGCGAGAAGGCTGGGCAGGAGTTTGAGCGGTAACACCAGCAGCAGACCACCGAACACCAGGATGCAACTGGCCAGATACACATGACGCGGCGAAAACGTTGGCATACAGCCTCAAAACGAGCGGCTTGAAAAGATGGGCAGTCTGCCAGCCTTCCCGGTCGAGAACCAGCGTCGAGACGCGTCGTTAGTCGCGCGGACTGCCATGCAGCGACCTGTGGACGCGACTTCATTTGCCATCGGCCAATGCGGGCATCACACCCGCATCGGTTTCAATGCCGCCAGGCGAAAGAATTCGCTCTCTCAGCCCCTGCACCTTGGCAATAATCGGGTGACAAATGCGTCACTTTTTCTTCAGGCAATCGCTCATGAAAGCCTTGCGCTCATCGCCCTTCAACGCCTGTGTCGACGCGGTGGCGTTGCAGGTTTTCATCTTCTCCTGCTGAGTCGCGGCGGGCGCTGGCGCGGCCTTCAGGCAGGTACTCATGAAGGCCTTGCGCTCGTCGCCCTTCAACGATTTGGCCGCCGCATCGGCGTTGCAGGTGGTCATTTTCTGCTGTTGCGCGGTGGCGGCAAAACCTTGAGCACACATCAGCAAGCCCATGACCAGTAATGAAGCACGCAGCATTTTCATCGACTTTCTCCAGGACCGCCGCGCCCCGCGCAGCTTTCTGAGGAGTGTAGTCAAAAATGTTGCGGTATATTTCAAGCAATCCGCACCGTGGACTGGACGCCCGTTGCGACAAGCCGATAATGGCGCCTCATTCAACTCGCGGCGCCGCCATGCAATACCTTTATCCACTGCTCACGGTCATGATCTGGGCAGGCAATAACGTCATTACCAAAGCAGCCGCAGGTCGAATATTCCCTGCGGAGATCGGATTTTATCGCTGGGTGCTGGCCGGTTTGCTGTTCACCCCGTTCCTTCTCGGACCCGTGCTGCGCAATCGCGCGAAGATCAAACCGGTGATCGGCAAGATCGCGATTCTCGGCGTGCTGGGCATGGCGATCTATCAGAGCCTGGCGTACTACGCCGCCAACATCACCACGGCTACCAACATGGGGATCATCTTGTCCCTGGTACCCGTCATGACGCTGGGCATGTCGATCGCCACGCTCGGCACGGCACTGACTGCCGGGGCTTTGATCGGCGCGATCGTCTCGTTTGCAGGCGTTTTGCTGGTAGTTTCTCAGGGAAGTTGGGGCGTACTGATCGCCCACGGCGTGAATCTGGGTGATCTGATGATGCTGATCGCGACCCTTGCCTACGCAACCTACAGCACGCTGCTGAAGAAGTGGCAGCTGCGCTTGCCGCCGCTGCAGCTGCTTTACCTGCAGATACTGGTGGCCATCGTCGCGCTGTTTCCACTGTTTGCGCTGTCGCCAAAAACCGGGCTCAACCCCAGCAACATTCCGCTGGTGCTGTATGCGTGCATCCCGACATCAATGGTGGCGCCGTTCCTGTGGATGAAGGCCATCGGCATTCTGGGCCCGAGCCGCACGACATTGTTCTTCAACCTGGTGCCGATCCTCACCGCGCTGGTCGCGGCGCTGGCGCTGGGCGAGCAACTGGCGTCGTATCACTTCATCGGCGGAGCACTGACGCTTGGCGGCGTGATCCTGGCGGAACGCTGGACCACGCCATTGCGCACAAAGCCCATCCGCCGCCCTGAATGATCAGGCTTCGTCGGCGCTGCCGGCAGCGTGAATCGAGACGTCGGTGATTCCCGCCACATGGGGCAGGTCCACGTGCGGGTTGCCTGCATCCAGCGGATCGTCATCGACCGCAACATGGTGCTTGTGCGCCAGCTCGTGGACCACCTCGATGATGGGCACATCCAGATCGTCGATCACATCGACATGATGTTCGCCCGCCAGTGTGTATTCGATTTCGTACGTTTCTCTTTCGCTCATCGCCTCACTTCCTTAGCGATCCCTGATGGATCGACTGATCACGAACAACGGCTGCAATGTCAAAGACCAGCGGCTTTCAAACGTGCGGCGTGCTCGAGAAACAACCCCACGGGATTGGCTCCCTTGCCCACCAGACCGAGGTGCTGGTTGACGATATCGAAATGGTCGAGCGGGTAGTCATCACCGATGACAGTGCCCAGGTGCGAACTGAATCGCCCGACCATGCCATCAGATTGACCCCGCTCTTTCGTGAACGTGCGAGCGAATATTCGGCAGGTGAGATTAGTGGTATCGAACCGGTTCTTACCGCGATCCGTTCGCCCTGGCTGCAAGGTGCCCGACCAGGAGTAATAGCGCACACCGTTGACCAGCTCCTCGCCCTGCCCGCCCCATGTTTTCGGCAACCCCTGAGGAAACAACGTGTTGAAGCGTGCCACGCCGCGGGTGGTCAGCGAGTGATGCGCGGCGTCGACATCGGTGGGCAGCCGGGTTCCGCGGTAGCCGGTGTCCAGCAGGCCCATGAGCAAAGTGGTCAGGCGAATCGCTGCGTTGACCAGACGTCCTTTTACGGTGTGCGGGGGATAGTGCGCTTCCAGATAATCCGCCAGTTCCGAGCCATGGTTGGGTCCCGCAATGGAAGTGACCGACGCGACAAGGTCGGGACGAACCCCGGCCACGTAGCGGATGGTCAGGGCGCCCTGGCTGTGGCCGATCAGGTTGACCTTGGCAGCACCGGTTTCTCTGAGAATTTCCTGTACGCGCGCCAACAGTTGCTCGCCGCGTATTTCGGTGGAGTTGACCGCCGAGACCATTACCGGGATCACCGTCGCCCCGCCCTTGCGCAGCGCCGGCACGATGCCGAACCAGTAGGGGTAAACCACCAGTTTCACGAATCCCAACAAACCTGGCACCAGCACGATCGGATAACGCGTGGCCTGTTCTTGCGTCATGAGCGACTGATCCTTGTGCTGCATTTTAGAAGCGAGCTTGCCCGGGGAGGCCTCTGGCCGGCGACGGCTTGTTGCGCTTGCATCGACAACTGCGTGAGAAAGCGCGCCCATACAGACACTAGCCGCAAACCATGCCTCTATCATGACAAATGCGTGTAATGCCCCATCGCCATCAATTCGATCGAACTCTTTCACTTGCCCGCCGCTCATAACTGCATCGGCCAACGTGGCCTTTCCTGTGGAGTGACGGTTATGTACAAGCAATCTCTGGCAGTCGTGTTCGCAATGGCCGCAATGGCCGGCTGTACGTCGACAACCCTGCAGAACCCGGTGGACTTCGCGACCTATCGCAATGAGCCGCTGGTCAAGCAAGTCGACACCGGCATGACCGAGCAGCAGGTTCTGACCATCGGCGGCGAGCCGTCCACACGCTTGCAGCGCAAGGTGCATCCAGGCACCTGCAACAACTACATCCTCAACAAAGAAGGTCATCAGCAGGCCTACTACGTGAACTTCGACGCCAATGGCCGCGTGGACAGCAAAGGCTTCATGACCTGCGAGCAGCGTGAAACCAACGAGAAAACGATGTAACGCGACGCAAGCCCAGTGGTTGGAGTGGCAGCGCGGCGGCGACCTCGAAAACAAATAAAACTTTTGCCCGCGCACGCCACTCACACCTTAAGACCCGATCTTGCCGGGCCGCTGTCAGGCATCACACGACAGCGGCATCAAGAGCGAGACGGCAACCGGATTAGCCCCTGGAGATAATGATGAGCGAAGTACAGCAATTAACCGACATCAGCACCCTGCGAGAGCGCGCGCGCCACAACGTTGAAAACGGTGCCGTGACCGAAGGCTACGATGGCGACCGTGAAGAAATCATTCGCCTGCTCAATGCATCGCTGGCGACCGAATGGGTTTGCGTGCTCCGCTACAAGCGCCATTACTACATGGCCAAAGGTGTGAAAGCCCAGGTAGCGGCGGCCGAATTTCTGGAGCACGCCGAGCAGGAAGCCGAGCATGCCGACAAGCTGGCTGAACGTATCGTGCAACTGGGCGGCGAGCCCGAGCTCAACCCCGACCTGTTGTCGAAGAACTCCCACGCGCAATACGTCGCGGGCAACACGCTGAAAGAAATGGTCACCGAGGACTTGATTGCTGAACGTATTGCAATCGACAGCTATCGCGAGATCATCCAGTACATCGGCGACAAGGACCCAACCACCCGCCGGATCTTCGAAGAGATCCTGGCGCAGGAAGAAGAACACGCCGATGACATGGCGGATATTCTTGACGGTCTCTAATGTCGAGCAGCAATGCAAAAGCCAGGACCTGAGTCCTGGCTTTTTTGTGGGTCGCAAATATGTGCACGCTGCAAAAGTGTGGGAGTGAGCCATCTGTCTTTAACGCCCCCTTAGTTCTACGGCGTAACAGTCGACGCCTTCCCGGCTAAAGCCGGTCCTACGAAAAACTTGCAGCCGCTGTAGGACCGGCTTCAGCCGGGAACAGGCCGGTTCATGCTGTGAAGATGTAGCGGCCGGAATTCAGTCTTCGCGAGCAAGCTCGCTCCCACCGGTTCGTGTGCCTGGCGCGAGACCATGCCATGCCGCAATGCCCTTGTGGGAGTGAGCTTGCTCAAGAAGAGGCCGGTACATCCGTTGGAGATGTAGCGTCTGGAAATCAGTCTTCGCGAGCAAGCTCGCTCCCACCGGTTCGGGTGCCTGGCGCGAGACCATGCCATGCCGCAATGCCCTTGTGGGAGTGAGCTTGCTCACGAAGAGGCCAATTCATCCGTTGGAGATGTAGCGGCCGGAATTCAGTCTTCGCGAGCATGCTCGCTCCCACCGGTTCGGGTGCCTGGCGCGAGACCATGCCATGCCGCAATGCCCTTGTGGGATTGAGCTTGATCAGGGCAGCCATCGGACGAAGGCTGACTTCCAACCACTGCATCTCAACGGCCTGCACCGGCTCTTCCCGGCTAATGTCGGTCTTACGGTCGCCGCTAGCTTTTCGTAGGACCGGCTTTAGCCGGGAAGGCGTACGTCGTCGATCGATGGGACGGTAAGACAGTTGGCTCAGTCCCAGAAGCTGGATCAGCGCATGTCGAGACTACATGTCGAAACTACTGAACAGTCTTTGGCGCCTTGCCCGAACGCATTTGCTCGAGCAATGGAGCGCACTGGTTCGGTTCACCGCCGCTCGGCGCGACCAGCGCCAGCAAGCCGGCAGCAGGGCCTACCGCTGCGCCCAACAGAACCATGCCCGCGCCGCGCAACAGCAGCGGGCCTGATTGCACGCCGGCGCTCGGTTTGATGAACGGTCCGCGAACATACAGCGGCGAGCGCAGCGAGAACACGCGGAAGCCTTTGGACTCGGGACTGACTTTCATGTCCAGTTGCTCAGTCTTCATGTTGGCTGTGCCGTCGATATAGATGATCGCGTTTTCGGTGTCGAACACGAACAGCTTGGTCGTCGCCAGCCCGTCCTTGATGCCCAGATCGGATGCCGCGCAGTTGATCTTCACTTCCTTATCGCCGAACAGCGTACCGACGATGTAATTACCGACGTTAAGGCCCGCAATCTCCATCAGGTCGCGGCTGATCGCACCATCGTTGACCAGCATCTTCAGCTCGCCGTTCGCGGTCCCCAGCAACGCCGCGACCGAGTTGCCCTTGCCACTGATGTCGGCATCGCCATTGAGCTCACCGAAACTGGTTTTCATCGGCTCGAACGTCGGGAACAGCTGCTTGAGCTTGAAGTTGCGCGCCGTCAGTTTCGCACGGCCTTCCAGTGGCTGGGTGTGGCCGTTAAGTTTGATATCGGCATCGAGCTTGCCCCCTGCAACGCCGAAACGCAGTGGCTGCAAGCTCAACTGCCCGTCGTTGAGGACCACGTGGGTGTAAAGGTCGGTGAACGGCAACTCGGCACTTTGCACAATCTTCTTGCCGGTAAATTCCACGTCGGCGTCCATCGCGCTCCAGCGGTCGGTCTTGAACTCCTCGACAGGCAAGACTTTGTCCGCTGGCTGCTTGCTCTCGCCGCCACGGCTTTTCTGTTCGGCGTTAGAATCGGCGCCAATCAGTGGCTTGAGGTCAGCCATCAGCAGTTGATTTGAAACCAGGGCGCCCGTGAGTTTGGGCCGTGGCTGACTGGCGACGAACCCGAGATCGCCATGGATGTCGCTGTCGCCGATCTTGCCGTTGAAGCCTTTGTATTGAAACGAGGCACCCGCCGCATCGTGCAGCTTGGCAATCAAGCGACCATCGGTTGAATACGGTGGAGAATCGGGCAACGTCACGCCGGTCAAGGGGTACAGATTCCCCAGGCTGTCGCCGGAGAGCTTCAGCCGCAGGTCCAGTTCGCCCAGATTCTGTGGATCGGTGACAGTGCCGGCCACTGCAACGCGCGTATTGCCCGCGCTGACATCCGCCTGCACCGGGAAAGGCAAGGCTGCATCTTTGAGTGCCAGCAGGCCGCCGACTTTGCCGGTGCCGTTGAGCTTTTGCCCGTGATACTGACCTTTGGCGGTGAAACCAAATGCGTAGTCCTGAGCCGAGGCACCTTTGTCCTGGACCTTCTTGGCTTCGCTGCTGCCGACGATGTCACTGAACGGAATCGGCTTGCCCAATGGATCGATCACCACATCGACCGCAGTGTTGATCATCTGATCGTTGTAGCTGACGAACCCCTTGTCGAACCCTATCGAGCCGATATCCAGCACCCAGCTTGACGGCTCGGCGTTCGGGTCACTTTTCGGCAGGTCGAATACCCAGTTGGCGCGACCATCGGCCAGCCGCTCGATTCTGGCGTTGGGTTCGGTCAGATCAATGCGCGGAATCACCACGCGCTGGGCAAGCAGCGGCAAGGGCGAGAGGCGCAGTTCGACACGCTTGAGCGTGACCATTTGCGGATTTTTCGACCAATCGGGATTACCCAGCGCAATGTCTTCAGCCGACATGTGAGGCCAAGGCACCCAGGCCCGCCAACCGCCTTCGTCAGGCTCGCGGCGCCAGAGCACGGCCAGGTTGCCATTGATCGCGAACGGTCGATGCAACTCGGCAGAGACCTTTTCATTGATGGTCGGCTTGAGCCGGTTCCAGTCGAAAGTGGCGATCACAATGATCAGGATGGCCAGCAAAAGCACCATAATGGCGGCTGTCCAGGCGAAAATCTTACGGCCTCGCGTCATTGCGTTTTCTCCCCAAATACCGACGCCCCTTCCTGGCTGCGTCTTACACGTCTTAAGCCCTTCGACTGACAAAAGCCCTGTGGGTTTGATGAAATCTGGAAATGACTGCTCACAAAGTTCCGTACGCGCTCGCGACCCGCTGCCAGGCGGGCTTTTCAAAAACGCTGAAAGCCGCGTCCTGCAAGGCCTCGGCGGCCGAATCATTTTTGTCGATGGTCACCATCAGCTCTTTGAACTTCTTTATCCGGAGTGCCCCGGTAAAATTGCCAACATGTTCACTGACCACCCTTTTAGAGACACCACTTCATGAAACGCCAACTGATCGCCCTGACCCTTTCACTTCTCGCCTCGAGCGCATTCGCAATGCCTGCCAGCGAACAGCCGGTGCTCGGCGAAGTGAAGTCGGCTCAGCAGGTTGGCCTGCCAACCCTGGCTCAGGAAGGTCCGGACCGCTTGATCAACCAATATCAACGTGTTGCGGGTGACGATAACTGCAACAACCTGGCTCGCCGTTATCAGCGCGTTGCCGACAACGGCCCTGATCGCCTGATTCAGCAATATCAGCGCGTCTCCTGAGTCTGCTGTCTCCCGAAAAGCCCGGCCGGTGTGCCGGGCTTTTTCATGCCTGAACAAACCCGGTTCGACGCAGCGCAAACGCATTTGTTAGAGTGCTGCCCATCCTTACTTCAGATACGCACGCCTCATGTTGCCCCGCGCCGAACAGAAACAGCAGACCCGCCACGCCCTGCTCGATGCAGCCAGGGGTCTGATGGAGAGCGGGCGAGGCTTCGGCAGTTTGAGCCTGCGCGAGGTGGCCAAATCCGCCGGGATCGTGCCCACCGGCTTCTATCGGCATTTCGACGATATGGATCATCTGGGCCTGGCGCTGGTCAGCGAGGTCGGCCAGACGTTCCGCGAAACCATTCGCCTGGTGCGCCACAACGAAAACATCAACAGCGGCATCATCGATGCGTCGGTGCGCATCTTCCTTGACGTGGTCGCAGCCAATCGCTCTCAGTTTCTGTTCCTCGCCCGCGAGCAATATGGCGGCTCGCTCAAGGTGCGTCAGGCGCTCGGTACGCTGCGTGAAGCGATCATTGCCGACCTGGCGACCGATCTGGCGTCGATGCCCAAGTTCCAGCACCTGAACACCGATGACCTTTCCGTGATGGCCGATCTGGTGGTCAAGAGCGTATTCGCAATGCTGCCCGAACTGATCGACCCGCCCCCTCTTACGCTGGCGGAGCACCTGACGCCCCGCGCCAAGATCACCCAGCAGTTACGCTTCATCTTTATAGGCGCCAAGCGCTGGCAGGGGTTGGGCAGCACCGAGTAAATCCGCCTGTCGCAGCAATGCGTCTTGTCTGTGAATCCCGTTCACTCAGCAATCGCCCCATATCAGTGCGTTGGTTTTCATAAAGCACCAAGATCGCCCACTCCTGCGCCCCATCCTCAACCACATCTGCACTGTCTGTAGGCAAATTCTGTTTGCGCTGCCTGTTGGCAAGCCACTTGCTCTGCCAATTGCATCGCACATTGCTGGAATTTTCCGATGCTGGTGATTCATAAACGAATCGAACCCCAAGCCGAATGGGCCGCCGAGCTGCATTTGAATTTCGAAGCCCGGAGCAAAAGCCGCCTGCGCTGTTTCAGCGCCGAAGGTGAAGATGTCGGGCTGTTCCTTGAGCGCGGTCAGCAGCCATTGCGCGACGGCGACTTTCTTGAAGCTGAGGACGGACGCGTGGTGCGTGTCTGCGCTCGCCCCGAGCAGCTCATGCATGTGAGCTGCAGCAGTGCATTCGAATTGACCCGCGCCGCCTACCACTTGGGCAACCGTCACGTCGCATTGCAAGTCGGCGACGGCTGGCTGCGGCTGCTCGACGATTACGTGCTCAAGGCGATGCTCGACCAGTTGGGAGCAACGACCGAGTCCATCGAAGCGCCGTTTCAACCGGAACACGGCGCCTACGGCGGCGGTCACCACCACTCGCGTGCGGGTGAAGAGGACTTCAATTACGCGCCGCGCATTCACCAGTTCGGCGAACGCAAATGAACAAGGCCTGGGCGCTGCTGCGTCTGGCCAGTCCGCAGCTGCCGATCGGCGGCTACAGCTATTCCCAGGGACTGGAGATGGCGATTGAACAGCGCGTGGTCACCGATCCGCCCAGTGCCGCGCGCTGGATTGGCGATCAGTTGCTGCTCAACCTCGCGCGTTTCGAGGCCCCGCTGTTGCTGGCTCACTGCAACGCGGCGGCGCAAAACGACTGGGCCGCTTTGATGCAGTTGAGTGAAGAACACCGCGCCAGCCGCGAAACCCGCGAGCTGCATCTGGAAAGTCGCCAGATGGGTTATTCGCTCCAGCAACTGCTCAATGGCCTGCCTGAACTCGATGAGCCGGCGCGAGACTTTCTGCAGCGGATCGGCGAACCGCATCTGGCCCTCGGCTGGGCGCTGGCCGCGCGAGCCTGGCAAATCAGTCCGCAGGATGCGCTGGCGGCGTGGCTCTGGAGCTGGCTGGAAAACCAGCTCGCGGTATTGATGAAAACCCTGCCGCTGGGCCAGCAAGCCGCGCAGCGCCTGACCAGCGAGCTGTTGCCGTTGCTGCAGAACGCCCAGCAGAACGCCTCGGCACTCGATCCCGAACACATCGGCAGCGCCGCGTTCGGCCTGTCGCTGGCAAGCATGGCGCATGAGCGGCAGTACAGTCGGCTGTTTCGGTCCTGACGATGCAGGTCCTGACCGTCGCACCCCCAAGAATTGCAAAAAAAGATCAACGGAGAGCACTGAATGAACAGCCAACCCTTGCGTGTCGGTATCGGCGGCCCGGTCGGATCGGGCAAGACCGCGCTGACCCTCGCCCTGTGCCTGGCCCTGCGCGAGCGCTATAACCTCGCGGTCGTGACCAACGACATCTACACCCGCGAAGACGCCGATTTTCTGGTGCGTAACGAAGCGCTGGCGCCCGAGCGCATTATCGGCGTCGAGACCGGCGGCTGCCCGCACACGGCGATTCGCGAAGATGCGTCGATCAATCTTGAGGCGGTGGATCAACTGAATCGCCGCTTTGAGGGACTGGATCTGATCATCGTCGAATCCGGTGGCGATAACCTGTCGGCGACGTTCAGCCCGGAGCTGTCGGACCTCACCATTTACGTGATCGACGTGTCGGCGGGCGACAAACTGCCGCGCAAGGGCGGCCCCGGCATCTGCAAATCAGATCTGCTGGTGATCAACAAGATCGACCTGGCCCCGCTGGTGGGTGCTTCGCTGGAGATGATGGACCGCGACACCAAAAAGATGCGTGGCGACAAGCCGTTCGTGTTCAGCAATCAGAAAACCGGCCATGGCCTGGAGGACATCATCGCCTTCATCGAGCGCCAGGGCCTGCTGACCGCTGCCTGATTTCATCCATTCCAAGGCCCTCAAGGAAAACTCTTCATGTCCATGAACTACAAAAAATTCCTCGGCGCAGCCACGTTGTTGCTTGCCCCCGCTGTGGCGTTCGCGCATCCGGGCCACGATGAAAGTGGTCTGGTTGCCGGCATCAGCCATCCCCTCGGCGGGCTCGATCACTTACTGGCGATGATTGCCGTCGGCCTGTGGGCCGCGCAGCAGAAAGGCGCCGCTCGCTGGGCACTGCCCTGCACATTCGTCGGCACCATGTTGATCGGCGGCCTGCTGGGTTTTGAAGGCCTCGACGTGCCGGGACTGGAAAGCGGCATCGCGGCCTCCGTGTTTGCGCTGGGCCTGGCAGTCGCGCTGGCCGTGCGTCCTCCACTGTTCATGGCAGTCGGTGCAACGGCCCTGTTCGCGATGTTCCACGGCGTGGCGCATGGCCTGGAACTGCCTGAAATGTCGAGCCCTTGGGGCTATGCCCTTGGATTCGTCGGCGCGACCGCAGCTCTGCACGCCGCCGGTTACGCCGTAGTGAGGTTTCTGCCGACCGCCGCCGCACCGCTCGTTCGGATTGCCGGTGCAGTGTCGGCGGCGACCGGCGTCTGGTTGTTCGCGGGCTGATCTGAAAGGACGCTAATCCTGTAGGAGCGTGGCTTGTCCCGCGATCTGGCGCGCAGCGGCGGCAGAATCGGATGGCGCGGTATGTCAGGCAGACTGCATGCCCAGGTTTGACGACGACTTCGTCGCCGATCGCGGGACAAGCCACGCTCCTACAAACCGCGCAGATCAATCGATCCGCCATTCACCCCGTCATGCACGCCTCCTGCTACCATGTCGCGCAATCTGCCCCTGCCGTGACGCCATCCAATGCCTGACGCTTCCCTCTCTACCGCCAAGTCCTCACTGTCCGCCCTATTCGCCGAGGTGCAACAACACTTCATGCGGGTGGTCGTGCCGTTGTGGCAGGGTCCGGGATGGAATGCGCAGATGGCGTTGCCGTTCGAGGCGGTCGACGCCCAACATCAGCCTTTGCCGCCGCAGCGCTACCGGGCCATGGCCTGTGCGCGTCAGCTTTTTCTGTTTTCCAGCCTGATAGGTCATTCGGCCGTGCCAGAAGCAGGCGAACGCGCCGCTGCGCTCTTCCGTTCGTTACAGCGGCACTTTCACGACGCCGAGCATGGCGGCTGGTTCTACAGCATCGATCCACAGGGCGCGCCGCTGGATCGTCGCAAAGACCTCTACACCCACGCCTTCATCGTGTTCGCCTGCGCGCACTACTGGGGCAAGGTCCGCGAGCCGCTGGTCGAATCGGTACTCAATGCTGCGCTGACGGTCATCGCCGAGCGCTTTGCCGATGGGGACGGGTTGTACGAATCCGTGCTGGCCGAAGACTGGTCATCGCTTGACGCTGGTCCTCTGCAAAACCCTCTGATGCATTTGGCCGAAGCGTTTCTGGCCACCCTCGAGGTGCGGGAAGACGCCGACACACTGGCGGCGCTCGATGCGCTGGCGCAAGGCATGCAGCGGCGTTTCGTCGATGTCGAACTCGGCGTCATGCTGGAGAAACCGCTGGACGCTGTGGATAACTGGTCTGAGCCGGGTCATCAATTCGAGTGGTTTTATCTGCTGGAATCTTCAGCGCATTTGCGTGGCACGCCTTTGCACGGCTCGCTCACGACGGCGTTTGCTCACGCACAGGCGCAGGGTGTCGACAACGAAACGGGCGCGGTCGCCGCGATGCTGGAAGTGGACGGTTCGGTCAAGGACGGCACCCAGCGCATCTGGGCTCAGGCTGAATACCTGAGGGCGCTGACGCTGCGTCCGGGCAGCGAAGATCTGCTCGCGCGCCAACTCAACGCCTTGCAGCAACGCTTCCTGCATCCCGGCGGCTGGAATGAGTGTCTGGACAGTCAGGGCCAGATCAGCCGCAGCGACATGCCTTCCACCACGCCGTATCACCTGGCGACCTGTTACCTCGGCCTGGCCGAGTACTTCAACGCCTGAGCTGATTTCATGAGGGATCGGGCTCGCTCGCGGAGAGAGGAGTACACCCGCTGGGAATGCAGCGACTGAAATACCGTCTTCGTGAGCAAGCTCACTCCCACAATTCGACACCGTTCGACGCCTGATTCTGCGCCGTGCCCAACCCCCTGTGGGAGCGAGCTTGCTCGCGAATAGGCGAGGACAATGCTAGAGATTCGACGATTGCCAACTGTCTTTAACGCCCCCTCTGTTCAACGGCGTTAGACCCGACACCTTCCCGGCTAAAACCGGTCCTACGAAAAGCTTGCAACGTCTGTAGGACCGGCTTTAGCCGGGAAGAGGCCGGTGCTTGCTGTGGAGATGTAGCGCCCGGAAATCAGCCTTCGTGAGCAAGCTCACTCCCACATGGGCCGCGTATGCCGCGAGACAGCGCTGGGTCTATCCAACACGGCGACACCGCAGGTTTTCTGGCACGCGGAGCACCTGTAGGAGCGAGCTTGCTCGCGAAGAGGCAATCACATCCGCTAAAGATTCAGCGGTTGAACCCCCTCTTCGTAAGCAACTTCACTCCCACACGAGCGTCGTCAACACCCTCCCAGCGCGTGAGACGGTCGGGGAAACGACTTACTTCTCGCCGCGACTGCGATCAATCGAGAAACCTGCCCAGGTCTGGCTGACCGGCATCAGTTCCAGGCTGTTGACGTTGACGTGCGCCGGTGTGTTCATGATCCAGAAAATCGTCTCGGCGATGTCCCGGGGCTGGATCGGCTCGGCGCCGGCGTAGGTCGCGTCGTATTTGGACTGATCGCCACCGAAACGCACCAGCGAAAACTCGCTTTCGCACAGGCCAGGCTCTAGATTGGTCACGCGCACGCCAGTGCCGACAAGGTCGTTGCGCAGGTTAAGCGAGAATTGCCCGACGAATGCCTTGGTGCCGCCGTACACGTTGCCACCCGGATACGGATAGTTGCCCGCCACCGAACCCAGGTTGACGATGCTGGCGCCACGCCCGTAAGCGATCAGTCGAGACAGCAGCGTGCGGGTGGTGTAGACGAGCCCTTTGACGTTGGTGTCGATCATCGTGTCCCAGTCGTCCAGATCGCACTTGGGCGCAGGATCGATACCCAGCGCAAGACCGGCGTTGTTGATCAGGCCACGGATCTTCGCAAACTCGGCAGGCAGGCCTTCGACGGCCTTCTCGACCGCCTCACGATCGCGCACATCCAGTGTCAGGGTCTGAACCTTGGTCTGCTTCGACAACTCAGCGCTCAGCGCCTGCAGACGCTCTTCACGGCGACCGGTCAGCACCAGTGACCAGCCGGCCTCTGCGAAACGGCGTGCGCAGGCTTCGCCAAACCCGGAAGTAGCACCGGTAATGAACACGGTAGAAGTCATATCGTTCTCCTGACTGAGGGTTGCGGCTTATAGGGATAAGCGTTGGGTTAACGCAATCTGCGTTTGATGTAGGAAAGTTCTGGAGAATGCCCGTGCTGGCGGCTCTGGATCAAGTCTTCGCGCAACCATCGTCGTACGACATTGAGGCAGTACAAAAAACGTACAGCTGCAGCAAAGCCTTGCAACTTAAGGCCTGCACGCGGTTTTGCCCACCTTATCCACAGCCAGACTCACAAAATCCGGGGGCAACTCATTTGTTTGCATGCCCCGTCATACACGGCCTGTGGGCAACTCACGGGAGAGTTTCGCTTGACCTGCACGGACGTATCTGACACCTGACCGAGGGCAGACCTGCTCAAGTGGACAGGATCGAGGGCCACAAGCCAGAGATTGCGCTACCTGCGGCGGCCTTTCCAAGGGTTGCACACAGAGTTATCCACAGGACTGCGGACACCACCAACTGTATAAAAAACCAGCTTATAAAGCGTTGACAAACACCCTCAAAATACAGGCCGAAATCATTGATCAAAAATCAACCAATGCTCTGAAAGCCCCGTATTCAAAGGCTTGTAGCCAACTGCCACCAACTTATTCACAGTCAGTTCCACAGTAAAACTGAACAAGTCAAAACCGTGACAAAACAACCATTTGCAGCGGCTAACTGTCGCGCTTTGAGAGCACTGCAAAATTGTTTTCCACAATTGCCTGACGCTGTGTACAACGGCCCCTAATCACCGGCGGACCCCACCTAAAACAAAAACGCCCCGGGCGTGCAACCCGGGGCGTCAGCGTTCAAACCCATGTAATCAGAAATCAATGCCCGCCGAGGTAGGCGTTCCGGACTTCTTCGTTGGTCAGCAGCTCCTTGCCGGTGCCCGTCAGACGAATCTCGCCGTTCACCATCACGTAGGCGCGATCCGACAGCTTCAACGCATGGTTCGCATTCTGCTCGACCAGAAAAATCGTCATCCCTGTCTGCGCCAACTCACGCAGCGTGGAGAAGATCTGCTTGACGATGATCGGCGCTAGGCCAAGGCTTGGCTCGTCCAACAACAGCAGCTTGGGACGACTCATCAATGCACGGGCGATGGCCAGCATCTGCTGCTCGCCGCCGGACATGGTCATCGCCCGCTGATTACGACGCTCCTTGAGGCGCGGAAACAGCTCGAACATGCGCTGCATGTCCTCGCTGGCATACTTATCCCCAATCGGGATCGTGCCCATCATCAGGTTTTCTTCCACCGACATGTCGGGGAATACGCGGCGGCCTTCGGGCGATTGCGCGATGCCGTTGGACGCGATGTAGTGCGACGACTTGTGGGTGATGTCGGTGCCCTGATAGATGATCTGCCCGCTGGCCGCCCTTGGCTGGCCGAAGATCGACATCAGCAGCGTGGATTTACCCGCGCCGTTAGAGCCGATCAGGCTGACGGTTTCGCCCTCGTCGATGTGCAGCGATACTTTCTTGAGGGCCTGGATCGGCCCGTAGTACACGTCGATCTCTTTCAGTTCGAGGATCGGCTTACTCATACCAACTCCTCTTCATCAGCACCCAGGTACGCGGCGATCACTTTCGGATCGTTGCGAATCTGCTCCGGTTTGCCTTTGGCAATCACGTTGCCGTGGTCAAGCACGACGATATCGTCGGAAATCCCCATGACCATGCCCATGTCGTGTTCGATCAGCACGATGGTCATGTCGTGTTCGTCACGCAGATGGCGAATCATGCCGCTCAGCGCTTCGGTTTCCTGTGGGTTGAGGCCTGCGGCCGGTTCGTCCAGACAGATGACCTGCGGACGCGTACACATGGCGCGGGCGATCTCCAGTCGGCGCTGCTGGCCGTAGGACAATTCGCCAGCCAGGCGGTTGGCGCAGTCCACCAGATCCACCACTTCAAGCCAGTAGAAGGCCGTATTCATGGCGTCTTCTTCGGCCTTGCGGTAGCCCTTGGTATTGAGAATGCCGGCAATCATGTTGCGATTGACCCACATGTGTTGGGCAACCAGCAGGTTCTCGACGACCGACATTTCCTTGAACAGACGAATGTTCTGGAACGTGCGCGCCAGACCCGCCCGGTTCACCAGATGCGTGCCGCCGAACATTTTGTAGAACAGACGGCTGCCGAAGCGCTTGGGCGACGCGAAGTCGCTGGCGCGGAACTGCTCGCCCAGCAGCTGGATGACGTTGGTCTTCTTGCCGCGGGCGTTCAACTCGATGCGCCCGCCGGTGGCTTTGTAGAAGCCGGTCAGGCAGTTGAACACCGTGGTCTTGCCGGCTCCGTTGGGGCCGATCAGGGCGAAGATCGAATTGCGGCGCACCTCGAGGCTGACGTCGCTGAGGGCCTTGATGCCACCGAAGTGCATCATCAGGTTTTCGACGGAAAGAACGATTTCGTCGCTCATCACGCGCCCTCCACTTTTGCCAGCACGCCTTTGCGTGGTTGTACACCGGTACGGCTGATGCGAATCAGGCCACGTGGACGCCAGATCATCATCAGCACCATCAGGATGCCAAACAGCAGCACGCGGTATTCAGCGAAGCTGCGCAGCATTTCCGGAGCGACGGTCAGCACGAACGCGGCGATCACCACGCCCACGGTTGAGCCCATGCCGCCGAGCACGACGATGGCCAGGATCAGCGCGGATTCGAAAAAGGTGAACGACGTCGGGTTGACGAAGCCTTGATAGCTGGCGAAGAACACGCCCGCCAGACCCGCCGTCGACGCACCGATGGTAAACGCCGAAAGCTTGACCAGCACGTGGTTCAGGCCCATGGAGCGACAGGCGATCTCATCTTCACGCAATGCTTCCCAGGCGCGACCAACCGGCATGCGGGTCAGGCGGTGCTTGATGTACAGCACGGCCAGCACGACGAGGAACAGCACGGTGTAGATGAATATGAATTTCAGGTCCGGGTTGTATTCGAAACCGAAATATTCGTGGATGGGAATGCCGCCGTCTTTGGCACGCCGACCGAACTCCAGGCCGAAGAACGTCGGCGACGGCACGGGAACGCCGTTCGGGCCGCCTGTGAACGACAGCCAGTTGTTGAGCACCAGACGGATGATTTCGCCGAAACCCAAGGTCACGATCGCCAGGTAGTCGCCATGCATGCGCAACACCGGGAAGCCGAGAATGCAGCCCGCAAACGCCGCAGCGATGGCCGCCAATGGCAATGCCGACCAGAAACCCAGGCCCAGATACTGATAACCCAGCGCCAGACCGTAGGCGCCGATGGCGTAGAACGCCACATAACCCAGATCGAGCAGGCCGGCCAGGCCCACCACGATGTTCAGACCCAGACCGAGCAATACGTAGATCAGCCCGAGGATGACCACGGTCAGCAGGTACTTGTCGGCGAACACCGGGAAAATCACCGCGATCAGAATCATCAGCGGGATGATGAAGCGCAGCCGTGTCTTGTAGCCCGGCGGCAGTACATGCACGCCGGAGCCCGAGCTTTCGAAACTCTGAGCGATGGCCACGCCCTTGGGTGTCTGCAGAAACAGACTCATGAGGAAGCGGCCGACCGCTACCACGCCGACCAGCGCCGCTACACGACCCGGCTGCATGTTGAAGCCATAGCCGTCCAGCACGATGCCGACGATGGGACCGAACACGATCAGCGCCAGCAAGCCGGCGACCACTGCGTCGATCAGGCTTTGTTTGATATCGATGGGTTTAGTAGGTGCAGACATGGTTATACCTTCGCCACGAGTGGGCGACCCAGCAGGCCTTGAGGACGGAAGATCAGAATCACTACCAGCAGGCCGAAACTGAACACGTCTTTGTAGTCGGAGTTGATCAGACCGGAGAATTGCGACTCGGCAACCCCCAGGATCAACCCGCCGAGCATCGCGCCCGGCAACGAGCCAATGCCGCCCAGTACCGCGGCGGTGAAGGCCTTGATGCCGATGACGAACCCGGCGAAAAAGTCGAAGGTGCCGTAGTTCATGGTGATCAACACGCCGGCCAATGCCGCCATGGCTGCACCGATGACGAATACGTAGGAGATGATCCGGTCAGTGTTGATGCCCAGGATCGACGCCATTTTGCGGTCCTGCTGCGTCGCGCGGCACATGCGGCCCAGCTTGGTGTACTTGATGATATAGGTCAGTACGCCCATGCCAATGAATGCGGCAATCAGGATGAAGATCTTGGTGTAGGTGATCTGCACGAAACCGCTGCCTACTTCGAAGCGCATGGCGCCTTCGAGCAGGGTGGGAACGCCTTGCTGGCGAGGGCCCTGGGCGATCTGTGCGTAGTTTTGCAGAATCAGGGAAATACCGATGGCACTGATCAGCGGCGCCAGACGGGTCGAGTTACGCAGCGGTTTGTAAGCCACGCGCTCGATGACGAAACCGTACATACCGGTCACCACGATGGTGAAGATCAGCGTGCCGAGAATCAGGAACGGGAACGACTCGATGCCGAAGAAGGACAGCACGGCCAGGCCGATCGCTGCAAGGTAGGCGGAGATCATGTACACGTCGCCGTGGGCGAAGTTGATCATGCCGATGATGCCGTAAACCATCGTGTAACCGATGGCGATCAGGCCGTAAACCGAACCGAGGGTCAGGCCGTTGACCATTTGCTGCAGGAAAATACCATCCATCACGCACGCTCACGAACTTGAAAGGCCAACCTGGCGCGTACCGGTTTGTCTCCTCGTGAGAGACAGCGGGACGGCACGATGGCAACAGAAGAAATCCGGGGCAGCGCCTGCGCAGCCCCGATTACCGGAGAGCGTCGAGTCGAGGTCCGAATTCCGCGACACGACGCTTCCGACTAGGAGCTCAACTCACTTCTGCTTTTCGAGCTGGTGATATTTGCCGTCCTTGTCCCACTGGTAAACCACGTAGTCGGAGACTTTCAGGTCGCCTTTGGTGTCCCAGGCTTTCTCGCCCATGACAGTTTTGACCGGGTGGGCTTTCAGGAACTTGGCAGCGTCTTCGCCTTTGTTGGACTTGGCGCCGTTGAAGCCGGCAGCCAGGGCCTGAACCGAAGCGTACGCATACAGGGTGTAGCCTTCAGGCTCGTAACCCTTCTTGCGGAACTCTTCCACTACAGCCTTGCTGTCTGGCAGCAGGCGCGGGTCGGCACCGAAGGTCATGTACACGCCATCAACGTATTGCGCGCCACCAGCGGTAGTGACCAGCTCGTCGGTCACAACGCCATCGTCGGACATGAACTTGACGTCTTTCAGACCTTGTTCACGCAGCTGGCGGACCAGAGGACCGGCTTCCGGGTGCAGGCCGCCGAAGTAGACGACATCAGCGCCGGTAGAGCGGATTTTGGTGACCAGGGCGCTGAAGTCTTTCTCGCCACGGGTCAGACCTTCTTCCAGCACAGGCTTCACACCGCGAGCGGTCAGCTGTTTGGCGGTGGCGTCAGCCAGGCCTTTGCCGTAGGTGTCTTTGTCGTTGATGACCGCGACTTTCTTGGCTTTGAGCACGTCGACGATGTAGTCACCGGCAACGACGCCTTGCTGGTCGTCACGACCACACATACGGAACATGGCGCTCAGGCCGCGTTCGGTAACGGTCGGGTTGGTGGAGCCTGGGGTGATCGCGATGATGCCGGCTTCGTCATAGACTTCAGAAGCTGGAATGGTGGAAGAGGAGCAGAAGTGACCGACGACGCCAGCTACTTTGTCCGACGCCGCCTTGTTGGCGACCGCTACGGCCTGCTTGGGCTCGCACGCGTCGTCGTATGCGGTAATCGCGATTTTCTCGCCGTTGACACCGCCTGCAGCGTTGATCGCGTCGGCTGCTGCTTGAGCGCCTTTCATGTACTGCTCGCCAAACGAGGCGTTAGCACCGGTCATCGGGCCTGCAACGCCGATCTTGATGTCAGCCTGCGCAAAAGTAGCCGCACCCATTGCAGTAGCGACTGCGAGTGCCAGAAAGCCTTTCCTGTAAAACGTCTGCGACATGAGTTGGTGCTCCTAGGTTTTTTAATTAGCACTGCGACCACAGAGTTGCTCTGAGCAAGTGGCGTGCCATCGGTTTTTTATTCTGAAAAAAGTCATCGTTTTGTTGTTATGCGACTGATTCGAGCCCTTTTTAACTGGGCGTGCAACCGTCTAAACCGCGCAAGGTGCAACCCTGCGACATTGAAAGAGCAACCCTCCCGAATAATGCGCGCAACCGCGCCAAACTGACCTGTACAACCCTGTTGTTACAGCCTGCGTCACCGAACTGCACACCGCCGGTGCGGGGCCGCTACGGGACGCACCATTTCAGGTTAGTGGATGCACGACAAAGCGTTGGTCCAAGGTAGACATGCGGCCTCAGATGACAACTCTGAGGCACTGACCGGCATGGTATAGCGAAAAGCCAGCTTCGTACAAAGCACTGCGCAAACCGATAGCCGAGAGCGGCTGCATGTCGGCAAAAGGAATGGGCAGGACGGTCTTGTCACCGGTGCACAGGTAATCGGCGAACGCTTTGCCCACCACTGTGCCGGTGGTATTGCCGCGCCCGTTGAAACCGGTAACCGCGACCAATCCTGGTGCAGGCTCGAACACCCGCAGCAAATGATCGGGCGTAAATGCAATGCAGCCCGTCCAGGTGCATTCCCACTCGACATTCTTCAGATACGGAAAATAGTGCTGCTGGACGCGATCGGCCCAGGCCTTGAGGAACCAGCCCGGTTTCTGATTGCCATTGCCCAGACTGCCCAGCAACAGGCGTCCGTCGGCGTCGCGGCGAATACTGCTCAACACCTGACGGGTATCCCAGGAACCCTGGCCGCCCGGCAAAATCTGCTGCGCGGCCTCTTCGGTCAAAGGCGCCGAAGCCACCTGATAGTAATAGCCGGGGAAGAAATGCCGACGCAGCTCGGTCCACTCACCCTCGGTGTAGGCATTGGAAGCAATGACCACCTGATCGGCGAGGACCGAGCCGTTTTGCGTGATCACGCACCAGCGTTGGCCCTGTCGCTCCAGCTGCTTGACCGGCGAATGATCGAAACGCAGCCCGCCCAGTTTCGTGACGGCAGCGGCCAACCCGCTGGTATACGCCATCGGGTTGATGGTGCCTGCGCGCATGTCCAACAGTGCCGACGTGATTTGCCGGGTGCCGGTCGCCTCCTGGCAGGCTTTGCCGGTGAGCAGTTCGACCGGTGCGCCGCGGCGCTTCCATTGCTCCTCGCGGCTGCGCAGGTCGAGTTCACCTTTGGCGTTATGCGCCATGTGCAAGGTGCCTTTGCGCGTGGCCTGGCATTCGATGCCATATTTTTCGATCAGGCTGAACACCAGAGATGGCGCGTTGCCGAGCATGGTGTTGAGCTGACTGCCGACTTTCTCGCCGAAACCGGCTTCGATCTCATCAGGCGGAATCCACAGGCCGGCGTTCACCAGTCCTACGTTACGCCCCGAACCGCCCTGCCCCGTACGATGGGCCTCGACGATAACCACGCTCTTGCCTTGCTCGAGCAGATGAATCGCGGCCGATAACCCGGTGATCCCCGCGCCGATCACGCAGACATCAGCCGTAACCTCCCCTTTCAACGCCGCCGCCTCAGGCCTCTGCGGCGTCAGCGTTTCCCATAAGCATTCTTCGCGTAACGGCATCGCACAACCTCGGAAAGAGACAACGATGATTCAAATTCGGTGTTGTTTGTTATGACGCTATCGCGAGCAAGCTCGCTCCCACAAAGTGGATACGGCCGGAAGGTGCGCACCATTTTTTGTGGGAGCGAGCTTGCTCGCGAATAAGGTCAACGCGGCACTTTTATTGGCCGCGCTTCAATCAATCAAACGTAATCCCTTGCGCCAACGGCAGTTCGCGGGAGTAGTTCACGGTGGCGGTCTGGCGGCGCATGTAGCCTTTCCAGGAATCGGAGCCCGACTCACGGCCGCCGCCGGTTTCCTTCTCTCCGCCGAACGCGCCGCCAATCTCTGCACCACTCGGGCCAATGTTGACGTTGGCGATGCCGCAATCGCTGCCCAGCGCCGAGATGAACTGCTCCGCTTCACGCACGTCGGTGGTGAAGATGCACGAGGACAAGCCTTGCGGCACGTCGTTGTTCAAGCGCACCGCCTCCACGAACTCGTCGTAGCCGACCACATACAGGATCGGTGCGAACGTCTCGCTGCGCACCACGTCGCTCTGCTCCGGCATCTCGACGATGGCAGGCGACACGTAATAGGCGTTCGGGAACTGCTCGTCCAACTGGCGCTTGCCACCAAAGACCTTGCCGCCTTCGCTCAATGCCTGCCCCAGCGCTTCCTGCATGTTGTCGTAACTTTGCTTGTCGATCAGCGGGCCCACCAGATTGCCCTCCAGCGGATGGCCGATGCGCACTTTGGCGTATGCGGTCTTCAGACGCTCGACGAACTCAGCCTTGACCGAGTTGTGCGCGATCAGACGACGCAGGGTGGTGCAACGCTGACCGGCGGTGCCAACGGCACTGAACAACACGGCGCGAACGGCCAGATCCAGATCGGCACTCGGGGTCAGGATCATGGCGTTGTTGCCGCCCAGTTCGAGGATGCTGCGAGCGAAACGCGCGGCGATTTTCGGCGCCACTTCCCGGCCCATGCGCGTACTGCCCGTGGCACTGATCAGCGCAACGCGGGCGTCGTCGACCAGCGTCTCGCCGGCTTCACGGCCCCCGACAACGCACTGAGCAAGGTAGGGCGGAGCATCGGAAAACTCACCGGCAACGCGATCGAACAGCGCCTGGCAAGCCAAGGCGGTCAGCGGGGTCTTCTCCGAAGGTTTCCAGATCACCGAGTTACCGCACACCAACGCCAGCGCGGTGTTCCATGACCAGACGGCCACCGGGAAGTTGAACGCACTGATCACACCCACGACGCCCAGCGGGTGCCAGGTTTCACGCATGTGGTGGCCAGGACGTTCGGACGCGATGGTCAGGCCGTAAATCTGACGGGACAACCCGACAGCGAAGTCGCAGATGTCGATCATTTCCTGCACTTCACCCAGGCCTTCCTGAGTGATCTTGCCGGCTTCCCAGGAAACCAGTTCGCCCAGATCGGCCTTGTGCTTGCGCAGGGCCTCGCCGAACAGGCGAATCAACTCGCCACGGCGCGGCGCAGGCACTTTGCGCCAAGCCTGAAAAGCATGTTCGGCGCGGGTGATGCGCTGCTCGACTTCAGCGGCGCCTTCCCAGCTTACCGACGCAACCTGGCTGCCATCGATCGGGGTGTGCACAGGCTTGTCGCCCTTCTGATAAAGAGCAGGGTCAACGCCGAGGCGGGTGAGCAGGTCGTTTAGCATGGTATCTCCTGAGTTCGGATGGGCCGTAAACGCGAATGCGCAATACTGAAGTGGGTGCGGCCATACGGTGATAGCGTCAGCCTGTAGTAATAGCTGGATGGAAGTGGCTGAACAAACGACGATTAAGCGAGATATCATTCCGTTTTTTCATGCTGACTGCGGGCAAGCCTGAATATGCTGAACAAACGCCACCTTCCCTCGGTGACCGCGCTGCAATGCTTCGAAGCGGTCACCCGCCATCTGAGTTTCACTCGCGCCGCCGAGGAGCTGAACCTGACCCAGAGCGCTGTCAGCAAACAGGTCGCGCAGCTTGAGGAACTGGTGCAGCACCTGTTGTTCCGGCGCGTGCGGCGCCGTTTGCAGCTGACGCCCGCCGGCGCGTTGTACCTGAGCGAAGTTCGCAAGGTCCTGACGCAGATGGAGATGTCGACGCATTTTCTGCGTTCCTACGGCGGCGAAACCGAAGTGCTGCGTGTATCGACACCTTCGACCTTCGGGGCGCGCTGGCTGGTGCCGCGGTTGAAGGGTTGGCGATTGCGGCATCCGCACATTCATCTGGATCTGGTCAATGAACAGGAGAGCGACGACCTGGCGCAGAGTCGCTGTGACATGTCGTTCTACTTTGGCCAGGGGGCCCGTCCGGGCGCTGAAAGCGTTAAGCTGTTCAGCGAGGAACTGGTTGCCGTCTGCGCGCCTGACATCCTGCCGGACAAGCCTTTCACCGATCCGACGCAATTGGCCGAGCTGGTGCTGCTGCAGAACGCTCACCGACCGCAAGCCTGGCATGACTGGTTCGACAGCCAGGGCCATCAGACTGAACACAGCTATCACGGCCCGCGCTTTGAAACGTTCTACATGTGCATACGGGCGGCGCAGGTCGGCTGCGGCGTGGCGCTGCTGCCGCGCTTTCTGGTGGAAGAAGAGCTGGCTGACGGCAAGCTGATCATCCCCTGGCAGCACGCACTTCCCAGCCACGACGCTTACTACCTGGCGTATCCGGAACATGCAGCGGAAGTCCCGAAAATTCGAGTGTTCGTGGAGTGGATGCTGGAGCAGCTCAACGAGCCCACACCGCAGTGACGACTCGCGTTCGTGTCAAATACCGCAATAACAACGCACACTCGTAGGACCGGCTTCAGCCGGGAAGCAGCCGGTATGAGCACCATCGATTCTGCAGCAAGCCTCCTGACGCATTCCCGGCTGAAGCCGGTCCTACAAATTGGAGCTTCGGCAGTCCACGCACAGGCGTTTCAGCCCGTGTTTATCAGGTGCACCCAATCAATGGCTGAAACATTTCTGCCCCTCTCGCACGACGACTGGCATTATGTCCGCCATCGTCAATAACAGGCCGGACGTAGTGGCAGGAAGCCAACATTGGTGCTGCCACAAGGCTGTATGCGACATCGACCCGATTCCACGGCCGCACCCTGGGCGGCCACTGCTGGCTGGAGCGACACAATGAGTGAGAGCGCTTTCGCGGATCGCATCGTGCAAAACCTGCTCGATACCGACCTCTACAAGCTGAGCATGATGCAGGCTGTGCTGCACAACTACCCGAACGTGGATGTGGAGTGGGAGTTTCGCTGCCGCAACAACGAAGATCTTCGCCCTTATCTGACACAAATCCGTCAGCAGATCGAACAGCTCTGCGACCTGTCCCTGAGCGTGGAAGAAACCGGTTTTCTGGAACGCATCAACTTCATGAAGCCGGATTTTCTGCGCTTTCTCGGCCTGTTCCGCTTCAACCTTCGCTACGTGCATACCAGCATCGAAAACGATGAGCTGTGCATCCGACTTGCCGGCCCCTGGTTGCACGTGATCCTGTTCGAAGTGCCGATCCTGGCCATCGTCAGCGAAGTGCGCAACCGCCACCGCAATCCTGAAACGCTGCTCAGTCAGGCGCGCGATCAGCTGTATCGCAAGTTCGACTGGCTGACCGCGACCGCCACCGCAGACGAACTCGCCGATCTGAAGGTTGCCGATTTCGGCACGCGTCGACGCTTCTCTTTTGCCGTGCAGGAAGACGTCGTCTCGGTCCTGAAAAAGGACTTCCCCGGACAGTTCGTCGGGACCAGCAACGTCCATCTGGCGCGAAAGTTCGACCTCAAGCCGCTGGGCACGATGGCCCATGAATGGATCATGGCGCACCAGCAACTGGGGCCGCGCCTGATCGACAGCCAGATCGCCGCGCTCGATTGTTGGGTCCGCGAATACCGGGGGCTGCTGGGCATCGCTTTGACCGACTGCATCACCACCGACGCCTTCCTGAACGACTTCGACCTGTTCTTCGCCAAGCTCTTCGACGGCCTGCGCCACGACTCGGGTGATCCGGTGCAGTGGGCGGAAAAATGCATCCGGCATTACCAGAAACTCGGCATCGATCCGATGAGCAAGACGCTGGTGTTTTCCGACGGCCTGAACCTGCCCAAAGCCCTGGAAATATTCCGGGCGTTGCGTGGTCGGATCAATGTCAGCTTCGGCATCGGCACTAACCTGACCGCCGACGTCCCCGGTATCGCACCGATGAGCATCGTGCTGAAGATGACTGCCTGTGCTGGCCAGCCCGTCGCGAAGATCTCCGACGAGCCCGGAAAAACGCAGTGCAAGGACCCGGAATTCGTGTCCTACCTGCGTCATGTATTCAAGGTGCCAGCCTGACTCGAGCACCGCTTTTCACTTTCTTGAAATGCCTCTTTTTCTTCTTCCTCATGAGGAGTCAATCATGCAAGCCGTACAGCTCGAGATCGCCAGAGAACTCAAGGTTCAGGCCCCCTTCGCCACTCAGGGCGAGCTAGAAACCGAAGTTGCACGTCGTATTCAGTTCATCAAGGACTGCCTGCAAAACGCTCGCCTGAAGGTGCTGGTACTGGGAATCAGCGGCGGCGTCGACTCGCTGACCGCAGGCCTGATGGCCCAGCGCGCGGTGAAGGAGTTGCGCGACAGCACCGGCGACAACGCCTATCAGTTCATTGCCGTACGCCTGCCGTATCACATTCAGCACGACGAGCACGAGGCCACGGCCTCGGTGGACTTCATCAATCCGGACGAACGCCACACCGTCGACATCGCGCCGTCGGTGAAGGCACTGGTCGAGCAGGTCAAAGCGTTCGAGGGTCAGCCCGACGCTGCGGTCGACTTCGTCAAAGGCAACGTCAAGGCCCGCACGCGGATGGTCGCGCAGTACACCATCGCAGGCGTACGTGGCGGGCTGGTCATCGGCACCGATCATGCCGCCGAAGCGGTCATGGGCTTCTTCACCAAGTTCGGCGACGGCGCCTGCGACCTGGCGCCGTTGAGCGGCCTGGTGAAAAACCAGGTGCGCGCGATTGCCCGCAGCTTCGGCGCGCCGGAGTTTCTGGTCGAGAAAGTACCGACGGCCGACCTCGAGGACCTCGTACCGGGCAAGCCAGACGAGGCATCCCACGGCGTGACCTATGCCGAGATCGATGCATTCCTGCACGGCCAGCCTTTGCGTCAGGAGGCCTTCGACATCATCGTCAACACCTATCGCAAGACTCAGCACAAACGCGACTTGCCTTACGCGCCGTAAAGCAAGCGCATTGATGGGTCCGAAAACGCGCAAAACCTGTGGGAGCGAGCGGTGTCCTGGCCGCATCTGGACGAAAAGGCCAGCCATCCAAAACATTTTGGGTGGCTGAACCCGATTCCTCGCGGGCGAGTTCGCTCCTGCAGTTGATTCGGAGGATGTCAGCTGGTCGGCATGCAAGGGGCATTCAATAGAAAACGGAATGAACCCGTCGTTTTTTTTCGCTTGATGGCGTTCGTCATCGCAGCTTACATAGCGTCCTGACATTCTTGCCCAGAGCCGCTATCCATGACCGCTTTCCAAGGCCTTTTCAATCTTGTTGCGTCCACCGTTGGCCAGCCCGCTGCTGACTGGCTCGAACACCGTGTCGAGGTTCCTCAAGGCTTGCAGGACTTCTCCTGGTCGCAAGACGCGATCCATCGCGTCTGGATCGCTCAGGCCCTGAACCTGTGTCTGTTCCACAAGCTGGTGGAAGCCGTGCCGGACGGTCTGCGTTATGTGAACGAACAATTTGAATCGGGCCGCAAGGTGGTGTTCGACCACGGCGCGATCCGCACCGTCGACTGGGCTGACAACGGCGAACTGCCGCGCGGCCGCCTCGCGTTTTCCCGCCTGCTGGAGCCGCTGGGTTTTACCGACGTGCGCACCTATCCGCTGACAAAACTGAACATGACCGGCTGGGGCTATCGTCAGATGGACCTGCCCGAGCAGATCGCGCAGTTCTTCGTCTCCGAATTGCATCCCGGCCGCCTGAGCGAGGCATTCCAGCAGGCAGTCGGCCGCGTCGTCAGCTCAAGCCGTGACCCGCTGGGCAGCGAGGACCTGAGCACCCTCAAACGTCTGCACGCCACTCGCCACTGCAGCCTGGACGAAGCCAGGCGTCTGCTGCCCGGCCTTTATCGCGCCTTTGCCCGTCAGCACGGCGTCGTCAGCGAAGCTGACTATCGCCAACTGCTCAGCGAAAGCGCAGAAATGGCCTGGATTGCAACCGAAGGCAACAGCTTCAACCACCTCACCGATCGAGTCGCCGATCTGGAAGCAACGGTCGAGGAACAGATTCGCCGCGAGCGGCCCATGAAGGACAGCATCGAGGTGTCTACGTCAGGTCGCGTGATGCAGACCGCCTACAAGGCTTGCACGGTGAGTCGCGAGCTGCTGAATGCCGAAGGCGTGCTCAAGACGCATCAGGTGCCGGGGTCGTTCGTCGAGTTCATCCAACGCAAGATCGACCCGGACAACGGCAAGATCGACCTGAATTTCGACAGCAGTAATGCACAGGGGATTTTCAAGATGACCGCGTCTTGAGGGCTTTCTCAATTAGCGAAACCTGTGAATACCTGTAGGAGCTGGCTTGCCCTGCGACCGGCTGCGCAGCAGCCGTAAATCAGCAGCTTCGGTGTGTCAGGAAGACCGATGTTGCAGCATTTACGACGACCCTGTCGCCGGTCGCGGGACAAGCCACGCTCCTACAGGAAATCAAACGACGAATATTACTTCAGCGTGATCGTGCCTTTCATCATGCTGATGTGGCCGGGGAACGAGCAGAAGAAGCCGTATTTCTCGGCCGGATCGAGTTTCGAAACATCGAGCGTCACCTTATCGGTTTCGCCTGCGCCAATGATTTTGGTGTGGGCGATGACGCGCGCATCACCTTCTTTCAGATATTGCTTGTCGATGCCGGCGCTCAGGCCATCGGTGGCGATTGGCTGCATATCGGCTTCTTTGCTGATCACCAGGTTATGGCCCATGACGTTCTTGGGCAGGCTGCCGGAGTGTTTCAGGTTGACGGTGAACTCCTTGCAGCTCTTGTCGATTTCGATGGCCTTGGTGGAAAAGGTCATCTGGTCAGTGGAGTCGACCTCGACCGAACATTCCGCCGCCAGCAAATGCCCGCTGGCCAGGGTCAGGAAGGATGCGACTACAAGCTTGCGAATCATGGTACGTCTCCTAGTGGGTACTGCTGATTTTTGTATACAAAGACTGCCCTAACTTTGAACAATTTATCAACACCTGATTATGAAACTGTTCAGAAGGGCTCTATCAGGGCCATCGAGACAATCAAGCGGCGGGCAGCACTGTGGCCTTCTATCATCGCTCTGTCACTCATCTATCAGGACGATCATCATGCAACTCAACCACTTTTTCCGCAGCCTGCTCGCGGCCTATGCCTGTGGCGCTGGCGGCGATTACGACAGCGCGCGTCAGGACTATAGCCATTACGCCCAGGCCGGTCGCAATGCCTGAGCACGCGACACGCGCAGGTTTTTTGCCGGACAGCACATTGGCCCCCGCGAAAATACAGGCCCGAGTGAGCGCCGAACTCAGGCAGAATGAACGGACTTATTGCCCCACTTGAGGACTGCCCATGGCCAAACCCAACTATTCCTTCGCCAAACGCCAACGCGATCTGGCCAAGGAGCAGAAGAAAGAGGAAAAGGCTCAACGCAAACAGGCTGAAAAAGCCGAAGCGCTGGCCGAGGGTGACGCGGCGGACGAACATACCGCCGAGCAGCCAGGCGAAGAAAAACCGGCTGAATGAATTGATTGGAGACCGCTGACCTGCCTGCTGCGGGTCGGAATCACCCCTTGCTGAATGCGCTTGTCCGCGATGGACCTGTCCGCCGATACAGATGTGCCGGACTCACCTGCGCATCGCGGGCAAGTCCCCGACTGCAACCGATATCACGCCCGTCTTACTCTGCAATCGGCATCACGGTAACCCGGACTTCGGGGTCGTGATTACCCCCTCCCAGAATCACGCCACGCAGCGGCGAGACGTCAGAAAAGTCTCTGCCCCACGCCAGACTAATGTGCTCCAGCGCAGGCTGAATGTTGTTGGTCGGATCAAAATCCACCCAGCCGAGCAATGGACAGAAAACCGAAACCCAGGCATGCGATGCGTCAGCGCCGATCAGCCGGGGCTGGCCCGGCGGTGGTTGGGTAAGCAAATAGCCGCTGACGTAACGCGCCGCAAGCCCGCGGGAGCGCAGGCACGCCAGCATCAGATGGGCGAAGTCCTGACACACGCCACGGCGCGTTTCCAGCACTTGCACCAAAGGGGTCGCGACCTGGGTGGCTTCGCCATCGAACGTGAACTCGTCGAAGATTTTCTCCATCAATGCCTGCGCACACAGCAGCATCGGGCGCCCCGCCGGGAAGCAACTTTCCGAGAACGCCACGAACGACTGCTTCAAGTGCACATAGGGCGATTCGAAGCGATAACGACAGGCGTCGAGGATGTCCGGCGACATTTTCGACGCGCTGTAGGTCAAGGTGCCACGCGTGTGATCCCACGAAGCCGACTGCTGGAAATCCAGCGCGGGACGCTCCAGCACTTCGACGTGCAGTCGCGCATTGACCTGCAGTTCATCGTGGGGACGCTCGAATGCAAGGCGCGTCAGCGGGTTGCCGAAGACATCCAGCTCATCGCGGCGCGTGGTCGGTGTCGGGCTGATCTGCAGATCCTGTTCGAGGCATCGCTGCCACGGGCTGCATCTGGGCCACAGATGCGCGAGCTGCTGAGCGAGCGAAACCGGACTGTCGTATTTGTAGTGAGTGTCGTGAAGGATCTGGTAATGAGCGCTGTTCATCAGACGGACACCGTGCGCTGGCTGACATCATCGACATGGGCGAAATGGCGCAACGCCAGCCGGTCAGACACCTGACCGCTGATATCCCCAACGCTTTGCAGAAGATCGGCCAGCCCGTGCAGCGCAGCCTGGACACTGCTCTCGCCGAACAGGCCATTTTCCAGGCATCCCAGATCAAACACCGCCAGACGCTGGGTCAGCACAGTCAGGCTGTTGTCCGCCGGCGCACCGAAATCGTCGTTCAGGCGTTTGAGTGATCGCGCCACCAGCTTGAGCTGGAACAGCACGGCATGCGGGTTCTGGTCATCGAGCAGCAGCAGGTCGAGCACAGGAATCAACTGCGGCAGCGCCAGGTAACGCGAGCGGTACGTGATGCTGCTGTTGCCCAGCTCAAGCAGCCAGTCCAGTGCGTCCTGGTCGAACACGGCATCGCTGCGCAGAAAAGCCGCCAGCGTTGTGCTGAGGAATTGCAGGCGCTCGATGCGACGCCCGATCATCAAGAAGCGCCAGCCTTCGTCGCGGGTCATGTCATCCAGTGCAAAGCCGGACAACGCAGCCAGCGACATCACCAGCCGATTGAGAAAGTCCAGCAGCTCACCGAAGTCCGGGGCGTCGGTTTCAAGGCTCATCGCTTCGCGCTGCAGCTCGACCAGCGCCTGCCAGTTCTCTCGGGACAACTTGCCACGCACCTGAGAGGCTGCCCACTGCAGCCGCTGCAGGTTTGAACGAAGACTGAACGGCCACTCATCGCCGAGCAAAGCGGCCAGCAGACGCTCGTGCAGCGCCGTGCCTGTTTCCTCGTCTTCGCGGGGCAGCAGGTTCAACCGCTCGCCCAGTTCGACGGCGGCTTGCAGCGCAGCGGGGTCATCGCCGTCGACATAACGCGCCAGCATGATGCGCAGCAGCCGCGCACTGTCGTCGCACCGTTCGCAATAACGGCCGAACCAGAACAAGTTCTCGACGACACGCGAGGGCAGATAGGGATCGCGGCGAATCAGGTCATGCACGCCCAGGGACCGACGACCTTTCCACGGCTCGCTGCCCAGCGTCCGCTCACCCAGCACCCACGTGTCCTTGCTGGCCCCGCCGCGCTGCATCGACACCACGTCGGCATCGGCATCGGCGGCGACGCGGGTCAGCCCACCCGGCAGCACGCGGTATCCGTCTGCCGTCGCCACCGCATAGACGCGCATGCCGATGGCACGAGGTTGCAGCTGGCCGTCCTCGCCCTGCCAGACCGGCGCGTGGGACAACTGCGCCAGTTCCTGAGCGACGTAGGCGTAGGGCCTGGCCTGCATGCGCGCCGCCAATGCCTGGCGCTGACCCTCGTCAAGATCGCGACCGAAGACCGGGGCAAAACTCTGAGACGGGAAAGCCGGTTTGATCAACAGCTCGGGCAGCTTCTCGAGTGCCTGAGCGAGCACCGGCGGCTCGCCGCACCACCACGTTGCAATGGACGGCAGTATCAATTCTTCGCCGAACAGGTGTTCATTGATTTTCGGCAGGAAACCCAACAGGCCCGGCGACTCCAGCACACCGCTGCCCAGCGCGTTCGCCACCAGTACCCGACCTTGACGCACGGCTTCGAGCAGGCCCGGCACCCCGAGCGCGGAATCCGTTCGCAGCTCTAGCGGATCACAGAAGTCATCGTCCAGACGCCGCATGATGGCGTGCACCCGGCGCAGCCCGCTCAAGGTCTTGAGGTACACCGTGGCGTCGCGCACGGTCAGGTCGCTGCCCTCTACCAGCGGATAGCCCAGCTGCCCTGCCAGGTAAAGATGTTCGAAATAGCTTTCGTTGAAGCGACCCGGTGTCAGCAGGACGACCAGCGGCGCTTCGTGGCTGCTCGGCGCCTGACGCGCAAGGGTTTCTTGCAGCGAGCGGAAAAAGCCCGACAGGTGCTGCACTTCCAGATCGCGGTACAACTCCGGAAAAGCCCGCGACACGATGAGGCGGTTTTCCAGCGCGTAGCCTGCGCCCGAGGGAGCCTGAGTCCGGTCGGCGGTGACCCACCAGCGTCCATCCGGCGTGCGCGCCAGATCCACCGCATAAACATGCAGAAACGTGCCTTCCGGTGGCTTCATCCCTTGGCAAGGCCAGAGGAAATTGTTGTGACCAAAGACCAGCTCAGCCGGCAGCAAACCGTCGGCAATGAGTTGCTGCGGGCCGTAGAGATCAGCCAGAACGGCATTGAGCAATCGCGCGCGCTGGGCAATTCCGGCAGCGACCTGTTGCCACTCGTCGACCGGAATCAGATGCGGCAGCAGATCCAGTTCCCACGGACGATCCGCGCCCTTGGGGTCGGCGTAGACGTTGTAGGTGACACCATTTTCCTGAATCTGCCGGGCGAGCAACGCCTGACGCTGGATCAATTGCGCGGGCGTGCTGCGCTGCAAATGCTCGTACAGGCGCAACCAATGCGGCCGAACCGCGCCGCTGGCGTCGAGCATTTCGTGATAAGTGCCCGCAGAAAGCGGATATCGGTCAAGCAGGTCAGGCATGGAAGGCTCGGCAGACAACTAAAGGAGTCAGATTAGCGCAGACACAATGACACGCAGAGGCTCGCTTCCTTGCGGCCGCTTGCGGTGCCGGATCGCCTGACGATCGGGTCAGGCGATCGGTCCGGGCCGTGATCTTATCGGTGCAGACGCAGATCCAGCGTCATGGGCAGTTCATCGTTGATGGTCAGCGCAGGGACGGACAGCTTGCCGGGCGTGTGGCCGACGCGGAAGAACCGCGACAGGCGTCGGCTTTCGGCCTCGTTGGCGTTCACCGGCAGGGTCTCGTAATTGCGACCTCCAGGATGCGCGACATGATACTCGCAGCCGCCCAGAGAACGCTGCATCCAGGTGTCGAGGATGTCGAATACCAGCGGCGCATGCACCGGAATCGTCGGCTGCAGGGCGTTGAAGGGTTGCCAGGCCCGATAGCGCACGCCGGCCACGAATTCACCCACTCGCCCGGTGGGCTGCAGCGGCACGGGAACGCCGTTGCAGGTCAGCATGTAGCGCTGCGGCGGCAGACCGGTCACCTTCAACTGCAGGCGTTCAAGAGACGAGTCGACATAACGCACCGCGCCACCGGCGGCGCCCTCTTCGCCCAGCACGTGCCAGGGTTCCAGGGCCTGACGCAGCTCCAGTTCGATGCCGCTGACCGCGTAATCGCCGACCTTGGGGAATCGAAACTCCAGATGCGCGGCGAACCACTCTGCGCGCACCGGGTAACCCGCAGCGTTGAGCTCGACGATCACATCGGCAAAATCCTGCTCGATGAAGTGAGGCAGCATGAAGCGGTCGTGCAACTCGGTGCCCCACCGCGCCAGTTTTGCCGGGGCGTAAGGCTCACGCCAGAACCGCGCCACCAGCGCGCGCAACAGCAACTGCTGCGCAAGGCTCATTCGCGCGTGGGGCGGCATCTCGAATGCACGAAGCTCCAGTAGCCCCAGCCGCCCCGTTGCACCGTCTGGCGAGTAGAGCTTGTCGATGCAGAACTCGGCGCGGTGCGTGTTGCCGGTCACGTCGATGAGCAGGTTGCGCAGCAGCCGGTCCACCAGCCATGGCGAACATTCCTCGCCAGGCGCTGGCATCTGCGAGAAGGCGATTTCCAGCTCGTAAAGCGAGTCGTTGCGCGCCTCATCGACACGCGGCGCCTGCGAGGTCGGCCCGATGAACAGCCCGGAAAACAGATAGGACAACGAGGGATGGTTGTGCCAGTAGCTCAACAGACTGCGCAGCAGATCAGGTCGGCGCAGGAAGGGCGAGTCGCCCGGTGTCGCGCCGCCGAGCACGAAATGGTTGCCGCCGCCGGTGCCGGTGTGGCGCCCGTCGATCATGAATTTTTCGGTGGTCAGGCGGGTCAGCCGCGCCTGCTCGTACAGGAACTCGGTGCGCTCGACCAGCTCGTCCCACGTGGACGACGGCTGCACGTTGACCTCGATCACACCTGGATCCGGCGTGATGCGGAAGTTGGCCAGACGCGGATCGCTCGGCGGCTCATAGCCTTCCAGCAGCAGCGGACAATGCAGTTCCTGCGCAGTCGATTCAATGGCAGCGACCAGTTCCAGATAGGCCTCGAGCGACTGCAATGGCGGCATGAACACATAAAGCCGGCCACCTCGCACCTCGGCACTCAACGCCGTACGGGTCAACCAGTCGGCGGACTCGTCGATGACTGGCGTCCGCTCCGCTTCCGGGTCGGCCTGCTCGGTCAGCCCGTCCAGCCGGGACTGAAGCGCTTCACGGTCCGGCAGGTCCGGGAATTCCTGATTGGGGTCATTGGGGTGAATGTACGGATACTCGGCTGCCTTGACCCAGGGCTGCGAGGCGAGCGGAAGACGGTAGCCCAGGGCAGAGTCGCCCGGCACCAGCCGACAATGCTCGTCGCGCAGATACCAGCGCCCGCTTTGCCAGCGATCATCGGCGGCCGTGCGGGCCAGTGGCAGCACGTGCCCCACGACTTTGTCGAGCCCTTGGGAAAACACTCTGTTCAGCCGCGCACGCTCGAGTTCGTCGCCAAGCCGGGAGTCTTCGGCGGTGACGTTCTGCGGCAGCGCGCCCTCGCGCCACAGATAGTAGAAGTTGTCTTCGTAAGCAGGGAACACGTAGCGGGCAGGCAATTTCAGCCGTTCGGCAACGCTGCGCAGGAAGCGCCCGGCCGTCTCGCTGTCGGCGCCGTAGTCTTCGCTTTCATCGGCGATCAAGGCGTTGTTGCGCCATACCGGCTCGCCGTCACGTCGCCAGAAGCAGTTCAGCGACCAGCGCGGCAACTGCTCGCCCGGATACCATTTGCCCTGGCCAAAGTGGACGATGCCCTGAGGCGCATAATGCTTGCGCATGCGCTGGAACAGTTCAGCCGACAACGCCCGTTTCTTCGGGCCGAGCGCGGCGGTGTTCCATTCGCTGCCGTCACGATCGTCAATGGACACGAATGTCGGCTCGCCGCCCATGGTCAGGCGCACGTCATGGGCGGACAGGTCAGTGTCGATCTGACGACCCAGCGCCTGAATCTCCAGCCACTGCTCTTCGGTATAAGGCTTGGTGACACGCGGCGCCTCCCAGATGCGCTCCACCGACATGTCATGACTGAATTGGGTTTCGCACGGTTCGACCAGACCACTGATCGGCGCTGCAGAAGACGGCTCGGGACTGCAGGCCAGCGGAATGTGGCCTTCGCCTGCGAACAGTCCCGACGTCGCGTCCAGACCGATCCAGCCTGCACCCGGCAGATACACCTCGCACCAGGCGTGCAGATCGGTGAAGTCGACATCGGTGCCGGAAGGACCGTCCAGCGCCGCAACGTCGGCTTTGAGCTGGATCAGATAGCCGGACACAAAACGCGCTGCCAGCCCCAGATGACGCAGCAACTGCACCAGCAGCCAGGCGGAATCGCGGCAGGAACCGGAAGCGTTTTCCAGCGTGAACTCAGGCGTCTGAATGCCCGGCTCCATGCGAATCAGATAACCGATGTCGTTGGCCAGCCGCTGATTGAGATTGACCAGAAAGTCGATGGCCGGAATCGGCGTGCGGTCGATACTGTTCAAGTACGCCTGAAACTTCGGCGTCAGCGGGAGTTTTTCCAGATACGGCAACAGCTCGTGATGCTCTTCCCGGGCGTAGGTGAACGGGATGTTCTCAGCGTACGGCTCAAGGAAGAAATCGAAAGGGTTGAACACCGCCATTTCGGCGACAAGGTCGACCTCGATGCGCAACTCGTCGGTCTTTTCCGGAAACACCAGGCGGGCCAGGTAATTACCCTGCGGATCCTGTTGCCAATTGATGAAGTGATTGTCAGGCAGGACTTTCAGCGAATAGGACAACACACGCGTGCGGCTGTGAGCCGCAGGACGCAAGCGCACGATCTGCGGACCCAGTTCTACCGCTCGTTCGTAGCGGTAATGCGTGACGTGGTGCAAGGCAATGTGAATCGACACGGCGTGCCTCCTGCGAGCCTGGACGGTAGCGGAACCGCGCAAGACTTATGCCATCCAGGCAAGTCAGGCGCCTTCGGCGTTGATGATGCTCGCTCAGCTAAGCACAGCACCAAAATCGCGCCAGCTTCGGCGGACGGTGCAAGGGTCGCACGGAAATGAGGCGGGTGGGGTTATTTACGCGGGAACCGCCAATTTGCCGGGGGCCACGGTGCGAATCGTGGTCATTGGCGCGCAGGTTTTGAAAGGGAGAAAGTAAAACGCCAGCTCGAAAGCTGGCGTTTTTCACTGCGGCATCATTCAGCGTGGAAACACCGGCTGACGGGACGGCTTCTTGCTCTTGCCGCCCTTCCCGCCTTTCGCAGCGTCAGCGCGCTCCTTGGCCGCCTGCTTGTTGCGAGCAGCCGCAGCGGCCTTGGCCTCTTCACGCTTGTCCCACGGTTTGCTGCCGTCGCTGCCACGCTGGGGCAGGCCGGTGTGCTGGGTGAGAATCTTGGTAGTCTTGGCGACCTTGTGGCTTCCCACCGGCGTCGAGTTCTTGCGACGCGCGCTCTGGTAGCTGTCGGTTTCCGGCTGATGCAGCGGAATCAGCTGGTTCTTGCCCGAGCCGATGAGGTCGGAACGGCCCATGCGCTCGAGCGCTTCACGCAGCATTGGCCAGCCTTTCGGATCGTGATAACGCAAGAACGCCTTGTGCAGACGACGCTGTTCTTCGCTCTTGACGATGGTCACCGGGTCGCTTTTGTACGTGACCTTGCGCAGCGGGTTCTTGCCCGAGTGGTACATGGCAGTCGCGCTGGCCATCGGCGACGGGTAGAACGCCTGCACCTGGTCGGCGCGGAAACCGTTGCCTTTGAGCCACAGCGCCAGATTCATCATGTCCTCATCGGTCGTGCCCGGATGAGCCGCGATGAAGTAAGGAATCAGGTACTGCTCTTTGCCCGCTTCCTTGGAGAACTTCTCGAACATGCGCTTGAAGCGGTCGTAAGAGCCAATGCCCGGCTTCATCATCTGATTGAGCGGGCCTTCCTCAGTATGCTCCGGCGCGATCTTCAGATAGCCGCCGACATGGTGCGTGACCAGTTCCTTGACGTACTCCGGCGACTCGACTGCCAGGTCGTAGCGCAGGCCCGAGGCGATCAGGATCTTCTTCACGCCCGGCAGCTCGCGAGCGCTGCGATACAGCTGAATCAATGCCGAGTGATCGGTGTTCAGGTTCGGGCAGATGCCCGGGAATACGCAGGACGGCTTACGGCATGCGGATTCGATTTCCGGGCTTTTACAGGCGATGCGGTACATGTTGGCGGTCGGGCCACCGAGGTCGGAAATCACGCCCGTGAAGCCTGGCACCTTGTCACGGATCTCTTCGATTTCGCGAATGATCGAGTCATGGGAGCGGTTCTGGATGATCCGGCCTTCATGTTCGGTGATCGAGCAGAACGTACAGCCGCCGAAGCAGCCACGCATGATGTTCACCGAGAAGCGGATCATGTCGTACGCCGGGATTTTCTCCTTGCCGTACGCCGGATGAGGAACACGTGCGTATGGCATGCCAAACACGTAGTCCATTTCTTCGGTGGTCATCGGAATGGGCGGCGGATTGAACCAGACATCGACCTCGCCATGCCGCTGTACCAGCGCCCGCGCGTTACCCGGGTTGGTTTCCAGGTGCAGCACGCGGTTGGCGTGAGCATAAAGAACGGCGTCGTTTCGCACCTTTTCCATGGACGGCAGGCGGATGACGGTTTTTTCGCGGGTCATGCGCGGGCTCGCCAGGATCTGCACGACCTTGGCTTCATTCGGGTCTTCGACCGGCCCTTTTTCCTGCTCGATGGCGCAGGCCTGCGTGTCCTGCGTGTTGACGTATGGGTTGATGATCTTGTCGATCTTGCCCGGACGATCAATGCGCGTGGAGTCGACCTCGTACCAGCCCTCAGGCGTGTCACGACGAATGAACGCAGTGCCGCGCACGTCGGTGATGCTTTCGATCGACTCACCATAAGAAAGGCGATTGGCGACCTCAACGATGGCCCGCTCGGCGTTGCCGTACAGCAGGATGTCAGCGCAGGCGTCGATCAGGATGGAGTTGCGGACCTTGTCCTGCCAATAGTCGTAATGCGCGATCCGGCGCAGGGAGGCCTCGATGCCGCCGAGCACGATCGGCACATTCTTGTACGCTTCCTTGCAGCGCTGGCTGTAGACCAGGCTGGCGCGATCGGGACGCTTGCCCGCCATGCCACCCGGCGTATAGGCATCGTCCGAACGGATTTTCTTGTCGGCGGTGTAGCGGTTGATCATCGAATCCATGTTGCCAGCCGCGACGCCGAAGAACAGATTCGGCTCGCCCAGCTTCATGAAGTCGTCTTTGGACTTCCAGTCCGGCTGAGCAATGATGCCGACACGAAAGCCTTGCGACTCCAGCAGCCGGCCAATGATCGCCATGCCGAACGACGGATGGTCGACGTAGGCATCGCCGGTGACGATGATAATGTCGCAGGAATCCCAGCCAAGCTGATCCATTTCTTCCCGGCTCATCGGCAGGAAAGGCGCTGGCCCGAAACATTCGGCCCAGTACTTCGGATAGTCAAATAACGGCTTGGCTGCTTGCATGTCGATGACCAGTGTTCGTAATCAGGGAGGCGAGTTTCTCGTGGAAAATCGCGGGCGCGGAGAATAGCACAAAAAATAACCAATTCCGACCATTCGGCTAGGTTTTACTCGTCATCATCAAAGTTGTAACTGCCCGGCGCCAGGTTCTCGAAGCGCGTGTATTTACCAATGAAGGCCAGCCGCACGAAGCCGATCGGACCGTTCCGCTGTTTACCGATGATGATCTCAGCGATGCCCTTGTGCTCGGTCTCCGGGTGATACACCTCATCCCGGTAAACGAACATGATGACGTCGGCGTCCTGCTCGATCGCTCCGGATTCACGCAAGTCGGAGTTGACCGGCCGCTTGTTCGGGCGCTGTTCGAGGGAGCGGTTCAGCTGAGAAAGGGCGACCACCGGGCAGTTGAATTCTTTGGCCAACGCTTTGAGGGATCGCGAAATTTCGGAAATTTCGTTGGTCCGGTTGTCACCACTCGAGCCCGGAATCTGCATCAGTTGCAGGTAGTCGATCATGATCAGGCCGACATCGCCATGCTCGCGCACCAGGCGCCGGGTGCGCGCCCGCATCTCGGACGGGCTGATGCCTGCGGTATCGTCGATGAACAGTTTGCGGTCATTGAGCAGATTGACCGCCGATGTCAGCCGCGGCCAATCGTCGTCGTCCAACTGACCGGAACGCACCTTGGTCTGGTCGATACGCCCGAGCGAAGACAGCATACGCATGATCAGCGATTCACCTGGCATCTCAAGCGAGTAGACCAGAACCGCTTTTTCGCTGCGCAACACCGCGTTCTCGACCAGGTTCATCGCGAACGTGGTCTTACCCATCGACGGTCGTCCGGCGACGATGATCAAGTCCGAAGGCTGCAGGCCGCTGGTCTTCTCGTCCAGATCGGTGTAACCGGTGGAAAGGCCGGTGATGCCCTCGCCCAGGTTAAACAGCGTGTCGATGCGATCGATGGCTTTGGTCAGCAGATCGTTGACGCCGACCGGTCCGCCCGTCTTGGGCCGCGCCTCGGCGATCTGGAAGATCTGCCGCTCGGCCTCATCGAGAATCTCTTCTGCGGTGCGCCCTTCGGGATTGAACGCGCTGTCGGCAATCTCGTTACTGATGCCGATCAACTGACGCAACGTCGCGCGCTGGCGCACGATCTGCGCGTAGGCCTTGATGTTGGCGACCGAGGGAATGTTCTTCGCCAGTTCCGACAGATAACCGAGACCGCCGACCTGAGAGGTCTGGCCTTCTTTGTCCAGTTGCTCGGACAGCGTCACGACGTCGATTGGCAGGTTCTGATCAGCCAGCTTGGCGATGGCGCGGAAGATCAGACGGTGGTCATGACGATAGAAGTCGCCATCCGAAACCTGATCCAGCACGCGCTCCCAGGCATTGTTGTCCAGCATCAGACCACCGAGCACGGCCTGTTCGGCCTCGATGGAATGCGGAGGCACCTTGAGGGCAGCGGTTTGCAGATCGTATTGCTCGGGAGCGGAAATATCGTTCATGGCCACACGGAATCAGGGGGGTTGAATCAGGATACTCAGAAATGACAAAGGGCACGACCTGCGAACAGGATCGTGCCCAATGCTAACCGGCTGATGAGCGAGTCGCCAACCGATCAGACGCCCGCACCGAAGCGCGGGAATCGAACTGCTTAAGCAGCCACCACAACAACGCGAACGGTAGCTTCAACATCGCTGTGCAGGTGCACGGCAACGTCGTATTCGCCAACGTTACGGATGGTGCCGTTCGGCAGACGAACTTCAGCTTTGGCAACTTCAACGCCGGAGGCGGTCAGTGCGTCAGCGATGTCGTGAGTGCCGATCGAACCGAACAGCTTGCCTTCGTCACCAGCAGTTGCAGTGATGGTCACTTCCAGCTCAGCCAGTTGAGCAGCGCGAGTTTCAGCAGAAGCTTTCTTCTCGGCAGCGGCTTTTTCCAGCTCAGCGCGACGCTCTTCAAACGCGGCCAGGTTGGCAGCGGTTGCAGCGGTGGCTTTGCCGAAAGGCAGCAGGTAGTTACGACCGTAGCCAGCCTTAACGTTTACTTTATCGCCCAGGTTGCCCAGGTTGGCGATTTTTTCCAGCAGGATGAGTTCCATTTGGTAATAACCTCTTAACTTTAACCTTCACCGTTCGCAGAACCGTCATCGGCATCTTTCGACGCCAGCCGGCCGCGAAAATCAATCAGGCTGTCGACAATGGCAAACACCACCAGCAACGGATAAATCAGCTGCATGAACAGCAGAAGCGTGACGTACAACCCCACCAGCCAGAAACGGGTCAGGCGCTTTGCAGCCACCAGACCGTGAATCAGAGCCAGCCCCGCGAACATCAGCGGCACGCTGCACAACGGTGTCAGCATCGCCAGTTGCGGACCGAAGTTCGGCCCCACCAACATGCACACCAGCAGCACCAGCATCGGTGCCCGCGGGAGTCTCAGGCTGCGAAACTCGCGACCGAAACCACCCGGGTTATACAACAGCGCCTGCCAGTAACGCCCAAGGATCAGGCATACCACGCTGACGATCTGCAACAACGCTGCGATCAGGCCGTTCAGGACCGGTGTAATCAGTGCTCCCAGTCGCGCTCGCTCTTCTACCGACATCTGCTGGTAGACATCACCGAAGACGTGGGGCAGAAGTTTCTGCAACTCCCCCGCCATGGCTTCGATGGGCTCGCGGAAAACCGCTCCCAGAATCACTGCGTACAACAATCCCGCCACTACGCTGACCAGCAGCACGCGGACCCAGGACTCGCTGGCGCGCAACACGGCCGCCAACCCCCATGAACCCAGCAACACCATCAGGGTGCGAGGTTCACCGAAATACCACCAGACCAACGCCGGTAGCAGAGCCCAGGCGAGAACGCTCAAGGCGTCACTCAACCCGCGTCGCAGGAGCACAAGGCACCCTGCGGCAGCACTCAACCAGAACAACAGCGGCAACGCCGCACATCCCACCACTACGAGAGTGGCTTGCACGCGGCCGCGCATGATGAATTCAGCCAAGGCGCGCATGCGATTTATCCCTTACTGCTTTTTGTCGACTGAACCTGGTCTCAGCGGCCGTGGCTGTCGGTGTAGGCCAGCAGGGCCAGGAAGCGGGCGCGCTTGATAGCGGTAGCCAGCTGACGCTGATAACGAGCTTTGGTACCGGTAATACGGCTAGGAACGATCTTGCCGGTTTCAGATACGTAGGCTTTCAGGGTGTTGAGATCTTTGTAATCGATCTCCTTCACATTTTCAGCTGTGAAGCGGCAGAATTTACGACGACGGAAGAAACGTGCCATGTAATAGGCTCCTCAAAAGGTCCGTGGATTACTCGTCAGCGTTATCGCTGTTGTCGCTGTCATCACTGTCAACGCCTTCAGCGTCGGAGTGCTCAGGACGGTCGCGACGCTCACGGCGCTCACTGCGGTTCTCTTCAGCCTTGAGCATTTCGGACTGGCCGGTAACGGCTTCGTCGCGACGGATGACAAGGTTACGGATCACGGCATCGTTGTAACGGAAGTTGTCTTCCAGCTCGGCCAGAGCCTTGCCAGTGCACTCAACGTTCAGCATCACGTAGTGAGCCTTGTGAACATTGTTGATTGCGTAGGCCAGTTGACGACGGCCCCAATCTTCCAGACGGTGGATCTTGCCGCCGTCTTCTTCGATCAGCTTGGTGTAACGCTCAACCATGCCGCCGACTTGCTCGCTCTGGTCCGGGTGAACCAGAAAGATGATTTCGTAATGACGCATGAATGCTCCTTACGGGTTGTAGCCTGCCGCCAAAGCGGTCAGACAAGGAGTGAATAACACTGGTTTATCTTGCACAGGGACAGGCACAAAAGCGCCTGCCATGACAGCAAGGGGCGCAATTGTAGAGAAGCACCAGAGGCGGCGCAAGGAAATTGGTGATTATTTGAACAAAGGCAGGCTTGAGCTGTAAGCCGCAAACGACAAGCTGATCGCGGGTGGTTTCAGCTTACCGTTTGCCGCCTGAAACTCGTTACTTCCGTGAAGCGGCCGCCTTGACGCTGCGCTGGCGCATGGCTTCGAACAGGCAGACGCCGGTCGCCACCGACACATTGAGGCTGCTGACACTGCCTGCCATTGGCAGACGGACCAGATAATCACAATGTTCGCGGGTCAGTCGGCGCATGCCCTTACCCTCGGCGCCCATGATCATGATGGTCGGGCCGGTCAAGTCCTGCTGATACAGTTCCTGTTCGGCCTCACCGGCCGTGCCAACGACCCACAGACCGCGCTGTTGAAGTTTCTCAAGCGTACGCGCGAGGTTGGTCACCGCGACCAGCGGAATCACTTCCGCTGCACCGCAAGCGACTTTGCGCACCGTTGGCGTCAGCGTCGCGGACTTGTCCTTGGGCACGATCACCGCCAGCGCACCGGCCGCATCGGCGGTGCGCAGGCAGGCGCCGAGGTTATGCGGATCGGTGACACCGTCCAGCACCAGAATCAAAGGCGCGCCTTCCGTGCGATCCAGCAACTCGTCCAGCATCGCCTCGCCCCAGACCTGGCTCGGACTTACGTCCGCCACCACGCCCTGGTGAACACCCTCGACCCAAGCGTCCATCTCACGACGCTCGGCCTGCCCGACGGAAACCCGATTCTGGGCAGCCAGATCAATCAAGACCTGAACCCGTGGATCGCTGCGCCCCTCAGCCAGCCAGATCTGCTTGACCCGCTTGGGATGGTGACGCAACAACGCTTCTACAGCATGCACGCCGTAGATTTTTTCCAACGCACTCATGACTTGGCCTTAGGTTTGCGCACCCCACCGCTCTTCGCGGCAGGCGCCGAGCCCGATTTCGGCGGACCCTTACGATGTTTGCTCGGTTTTGCCGTCTTGCCTGCCGGAGCGGAATCACTCCTTGCCGGCTTTCCCGACGATGCCTTGCTACCGCCCTTAGCTTCTGCCAACAAAGCTTTTTTCAGTTCCCGACTCTTACGGACTTCAGCGTTTTTCGCGGCGGCATCACTGGGGCGGTAGGCCTCGACGACCGGTTCCTTGTTGGCACTGCGGCGACTCGGACGGGACGCGGTGGCCTTTTCCTTTTCTTTCTCTTTGGGCTGCTGGGCGGCAACCGGTTCAGCCGCTTTGCGCTTGCGACCGACCGGAGCGCTAGTCGTCTTCTCGGACATCTCGAAGTCGATCTTGCGCTCGTCCAGGTCAACCCGCATGACGCGCACTTCGACCGTATCTCCCAGTCGGAAGCTACGACCGCTGCGTTCGCCTGCCAGACGATGATGAACCGGATCGAAATGGTAGTAGTCCCCCGGCAATGCCGTGACGTGGACCAGACCCTCGACGTAGATGTCAGTCAGCTCGACGAACAGGCCGAAGCCGGTCACAGCCGTGATCACGCCCGGGAACGACTCGCCCACGCGGTCCTTCATGAACTCGCACTTGAGCCAGTTCACGACATCACGAGTGGCCTCGTCGGCACGGCGTTCACTCATCGAGCACTGCTCGCCCAATTGCTCGAGCACCGCCTCGTCGTAAGGATAAATGCGCGCTTTCGGAATGGTCGCAGCGCCTGCGCGGCGAACATGCGGCGTTTCCTGCTTGGAGCGAATCACGCTGCGAATCGCGCGGTGAGTCAGCAAGTCCGGATAACGACGAATCGGCGAAGTGAAGTGGGTATACGCCTCGTAATTCAGGCCGAAGTGGCCGTTATTGTCCGAGCTGTACACTGCCTGACTCAACGAGCGCAGCATGACGGTCTGGATCAGGTGGTAATCCGGACGATCCTTGATGGTTTCAAGCAGCGCCTGATAATCCTTGGGCGTCGGACCGTCTTTGCCTTTGTGCAGCGACAAGCCCAGTTCGCCAAGGAACGCGCGAAGTTTTTCCAGACGCTCAGGCGGCGGACCATCGTGAACGCGATAGAGGGCCGGAATTTCATGCTTCTTGAGGAATTCGGCAGTCGCCACGTTCGCCGCCAGCATGCACTCTTCGATCAGCTTGTGGGCATCGTTGCGTGTGGTTGGACGGATTTCGGCAATCTTGCGCTCGGACCCGAAAATGATCCGGGTTTCCTGGGTTTCGAAGTCGATTGCGCCGCGAGTGTGACGAGCGCCCAACAGCACCTTGTACAGCGCATACAGCTGTTTGAGATCGGGCACGACCTCGCTGTACTCACCGCGAAGCTGCTTGGCTTCGGTCGTTTTCGGGTGTTCGAGAATCGAGCTGACCTTGTTGTAGGTCAGGCGCGCATGGGAGTGGATGACCGCCTCGTAGAACACGTAATCGGTCATTTCGCCGGTCTTGGAGATGGTCATCTCACAGACCATCGCCAGACGATCGACGTGCGGGTTCAGCGAGCAAAGACCGTTCGACAGCTGCTCTGGCAACATCGGCACCACGCGCTCGGGGAAGTACACCGAGTTGCCGCGCACCTGGGATTCGGCGTCCAGCGCCGAGCCGATCTTCACGTAGCTGGAGACGTCGGCAATTGCCACGTAAAGCTTCCAGCCACCGGAGAACAGGCGCAACTTGCCCGGTTTGGCTTCGCAATAAACGGCGTCGTCAAAATCGCGGGCGTCTTCGCCATCGATCGTGACGAAAGGCAAATGGCGCAGATCGACGCGATGCTCTTTGTCTTTCTCTTCGACTTCCGGCTTGAGCCTGGCGGCCTCTTTGAGCACAGCCTCAGGCCAGACGTGAGGAATGTCGTAGGTACGCAGCGCGACATCGATTTCCATGCCCGGCGCCATGTAGTTACCCACGACTTCGACCACATCGCCTTGCGGCTGGAAGCGTGGCGTTGGCCAGTGGGTGATTTTCACTTCGACGAACTGGCCGATCTTCGCGTCGGCATTGCGGCCGGGCGTCACCAGCACTTCCTGCTGGATTTTCGGATTGTCCGGCACGACGAAACCGATCCCGCTCTCTTCGAAATAGCGGCCGACCACGGTTTCGTGGGCACGGGAGATGACCTCGACAATGACGCCTTCGCGGCGACCACGGCGATCCAGGCCCGAAACACGCGCGAGCGCACGGTCACCGTCGAACACCAGACGCATCTGGGCGGGGCTCATGAACAGGTCGTCGGAGCCGTCGTCCGGCACCAGGAATCCGAAGCCGTCACGGTGACCACTGATGCGGCCCAGGATCAGATCGAGCTTGTCGACAGGGGCGTAAGTGCCGCGGCGCGTATAGATCAGCTGAGCATCGCGCTCCATGGCGCGAAGACGGCGGCGCAAGGCCTCGATCTGATCTTCAGTCGTCAGGCCAAATTCTTCCACCAACTGCTCGCGGGCCGCAGGGGATCCGCGCTCGGAAAGGTGCGCCAGAATCAGCTCACGACTAGGAATGGGGTTTTCGTATTTTTCCGCTTCACGAGCGGCCTCGGGATCGAGGGACTGCCAATCGGCCATTAGAATGAGTTCACCTTATCTGTATGCAATTAGTTTGGCATATACCAGATTGAAACGCGAAGACAGCGTTTGCTGAGACATTTCGCTATTTCAAAAAAAATTTCACCTCGGGGGTTTACAGCCCCCAAACTCATCCGTAAGATGCGCCCCACAACGACGGCACTGCCACGTTGTAGTTGAAAATCAGACGGCTTTTTGAAAAATTAGTCGAATGAAATCAACGCCTTGCCCAGATGGTGAAATTGGTAGACACGCCAGCTTCAGGTGCTGGTGACCTTACGGTCGTGGAAGTTCGAGTCTTCTTCTGGGCACCAATTCAACGAAACCGAGCCAAGTGCTCGGTTTTGTGCTTTTTGCGGTTTGAAAACCTGTCACCGCTGAAAAACAGCCCTGAGCGTAGATCAGTTCCTCTTCTCTGTCCTCAACAGCAATCGAATGCCATGGGCGTGACCTCCTCATTGGAGACACAGGCCTGCCTGCTCGGGCCATCCTAAAACTCCGCTCCAAACACTCAACCTGCAACGCTCGATCGATATTTCGAAAAATTCAGTTGCATTGAAACGAAAAATCTAATTAAATCAGCGCCATGCCCAGGTGGTGAAATTGGTAGACACGCCAGCTTCAGGTGCTGGTGACCTTACGGTCGTGGAAGTTCGAGTCTTCTCCTGGGCACCAAATCAAACGAAACCGAGCCAAGTGCTCGGTTTTGTGCTTTCTGGGGTTCGTAATTTCACAGCCGACGCTCGCCTCATCTGCAGGCCGAGCGTGCTCGCGATCGCCCTGCACCCAGCCTGATGCATTGCGATTGCGAGCAAACTTACGTTTGCACTCAGTCGATCAAAACCGGATCAGGCACGGAACTGCCCCAAGCTCGCTTTCAGCTGTGCCGCCAGTTTGTCCAGCGTCTTGCCACTCGCCGTCGTCTCGACAACTGCCTGCGCCGCTTTCTCGGCCTGGGCATGGATCACTTCCACGCGCCCTCTCACCGCTTGCGCCCCCTTGGCCTGATGCTCAGCCGCTCGCGTCGCCAGCCCGATGGCGGCATGCACCTGCTCGACCGAAGCCTGAACCGTTTGCTGCAGCCGCGCACTGTCACGCAGCACGGCCAGCCCTTCCTTGGCCTGACGACCCGCAAGTCCAATGGTCGCGACCGCCTCTTTCGCGCCAGACTGCAGCTTGGCGATGTGTTCCTGAATGTCACCGGTCGAGCTTTGCGTCTTGCTGGCCAACGCGCGGACCTCATCGGCTACCACGGCGAACCCGCGCCCGGTCTCGCCCGCTCGAGCCGCTTCAATCGCTGCGTTGAGCGCCAGCAAGTTGGTCTGCTCAGCGATGCCATGAATCACTTCGAGCACCACCTCGATCTGCTCGCTCTGTTGCGCCAGGCGCTCAATGACCTGCGCCCCGGTTTCGACCTGACCGGCCAGCGCCTCGATCAAATTGCCGACCTGATTGGAGGTGCGCGTGTTCTCGTCCGTCGCCTGACGAATATCGATCACCTGACGCAAAGCCGCTTGCATGGCCTGGCTTTCCGCTTGTGCTTCGTCGGCCATCTGCGACAGCGCCTGAAGACTCGCCGCCACTTCGTCCCGTTGCAGCTCGGCAGCGGCATCAGCTCCGGCATTGCGCTTGCTCATCGCACCGATCTCTACGCCCGTCTGCTGAGCGACGTCGCCCGCCTCTCGCACGATCGGTTGCAGCTTATCGACGAAGCGGTTGACCGCTGCCGCCATCTCACCAATTTCGTCGTTGCTGTTGAGCTTCACACGTTTGGTCAGATCACCCTCACCGGCGGCCAGATCATCCAGCGCGCGGTTGAGCAATTGCAGTCGCAGCACCACTCGGCGCCCGAGAACGATCGCCAGCGCAATCAACACACCCAAGCCCACCAGCGCCAGACCGACGCCGATTCTCCAACGCAACGTCGAGGCCGCCTCCTGCACCGCCGAACCGGTATTGGTCGCCATCGCCGAAGCGGACGACTGCGCGTTTTGCAGGCGCGAACGCAACGCTGCCGAGCTTTCAGTCGCGGCCCCACCCAGACTGTCGGAAACCAATTGCTCGCCACTGCCGATCAACGCCGTGAAGCGCTTGTCCAGAGCTGCGAGGTTGTCTTCCACAGCACGGGTCGAGACGCCCATGCGCACTTTGCCGATTTCCACGCCGTTGGGGCTGATGGACGCTTCGACGTAGTAAACGGAAGGATCTTTTTGCGCAGCGTTCAGGACCTTGTCCATCGCCCGATCGCCCTCGCCTTTGGCCAGGAGCGCCTTGATCGATTCGTTCTCACGATTGAGGTAACGGGTGAGGTGTTCGCCCTGCGCGTCGTCGTAGACGACAAACAGCACGTTAGGATTGCGTTGAGCGCGCCGGGCAAATTCCGACAATGTCGGAGTGTCCCCATCCCACATCGCGCGCGGGGCGACGGCAGCAAGAAGCTCGGCCATGTCGGTCGCCGAATCCTTCAAGTCCTTTTCCAGCGTCGTACGCAACTGACCCTGCTCGTCCTTCAGACGGGCGGAAAGGCCTGCGCTCAATCGCTGACGCGTATTGCGCGATAAACCTTCCAGACTGGATGTTACGTCGCGGCTCGCCTGCTCCAGTTCCCCGGACAAGTGTTGCGAATCTACACTCAGGCGCGTAGCCAGATCGGCTTCAAGCGCAGTGACAGTGCTCCGGGTAAGGGCGACCGCCACCAGCACCTGCACCAAAAGGGCAATGCCGAGGGCAATGAATACGGGCCGCAGCAAGCGGCTGCGCAGAAGAGAAAGAACGGCCGACACAGGAGATCCCCCCACAACGAACGCCATTAAAATGATGGCATCTTTTATGACGGTATTTACAGCAAGGGTCGTGCCGTTGTGCTGATGGATATCAAGCGGGCAAAACAAAGGGCCGCCTGAGCGACCCTTCGTTTGTATTTCAACGACTTATCAAGCGAATGGGTGACGCAGAACGATGGTCTCGTTGCGATCCGGGCCCGTCGAAATAATGTCGATCGGTGCGCCGACCAGCTCTTCCAGGCGCTTGATGTAGGCGCGAGCGTTGGCAGGCAGCTCTTCCAGGGTCTTGGCGCCCAGGGTCGATTCCGACCAGCCCGGCACCTGCTCGTAGACAGGCTCCAGACCAATGTAACTGTCGGCATCGGTCGGAGCATCGATCACAGCACCGTTTTCGTTCTTGTAACCCACACAGATGTTGATGGTTTCAAGACCGTCCAGCACGTCCAGCTTGGTCAGGCAGATGCCCGAGATGCTGTTGACGTCGATGGCGCGACGCAGAATGACGGCGTCGAACCAGCCGCAACGACGGGCACGGCCGGTGGTCGCACCGAACTCGTGGCCACGCTTGGCCAGGAAGGCACCCACGTCGTCGAACAGTTCGGTCGGGAACGGACCGGAACCGACGCGAGTGGTGTAAGCCTTGGTGATGCCCAGGATGTAGTCGATGAACATCGGGCCCACACCGGAACCGGTAGCGATACCGCCAGCCGTGGTGTTGGAGCTGGTGACGTACGGGTAGGTACCGTGGTCGATGTCCAGCAGCGAACCTTGAGCGCCTTCGAACATGATGTCTTTGCCGGCGCGACGCATTTCATGCAGCGCAGCGGTGACGTCGAGCATCATCGGCTTGAGCAGTTCGGCGTATTCCATGCACTCGTCGAGCGTCTTCTGGAAGTCGACCGCAGGCTCTTTGTAGTAATTGACCAGTACGAAGTTGTGGTAATCCAGCAGCTCGCCCAGCTTGGCGGCGAAGCGCTCGCGATGGAACAGATCACCGATGCGCAGGCCGCGGCGTGCAACCTTGTCTTCGTAAGCCGGGCCAATGCCACGACCGGTGGTGCCGATCTTGTGCTCGCCACGAGCTTTCTCACGCGCCTGATCCAGTGCGACGTGGTAGGACAGGATCAGCGGGCAGGAAGGGCTGATGCGCAGACGCTCGCGCACAGGGATGCCCTTCTCTTCGAGCTTGTTGATTTCACGCATGAGTGCGTCAGGCGCCACGACCACACCGTTACCGATCAGGCACTGCACGCCTTCGCGCAGCACACCGGACGGAATCAGGTGCAGAACGGTTTTCTCGCCATCGATCACCAGGGTGTGACCGGCGTTGTGGCCGCCTTGATAGCGAACTACCGCGGTAGCATGTTCGGTCAGCAGATCAACGATCTTGCCTTTGCCCTCATCACCCCATTGGGTGCCCAGGACTACGACATTCTTACCCATAACACTTGTCCTCATTCACGCAAACTGGTGCCGGCTGCCGCCGACTGGAAAACTCAAGAGGCCAGCGGCATTACCTGCCAAAGCTCGCCGTGCTGAATCAATTGCCGATCACAGTCGGCTTCTTTCGCTGCCTGAACCTGCTGGCCCGGCAATGCCTGGACGACGCGCTGACCTTCGCCGCGCAGCTGACAGACTTTCTGCCAGAGCGCCGCATCGGTACTGTCGGGCATCCAGATACCGCCAGACGGTAACTCGATCTCTGCCCGCCCCAGCGTGACCAGGGTCTTCAGATCGGTGGAAAAGCCCGTCGCCGGACGCGCGCGCCCGAAGTCCGCACCGATGTCATCATAGCGACCACCTTGTGCGATCGACTGACCGACACCCGGCACAAATACCGCAAACACTACGCCCGTATGGTAGTGGTAGCCGCGCAACTCACCCAGGTCGAAGTACAACGGTAGCTCAGGAAAACGCGCCGACAGACGTTCGGCGATTTCCAGCAGATCATCCAGCGCTTCGAGCACCGGCCCAGGCGCCGCTGCCAGACGCTCGCGCGCCTGCACCAGCACTTCACGGCCGCCACACAGGCCGACCAGCGAACGCAGCATGCCGGCCAGATCCGCCGAGAGACCTTCGGTCAGGGCGATGACTTCATCGATGGCCTTGCGCTGGAGCGCATCGAACAGTTGCTGCTCGACCTCGCCGGACAAGCCTGCCGCACGGGCCAGACCTCGATAGATGCCGACATGCCCCAGATCCATGTGGACGTCGGGCACGTCCGCCAGTTGCAACATTGCCAGCATCAGGCTGATGACTTCGACGTCGCTGCTCGGGCTTGCATCGCCATACAACTCGGCGCCCAGCTGAATCGGGCTGCGCGAGGATGACAGTGCACGTGGTTGCGCGTGCAGCACGCTGCCGGCATAGCACAGACGACTCGGACCTTCGCGACGCAGCGTGTGCGCGTCGATGCGGGCGACCTGCGGCGTGATGTCCGCCCGGAAACCCATCTGCCGACCCGATTGCGGATCGACCACTTTAAAGGTGCGCAGATCCAGATCCTGGCCAGCACCTGTGAGCAGTGATTCGAGGTATTCGATGTGCGGGGTCACGACGAACTCGTAGCCCCAGCTTTGAAACAGATCCAACACCTGACGACGCGCCACTTCTATGCGCGCAGCTTCCGGCGGCAGTACTTCTTCGATGCCATCCGGCAGCAGCCAGCGGTCAACCGTTGCCATTACGCCTTTCCCCTATGATCCGGGCAGCCAACCCCTCGGGGCGAGCCTTGAGTGAAGCAGACAGCATTCTGCGGGCGCCAGACCGGAAACAACCCAACGCCTTGTGCGCCGCAGCTTTGCGAACACTGTCCTCGAAAAAACTGCCGCGCACGAATCACGCCACGGCCAATCAATCGTGTAGACGCAAAAAAGCCGGGAATTTCCCGGCTGCCGCATCATACACACGTTTTAGCGCGCGATCACCCCGCCGGGCAGTTTTGCCGCCCGGCGGAGCCATCGTTCGCGGGTCGCGATTACGGCTTGGCTTTCTCCAGATAGCGGAAAAACTCGCTGCCCGGATCGAGCACCATCACATCGCTCTTGTTGGCAAAGCTTTCGCGGTAGGCGCGCAGGCTGCGATAGAACGCGTAGAACTCCTGGTCCTGACCATAGGCCTTCGAGTAGATCGCGGCGGCTTGTGCATCACCGTCACCGCGCGCCTCTTCGGACTCGCGATAGGCTTCAGCCAGCAGCACACGACGTTGACGATCGGCATCGGCACGTATGCCTTCAGCCAGCTCGTTACCCTTGGCGCGATGCTCACGCGCCTCACGCTCACGCTCGGTGCTCATGCGCTCGAACACGCTGCGGTTCACTTCCTTCGGCAGATCGATAGCCTTGACCCGGACGTCAATGACCTCGATGCCCAGCTCTTTCCCGGCCATCGTATTCAGCGAAGCGGTGATATCGGCCATCAATGCGTCACGCTCACCCGACACCACTTCGTGCAGGGTGCGCTTGCCGAACTGGTCACGCAGACCGGATTCAAGACGGCGCGACAGACGCTCATCGGCGATTTGCTTCAGGCCCGATGTCGCGGTGTAGAAACGCTCAGCGTCCTTCACGCGCCATTTGGCATAGGCATCGACCATCACCGCTTTCTTTTCCAGCGTCAGGAAACGCTGAGTCGGTGCATCGAGGGTCAGCAGGCGGCCGTCGAACTTGCGCACCTGGTTCACGTAAGGAATCTTCACGTGCAGGCCCGGTGGAACATCGGCCTGAACCACTCGACCGAACTGCAGCAAAACTGCCCGCTCGGTCTGGGCAACGATATAGAAGCTGTTCCACGCAACGACTGCCAGCACGACACAGACGATCAGGGCGACCAGAGATTTATTGCTCATCAGCGAGTCTCCCTAGTGCGCGTGTCGCGTTGCTGTTGCATGTCCGCGGCCCGAGAGCCCGGATCGACTACGGTCGCTGCTGCGCCGGTAGACGGAGCAGAGCCAGTGCGGCTGCTTTCGATCATTTTGTCCAATGGCAGGTAAAGCAGGTTGTTCTGACCCTTGTCGCCGGTCACGAGCACCTTGCTTGTGTTGCTGAAGACTTCTTGCATGGTGTCCAGATACAGACGCTCGCGAGTGACTTCAGGAGCCTTGCGATACTCGGAGACAAGCTTGGTGAAGCGGTCCGCCTCACCCTTGGCACGCGACACCACTTCATCGCGGTAACCGTTGGCGTCCTCGACAATGCGCTGAGCCTGACCACGAGCCTCTGGAATCACACCGTTGGCGTAGGTTTCGGCCTGGTTGCGCGAGCGTTGCTCGTCTTCACGGGCACGGATCACGTCATCGAACGCTTCCTGAACTTCACGCGGCGCCGCAGCGCTCTGTACGTTCACCTGGGTCACGGTGATGCCGGTGCGATACGTATCGAGGAAACGCTGCAAGCGCTCCTTGATCTCGCTGGCCATCAATTCACGACCTTCGGTGAGCACCTGATCCATTGCGGTAGAGCCGACAACGTGGCGCAGTGCACTTTCAGTTGCATGCTGCAGACTGACTTCAGGCTGATCCACGTTCAGCACGAAATCCTGCAGATTGGTGATCTTGTACTGCACGGTCAGAGGCACCTCGACGATGTTTTCGTCTTCGGTCAGCATCTGGCCCTGCTTGCTGTACGCACGTTCGCGCGTCACGTTTTCGAGATACTTGCGATCAAATGGCGGGAAATAGATGTTCAGACCCGAACCGACCGTTTCGTAGTATTTGCCGAAGCGCAGGACAACGGCCTGCTCCTGCTCGTCGACCACGTAAATTGCGTTGTAGAGCCAGATCGCGAGCAGCACGACCAGACCGATGCCGAGCAGGCCAAAGCCACCGCCCTTGCCCGAACCGCCGCCACTGCCGCCGCCGTCACCACTGCGTTTCTTGCCACCACCGAACAACCCATTCAGGCTTTCCTGCAGCTTTCGGAAGGCCTCGTCGAGATCTGGTGGCCCCTTGCGGTCGCCGCCCTTGCGCTTGCCACCCCAAGGATCCTGATTATTCGAGTTGCCACCCGGCTCATTCCAAGCCATAGCGCTCTCCATCTGATAAAGCAAAGACGCGCCCGCGGCGCGCCGACCAATGCTACAGAATGCCCGTCAAAGCAGCACAACCGCTTTTTCAGGCTTTTATTGCAAAGTGTGTTGCTCGATGAATTCCAGCGGCTGCAGTCCTTCGCGACTCACCAGGCGATTGAGTTCAACTCGGGGTAAACGCACAGCCAACAGGCTCTGGCCTTCTTCATCATGCTCTTCGCTCTGTACCGCACCCAACTGGAAAAACTGGGCGCGCAACCGGGCGAAGCGTTGCGACAGGCGCAAAGTTCCAACGAACAGGTCGTTGCCCAGCAGCTCGGCAATCGCTTGCCGAAGCAGATCCAGACCACGACCGTCACGAGCAGAAACCCAGACCCGTTGCGGCTTGCCATCGGCATCGCGTTGTATCTGGGGCTCGACCCCTTCGAGCAAATCGAGTTTGTTATACACCTCGAGCATCGGCAAGTCCTGGGCACCGATCTCGCCCAGCACCACCATCACCTGCTCAATCTGCTCCATGCGCTCAGGCTCGTGAGAGTCGATGACATGCAGCAGCAGATCCGAATTGCTCGACTCTTCGAGCGTAGCCCGAAAGGCCTCGACCAGCTTGTGCGGCAGATGGCGGATGAAACCCACCGTGTCCGCGAGTACGATCGGGCCAAGGTCGTTGAGCTCGAGGCGACGCAGGGTCGGGTCGAGCGTTGCGAACAGTTGGTCAGCAGCGTAGACGTCAGAATCGGTGACCGCATTGAAGAGGGTCGATTTGCCGGCGTTGGTATAACCGACGATGGAAACAGTGGGAATATCGGCCCGTGAACGACCGCGACGCGCCTGATCACGCTGGCTGCGGACTTTCTCAAGCCTGCCTTTGATCTGACGCAGACGAACCCGCAACAGACGACGGTCCGTTTCCAGCTGAGTTTCACCCGGTCCACGCAGGCCGATACCGCCGCCCTGACGCTCAAGGTGAGTCCAGCCACGAACCAGACGGGTACTCATGTGCTCAAGCTGAGCCAGTTCGACTTGCAGCTTGCCTTCGTGAGTGCGCGCGCGCTGGGCGAAGATGTCGAGAATCAGGCCCGTACGGTCAAGCACGCGACACTCGAATACTCGCTCGAGGTTGCGTTCCTGACTGGGTGTAAGGACGTGATTGAAAATGACGATATCCGATTTTTCGGCTTTGACCAGATCGCGCAGTTCCTGGACCTTGCCGCTGCCTACCAGATATTTGGCCGTTGGCCGATGCCGTGGCACGTTTACGAATGCGACGATATCGGCGCCTGCCGAAAGAGCCAGTTCCCGGAACTCCTGCGGATCTTCGCGCGCCTCAGGGTCCTGACCATCCAAGTGAACGAGGATGGCCCGTTCACCACCACCGTGGCGCTCAAAGAACAAAGCAGACTCCTATCAGGCGTTACCTGGCTCTGCGTCAGCCTGGTCGGATTCGGACGCGCTAGGCAGACGAATAGGACGAACCGGAACGACGGTGGAGATGGCGTGCTTGTAAACCATCTGGCTGACAGTGTTCTTCAGCAAGATCACGAACTGGTCGAAGGACTCGATGGTGCCTTGCAGCTTGATGCCGTTTACCAGATAAATCGAAACCCCAACCTTTTCTTTACGCAAAGTGTTCAGGTAAGGGTCTTGTAGCGAATGCCCTTTTGACATGTGCCGCACTCCTTTAAGGATCAATAGAATAAATTCGAAAACATTGGCTTGGGCCGTTACCCCCCAAGGATAGACGGCTATTGCAAGGACTCAGCTCAATATGGAGACCGATCCCAGGTATTTCAAGGCGCGTGGCAGATTGTCGCAAGCCAGGCTGTCCAACCAGTGTAAATCTTCCCAGCTTCGCAACCAGGTGAACTGTCTCTTGGCCAACTGGCGCGTGGCGATGATGCCGCGTTCCTGCATCTGGTCATGGGTCAGTTTGCCGTCCAGATAGTCCCAGACCTGGCGATACCCTACAGCTCTTATAGACGGTAAATCCGAGTGAAGGTCCCCTCTCGAACGCAGCGCTATAACTTCTTCCACGAATCCCTCATCGAGCATTTGCCTGAAACGAAGAGCGATCCGGTCATGCAACACCTTGCGATCCGTCGGTGCTATCGCGAGATTTGCGACAGTATAGGGCAATTGATGACGCCCCGAAGCGCTAGCTTGAGCAGTTTGCGCACTTTGTTGCTCGCGATGTGCGGTCATGCTCATCCCGCTGACCCGATAAACTTCCAGCGCCCGAACCAGACGCTGCGGATCATTGGGATGAATTCTGGCCGCCGACACCGGATCGATGCTCGCCAGCTCATCGTGCAACGCCTGCCAGCCACGACTGGCCGCCTCGGCTTCAAGTTGTGCACGAACCTGAGCGTCAGCTGCCGGCATGTCCGCCAGGCCTTCCAATAGAGCTTTGAAATACAACATGGTGCCACCGACCAGCAGAGGAATTTTTCCTCGAGCGGTGATTTCAGCCATCGCCTGCAGAGCATCACTGCGAAAGTCTGCGGCCGAATAACTCTGCGACGGGTCGAGGATATCGATCAGCCGATGTGGATACTTGTCCAAAAGCGCTTTTGAAGGCTTTGCCGTGCCGATGTCCATGCCGCGATAAACGAGCGCGGAATCGACGCTGATCAACTCGCAGGGCAGCACTTTGGTCAGCTCGATGGCCAGGTCGGTCTTGCCAGCGGCAGTCGGCCCCATCAAAAAGATGGCCGGAGGAAGAGCACTCATCAGCGACCGCGCAGAAATAGTTTGTCGAGGTCGTCCAGGCCCAATTGGGTCCAGGTCGGTCGTCCATGGTTGCACTGACCACTTCGCTCGGTGTTTTCCATGTCGCGCAGCAGGCCGTTCATTTCCGGAATCGCCAGACGCCGGTTGGCCCGCACGGCGCCATGGCACGCCATCGTTCCCAGCAGCTCGTTCATGTGAGCCTGAACCCGGTCACTGGTGCCGTATTCCATCAGGTCAGCGAGAACGTCGTGCACCAGCCGGTTTGCCTCGGCCTGCTTCAACAACGCCGGGATCTGCCGGATCGCCAGGCTCTCGGGACCGAGACGCTGCAATTCGAAACCCAGCTGCTGGAAGGTGGCCATGTGTTCTTCAGCGCAATCGGCCTCACGCTGACTGACGGCGATGGACTCGGGCACCAGCAGCGGCTGCCCGCTCAAGCCTTCGCTGGCCATCGCGATTTTCAGGCGCTCGTACATGATCCGCTCGTGGGCGGCGTGCATGTCGACCAGCACAAGGCCGTGGGCGTTTTCAGCAAGGATATAGATGCCTTTGAGCTGCGCGAGCGCGTAGCCAAGGGGCGGGATATCGCCCTGAGACTCAGGCAGATCAACGCGCGTCCCGGGCTCGGGGTTGGCCGGAGTACCCGGCAATGGCGCAAAAAACGTGCTGTAGGCGGCGCGCGCCTCTTCGGCCGGCAACACCGACGCCGGACGCGGCGTGTACTGATATTGATAACCGGCGCCACTGCCTGAGCTGCTTGCTCCAGCGGGTGGATTCCAGGCCGGACCTTGCGGGGTCTCGAGCACATTATTGGCCAGACGCATTTCGCCCTGTGGGCCGAACTCACCCGCTTCTGGCCCGCTGGGGCGCACAAGCGCAGTGACCGACGTGGTCCCCGCCAGTTGATCCTCGGGGCGCACGTCGCCCAGCGCACGGTGCAACGTCCCGTAAAGGAAATCGTGAACCATGCGGCCGTCACGGAAGCGGACTTCGTGCTTGGTGGGGTGAACGTTGACGTCGACGACGGCTGGATCGACCTCGAAAAAGAGCACGAAGGTCGGGTGGCGCCCGTTGAACAGCACATCGCGATAGGCCTGACGCACCGCGTGGGCAACCAGCTTGTCTCGCACGGCCCGGCCGTTGACGAAGAAATACTGCAAGTCCGCCTGACTTCTGGAGAACGTCGGCAAACCGACCCAGCCCCAGAGTTTCAGGCCGTTGCGTTCAACCTCGATTGGCAGCGCCTGCTCAAGAAATCCCGGCCCGCACACTGCCGACACACGTCTGGCGCGGGCAACGTCATCACGGGCCTCGTGCAGGCTGAGAATGGTCTTGCCGTTGTGGCGCAGGTGAAAAGCCACATCGAAGCGCGCCAGCGCCATGCGCTTGATCACTTCCTGCAAATGATCGAATTCGGTCTTCTCAGCCTTGAGAAACTTGCGCCGCGCGGGTGTGTTGAAAAACAGATCGCGCACTTCCACCGACGTGCCCACCGGGTGCGCGGCTGGCTGGACGCGGGAAGCCATGTCGCGGCCTTCGGTCTCCACCTGCCAGGCTTGATCGGCGTCACGGGTGCGCGAGGTCAGTGTCAGGCGGGCTACGGAACTGATCGACGCCAGCGCCTCGCCGCGAAATCCGAGGCTCATGACACGCTCGAGGTCTTCGAGCTCGCGAATCTTGCTGGTGGCGTGCCGCGCGAGGGCCAGTGGCAGATCGTCCGCCGAAATGCCGCCGCCGTCGTCGCGCACGCGCAACAGCTTGATACCCGCCTGCTCAACGTCGACATCAATGCGTCGCGCACCGGAGTCCAGACTGTTTTCCAGCAGTTCTTTGATGACCGATGCCGGACGCTCGACCACTTCACCGGCAGCGATCTGGTTGGCAAGCCTTGGGCTGAGCAATTGAATACGCGCAGCTTCGGCCGCATTGTCGGCACCGGAGGAAACCTCGAAGCCCTGATCGTCCAGCAGCAGGTCGGTCATGGCTCACCCGCCAGTTCTGCGCTCGGAATCTTCAGTTGCTGCCCGACTTTCAATTCGTCCGAACCCAGATTGTTGGCGTTGCGCAGCGCCGCCATGCTCATGTCGTAACGCACGGCAATCATGCTCAGCGATTCGCCGGAGCGGACCGTGTGCTCGCGCGGCCCCATCGCCAGCTTGCCGTTGTCTCGCAGCCACGCGATGTAGGTGCCTTGCGGAGGATTCTGCTGGAAGAACTGCTTCACGCCTGCGGTGATCGAGCGGGCCAGCGCCTGCTGGTGACTCGTCCCCTCGAGCTTGTTGGCCTCGGCGGCGTTGGAAATAAAACCGGTCTCGACCAGGATCGACGGAATGTCAGGGGACTTCAGCACCATGAACCCTGCTTGCTCCACCCGGGACTTGTGCAGCGAAGTGACGCGGCCGATGTTGGTCAGCACTTTCTGCCCGACATTGAGGCTGGAGGTCAGCGAAGCGGTCATGGACAGGTCCAGCAACACGCCGGCAAGCATGCGGTCCTTGTCATCCAGGCTCACAGCGCCAGCACCGCCGATCAAGTCGGAACGGTTTTCACTGTCGGCCAGCCAGCGGGCGGTCTCGGACGTTGCGCCGCGCTCGGAGAGGGCAAAGACCGAGGCGCCGAACGCTGCAGAAGACGGCGCGGCGTCGGCGTGAATCGAGACGAACAGGTCGGCACCTTTGGCGCGGGCGATCTCAGTGCGTTTGCGCAACGGAATGAAGTAGTCGCCAGTGCGGGTCAGCTCAGCGCGATAGCCTTTCTCGGCGTTGATCTGACGCTGCAATTCTTTGGCGATCGCCAGCACGACGTTCTTTTCTTTCTGACCACGACCGCCGGAGGCGCCCGGATCTTCACCGCCGTGGCCGGCGTCGACCACGACTACGATGTCGCGCTTGCCATTCGGCACTGGAGGCAGCTTGATTTCCGGCTTGGACGGGCTGACCGGCACGGCTGGTGTCGCCGGCGCCGCCGTGGCAGGCGTGTCGGCAACGGTCGGCGTCGGGTTGGCATCGGCCGGATTGTCATACAGATCGACCACCAGGCGATTGCCGTACTGCTGGTTCGGGGCCAGCGTGAAGCTTTTCGGAGTCACGGCTTTCTTGAGGTCGATAACCACGCGCAGGTCGTCAGGCGTACGCTGGGCGGAGCGCATGCTGGTAATCGGGGTGTTGGCGGTCGGAATGTTGAGCGAACCACCCAGCATGGCGCCGTTGATGTCGATGACCAGACGATCCGGGGACTGGAGCGTGAAAACACTGTGCTGGACCGGGCCAGACAGGTCGAACACCAGTCGAGTGTTATCCGGAGCGCGCCATAAGCGGACACTTCGTACCTGTGTAGCGGCCAACGCGTCGACAGCCAATGTCGTCAGCAACAGTCCTATCACAGTAACCAGCGCGCGCATGCGCATACCTAACCCCATATCTATTTGATTTCCAAAGCCAAAGCGGCACACCACTTCTCGCCGCGCGAGCTTTTCGGGCTTAAGGTCAGCGCTCGACCTTCCGCGTGCGGCCTAATGGTAATGATCAGGTCAGGCTTTGGCAAAAAGCCTGCACCCAAATCAGGCCACTCGATCAAGCAAAGCGCTTCTCCTTCGAAGTAGTCGCGTATGCCGAGGAATTCTAGCTCTTCTGGATCAACAAGTCGGTAAAGATCAAAGTGATACGCGCGATTTCTCCCGATTTCGTAAGGTTCTACAAGCGTGAAGGTCGGGCTTTTTACCGCGCCAACGTGACCCAAGCCGCGGATGATTCCGCGCGATAACGTCGTCTTGCCAGCCCCCAGATCGCCCTCAAGAAAAATAATCCCATTGCTTTCAGTGACTTGGGCGATTCGCGCACCAAAGTGGGTCATGGCCTCTTCACCGATCAGGTGCAGGGTTAACTCAGACACGGTTGTTGCTCCTCCAGAAGCTGACGAATAACAGGAATCAGATCAGCGGCAGCCAGCCCGCGCCCGCTCGCTCCGCACTTTTCTCCGGCCAGCGCATGAAGCCAGACGGCCAGACACGCGGCGTCGAACGGGGCCATTTTTTGCGCCAGCAATGCCCCGATCACCCCGGCCAGAACGTCACCCAGCCCGCCTGTCGCCATCGCCGGATGCCCGTGATCGGCCAACGCGAGTCGTCCGTCCGGGCTGGCGATCAGACTGCCGCTGCCTTTGAGCACGCAGACCGCATTGAATTTCCTGGCCAGCGCCTTCGCCGCCGCGGGGCGATCACTCTGAATTTCCCTGGTGCTCACGCCTAACAAGCGCGCAGCTTCGCCGGGATGAGGCGTGATCACACAGTTTTCTGGCAGCTTCACCTGTCCGGACGCGAGCTGGTTCAAGGCGTCAGCGTCCCAGACTTGCGGCCGATCGGCATTGGCGGCGGCAGAAAGAAGCGCCCGCCCCCAACTGTGTTGCCCAAGGCCAGGGCCGACCACCAGAACGGACGCCGGCTCGATCAACCCGTGAAGCTGGTTGGCTGAGCTGACGCCTGCGCTCATTACTTCAGGGAAGCGTGCCAGGGCGGCAGTGATGTGCTCAGGCCGGGTTGCCAGCGTGACCATGCCTGCACCACAACGCAGGGTGCTTTCAGTGCTCAGTAACGCCGCACCGCCAAAACCCAGATCGCCGCCGATCACCAGAACACGCCCGTACATGCCTTTGTGCGCAGTGCGCGGGCGCGCATCGAGTTTCGGTAGATTGAACGTGTCCAGCCGCGTGACGGAGGCCTGCGCCTGCGCAACGACATCGGCGTTCGCTTGCAGATCATCGAATACCAGCTCACCGACCACATCCGGCGCATCGCCCGTGAACAGCCCGATCTTGAGACCGATGAATGTCACGGTGAGGTCAGCGCTTACCGCCTGACCCAGCAACCTGCCGGTGTCGGCACACAATCCGGACGGGATATCCACCGCCATGACAGGCAGACCGCAGTCATTAATGGCCTGGATCGCCTCGCTGTACGGCGAACGAATGTCCCCCTTGAGCCCGGTCCCGAGCAGCGCATCGACGACAATCCCGATAAGCGCCTGCTGCTGCCAGCGCTTGATGTCGACGCCTGCTGCTCGCGCTTCTTTATAAGCAGACTCGGCATCGCCGCTCAGCGCCGAAACATCGCCTACTGCCAGCACACTGACCTGCCAGCCGGCTCGCTGGGCCAAAGCAGCAATCAGATAGCCGTCACCGGCGTTGTTGCCATGCCCTGCCATCACGGTTAGTTGCCTGGCATCCGGCCATTGCCGGCGCAGTGCACGCCAGGCGGCATGGGCGGCACGCTGCATCAGCTCGAATCCGGGCGTGCCGGCGGCGATCAGGCGCGCATCGAGGTCGCGCACCTGCGCGGCGCTGTACAGTGCGTCGGGAAATGGGGGTTTGCTGTGCAACATGCGTCTTTGAGCTCCGATGTCTGGCAGAATTATACGCACCTGCGCCCCGGTGTCCTCTTTGCATGTCCGCGATAACTGTAGATCCATCCACAAACTCAGCGCCGCTCACGACGGCCGAGCTGTCCGACCTTGCTCGATCGATCAAGGACTGGGGCCGCGAGCTCGGCTTCCAGCAAATCGGCATCTCGGGGCTGGATCTGGCGGAACAAGAGCAGCACTTGCAGCGCTGGCTTGAAGCCGGGTATCACGGCGAGATGGACTATATGGCAGCTCACGGCAGCAAACGTTCGCATCCCGACGAACTGGTCCCGGGGACGCTGCGGGTCGTTTCGCTGCGCATGGACTATCTGCCCGGCGATACTGAGATGGCTCAGCGCCTGAGTCAGCCGGAGAAAGCCTACGTCTCTCGCTACGCCTTGGGGCGCGACTATCACAAGCTGATTCGCAAGCGGGTCCAGCAGCTGGCCGAGCGCATCCAGCAGGACATTGGCCCATTTGGTTTCAGGGCCTTTGTCGACAGCGCGCCCGTGCTGGAAAAAGCCATCGCAGAACAGGCCGGACTCGGCTGGATCGGTAAAAACACATTGGTGCTCAACCGCAAGGCAGGCAGCTATTTCTTTCTGAGCGAGCTGTTCGTCGACCTGCCGCTGCCGGTGGACGCTCCCCACGCCACTGAGCATTGCGGCCGTTGCAGCGCATGCCTGGACATATGCCCGACCAATGCCTTCGTCGGGCCTTATGTGCTGGACGCCAGACGCTGCATCTCTTACCTGACCATCGAATTGAAAACCTCGATCCCGGAAGAGCTGCGCGCCCTGATCGGCAATCGGGTATTCGGATGCGACGATTGCCAGATTGTCTGCCCATGGAATCGTTTCGCCAGGCCGACCGATCAGAATGACTTCAAACCCCGCCACGGGCTGGACAACGCCGAGTTGACCACGCTGTTTTTATGGGATGAAACGACCTTCCTCAGTAATACCGAAGGCTCGCCGCTGCGACGCGCGGGTTACGAGCGCTGGCTCAGGAATCTGGCGGTCGGGCTGGGCAATGCACCGTCGAGCATTCCGGTGATCGAAGCGTTGAAAGCACGACTGACCTATCCCTCGGACATGGTGCGCGAACATGTGGAATGGGCGTTGCGCCAGCATGAAGCCCGGCAGAACGCTGCAACGGTGTAGACCGCTTTATCAATGCCCATCTTTGTAAATGAACTTGGGCATTTCCCAGTGAAAACGAATGGCCAGTAAGCGCAGCAGCAGCCCGCCGAACAAGGTGATGAGGGTGCCCTGCTCGATGGGCAATCCCCATTGCTGGCACGCGATGAAACACCACGCGGCGGCAAACGAGACGCTGGCGTAGAGCTCACGACGAAAAATCAACGGGATGTCGTTGCAGAAGATGTCTCGCAAGATGCCGCCGAACACACCCGTGATGACGCCGCTTACCGCGGCGACCAGCAGGCTCAGCCCCATGTCCAGCGCGGTCATGCAGCCGATGAGCGTGAAGGCGACCAATCCCAGCGCATCAAGCACCAGAAACAGCGAGCGCAAGTGACGCATCAGCGGCGCGATGAAGATGGTCACCAGCGCCGCAACGCTGGTGAGAATCAGGTATTCCGGGTGTTTGACCCAAGTGAGCGGGTAATGCCCCAGGAGCACGTCACGCACCGAACCGCCGCCCAGCGCGGTGACGCACGCAATCAGCACGACGCCGAACCAGTCCATACCGCGACGTCCAGCGGACAAGGCGCCGGTCATGGCCTCAGCGGTGATGGCGATCAGGTAGAGCATCAACAGCATGGCGGCAGTCCCTGCGAAAAGAGGCGCAGTCTAACCACTGCGCCGGAGCACCTAAAGAGGGCAACGACGCAGATGTCGCTTGGGTAGCAACCTGCAGACGCGGGGCTGAGGTCAGACTTTGATGAAGTGTTCGCGATAGAAACGCAGCTCGGCGATCGATTCTCGAATGTCGTCCAGCGCCAGGTGCGTGCTGCCTTTTTTGAACTTCAACTCAGGCGACCAGCGTGCGGCCAGTTCCTTGAGGGTCGAGACGTCCAGATTGCGGTAGTGGAAATAGTTTTCCAGCGTCGGCATGCGCTTATAAAGGAAGCGGCGGTCCTGACAGATGCTGTTGCCGCAGATCGGCGAGCTGCGTTCCGGCACCCATTGCTTGATGAAGTCCAGGGTCATCGCCTCGGCTTCTGCCGTGGAAATTTTGCTGTCACGTACCCGTTGGGTCAGGCCCGAGCCGCCGTGCTGACGCGTGTTCCACTCATCCATGCCGTTCAGAAGCTCATCGCTCTGATGAACGGCGATCACCGGGCCTTCTGCCAGCGTGTTCAATTCGCTGTCGGTGATGATGGTGGCCATCTCGATGATGACGTCGTTATCCGGGTCAAGACCGGTCATTTCCAGGTCGATCCAGATCAGGTTCTGCTTGTTCTGCATAAGTCGGCTCCTCAACGTAGGCGCGCAGTTTAGCTCAGGCTGGCATGCTAGACTCCCCCGCGCTTCACTCTTCGGATGCTTTACGCATCATATAAATGGAACACTGAACACCCATGGCCAAACGCCAACTTAACCGCCGCCAGAACTGGCGCATCGAAAAGATTCAGGGCGAACGCGCCGCGCGTGCCGCCAAACGTGAATCTCAAGCACTGGAAACACTGGAAGGCGGCGATCTGGGCCCTGAACAGACAGGCCTGGTCATCGCGCATTTTGGCGTGCAGGTGGAAGTCGAGGCCCAGGAAGGTGAGTTGAGCGGGCAGGTATTCCGCTGCCATCTGCGGGCAAACCTGCCGGCGCTGGTCACGGGTGACAGAGTGGTCTGGCGGGCTGGCAATCAGGGCATTGGCGTCATCGTTGCGCAGCTGCCGCGCACTACCGAACTCTGCCGCCCCGACACGCGAGGCCAGCTCAAGCCGGTTGCGGCCAACGTCGACCTGATCGTGATCGTCTTCGCGCCGATGCCCGAGCCACATGCCAACCTGATCGACCGCTACCTGGTTGCAGCCGAACACGCTGGCATTCGTCCGCTGTTGCTGTTGAACAAGTTCGACCTCATCGATGAGCAAAACGCCCCGGCGCTGAATGCGCTGCTGGCGGTCTATCGCACGCTCGGTTATCCGGTGCTCGAAGTCTCGGCGCATCACGGCAACGGCATGCAGCAGTTGCAAGACCAGCTCGACGGCCATATCAGCGTGTTCGTGGGCCAGTCAGGCGTAGGCAAGTCATCGCTGGTCAACAGCCTGCTGCCAGAAGTCGGAACGAGGGTCGGCCCCCTGTCGGAGTATTCCGGGCAAGGCACACATACCACGACCACTGCACGCCTTTTCCATTTTCCGCGTGGCGGCGATTTGATTGACTCGCCCGGTATCCGTGAGTTTGGCCTGGGCCACGTCAGCCGTGCCGACGTCGAAGCAGGCTTCATCGAATTCAACGACCTGCTTGGCCGCTGCCGCTTCCGCGATTGCAAGCATGACCGCGAACCCGGCTGCGCGCTGCTCAAGGCGCTGGAAGACGGCCGCGTGCAGCAGCAACGTATGAACAGTTATCGATCGATCATCGCAAGCTTGCCCGAGAGCAGTTACTGAGGCCGAGACGAGAGCGCCTGAATTCATGCCCTTCGCCGGCCAACTCAGGGAAAAGCTCGCCCGCGAAGGCCTGATTTGCCACCCTCTGTTGAGCGGATGAACCGGCCCTTTTCGCGAGCAAGCTCGCTCCCACGGAGGGAAAAGCCGCTGCAGATGCGGCGCCCACGAATCCGCCTTCGCGGGCAAGCGCGCTCCTACAGAAGTGCAACAGCTTGGGATGTGGAGAAGCCTGGTCTTTCAGCCAGCCGAGATCCGGCGGGAGTGAGGCAACTGTCTTCAAAGAGCTCTTCGATCAGCGGCGCGATACCCGACGCGTTCCCGGCTAAAGCCGGTCCTACGAAAAGCTTGCAGCGTCAGTAAGACCGGCTTCAGCCGGGAAGAGGTCGGCCCTGCCGCCACATCTCCAGAGACTGTAGGAATGCCTTCGCGAGCAAGCTCGCTCTTACAGTGCGGGCAACAGCTTGGGATGTGGGGAAGCCTGGTCTTTCAGCCAGCCGAGATCCGGCGGGAGTGAGCCAACTGTCTTCAAAGAGCTCTTCGATCAGCGGCGCGATACCCGACGCGTTCCCGGCTGAAGCCGGTCCTACGAAAAGCTTGCAGCGTCAGTAGGACCGGCTTCAGCCGGGAAGAGGCCGGCCCTGCCTCTGCATATCCAGAGACTGTAGGAATGCCTTCGCGGGCAAGCTCACTCCTACAGTGCGGGCAACACCTTGGGATGTGGAGAAACCTGGTCTTTCAGCCAACCGAGATCCGGTGGGAGTGAGCCAACTGTCTTTGAAGACCTCTTCGATCAGCGGCGCGATACCCGACGCGTTCCCGGCTAAAGCCGGTCCTACGAAAAGCTTGCAGCGTCAGTAGGACCGGCTTCAGCCGGGAAGAGGCCGGCCCTGCCGCCACATCTCCAGAGACTGTAGGAATGCCTTCGCGAGCAAGCTCGCTCTTACAGTGCGGGCAACAGCTTGGGATGTGGGGAAGCCTGGTCTTTCAGCCAACCGAAATCCGGTGGGAGTGAGCCAACTGTCTTTAAAGAGCTCTTCGATCAACGGCGCGATACCCGACGCGTTCTCGGCTGAAGCCGGTCCTACGAAAAGCCTGCAGCGTCAGTAGGACCGGCTTCAGCCGGGAAGAGGCCGGCCCTGCCTCTGCATATCCAGAGACTGTAGAAGTGCCTTCGCGAGCAAGCTCGCTCCTACAGTGCGGGCAACAGCTTGGGATGTGGGGAAGCCTGGTTTTTCAGCCAACCGAGATCCGGTGGGAGTGAGCTTGCTCACGAAGAGGCCGGGCCAGGCGACCTCTGCGTCAGAGTCAGTTCTTGGTTTCGTCGATCTTCAACTGGCCTTGATCGAAGATGTTCAGCTTTTGACGGATTTCATGCGGCTGGGCGTAGGCCTGTGGGTCGACGGCTGGCGCACTGATGGATGCGCCAGGTTTGCCGGCCGGAGCCGTCGGTGAGGCGGGGGCAGGTGCGGCGTCCGTTTTGGGGGCTTCGCCTGCGTTCTGATCGCCTTCGATACGACTCTGCGCCTTTTTGGTCAGGACCACGATGTCGATGCGACGGTTGATCGGGTTTTCCGGGTGGTCCTTGTCATACAGCGAGGACGAGGCGTAGCCGACGACGCGCGCCACTTGCGGATCAGGATAACCCCCGGCGACCAGCGCACGCCGTGCGGCGTTGGCGCGGTTGGCCGACAGTTCCCAGTTGCCGAAGCCGTTGTTGCCGACATAAGGCGTCGCGTCGGTATGGCCACTGATGCTGACCTTGTTCGGCACCGCCTTGATGGTGTCTGCCATCGCCAGCAGGATGTCTTCGAAATACGGTTTCAGACGCGCACTGCCGATGTCGAACATTGGGCGGTTTTCAGCATCCATGATCTGAATGCGCAGGCCGTCCTGCGTAATTTCAAAGAGGATCTGGTCCTTGAACTTCGCCAGTTGCGGGTTCTCGTTGACCTTGGTCTGCAGCTCTTGCAGCAGCATTTCCAGACGCTCCTGCTCGACCTGTTCGGCCGCAGAATCCTGTTTGTCGGCGTCGACAGGCACGCGATCCGGTGCGGGAGTCGACTTGACCTCAGGGTTGAGCGTCTGGTCAGGCGACATTTCCGGCGAGCCGCCCAAATCGATGACGTAAGGCGATCCGCTGTCGGAGAAGCCCACGGGGTCCTTGAAATAACCGGCAATGGCGATCAATTGCTCAGGCGTAGCCGAGGACATCAACCACAGCACCAGGAAGAAGGCCATCATTGCCGTAGCGAAGTCGGCGAAGGCAATTTTCCAGGCGCCGCCGTGGTGCCCTCCGCCGAAGCGCTTGACGCGCTTGACGATAATCGGCTGATTATTTTCCATGGATCAACGACCGCGAACAGCTTGTTCCAGCTCGCTGAAGCTGGGGCGATGGGCGGGATACAGGACCTTGCGACCGAACTCTACGGCCAGTGACGGCGGCACACCCGAGGCGGATGCCACGAGCGAAGCCTTGATCGCTTCGAAAACGTTCATTTCTTCCTTGGCATCGTGCGCCAGGGAAGTGGCCAGCGGGCCGAAGAAGCCATACGCCGCGAGAATACCGAAGAAGGTACCGACCAGTGCCGCACCTACGTGCATACCGATCGCGGCCTTGTCGCCGGAACCCAGCGACGCCATGGTCACCACGATACCCAGTACCGCCGCGACGATACCGAAACCGGGCATGCCGTCAGCGACGCCGGTCACGGCGTGGGAAGGATGCTCGAGCTCTTCTTTCATGCTCAGCAGTTCCATGTCGAACAGCCCTTCGAGCTCGTGCGGCGCCATGTTGCCGGACGACATGATGCGCAGGTAATCGCAGATGAATGCGATCATCTTGGTGTCTTTCAGAATGCTGGGATATTTGGCGAAGATCGGGCTGTTCTCCGGCTCTTCGATATCGCCCTCGATCGCCATCATGCCTTCGCGGCGGCTTTTGTTGAGGATCTCGTAGATCAGCCCCAGCACTTCCAGATAAAAAGCGTGGGTGAAGCGCGAACTGAACATCTTCAAGGATTTCTTGATGACGTGCATGGTCATGTAACCCGGGTTCGCCTGCAAAAATGCGCCGAACGCCGCACCACCGATGATCAATACCTCGAAAGGCTGGATCAGCGCAGCGATTTGACCGTGGGAGAGTACGTAGCCGCCGAGGACGCTCGCGAAAACGACGATGATGCCGATAATTTTTGCCATAGAGAAAGATTACTTACTTAAGTCGGGTTCAAGGTCATTGTGCGAATAGCGTTCAAAACTCTTGTTCTACTTATCGGCATGAGTGCGCCAGACTATAGTCAAATCAAGCGAAAATCCTGACTGGCGTCTGATCCGGGCACCGCAACGCGAAGGCCATCATGATGCCATCATTCGACATTGATCAAAACCACCCAGCCGTATGGGCCTTGTGAATGCACTCTGAAAAAGCCTCGTCGCTCCCCGTCCCGCAAACGCTCGAAAGCTGGATAAAGCAACTCGATGGACTGGCCTTGCCAGTGCCAGCGCTGGCCCACAGCAAAGTGCAGGCAGCACTGACGGACAGCCGTCGTTCGCTGCGTGACATCGCCGACCTGATGCAGGACAGCCCGGCACTGGTGCTCAGCGTCTTGCGCGAGGCCAATCTGCACACCGGCGGCCTGACAGAGCCTGCGGAAAGCCTTGAGGTGGCGCTCAATCGCCTGGGACTTGCCCGCACCGAAACGCTGCTTGCGCGCTTGCCCAGTGCGCAACTGCAGGACATTCCGGTGGCGCTGCGCCAACTGCAACTGATCAGCCAGCACGCCACGCAACAGGCTTACGGCCTGTTCGCCAACCAGCTTGCGCGTCTGTGGCAGGACATCCATCTGGGCAGCCTTTTGTTTCTCTCGCCTCTTTGGCCGATGGCGCTGGCGCACCCCAAGCTGCTGGAAGAATGGGAGCTGAGGGTCATTCACAAAGGCGAGTCGGCCAAAACGGTGGAAAAAGCCCTGTTTGGCGTGCGCCTGCTGCACCTGTGCCAGGCGCTGGCTACCCACTGGCATCTGCCGATCTGGGTGACGCAGGGCTATAACCTGCTGATCGGCGAGCAGCGCAATCTGGTCAAGGTGCTGCGAATCGCCCACGAGAACGACGATCCTCTCAAGCAGCAACAGCAACTGGACGCCGACCTGCCCTTGCGCCGCTGGCTCAATCAGCCGGCCAACACCATCCTGCTGGCGAACGGCCTCGCGCTGTCGGCGCAACAGGCCTGGGACACGCCTCACAACCTGCGCTGGCAGCTGTTGACCAGCCTTTATCTGCAACAGCCTTTGATGGATTTGCAGCAACAGGTGCACCAGAACGCAGCCGCCAGCGGTCGTCAACATGCTGCGCCAGGCGTCTGGCATCCGGCTGAAGCGCTGTTGTGGCCATGGGATGCGCGCAGAGTCCACAAAGGTCTGCTGCCCGCCTCGCCTCCCACTCCCGAAGCCTTGCAGGTGTGGCGCAAACACTGCGCGGACCTGCTCAAGGAGCCCAGCCTGTTCACCAACGCCATGCACCTGACGACCTGCGCCAGAGACGCGCTGGTCGCCTGCGGCATGCAACGGGTGGCGCTGCTGATGATCGATCGCAAGACCGACAGCCTGCGCGTGCATCAGATTGCCGGCCTGGATAAATCCGCCGCCGCCCTGCTCGTCCCCTACAAAGACAGCACAGTGTTGCAGCGCCTGATGGCGCAGGCCACTCAACTGCGTCTGACACCAAGCAACAATGCGCAGTTTTCGGCGCTGATGCCGCCGCAGTTGCGCAACCTGTTCAGCGGCGAGAACCTGCTTGTTCGCTCGCTCGCAAGCAATGGACGCGTTGTGATGCTGGTGGTCGCCGATCAAGGCGGCGGGCTGTTCTCGGAAATGTCAGTGCAAGCATTCGGGAAAACCGGGCAGTGTATCGAGAAGGCTCTGACGACCTTTAGCCATCGCAATGGTTGATGGCTGAGCTACAATTCGCCTCTTTTTCCGATCTGGAGACGTCACATGTCTGCCTTCTCAAGCTTGCCACTGGTGATCGAGCCCGCGGATCTGCAGGCACGCCTCGGCGCTTCAGAGCTGATTCTGGTCGACCTGACCAGCCCCGCCCGTTACGAGGCCGGCCACCTTCCCGGCGCCCGCTTCGTCGACCCCAAACGTACGCAACTGGGGCTGCCGCCCGCACCGGGCTTGCTGCCGACTCAGGCGCAGCTCGAAGCGTTGTTCGGCGAACTCGGCCATAACCCCGATGCGGTCTATGTGGTCTATGACGACGAAGGCGGCGGTTGGGCCGGACGTTTCATCTGGCTGCTGGATGTCATCGGACACTCGAAATACCACTATCTCGACGGCGGACTGCTGTCGTGGCAGGCCGAAGGCTTGCCGCTGACCACGGAAGTACCCGCTCTTGCCGGCGGACCGGTTCCGCTGACGCTGCATGACGAACCCACCGCCACCCGCGAATATCTGCAAAGCCGCCTCGGCGCTGCGGATCTGGCCATCTGGGACGCACGCGGCCCAACCGAATACTCAGGCGAGAAAGTGGTCGCGGCCAAAGGCGGTCACATTCCGGGTGCCGTAAACTTCGAGTGGACGGCGGGCATGGATCAGGCGCGCAACCTGCGCATTCGCCGGGATATGCCGCAAATCCTCGAAAGCCTGGGCATCACGCCGGACAAAGAAGTCATCACCCATTGCCAGACCCACCATCGCTCCGGCTTCACCTATCTGGTGGCCAAAGCGCTGGGCTACCCACGCATCAAAGGCTATGCCGGATCATGGGGCGAATGGGGCAATCATCCGGATACACCGGTCGAGAAATAACGGGGCGCCCACTGGGCGTCGCAGCGTTTTTCCCTTTTTCAAACGCTTTAGGAATCTTGATGAAACAGCGTCTGTTCATTCTTTTTCAATATCTGCTTCCTCACCATCTGCTGTCGCGGCTCGCCGGCTGCGTGGCCGAATGCCGCGTGCGCTGGTTCAAGAACGCATTCACGCAATGGTTCGCACGCCGATACCAGGTCGACATGTCCCAGGCTCAAGTGGAGGACGTCACGGCGTACCAGCACTTCAACGACTTCTTCACGCGGGCGCTGAAACCGGGGGCTCGCCCTCTGGACCAGACGCCGGGCGCGATCCTCTGCCCCGCTGACGGCGCCGTCAGCCAACTGGGCCCGATCGAGCACGGGCGGATCTTTCAGGCCAAAGGCCACAGCTACAGCGTGCTGGAACTGCTCGGTGGCGATGCGCGCCTGGCCGCGCCGTTCATGGGCGGCGAGTTCGCCACCGTTTATCTGTCGCCCAAGGATTACCACCGCGTGCACATGCCGCTGGCCGGTACGCTGCGTGAGATGGTTTACGTGCCGGGTCGTCTGTTCTCAGTCAACCAGACCACTGCCGAAAACGTTCCGGAGCTGTTCGCCCGCAATGAACGTGCAGTCTGCCTGTTCGACACCGAGCGTGGCCCGATGGCCGTGGTGCTGGTGGGTGCGATGATTGTGGCCTCCATCGAAACGGTCTGGGCCGGGTTGGTCACGCCACCGAAACGCGAGCTCAAGACCTTCCGTTACGATGAGGCTGCACGTGCGCCGATTCATCTGGAGAAGGGCGCCGAAATGGGTCGCTTCAAACTGGGCTCCACCGCCATCGTGCTGTTCGGGCCGAATCAGGTGAAATGGGCCGAAACGCTGGCGGCAGGATCGCCCGTGCAGATGGGTCAGGCAATGGCATTGCCGACACAGGCGTGATTCTTGCGTACAAAAATCTTGAAACGCTTTTCTGGCGCTGCTCGGCCTTTCGTCGACAGCGCCGATGCGCGTCACAATTCAGATGGATCGGCCGCGCGACAATGTCACTTTGATATTAAAGCTGCGATGTCGAGCTGATGCTGCTAGAGTCGTTCATCGGTGTTGTAGGAAACTTCGTTTTCAATTGACGTAAACTTGCTCGTTTCGCTCGGCCAACGTGCCCCTCGCACCGTTGAAATCGCCGCCGACCGTGCCGGTAGTTGTTGGAGTTTGCCTGTCACATGAGTAATTTAAGTCTTCCTCTGTTGTTGCGCGCACCTGTGCCGACGCAGTCGAGCCTGTCGTTCTGTGACGCGACGCCAAAAGACCTCAAACGCTGGATCGCCACGCTGCCCAAAGCGAACCTCGGCGAAATGGCCCGCCAGCTGTATCAGGGCCTGGGCGAGCTCAACCAGCTGCTCACCCCCAGCGACAACCGCATGCAATTGCTCGAGCTGCTGCGCCCGGAAGTGTCGTTCGTGTGCAAGCATCTGGAGCGGCATTTCCTCAACCAGTCTGTCGTACTGGAAGAGCGTCCTCGCAAGGTCGCCAACCTGTGTCAGGCCCTGCAGAACCATCTGGCAATCGGCTACAAACAGATCATCGCCCGTGTTGCGCCCAAGCTCAGCAGAGACCGCATTCCGCTCCTCACCACCGCATTGCAGCGGGCCTTGCACTGTCTGAACGGCCCACTGATCCGTGCCAACCAGCTTTATTGTCCGGTGCAGGACGGCTTGTGGCTTGAGTTGCACCAGATCTACCAGATCGCGCGCCAGCACCAGTTGCACAATATTCCGGTTGCCGACAATCAGGCTCATCACACGCGCACGCTGACTGTCGAACAGACCTACACGGTCGCACTGTTGATGGGTTGCTCGCGCTGCAATCAGATGCGTCAGCACAACATCGGCAAGCTTGCCGACGCACTGGATGCGTGGAGCTCGATGGTCACGCTGCAGCAGCCGCTGGTCGAGGGCTCCAGCCTGTATGCCGTGTCGCCGAGCACTGACACTGCGCCGCGCTACACCTCGCTGTACGCCGAGGACCAGCGTGGCAACTTGCTTGGCATCGACCCACGCCCCTTGTCCGCCGCGCTGCAGCGCTACATCGAAACGCCTGTCGAGCAGCGATCGCAGTCATATCTGCACGTGCCACCAGGTTTGTCTGCGGACGTTCTGCAACATCTGGCCGCTGCCTGGGGAGACGTTTCAGAACGGGCATTCCAGCGCACGCCGGGCCAGGGCACGCTGACCGTCTGCGTCGGCATGAGCGCTTTGCATTACTTCGTCGGCGGCCAGAAGTGCTTCAGCGATCTGCTGCAGGTAGCCGCGGTGAGCAAAACGGCGGAATACACGCTGCAACCGCTGGAGCTGACTCGGCACGACCCGTGGGCGCAAGCCGTAGATGTGCAACGCAGCGGCACGTCGAGCACCCTGCTGCCGTTTGAAGAAATCGAATATCAGCGTGAAGAAACAGAAGCCAGCGCTGCCGCCGATGCTCAGAAGAGCTTCCCGACGTACAGCCTGCACATCGTCAATCACAGCCCCGGCGGTTATTGTCTGGCCTGGCCCAAGGAAGTCCCCGACCAGCTTCAGGCCGGAGAAATGATCGGCATTCAGGACCATGGCCATGGCTGGAGCATCGCGGTAGTGCGCTGGGTTCGCCAGGTGCGCAGTGGTGGCACACAAATGGGTGTCGAATTGATCGCGCCGTTCGCGCAGGCCTGTGGCATGCAACTGCTGCGGGCCGAGCAGAGCAGTCAGTACCTGCGCGCGCTTTTGCTTCCGGAAGTGCGCGCCATCGATGTGCCGGCAACGGTGGTCGCCCCTCGCCTGCCGTTCGACGATGGCTGCAAGGTCATGATCAACACCAGCGGAGAGGAACGTCGGGCCAGCCTGAGCAATCGTCGGGCGACGACCGGGAGCTACAACCAGTTCGAGTATCAGATGCTCGAAGGGCCGAAGAAGAACGTCGCACAGAACGAATCCGCGCCGGAACAGGAATTCGATTCGCTCTGGACGGTTCTGTAATAGCCCACCGCTCCCAACGCTCCCCTCAAACCGTGCGCGCGCGTCCGCAGGTTTGAGGGATAGCCGATCAGCAACGGTTTACGCGTTTCGCCCTTCCCGGTCGCGGAAGCCGAGCAGATAAAGCACACCATCGAGCCCCAGCGTCGAGATCGCCTGCTTGGCCGACTGTTTGACCAGCGGCTTGGCCCGGAATGCCACGCCCAGTCCGGCAATCGCCAGCATCGGCAGGTCATTGGCGCCGTCGCCGACGGCAATGGTCTGCTCCAGACTCAACCCTTCCTTGCTCGCCAGCTCGCGCAGCAGATCCGCCTTGCGCTGAGCGTCGACGATAGGCTCGACGGCAACGCCGGTGCATTTGCCATTCACGACTTCAAGCTCGTTGGCGAAGATGTAATCGATGCCCAGCTTGGCCTGCAACTGACGGGCAAAGTAGGTGAAGCCGCCCGACAGAATCGCGGTTTTGTAGCCCAGACGCTTGAGTTCGGCAAACAGTGTTTCGGCGCCCTCGGTCAGACGCAGCGATGCGCCAATTTCGTCCAGCACCTTGATGTCCAGCCCTTTGAGCAGCGCCAGGCGCTCTTTGAAGCTGGCGCGAAAATCCAGCTCGCCGCGCATGGCGCGCTCGGTGATTTCGGACACGCGCTCGCCAACGCCGTGAGCCTTGGCCAACTCGTCGATGACTTCGGCTTCGATCAGCGTCGAATCCATGTCGAACACGGCCAGACGACGATTGCGACGGAAAATGGAGTCCTGCTGGAAGGCGATGTCGACGTTCAGCTCCTGAGCCACATGCAGGAACTCTGCGCGCATCTGCTGAGCGTCGGCGGGCTCGCCACGCACGGAAAACTCGATGCAGCCCTTGCCCTTGTCACTTGGCATGTCCAGCGGCATCCGGCCGGAGAGGCGGTCGATACGATCAATGTTCAGTCCGTACCTTTCGGTGATCGAACTGACCGTCTGCAATTGCTCGGCCGTGACCTTGCGGGTCAAGAGCGTGACGATGTGCCGGTCCTTGCCCTGGTCGTCGACCCAATGCTGGTAGTCGTCTTCACTGACATGCGTGAACAGGACCTGTTGGCCCAGTTCGTCGGCCTTCTCCTGAACCTGATCGAGTACCGTCGAGCCGCTTTCGGTGTCCGGAATCTCTACAAGAATGCCGAACGACAGCGTGTCATGGATCACTGCCTGACCAATATCCAGAACATCGACGCCACCTTGGGCCAGCACGCCGGTGATGGCCGCAGTGAGACCCGGACGGTCTTCACCGGTGATGTTTATCAGGACAATTTCGCGCAAGGCGCACCCCCGCAGTGGAAAAAAACCGCATTCTACTCACTTTCAGTGACCACCGGGCACAGCGAGCGCTTTGCCGCTACTGGGTCGCTCGCTATACTGCGCGGCAACTTCTCCAAGAGAGCCGTGCTCAGTGAACCGGCCCACGCCAGTAAAAACCGATAATTTCTTCTTGCTGATCTTCCGGGCATTGCGTCATCGACGTGTACCGATTGCTTTGCGCATCGCCAGCCACAACGTGATTCTCGTCGCGCTGGCGCTGGTGATCTACGCCTGCGTGATGGGATTGCAGTTCAAGCAAGCCATGCACGAACAGGCGGACGCATTGGGGCAGGCCCTGACCACGCAAACAGCGACCTCCGCGACAGAGCTGCTGGTGTCCAACGACATCCTCAGCCTCAACGTGCTGCTGGGCAATCTGGTCAAAAACCCGCTGGTCGCTCACGCCGCTATTTATAGCGTGGATAACCGCATTCTTGCCGAAGCCGGCCAGCGCCCGAAAAACGGCCTGCTGGGCGAAGCCGAAGGGCTCTACGAGATCAAGGTCACGTTCCAGGATGTCGTCGCGGGCACCCTGCGCATCAGTCTGGATATGACCCAATTCCAGCAGCCGCTGACCATCAGCCTGCAAAGCATGGGCATTCTCGCCGGTATTCTGCTGGCGCTGGCATTGGCGCTCAGCCTGCGCCTGGGGCGTCACATTTCCACGCCCATGCTGCAATTGCGCATGTGGTTGCGCTACATCGACCCCTACACGCCGGCAACGGATCGTCAGGATGAAATCGGCGATCTGGCCCGTCAGCTCAAGGCATCTTACGCACCGCCTGAGCCGGAACCGGAGCCGGTTCCTGAGCCCGAGCACGCCGACGATGACAGCTCGCCTGAGTTCGACACCAGTGATCTGGGTGATCACGATTTCGATGATGCGCCCAAGCCGCGCGCTACGGCGATCCCGGCAAGGCGTATCGTTGCCGAGGAAGACGAAGAGGACGAAGACGACCCGTTTGCCGATCTGCGCGACGACTCCGCGGTGGCCCAGAAGCCTGCGCCGCGGCCGATGCTCCCGGTCGTTCCTTCACAGCCGCAATACAGCGCAGTGCTTGCCGTGCAACTGGGCTCTCAGGAACAACTGCGTCGCCTGCCACGCGCCCGCTTGACCGAGCTGCTGGAGCGTTATCGCGACTGTATCGATCAGGCTGCTTCGCTGTACGACAGCGAGCTTCACACGCTGAACGACGGCAGCTCGCTGATGGTGTTCAGCACCCAGGACAGCGGCGATGATTACCTGACCAACGCAATCTGCTGTGGCGAGCTTCTTCGTGCATTGAGCCACGCCTTGCAGATTGAAGTCGCAGACAGCGGCATCACCTTGCAATTGCAGCTGGGTCTGACGCTGGGTGAAGGCCTGCACGGCATGAACCAGATCGACCTGCTGTTGACCGAAACCGCTCAGGACGCACTGGCGCTGTCGCAACACAGCCGCAACCTGCTGCTGGTGGAACGCAAGATCAGCGAAGACCACACCATTCGTCAGCGTGCACGCATTCGCCCCATCGCCAGCCCGGAAGGTGCCAGCTGCGTCGAACGCCTGATGGAGCCCTATCCATCGATGCTCGAACGCCAACTCGCGCGCATGCACGAAGCGCGCAAGGTATGACCCTCAGCTGAAACACTGCGGGACCTGATGATGGTCCCGCTGTCAGCTTCTGATTCTGGCCGGAGGCCGTAGGAGCTTGGCTTGCCAGCGATCTGGCGCGCAGCGGCAGCGAAACCTGACACCTTGGCTGCACCCGATACACCGCATGCTCAGGATTGACTGCTGCTTTGCAGCAGATGGTCAGCAAGCTGGACTCCTACGCCCTACCGGTCGAATCAAGAGCACTGGAACATCACCCACAAAAAAGCCCGCATCACTGCGGGCTTTTTTGTTTGCGCCTGGATCAGAAGCGGAACACTTCTAGATCGGTGCGAATCGGGGAAGCCATGGGAATCTTTGGCTTGTCCTGATCGGTTCGGGTCTTGGCCGGTTGGGCAGCCTTTCTCGGTTCGTCTGCAACCAGCGGCTGGCTGGCAATCGGCTTCACCGCCACGCTCAACTGATCGGCCAGACGCTGCAGCAATACGCCTTGCGCTTTGACCTGAGCAGCGGAAGTGCCAGCATGCGGCTCTTCAAGGTGAACCAGTTTGCTGTCGCGAACGGTGCCCCGGCGATCCAGCAGACGCCATTGCGCATCGAGCACAGCTGGCTGGTTCTCGCCCGAGTCCAGACGGGTGATCGACAGCACGACTTGCACGTCCGGCGTGAAGTTGGCAGCAGCCGGCGCCATCACCACGCGCTGGCTATCAAGCTTCCAAGCCAGCTGGCGAAGCAACAGTTGATCGATATCGGCCGACAGACTGCCCGCCCACCGACCGTCCGTCGAAGCCGTCAGACTGCCGTCTGGCTGGCGCTGCAGTAATGTTTCCCGTTGCAGATAATCAGCAACGGCAACCGGACCCAGCAAAACTGCGACTCCGGCACTTTGTTTCGGTTGCCCAGGTTCGCCGCTGTCCAGCTGATAGAGCGAAGTGGGTTGATGAACGCTGCACCCGGCCAAACCTAAAACGCCAGTCAACAGCAGAACAACAGGAACGCGTAGAAAATTCATCATTCCGTCCAAGTGGGCGCCCAAGGCGCGCCACGATGTCAAATACTCAAGAAACCATGAAGGCACTCAGCCACGCCTGCACCTCAAGACGTCATATCATCCGTGAATATGCGCGATGACTCCAGCGATTCTGCGTCGATCTTCGTGACGAAACGAAGATCGGACGCTCAAATCAGCTTCTTAAGCACCAGTTTCCACCAACAGGGCATCAACGCGCTGAAATCCGCGTGGTAGCTTATTGCCACGTCTTCCGCGCTCGCCTTTGTAATGTTCCAGATCGTCAGCTTTGAGAGAAAGCGTACGTTTGCCAGCCTGCAGCACCAGAGTGGCGCCTTCCGGAACCACCGCCAGGTCGGTCACGAACTCTTCTCGGCTGGCAACGCGCTCGCCAGGAATGCCGATGATCTTGTTGCCTTTACCCTTGCCCAGCTGCGGCAGATCGGCAATTTTGAACACCAGCAGGCGCCCCTCGGTCGTGACCGCCGCCAGCCAGTTCTGCTCCCGATCTGGCACAGGACGCGGCAAGATGACCTTGGCACCCGTCGGCAGGCTCAACAGCGCCTTGCCCGCCTTGTTCTTCGCCTGCAGGTCCTCGCCCTTCACGACGAAACCGTAACCGGCGTCGGAGGCGATCACGTACAGCGCGTCATCATCGGGCAGCAGCACGCATTCGAACGTCGCCGCAGGTGGCGGCGTCAGGCGACCGGTGAGAGGATCGCCCTGGCCTCGGGCAGAAGGCAACGTATGCGCTGCCAGCGAATAGCTGCGCCCGGTCGAGTCAATGAACACAGCGAACTGATTCGAACGCCCCGCCGCTGCTGCCTTGAATCCGTCGCCAGCCTTGTAGGAGAGCCCTGTTGCATCGATGTCATGACCTTTGGCGCAACGCACCCAGCCTTTTTCTGACAGCACGACCGTCACCGGCTCAGTCGGCATGAGCTCGTTTTCTGACAACGCCTTGGCTTCGGCGCGCTCCACGATTGGCGAGCGGCGATCATCGCCATAGGTTTCGGCGTCCGCGATCAGTTCGGAACGCACCAGCTTGCGTAGCTTGGTCTCGCTGCCCAGCAGCGCCAGCAGCTTGGCCTGTTCCTTGAGCAGTTCGTCCTGCTCGCCGCGCAGCTTCATTTCTTCCAGACGCGCCAACTGACGCAGTCGGGTGTCGAGGATGTAGTCGGCCTGGATCTCCGAGAGCTCGAAGCGGGCAATCAGCTCGGCCTTCGGATGCTCAGCGGTGCGGATGATGTGGATCACCTCATCCAGATTCAGGTAAGCGGTCAGCAAACCTTCCAACAGGTGCAGGCGCTTCTGCACTTTGTCCAGACGGAATTGCAAGCGACGACGCACCGTGTTGATGCGGAATGTCAGCCACTCAGACAGCAGCGCCTTGAGGTTCTTGAGCTGCGGCTTGCCGTCCAGGCCGATGATGTTGATGTTCACCCGGTAACTGGATTCAAGCTCCGTAGTGGCGAACAGGTGTTGCATCAGCTCTTCAGGATCGACGCGATTAGAGCGCGGAATGATCACGATGCGGCATGGGTGCTCATGATCGGACTCATCACGCAGGTCCGCGACCATCGGCAGCTTCTTGGCCTGCATCTGCGCGGCGATCTGCTCCAGCACCTTAGCGCCGGAAACCTGATGCGGCAGCGCGGTGACCACGATGTCGCCATCCTCGACACGGTAAACGGCACGCATGCGTACCGAGCCGCGACCACTTTCGTAGATCTTCAGCAGATCGGCGCGCGGCGTGATGATTTCGGCTTCGGTCGGGTAGTCCGGCCCTTGCACGTGCTCACACAGCTGCTCGATGGTGGCCTTGGGCTCATCGAGCAAACGCACGCAGGCAGACGCGACTTCACGCAGGTTGTGCGGCGGAACGTCGGTCGCCATGCCCACGGCGATACCGGTGGTGCCATTGAGCAGGATATTCGGCAAACGTGCCGGCAATACTGCTGGTTCGTCCAGCGTACCGTCGAAGTTGGGGACCCAGTCAGCGGTGCCTTGACCCAGCTCGGTCAGCAGCACTTCCGAATAGCGCGACAGGCGCGCCTCGGTGTAGCGCATGGCAGCGAACGACTTGGGATCATCCGGCGCACCCCAGTTCCCTTGACCATCGACCAGCGTGTAGCGATAGCTGAACGACTGAGCCATCAGCACCATGGCCTCATAGCATGCGGAGTCACCGTGCGGGTGGAACTTGCCGAGTACGTCACCGACCGTGCGCGCCGATTTCTTGTGCTTGGCGTCGGCGTCCAGGCCCAGTTCGCTCATGGCGTAGACAATCCGCCGCTGCACGGGCTTCAAGCCGTCACCAATGTGCGGCAAGGCGCGGTCCATGATCACGTACATGGAATAGTTGAGGTAGGCCTGTTCGGTGAAGTCAGCCAGTGATCGGCGTTCTACGCCATCCAGGCTGAGGTCAAGGGAGTCGCTCATGCGGGCCTCATCATTTTGTCGTCTGACGCAGCAGCAATGTGCCGCCGCGCTGTGTGAATTCGAGTTGTTTCATGGCGCTCATGCCAAGCAGCACCTGCTCACCGTCCAGGCCGGGCACCACCAGGGCGCGCACATTGCTCAAGACGATGTCGCCAATTTGCAGCCGTTGCAGCGTGGTCCGGAACGCCTCGGTGCGGCCATTGGCCGTACTCACCTGAACCCGCTCGCCACGCTCCAGGCGCAACGTGTTCGCCACCTCTTCGGGAATGGCGACATTGGTCGCTCCCGTGTCGAGCATGAACTGCACCGGGTGCGAGTCGATCTGCCCGCTCATGACGAAGTGCCCCTGACGGTTGCTCGTCAATTGCACTTCGACATAGCCATCACCCTGCCGTGAAGTAACGCTAGTGTTCGGGTTTTCCTGTCGCTGCTCCCAATCGCCGAAAAAACGCGTGGCCAGAAACAGCCCCGCAGCCCAGACGATGATCAGCATGAGACGCCCGGCGCGTCTGCCGGGTGGCGCCTGTGTCAAGGCTTGCCGCCCCAGCCACCGGCTGGCGCAGCGAAGCGCCAGACGATCGGACGCTTTTCTCCGTCGGCGCGAGCGCCAAAGTTATTGTCGACCCCGACCCACGCACCGCTGTCATCGATCACCAGCGCTTCGGTCAGGCCGTATTTCTGGTCATACAGGCGGTTGGGTTGCAGCGCTTCCTTTGCGAATGACCAGCACGCTTCGAGCTGCCCGGTCTCCAGAGAGCGTCGGCAGATGCGGTAGGCTGCGCGCTCAAGCGCGAACAACTTGCCCTTGTACAACGAAATATCCGCAAAGTCTTTGCCAACGGCCTTCCCGCCCACTTGCGGCGGCAGAATGTCATTGCCTGACTCGACCCGCAGAATACAGCTCGCATCACAGGCCCAGCCGTCTTTACCTAGGCGCGCCGTCAACAGACCTCGCTTGTCACGCTCGGCGGCCAGCCATAACTGATCACCTGCCGGATTGATCGCGATGCCTTCGAAAATCGCATTGAAGTGCTGCAGCATCCCCGCCGACTGCGCTTCCTTGACCAGCTTGCCCGGCAATTCCAGCCAGACCGGCGCCCCGCTGACAGGCACCTTGAGCACCGTGGCGTAAGCCTCGCTGACCAGATAACGGTTGCCGGCGGCATCGCAGCTCACGCCCTCGAAATCCAGATCGCCGCCACGAAGAATCGCCGAAGCCTTGGCCATCGCACGCAAGGTCGCTGACAGCCCGCTGTCTGGAATCGGCGGGATCTCGATCACCTGGCCACGGGCTTTCCAGACCGTCGCCGAGGTGTCGAGGCTATACAGCAAGGTGTCATCGCGGTCAGAAACCGTCCACAACACTCCATTGCACGACGCCAGCCCCGACAGATTGCCGCCGATCATGTCGTCGACCGGGTGCTCGGACAACAATTTCAGTTCGGGCAACGGTGCGGCGAAGACTGGGGCAGCGAGCAACAACAGGGCTGCAAACCAGGCTCGCATCAGACCAGCACCTCAGCAAGGTTGCCCTTGGATTCGAGCCAGGTCTTGCGGTCGCCTGCACGTTTCTTCGCCAACAGCATGTCCATGATTTCCGAAGTGGCCTCGAAATCATCCAGCGTCAGCTGGACAAGACGACGGGTGTTCGGGTCCATGGTGGTTTCACGCAGCTGCGGCGGGTTCATCTCGCCCAGACCTTTGAATCGCGTGACCTGAGGCTTGCCGCGCTTCTTCTCGGCCACCAGACGATCGAGGATGCCATCGCGCTCAGCTTCATCCAGTGCGTAATAAATGTCCTTGCCCAGGTCGATGCGGTAGAGCGGCGGCATTGCGACGTACACGTGGCCGGCGTCGACCAGCGGACGGAAATGCTGCACGAACAGGGCGCACAGCAAGGTGGCGATGTGCAGGCCGTCGGAGTCGGCATCGGCGAGGATGCAGATCTTGCCGTATCGCAACTGGCTCATGTCGGCCGCGCCTGGATCAACCCCGATGGCGACCGCGATGTTGTGGACTTCCTGGCTGGCGAGCACTTCACCGCCATCGACTTCCCAGGTGTTCAGAATTTTCCCGCGAAGCGGCAGGATGGCCTGAAACTCCTTGTCGCGCGCCTGCTTGGCCGAACCGCCGGCAGAATCACCCTCGACCAGAAACAGTTCGGCGCGCATCGGATCCTGACCGGCGCAATCGGCCAGTTTGCCCGGCAGCGCCGGACCTTGAGTGATGCGTTTTCGCTCGACTTTCTTGCTTGCCTTGAGTCGGCGTCCGGCGTTGTTGATCGCCAGTTCCGCCAACTGCATGCCCATTTCAGGGTGAGCGTTGAGCCACAGGCTGAATGCGTCCTTGACCACGCCGGAGACGAACGCCGCCGCCTCACGAGACGACAGACGCTCTTTGGTCTGACCGGAGAACTGGGGCTCTTGCATCTTCATCGACAGAACGAACGCGATCCGCTCCCAGACGTCTTCCGGCGCCAGCTTCACGCCACGCGGCAGCAGATTGCGGAACTCACAGAATTCGCGCATGGCATCGAGCAAGCCCTGGCGCAGACCATTGACGTGAGTACCGCCCTGCGCGGTCGGGATCAGGTTGACGTAGCTTTCCTGAACGCTGTCGCCACCCTCAGGCAGCCAGAGCAACGCCCAGTCGACGGCTTCCTTGTTACCCGCGAACGAACCACAGAAGGGCTCGTCGGGCAGGCGCAGGAACTCATTCACCGAGTCCTGCAGATACGAGCGCAGCCCGTCTTCGTAATGCCACTCGACTTTCTCGCCGGTGCCCTTGTCCTCGAAGCTGACCAAGAGGCCCGGGCACAGGACAGCCTTGGCCTTGAGCACGTGTTTGAGGCGGCTGACGGAGAACTTGGGGCTGTCGAAATATTTCGGGTCCGGCGCAAAGAATACGCTGGTGCCTGTATTGCGCTTGCCCACTGTGCCGACGACGGCCAACTCGCTGGCCTTGAAGCCATCGGCGAAGGTCATTTCATATTCGTTGCCGTCGCGCTTGACCCGCACCCGCACTTGGGTGGAGAGCGCGTTGACTACCGAAATACCCACCCCATGCAGACCGCCGGAGAACTGGTAGTTCTTGTTGGAGAACTTACCGCCCGCGTGCAGCTTGGTGAGGATCAGTTCGACACCGGAAACGCCTTCTTCCGGGTGGATGTCCACTGGCATGCCGCGACCGTCATCGGCCACTTCAAGGGAGTTATCGGCGTGGAGGATGACCTGCACCGATCTGGCGTGCCCCGCCAGCGCTTCGTCGACGCTGTTGTCGATGACTTCCTGCGCCAGGTGGTTCGGCCGCGTGGTGTCGGTGTACATGCCCGGCCGTTTGCGGACCGGGTCGAGGCCCGAGAGGACTTCGATGGCGTCTGCGTTATAAGAGCTAGCGCTGGGATTGGCCATGGGGTCTCGTCATCAAGTCGTTCATGAAATTTCGGAGTGACACTGTTCTACATTGTTGTTTCAGCAAATGCGTCGATCCGGTCGGGTTACAGCACCGACAGATCGATCGCCTGGAGCAATTCCGGCGCGAAACCGGCAAATCCGAGCAGAGCGGGCAGTTTCGACGCGAATCCTTGAAAACCGTGATCGCCCCCGGCCTCGATGCGTAACGCGCAAGCCCGGTAAAATGCCTGCGCGCGACGATAATCCAGAGTTTCATCGCCGGTCTGCAGCCACACCTGGATACGCTGAGGATCTTGCGGGGCCGGCACTTCGAGCTCTGCCAGCGCTGCCACGTGATCGTGCGTCAGCTCCCAGCTCTCGCCGGTATAAAGATTTTGTTGGGTGCCCAGAAAGCCGTCGAACAACTGATGCGGATTCACCGCCGGGTTGATCAGCACGGCCTTGAGGCCATGACGCTCCGCCAGGTGAGTCGCATAGTAGCCGCCGAGCGAGCTGCCGACCAGTAATGGCCGCCCGCCCAGTTCTTCAATGGCGTTCTCCAGTTGGGCCACTGCCTGACGCGGATGATGGTGCAGCTCTGGCACCCGCAACTGCTCGCTCAAACCCAGGGTTTTCATCAGCTCAGCCAGCTGTGTGGCTTTTTTCGACATCCCTGAGCTGTTCAAGCCATGTATATAAAGAAGCGTCGGGTGATCCTGGTTCACGCGGTTATCTCCAGAAGCAGCGCATCAACACGCAAAGCCACGCAGTTTACAGGGACAACCCAGGGAAAACTCGTTTGTTGATCAACCGCTGAGGTTCGAAGCATTTCCATCAATAACCGGCACCACTGAGGTCGACTTCGAACAGACTGGGGTCAATCCGCGATACGCCGGTTTCGATCCGGCCGTCATCGTGCAGCCGCAACCAGCGATATCCCGGCGCCAGCGCGTCGAGCTTGAAATCCTCACTGTCGGGCGCGAACTGAATACAAGTGGACGGCGACGCCATCAACCTCAAGCCGTCACGTTGCTGATCGTATTCTTGATGCACGTGGCCCCAAAGCAGCGCCCGAGCCTGAGGAAAGCGTTCCAACACGGAGAACAGAGCCTCGGGGTTACGCAACCCGATCGGCTCCATCCACGCCGCGCCAATGGGCACCGGATGATGGTGCAAGCAAACCAGATGATGAAGCTGAGGTGCTTCGCTCAACGCCTGAGCAAGCAGTTGCAGCTGTTTGTCTTCCAGATAGCCCGGCACGGAGCCCGGAACGGCAGAGTCCAGCATCGTGATACGCCAGTTCCCAACGTCCACGACAGGCTCAAGAAAGTCACTCTGCTGAGCGGCAATCGCCATTTCCCGAAGTTCGTCATGGTTGCCAGGCAGCCAGCGCTTGGGCGCGGACAGGCGCTCACTCGACTGGCGAAACGCCTGATAAGACTCGACGGAGCCGTCCTGAGACAAATCACCCGTGGCGAGCACCAGGTCGATCGCCGACTGCTCGGCCAGCACTCGATCAACGACGGCGCTCAGGCTGTCGCGCGTGGCCATGCCCAAGAGCTTGCCGTCCGCTTCAGCAAACAGGTGGCTGTCCGACAGTTGCACCACCAGGACGGAGGACGAATTCAGAGGTGTGCTCGGCAATGGCCATCTCCTTGAGCGGGTATGGCCGGATTATGGTGGCTGGAGCGCCGACGGGCAAATGCCGAAGTGAGGGCTAGCTCTCAGTTGTGGTGCTTGGGAGCTGAAGTTTTTCGGCGCAGGGCGCGCTCCTTGAAAAGGCGATCAAGAGTAAGGCCTCCTGCAAAAAGACCTATCACTGCGCTAATCAAAAGCCAGGGCAATACTCTTTCGTAACTCACATCTGAATATAAGAACCCAATTGGCAGCGGGCCGAAAAGCCCGATCAGAAAACCCGTCCCACCACCCAACGACCATCCCCAAGATATATATCGCGACATATAAATGCCTAGAACAAATCCGGTTAAACTTAAAGACCACTGGAGAGAGTCTAGAAGCCGCACACCTTGGTAACACACCAACTGGATAAAGATAGGGCATATCGTACCCAGGAGAGCTCCGTAAAGAATCGCCTTAAGCCTGTTCATCTCCAGAAAACCGGACAGTTCATCAAAATTGAGTCGTCGACACCGCCTGCCGCGAAAATCTCCTCAACATAGCTGGCGCAATTATTTGGGATAATTCGCCAGTACCAAGGCTTGGCGCTCAATTCTTCAAGTTTTCGCTGCGCCTGCGCCGGGAACGGTATGAAGACACTGCGCTTGAACAGCTCAGTCTTTCCGCCCTCCGTGAGATACCTTCTATATTCCGCCTCCGTCAAATAATAAGGGCGATTCTCCCAACCATCGACGTGGAAATAATAATAACCAGCCTTCAACAGGGCATGCCCACAGAAATTTGGCCCATCACCGCTGACGACTACGAGCCATGTATGTCGCCATTCAAAAGGGATGGCGTTGCACGAATCGAGATTACGCCCCACATAACTCATACAGACCTCTGAAGTAAGTCGAGCGCCAAAACCTAACTTCAGAAGGCTGAAAAATAAAGCGCAAACCCCAGCGCGACGAAACTTTCAGAAACAGCCTACAAGGCCGGAAGACTTGAGCGTTAAGTCAGCTGGAAAAACCCTACAACTTCAGCGCACCGACTCAAACTCGTGCCCACACGCCAGGCAGTGACTCAACCACTCCCCCAGGAACAGATTGAGCTGGGCTTTTTCGTCCGGCTGATGCATGTCGGCGTTCGGGTAAGGATAAATGCCCTGAAAACGCCGCGCGTGTTCGGCGCCGATGACTTCGGCCATGCGCGCGTCGTGATAGACCTGGACTTCCAGCACAGGCACAGGCAGCCAGGGCAGGCTGTGCTCCTGGCGCACCTGTAGCGTGGTGGTGTAAGGACAGTCGAGTATGACCTCGACCGCCAGCACGCCCAGCATCTGATCGCCTTGCGTGACGGCGACCTTGCGTGAGCGCTGTGCATTGCGCATATCGGGTAACAAACGCATCAAGCGCGCGTAGTTCGCCTCGCAGGCTGCTTGCAGCCCGGCGAGGTCGACACGATAGCGCTCGCGCAGAAGATTCACGACCATAGCCCCCTTATCTCGGCGCGATTGAGCGCCAGCCATTGTATTGCGATGATAGTTGCCGCATTGACGATGCGTCCGTCTTTCACAGCCTGCATGGCATCTTCGAAGGACCAGACCGACACACGGATGTCTTCGGCTTCCTCTTCCAGGCCATGCAGCCCCCCTGCGCCTTCACTGTCGCATTTGCCCAGGTAGAGATGAACGAACTCGTTGCTGCCTCCGGGCGAAGGGAAATACTTGGTGATCGGCCAGAGTGCCTCGAAGACAAGCCCAGCTTCCTCCTCTCCCTCACGGTGAGCAACCTGTTCAGGCTCCTCTTTTTTGTCGATCAGGCCTGCAACCATTTCGATCAGCCAGGGGTTGGGGTACTTGCCCACCACGCCCACCCGGAACTGCTCGATCAGCACGACCTGATCGCGCTTGGCATCGTAAGGCAGCACGCAGACAGCGTCGTGTCTGACAAACAGCTCGCGCTTGATTTCCGGGCTCATGCCGCCGTCGAACAGTTCGTGGCGCAGGTGCAGTCGATCCAGCTGGTAGAACCCCTTGAAGCAGGTTTCGCGCTGTGTGATCTCGTGCTTCGTCGGTATCGATTTCGGGGTATCAGTCATACTTCTCTCACTGCTTGAGCACCTGTGTCCTGGCTCCATCCTAACGCGCTGCTGCGCTGGATGCAGCCCTTTGAGTTGGCAAATCCGGCCCTCAGGGTAGACGACGGCAAGCGAAAGGTTCTCTAATCGGCCCAGTGGCGAACTGATTGCGCCACCCGTAGTCGAAGCTGGTTGCCGTTACATCCGAGTGATGGCCCTTTATGCCAATGCCAAGGATCAACATGTCGTTTCTGAAGATCATTTCACTGGCCTGTCTGGCCCTGATACTGGGCGCCTGCCAAAGCCTTTTCCAACCCAATCTGCGCAGTCCGCTGACCGTTCAGCGTGACGCCTCCGAGCTGATCAAGCCCGGCTGCACCACAGACGATTGCCCGCTGGTGAACATCGACACCGTGCATTTCCCGGACGAGCCCAAACTGGATGCAATCGTTCAGCGCACGCTCCTGCAATTGACCCGCAGCGACACCGATGGCCCCGTTCCGCCAACGATCAAGGCATATCAGGAGCAATTCCTGAGCCGTGCACCGGCGCGCAACAGCAGTTACCTTCAAGCCAAAGTACGCGAGCAGCATGACGGAATCGTCGTCGTGGAGCTGTCGAGCTACCTGGATACCGGTGGCGCTCACGGCAATCCGGGCCGCGCGTTCATCAACTATTCGCGCCAGCAGCAGCGCGTTCTGACGCTGGCCGACATGCTGGTACCGGGCCAGGAAAGCGCGTTCTGGGAAAAGGCCGAACTCGCGCATCAAGCCTGGCAAGTGAGCACCAAGCTGGACAAAGACGCCGACTTTCAGAAGATGTGGCCATTCAAGCGAACTTCAAACGTCGCCCTGACGTACGGTGCCGTTATCCTGAAATACCCGGTGGACACCATCGCACCTTATTCGATGGGCCACATCGAGCTGAAGATTCCTTATCCACAGCTCAACGGGATCATCAAGCCTGAGCTGTTTCCGGGCCGGAGCTAATGGCTTTACTCAGGATCATCTGCAACACGCCAGCGACGACGAGCGCTGGCAGTGTTGCGCCGATATCCGGATAAAGATTGGCGAGCAGATGGTAGGTGAAAATCCCGCCGAGCCACGCCAGCAAGGTCATCCAGCGCAGACCGGTCGTCGCGGCGCCATGGCTGCGACGGCGCAGGATGAAATGATCCACCAGCACCACGCCGAACAGCGGCGCGAACACCGAGCCGATCAACAACAGGAAGTTCTGGTACTGCGCCAACGGGGCGAAGCACGCAATCACCGTGCAGATGATGCCGATCGCCAGCGCCAGATGTTCAACCTTGGCCTTCAACAGAATCCCGCTTGAAACGGCAGCCGAATGAATGTCGGCGAACGCATTTTCCGATTCATCCAGCAGGATCAGCAACAGCGGAACGCCCATCCCTGCACCCGCCAGCGCCAGCAATAACGCATTGGCTTCGCCACTGGGTGCGAACGCGAGGGTGTAGGCGACGCCCAACGTCATCAGCCAGAAATTGCCGATGAAGAACCCCAGGACTGTCCCGCCGAATACGCCCGTCGCGCGTTTGCCGAAACGGGAGTAATCGGCAATGAGCGGCAGCCAGGATAGCGGCATCGCAATGGCGATATCGAAGCCAACCGCAAAAGGCAGCGAACCATCGCCGGCCCGGGACCAGAGCGCGGCCAGATCAGCTTTGGCGAATAGATTCCAGGTCAGCCACGCGCACGCCGCGAGCAGCAGCCAGATGCCCCACTTGCGCAAAATCTGCCGCACGAATGTGAGCGGCCCACTGACCGCGAGCAGGGTCGCCAGGCCGCCGAACAGCAGCGTCCACAGCAGCGGACTTGTCCACAGACTGCCTTCGCTGAATGCCCCGGCAGCGAGCAAACTGGCCGCGTCGCGCATCACGATGATCTCGAACGAACCCCAACCGACCAGTTGCAAGAGGTTGAGAATCGCCGGCACGCCCGCGCCTCTGGTGCCGAGGCTGAGCTTGAGCGCGGCCATCGACGACAGGCCGGTGTCGCTGCCGATTACGCCGACAGCCGCGAGCAGCAAGACGCCCACCAGAGTGCCCAGGACGATCGCGAGCATCGAGCCAGACATGCCGAGCCCCGGCGCCAGCAACGCACCGGTTTGCAGCACCATCAGGCCGATGCCGAGGGAGAACCACAGGGAAAACAGATCGCGCCCGCCGAAAACCCGCTTGCTGGCGGGGACAGGAATATCGGGTGAGTAGGTGCTGGGTGTGTTCACGTCGCAATCTCAATTGTTTAGACGACGATCATTCCCACGCTCTGCGTGGGAATGCCGCCCGGGGTGCTCAGCGCCCCCTTGACGCAATGCGTCAAGAAGGGGCGTTACCACGCGGAGCGTGGGAACGATCAATCAACAGGGGGTAAAACCGCGTCAGACCTTTTTGTAAAGCTGACTGCCTTCCTGCCTGAAGCGCTCGGCCTGTTCGCGCATGCCTTCGGCCACGGACAGATCAACCGCCTCGATTTTCTGATTGGCCGCGTATTCGCGCACTTCCTGTGTGATCTTCATCGAGCAGAACTTCGGCCCGCACATGGAGCAGAAATGCGCGACCTTCGCCGAGTCCTTCGGCAGGGTTTCATCGTGATAGGAACGGGCCGTATCCGGATCAAGCCCAAGGTTGAACTGGTCTTCCCAACGGAATTCGAAGCGCGCCTTGCTCAAGGCGTTGTCGCGAATCTGTGCGCCAGGATGCCCTTTCGCCAGGTCAGCTGCGTGGGCAGCAATCTTGTAAGTAATGATCCCGGTCTTCACGTCATCCTTGTTTGGCAGACCCAAGTGTTCCTTAGGCGTGACATAGCAGAGCATCGCGCAACCGAACCAACCGATCATGGCGGCGCCGATACCGGACGTGATGTGGTCATAGCCGGGGGCGATGTCGGTGGTCAGCGGGCCGAGGGTGTAGAACGGCGCCTCGTCACAGCATTCCAGCTGCTTGTCCATGTTCTCTTTGATCAGTTGCATCGGCACATGGCCCGGGCCTTCGATCATGCACTGGACGTCATGCTTCCAGGCAATCTTGGTGAGCTCGCCAAGGGTCTCCAGTTCGCCGAACTGCGCTTCGTCGTTGGCGTCGGCAATCGATCCCGGACGCAGGCCATCGCCCAGCGAGAAGCTGACGTCGTAGGCCTTCATGATTTCGCAAATTTCATCGAAGTGGGTGTAGAGGAAGTTTTCCTTGTGATGCGCCAGACACCACTTGGCCATGATCGAGCCGCCACGGCTGACGATCCCGGTGACGCGCTTGGCCGTCAGCGGCACATAGCGCAGCAGCACGCCCGCATGGATGGTGAAGTAGTCGACGCCCTGCTCCGCCTGCTCGATCAGCGTGTCGCGGAACAGCTCCCACGTCAGGTTTTCAGCGACACCACCGACTTTTTCCAGCGCCTGATAGATCGGCACAGTGCCAATCGGGACCGGCGAGTTGCGAATGATCCACTCGCGGGTTTCGTGGATGTGCTTGCCGGTGGACAGGTCCATCACCGTATCCGAGCCCCAGCGAATGCCCCAGGTCAGTTTCGCCACTTCTTCTTCGATGGACGATCCCAGCGCGCTGTTGCCGATATTGCCGTTGATCTTCACCAGGAAGTTGCGGCCGATGATCATCGGCTCCAGTTCCACATGATTGATGTTGGCGGGGATGATCGCGCGGCCTCGGGCGATTTCTTCGCGCACGAACTCAGGGGTGATTTCTTTCGGGATGCTCGCGCCGAAGCTGTGGCCGGCGTGTTGCTGCTTCAAAAGACCGGCAGCGCGAGCTTCCTGCAGCTTCATGTTTTCGCGGATGGCGACGTATTCCATCTCGGCGGTGATGATCCCCTGACGCGCGTAGTGCATCTGGCTGACGTTGGCCCCGGCCTTGGCGCGGCGCGGGTTGCGCACGTGGGCGAAGCGCAATTTGGTCAGCTCGGCATCGGCCAGGCGCTGTTGACCGAAGTCGGAACTCAGGCCATCGAGGCGTTCAGTGTCGCCACGGTCATTGATCCACGCCGAGCGCACGTCGCCCAGGCCTTTGCGCACGTCGATGATGACGTTGGGATCGGTGTAGGGGCCCGAGGTGTCGTACACGCAGACTGGCGCGTTGATCTCGCCACCGAAGTCTGTGGGCGTGACGTCCAGGCTGATTTCACGCATCGGCACGCGGATGTCCGGGCGCGAGCCCTGAACGTAGATTTTCTGCGAACGGGTGAACGGCTGAACCGACCCCGAATCGACCTGGGCGGACTCACTCAGATTGGCGTTTTTTAGTGTTGTACTCATCACGGGCTCTCCAGACATCATCCAGCGGCGGATTGATTTGTCGGAGCATGAGCCTGATTCGAACGGACGGATGCACCCTGGAATAGACACGGATGCTGAGAATCGAAAGACGAGGACTGTTCAGAATTTGAACAAAGACGACCCCGGACGACACTCAAGAGGACTCGCCGGGAGACGAGAAATCTTGTTCCCTACGCAGGCGCTAACCTGATCAGGTTCAACGGGATCCGGATTATCCGATCTCAGCCTCACAGCAAGGCACCCCGACAAGAACGGCGTCAGTCTAGACGTCGCGTGTGGCAAACGCCAAGCGCGGAATTCAAACGCTTGTTAAATGGCTGTTTTGCCGGATTGTTGTCGACATCGTCCGGAACTACACTCGCTACGCGACGCCAAAGCCATCGGACCAAGATTTGGCGACAACAACTACTAGGGAATGTCTATGCTGCGCAAACTTTCACTGGCCATTGCCGTGTCGTGTGCTTCGAGTGCGATGGCCGGGGCAGCTGACTTGCCACTGCCGACCAAGACCGGTCTGGTGAGCGTTTATCAGGAAGCGGTCAACAACAACGCCGACCTGGCGGCCGCGCGCGCCAACTACGACGCGCAGAAAGAGATTGTGCCTCAGGCTCGCGCAGGCCTGCTGCCGAACATTTCGGGCGGCGCCGACATCAACGACACCCGCACCAAGATCGACGAACCCTCTGCCGTGATCAACCGCAGCGGCACGGTCTACCGCGCGACGCTGAGTCAGCCGATCTTTCGCGCCGATCGCTGGTTTCAACTCAAGGCTGCGAAGAACGTCAATGAGCAGGCAATTCTCCAACTGTCCGCAACCGAGCAGAACCTGATCCTGCAAAGCGCCGAAGATTATTTCGCAGTGCTGCGCGCCCAGGACAATCTGGCCTCGACCAAAGCTGAGGAAGCCGCATTCAAGCGTCAGCTTGATCAAGCCAACGAGCGGTTCGATGTCGGGCTTTCGGACAAGACCGATGTGCTTCAGGCGCAAGCCAGTTATGACACGGCCCGCGCAGCACGCATCGTTGCCAAGCGTCAGGTGGATGATGCGTTTCAGGCGCTGATTACCCTGACCAACCGGGACTACAACTCGATCGAAGGCATCGTTCACACATTGCCGGTGCTGGCGCCGACGCCTAACGACGCCAAATCGTGGGTCGATACGGCGACCCAACAGAACCTCAACCTGCTGGCCAGCAATTACGCTGTCAGCGCTGCGGAAGAAACCCTGCGCCAGCGCAAGGCCGGTCATGCGCCGACAGTCGATGCCGTGGCGCAGTACGAAAAAGGCGACAATGACCCGCTGGGCTTCACCAACCCCAACTACACCGGGCAAAGCTTTCATGGCAGCGTCGAGCAGCGCACCGTCGGCCTGCAGGTGAACATTCCGATCTACAGCGGCGGCCTGACCAGCTCGCAAGTCCGCGAAGCCTATGCCCGCCTCGGCCAGACCGAGCAGCAACGCGAAGGACTGCGCCGCCAGGTGGTGGAAGACACCCGCAACCTGCACCGCGCGGTGAACACCGACGTGGAGCAGGTGCAGGCGCGCAAGCAGTCGATCATTTCCAACCAGAGCGCGCTGGAAGCCACGGAAATCGGCTATCAGGTCGGCACACGCAACATCGTTGACGTGCTGGATGCGCAGCGTCAGCTCTACGCCTCGGTGCGCGACTACAACAACACGCGCTACGACTACATCCTCGACAACCTGCGCCTGAAACAGGCCGCTGGCACCTTGAGCCCCGGCGACTTGCAGGATCTGTCGCGCTTCCTGAAACCGGACTACAACCCGGACAAAGACTTCCTCCCGCCTGATCTGGCGAAAGAAGCCGCGAAGAATTTCGAAAGGCCGACCGAGCGATAATCCGACGTCAGACCCGCAGGATCGAGGGTCTGGCGCTGGATGAGCTGCGGTGGATAGTCAGCCTTCGCGAGCAAGCTCGCTCCTACAGGGTTTGTGTCGTGGCTCGATACCAGTCAGCGACGCATTCCCCTTGTAGGAGCGCGCTTGCCCGCGATCTGCCGGGGACCGGCAGCAAAACCGGTGAACGCGGTATGTCAGGCATAATGCGTTGGGTTGGTTTGGCGAGTGCTGCGCAGCCGATCGTCCGAGTGCGGCCCAGAGCAAGCTCGCGCCTACAGGACGTGCGTTCGAGCCACGGCCTGGCGACCCGACTAACCTGTGGGAGTGAGCTTGCTCACGAACAGGCTGGTGCATCCGGCGGGGATGCAGCGTCAGGACCCGGTTGCCGCGGAATCAGTGCAGCAAGCTGCCGATACCGTTCAGCAATTTCTGCAGCGCGCCCTGATTGGCTTTCATCACCGCCAGCCCTGCATCGGCCATAGCCTTCGCGGCTTCGGGGTGTTCGATCAGTCGCTTGACCGATGCAGCCAAGGCTGCCGAGTCGCTTGCCTCCTCCAACGCTCCCGCACCGCGCAGCATCGCGGCAATTTCGAGGAAGTTGAACAGGTGCGGACCGCTCAACACCGGTTTATCCAACGCCGCTGGCTCAAGCAGGTTATGCCCGCCATTGGGCACCAGACTCCCGCCGACGAACGCGATGTCCGCCAACGCATAGAGAAACAGCAGTTCGCCCATGGTATCGCCGACGAGCACCGACGTTGCCTGCGTAACGGGATCGCCCGTGGAGCGTCGAACGCTGGAAAAACCTTGCTGGCGAGTGAGTTCGAACACGCTGCCGAAACGCTCGGGATGACGCGGCACCACGATGAGCAAGGCGTCGGGGTGCGATTGCAGCACGTCGCGATGGGCGGACAACACCACTTCATCCTCGCCGGCATGGGTGCTGGCTGCGATCCATACCGGGCGCTGAACAAGTCCCCAAGCCTCGCGCTGCTGCTCCGCGCGCTCCAGCAGTTGCGGGTCAATCGTCAGATCGAACTTGATCGACCCCGTGACGACCACCGACTCCGCACGCGCGCCCAGATCGAGAAAGCGCTGAGCCTCGACCTGCGTCTGTGAGGCAATCAGGCTCATCTCGGCGAGCATCGGCCGCGTAAGCCTGGCGAACCGTGCATATCCCCGCGCGGAACGCTCTGACAACCGGGCGTTGGCGAGGACCGTCGGTATTCCCCGCTTCGCGCACTGATGGATGTGATTGGGCCAAAGCTCGGTTTCCATGATTACACCGATCTTCGGCTGAACATGATCAAGAAACCGCGAGGCCGCCCACGGAAAGTCGTAAGGCAGGTAGCAATGCTGCACGCGCGGCTCGTTGGCGAACATCGACTGAATGCGTTCGGAGCCGGTCGGCGTCATGCAGGTGATGGTCACCGGAAGCTGGGGGTATCGCGTCAGCAGCGCTCGAATCATGGGCGCTGCAGCGATGCTCTCGCCCACCGACACGGCATGAACCCAGATACCGCCACGCTGCATGGCAGGCAGCCCAAAGGCGAAGCGCTCACCGATTCGTTGCGCGTACGCCGGCGCCTTGCGGGCACGAAGCCAGAGGCGCAGTGCAATAAAAGGCAGTCCAAGATGAAACAGGAAGGTGTAGAGAGTTCTATTCATGGGCGCGGAGTTTATCAGCCAATGGCCTTCAAATGATGAGTGAAACATTCGGCGAGCCAGCGCGCGGCAGGCCCGAGTGGCTCATCGCGTCGCCAGACCATTTCCACCACCAGCGCCGGCGGCGTCCATTCGCTGCTCAGCTCGATCATCTGATTTTGATAGGTCGGGTATTGCACCACGTGTCGCGGCAGCCAGGCCCAGCCCAGTCCTCTCATCAGCAGTTCTGCCATGGCGTAGAAACTGTCGGCACGCCACACCTGCGGGCTCAGTTGCTCACCGCCGGGGTAACCGCTCTGCTGCGGCGTAATGAGCAGCTGTCGATGCCGCGCCAACTGCTGGCGCGTGACAAGCGGCTGATCCGCCAACGGGTGACTGGTTGCACAGACCGTAACCATCTCAACGCTGCCCAGCGCTCGCCTCTCCAGGGTTTGAGGCATCTGTTCATGATGGAACAGCAGACCGAGATCGGCGCGACGCTCCAGCAGTTTGCGGGCAACGTCGCCCTGAGCGCCGCTGGCCAGTTGCACCTCGACACTCGGAAAACGATCGTCCAGCGCCTCAAGGCTGTCCAGCACTGGCTGATAAGGCATGGCCTCGTCGAGCGCCAGACGCAGGCGCGCTTCCTGCCCCCGCATCAGCGCCAGCGCCCGGCCATCCAGTCGTTCGCACTGGCGCAGCAGCTCCCGGGCTTCTTCCAGCAACGCACTGCCCGCTTCGGTGAGACGCGGCTGCCGACCACTGCTGCGGTCGAACAGACTCACTCCCAAGTCGGATTCGAGCATCGCGATCGCGCTGCTGACCGCCGACTGCGCGCGTTTCGAAGCGCGCGCCACGGCAGAAAACGAGCGCTGCTCAGCGACGCTGACGAATAACTGGATTTGCTCAAGACTCCATTGCATCAGCCACAACCTATCAGCCACTCAGATAGGTAATGACTTTACCGCATCTGAGCAACGCCTAGAATGGGCTCAGGAATCAAGAACGCTTGTCACTGAGAGTCTCGCCATGCCTGCTTACTACCTGCTCGCCATCGCCATCTGCGCTGAAGTCATCGGTACCGTCTCGATGAAGGCGGTCAAAGGCTTCAGCACCCCGCTGCCGTTGCTGCTCGTCATCGTTGGCTACGCCGTCGCCTTCTGGATGCTGACCCTGGTCGTGCGCACCATTCCGGTGGGCGTTGCCTACGCGGTATGGGCAGGCATGGGCATCGTCATGGTGAGCATTGCAGCGCTGTTCATTTACGGACAGAAACTGGATCTGCCCGCCATCGCCGGCATGGGCCTGATCGTCGCGGGCGTGGTGGTCATCCAGCTGTTCTCGAAAACGGCGGGTCATTAAAGGGGTCATTGAAAAGCGGCTTCCCCTATAATGGCCGCTTCGATTCGCCATTCGAGGTGCGCATGTCATCCGCTATTTCCACTGACGTCCTGATTGTCGGCGCTGGCGTTGCCGGGCTCTGGCTCAACGCACGTCTGCGCCGACAGGGCTTTTCGACAGTCGTGGTGGAAAACGCCGGCCTTGGCGGCGGGCAGACGTTCAAGTCTCAGGGGATCATTCACGGTGGCGCTAAGTACGCTTTGCACGGCGCGCTGTCCGGCGCCTCGGAAGCCATTGCCGACATGCCTCGGCGCTGGCGTGAGGCGCTCGCTGGCAAAGGCGAGCTGAATCTGTCCGGCGTACGCCTGCTGTCTGAAGCCCATTATCTGTGGTCGCCAGGCACCATCGCAGGCAATCTCACCAGTTTTTTCGCGAGCAAAGCCGTGCGTGGCCGAGTCGACCAGGTCAAGGGCTCGGAGCTGCCGCCAGCGCTGCAGGACCCCCGCTTCAAGGGCAAGGTTTATCGCCTGGCCGAGTTGGTCATCGACGTCCCGAGCCTCGTTGAAAACCTGGCCCAGCTTGCCGGCGACAGCCTGCTGGCCGGAGCCCTCATCGAACCGTTGCGTCACGAAGGCGAGCTGGTGGGCTTGCGTGTAGACGGTCGCGACATCCACGCCCAGCGCATCGTCCTCAGCGCGGGCGGTGGCAATGCCGAGCTGCTCAGCACCCTCGGTGTCAGCCATCCAGCCATGCAGCGTCGTCCGCTGCACATGGTGCTGGTCAAGGGTCCGACGCTCAAGCCGCTGTATGCGCATTGCCTGGGCGGCGGGCCGAAGCCGCGCATTACCGTGACCACGCACCCCTCAGCGGACGGCCAATGGGTGTGGTATCTGGGCGGCGATATTGCCGAGGCCGAAGGTGTTGCCCGCGACCCGGCGGAGCAGATCGCCGCTGCGAAAAAAGAACTCTCGCAACTGCTGCCATGGGTCGATCTCAGTCAGGCGCAATTCGCCACGCTGCGGGTCGACCGCGCAGAACCTCAGCAGACCGGCCTCGTGCGCCCGGACAACGCTTTCCTCGACGTGCAAGGTCGGCTGATGGTCGGCTGGCCCACCAAGCTGGCGCTGGCGCCGGATTTCGCCGACCGCGTGCTGGCGTCACTGTCCCGTGACGCCATTCACCCGATCCCGCAACCCACGCACAGCGACTTCCCCAAGCCGCCGCTCGCCACTCCTGTCTGGGATCTGCTGCTGCCATGAAAACCCTGCACGACTTGCATCGCCCGCTGGGCAATCTCGGCATCAATGTGTCACCGATCGGTCTGGGCACGGTCAAGCTGGGCCGTGATCAAGGTGTGAAATACCCTAACGGCTTCACGATCCCCGATGATCACGAGGCGCAGATGCTGCTCAAGCTGACGCGGGATCTGGGTATCAACCTGATCGACACCGCCCCTGCCTATGGACGCAGCGAGGAACGGCTTGGCCCTTTGTTGCGCGGGCAGCGCCAGGATTGGGTGATCGTCAGCAAGGTGGGCGAAGAGTTCGAAGCAGGTCAATCCAGCCACGACTTCAGCGCAGCCCACACGCGGCTGTCGGTGGAGCGCAGCCTCAAGCGGCTGGAAACCGACTTCATCGATCTGGTGCTGGTGCACTCGGACGGCAACGACCTGGACGTACTCACTGAGTGCGAGGTTTACCAGACGCTGGCCGACCTCAAGCGCGAAGGCAAGATTCGAGGCTTCGGGTTTTCCGGCAAAACCGTCGAGGGCGGGTTGCGAGCGTTGCAAGACGGCGATTGCGCAATGGTCACCTACAACCTCAACGAGCAAGGCGAAAAGCCGGTCCTCGACTACGCTGCTGCTCACGGCAAAGCGATACTGATAAAAAAAGCGCTGGCGAGCGGGCACGTTTGCCTGAGTCCCGGTGTCGATCCTGTGCAAGCCAGTTTCGAGCTGCTGTTTGGGCATCCCGGCGTCACTGGTGCTATCGTCGGGACGATCAATCCGCTGCACCTGGCCCATAACGTGGCAACCGCCGCTGCCGTGATTCGTCGCCAAGCCTGACTCGGGCGGCCGACCCCAACGCAAGAAGGAGCCGATATGCCGCGAACGTTGATTCGGAAAAACCCCAGCAACTTCAAGACCCTGCCGTTGTTTGTCGAAGCCACTCCCGAAAGCCTCAGCTACCAGAGCGTCGGGATGCCGCTGAATTTCGCCCAGACCCTCTCTCGCCGCCGCAAGATCGAAGTTGAGAACAGCGAGCGCTTTTCCACTGAGCTCGCCAACCTCGGCGTCTCGGTGCGCCTGACGCTCAACTGGCAGAACCGTGATTACTGGGTGCTCGTGCGCCAGCGTCGGCAGGATCGCGGCGATGTGGTGTTGAAGCTGATTTCCGGATATGTCCCTGCGCACGAGCTGAACCTGCCGCTGCACACGGCCATTCAGGAAGTGGCCGAAGAATGCCTGATCGAGACGCCGCAAGGCTGGTTGGGCGGCCGCTTCAACGACACCTGGCTGCCCGCGCCCTACGCCGCAGCTCTGCATTACCGTGAAGCCATGCCCTTTCGCCTGAGCCCGCTTTCGGGTGCCGCTCGCCCGGTACGCTGCGGCAGCATGACCCTGATCGAACGCCCCCGCGCGTATGTGCACCTGCCTACTGCCTCACTGCAACTGATCTACGACATGCGCCTGGAAGTGCCGAAAGAAGCGCGGCCGCTCAGTCTTTTTCACGTCGATGAGAGCCTTGAGAACGACCAGCTGGTTGCGCGACTCAATCGCAGCAAACCCGACCTGTACTTGATGCCACTGGAAAATGGCGCGCCGCTGCCTCAGCTGTTCACCCTGAAAAACGACAAGCTTTCACCGGCCGGCACCCGGGGCCTTTATCTGGCAGAAAGCTTTGCCGCGCAGGATGGCTGGGTGGTGCGCGACGAACGCATTCGCTGGAAGGACTGGATCGTCCAGCAAGGGCTGGCGCCCGGCAAGAAAACCCGCTCGCCCATGAAGCGGCTGCGAGTCAAAGCGCGCCAGCTTGTCAGGAAGATCCGCGAGCTGAAGGGTTAACGCGGGGCGTTTACTGCTCTGGCAAGTCTCGGAGCCGTCGATCCAGAAACGTGCGCACGCGCGCGAAGGCGTGGAAGTAGCGATTCTCACGCTTGCCCATGCCACGTTTCGGCGAGAAGGACTCGTCCGCATACGCGCCGGTGATGCGAACGCGTGAAGCAGTGGTGTTCATCAGGCACACCTTGGCGCCGGCTTGCTGAAGGACGAATTTGAGCAGCCGCTCGGAGTGCAGCTTCCTTCCCGTGGCCTCGCAGAACGCGAATATCCGCTCGATGCGGTTGCCGTAGGCTCTGTAGACATCCTGTCCACAAATCGCGAAGCGGTCATTCAGGCCGCCCCACCATTGCCAGTCCGGAATGTAGACATTCATGCGACGTGCCAGCGGGCGCTTGAATACATATGCCGGCAGCGGCTTGTGGTAGAAATTATCCGGGCGGGCAAACACCACGAAGTCTGGCTCGAACGTCTCGACCATCGCTGTCACTTCGCGCAGGGAGTTAAGCTGATAGATCAGATTGCGTAACGAAACGTGCTCATCACCCCACGTGTCGCCCTGCTCTTTGACGCGCTCGAAATCCCAGCGGTCCAGCACACCCTCCGTGAAGTCAAGCCGACCAGACATGCCCTGGAAAACGGCATAGTTGTCAGCATCAAGCGCAGCCGCTTCACCTGAGCGCGGGTTGTGAACTTCGTCGATTTTATAAAGATGATAGAAACAGCGAACCTCAGCAGTCGATGGCAACTGCGCGAGGATGTTTTCTTCAATGGACGGGAAGCAGATCTCGGAATTACGAGGAATCCCGAAGAACGCGACTGCGATTTTCAACACGTCATTTCACTCCGCCAACCCATCCATGTTCCACACTCAACGCTTTCATATGTAAACGTGAGCCACTCATTTGAGGCGCAGGATTTTCTGCCACCAGGCGCGCGGTTGCAACGCGATACGGACCACGTTCGACTGCATCAGCCACTCGCGCTCATAGTCCCAGGCGTGGCCACTCCAGAGTTTTCCCGCTTCATTGGAAAAACCCAAGGTCAATAACTCAAATGAATAACCGTGGTGCCGACGCAGCCAGTCCAGTAACACCAATACGTTGAAGCCAGTGGACGGGCCGACGTAGCGCTTGCCTCCCGGACGTTCGACCGGGTAGTTCCAGAGCGCGGGCAGTGGGATGCGATCATGGTACAGCGCGACATCGGGCAGCGGGCTGATGTCGCCGGTGCAACCCACCAACAGGGTGAAACAGCGGGCCTGTGGGTGCTGCATCAGCCGGTTGATCTCAGGCCGGGCGGGAAGGCCAAAAAAATACCGGTCCGGGCCGTTGAAGCCATGCACGAACAGGTTGACCGTCGTGGGGGTCAGCAAGTCGGCCTTGATGCATTGATTGAACGTCACGACGGTGTCGTTGGCGTCAAGGCCGAGCGCTTGGACGTCCGCCTGGCGGATGGCCGGGTTATTGGCGACGAGAATCACGCGAGCGCTGCGACGCAGACTCTCCTGCAGCCGTGGAGGCAGGATGCCCAGCACATCCTGATGTCCGCCCGGAAGTTTCTCCAGATCCAGCGAGTACCGATCAAGCGAGTCCTGAGCCGGGTTTTGTTGCTCCACCATTCAGCCAGCCACCTTCATCCCGTAACGCAGTTTTGCCCAGAGACGAGCGATCGTACCGGGCGGCGTCCAGGGGCGCATGTCGGCCTGTATCGCTGCGGCCAGATCACGGCCCACACGTGTGAATGAATAGCGGGTTTGCGCAAACGTCTGGCCGTTGCGGGCGATGGTTTCGGCGAGTTCAGGGTTGTCTTGCAGCCACTTGAGCTTGTCCAGCGCTTCGCTTTCCGAGCGATACAGCACAACGTTATGCATGTCCTGGAAGCCGAGCAGTTCGTCTTCCTCGCCCTGACTCCACGCCAGCAGCACGCAGCCGCAGGCCATGGCCTCGAAGTTCTTGATCATGAACTCGCCCATGCCGATGTCAGCACTCACGAAGATACGAATGCGGTTGAGCATGTGCAGGTAGTCTTCGCCGGATTCAGTGCGCGTTACCAGCATGCCGGTCTGGGCGGCCATGTGTTCGAGAAACGCTTTGCGGCGGCCGTATTCAGTGCTTTTCAGACTGCCCAGGAAGCCAAGCGGTATGTCTCGTTCAGTCTCGGTATTGCACAGCATCGCGTCGTCGTACCCTTTAGAGACGAACACCGCATCGATGCCTTCATCGCGAAAGCGACGGGCCACGACGCTGCCCGATACGATCACGCGGGCCCACGGCAGCCGGTTGTAGAGCAACGAATACCGGCCGCGGTATTTACTCTCGGGCATGTAATTCTGATAGGCATCGTGTTCAAGGAACACCAGGCCCGGCACGCATTTGAGCACCGGCACCTGCGGGGCGAGACGTTTCAGTCTGGAGAAAATCACCACGCGATCGAAGCGTTGATAATCGACCGACGCCAGAAACGTCCCCAACTTCAGCTGCTGAGCCTTGCTGAGGCGATAGATGATGCACTCGTCACAATGGTGCTGCACGATCTCGTACAGGCGGTCCAGTATCACGCGCTGCTCATCCATCACCACCAGCATGACTCTCATCGAACTGCCTTACCTTAAAATTACGCCAAAAGGTGCAGTAAAGCCGAAGTCAGCGGCTCCGGATTTTCTCCACGATCGCTGTCGTCGAACTGTTCTCCACCAACCCAAGCACTTTGACCGTTCCGCCATAGGCAGTGACGATGTCAGCGCCCACGACCTGATCAACCGAGTAATCCCCTCCTTTGACCAGCACGTCCGGGCGGACATGGGTCAGCAGATTCTCGGGAGTGCCTTCTGAAAAGCTGACCACCCAATCCACTGCGCCAAGGCCTGCAAGCACCGCCATGCGACGATCGACGCTGTTGATCGGCCGACCCGGTCCTTTCAGGCGACTGACCGAGGCGTCGTCATTCACTGCGACGATCAGCCGGTCTCCCTGCGCCCTCGCCTGCTCCAGATAAGCCACATGGCCTGCGTGGAGAATGTCGAAGCAACCGTTGGTGAAAACGATCTTCTCGCCATGGGCGCGGGCGTCATCGGTCGCGAGCAGCAACTGGTCCAGCGTCAGCACGCCGCGCTCGGAACCCTCCGCCCGCTGGATCGCGCGGCGAAGTTCTGGCGCGCTGATGGCCGCCGTGCCCAGTTTGCCTACGACGATACCGGCTGCCAGATTCGCCAATGCGACGGCATGCGGCAGGTCTTCTCCTGCCGCAATGGCGGCTGCCAATGTGGAAATCACGGTGTCACCCGCGCCAGTCACATCGAAAACCTCGCGTGCGCGGGCAGGCAGATGAAGAGCTGAATGGTCTGGACGCAACAAGGTCATGCCGTGTTCGCCACGGGTGACCAGCAATGCCCCCAGCTCCAAATCAGCCATCAGACGGGCACCTCTGGCCACAAGTTCCGCTTCGTCGGAACAATGTCCAACGATAGCTTCGAACTCGCTCAGGTTAGGTGTGATCAGCGTGGCGCCACGATAGATCGTGAAATCCTTGCCTTTGGGGTCAGCCAGCACGGGAATGCCGCGCTCGCGGGCGGCCTGAATCAGCGCTTGATGGTTTTTCAGGGCGCCTTTGCCGTAGTCGGACAGCACCATGACTCTCACGCCGTCGAGCAACGCGTCGACTTCCTGGCTGAGTGCGACAGGGTCGGTGGTGAACGACTCTTCGAAATCGATCCGCAGCAGTTGCTGATGGCGGCTCATGACGCGCAGCTTGACGATGGTGGGCTGGTGCGCGATGCGCTGGAAGCAGGCATTCACGCCAGCGGCCTTCAGGCTGTCGGCGAGGCTCACGGCCGCTTCGTCCTCACCGGTCACACCGACCAATGAAGCCTTGGCACCAAGCGCTGCAATGTTCAACGCAACGTTGGCTGCGCCACCCGGACGGTCTTCGATCTGATCGACCTTGACCACGGGAACAGGCGCTTCAGGGGAAATTCTCGACGTTCCGCCATGCCAATAGCGGTCGAGCATGACGTCGCCGACTACCAACACTGGTGCCTGATCAAAACGCGGCATGGACAACTTCATCGAACAACCCGTAGCTGAAATGGACAAGGGCGGAATCTTAGCACAGCCTGTATCGGACGGCGCTCAGCTCCCGGGAATTGCCCTGTGTGACCCGTTTCAGTCGGCGAAAGGCCGCACCATGAACACCTCATGGCGACGCACGGCCTTGCGGAAGAACTCGTCTTCCCCCGTCGCAGGCCAGTGGCGGCCGACCAGCACGCGCTGGATCCAGCGCCGCACCAGCCGCTTGAACGGCGGACGCCCCTGCAGATCGTGCTGCATGGCCAGCGCCATTGCTTTGTCCATCTGCGTCGACGCGTCCAGCGACGGGCTCCAGAGGCTGTCGCTCGAAGTCTGGTAGACAAACGGCGGCAACGCTACGCCACTGCCTGCCCGGCCCATCGGCCAGCGGTCGTTGTCGTGGAGGTGATTGGCGTAAAGCAGCGCGACCGACGGTTTCCAGGTGCTCTGCGCAACGGCCTGATACAGCGCCTGCGTTGTCGCGACGTGGTCGGCATGGGGGTCGAGCTCTGGGTGCGGCATCACAATCACCTCTGGCTTGAAACGCTGGAGCAGCGCCACCAGATCGGCCACCAGATTGTCCCAACAAGGGTTTCCATCCGCGTCGCCCGGCAGCGCGAATGGATTGTGGCGGCGCGCCGTGCGGATATCGCTCTCCTGCGACTCTCGCGAACCGAAGGATTGTGTGGGCGCTTCGCGCATCGCGGGCAATTGCAGGCAGTAGTAGCCCAGTTGCACGCAGCGGTCCTGCGCGACGCCACCCCACAGCGGAACCGCCAGGCTGTCCCAGGTCCGCAGACGTCCCTTCAACCGGGCCGCTTCAGCCGGGTTCAGGCCCAGCCGCTGATAGCCCTCGGCCTCGATCTCGCCTTGCGTAAGGGTCACGATGGTCGGTTCGACCGCCTTGCTGTACAGCCCGAATGCCGCCAGCTCGGCGTCATCGGCATGAGGCGCCAGCACCATGACGCGCTTGTCGGCGTAATCCGGGTGGCTGAGGACATAGAGTTTCGTCGGGGTCGAGACGCGGCAGTGATGCCCTTCAAGCCGCAAACCGTCAGCCGTCAGCGCTGCGTGCTGCCCTGAAAGATTCAGATAGCGCTTGCCACGCGCCCCCCGCTCGAACTCCTGTCGGTCGTCGCCGATGCTGACATACGGATCGACCCAGCGCCCAAGCCACGTGCTTCGCAGCTCAAGCTCGAGCACCAGCGTCTGCCCCGCGTCCACGGACGAGTCGAGGCGCAAGGTGCCGTTGACCAGGCTGACAGGGCGAACGTCGGCATCAGCAGGAAACGTATAGAGGTAGTCGCTCGCCGGCGAATAGAAAAGGTGATCCGAGAACCACGCCTCGTGCGCGACCCAGCAGACAACCAGCAGGATCGGAATCCACCACCAGGCGATGAACAGACCGGCCGCGACGAGGGCTGCCAGGATGAAAAGCATCGCCACACGTTTGGCGCGTCGATGCTTTTTGAGAAGTGCTTGTTTATGCCCGCTCATGTGAGATCAGACCTTGTAGACCGGCACCGTCCGGCACCAACGATCTTTATATTCGCGGTCGGAACGCCCGAAAGAATAGCGCAGCGGTTTGTCGAGCGATCGGGCGTCGGACCAGGCGTTTTGCGTGTTGACGTAACTCAGCACGCTGCCAGGACTCAATGCCTGCTGTTGAGGATCGACGCCGCCGTTGACGTATTCGACCGACACCCAGTTGGGCGACTCGACGCGATACAGCACCTGAATCGCGATCGCTTGCTCGTCGAGCATGATCACCGAGCCCGTCATGAACTCACGCATCAGGGTGAACACATCGCCCAGATGCGCTTTGCCGGGCACTTCGAAGTTCCAGCGGGCCTGAAACAGCCGCTCGTACATCGCCGCAAGCTCGGCAGGCGTGAAATCCAGCACGGGACGCAATACCGCACCCGCCTCTTCGAGCAAACGCTGCTCGCGACGCTGGTTGTAACGAAATTTCTTCGAGTAATCCTCAGGCTCGCGCGCAAGGGCCAGGCTTTCGGCCTGCGGCTTGAGCGTTGTGACCAAGGGCAGACTCAGCTCCGAGACGTAGCTCATGCGCTGGCGCACTGGTACACGAACGTCCTGCGCAACGGGGAGAATGACTTCGGCGTTGCCGAGGTCGAAAAATCCCCGCTTGCCCTGCTGCTTGAGCACCTTTCTGGACAACGCCAGATCTCGCCCCCAGCAAGCGACCGCAGCAACGATGTCGCCATCAGCCTGCCAGCCCAGGTACCTGACAGGTATGCCGACCAGTCCTGCGAGACGTTCGATCACCCGAGGATGGGTCGCCACGCTGCCGCCAAACCGGCTCCATGCCTGCTCGTAGGCAGCTGCATCGATAACCGTCCAGCCTCGTTCACGCCAGAATCGCAACGCATTCAACATGCATCGATTACCTGACCGGCGTTGCTGGCGGGCTCATCTTCGAACTGTTTGGCGTGCAGACGCGTGTAATAACCGTTTTGTGCCAGCAGAGAGGCGTGCGTCCCGCGCTCAACGATACGGCCCTCATCCATGACGAGGATCAGATCGGCCTTCTCGATAGTGGTCAGACGGTGGGCAATCACCAGCGTGGTCCGCCCCTTCATGACCTTATCCAGCGCGTGCTGAATGTGGCGCTCGGACTCGGTGTCCAGCGCCGAGGTGGCTTCGTCGAGGATCAACAGCGGTGCGTTCTTGAGCAGCGCGCGGGCAATTGCCAGGCGCTGACGCTGACCACCGGACAGCAAGACGCCGTTCTCACCCACCAGCGTCTGGTACTTCTGCGGCAGCTTGTCGATGAACTCATCGGCAAAGGCGTCCGCCGACACCTGCTGAATGTCCTCCAGCGGCGCCCCTGCCAGATCACCGTACGCGATGTTGTTGGCAATCGTGTCGTTGAACAGCGTGACGTGCTGCGTCACCAGCGCGATATGCCGGCGCAGGTTGCGCAGCGTGTAGTCTTCGATCGCAGTCTCATCGAGCAGAATCTGGCCTTGACTGTGATCGTAGAAGCGCGGGATCAGACCGGCCAGCGTGGATTTACCGCTGCCTGAACGACCGACCAGCGCAACCATCTGACCTGCTTCGGCGACGAAACTGACGTCATCAAGGACGCGCTTTTCCGTGCCCGGGTAGGTGAACGACAGGTTCTTGACCTCCAGCCGGCCGCTGACCTGTTCACGTTCAACGGTGCCGCTGTCGTGTTCAGGCGTTTCGTCGAGCTGTTCGAAAATGCTTTCGGCCCCGGCAACGCCCTTCTGGATGGTCGAACTGACCTCGGACAACTGCCGGATTGGCTTGGGCAGCAAACCGGCCATGGTGATGTAGGCCACCAGATCGCCCGCTGAAGAATCTCCGCGCAGATAAAGCACCAGAAACATCACGATGGCCATGCCGGTGTACGTCACCAACTGCAACATCGGGGTGTAGACCGCGCCCGTCTTGGTCATCGTCAACTGTTTTTTGGTGTTGCTGCGGCTCGCCTTTTCAAAGCGGCCTTTTTCGTAATCTTCCCCGCCGAAACTGCGCACGACGCGATACCCGTGGATGGTCTCGGACGCCACGTGGGTGACGTCGCCCATCGCGACCTGAATCTTCTTGCTCTGTTTGCGGAATTTGCGGCTGGTGCTGTTCACCATCACTGCGATGAGCGGCAGGATGGCCAGCATGACCAGGGTCAGCTCCCAGTTCATCCACAGCAACGCGCCGAACAGGAAAATGACTGTCATGCCTTCGCGGATGACCACCTTGATGGCGTCGGTCGCGGCCCCCGTCACCATGGTGACGTTGAACGTAATACGGGAAATCAGGTGGCCGGAGTTGTGGTTGTCGAAATAACGGTTCGGCAACGTCAGCAACTTGTTGAACAGCACCAGACGCAGATCGTGCACCAGCCCCAGTGAGACTTGTGCCAGGAAGTAGTTGCCCAGATAGGAACCTGCGCCCTGCCAGATGGCGATCAGTACGATCATCAAGGGCACGGCCTGCAACAATTGAAGGTCGCCCAGGTAGGGCACGCCGGGAAACAGTCGCGCCTCTGGATTGGCCAGACCGTCGACGAAATACTTGAGGATGTAAGCGAGCATCGGCTGGGTCGATGCGAAGATCAGGAAGCCCACGATACTCAGAACGAACAGGCCGATATACGGCCTGACGTACGTCAGCAACCGGAAATAGATGGCCAGAGTGGATTTGCCGCGAGGTTCAGGACTGCTCATGGGGATCCGCGTAAAAAAATGAGTCGGCTATCTTAACACAGCTCTCCGAATGGCGAGCCGGGGAGCCAAGCCCGTCCGAGTCGGGTAAGATGGCGAATTTTTCAGGTAGTAGAACTGATGCACTCGATGAAACACAGCGACTATCTGGCCTTGCGAGAAAACGCGACAGTGCTGGAAGCCGATGGGTCGGGAGACAAGGTCCTGCTGCTCGCCAATGGTGACATCCTCAAGCTGTTCCGTCGCAAGCGCCTGCTGAGCTCGGCACTGCTGTTCCCTTATGCCAAGCGCTTCGCCGACAACATTGCTGCCCTTGAACAACGGCAGATTCGCTGCCCGCACATGGTCGACACCTACCGCATCGGCAGCATCAAAAGAGATGCCGTGCGGTATGAACCACTGGCGGGAATCACCCTGCGTCAGGCCATCAAGCAGAATAACGAAGGCGATGCCTTGCGCGCCAAGCTGGGCGCCTTCATCGCACGGCTGCATGATCAGGGCGTCTACTTCCGCTCCCTGCATCTGGGCAACGTCATTCTTACCCCCGATAACGCGCTGGGCCTGATCGACATCTCGGACATGCGCTGCCAGAACCCGTCGCTGAGCCGCAGCAAACGGCTGCGCAACTTTCAGCACCTGCTTCGTTACAAGGAAGATCGCGCCTGGCTGTTGGGCGAGGATGCCGGCGCGACATTCCTGAACGCTTACATCCAGAGCCTTGAGGCCCCGATCCGGAGCCCGCGCTTCGTCTCAGACCTTCAGGCCATGCTCGGCTGACACGACGTCAGCCGCGTGGCAGCAGCTCATCAAGCTGCTCGGCGGTCAGTTTCGGCACGACGCTATGGGGCAAGCGGCTTTCCAGCGACAGGTTGAAAACCTGCAAGCCGGTGCGCGGCACGATCCTTTTCGCCATCAACTTAAAGCTGGGCAAGATGTATTGCTCGAAATCCTCATCCAGGCTGCTCGGCAGCGCAGCCTGACCCTGCTCGTAGAACCGCCCGCCCTGCTGACGCAAATCCACGCCGATCAGAAACGCCTGGCGAAACCCCAGGTGGCAAGACAACTGAAGCCCTGCAAAAGGGATGGTCCGGCTGCCGAAATAGCCCCGCGCCAGATTCAGGCTGAACCCGATCCGGTTGGGTTTACGCCGCAACAGCGAGAAGTTCGAGATCAGTTCAGGATCGTGACGGATCGACCAGGCATACGCGCGATCGGAGAGGATCGGTTTGCGGTCGCTGCGATTGACCCGCTCCAGCAGGTAGACCTTTTTGCCCTGCAAAGCCGTGCGGTCAGCCGCGTGAATCTGCTCGAGCACGTCCAGACTCATTGCCAAACGCTCGCCATGAAGCGCGCCCTTGATCGCAAGTTCCGGGCGCCCAATGACGAAGTTCGGATCATCACAGAGGTAGAAGAAGGGGCGGATGCCCTGCTCGATGCACCGCAGCACGGAGCCATTCATGGCGATGACCGGACAGGTCCGATAATCATGCAGTGGGAAATGGCTGGCAGACGGACCTGACGCGAGCAGGAAAACCGGCCCGCTGAAGGCGTCGCGTACCGTCGCAAAGTCCTGGAGCTGCAACTCCAGATCCGCTGCGATCAGCCAGCGAGCATCTCCCCTGCTCTCAACCTTCACGTTGCGCAACCTCCCTCGACACGGCGATGGCACCGGCGAGCGGGAGCCACAGCCACATCCACACAAGCCCCGGCGTGCCGATGAATGTGTGCAGTTCTACCACCATGACAACCGCGATACCCGCGAGCATTGCGATCCACAGGCCAGCCTCTTTCGAACGCGCCAGCGCACGGGACAGGCTGACCGCAGCGAATGCCATCGTGATCACAAGCAGGGCGAGACCGACGATACCCAGCTGATAGAGCACTTCCAGATAAAGACTGTGAGTGTTGCCGACGATTTGCCCTGTGTGCAGGCGCACCTGACCCAGCGCCGTGCCCGCGCCTCGGCCGAACCACCAGTGGTCCGTCAGGCGCGAAAAGATCATGCTCCAGACTTCATTACGCCCGGTGACGCCACGCACGTTCACTTCGAACATCAGCTCCCGGAAGCCCAGAATCGCAATCGCCACGATACCGACGGCAATGGCGATCAACAGGCTGCGCCGGACTTTCCCCTGAGTCATCACACAGACCAGCAGCAGGCAGCCGGCCGCGCACCCCATCCACGCGCTGCGGGCAAAGGTGAAATAGATGTACACCGCGAGAACCGCGCAGCACAGCAGCCAGAAGAGGCTTTCCCGGCGCTTCTCAGCCGTCAGCATCAGCCACGCGCCTGCGATCAGGAAGAAAGCGTAGTGCATGCCTGCCACGATGGTATTGCCGAAATCGGCGACATTGACCACGCCAGAGGTGGCCAGCTTCATCTCGCGATAACCAAACTTGAAGGCGCCGTGGGTCATGAGATTGACCATCGAAAACAGCGCGAAGCCTGTCGCGAGGCAGACGCCGATCTGCATGATGCGCGTCCAGTTAAGGACGGACAGCGGCTTTATTGCACTGACCGCTGCGATAAACAGGCAGATGAGTACCAATCGACGCGTGGACTGAAAGTTATCCCCGGAAAAGAAGCTGTTCAGAAACATATAGCCCAGCAGCACCGCCGTCGCGATGATCAGCGGGTTCAGCGAAAACGAACGGCGGTTGAACAGCCCGAACGAGGCCAGCAGCGAAAGGAGCAAGGCAATGCGGATAAACGATGCCCACGCACTTGATGAGCCCGGCCACCAGAATGAGCCGAGGAACATGGCAAGTATCGCAAGAGCAGCAAAGAGTGATGAGCAAAGACGAAAGCGAGACGACCAAACACTACTGACCATTACAAATCCGATAGATCAACTTGAAAGCAATACGAGCCCGCACTGACGGTGAACTCGCCCTTGGTTCTTTTTGCCAGTTAAAAGCGGGTTATATATCCGGCAGGCAATCGGTGACTTGCGGCAAACGCCAGAAGACCTTGCGCACGGCGTCATCCGAAAAGGTGTCGTGCAGGCGCTGCATCATCAACGAAGCACACGATTGCCGCTGCTCGGCATCCAGCCGCGACAGATGCACCAACCCCTGAGCCAGATGCTCGCCATCGCCCAGAGGAAAGAGAATGCCCACACCTTCGACGACTTCCTTTGCCCCGCCGCAGGCCGTCGCGATGAGCGGCACGCCCGCAACCATAGCCTCGAGCAGCACCATGCCGAACGGCTCATGATCCGAACTCAGGGCAAACACATCGAACGCCTTGAAATAGCGACTGGCCTGGGGCACTTGCCCCAACAGCATCACCTGATGGCCGATACCCAGCTCCATTGCCAGCTCTTTGAGGTCCTGCTCCAGCCGTCCGGTACCGAGAATAACCAACTGGCTGTCGGCCGGAAGATTCGGCAATGCCTGAGCGAACCCGCGCAGCAGCGTGGCCTGATCCTTGTCCGGATGCAGCCGTCCGACGTTGCCGACCACCCACGCATCCTGAGCGAGCCCAAGTGCTTCGCGGGCCTGTTCACGGGGCAACAGCGTAGTCGCGAGCCCGTCCACGTCGATGCGGTTATAAAGCGTCTGAATTCGGCCGGTCGGCCATTTCGGCAGAGCCTTTCGCAGATCATCACGCACGGCATCGGACACCCCGAGAAGGCTCAGGCGCATGCGGAACAGGTGCGCGAACAGCTTGCGACTGCGTCGGGTGTAATCACCGTAGGCGTGATGCACGCCGATCACCGGCAAACCGGTGGCTAACAGCGCGATATAAACCGGTTTGAAACGATGAGCGATGCAGAAGACAAAATCCCGCGAAGCAGCGATTTTCCGCAGATCACGAATGGCGCCCAGCTTCAGGCCACGGATGGCCTTGGAGCTGTACTCCATGAACAACACTTCGTCCGAGGCGCAGGCGGATGCCACCTCAGGGTCAGCGGCTCCGGTCAGGAATACCGTGGTGACACGGTATCCCTTGCCTGCGAACAGGCTGGCATATTGCCGGGCGCAGTCCAGAAACGGCCCGTCATAGCCGTGACAGAACTGCAGAACATGGCGCTCAGCCGAGCGTGTCATAGGAGTCTGCGCCGTCTTTGACCACCAGGATGTCTTCCATGATCAGGTACTGCAGATCCGAGCCGAAGAACATATTCAAGGCATCGGTGGGCGAGCAGATCATTGGCTCGCCACGACGGTTCAGCGAGGTGTTGAGCGACACGCCGTTGCCGGTGAGGTTCTCCAGCGCTTTCATCATGTCGTAGTAGCGCGGATTGTATTCGCGCTTGAGCACCTGGGCGCGAGAAGTGCCGTCTTCATGGACGACTTCCGGAACACGGGTCTTCCACTCTTCAGCCACTTCGAACGTGAAGGTCATGAAGGGCGCCGGGTGATCGATCTTGATCATCTGTGGAGCGACGGTGTCGAGCATCGACGGGCAGAAAGGCCTCCAGCGCTCGCGGAACTTGATCTGATGGTTGATGCGATCGGCCACGCCGGCCACGCTTGGGCAACCGATGATGGAACGACCGCCGAGCGCGCGTGGACCGAACTCCATACGCCCCTGGAACCAGGCCACGGGATTGCCATCGACCATGATTTTGGCGATCTGCTCAGGCATGTTCTCGAGCTTGCGCCATTTCGGCTGGCTCGGATGGCGTGCGCAGGCGGCAATGACATCTTCGTTGCTGTACGAAGGGCCAAGGTACACGTGCTCCATCTTCTCGACTGGCACGCCGCGAGCATGGGACACGTACGCAGCGGCGCCGACAGCGGTCCCGGCATCACCGGAAGCAGGCTGCACGAACAGTTCTTTCACCTCGGGACGCGCGATGATCTTCTGGTTGAGCTTGACGTTCAGCGCGCAACCGCCCGCGAAGGCAATTTTGCCGGTTTCCTTGAGGATGTCGCCCAGATAGTGATCCATCATCTGCAGCGCCAGCTTCTCGAACAGCGCCTGCATGCTGGCGGCGTAATGGATGTAAGGCTCGTCAGCGATGTCGCCCTCTCGTTTCGGGCCCAGCCACTCGATCAGCTTCGGCGAGAAATAGAAGCCCTTGCCCTTCTCTTTATAACGACGCAGGCCGATGACGTTGGCGTACTCGGTATTGATGACCAGTTCGCCGTTCTCGAAACTGGCCAGACGCGAGAAGTCGTACTTGCTGGCGTCGCCATAAGGCGCCATGCCCATGACCTTGAACTCGCCATCGAGCATCTCGAAACCGAGGAACTCAGTGATCGCACCGTACAGGCCGCCCAAGGAATCGGGATCGTAGAATTCCTTGATCTTGTGGATCTTGCCGTTTTCGCCATAGCCGAAGAACGTCGTGGCGTATTCACCTTTGCCGTCGATACCGAGGATCGCGGTCTTCTCTTGAAAGCCGGAGCAGTGATAAGCGCTGGAGGCGTGGGCCAGGTGGTGCTCGACCGGTTCGATCTTTATCTTTTTCGGATCGAAACCCAGCTGCTCCAGACACCAGACTATCTTGTTGCGATAGCGCTTGTAGCGACGGTTACCCATCAGGATGGCGTCGAGCGCACGATCCGGGGCGTACCAGTAACGCTTGGCGTAGTGCCAGCGCGCCTCACCGAACAGGCTGATCGGGGCGAACGGGATGGCCACGACATCGACGTCCGAGGGCTTGATGCCCGCCTGCTCGAGGCAGAACTTGGCCGATTCGTACGGCATGCGGTTCTTGGCATGCTTGTCGCGAACGAAACGCTCTTCTTCGGCAGCAGCAATCAGCTTGCCGTCGATGTACAGGGCCGCGGAAGGATCATGGCTAAGGGCGCCGGACAGGCCAAGGATCGTCAATGCCACTAGGGTCTAGCCTCTTCAGTCTGCATGCAGGCGTCATGCGCCTGACAAATAAGGTGTGCCTGGCGCGAGTGCGGCGGGCAGCTAAAGGGCGGGATTATAGCGTAACGGCGCCGGATTTGGTCGCGGGTAAATGAAGCGTGTTGCGATCTATTCAGATGGGTGTGGCTTACGCATATTCAGCTGAGCGGACTTATCTCGAAACATCCCTGAGTGGCAGGGGACGTTGACAGCCAGCACCTTCGCCCTGAGAATTCGCCCACGACTCAACCCTGTACACGGTGATTCAGTTCAACGACAGTCAGGGTGAAAAAACCGGCCAGCCAGCCGGTTTTTTCGTTTCCCAAGGATGGAAAAATGCGCACGGCCTGCTTTGTTGACGGATATAACCTTTATTACGGAATGCTACGCGGTACGCCTTATAAATGGCTCGACCTGCACTCCGTTCAAGCCACGCGATAACTATATAGCACCTCACCCCATCAGCGTTCTGATTGATTCGAAGCTCAACGAATCGACGGGCCCGGCGCCCGGCTCTGCGACCCTTCGCGGAGTTCATGACAGGAACGCAACACGCCATGGAAACACAGACACTTAACCCGCCCGCGCTCGATCGTCTGACGACGCTGGCCAGGGTACTTGAAGCCGAGCTCGATCATCTGCCTGCGGCCAGTATCAGTACGGATGACCAGATCGGGATGACGCCAACGGAGCAGGTCGAACATCTGCACGCGCGCATCGCGCAGTTCTGGAGCCAGGCCAGTGCCCGGGACATTTCGCGACGTGAATTATTTGTGACGGGGCTCGAACTGGCCCTGCGCGACGATGTGTCATTGAGCATCGAGGAAGGCGAGTTGCACGCCGATTATCAACGCTGCCTGCCGGGGGCTGACGAGCAAGCGCGCGTCGAATTCAGCTCGTTGCAGTTGCAGATCGACGATGGGCGCTGGATCGAGATCGCCGGCGCGATCATCTCCACCGCAGAGAACGGCCAGACGTTGCTGTCCTTGCCGGGGCAAAGCGGTGAAGGCTTCACTTCAAAACAGGCGATGACGGACGAGCTAACCCGACGCATCAACCATCCCGTTCTGCGCCTGCCTTTGCTGCGCACGCTGCCGGAAAGCACTCGCGACGCCTGGTCGGGCATTCAGGCTGAGGGTGACCTCTTCCTGGAAAACTGGACTGCCTCGGACTGGCGGCTGACACGCATCAAGGGCTCGGCCTTCGACTACGCCTTCGACCGCCTGCTGGACAAGCAGCACGGCGACATCAACGAGCTGTTCGCAACGAGCGTCGCGGGCACCGAAGCTTTCGCCTCGCGTCTGGATGCCCTGATGCGCATGCCGAAATCCTGGGGGCCTGACGGCATGATCGTTGCGATCGATCATCGCCTCTGGCTGCGCAGTGAACGCCAGAAGTGGCCTGACTGGCTGAAGATGGCAACGGTGCAGGAGCGTCAGCACTATGCCCGCGCGCTGGAGGAAACCGGCCAGGCGATCAGCGTGCTGACCAGCGTGATGGGCGACGCGGCTTCGCCAGAGCAGTACGCCCGCAGCCACCTGCGCGCACGCATCGCCAACGACCTGGGTCATGACGTCGATCCTGACCAGTTGCGCTTGTCGACCCAGCGCCCGCTGCCCGGCGTGGCGCAGACCTACACCAACAGCCGCTCGCTGACCCAGCTCGGGCTGATCGGCTTGCACCCCGGCGACTCGTTGGCGGGGTCGAGCTTTCTGACTGACACGCAGGTCACGCTGAACGGCCGCCCGCTCACGTCGGCTCACGAGCGTTTGACACTCGCGTATCTGGCCAAGCTCATCGACGAACTGGATCTGCGCAGCGCGTTTGGCCAGGCGCAACGGCAGATCTACGGCTCGGAAACGACTCAGCGACAGATGCGCGAGGTCATGCATCGTCAACTGTTGACCCACGGCTATGCTGCGGCGCTTCAGGGGCATCTTTCGCCAGACGGGTATGCGCTGATCGAGTCCTTGAATCCGGCGACCACGGCGCCGAAAAATCACAACGTCACGATCCAGCGACTGGTGCTCAACGGGCGCGATACGCTGGGCGGCGTTCTGGTGCTGCGCACGCTCAACGACGCGGGCGAGCTCGACAGTCTGATGCTGTACGCGGCGGACATTCCGCGTGCTCAGCGCTTTCAACACTTCACCAGTGAACGCCAGCTGCTCAATGAACTGGTGAGCTGGAGTCGCAGCACGCAATTGAGCGAGTTTCTCGTGGCCCACGTCGCGCCCACGCATCAGGCCGCGCTGGTAACCCAATTGCAACGGTTGGCTGAGCTCCCGGCACCACCGGAGAACTTCGTCAGCTACTCGACCTGTCCCGATTATGACGCAGGCCTGCGCGGGCTGGTGTCGGCGCACATACAAATGAAGCTGGCCGAGCAACGTCAGCACACGCCCGATTGGTACTTGAACGCCTCGAAGGAACAGCGTCAGCAACTGGTAGCGCTGGAGGATGCGCTCGTTGCCGTGCGCTCACGCTACGAAGCACAGCCCCACACTCACGTGCCGGATTTCGAGGCGTTCGTGCACAGCCATGCTTCACGCAAGATCAACGAACTGCTGGGGCTGCCCGACGGTGCTGTCGATCCCGATCAGATCATCATCACCTCACCGCGAGAAACCCTGAGCTATACGCGCATGCTGCGTGACGGCTATGACGACAGCCTGAGCCTGCTCACGGCAACCGCCGATACCACGGCATCGTTCACTGGCCCTGCCGGCCTGGACCTGAGCAAGCTGACCCCGAGCAAAGTCGCTCGCTCTGTGCACGGTCAATGGGTGCTCGACAAATACGTTGAGAAAGTCCGCAGCCAACTGCTCGATCCTCAAAGCGAAGGCTATGCCTGGCGCAGACGTCAGAGCCTGCTCCTGACGCAATTGCAGATGAGCGCCGATGCATTGCGCAGCCTGCTCAAAGGGCAGATCGATGCCGGGCAGCATCAATGGCTGAGCCGTACTCTCGAACAGCTGCATGCAACGGACCCGGTCCTGCGCGCCCGTTTCCCGGTTTATCCGCTGCAACTGAAAGTCGATGTGCTGGCGGTTGCCGTGAAGGTCGAAATCCTGCATGGCTGTTATTTGCTGCGCCCTGAAGGCCCGGACGCAGCGTCGCAGGCCTTGCTTTACACACCGCAGGCGCCTGACGGATACGCGTTTCGCCCACTCGAATCGTTCAGCAACACCTTGCTGCGCGACGGCATGGGCGACTACTACCTCAAGCGCGGTCGTGCTGGCGCCGGGCGTTCACTGGCGTTCGCACTGGCCGACCTGAAGAAGGGCAAAGGCATGGCGCCCGCCTTCGCGGATCGGCCTCTCACCGATCTGCACGATGTGTGCTTCAACCACATTATCGAACGCAAGATCGCCGACGCACAGGCCACGACTACCGGCCGCGCCGACATGCTCGCCCGGCTGATCTGGAGCAGCGTGGAGATGGTCGCAATCGTGCTGACCCTGCCCTTTCCGCCGGCGAGCTTCGCAGTCGGCATGGTCATGGCCGGTGTCGACAGCTACCGCGCATTGGCAGCGTTGCATGAGCGCGACCATGAAGCCGCAAGTCTGTATGTCCTCAGCGCATGGCTGAATACAGCAGGTTCGGCGGGCGATCTGTATTCGGGAATGAAGGGCCTCGGCGGCGTGCTGAAAAGGGTCGCACGCAGCGATCAATCTGTCCCCACATCCAGCCTGCCGGGCGTTAAAACCGAAGGCCCTCTCACACCGGTGATCGTGCAGGATGAAGTGTTCTGGGCGGCAGCGTCTGAAACCCGTCGTCACGTACCGCTGTACCGCACGCATGCATTGATGCCGGACACCTTGCAGCCCACCGGTCATTTCGCCGAAACCGACATCAGTGGAGTCTGGAAAGCCTTGCAGCAAGACAGCGCGAACCCCGCTTACGTCGTAAGCATCTCGCTGGCCGAAGGCACGCCCCTGGATGCTGCCCATGCACAGGGCGTGACGATGCTGCGCGGCAAGTGTTACATCACGATGCACGACCAGATTTTTCAGGTCCAGTACGACGCCAGCATGCGTATCTGGCAGATCGTGGATCCGGGCAATCCGTTCGCCTTTTTCGGCAGGCAGCCGGTACGACGCAATGAGCAGGGTCTGTGGGAAACCCTCGAACCATTGAAGTTGCGCGGCGGGGTCCTGCCCGTCTATCAGTCGCTTGACGAGACCGCCGCAGGACCGACCACTGCCGCGAACAGCCTGAGCGACTACGAGATGCCCGAAGGCCTGCAGCCTTACGTGTTTGGCATCGTCAGCGTCCGACAGGCCGAGAGCTACAGCGACAGCACTGGCCATCTTCGTTTCATGTTCGACGACATTTTCCTGGCCGGACGCGAAACCTACTCCACGCTGCGTCAAAACCTGTACCGCGACGCAGCGGCGTTCTTCGAACATCCTGCTCTGAAGACCAAGCCAGAGCTGCCTCAACTGGAGAGCGAAACCTCCGTCGAAGCATTCCTGAAGGCGGCGTTCAAGGACGCCAATGGTCTGGTCATCGGCGAGGCGCCGACGCTGATCGCCAGCAAACAGTTGCTGATCGACAACATGCCGCTGCTTGCCGAGCAGAAAATCGAGGTGCTTTATCTGGAGCATTTGCAGACTGATCAGCACGTGCACAAGCTACAGAAATACAAAGCGCTGGGGAGCAAGACCCGCAGCGGTTCGCATCAGCTCAAACACTATCTGGACACCGTCAACGACGGCGCGCTGAAGAGCCGCAGCGACAAATACGATTACTACCACGTGATCAAGGCCGCCCATCGGCACGGCATTGAGGTCAAGCCGTTCAGCTCCTCAGTCAGCTATGACTTCGCCGACAACGAGGTGAGCGCGGCACTGGGCGACCCGCTCGCGCAGCACAAGATGTCAGCGTTTTTCGGCAACAAGGTCATCAGCGACGACGTTCAGGCTCAGCCTCAACGCCGCTGGATTGCCCTGCTCGACCATCGGATCGCCAACGACTGGCAGCACCAGCCGGGCATCAGTGAATTGCAGGGGGTGATCAGTCTTCGTGTCGTCGAGGTGCCGCAGGGCCAGGCTCAACTGATTGCCCGCGACACCGATGATGCCCTCGGCGCGGCACAGACCCGAGGCGATTTCCGGGTAGAAATCCCATGCGCCCACGCCACGCCGACGGCAGGCACGAGCGCAACGGCAGCAGAGCCTTCGACTGCGCTGGATGATGCGCTGTACAACTTGCTGGAGCGCCGCTCACCTCTGGAATGGGGTCTGGACCCGCAGCGCAAATCCTTCGTCTCGCAGCGCAAGCTGGCGGCCAATCTCTACGCCGGTGAACACGGTTTCCAGTGGCATGCCGACGGCTACTGGGCGCGAGCGCAGGCTTCCCAATGGCCGAAGAACCCGGCACTCAACGCCATTCAGATATCGCTGATCGATGACAGCTATCAGTTACCCGTAGCGATGCGACCGGTCTTTCATGAGCTCGCCTACTTCCGGCATCGGGGCCTGAACCCGAATTACTTCTTTCCGGAAACCGAGCTGGCAGAAGTTCGCAAGACGTTCTTCGAACTGGGCGCCTCGCTGCAAAAAAGCGCCCGCGAACTGCTGTCCGCCGAGGTGCCCACTCGCGTGGCCATGCCGGACATCAAGGCTGACACGCCGATCAGCATGTTTCTGGAAGAGCTGTACGAAAATACTTCTGGCGTTGTCATTGGCGAATCCCATGCTGCGATTGCGAGCAAGCGCCTGATCCTCGACAACCTGGAGTATCTGTCAAAGCAAAACGTGAAGACGCTCTACATGGAGCATCTGCTGACGGACCTGCATCAGGCTGACCTCGATCTGTTCGCCGAAACAGGCTTGATGAGCAAGACCCTGCTGCATGACATCAAGGCCATGGACAAGGGCTTCCGCACCGACAAGGAGGGCGTCTATACCTTCGAGAACTTGTTGCTGCAAGCCCGACGCCACGGTGTCGAGGTGCGTGCGATCGATTGCGCGGCGTCCTACTTCATTCGCAATCTGCCGACGACGTCCGACTCGACGCGCCAGCAGGTATTCAGCTATTTCGCCTCGCGCACGATCCGCAAACATCAAAGCGTCATCGGGGCGCACAAATGGATAGCGCTGGTCGGCAATTCCCACGCCAACACCTTCAAGAACAGCGTGCCCGGCATTGCCGAGCTGGAGCGCGCCATCGGTGTGCGTGTGATGGACGTGGCGCCAGGCAAAGGCCGCGGCATCATGCTCGATCCGGGCGAGGAAGTGAGTCAGGGTATCGCGAGCGGGCAGGTGTTTCTCAAGAACGATTTCAGGGTTGAAATCGAGCTTCGGCCCCGCGCGCAACTGGCGATTCCGGTCGGCGACCGCCTCTATAATCCCGGCATGTTTTTGCTGGAACAGAGCGATTCGGCGCGACCGGTGATCATCCATCGCTCTCGGGACAGAACGCTCAAGCGAACGCCTGTGCGACTCAATGGCGAAGGCAGGTTTTACATCGAGCGAGACGCATGGCCTCAGGTGCATCTCAAGCCCTTCGATGACCTCGCGTCGCTGACTGACGCACTCGTGCAGATGAAACTCAAACACGTGGCCTGAGCGTGAACGGGCGCGATTCACCCTGCGGTGAGTCGCGCCCTCAGGCTTATTCGAGCGTTTTCGAGACGGTGGGAATACGCTGTTCCAGCAATTGGTGCAGCGCACTGTCGGCGGGCCAGTTGCGCATGAAACGCGCGCGATCCCTGGCGAACGCAGCGGCGAATGCACTCTGGGAGCCGTGCTGACACATGGCGTCCAGATCGATCAACGCCCATCGATCCTGCTGCCAGAACACGTTATGTCCCTTCAGATCGCCGTGGCTGATGCGTTCACGAATCAGCTGTGCAAACAGCGTGTCCAGCGCCTGCAACTCACTTTCGGGAGCATCTGCATTAGCCACGTAGGGCGCAAACCGCTCGATGATGTCGGGGCCCGGCAGGTGCTCGGTTATCAGATACGCTTTGCGCCGCAGCCAGAAGAACCGCTGCTCCAGCAGCGCGAGCGGCCTGGGCGTTGCGATGCCGAGAAACATCAGGCGATTGCCTTCACGCCATGAATGCCAGGCACGGCTGGGGCGCCAGAACCGCTTGAGCCAGTGCGCGAAATTCTTGATGTTGTAACGCTTGATCACCAGCGCTCGCCCCCCGACGTCGGCTTTTGCCACGCTGGCCGCGCCACCGGTCTTGTACAGATGACCGCTGTCGATCAGCGCATCAGCGTTGTCGAGCACCGGCAGCATCGCGGCTTCTTCCTCGCGACGGATTGCGCGCAAGGCAAACGGCCCGTCTTTAACGGCGAAGAGGCTGCATTCCCGGCCGATCTTGGTCAGATAATCTTTCAGCCGCCAGCTGCGCACTTTGTCGATCTGCTTCTGCAGGGCCTCGACCGGCAGACCGTGCTCGCCGTTGCTCAGCAGGTAGTAGACCAGCAATTCTTCAGTGAAGGGTTCCAGCGATTTAGGCAGCTGGGCGAAGAACACGCCGAGGTTTTCCAGCACTTTCTGCCGGGACAATGGCTTGCCGGCCTCCTCCACACGAATACCCGCGCCGTCGATCAAGTACAGCTTGCCGTCCTGACGCAGCAGGTTGTCCAGGTGAAGGTCTTCCTGCCAAAGCCCCTTGGCGTGCATCTGGCCGACGGCGGCTAACGCGTCACCCAGCACGGCTTGCTGTTCATCAGCCAGCGCTGGCAGATACTCCACCGCCTTCCAAGCCTCGCCCAGGCTCTGAGCCTGATCGAGAAACTCGAACAGCAGCCAGCCGCCCTCGCCGTCCTCGAGCCCGTCGGCGAGCAGCAACGGGGTGGTCAGGCCCTGAGCAGCGAGCAACTGGACACCGGCGCGCTCGCGCTGAAAATGCCGGGGCGCCTTCGGGCCGACCAGCAATTTGGCCAGCACCGGCCGGCCCCGCCAGATTCCCGCGCCCACATAACGCTGCCCCGGCAGCACGCGCAGCAGGCTCAACAGCTGCAATTCGGCCGGACCCGCAGCGTCGGCCAGCGCAATGCTCATTGGCAGCGCTGGCGTGCGACCGGCGTTTTTCAGTTCAGACAAACGCATCGGCGCCCTCTTTCATCAGCTCGAACCCTAATCAGTGGCCCATCAGGCACGCAGCTCACTGTCACAGACCTGCATGCCAATCCAAATCCTGCTTACCGGCCGCTGCGCTTATGACTGCCTCGTTTCGCCAGCCGCTGCCACCATGCATCCACCAGTCCGCTGTCGCCGGGGGCCTGAAGGTAGGCGGACAGCATTTCGCGGATCTCGGCCTCATTCCAGACCGGCGCCCGACGCAGCAATGGCTCGATGTCCTTGACCCGATCACGCTGGCCGAAGATCGACTTGCGGGTTTTCTCGAGATCGATCAACTGCGCCAGATAGGCGCCGCCACGGGCCTTGAGGAAAATATGTTTGGGGTAAAAACAGCCATGCACCTGACCCGCCTGATGCAGCGTACGGGCCAGCGTGCCACACGCCTGCAGAATCGCCAGGCGCTGGGTCGCGGTCAGGTCGTTCCACTGCTGCAGCAAAGTATCGAGATCGGTCCAGCCGTCCAGCGCGCGGGTCATCAGGATCGCGCGGCGCTCGCCGTCGACCTTCTTCTCGCCGTAGAACACGGCGCGCAGCGCCGGGATGCCGAGCTTCTGATACAGGCTGATATTGCGAAACTCGCGGGAGAACGAAGGCTCGCCCAGCGGGTGATGCAGCGTGCGCGTCAAGTAATTGCTCTGACGCTTGAGGTAGTAACCGGAGCCTTCCAGCTCCAGCCGGAACACGCTGCTCCAGCCGCCGCGTCCGGTATTGGGCTCGTCCACGGCATCGAGTTCGACATCCCACAGCGAATCGAAATCAGCCAGACCATGACGCTCGAGCAAGCCTCGGTCGGCGTCTGCGATGAAAACACTCATTCACGCCCCTCGAAAAAACCGACGATATGACGGATGCGCTTCTTGTCCGAATCGTTCAAGCGTTCGCGCCCGCGATACTGCAGATAAAAGCGCAGACGCTGAGTCGCGGAAAGGTGATATTTGGCGACCTTGTCCAGGCAGGCCAGATCCTTGGTGATGCGATAACGCAACATGAAGCTGACCCAGAACGCGCCGTTGGGGCAGTCGATCAGGAATACGGTCGATTGATCATCCACCAGCAGATTGCGCCACTTCAGGTCATTGTGGGTGAAGTGGTGGTCGTGCATGGTCCGGGTATAACGCGCGACCTGCCGGCTGATGGCGTCGACCCAGGCGCGGTCATGCAGGCGAAGATCCTTGTGTTTGGCCAGATCGGACAGATCCTCGGTGCGCGGCAGCTCGCGGGTGATCAACGCGCCGCGATCATAAGCGGCGCCATTACGCTCCAGTCCCCAGGCCACGACCTCGGCGGTCGGAATGCCCCATTTCGCGAAACGCTTGAGGTTCTGCCACTCGGACTTGACCCGTGGTCGGCCCAGGTAACGGCGCAAGCCCTTGCCTGCCGCCACATAGCGTTTGACGTAGTAGTTCACGCCGTTGCGCTCCACCCGGATCACTTCCGACAGCGGATCACGGGTCAGGCGCTCGCCTTTGAGGGCGAATACGGCGTCCAGCGTGCCGAAATCGTCAGCCAGCTCAGCGTAGGCGGATTCAAGATTCCAGCCCGCCATCAGAGCGCATCCCCATAGCGCAGTTTGCGCTGATACAGCTTCTCGGCCTTGCCCTCCAGCCAGCTGAGCAGCGCAGACTCTTCGGCCAGAATCCTGCGCAGCGGCTGCTGAAAGTAGCCCTTGAGAAAGCGCAGTTTGTCGCGGCGCGTCAGGCCGATATCCATCGCTGAAAAATACAGCGCCGCCAGATCCTTGTTGCGCCAGCGCATCGGGATTGCAGAGCGGGTCTGGGCACGGTGCAGGTCGATGACCGACAGTTTGAAGTCTTCGGGCGTGACCGGCTTGTCGGTGTGCAGCAGGAAATGGCAGATGTAGCAGTCGCGATGATTGACGCCGGCGCGATGCATCATGCCGACCAGCCGCGCAACTTCGGCAATGTAGGCGCGCTTCATCCGCGGCTCTGGCGGCTGGTTGCGCCAGTTGATGCTGACGTCTTCCAGGCTTTCGGTCGGCGCCAGCTCCTCGGTGATGATGAACGAATGCTGCGCGGCAGGATTGTTGCCGCGCTCGCCATAGGCCACGGACGTCATGGTGGGTACGCCGACTTCATGCAAACGGTTGATCGCCTGCCATTCCTGGCCGGCGCCGAGCACCGGCAACTTGGCCGACAGAAGATTCTTCGCCACTTCGCCCCAGCCAATGCCGCGATGGATTTTGACGAAATAACCGCGCCCGTCGACTTCCGTGCGCAGCGTGCGCCGGCCTTCGAGCTCGCGATAGACCTGGCCCTGCAGCGCCTCGACGGCCTCGAACGCATCGCGTCCGGCCCACAGGCTCTTGAAGGGTTCAGCAAGGATCAGTTTCATCCGTGGTGCTCCGCCAGAATCACATCCGCAGCGTGCTGCGGCATGCTGTAAAGATCAGCCGTGTCGGCGAATGCCAGCCCGTTCCGGCTCCAGGTGCTGCGCGCGGCATCGTCCTTGAGCATGCGGGCCAGGTACTGATTGAGCTGGCTTTGCTCCAGCGGTTCGTCGAGTACCAGGCCGCTGTCGGCCTCAGCGATGTAGTGAGCATAACCACACACCGCGCTGACCAGCACCGGCAGGCCGGCCACCAGCGCTTCAAGCAGCACAGTGCCGGTGTTCTCGTTGTAAGCCGGATGAATGAGCAGGTCCGCCCCCAACAGGAAACGCGGGATGTCGCTGCGCCCCTTCATGAAGGTGACGTTGTCGCTCAACCCGAGCGCCGTGCTTTGCAGCTGGAATACTTTGGGGTCGTCCTGCCCGATTACAAACAGTCGCGTGCGTTTTTTCAGTTCCGGGGGCAGCGCCGCGAGCGCCTTGAGGCTGCGATCGACGCCTTTGGTCTTGAAGCCCGAGCCGATCTGCACCAACAGCAAGTCGTCATCGGCCAGATTGAATTCGCGACGAAACTCGGCACGGATCTGGGCAGCATTGGCGGGCGCGCGGCGATCCTGAGAAATCCCGGGCGGCAACAGATGAAACCGTTCGAGCGGGGTGTCGTAGTGCTTGATGAACAGCGGCTGCTGGACTTCGGAAATCATCAGCACTTCGGTTTTCGCATCCTTGGCGAACACGGCGCGCTCGTAGTCGGCGAAATGGCGATAACGGCCCCAGTACTTGTACAGGCCGTGGCGCAGGTTCTGCGCTTTGTCCTCATAGCAACCGTCGGCGGCGTAGTACACGTCCAGCCCAGGCATTTTGTTGAAGCCGATCAGACGATCCACGGGACGCCTGGCCAGGTCGGCATTCATCCAGTCGGTCAGTTTTTCGTTACGACGGTGGTTGAAGATCGCCTTGACCGGCGCCACCAGCACTTCGAAGCCAGGAGGCACGTCACCTTCCCAGATCAGCGTGTAGACGCGGATCGAATGGCCGCGCTGCTGACACTCCAGCGCGATGCGCATGAAGTCGCGCTGCAGGCCGCCGAAAGGAAAGTATTTATAAAGCACGAATGCCAGTTGCATCAGGGATGTTCCTTTGCCAGCAACAGCGAACCCAACTGGCTCGCTACTCGCTCGGGATTCAGGCGAGTGAAGCACATCGGCCACTCGCGTTCGGTATCGAACTGACGCTTGTCTTCAGGCGTCGGTTGATAAGTGCATTTCTTTTGCAGGCACGGCGCGCAGGCCGGGTAATCGCCCGCGAGGTGAACCTGCGATTTGCCATAAGCGCCGGTCAGGCCGGGGTTGGTCGGGCCGAACAGCGACAACGTCGGCACATCCAGCGCAGCGGCCAGATGACCCAGCCCGGTGTCGACGGCAACGCAGCCCTGAGCGCCAGCCAGCACTCTGGCAACGCCCGCCAGATTCAGTTTGGGCAGGACGTGCGCTTTATCAAGGCCAACGGCGATGCGCTCGGCGCGCGCCTTTTCCGCAGGGTTGCCCCAAGGCAGATGCACTTCGAGCCCTTGACCGATCATGCGCTCGGCAAGCTGGCGCCAATACACCTCTGGCCAATGCTTGGTCACCCAGGTGGTGCCATGCAGGAACAGCACGTAAGGCGCGCCACCATCGGCATCGAGCAGACGGCTGCGATCCAGCCCGTAGTCACCGAGTCCTGCCGGGACGTCATAGCCCAACGCCTGAGCGAACAACTGACGCAAACGCTCGACTGCATGCTGACCACGGGCCACGGGATACGGCCGGTCGTAGAAGCGCGCGGCCAGTGGCTCACGCGCAGAATGTTTGTCCAGCCCGGCGATCGGCGCCTTGACGTAGCGCGTCAGCCAGGCGCTCTTCAACAAGCCCTGGGCGTCGATCACCAGATCGTACCGGGTCTCGCGCAGACGCTGCTTGAACTGACGCCACTCGCCCGTTTTCAGGGTCTGCCAAAGGTTTTTACGCCACCGCCGAATCGCCACCGGGATCACCGTGGAGACAGCCGGATGCCACGTCGGAATTTCGGAAAAACCCTCTTCCACCACCCAGTCGAACTGGATGCCAGGCAGTGCGCGGGCAGCGTCGGTCAGGGCAGGCAATGTATGGATCACATCACCCAGCGACGAGGTTTTGATCAGCAGTACCCGCAAGTCAGGCGACCTCGACCGGCGTGCCGCCCAGGCGACCGAGGGCTTGAATCACCGATTCGGGCTCCAGCAGGCGCAAGCAGTTGTAGTGACCGAAACGACAGGTGCGCTCGAAGCACGGGCTGCATTCGATGCCCAACTGAACGATTTCGACCTGATCGGCCAGCGGCGGGGTGAAGCCCGGTGATGTCGAGCCATAGACGGCAACGAGGGGCCGATTCAGTGCAGCGGCGACATGCATCAGGCCCGAATCGTTGGACACCACGCCGTCGGCGCAGGACAGCAAGTCGATGGCCTCGGCCAGAGAAGTGCCGCCGCTGAGGTTGGTCGATTCCTCGCGCAGCCCCGGAATCAACCGCTCCCGAATGCTCTCGCCGACCGCGTGGTCGTTCTTCGAGCCGAACAGCCACACTTGCCAGCCCTCACGAATCTTCGCTTCGGCGACACTGGCGTAATGCTCGGATGGCCAGCGCTTGGATTCGCCGAACTCCGCGCCCGGACACAGTGCGAGCACGGGACGATCCAGCGCCAGGCCGAACTTGGCCAGCGCGGCATCACGACTGGCGGGCTCGATGCGCAAAGCGGGTTTTGGGTACGGACGCGGCAGCTCGGCGTCCTTGTCGTAGGCCAGCGCCATGAAGCGCTCGATCATCAGCGGGTATTTCTGCTTATCCAGCGTGCGCACATCGTTGAGCAGGCCATAGCGGAACTCGCCACGCCAGCCGGTGCGCTTCGGGATGCCCGCGAAGAACGGCACGAGTGCCGATTTCAACGAGTTCGGCAGCAGGATCGCCTGGTCGTACTGGCCTTTGAGGGATTTACCGATACGGCGACGGGTCGCCAGCTCCAGCGCACCATGGCCGAGCGGAAAGCTCAAGGCCGTGCGTACCTCTGGCATGCGCTCAAGGATCGGCCGGCTCCACTCGGGCGCCAATACATCGATTTGGCATTGCGGGTGACGCTGTTTCAGGCACTGGAACAGCGTTTGCGCCATCACCATGTCACCGACCCAGCTGGGCCCTACGATCAGAATTCTCATGCTCAATCCAAAAACGACCAGAAACGAGCAGGGAGGCTCATCAGACTGCGTGACGCTTCCACACAGCCTGACGCCTCCCTGTCATAGCTTTATATAGGTCCATTACATCCAGACCTTGCAGCGCTTTCACTGATGTCATCGCGAGCAAGCTCACTCCTGCAGGGGTAATTGACCACTGCAGGAACAATCGCGCGTCTACAGGGGATATTCAATCTCTGTAGGAGTGAGCTCGCTCGCGATGAGGCCCCAGGATTCAGTGAAGAATCCTTCATGCCTTAACTCAACCCCAACTGCGCCCAGATCCGCATCACTTCGCGCCGCTCGGCGGCAAACTGATCGCCGGAGACAACGCCCGCATCCTTCTGCAGAGCCTGTCGATGGGCCGCTGAGCGGTAGGCTTTATACACCTCGCGCAGCAGGCTGGCATCGGCGGCAGGCATCAGACCCGCCTCTTCCAGGCCCTCGAGAATCCGGATGTTATCGGTGTAGCGAAGCAGTGCGGGATGCTCTCTGGACCACGCCAGGGCCGCGTATTGCACCATAAATTCGATATCGACGATACCACCGGCGTCCTGCTTGAGATCGAAGGAGGCCGTGGCTTCGAAGGCATTTGGCCCCTTGCCCGCCGCAGTGGCCCGAGTCCCGAGGTTGTCGCGCATTTTAGCGCGCATCTCGCTGACCTCCTGGCGCAACTTGTCCAGATCGCGCTCGCGCCCCAGTACGGCGGCACGCACAGCCTGGAACCCGCGACCCACATCGGCACTGCCGACCAGCACCCGCGCGCGGACCAGCGCCTGATGCTCCCAGGTCCAGGCCTCGTTCTCCTGATAACGGGAAAACGCGCCGAGCGAGCTGACCAGCAGCCCGGCGGCACCGGAAGGCCGCAAGCGCATGTCCACCTCATACAGCTGGCCGGAGTTGGTCTGCGTCGTGATCAAGTGAATGATCCGCTGCCCCAACCGGGTAAAGAACTGCGCGCCGTCGATGGGTTTGGGACCGTCAGTTTCGGCCTGCGGGTCGCCATCATGAATGAACACCAGGTCCAGATCCGAACCATGGCCCAATTCGATGCCGCCGACTTTCCCATAACCGACGATCACGAAACCCGGATCGCACACGCTGCCATCAGGCCGACGCGGCGCGCCGTGCCGGGCAACCGTGTGACGCCATGCCAGCGCCAGCACCTGCTCCAGGATCGCCTCGGCCAGCCAGGTCAGGTAATCGCTGACCTTCATAAGCGGCAGGCTGCCGGTGATCTCCGAGGCGGCCACGCGCAACCGGTGCGCGAGCTTGAAATGCCGCAGCGCCTCCATCTGCTGTTCGAGGTCGTCCTCGGGAATACGCGTCAAACGCTCGCGCAGCTCGGCGGCCAGTTCCGGAGCCTGCGGCGGGCTGAACAGACGGCCTTCATTGAGCAATTCATCGAGCAGCAGCGGGAAACGCGCAATCTGCTCGGCAATCCACGGGCTGGCTGCACACAGCGTGAGCAGACGGCGTAACGCGCCAGGGTTTTCAGTCAGCAAGACCAGATAGGCCGAACGCCGCGCCACGGCTTCGACCAGCGGCAGGACCCGCTCAAGGATCAGATCAGGATTGTCGTGCTCGACCGCTTGCGCCAGCAGGCGAGGAATGAAGGCGTCCAGGCGTTCGCGTCCCAGCCGCTGCATCGAGCGTAATTGGGAGCTGTTGCGCAGATTGTTGAGGTGCTTCAAGGCCTTTTCCGCGTCCGCGAACCCGCCTTCCTGCAATTGGCGGCAGGCGCTTTCCTCGTTCTGGGACTCTTCCCACAAAGGCAGCCACTCACCTCCGACGATCTCCTCGCCACCTTCTGGCTGACCTTCTTCCTCATCCGGGTCGGCGATGACCTGACGGAAATGCCAGTCGACCCGGCCACGCCAATACATGAGCTTTTCGTGAAAGCTGTTCCAGTCGGCAAAGCCCATGATGAACGCGATACGCGCCTGATCCTGCGCGCCATCGGGCAACATCTGGGTCTGACGGTCGGCGATCGCCTGGATGGCGTGCTCGGTGTAACGCAGAAACTCATAACCCTGGCGCAGTTCGTCAATCACCGTCGCGGGCAAGTAGCCTTGCCCTTCGAGCGTACGCAGCACCTTGAGCAACGGCCGCTGCTGCAGGCTGAGGTCGCGCCCGCCATGGATCAACTGAAAGGCCTGCGCGATGAATTCGACTTCGCGAATGCCGCCCGAGCCCAGCTTGATGTTCTCGGCCATGCCTTTGCGCCGGACCTCCTGCTGAATCAGCTGCTTCATGGTGCGCAGCGCTTCGATCGCGGAGAAGTCCAGATAACGCCGATAGACGAACGGGCGCAGCATTTCCAGCAGCTCGTCACCCTTGGCCCGATCGCCGCCGACCACCCGCGCCTTGATCATCGCGTAGCGTTCCCAGTCACGGCCCTGATCCTGGTAATACTGCTCCAGCGCGTTGAAGCTCAGCACCAGCGCGCCGGAGGAGCCATACGGACGCAGGCGCATGTCAACGCGAAACACAAAGCCATCCACCGTCACCGGGTCCAGCGCCTTGATCAGCCGCTGGCCGAGCCGGATGAAAAACTCCTGGTTATCCAGCGCCCGCTTCACGCCTTGCGTCTCGCCGCCTTCGGGATAGGCGAAGATCAGATCGATGTCCGAAGAAAGATTCAGCTCCACGGCGCCCAGCTTGCCCATGCCGAGGATGACCATCTGTTGCGGCTCGCCTGTCCGACGGCCGGTCGGCGTGCCGAATTGCTGGCAATGACGCTCATAAAGCCATCGATAGGCAAGGTCGATGCTGCCATCGGCCATGTCGGAAAGGTCGCGGCAGGTTTCGACAAGATCGGCCTGCCTGGTCAGGTCACGCCAGATAATTCGCACTTGCTGGCGCGTGCGTTGACGACGTAGATTACGCCCCAGTTCATCGTCGGTGGTCGCTTCAACGACCGCTCGCGCAATCTGGCCGTGTAATTCGCCAGCGCCAAAACTGCGCTCCAGCTCGCCGGATTCGGCCAGTTCGAGGAGCATCAGTGGATCGCGGGCCACATGCTCGGCCACGAAATCACTGGCGCTGCAGACGCGGTCGAACGCCGCCAGTCGAGCGTGCGGCCAAGTGTCGAACCTAGCCTTGTCGACGTCCGTCAGTGCGTCGAGCGATGCGCGGAACGACTGTTGTGCACGAGTGACCAACGGCAGCAGGATGGCCGGCAACTCAGCCAGCGAGGGTAGGCTCATGGTCTATCCTAGATCGGCGTTCGAAAGACTACCTGCCCCGGTAGCCACACCTGTCGCTGACAGGACTGTCGAACAAAGGTTAAAAATTGCTGGCGATTAGTTTTCTTTGACTGCCAGCATTGGTTTTAAGGTTTTTCATTTGATCTTTTAACCAGAATTACCGTTTTATCTGACACAGCAACGCGAGCGAAAACATCGCTAAGCTGTAGTTTTACTACTGTATATACAAGTCAAAAAGCTGAATTAGCCGAAGATTTGTAGTAAAACTACACAACGCCGGGTACCACTCCGGTCATCCAAGAATTTTTACGTCGTCTGCCCACAAGGCCAGTCGCAACAAACTCAGGCAACCGATTCTGGAAGCCTTTCCGCCCTGGAGCAAGCCATGCAAGACCTCGATCCCGTCGAAACCCAGGAATGGCTGGACGCCCTGGAATCGGTTCTCGACAAAGAAGGCGAAGACCGTGCTCATTACCTGATGACCCGTATGGGTGAGCTGGCCACAAGAAGTGGTTCGCAGCTGCCTTACGCCATCACTACGCCTTATCGCAACACCATTCCTGTTACCCACGAAGCACGCATGCCTGGCGACCTGTTCATGGAACGCCGCATTCGCTCGTTGGTACGTTGGAACGCCCTGGCAATGGTTGTGAAAACCAACATCGGCGATCCGGATCTGGGCGGTCACATCTCCAGCTTCGCTTCCAGTGCAACCCTGTACGACATCGGCTTCAACTATTTCTTCCAGGCCCCGACCGACGAACACGGCGGCGACCTGATCTACTTCCAGGGTCACGCATCGCCAGGCGTCTACGCCCGTGCGTTCATGGAAGGCCGTATTTCCGAAGAGCAAATGACCAACTTCCGTCAGGAAGTCGATGGCAACGGCCTGTCTTCTTATCCACACCCGTGGCTCATGAAAGACTTCTGGCAGTTCCCGACCGTTTCGATGGGTCTGGGTCCGATCCAGGCGATCTATCAGGCGCGCTTCATGAAGTACCTGGAGCACCGCGGTTATATCCCGGAAGGCAAGCAGAAAGTCTGGTGCTTCCTGGGCGACGGCGAGACCGACGAGCCGGAATCCCTGGGCGCCATCGCCCTGGCCGGTCGCGAGAAGCTGGACAACCTGATCTTCGTGGTCAACTGCAACCTGCAGCGCCTCGACGGCCCGGTGCGCGGCAACGCCAAGATCATCCAGGAACTGGAAGGCGTTTTCCGTGGCGCCCAGTGGAACGTGACCAAAGTCATCTGGGGCCGTTTCTGGGACCCACTGCTGGCCAAGGACGTCGACGGTATCCTGCAACGTCGCATGGACGAAGTCATCGACGGCGAGTACCAGAACTACAAGGCCAAAGACGGCGCTTTCGTACGTGAGCACTTCTTCAACACGCCAGAACTCAAGGCGATGGTTGCGGACATGTCCGACGACGAAATCTGGAAACTCAACCGTGGCGGCCACGACCCGTACAAGGTTTACGCGGCTTATCATCAGGCGGTTAACCACAAGGGTCAGCCGACCGTGGTTCTGGCCAAGACCATCAAGGGTTATGGCACCGGCGCCGGTGAAGCGAAGAACACTGCGCACAACACCAAGAAAGTCGACGTGGATAGCCTGCGTCACTTCCGCGACCGCTTCGACATCCCGGTCAAAGACGATCAGCTGGAATCCCTGCCATTCTTCAAACCGGAAGAAGGCAGCGCCGAAGCCCGTTACCTGAGCGAGCGTCGTGCTGCGCTGGGCGGCTTCGTACCACAGCGTCGCGCCGAGAGCTTCAGCCTGCCGACGCCGCCGCTGGAAACTCTCAAGGCCATCCTTGACGGCACCGGCGACCGCGAAATCTCCACCACCATGGCCTTCGTGCGCATCCTGACGCAGCTGGTCAAGGACAAGGAAGTGGGTCAGCGCATCGTTCCGATCATCCCGGACGAAGCCCGTACCTTCGGTATGGAAGGCATGTTCCGTCAGTTGGGCATCTACTCTTCCGTAGGCCAGCTGTACGAGCCGGTCGACAAAGAACAAGTGATGTTCTACCGCGAGGACAAGAAAGGTCAGATCCTCGAAGAAGGCATCAACGAAGCAGGCGCGATGTCCTCCTTCATCGCTGCAGGTACTTCGTACAGCAGCCACAACCAGCCGATGATTCCGTTCTACATCTTCTATTCGATGTTCGGTTTCCAGCGTATCGGCGACCTGGCATGGGCCGCAGGCGACAGCCGCACCCGTGGCTTCCTGGTCGGCGGCACCGCCGGTCGTACCACCCTGAACGGTGAAGGTCTGCAGCACGAAGACGGTCACAGCCACATCCTGGCTTCGACCATCCCGAACTGCCGCACCTACGATCCGACCTACGGCTACGAGCTGGCGGTGATCATTCAGGACGGCATGAAGAAGATGTTCGAAGAACAGCAGGACGTCTTTTACTACCTGACCGTGATGAACGAATCCTACGTCCAGCCAGCCATGCCGGCCGGTTCCGAAGAAGGCATCGTCAAGGGCATGTACCTGCTCGAAGAAGACACCAAGGAAGCGGCGCACCACGTGCAGCTCCTGGGTTCGGGCACTATCCTGCGCGAAGTACGCGAAGCGGCGAAGATCCTGCGCGAGCAGTTCAACGTCGGTGCCGATGTCTGGAGCGTTACCAGCTTCAACGAACTGCGTCGCGACGGCCTGGCCGTAGAGCGCAGCAACCGCCTGAAGCCCGGCCAGAAGCCACAACTGAGCTACGTTGAAGAATGCCTCAACGGCCGTAAAGGTCCGGTGATCGCTTCGACCGACTACATGAAGCTCTTCGCTGACCAGATCCGTCAGTGGGTTCCGACCAAGGAATACAAAGTCTTGGGCACCGACGGTTTCGGCCGTTCCGACAGCCGCAAGAAGCTGCGTAACTTCTTCGAAGTCGACCGTCACTTCGTTGTGCTGGCCGCCCTGGAAGCCTTGGCCGATCGCGGCGATATCGAACCGAAGGTCGTGGCCGAAGCCATTGCCAAGTTCGGCATCGACCCTGAAAAACGCAACCCGCTGGACTGCTGAGCGTCTGCGTAAAGATCGTATAGAGCGCTGACAGATTGCGCGGAACAGCCGGCGATGCGGAATTTACTTCGGTAAATGAGCATTCAGGCTGTTTCGTCGCAACTGGAACAGCGCAGTCGAGGAACAGGTTCTCCTGAGGAGAGACATTGTGAGTGAGCTAATTCGCGTACCCGACATCGGCAACGGTGAAGGTGAAGTCATTGAGTTGTTCGTGAAGGTCGGTGATCGCATCGAAGCGGACCAGAGCGTTCTGACGCTGGAGTCTGACAAGGCGAGCATGGAAATCCCGGCTCCCAAGGCCGGCGTCATCAAGGCCATGAAGGTCAAGCTGGGCGACCGCCTGAAAGAAGGCGACGAGCTGTTCGAACTGGAAGCAGAAGGCGAAGCTGCCGCCGCACCGGCTGCTGAACCGGCTGCCGCTGCGCCTGCTCCGGCTGCACCTGCTGCTGAAAAACCGGCTGAAGCCGCTGCCCCTGCTGCGCCAGCTCCAGCCGCCGAAGCGGCTGTTCAGGACATCCACGTTCCGGACATCGGTTCGTCGGGCAAGGCTCGCATCATCGAGCTGATGGTCAAGGTCGGTGACAGCATCGAGGCTGACCAGTCCCTGATCACCCTGGAATCCGACAAAGCATCGATGGAGATTCCGTCTCCAGCGGCAGGCGTTGTCGAGAGCATCAGCGTCAAGGTCGAAGATGAAGTCGGCACTGGCGACCTGATCCTGAAACTGAAGGTCGCTGGCGCTGCGCCGGCCGCCGCTCCTGCTCCGGCAGCAGCACCGGCTCCGGCCAAGGCTGAAGCCCCTGCTGCCGCCCCGGCCGCCGCTCCAGCCGCCGCTCCAGCTGCAAAAACTGAAGCCGCTCCTGCTCCGGCTGCTGCACCTGCAGCCAGCGGTGCCAAGGTTCATGCAGGTCCGGCTGTTCGTCAGCTGGCGCGTGAATTCGGCGTCGAGCTCAGCGCCGTGACGGCCACCGGCCCGCATGGTCGCGTGCTGAAAGAAGACGTGCAGGCTTACGTCAAATCGATCATGACCAAGTCCAAGGACGCGCCAGCCGCTGGCGGCGCTGCCGGCGGCATGGGCATCCCACCGATTCCGGAAGTCGATTTCAGCCGTTTCGGCGAAATCGAAGAAGTGCCGATGACCCGCCTGATGCAACTGGGCGCGACCGGTCTGCACCGCAGCTGGCTGAACATCCCGCACGTGACTCAGTTCGATCAGGCCGACATCACCGACCTGGAAGCTTTCCGCGTTGCGCAGAAAGCCGTCGCTGAAAAGGCCGGCGTGAAACTGACCGTGCTGCCACTGCTGCTCAAGTCCATCGCGCACCTGCTCAAGGAACTGCCGGACTTCAACAGCTCGCTGGCGCCAAGCGGGAAAGCGGTCATTCGCAAGAAGTACTTCCACATCGGGTTCGCGGTGGATACTCCGGACGGCCTGCTGGTCCCTGTGATCAAGAACGTCGACCAGAAGAGCCTGCTGCAACTGGCTGCGGAAGCTGCCGAGCTGGCTGAAAAAGCGCGCTCCAAAAAGCTGTCGGCCAACGACATGCAGGGCGCCTGCTTCACCATCTCAAGCCTGGGTCACATTGGCGGCACCGGCTTCACGCCGATCGTCAACGCGCCGGAAGTCGCGATCCTGGGCGTGTCCAAGGCCACCATGCAACCGGTCTGGGACGGCAAGGGATTCCAGCCGCGCCTGATGCTGCCACTGTCGCTGTCCTACGATCACCGCGTGATCAACGGCGCCGCTGCTGCGCGCTTCACCAAGCGTCTGGGCGAAGTGCTGGCGGATATCCGCACGATCCTGCTGTAAGCCTCAAAAGGCCCGCTCTTCATTGAGCGGGCCTTCGCAGTTTTTCGAGCTGCCACGCTCGTACCTCAACCCCGCTTATCTGGCGGGGCTTTTTTTGGGCGGATGTTTTATGGGGTTGACGCTCTCCCTTGGCCGTTGGAGCGCGGCTGCCTGCAATCTGCCGGGTACCCGTTGCAGAACCTTCGAAGACCCAAGTACCTGCGCGGGACCCGTCCAGACACTAATAACAACCACTTACCGCCCCATTCCGACAAATCCGACCAACAACCTTCAGTTAATCCCGGTTTTGCCGACAGATTTATAGCACTAAGCCATCGCGCTCACTTGTCAGCCCGTTCGCCATGATGCAACCTTGCGACACGCGATTTAACGATGGGCTCCTTGCCCATGCGCGACCGTACTCTTAAAGCGAGTTCCTTCATGAAAAGCCAACCTGATGCTGCCGGAAGACCGGCGGCCGAGGTCGTGACGCAGCTGCCGGTGCCCTCGCGGCTCGGCATGCTGCGTTTCGAGCGGCTTAATGAAGCCAGTTGGGCCATGCTTTATCTGGACCCCAACTGCGAAAAGCACTTCAGCATGCCAGCGATGGAGCTGTGCGCGCTGATCGGCTCGCCTTACGCCAGCCTGATGGAGCCTGAAGCGCGCTATCAACTGCACGACGCGGTGCAGATGCAGTTGGCGAGCAATACCCATTATCTGATCCGCTACACCTTGCACACGCTGCGCGGTCCTCTGGGCCTGCTCGAGATCGGCGAAGGCTATAAGCAACATAACCGGCACTTGCTGCGCGGCTACCTGATGGTGGTCGATGAAGTCTTCGACGCCAGCGAGCTGGCTTTTAGCCCGGACCTGGAAGTGCAGAATTCGCGCCTGCAAATCGCTTTGGAGCTGAACCAGCGCGCTCAGCACGAGCAGCTGCAGCATCTGGAGCGCGTGCGCGCACAACAGAGCCTGATTCTGCGCCTGGCGCGCCATCGCTACAGCTCCAACAATTCGTTGCAAGAAGCGGCCGAACTGATCACCAAAAGCGCCTGCGAGATTTACGACATCGACCGCGCCGCGATCTGGAATCTCAACGGCAAGACGCTGGAACCCATTGCCGAATACCGGCGCGAAACGGATCAGTACCACAAGCCCGCGCCGATCGACATCAGCTGTTACCCCAGCTATCTGGAAGCCTTGCACACCAGTCGCGCCATCGATGCCAACGACGTGCAGCTCGACCCGCGCACGCGCGAACTGGCCCAGAGCCTGGGCCCTCGTGACATCAACGCCATCCTCGACGCCAGTATCCGCATAGATGGCCAGGTGGTCGGCGTGTTGTGCCTTGAGCAAACCGGCACGCCGCGGGACTGGCAGTCCGATGAAATTGCGTTCGCTGGGGAGCTGGCCGACCAGTTTGCCCAGGCGATCAATAACCACAACCGCCGCACCGCCACCAACGCCCTGCACCTGTTTCAGCGCGCCGTGGAGCAAAGTGCGAACGCCTTCCTGCTGGTCAATTGCGACGGCGTCGTGGAGTACGTCAACCCAAGCTTCACCGAGATCACCCAGTACACCGCTGATGAAGTCCACGGGCATCGCTTGTCGGAACTGCCAGCACTGGAAAACCTCGGTTCGCTGCTGCTCGACGCCAATTCAAGCCTGGCGAGCGGCAATAGCTGGCAGGGCGAATTCAAGAGCCGGCGCAAGAACCTCGAACCCTACTGGGGCCAGCTGTCGATCTCCAAGGTGTACGGCGATAACCGCGAGCTGACCCATTACATCGGCATCTACGAAGACATCACCCAGGCCAAGCTCTCGCAACAGCGCATCGAGCGGCTGGCATACACCGACAACCTGACCAATCTGGGCAACCGCCCGGCGTTCATTCGCACGCTCGACGAGCACTTCGCGCGCGACGTGGAGACGCCGATCAGCCTGCTGCTGGTGGACATCGACAATTTCAAGCGCATCAACGACAGCCTCGGCCACCAGACCGGTGACAAACTGCTGATCAGCCTGGCCCGGCGTCTGCGCAACAGCCTCAGCCCGACCGGCATTCTGGCGCGCTTCGCCAGTAACGAGTTCGCCGTGCTGCTGGACGATACCGGCCCGGAGGAAGGCCAGCGCATTGCCAGTCAGGTGCTGACAACGCTGGACAAGCCGATGTTCGTCGACAACCAGTTGATCAGCGTCACCGGCTCGGTTGGCCTTGCGTGCGCGCCCATCCATGGCCGCGACCCGCAGACACTGATGAAGAACGCCGGCCTTGCGCTGCACAAGGCCAAGGCCAACGGCAAGCACCAGGTGCAAGTGTTCACCGAGGCGCTGAACGCCGAGGCCAGCTACAAACTGTTCGTCGAAAACAACCTGCGCCGCGCGCTGACTCAGAACGAACTCGAGGTCTTCTATCAGCCCAAGCTGTGCCTGCGAACAGGTCGCCTTCTGGGCATGGAGGCGCTGCTGCGCTGGAATCATCCCGAGAAAGGCATGATCCGTCCGGACCAGTTCATCAGCGTGGCCGAAGAGACCGGGCTGATCATTCCGATCGGCAAATGGGTGGCGCGCCAGTCCTGCCGCATGAGCAAGCAACTGACCGCCGCCGGTTACGGCAAACTGCATGTGGCCATCAACGTATCGCCCAAACAGTTTTCGGACCCGGAGCTGGTCGACTCGCTCGCCAACATTCTGCGCGAGGAGCAACTCGATCCGTCGCTGCTTGAACTGGAGCTGACCGAGGGCCTGCTGCTGGAGGCCACCGAAGACACGCGCCTGCAACTGGAGTCGTTGAAAACCCTCGGCCTGACCCTGGCGATGGACGACTTCGGCACCGGCTATTCGTCGTTCAGTTACCTGAAGAAATTCCCCATCGACGTGATCAAGATCGATCGTAGCTTCATCCGCGATATCCCGGATGATCAGGACGACATGGAAATCACGTCGGCGGTGATCGCCATGGCGCACAACCTCAAGCTGACGGTGGTCGCCGAAGGGATCGAAACCGCCGAGCAGCTGGCCTTTCTGCGTCGCCATCGTTGCGATGTGGGTCAGGGCTACCTGTTCGACAAGCCAATTCCAGGTGAGGACCTGATCAACGCCCTCAGGCGTTATCCACGCGGTCCTGCAGCCTGAGGCCTTCCCCACGCACTTGTGGTACGGCACACTTGCCGCCCTGCATTGTATCCGCTGAAACTGACCCCATATCTGCCATTCACTGACAAACCCTGTCGGTTGTCCTGCCCCCAGAGAGGATTTGCCTCATGGTCTTGCGCTCGGAAATTCTTGTGAACAAAAACGAACTCCCTACCGCCCAGCAGGCTTTGCCGGGCCGTGAAACCCCGATGGCTTTGCCAGAAACCCACTTCGTCAACGGCCGTCCACTGCTGGGACCGTTCTTCGAAAACGTCGAATTCGCGATTTTCGGCCTGGGCTGCTTCTGGGGCGCCGAGCGTCGCTTCTGGCAACGTGAAGGCGTGGTCAGCACGGTCGTCGGCTACGCGGGCGGCTTCACACCCAACCCGACCTATGAAGAAGTCTGCTCCGGCCTGACCGGCCACAGCGAAGTCGTATTAGTGGTGTACGAGCCGGAAAAAGTCAGCTACGAAGCGCTGCTGGCGATGTTCTGGGAACTGCACAATCCAACTCAGGGCATGCGCCAAGGCAACGACATCGGCACGCAATACCGCTCGGTGATCTATGCCACCACCCCGGAGCAACTGGCCGCAGCCAAGGCCAGCGCCGAGGTGTTTCAGGCTGAATTGACCAAGGCCGGCCACGGCACCATCACCACAGAAATCGACCAGGCCCCAACCGTGTACTTCGCCGAGGCGTACCACCAGCAATACCTGGCGAAGAATCCACAGGGCTATTGCGGCATTGGCGGCACGGGCGTTTGCATGCCCGCTTCGTTAAATCCTTGAAACGCTGAAAGCCAGATAAAGGCTTAGAACTTTCAGTCTGCCATGGCGGTAATGGGTCGCGCTTCGCCGCAGACTGAAAGTTTAAAGCTCCTGCCTATTCGAAATTAGAACGTTCAATTCAATCGCGAAGGAATCTAATCCTACTTCGACGGCATGACTACGCTGATCAATACCTGACATGGAGATCAATGTAATGACTAAGCAAAGTCACACCTCAGACCAGAAAGCGGTACCTGACCCGGCGTTTGTAAGCGATGTCGAGAGTGGCAATGAATATATTACTCAGCTCTTGGTCCTGCCAGACAAGAGCATCATCATGAGCATTGATTCCGGTGGCACTGTGCCTTCGCGCTACTGCAAGACAGACTCGGAGGGGCAAGTTGATTCGAGTTTCGGCAAAGAAGGTTATCTGACGCTTCCCTTCGATCCTGATGTAAACCCCTTTCTGACAACTGGCCTGCACAGTTTGCCCGGTACTGGAAAAGTGTTGATTCGGTTGCTGGTAAGGTTGACCTCCAATGATAATGGAGTTCCGGTCACCGTTCCTGCAACGGCCCGTATTTCAGAAGATGGAACGCTGGATGAAAGTTATGGGAAGGGCGGAGTGCAGCACTACCTCCTGCCATTTGAAGATAATAAAAAGCTGAGCGATGCGTTAGCCCCATTGGACCGTTACTCAGCGCAAAATGAGGGTATACAAAATAGGTGTGACTGGGGCGGCTTCATTCCTCTTGCAGAGGGCGGATGCTTTATAGCAGCCGAAACTTTCCAATTAGGTACAGAGCCGTGGAATTACAAACTCCACACCTATTTAATAAAACTTACAGAATCGGGCGAACTTGATACCGCGTTCAACGAACAGGGCTACGTCAGACTGATGCCCGAGAAAAGATGGTTTCCAACCGGACTTCACCTTGCTTCACCAGAAGGCGATTCGTTTATTGTGAGTGGCGAGGTGCCCGCAACCGCTGAAGTGCGTGAAGGAGAAAGTTTCGTCATTAAAGTCGACAGCAGTGGCAACCTCGACCACAGTTTCGCAGAGGATGGCTATTTCAAAAAATTCACCGAAGTCGGCTATTTTCCTTGTCAACGGATGATTCCGGTAAAAGAGAACCTCATCATTGTGGGTAACGTGGCGGGAGGCATCTTCCTGGCGTCTTTGAACAACCAAGGGGAAATACCTGATGAGTTCAATGGCGGAGAAATAAAAATCATCTATCCCGAGACAGGGCCTGACCTGCCCTTATCTGACGCTTTTTTAGACTCTGAAGACAGAATTGTCGTCTGTGGACGTTATTTGACCCCATTTGGAGAGCCTAACTTTGGCATGATCGGGCGCTTTGATGCGGAGTCAGGTGAACCTGATCCCGGATTCGGCGATAAATACGGCTTGGCGAATGTGGAGGGAGCGGGATGGTGTACCGCAGGTGCATTGCAGGAGAGCAACTACTTATTCGGTATCAGACGTACCCTCGATGGCGGCACAGTGGTCCGATGGCTAGCTGACTCACAAACCTAGCCGCCGCGCCTGTCTACCAACCCCATCAGCCCGCCTCGAACCACCGAGAAGTTCGAGGCGGGCTTTGGCCTTCGCACATCACGTGAATCAACTCTCCGCTATCAACCAATCCATCTTCCAGTCACCCTGAGTCTGACCCAGCTTCTCGGCCAGCCACGGCAGTAGCTCGCGTAGCTCTTCTTCCAGGCCCCATGGCGGATTGGCGATCGCAAGCCCGGAGCCGTTGAGGCTGTTGGGCGTTTCCAGCGGATGCACCAGCAGCTCCACGCGCAACAGCTTCGGCGCGCCGGTTTCGGCGAGGTCCTGATAGAAGCGTTTCAGGGCGCGCTGGTCTTTGACCGGATACCAGATGGCGGCGACAGTCTGGCGCATGCGCGCGATGGCCTCCTTGAGCGCAACGGAGCAACGCTTCATCTCGTCCAGTTGCTCGAAAGGCGGATCAATGAGCATGACCGCGCGCTTTTCCTGAACCGGCAGCAGCGCCCGGGGCACATACCAGCCCTCACCCAGATGCACCGCGACGCGACGGTCGTATTTCATGTTGTCTTTGAGCAGCGCGCCATCTTCGGGGTGCTTTTCGTTGAGCAGCACACGGTCCTGCTCACGGGTCAGGCGACGCGCCAACTCCGGGGAGCCGGGGTAGTAACGCAGCTCACCGGTCTTGCGGTTCATGTGACGAATGACGTCCATGTAACCCGCGGCCATCGGCGGCACGTCTTCGGCATCCCACAGACGGCCGATGCCTTCGATCCATTCACCGGTACGTGTCGCCTGATCGCCCTGCAGGTCGTACAGCCCCAGGCCAGCATGGGTGTCGAGATAGGCAAAAGGCTGCTCTTTGCGCGACATCAGCGCGATCAATCGAGTCAGGACGATGTGTTTGAAAACGTCGGCGTGGTTGCCGGCGTGGAAGGCGTGACGGTAGTTCATGGCGGCTCCTGGAAGGCTGCGGAGTTTACCAAAACAGCCGCCGTCGCGCAGACCGCTCATTCCCTTCGGCACACGGGGCACCCAAATGGCAGGCAAAAAAATCCCCGGTTAAGCCGTTACAAAACCGGGGCTGAGGCACTTGCGCAGGCTAGAGGGTGACCAAACCATGACCTGCGCAATTTTGAATGAGGCCATTATGCCGAATTAACTAAACAGTTACATAGCCGAAAACGACACCGTTGTGCGTATGCCAGACATTGCCGACGACAGGTATTGCCGAGCCCATCGGGCCCCACCAGAATCGAATCATTCCCAATAAAAGGAGCCAACGTCATGATGCATGCGGACCTGATCGACCAGGACGATCTCATCGGCCAACTCAGATCCATCGGCTTTGAAACGCCCTCCGGCGCCAGCGCCGAACAGGCGTGCGCCCAAGCCGTCTGCGGTCTGACCGAAGACCGCGCCCGAGCGCTGCGACAATTGGTGGAAAGAATGCTCAGCGGCAGTGCGACCATCCTCCCGGCGGTGCGTCAGGCGATTGATCAGCAGCTGTTGCCGGCGCTGGCGACTTATAACAAGGCCCGCCCCGAGGCGTAATTCTGTCGGAGCGCGCTTGCCCGCGATGGAGGTTGCCTGCACCGATGTGTCGATTGACACGCCGCAATCGCGGGCAAGCGCGCTCCTACAGCACGCACATAATGCGTGAGCCAGTCACAACCTCACACTCGCAAACGTCGACTCGTTACGCGCCTGGCTCAGTGCAGACAGCGGGCCCGACAGCGGCGCAAGCACCATCGCTTGCGGGATCGGCATCATCGCCACTTGCTGTGCCGTGTTGGAGCCGACGCGTTCGTCACGCGGTGGAATGCCGAAATATTCGCGGTAGCACTTGGAGAAGTGCGGCGTGGAAACGAAGCCGCAGACCGACGCCACTTCGATGATCGACATCGGCGTTTGCTTGAGCAGCTGACGCGCGCGGATCAGGCGCAGCTTGAGGTAGTAGCGTGACGGCGAACAGTGCAGGTATTTCTGGAACAGCCTTTCCAGCTGACGCCTGGACACCGAGACATACACCGCGAGCTCGTCGAGGTCGATCGGCTCCTCAAGGTTCGCCTCCATCAGGGCGACGATCTCCTGAAGCTTCGGCTGATTAGTGCCGAGCATGTGTTTGAGCGGCACGCGCTGATGATCCTGCTCATTACGGATACGCTCGTAGACGAACATTTCCGAGATTGCAGCGGACAGTTCACGCCCGTGATCGCGGCTGATCAGGTGCAGCATCATGTCCAGCGGCGCCGTGCCGCCCGAACTGGTGAAGCGGTTGCGATCGAGGGTGAACAGGCGAGTGCTCATGGCCACGCGCGGGAAAGCTTCCTGCATCGCGGCCAGACATTCCCAGTGCACGCTGCAATCGAAACCATCGAGCAGGCCCGCGCAGGCCAGTGCCCAGCTGCCGGTGCACACAGCGCCAAGGCGGCGGGATTGACGCGCCTGACTCTGCAGCCAGCTCACATGTTCGCGCGTGACCGTGCGCTGAATGCCGACGCCGCCGCAGACGATTACGGTGTCGAGCACCGGCGCCTTGTGCATGGCCGCGTCAGGGGTGATTTGCAGGCCGTCACTGGCCCAGACCTGGCCGCCGTCGACGCTCAGTGTGGTCCAGCGATACAGCTCACGGCCAGAAAGCTGGTTAGCCATACGCAGTGGCTCAACCGCTGATGCAAGGGAAATGAGTGTGAAATTGTCCAGCAGCAAAAAGCCGATGGATTGAGGCGCACGGTTCTGGGGTTGTGCCCCGGAGTTGAACGAAGTCATCACGGTATCTCCTCACACGAAAAGCGGTTGATGGCCCCAAGAAGAGGCTCTTGTTGTTTGCTCTCATCAGTGGAGAGCTTTGTTATTGCAACGCAAATGCCATGCCTAAACTTGAATGCGCATTCAATAAACCCTGATTGCGACGTCGCGATGCGTCTATTCGGGAGCGACATGAGCGTTCGATTAGCGACCTGCTGAACGCAAGGCCTTGTAAACAGTGGGCGGGCTGAGCAATTCAGTAGCACTTTTGTGAAGTGCCCAAATGCCAGCACCAGCTGGAGTGTCACCGCATGCACAGGTGACAGGCGGCGCAGCGGATAACGCAGGTGCGGCATGGCTTTGCGCCATGTCCAGCGGCCTCCGCGCCAAAAGGTAGCGGCGGGATCGAAACGTGAGCGAAAAGCGAGCAGCGCCATTTTGCGAGGATGCTTTGCCCCCATGATCGGCGACGGGCACGAGCCCTTCGTGAGCAAGCTCACTCCCACAGGTTAGGCGGGTCGGTAGGCCGTGGCTCGGACGCACGTCCTGTAGGAGCGCGCTTGCCCGCGAAGGCTGATTTCCAGACGCTGCATCTCCACAGCATGCACCGGCCTCTTCCCGGCTGAAGCCGGTCCTACAGACGCTGCAAGTTTTTCGTAGGACCGGCTTCAGCCGGGAAGGCGTCGGGTATTACGCCGCTGATCAAGGGGGGGGATTAAAGACAGTTGGCTCACTCCCATGGGTTGGCCGTTGCCAGTCATCGTGACTACGACGCAAACCCTGTGGGAGTGAGCTTGCTCACGAAGGCGTCAGATCAGGTGCCGCCGAATCAACGCCTCAACACTCAACCGCACTGACCGCCAATCCGCCGCGCGAGGTTTCTTTGTACTTGTCGTGCATGTCCGCGCCGGTGTCGCGCATGGTGCGGATGACGCGATCCAGGGAAATGAAGTGCTTACCGTCCCCGCGTAACGCCATCTGCGCAGCGTTGATGGCTTTCACGGCAGCAATCGCGTTGCGTTCGATACAGGGCACCTGAACCAGACCGCCAACCGGATCGCAGGTCAGGCCAAGGTTGTGTTCCAGACCGATCTCGGCGGCGTTGCACAGTTGCTCGGGAGTGGCCCCGAGGATATCCGCCAGCCCCGCGGCTGCCATGGCGCATGCCGACCCGACCTCGCCCTGACAGCCGACTTCAGCTCCGGAAATGGAGGCGTTCTTTTTGCAGAGAATGCCGATCGCCGCCGCGCCGAGGAAGTAATCCACCACGTTCGCTTCACTGACTTCATCACTGAACTTAACGAAGTAATGCAGCACGGCCGGAATGATCCCCGCTGCGCCGTTGGTGGGCGCCGTCACCATGCGCCCGCCTGCAGCGTTTTCTTCGTTGACCGCCAGGGCGAACAGGTTGACCCACTCCATTGCGCTCAACGTCGAGCCAATGACATTGGGTTTATTGAGTTCCTGAAGACTGCGATGCAGACGTGCCGCTCGACGGCGTACATTCAGCCCGCCTGGCAGGATGCCCTCTTCTTTCAGGCCATGCTCGACGCAATCCTGCATGGCCTTCCACAAGCGCATCAGGCCGGCGCGGATCTCCTCTTCACTGCGCCAGACCTTTTCGTTGGCCATCATCAATTCCGACACGCGCAGATTATTTGTCTCGCACAGCATCAGCAGCTCATCAGCGCTGGAAAAGTCGTAGGGCAGTACCGTGTTGTCGGCATCGAGAATGCCACTGGCGGCCTGCGCCTCGTCAACGACAAACCCTCCGCCGACCGAGTAATACGTGTCGCGAAACGCCTCACCACGTGCATCGAATGCAATTAGCGTCATGGCGTTGGGGTGATACGGCAGGTTTTCGTCGAGCAGCAACATGTCGCGCTGCCACACGAAGGCGACCGGATGATCGCCGTTGAGCATCAGCGTGTCTGTTTCGCGCAGCTCTGCGATGCGCTGGCCGATCTGCGATGGATCGATTGCGTCAGGCCACTCGCCCATCAGCCCCATGATCACTGCGTTGTCGCTGCCGTGACCGACGCCGGTTGCCGACAACGAGCCATACAACTGCACTTCGATGCGCGTGACCGACGCCAGCTGGCCACGCTCACGCAGCCCTTGCACGAATAACGCCGCTGCACGCATCGGCCCCACGGTGTGAGAACTGGAGGGCCCGATACCGATCTTGAACAGGTCGAAAACGCTGATAGCCATTAACCGCAAACCTCCGCAAAACAGGGTTCCCGGCGCGCCGCGCGGCCGGCGACGGAACTGCTACGCTGAAGCTGTCATCCGTCGAGATGGCGGCATCATCAGCCTTTTATCTCGAAGGGCGGCGTCTCACACCGACTCACTCATGTCCACGAACGTCGCCGCTGCACATGCGCGCGCAGGAGCCGACTCGCCAGAAAGAAGCCTCACTGTTTTCGACACTTTTTGCCGCATAGACACTCGAAAACCGGTCGGCGGGCGGGGAAAAAATCTGTAAGCGACGTCACTGACACTGGATACGACCCCCTATGTACTGGTTACGACGCACCCTGTAGGCGTTTGTTTTTCCCTGTTACATGATCGTTAACGACTCAATCGCCAGACGCAGTGATAGAGCTGTTTTCCCCCTTGACTCGCCGACACCAGAAAACGCGTCAGCCTCGGCTGATGACGAGAAGAAAACACCTAAGGAGTCCAACCATGAAAGGTTCACAAAAGCTGTTGCTGGGCGTTGTGCTGAGTCTGCCCGTTCTGGCTCAGGCCGCAGAGCCCGCCGCTTGCAAGATGGTCAATTTTTCTGACGTAGGCTGGACCGATATCACTGCGACGACCGCTGTCACCAGCGTGGTGCTGCAGTCGCTGGGTTACAAGACCAAAACCACCATGATTTCCGTGCCCGTGACCTACAAGTCGCTGGCCGATGGCAAGAACATGGACATCTTCCTCGGCAACTGGATGCCGACCATGGAAAACGACATCAAGGCCTATCGCGATGCCGGCACCGTTGAAACCGTCCGCGCCAACCTTGAAAACGCCAAATACACCCTCGCCGTTCCGCAAGCCCTCTACGACAAAGGCCTTCACGATTTCGCCGACATCGTCAAATTCAAGAAAGAGCTCGACGGCAAGATCTACGGCATCGAGCCTGGCAACGACGGCAACCGCCTGATCCAGAGCATGATCGACAAGAATGCCTTCGGCTTGAAAGACGCAGGCTTCAAGGTCGTGGAATCCAGCGAAGCGGGCATGCTGTCGCAAGTCGACCGCGCCACCAAACGCAACACCGACGTCGTGTTCCTGGGCTGGGAACCGCACCCGATGAACACCCGGTTCAAAATCCAGTACCTGACCGGTGGCGACGATTTCTTCGGCCCCAACTTCGGCCAGGCGACGGTCTACACCAACGTGCGCAAGGGCTACACCACCGAGTGCGCCAACGTTGGCCAACTGCTGAAAAATCTGTCCTTCACCTTGCCGATGGAAAGCTCCCTGATGGGCAACATTCTGGACGACAAGATGAAGCCTGATGCCGCAGCCAAGGCATGGCTGAAGAAGAACCCACAAGTACTCGACACCTGGCTGGCAGGTGTGACCACAGTGGACGGTAAACCTGGCCTGGAGGCCGCAAAAGCCGAGCTGACGAAGTAACTCGACACGCAGGCGGGTACGCCCGCCTGTTGTCCTCATTTCATCCCGCACGCGGACAACCGATATCATGCTGACTGATCACAAAATCCCCCTAGGCCAGTACATTGCAGGCTTCGTTGACTGGCTGACGCAACATGGCGCCAGCACGTTCGACGCCATCGCATCGTCGCTGGAAACCATGATCCACGGACTGACCTCGGGTCTGACCTGGTTCAACCCCTTCGTCTTGATCGGCCTGATAGCTCTGCTTGCCCATTACATCCAGCGCAAATGGGGCCTGACCGCCTTTGTCGTCATTTCCTTCCTGCTGATCCTGAACCTGGGTTATTGGCAGGAAACCATGGAGACCCTCGCGCAAGTGCTGTTCGCGACCCTGGTCTGCGTGGTCATCGGTGTGCCGCTGGGCATTGTTGCCGCGCACAAGCCGATGTTTTACACCTGCATGCGCCCGATCCTGGACCTGATGCAGACTGTCCCGACTTTCGTGTACCTGATCCCTACCCTGACCCTCTTCGGGCTCGGTGTGGTTCCTGGTCTGATTTCCACGGTGGTGTTCGCGATTGCCGCACCGATCCGTCTGACCTATCTGGGCATCTGCGACGTACCGCAGGAATTGCTCGACGCCGGCAAAGCCTTCGGCTGCTCCCGTCGTCAACTGCTTTCCCGAATCGAACTGCCTCACGCCATGCCCAGCATTGCGGCCGGTATCACTCAGTGCATCATGCTGTCGTTGTCGATGGTGGTGATTGCGGCACTGGTGGGCGCCGATGGCTTGGGCAAACCTGTGGTCAACGCACTGAACACTGCTGATATCGCACTGGGCTTCGAAGCAGGCCTTGCGATCGTATTGCTGGCGATCATGCTCGACCGTATCTGCAAACAACCCGACGCTAAAGTGAGGGCCGACGCATGAGCATCATCAAATTCGACCAGGTAGACGTCGTCTTCTCCAAAGACCCGCGTGAGGCTCTCAAGCTGCTGGATCAGGGCCTGACGCGGCCAGAAATCCTGAAGAAGACCGGACAGATCGTTGGCGTCGAAAAAGCCAGCCTGGAAATCAACAAGGGCGAGATCTGCGTGCTGATGGGCTTGTCCGGGTCGGGCAAATCCAGTCTGCTGCGCTGCATCAACGGCTTGAACACCGTCAGCCGCGGCTCGCTGTTCGTGGAGCACGAAGGCAAACAGATCAACATCGCCAACTGCACACCCGCCGAACTGAAAATGATGCGCACCAAGCGTATCGCCATGGTGTTCCAGAAGTTCGCCCTGATGCCGTGGCTGACGGTTCGCGAGAACATCAGCTTCGGTCTGGAAATGCAGGGCCGTCCCGAGAAAGAACGCCGCCAGCTGGTTGACGAGAAACTCGAACTGGTCGGCCTGACCCAATGGCGCAACAAGAAGCCCGACGAGCTCTCCGGCGGCATGCAGCAGCGCGTCGGTCTGGCCCGTGCGCTGGCGATGGACGCCGACATTCTGCTGATGGACGAGCCGTTCTCCGCGCTCGACCCGTTGATCCGCCAAGGCCTGCAGGACGAGCTGCTGGCACTGCAGAAGAAACTGAGCAAGACCATCGTGTTCGTGAGCCACGACCTGGACGAAGCGCTCAAGCTCGGCACGCGCATCGCGATCATGAAAGATGGCCGGATCATCCAGTACAGCGTGCCGGAAGAAATCGTGCTCAACCCGGCGGACGAATATGTGCGTACGTTCGTGGCCCACACCAACCCGCTCAACGTGCTGTGCGGCCGCAGCCTGATGCGCCCGATCAACGATTGCACGCGCATCAACGGCTCCCAGGTCTGCCTGGATCCGGGCGACGATTCCTGGATCGACCTGGCCGACGGCAACACCATCAAGGGCCTGCATCAGCACGGCGCGGCTGTTGATCTGCAAAGCTGGGAACCGGGGCAGTCCGTGGAAAACCTGGGCCGCAAACCGACGGTCGTGCATTCGGACATCGGCATGCGCGAGGCGCTGCAGATCCGCTACCACACCGGCAACAAACTGGTGCTGCAAGAGAACAACCAGCTGGTCGGCATCCTGGGCGACAGCGAGCTGTACCACGCCTTGCTTGGCAAGAATCACGGTTGATCGCGACACACGCTTAACGCAATACCTCTAGCAGATCTGATCTGATCGTTCCCACGCTCCGCGTGGGAATGCATCTCGGGACGCTCCGCGTCCAACGGTATGACGCGGAGCGTCAGGGGCGGGATTCCCACGCAGAGCGTGGGGAACGATCAGCACAGATGATCGACTTCGGCCTCGCAGACGCTGCCATTCACAACCTTTCCGCACGCCCATGGTTTTTTGTTGATTGAACGTTCAATTAAAAAGCACTAGACTGGAGGCCGTTTTTCAGTCCTTCACGATCACCCGGCGAGCCAAGGAGACTCACAGATGCCCAAGGTCGGTATGCAACCCATACGCCGTCAACAGCTGATTCAGGCCACCCTTTCGGCGGTCGATCAGGTCGGCATGGGCGACGCCAGCATTGCACTGATCGCCAAGCTGGCGGGCGTCTCCAACGGCATCATCAGTCACTACTTTCAGGACAAGAACGGCCTGATCGCAGCGACCATGCGCCATCTGATGAACGCGCTGATCATCAATGTCGCCGAGCGTCGTCAGGCGCTGACCGATGACAGCCCCCGCGCTCATCTGAAGGTGATCATCGAAGGCAACTTCGACGCCAGTCAGGTCAACGGACCGGCAATGAAAACCTGGCTCGCCTTCTGGGCAACCAGCATGCATTCGCCTTCGCTGCACCGCTTGCAACGCATCAACGATCACCGCCTGTATTCAAACCTGTGCTGCCAGTTCCGCCGCGTCCTGCCACTGGATGACGCACGCACCGCAGCACGCGGCCTGGCAGCGCTCATCGACGGTTTGTGGCTGCGCGGCGCGCTGTCGGGCGATGCGTTCGATACCGGACAGGCGCAACAGATCGCCTACGAATACATGGATTTGCAACTGGCAAAAGCGGCGCGCTGCTCCTGACAGAGACGGCGGCCGCCGAACAGCGATCGGCACTGCGCACGGCGCACCCGCTCAACGCCCATCACAGACAACTGCGAGGACTTTATGGCCCGTTTCGAATTGCAAAAACTCTACATTGACGGTGGTTACGTCGACGCCAGCAGCGACGCGACCTTTGAAGCCATCAACCCCGCCAACGGCGAAGTCCTTGCCAAGGTTCAGCGCGCGACCGAAGCCGACGTCGAGCGCGCTGTGGTCAGCGCCGAGAAAGGCCAGAAGATCTGGGCCGCCATGACCGCCATGGAGCGTTCGCGCATCCTGCGCCGTGCGGTTGACATCCTGCGCGAGCGCAACGACGAACTGGCCGCGCTGGAAACGCTGGACACTGGCAAATCCATTTCCGAAACCAAATACGTCGACATCGTTACCGGCGCTGACGTGCTTGAGTACTATGCCGGTCTGGTCCCGGCCATCGAAGGTGAGCAGATTCCGCTGCGCGACACTTCGTTCGTCTACACCCGCCGCGAACCACTGGGTGTGACCGTCGGCATCGGCGCGTGGAACTACCCGATCCAGATCGCCTTGTGGAAATCCGCGCCTGCGCTGGCGGCCGGTAACGCAATGATCTTCAAACCCAGCGAGGTCACCTCGCTCACGACCCTGAAACTGGCCGAAATCTACACCGAAGCAGGCGTTCCAGACGGCGTCTTCAACGTCCTGACCGGCAGCGGCCGCGAAGTCGGCACCTGGCTGACCGAGCACCCGCGCATCGAGAAGATTTCGTTCACTGGCGGGACCGATACCGGCAAGAAAGTGATGGCCAGCGCCTCCAGCTCCTCACTCAAGGAAGTGACGATGGAGCTGGGCGGCAAATCGCCGCTGATCATTTTCGAGGACGCCGATCTGGATCGCGCCGCGGATATCGCGATGATGGCCAACTTCTACAGCTCCGGTCAGGTCTGCACCAATGGCACTCGGGTATTCGTGCCGAGCGCGTTGAAGTCCGCCTTCGAAGCCAAAATCATCGAACGCGTCAGGCGCATCCGCGTCGGCAACCCGCAGGACGACAACACCAACTTTGGCCCACTGGTGAGCTTTGCGCACATGGAAAGCGTGTTGGGCTACATCGCCAAAGGCAAGGAAGAAGGCGCCCGTCTGTTGATCGGCGGCGATCGCCTGACCGAGGGCGAGTTCGGCAAAGGCGCCTTCGTCGCCCCGACCGTTTTCACCGATTGCCGCGACGACATGACCATCGTCAAAGAAGAAATCTTCGGCCCGGTCATGAGCATTCTGAGCTACGACACCGAGGAAGAAGTGATTCGCCGCGCCAACGACACCGATTTCGGCCTTGCCGCCGGCATCGTGACGCGAGACCTGAACCGCGCTCATCGCGTGATTCATCAGCTCGAAGCCGGTATCTGCTGGATCAACGCCTGGGGCGAGTCCGACGCGAAGATGCCGGTCGGCGGCTACAAACAGTCGGGCGTGGGCCGCGAAAACGGGATCAGCTCGTTGGCGCAGTACACCCGGATCAAATCGGTACAGGTCGAGCTGGGCGATTACGCCTCGGTGTTCTGACCCGCCTCACTCCTACAGTCGAACGCAATCACTGTAGGAGTGAGCTTGCTCGCGATGGCGTCGGTGCATCTTGCATCTCTGCCGACTGATCCGCCGCTATCGCGAGCAAGCCCACTCCTACAGGCCCAGAGGACAGTTCGGCTAGCGCATTAGCATCGGGTGCAAGGGGTCGAGCATGCCTATTGCTCCCCCCTGCTTCTCTCGACCGCCCACTTTCTGAAGAGGGAGCATCTTCAATGTCCCAAGAATTCGATTACATCATCATCGGCGCAGGCTCGGCCGGTAACACACTGGCAGCCCGTCTCACCGAAGACGCCGGCGTCACTGTTCTGCTGCTCGAAGCGGGCGGCCCGGATTACCGCGCCGACTTCCGCACCCAGATGCCGGCCGCGCTGGCCTTCCCGCTGCAAGGCCGTCGCTACAACTGGGCATACGAAACCGAGCCAGAGCCGCACATGAACAACCGTCGCATGGAATGCGGCCGTGGCAAGGGCCTGGGTGGCTCGTCGCTGATCAACGGCATGTGCTACATCCGTGGCAATGCGATGGACTACGACGGCTGGGCGAAAAACCCAGGACTGGAAGACTGGTCCTATCTCGACTGCCTGCCGTACTTCCGCAAGGCGGAAACCCGCGACATCGGCGCCAATGATTTTCACGGTGGCGATGGCCCGGTCAGCGTGACCACGCCCAAAGCCGGCAACAATCCGCTGTTCGCGGCGATGGTCGAAGCGGGCGTGCAGGCGGGGTATCCGCGTACCGACGACCTCAACGGTTACCAGCAGGAAGGCTTCGGTCCGATGGATCGTACGGTCACGCCATTCGGCCGCCGCGCGAGTACGGCGCGCGGTTATCTGGACGAGGCCAAGAAGCGCTCGACCCTGACCATCGTCACCCATGCCCTGACCGACCGGATCCTGTTCGACGGCAAGCGCGCCGTAGGCGTGGCTTATCTGGTGGGCGACAGCGACACCCGCATTGAAGCCCGCGCGCGCAAGGAAGTCTTGCTGTGCGGCGGCGCGATCGCTTCGCCGCAGATTCTTCAGCGCTCCGGCGTGGGTCCCGCGGCGCTGCTGCAGAAGCTCGATATCCCTGTGGTTCACGACCTGCCGGGCGTTGGCGAGAACCTTCAGGACCATCTGGAGATGTACCTGCAATACGCCTGCAAAGAACCGGTTTCCCTGTACCCGTCGCTGCTGTGGTGGAACCAGCCTGCCATCGGTGCTGAATGGATGTTTCTGGGCAAGGGCATCGGCGCCAGCAACCAGTTCGAAGCCGGCGGGTTCATTCGCTCGCGCAAGGAGTTCGAGTGGCCAAACATTCAGTATCACTTCCTGCCCGTTGCGATTAATTACAACGGCAGCAAAGGCGTGCGTGAACACGGCTTTCAGGCCCACGTAGGCTCGATGCGCTCGCCGAGCCGCGGCCGTGTGCAACTGAAGTCGAAAAACCCGCGCGAGTATCCGAGCATCCTTTTCAACTACATGTCCACCGAGCAGGACTGGCAAGAATTTCGTGACGGCATCCGCCTGACCCGCGAAATCATGCAACAGCCTGCGCTGGACAAATATCGTGGTCGCGAAATCAGCCCGGGCATCGAGGTCCAGACCGATGAGCAGCTGGATAAATTCGTCCGCGAGCACGCCGAGACGGCGTATCACCCGTCCTGCTCCTGCAAGATGGGCAACGACGAGATGGCCGTGGTCGATGGTCAGGGCCGCGTGCATGGAATGGAAGGCCTGCGCGTAGTGGACGCCTCGATCATGCCGCTGATCACGACCGGCAACCTCAACGCGCCGACCATCATGATTGCCGAGAAGATCGCCGACAAAATCCGCGGCCGCGCGCCTTTGCCGCGCAGCACCGCGAAGTACTACGTGGCAGGCGATGCGCCGGTGCGTGGCACGCCGATGCGGGAGATTGGCCACACAGCCTGAGGACGACGCGCACTCGTAGGAGTGTGGCTTGTCCCGCGATCGGCGGGGAACCCGTCGTAAAATCGGCAAACTCGGTGTACCCGGAAAACCGCATTTGCAGAGTTTGCTGCCGGTTCCCGGCAGATCGCGGGACAAGCCACGCTCCTACAGTGCGGGAATTCACGTCCCGCCGCAGGGCTCAAGCGCGCTATGATTCGGACCGTTGCCTGTCCGAATCGCCAAGGAGCTTTCCTGCATGTTCGACTTTTCCGCTCACCTCAAGCAGCGGTTCGCAGCCCTGCGCAGCGGCGCTCAGTTTTTCTCTCTGCGTTACGTCAAACAGACCAGCCAACACCTCTCGGTGCGCAAGAACATCGCCGAACCGCCACAACTGAGCACCGACGAAGGCGCGATGCTGACGGTGCGCATCAATGGCGTCGAGGCGTACGCCGCCACCAACGACCTCTCGCAACGCGGCCTGCAGGCGGCTCTTGAGCGCGCCGAAAACCAGGCCCGGATGCTGGCCTCGCACGCCTTGCTCGATCTGAGCGACCAGCCTGTCGCCACCAGCTGCGCGGATTATCTTTCACCCAATCTGAACAGCGCCTTTCCATCGTTGAGCGACTGCTACGCATTGCTTGGCAGTGAGTCCGCCAACGTTCCGCATGACGAACGCCTGGTGAACTGGCAGGTCAGTCTGGGATTGGAAAACGTCGAGCAGATCTATCTCAACAGCGCCGGAGCGCAGATCCGTCAGGCGCACCGTTTTGTGTTTCCCGGGCTGAGCGTGACCGCATACGACGGCCAGGACAGCCAGACCCGCAGCCTGGGCCGCGAGAATTTCGGCCAGCAGGGCGGCGCGGAAGTCATCGACGCTTGCGGCATCATCGGTGCTGCGAGGCAGGTCGCCGATCAGGCGTTGCAACTGATCATGGCGCCCAACACGCCCACCGGCCCGCGTGATTTGCTGTTGCTGCCCGATCAGATGATCCTGCAGATTCACGAATCCATCGGCCATCCGCTGGAGCTGGACCGCATCCTGGGCGACGAGCGCAATTACGCGGGCACCAGCTTCGTCAACGTCAGCGATTTCGGCAGCCTGCAATATGGCTCCAGCCTGCTTAACGTGACGTTCGATCCCGACATTCCCGAACAGCTCGCCAGTTACGGGTACGACGACGATGGCACGCCCGCCAGCAAGCAATTTCTGATCAGGGACGGCATTCTCGAACGGCCGTTGGGTGGCGCGCTGTCGCAGTACAGATCCGGCATGGAAGGCGTCGCCAACAGCCGCGCGTGCAGCTGGAACCGCGCGCCGATCGATCGCATGGCCAACCTCAACATCGAGCCGGGCGACCATCCGATGGAGCAACTGGTGAGCGGCATCGAGCACGGCATTCTGATGAGCACCAATCGCTCCTGGTCGATCGATGATGCGCGAAACAAATTCCAGTTCGGCTGCGAATGGGGTCAGTTGATCGAGAACGGCGAGATCAAGGGTGTGGTGAAAAACCCGAACTACCGCGCCATTTCCGCGCAATTCTGGCGCAGCCTCAGCGCGGTCGGCGATGCGAGCACATCCAAGGTGCTCGGCACGCCGAACTGCGGCAAGGGCGAGCCCAATCAGGTGGTTCGCGTGGGCCACGCTTCGCCAGCCTGCGTATTCGCCAATGTCGACGTTTTCGGAGGTGACGCCTGATGTCCCATCAAGATCAATTCCATGCACTCGCCGACGGGTTGAGCGCTGCCATCACATCCGAAGAGCGCTTCACGCTCAGCTACAACGCCGAAGCGTCGGATTTCATCCGTTTCAACCACGGCAAGGTCAGGCAGGCGGGGCATGTGCAGCAGGCCAGCGTCTATTTCAAGCTGATCGCCAACGGTCGCCACGCCAATCTGGACCTGACGCTGTCAGGCGAAAGCGACGTGGATCAACAGCGTTTGAAGCAAGCGCTCGAGCAACTGCGCGAAACCCTGACGCTGCTGCCGCAAGATCCTTATCTGTCGCTCAACGACGAGCCGTGGCACAGCAGCAACGTGCAAGACACGCCGCTGCCGGACAGCGCGCAGGTGGTGGACCGCATTGCGCAACTCGGCGAAGGGCTCGATCTGGTCGGCATCTATGCGGCAGGTCCGATCTACCGGGGTTTCGCCAGTTCCAGCGGCGCGCTGGGCTGGCATCAGGCCAACAGCTTCAACTTCGACTGGTCCCTGTTTCATGAAAACGGCCAGGCGGTGAAAGCCAACTACGCCGGTCACCAATGGGACGACGAGGCATTTACCCGCCGCTTTGCGCTGGCCCGCGAGCAACTTGAATTTCTCGGTCGCCCGGCGCACAAGCTTGCGCCCGGCCAATACCGCGCCTATCTCGCTCCGGCTGCGCTGGAGGAAGTCATCGGCATGCTCTGCTGGGGCGGCTTTTCTGCCCAGTCGCTGGCCAACAAAACCAGTCCGCTGCAACGGTTGTACGACGCTCATGCCGCGTTGAGCCCTCTGGTGAGTCTGGACGAGCAGGTGACCGGGTCGTTGTCGCCGGCGTTTTCCGGCGAAGGGTATCGGCGCTCCGATCTGTCGCTGGTGGCGGATGGCATCGCCAGAGACCGGCTGATCGATTCCCGCAGCGCTGCCGAATATGGCCTTGTCGCCAACGGCGCAGGCTGGGGAGAGTCGCCCAGCGCGCTGAGCATGAACGGTGGCACCCTGGCGCTGGACGACGTGCTCAAGGCGCTTGGTACCGGGCTGTACATCAGCAACCTCTGGTACCTGAATTTCTCCGACCGCAACGCCGGGCGCATGACCGGTATGACCCGCTTTGCAACCTTTTGGGTCGAAGACGGCAAGATCAAGGCACCGGTCAGCACCATGCGGTTCGACGATAGTATCTTCAGCCTGCTGGGCGACTCGCTAGAACAATTGACGGCGCAAAGGGAACTCATCCTGTCGACGAGTACCTACAGTCAACGTCAGACAGCCTCGAATCTGCTGCCGGGAGCGTTGATCAGCAAGCTGACACTGACGCTGTAGCCAGATGCAATCCATGCAGGTTTGAGCAAGCTCACGCCTGCAATGATCGACACAAAAGGACCTCGAACTTCATATGCCGACCTCGACGCCGCAGTTGGACGCCCGAACCTTGCGCTGGATGCCTTGGGTCATCGCCATCGCCTTTTTCATGCAGAGTCTGGACGGCACGATTCTCAACACCGCCCTGCCTTCGATGGCAGGTTCGCTGTCGGAAGATCCACTGCGCATGCAGTCGGTGATCATCGCGTACATGCTGACCATCGCGCTGCTGATTCCAGCCTCGGGCTGGATCTCCGACCGTTTTGGCATCAAGCGCATATTCTTCAGCGCCATTCTGTTGTTCAGCTTCGGTTCATTGCTGTGCGCGGCGTCCAACTCACTTGGCATGCTGGTCGCCGCCCGCGTGGTACAAGGCCTGGGCGGTGCCTTGATGATGCCAGTCGGGCGGCTCATCGTGCTGCGTGCCTATCCGCGGACCGAACTGGTGCGCATCCTGAGTTTCATCACCATGCCTGCGCTGCTCGGCCCGCTGCTGGGTCCGACGGTCGGCGGCTGGCTGGTGGAATACCTGAGCTGGCACTGGATTTTTCTGATCAATATTCCGGTCGGGATTCTGGGTTGCTTCGCCGTGCGCAAGTTCATCCCCGATCTGCAAGGCGGCGGGCGCACCCGTTTCGATCTGGTGGGTTTCGGGCTGTTCGGCGCATCGATGGTGCTGATCACCATCGCCCTGGAAGGTCTGGGTGAGCTGCATCTGCCGCACCTGCGCGTCGTGATGCTGCTGTTCGGCGGGATGGCTTGTCTGGCGGCGTACTGGCTGCGCGCGGGCCATGTCGAGGCGCCGCTGTTCTCTGCCTCGCTGTTCCGCACGCGCAGTTTCGCGGTGGGCATCATGGGGAACCTGTTCGCCCGCCTGGGCAGCGGCGCTTTGCCGTTTCTCGTGCCGCTGATGCTGCAAGTCGCCTTGGGTTATTCGCCGTCCCACGCCGGGATGAGCATGATCCCGCTGGCGCTGGCGGCGATGTTTGCCAAGCCGCTGGCGACGAGGGCCATCGAGCGACTGGGCTACCGCATCGTATTGACCGGCAACACCCTGTTGCTGGGCATCTTGCTGGCGAGCATGGCGCTGGTGAGCGCCGACACGCCCTACTGGTTTCTGCTGATTCATCTGGCCCTGCTGGGCGGCGTCAACTCGCTGCAATTCTCGGCGATGAACGCGGTGACGCTCATTGACCTGGACGACGCCAGCGCCGCCAGCGGTAACAGCCTGCTGTCGGTGGTGGCGCAGCTGTCGCTGAGCCTTGGCGTGGCGTGTGCGGCGGCGTTGCTGGGCGGTTTCACCGATGACGTGTCGACAGGCGAGGTCAGCAGTGTGCTGGGCGCCTTCCAGCTGACGTTCCTTTGCGTGGGTGTGCTGGCGATGCTGGCTGCTTCGATCTTCCTGCAACTGTCACCACGCATGCCCCCGGAAAACCCGCCGCGCAAGCCACAGACCGAGCCTGAGATCGAGGCGTGATGCACGTCCGGGGTAACAACGATCACCTGTAGTAGCGAGCTTGCTCGCGAGAGGCCGGTACATCCGCCGCAGCTTCGGTGGCTGAGACTCAGCATTCGCGAGCAAGCTCACTCCTACAGGTTTTGTGCCCGGCAGACTGCCGAGGCCTGCACACCGATTCCCTCACCATTTATCGCCCCCAGCCCCAAGCCGGGGCCTGCGACCTGATACACTGCGCGACATTTTGTTTTGCAGGCCCGTCCCGTGACTAACACCGCTTTCAACACGCTGCCCCTTTCCGCCGCCATGCTGGCTAACCTGGAGTCCCTTGGTTATGCCCAGATGACGCCGATTCAGGCGCAGAGCCTGCCGGTGATTCTCAAGGGCATGGACCTGATCGCCCAGGCCAAGACCGGCTCCGGCAAGACCGCGGCCTTCGGCATCGGCCTGCTGAACCCGATCAACCCGCGTTACTTCGGCTGCCAGGCACTGGTGCTGTGCCCGACACGAGAACTGGCCGATCAGGTGGCCAAGGAAATTCGTCGTCTGGCACGGTCCGAAGACAACATCAAGGTGCTGACCCTCTGCGGCGGCGTGCCTTTCGGCCCGCAGATCGGCTCGCTGGAGCATGGCGCGCACATCATCGTTGGCACACCGGGCCGCATCCAGCAGCACCTTCGCAAGGGCTCGCTGGTGCTGGATGGCCTGAACACACTGGTTCTCGACGAAGCCGACCGCATGCTCGACATGGGCTTCTACGACGCCATCGCCGACATCATCGAGCAGACGCCGGAGCGCCGTCAGACCTTGCTGTTCTCGGCCACTTACCCGGTCGGCATCAAGCAACTGGCCTCTAAATTCATGCGCGATCCGCAGACCGTGAAGGTCGAGGCGCTGCATGCCGACAGCCAGATCGAGCAGATTTTCTACGAAATCGCGCCCGAGCAACGTCTGGAAGCGGTGGTGAAGGTTCTCGACCATTTCCGTCCGCAATCCTGCGTTGCGTTCTGTTTCACCAAACAACAGGTTCAGGAAGTGGTCGATCACCTGTGCGCCAAAGGTATGTCGGCTGTCGGCCTGCACGGCGATCTGGAGCAGCGCGATCGCGATCAGGTATTGGCGATGTTCGCCAACCGAAGCACGTCTGTATTGGTGGCGACTGACGTGGCCGCTCGCGGCCTGGATATCGATGCCCTGGACATGGTGATCAACGTCGAGCTGGCCCGTGACTCCGAAATCCATATTCACCGCGTAGGCCGTACCGGCCGTGCAGGCGAGACCGGTATCGCGGTCAGCCTCGTTGCCCCAGGTGAAAGCCAGCGTGCGCGGGCTGTCGAAGAACTGCAGAAGGCGCCGCTGAACTGGCAGCAATACGACCAGTTGACGCGCAAAGAGGGCGGCAAGCTGCTCCCGCCGATGACAACGCTGTGCATTGGCTCGGGTCGCAAGGACAAGCTGCGTCCCGGCGACATTCTCGGCGCGCTGACCGGCGAAGCGGGGATTCCCGGCGCCCAAGTCGGCAAGATCGCGATCTTCGATTTCCAGGCCTACGTGGCCGTTGAGCGCAGCATCGCCAAACAGGCACTGGATCGCCTGAACAACGGCAAGATCAAGGGCAAGTCGTTGCGGGTGCGGATTCTTTAAAAGCACCTGAATACCCCCTGATCGTTCCCACGCTCTGCGTCGCTTGGACGCAGAGCGTCCGGGACGGCATTCCCACGCAGAGCGTGGGAACGATCATGTTTCGATATTCCCCCAGAGGACACCGCTTTGCCCGTTACTGACGTTGTGATCATCGGCGCCGGCGCCGCAGGTTTGATGTGCGCATTCACAGCTGCCAACCGCGGCCGCAAGGTCATGCTGATCGATCACGCCAATAAACCCGGCAAGAAAATTCTCATGTCGGGCGGCGGGCGGTGCAACTTCACGAACATGTACACCGAGCCAGCCAACTTCCTGTCGCAGAACCCGCACTTCTGCAAGTCGGCGCTGGCGCGCTATACCCAATGGGACTTCATCGCGCTGGTGGGCAAGCACGGCGTGCCGTACCACGAGAAGAAACTCGGCCAGCTGTTCTGCGATAACAAGTCGAGCGACATCCTTGGCCTGCTGCTCAGCGAATGCGATGACGCCGGGGTGAGCCTGCACATGGACACCTCCGTGCAGACCATCGAGAAGACCGAAAGCGGTTATCGGCTGGAAACCACGCTGGGTGCCATCAACTGCGAATCTCTGGTCATCGCCACCGGCGGGCTGTCGATCCCGACGCTGGGCGCAACCGGTTTCGGTTATCAGGTCGGCAAGCAATTCGGCCACACCCTGCTGCCGACCCGCGCCGGGCTGGTGCCATTTACCATTACCGACCAGCTCAAAGAGCTGTGCACCGAACTGTCCGGCACGTCGGTCGATTGTCTGGTGAGCTGCAACGACACCAGCTTTCGCGAGAACATCCTGTTTACGCATCGCGGCCTGAGTGGGCCAGCCATTCTGCAGATCTCATCGTTCTGGAACCCGGGCGATACGGTGGAAATCAATCTGCTGCCCGATCACGACGCTCATGAATGGCTGAGCACTCAGCAAGCGGAACGCCCGAACAGTGAGCTGAAGACATTGCTGGGCGAGCTGTTCACGAAAAAGATGGCCAACCTGATTGCCGAGCAGTGGTTCGTGTCCAGGCCCATGAAGCAGTACACCCACGCTGAGCTTGCCGACATCGCCGGGAAGCTGTCGAACTGGCAGGTGGTGCCGGCGGGCACCGAAGGTTATCGCACCGCAGAGGTCACGCTGGGCGGCATCGATACGCGCGAAGTGTCTTCCAAAACCATGGAATCGCTGAAATCGCCCAAGCTGTACTTTATCGGCGAAGTGCTGGATGTCAGCGGTCATCTCGGTGGCTTCAACTTCCAGTGGGCCTGGGCGTCCGCGTACGCGGCAGCGCAGTTTGTCTGACGTTCACCTTTTTGGCTGACAACGTAGCAACCCGCATCCGGACAGCATGCACCAGCCTCTTCCCGGCTGAAACCGGTCCTCCAGACGCTGCGAGCCTTTCGTAGGACAGACTTCGGCCGGGAAGGCGTCGGGTGTCACGCCATGGGTCGAAAGGGGGCGTTAAAGACAGTCGGCTCACTCCCACCGTTGTGTGCTTGAGCGACAACTTGCCCCCAGACTCGCGGAATAAATTTTGCTCAGCGGATGTACAGCACGCATCCGGCGCTGTACATATCCGTCAGCAGAATCAATCGCGAACAGGGCCGTCAGCGTTCATGGCATCGAAATCGTTGCGCAATACCTTCCGCCGCCTGTGGGCGCTGGACAAATTCTCCTACAGCGTCAGGGTGTTCATCGCGCTGACCGGCAGCATGGCGCTGTGTTGGTACCAGAACGAAATGTCGCTGCTGATCCCGCTTTTCCTCGGGGTCATCGCCAGCGCACTGTCCGAGACTGACGACAGCTGGCAAGGCCGCCTGAACGCGCTGGCCGTGACGCTGGTGTGCTTCAGCATCGCAGCACTCTCAGTGGAGCTGCTGTTCCCCTACCCCGTCGTCTTCATCTGCGCGTTCGCCCTGGCGGCGTTCTGCCTGACCATGCTGGGCGCTCTGGGTGAGCGTTACGGCGCCATCGCCTACGCCACGTTGATTCTCTCGGTCTACACCATGATCGGCGTGGATCAGCGCGGAGGCGAAGTCACGGATTTCTGGCATGAGCCGATGCTGCTGGTGGCTGGCGCCGCGTGGTACGGCCTGCTGTCGGTGTTGTGGCAGATGCTGTTCTCCAACCAGCCGGTGCAGCAAGCGCTGGCGCGACTGTTTCGCGAGCTCGGCCTGTACCTCAAGCTCAAGTCCGACCTGTTCGAGCCTATCCGTACACTCGATGTCGAGGCCAAACGTCTGGAACTGGCGAAACAGAACGGCAAGGTCGTCGCCGCGCTCAACGTCACCAAGGAAATCATCCTCAACCGCGTCGGCAGTGGTCGTCCCGGCTCAAAGGTCAGTCGTTACCTGAAGCTGTACTTCCTCGCCCAGGACATCCATGAGCGCGCCAGCTCGTCGCACTATCCCTATAACTCGCTGGCCGAGGCCTTCTTCCACAGCGACGTGCTGTTCCGCTGTCAGCGCCTGCTGCGCCAGCAAGGCAATGCCTGCCGCGATCTGTCGATTTCCATTCAGTTGCGCCAGCCGTTCATCTACGACGACAGTTTCGCCCACGCGCTCGACGACCTGCGCGCGTCCCTCGAACACCTGCGCATTCAAAGCAATCCCGCCTGGCGCGGCCTGCTTCGCTCCCTGCGTGCACTGGCGAACAACCTGGGCACGCTGGACCGCCTGCTCAGCGATGCCAGTAATCCCGATGCCCTGGCCGATGCGACTGACAGCAGCCTGCTCGACCGCTCGCCGCGTAACCTCAAGGATGTCTGGACCCGGCTGCGCCTGCAGCTGACGCCCACGTCGCTGTTATTCCGCCACGCGCTGCGTCTGCCGCTGGCGCTGGTGATCGGCTACATCATGGTGCATCTGATTCATCCTTCGCAGGGCTACTGGATCATCCTGACCACGGTGTTCGTGTGCCAGCCAAGCTACGGTGCAACCCGGCGCAAGCTCGGGCAACGCATCATCGGCACGGCGATCGGCCTCACGGCGGGCTGGATTCTGTTCGACCTGATCACCACGCCGGTGCTGCAATCGATGTGCGCAGTGCTTGCCGGGGTTGTGTTCTTCGTCAATCGCACCACGCGCTACACCCTGTCGACTGCGGCGATCACGGTGATGATCCTGTTCTGCTTCAATCAGGTCGGCAACGGCTACGGCCTGTTCCTGCCGCGGCTGATGGATACGCTGCTGGGCAGCCTGATCGCGGGTCTTGCGGTGTTCCTGTTCCTGCCCGACTGGCAAGGTCGCAGGCTCAACAAGGTGCTGGCCAATACGCTGTCCTGCAACAGCATCTATCTGCGCCAGATCATGCAGCAGTATGCGCAGGGCAAACGCGACGATCTGGCCTATCGCCTCGCCCGACGCAACGCCCACAACGCTGACGCCGCGCTCTCGACGACGCTGGCGAACATGCTCATGGAGCCCGGCCATTTCCGCAAGGAAGCCGATGTGGGCTTCCGCTTTCTGGTGCTCTCACACACGCTGCTGAGCTATCTGTCGGGACTTGGCGCGCACCGGGAAACCCAATTGCCCAGCGAAGTACGCGAGCAGTTGATCGAAGGGGCTGGCGCGAGTCTGGCGTCGAGCATCGACGAGATTGCCCAGAGCCTGGCCATGCGCGAGCCGGTGGCCGTGCACAGCGATGCAGAGGAAGCGCTGGCCACCGAGCTTGAGCAAATGCCGGAAGAGATCGATGAGGGGCAACGTCTGGTGCAGACTCAACTCGCGCTGATCTGTCGCCAGCTCGGTCCGCTGAGAACCCTGGCGGCGCATTTGATCAAAGAGCCTGTGAAAGAACCTGCAATCACAGACCGTGCAGCTTGAAGAGCGTGTCGTAGGAGCCATCGGCTTTCATGGCAGCGATGGCCTTGTCGAAGGCCGCGACAATTTTCTCGTGATCGGGATGTTTCAGGCTGACAAGAATGTGCAGGCTGTTTTCACTCAATGAGCGGGGCAGGAATTCGACGCTGTCCCGCACCTCTGCCGGCTCGTGACTGAGCGCGAACCGCGCCGCGTATTCATCCTCCACAGTGAGTTCTACCCTGCCCGCCACCAGCATGCGCACGGCGGTAGAAAAGCTTGCCACCGGGACCTTCTTGAGCAAAGCATCGGCATCGAATTCAGGCGAATAGGCGTAGCCGCGCACGACTGCGATGGAGTGTGGATGCAGCTGAACGAGGTCTTGAAAATCGACGTTGGCGTCCTTGCGCTTGATGAAACGCAACCGGTTGATCAGGTACGCCTGCGAAAACTGCCCGATCAAGGTGCGATCCTCGCTGTACCAAGCGTTGATCAGCACGTCGTACCGCCCCTCGCTCACTCCGTGAACAGCTCTTGCCCAAGGCACTTGTTCATATTCGGTGGCGTAACCGGCGCGGGCAAATGCGGTCTGGATCAGGTCAGTGGAAAGCCCTCCCTTGAGCAGCGAGGTATCCGAGTAAGGGGCCCAGGCGTCGCCGGCCAGACGCAGCTTTTGCGCCCATGCCTGATCCGCGATCAGCAGCATTCCCAGCAAGGCCATGGCTCGAAGCAAACGCGGCATGCTCAAGATCCTTAGGCAGACGGATTGCCTGCAATTTTCAGCTGCGATAACGCGGCACGGTGACATCCCTGATGCGAGCGACGGGCACGTTGATCAGCCCGGCAGAAAAGCGACTACGGCAATAGCAAGTGGCCTCCATTGAAGACCTCTTCGGCACTTTCCACAACTTATATGAAGGCGATGTTTGTGCCGCAGTTCAAGAATTTCGAGCAATGTAGGAATCGCGTCGACGACCGCCCTTTTCGGGCCACTTTGGACTGACGCCCATAAGCGTTTAGTATCCGGCATGGATTTCTTTTCGTGAGCCGGCTTCATGTCTATCAACTGGATTTGCAAACACCATACCGACCTTGGCAAGGAAGAGTTGTACGCCATCTTGAAACTGCGCGCAGAAGTCTTCGTGGTCGAGCAGAAATGCTGGTACCAGGACGTCGACGGCCAGGATCTGCTGGGTGACACCTGCCATTTGATGGCATGGCAGAACGATGAACTGGTTGCCTATCTGCGCCTGCTGGACCCGATTCAACAGGACGGCGATGTGACCATCGGCCGGGTGGTCACTGCACCCTCGATGCGCAACAAAGGGATGGGCCACGAATTGATGGTGCAGGCGCTGGATCATGCCGAGCGAAAGTGGCCCGATCAGCCGATCTATCTGTCCGCCCAAGCCCACTTGCAGGGCTATTACAGCCGTTATGGATTCAATCCGGTGGGTGAGGTTTACCTCGAAGACGGTATTCCACACATCGGCATGCGCCGGGATCTGGACTGATCCCGCGACTTTCCAACGCGAGGGCCGAACGCTTCGGCGTCAGGGATAACCCAACACCGCTTTGATCTGCTGCACGTTGCGTTCGATCCAGTGCTTGTCGATCGCGCCCCAGTCACGAATCCGGTAACCGCCCGCATGATTGCGGGCGCCGTCCAGCTGTTCGAACTCACAGACGATGTCCAGATCGGCCAATGCCGCAATCGTGTCCTGCGCGGTGCGTCGCGGCATGCCAGTGACTTCGGTGAGCGCCGGTACGCTCGCGGCGATTTCACTGTCGATCAGATACGCCACATACAGACGGCGATAGAAACTGCTTTTGGTCTTGCTGACGTCCATCGCCAGATCCTTTGGGCTGTGAGAGCAAGCAGCTTAACGCGCACCGAGCGCCATGTGCTGCGGCGGCCGCCTATCGATCGGCAGACTGCAGATCGCGCCAGGTCAGATAGACGCGCAGATCGAATTCCAACTGGTGATACCCCGGCTGCATGTGCTCGCACAGCTTATAGAACGCCTTGTTGTGCTCCGATTCCTTGAAGTGCGCCAGTTCGTGCACGACGATCATTTTGAGGAACTGCGGAGCGGCCTCCTTGAACAGCGAAGCCACGCGGATTTCTTTCTTCGCCTTGAGCTTGCCGCCTTGCACGCGTGAAACAGTGGTGTGCAGGCCGAGCGCCCGGTGCGTGAGGTCGAGCCGGTTGTCGAACAAGACCTTATCGATGTTCGGGGCGTTGCGCAGATGCTCCTGCTTGAGCGCCAGCGCGTAGGCATACAGCGCCTTGTCGCTCTGCACTTCGTGGCGATCGGGGTAGCGCTGCTCCAGATAATCACCCAGCCGATTCTGCACGATCAGCTGACGAACCTGATCCTGCAGGGTTTGCGGATAAGCCTGCAGGTATTTGAGCGGCATCAATGCTGTGGAGGTCATGGTCCGGTCGTGTCGCTGAAAAGTCGCCAGTCTACCCCGTCAGCCCTGATCGAGCAGCCGCTCGGCGACCGGCAATTGGACGGGATGCACGAAGCGCTCTGCTTCTTTGGGCTCCAGAGGATGCGCGAGCAGAAACCCCTGCATGAGCTGGCAGCCGTTCGCCACCAGCCAGTCATATTGCTCCTGGGTTTCGACGCCTTCGGCAATGACGTCGATGTCGAGCATCCGGCACAGATCGATGATGCTGCGCGCGACCGCCAGGTCCCGAGGCGAGCCCATCATGCCGCCGATGAAATGTCGGTCCAGCTTGAGCGTATCCAGATCGAGATTGCGCAGATGCGCCAGTGAGCTGTCGCCTGCGCCGAAGTCGTCCAGCGACACGCGCACGCCGATGTCGTGCAGGCTTCGCAACTGCTGGCGGCTGTGAACCAGATTGTGCACGAGCGATGGCTCAGTGATCTCGACTTCCAGTTGACGCGGGTGCAGACCGTGCAAATGGATGGCCCGCTGCAGTTCCGCTGCCAGATTGGGCATGCTGAACTGCGCCGGACTGACGCTGACACTCATGATCAGATCGTCCGGGAACACGCCATTCCAGCGCTGCCGCTGGGCAGCGCCCTGCTCGAAAATCCAGCCGCCCAGTTTGTTGATCAGGCGCGTCTCTTCGAGCAACGGGATGAACACGCCGGAAGGCACATCGCCCGCATCGGGATGCTGCCAGCGCAGCAGCGCCTCGAAACCCCGGATCCGGCCAGTGGTGACGTTGATCTGCGGTTGGTACACCATCGAAAAATCCTTGCCATCGATGGCGGTACGCACGCTTTCTTCGAGCATCAGACGCGAACGTGCGCGGCCGTTCATGTACTGATCGAAGAACCGATACTGATGTCGGCCTGCCCGTTTGGCCTCATACATGGCGATGTCCGCCGCCCGCAGCAGACCATCCAGATTGGTGCCGCAGTCAGGGTAAACCGCAATGCCGATGCTCGCGCCCAGCGTTGCCTCGATCCCGTCGATATGACGGCGAGCCGAGACACGCTCGATGAGTTTTTCGGCAACTTTGGCCGCGTGCTCGGGGAAATCCAGTCCGTCGATCACGACCACGAACTCGTCGCCGCCCATTCGCGCCAGAACGTCGTAAGGGCGCAAACAATCCTTCAATTGCTCGCCGACCCACTGCAACACCTGATCGCCTGCGTCGTGCCCGAGTGAGTCGTTGACGTGCTTGAAGCCGTCCAGATCCAGGTACAACACCACCAGGTATTTGCCCGAGTGCTCGTTGCGCAGCAGCATGCCTTCGACCGTCTGATAGAAGCCCCGGCGGTTGAGCAGGCCGGTAAGCGAGTCAGTCACGGCCTGTTGTTCAAGCTGACGATACAGGTCGCGTACCACCGACATGTCGAGCACGCTAAGCACCATCGCTTTCTGCTCTTCCGGCAGCGGCGCACAGGACAAGGCCACCGGCACCTGACGCCCCTCGGGCGTACGCAATACGGCATCGTGAACGCGATACGTGTCGGCGCGGCGGTAGTGGTGGTAGAACCCCGATTCTTTCCATTCGGTGAAGCAGGGTTCCTGAAGGTAGCTGCACAGATCCGTGCCCCGCAGCTCGCCATCGGTCATGCCCAGCAAGCGGCAAATGGCCGGGTTGGCGAAGCTGATGATGCCGTCTTCGTCGACCACCAGAATGCCTTCGCCGACGTTGGCCAGCACCGAAGCATTGAACGCCCGCGCCGTCTCCAACTCTCGGCTGAGTTTCTGCAGGGCACGCCGGTTGTGCTGTTGCTCCAGCAGGGCCTGCACCTTGGGCTTGAGGATATTGGGGTCGAACGGCTTGAACAGGTAATCCACCGCGCCGCTGGCATAACCCTTGTGCACGGCGTCGCGTGATTGCTCGTTGGCGGTCAGGAAGATGATGGGCGTCAGGCGTGTGCGCTGACTGCCGCGCATCAGACGGGCGACTTCGAAGCCGTCCATCTCAGGCATCTGCACGTCGAGCAAGACGAGGTCCACGTCCACGTCGAGCAAAAGGCCCAACGCTTCCATGCCTGAGCTGGCCGTCACGATTTCCCAGTCCTGTCGTTGCAGGACCGCACGCATGGTGACGAGATTTTCCGGGTAGTCATCGACTACCAATAGGACTGACTTGCCATTGGGAGGCAGGGGTTGCACGCGATCCATGCTGCTACTACTCATCATTCACTTACTGCCCGGGGGAACAGGCTCCGCCGATGATCCGATAGGCAGATACTCTAGCCCCGAATGTGGAAAAGAGAAGGAAGGCCACCGTTTTGCCATCGCAAATCCGTTTACCTCCCGACTAACGGTAGCTGCACCGTACGTCAGCGCCTGCCTGTCCCGCAACAAAAATGGAGGCACATTGACGCTAGCCACTCGACGGATTGACGTTAACAAATCCATTTTCGAACCGTATAAGGAGCGCCCCCTAACCCTTGCGCCAGACGCGTTTGCTGGCAATGAGACACATCGGACGAAAGAGAAAATGATTGATTTAGGCACGTGGAATCTGAGCATTCCTGTGGGCTCGCCCCCCGCCACGATTGAGACCAAGCAACTGATCCAAGGCTATGACGGTAAATATTTCAAATCCGGTTCATCCAATGTGAGTTTCTGGGTTCCGGTCACCGGCAGCAAGACAGCCAATGCCATTTACCCCCGCACCGAGCTGCGCGAAACCTGGTCCAACGGCACCCTGCATAACTGGTATTACCCCGACGCGGACAATTTCCTGCGGGCCAAGCTCAAGGTCATTCAGGTGCCGTCGTCCGGCAAGATCGTCATCGGCCAGATCCACGTTTATGAGAGCACCCAGCCGCTGCTCAAAGTGGAATATCAGTACAAAGACGCCACTCACATGGGCAACATCGTTGCGAAAGTGCGCTTTCATCCCAAGGACAAGAAAGCCCGCGTCATCACCATTGCCGAAGACGTGCCGCTCAACGAGACTTTCAATTACGTCATCCATCTGAACAAGGCAGGATTGCTCAGCGTAACCGCTCGCGGCATGGTCTGGAACGACCGGATCAGCGCGACGTGGAGCAAACAGCAGCTGTATTTCAAGGCCGGCGTCTATTGTCAGGACAATACGGGCTATACCAGCGAAGGCGGTAAAGCCATGTTTTTCAACCTCGATACCGATCACAACAAAGGCTGAGCCCTTCAGGCGCCGAGGCTGAAATGAAAAAACCCGCGTCATTGCGAGCGCGGGTTTCTTCATGAGCCAGAGGGATCAGGCCGCTCGGTATTCTTTCTCCGCAGCCTCGAAGCGAGTCAGCATACCAGGCGTCGGCCCTTTGCCCATCGAGCTGAACAGCACGATGGCGGCACTGGCGAAGATGAAGCCCGGGATGATTTCGTACAGCCCCAGCAACTCGAAGTGCTTCCAGACCACCACTGTGATCGCCCCGACCAGAATCCCCGCGAGCGCGCCGTTGCGGGTCATGCCTTTCCAGATCACCGAAATCAGCACCACCGGGCCGAACGCGGCGCCGAAGCCGGCCCATGCATAACTCACCAGCCCCAGCACCCGGTTCTCCGGATTGGCCGCCAGCGCAATCGCAATGAGTGCCACCAGCAGGACCATCGCCCGGCCCACCCAGACCAGTTCGCGCTGGGAAGCACCCTTGCGCAGGAAAGCCTTGTAAAAGTCCTCGGTCAACGCGCTTGAACACACCAGCAACTGGCAGCTCAGCGTGCTCATGACGGCCGCCAGAATGGCCGAAAGCAGTACACCGGCAATCCATGGGTTGAACAGGATCTTCGCCAGCTCGATGAACACTCGCTCATGGTTTTCGTTGACCGGCCCTGCCCGCTCCGGGTGCGCCGAAAAATAGGCGATACCGAAGAAACCCACTGCAACGGTGCCGCCCAGGCAGAGGATCATCCAGGCCATGGAGATACGCCGCGCACTGGCGATCGACTTGACCGAGTCTGCGGCCATGAAGCGCGCCAGAATGTGCGGCTGGCCGAAATAGCCCAGGCCCCAGCCCATCAGTGAAATCACGCCGATGAAGGTGGTGTTCTTGAGCATGTCGAAACTGGCAGGATCCTTGGCCTCGATCGCGAGGAAAGTCGTATCGACGCCGCCGGTCGCCAGCAGCACGATGATCGGCGTGAGGATCAGGGCGAAGATCATCAATGTTGCCTGGACCGTGTCGGTCCAGCTAACGGCCAGGAAACCGCCGATGAACGTGTAGGCAATCGTCGCCGCAGCGCCCGCCCACAGAGCGGTTTCATAAGGCATGGCGAACGTGCTTTCAAACAACCGAGCGCCCGCCACGATGCCCGACGCGCAATAAATCGTGAAGAAAAGCAGGATGACGATGGCCGAGATGACCCGCAGCAGGCCGCTGGTGTCTTCGAAACGGCTGGAGAAATAATCCGGCAACGTAAGGGCATCGCCGTTGTGTTCGGTCTGCACGCGCAGACGGCCTGCGACGAACAGCCAGTTCAGGTAAGCGCCGACGATCAGGCCAATGGCGATCCAGCTTTCCGACAGGCCGGACATATAGATCGCGCCCGGCAAGCCCATGAGCAGCCAGCCGCTCATGTCCGAGGCGCCAGCAGAAAGCGCCGTGACGACGCTGCCGAGGCTGCGGCCGCCGAGAATGTAATCCGAGAGATTGTTAGTGGAGCGGTAGGCCAACAGTCCGATCAGGACCATTGCCGCGATGTAGATCACAAAGGTGATCAAGGTGGGGTTGCTGACGCTCATTGTGATGCCCTGCCGTTGTTTTTATGGGCGCGAACGAGGCCGACTGCGCTGCGCACCGCAGAGTCACAGGCTCACCGTTCGCGTACGTAACGCCCGTGCGCAATGTCGGCGCCGTAGAGACACTTGGCTGCACCAAGGCGGGGCATGCTAGTGGACACACCCGAGCAGGTGCAACCCGAAATTTCAAACAAGTTGCACCTTCTTACAATTTTATGGCGCGCAAGTCGGCGCAATAAGCCCATCGGCGCCGAAACAGGTCATTTCGAGCACTCAAGCACGCAAAAGGTGCTTCACGACGAGCATTAAGGGCGTTTGGAAGACACGCCAGAAATATTCGGCAAAAACTGGTTGCACCCGGTTGCACCCCACCCCAAGCGCAGCTACTCTTGAGGCCATCCATAGCCACACGAATCGTGGCTTTCATGAGGACAAGACATGGCGACCACCACCCTGGGTGTCAAACTCGACGACCCGACCCGCGAGCGTTTGAAAGCAGCTGCACAGTCCATCGACCGGACGCCGCACTGGCTGATCAAACAGGCGATCTTCAATTACCTGGAGAAACTCGAGGGTGGTGCAACCCTGAACGAACTCAATGGCCTGAACGCCAAAGACGCCGATGACCACGGCGAGCTGCCCGCCGAAAACGGCCATCAGGCGTTTCTTGAGTTTGCCGAGAGCATCCTGCCTCAGTCGGTGCTTCGCGCCGCGATCACGTCGGCCTATCGTCGCCCTGAACCCGAAGTCGTTCCCATGCTGCTGGAGCAGGCGCGCCTGCCTGCCCAGATGGCCGATGCGACTCACAAACTCGCCGCCTCAATTGCCGAAAAGCTGCGTAACCAAAAGAGCGCCGGCGGCCGTGCGGGCATTGTCCAGGGCTTGCTGCAGGAATTTTCGCTGTCGTCGCAGGAAGGTGTGGCGCTGATGTGCCTGGCCGAAGCGCTGCTGCGTATTCCTGACAAGGGCACCCGTGACGCCCTGATCCGCGACAAGATCAGCACCGGGAACTGGCAGCCGCATCTGGGCAACAGCCCGTCGCTGTTCGTCAACGCCGCCACATGGGGCCTGCTGCTCACTGGCAAACTGGTCAGCACCCACAATGAAGCGGGACTGACTTCCTCGCTGAGCCGCATCATCGGCAAGTCTGGCGAACCGATGATCCGCAAGGGCGTCGACATGGCGATGCGCCTCATGGGCGAGCAGTTCGTGACCGGCGAAACCATTGCCGAAGCATTGGCCAACGCCAGCAAATTCGAATCCAAAGGCTTTCGCTACTCCTATGACATGCTCGGCGAAGCGGCGCTGACCGAGCACGACGCGCAGAAATACCTGGCGTCTTACGAGCAGGCCATTCACTCCATTGGCAAAGCCTCCCACGGCCGCGGCATCTACGAAGGTCCGGGCATCTCCATCAAGCTCTCGGCGCTGCACCCGCGTTACAGCCGCGCGCAATACGAGCGTGTGATGGAAGAGCTCTACCCTCGCCTGCTGTCGCTGACCCTGCTCGCCAAGCAGTACGACATCGGCCTGAACATCGATGCGGAAGAAGCAGATCGTCTGGAGCTGTCGCTGGATCTGCTTGAGCGTCTGTGCTTCGAACCTCAACTGACGGGCTGGAACGGCATCGGCTTCGTGATTCAGGCTTACCAGAAGCGTTGCCCGTACGTGATCGATTACGTGATCGATCTGGCTCGCCGCAGCCGCCATCGCCTGATGATCCGTCTGGTGAAGGGCGCTTACTGGGACAGCGAGATCAAACGCGCCCAGGTCGAAGGCCTGGAAGGTTATCCGGTCTACACCCGCAAGGTGTACACCGATGTTTCCTACATCGCCTGTGCCCGCAAGCTGCTCTCCGTGCCGGAAGTCATTTACCCGCAGTTTGCGACCCACAACGCCCACACTCTGTCGGCCATCTACCACATCGCGGGCCAGAACTATTACCCCGGCCAGTACGAATTCCAGTGCCTCCACGGCATGGGCGAGCCGCTCTACGAGCAGGTTGTCGGAAAGGTCGCCGACGGCAAGCTGAATCGTCCGTGCCGCGTGTACGCACCGGTCGGCACCCACGAAACCTTGCTGGCGTATCTGGTTCGCCGCTTGCTGGAAAACGGCGCTAACACCTCGTTCGTCAACCGCATCGCCGATCAGTCGATTTCGATCCAGGAACTGGTCGCCGACCCCGTCTCCACGATCGAGCGCATGGCCACCCAGGAAGGCGGCTTTGGCCTGCCACATCCGCGCATTCCATTGCCGCGTGATCTGTACGGCAGCGAGCGCGCCAATTCCGCCGGCATCGACATGGCCAACGAACATCGCCTGGCGTCGCTGTCCTCTGCCCTGCTCGCCACGGCTCATAACGACTGGAAAGCCGCGCCAATGCTGGGCAGCCCGGTCAGCGCAGGTGCTCAGACGCCCGTATTGAACCCGTCCGACCTGCGCGATGTGGTCGGTCATGTCCAGGAAGCAAGCCTGGAAGACGTCGACAACGCCTTGCTCAGCGCCTTGAGTGCCGGCCCGATCTGGCAGGCCACGCCGCCCGCCGAGCGAGCCGCCATTCTGGAGCGCGCGGCCGACCTGATGGAAGCCGAAATACAGCCGCTGATGGGCCTGCTGGCCCGTGAAGCCGGCAAGACTTTCGCCAACGCCATCGCCGAAGTGCGTGAAGCCGTGGACTTTCTGCGTTATTACGCCGTGCAGGCGCGCAACGATTTCAGCAACGACGCTCATCGCCCGCTCGGCCCGGTTGTGTGCATCAGTCCATGGAACTTCCCGCTGGCGATCTTCAGCGGTCAGGTCGCAGCAGCGCTGGCGGCTGGCAACCCGGTGCTGGCCAAGCCTGCCGAGCAGACGCCGCTGGTGGCCGCTCAAGCCGTGCGCATCCTGCTTGAAGCCGGCATTCCTGAAGGCGTGGTGCAATTGCTGCCGGGCCGCGGCGAAACCGTGGGGGCCCGCCTTGTCGGCGACGATCGCGTCAAAGGCGTGATGTTCACCGGCTCCACGGAAGTCGCGCGTCTGCTGCAACGCAACATCGCCGGTCGTCTCGACTCTCAGGGGCGTCCGATTCCGCTGATCGCTGAAACCGGCGGCCAGAACGCAATGATCGTCGACTCCTCGGCGCTTACCGAGCAGGTGGTCATTGATGTCGTCTCGTCGGCCTTCGACAGCGCCGGCCAGCGTTGCTCGGCCCTTCGCGTCCTCTGCCTGCAGGAAGACTCCGCCGATCGCGTGATCGAGATGCTCAAGGGTGCCATGGCCGAGAGTCGCCTGGGCAACCCCGAGCGCCTGTCGGTGGACATCGGTCCCGTCATCGACGCCGACGCCAAGGCCGGCATCGAGAAACACATCCAAGCCATGCGCGACAAAGGCCGCGCGGTGTATCAGGTGGCGATTGCCGACAGCGATGAAATCAAGCGCGGCACCTATGTGATGCCGACGCTGATCGAGCTCGAAAGCTTCGACGAACTGCAGCGCGAAATCTTCGGCCCTGTGCTGCACGTCGTTCGCTACAAGCGCAGGGAACTGGACCAGTTGATCGGCCAGATCAACGCCTCCGGTTATGGCCTGACGCTGGGCGTGCATACGCGCATCGATGAGACCATCGCCAAGGTCATCGACACCGTCAATGCGGGCAACATGTACGTCAACCGCAACATCGTCGGCGCTGTGGTCGGCGTGCAACCGTTCGGCGGCGAAGGCCTGTCGGGCACCGGCCCAAAAGCGGGCGGTCCGCTGTACCTGTATCGCCTGCTGTCGACGCGACCGGTCGATGCCGTGCAAAAGTCGTTCGCCGCGCGGGACGCTCAGGTGGCTCCCGATACGCGAATGCGCGACGCCATGCTCAAGCCGCTGAACAGCCTCAAGGCGTGGGCGGCAAGCCAGCAGCAGCCTGAGCTGGAAGCCCTGTGCGCGCAGTTTGCCGAGCAGTCGCAAAGCGGCGTGACCCGCGCGCTGATCGGTCCGACCGGCGAGCGCAACAGCTACAGCATTCTGCCGCGCGAACACGTGCTGTGCCTGGCTGAAGACGAAACCGACCTGCTGGCACAACTTGCCGCTGTCATGGCAGTGGGCAGCACGGCCATCGTTCCGGACGCAGAACTAGGAAAATCGCTGCGCAATCGCCTTCCCAAGGATGTGCAGGCGCGCATCAAACTGGTGGCCGACTGGAGCAAGGAGGACGTTTCGCTCGACGCCGTTCTGCACCACGGCGATTCGGACCAGTTGCGCGCCATCTGCGAGCAGGTTGCTCAACGTGGCGGCGCGATTATCGGCGTGCACGGCCTGTCCAAAGGCGAAACCGGGATCGCCCTGGAACGCCTGGTGATCGAGCGCGCGCTGAGCGTCAACACAGCGGCAGCGGGCGGTAATGCGAGCCTTATGACGATTGGGTAATCCCCGATAAACCGCTATGACTCAGTAGCAGCACAGCTTGCCGGCAGGAGCGCCCTCGAAATCGCCCCCGCCGGCAAGCCGTGCTGCTGCATCTCTCGAAAGGACGGCCACTTACAGAATCACCCCAAGGAATGAGTACCCCTGCCACTCACCCATAGCGTCCAAACCTTCAAACCTTCAGATATGACTAATAACGATAAAAGCAGGGCAATGCCATACCGTTCTTTAAGATCTGGCCCCATGAACAGCACAGAGATAGAGGGAACAAATAGCACCAGCCTCAATGGCACTTGAACGTAGGCCAACCATCTTGCAGTGCGCCAGCGCAAGAAAAAAAAACAACAACTCAATACAATCGAAATCTCCAACCCCCACACCACAGTCGCCAAAACCTTAGGCAAGGCCCCATGAACGGCCAAGAGTTCCATGGCGCTATTAAAATCGTCAACATAAGGGATCCTGCCCGCACTCACGCTAGCTAACATATAACGAGCAACATAAATAGCATCAAATATTCCCCACCCTACGTAGACTCGCCCAGCAGGAAGTTCTAACCGACTCATCTGATTAGTTCTCCTTGAGTTCATATTCAATATCCGCCGCAACAGGGCGCCAGTGCCAAGAGCTGCCTGATAGCTGCCAGTGATCATCCGCCTCTACGAATTGCTGCCTGATGTGGCGCAGTTCGCCGAATTCGCGATGGACCGATTTATCTTTGAGGTGTCTCTCCCCGTCCGTTAGAGGCTGCCATTCCTGAATCATCGTCCGGAACGTATTCGCATAATCCTTCCCCTCAGCAAGAAATACTCGCCCTTCATCCCCTCTGGAAGTGAGCCAGTTTGCAGCGAAGGACAAAGCGTTGGTTGCGATATCGGTCTGTATGTCGCGGGTCACCCAACGGCCCGGGCCGTGAGGAAGACACATATTCGCCCTTGCCATGCTTAGCTGCCGGCAGGGAGGCGCTGAAAACCTGAACCCGTAATATTTTTCGAGCTCAACAGAGGTGAGCGGCTTAATAGGCCTGTCCGCTATAAAAAACCAATCACCTCGATTAATCTTTTCACCTATTCGGCGTCTATGGTAATCCAACTGGCAGTCTTCTAAAGAGATGCCGCACTCTCGAATCAATTCGGGCAATCCCCTAATATTGGATGGCTCATTCAAAGCTCTCTGAATTTCACGTTTGGCGAAAACCGGGCTTTCTATTCGCTGCAACTGATGACGCCTTATTTCACCTTTGGCAACAACCTCACTCATGTCCGGCCCCTTACAAAGACGTGACCAATGAAAATACTCGGCCTTCATACCGTCTTTAATAATCCAAGAATGCCGGATGCACCTTCTATCAACGTAGGATGATTCCGTTTTAAGTACACCCGACAACCATGGTGGGAGAACGACGTTGCTGCGCCACACAGCCCACCGCCTTTCTAACCCTCCATCACGCAAATTAATCTTCCTGTTCACCCCTTCCGCGCCTACCTAGACTCGACGGCAATTCATCAAAAGGTACGCTGCCATGTCCGAGACGCTGCTCAGTTCGCGCAATCTGGCTTTCGAGCTGTATGAAGTGCTGGATGCCGAAGCGCTGACCCGGCGTGAACGGTTTGCCGAGCACAGTCGCGAGACGTTCGATGCGGCGATCACGACTGCGCGCACCATTGCCGAAAGATACTTCGCGCCGCACAACCGCAAGAATGACGAGCACGAGCCGCGCTACGAGAACGGCGAGGCGGTCCTGATCCCGGAGGTGAAGCCCGCTGTCGACGCGTTTCTCGAAGCAGGCTTCCTCAATGCCGCGCGCGACTTCGAAGCCGGTGGCATGCAGCTGCCGACGCTGCTTTCGCAAGCCTGCTTCGCGCACTTCCAGTCGGCCAACGCCGCCACTACGTCTTATCCGTTCCTGACCATGGGCGCAGCGAACCTGATCGAAAGCTTTGGCAGCGACGAACAGAAAAGCCGCTTTCTGCAGCCCATGATCGAGGGTCGGTTCTTCGGCACCATGGCACTGACAGAACCTCACGCCGGGTCATCGCTCTCCGACATCCGGACCCGTGCCGAACCCATGGACGACGGGACCTATCGCCTGCGCGGCAACAAGATTTTCATCTCCGGAGGCGATCACCCGCTGTCGGAAAACATCGTGCATCTGGTGCTGGCCAAGCTCCCCGACGCGCCACCCGGCGTGAAAGGCATCTCGCTGTTCATCGTGCCGAAATACCTGGTAAACGACGACGGCAGTCTGGGGCCGCGAAACGACGTGTTACTCGCCGGGCTGTTTCACAAGATGGGCTGGCGCGGAACGACGTCCACAGCGCTGAACTTCGGCGACAACGGGCAGTGCGTAGGCTATCTGGTGGGCAAGCCGCATCAGGGGCTCAGCTACATGTTCCAGATGATGAACGAGGCACGGATTGGCGTGGGCATGGGCGCGGTCATGCTCGGCTATGCGGGGTATCTGTATTCGCTGGAATACGCACGCGAGCGTCCGCAGGGTCGGCTGCCCGACAGCAAGAATCCACAGGCCGCGCCGGTATCGATCATTCAGCACGCCGACGTCAGACGCATGCTGCTCACGCAGAAGGCCTATGTCGAAGGCGCCTTTGATTTGGGGCTATACGCCGCGCGCCTGTTCGACGATACCCAGACCGGCGAAAGTGAAGACCAGCGCAAACAGGCCCACGAACTGCTCGACCTGCTGACGCCGATCGTCAAATCCTGGCCTTCGGAGTTCTGCCTCAAGGCCAACGAGCTGGCGATCCAGATTCTCGGCGGTCATGGCTACACCCGGGAATACCCAGTGGAGCAGTACTACCGGGATAACCGGCTGAACCCGATCCACGAGGGGACGCACGGGATTCAGTCGCTCGACTTGCTGGGACGCAAGCTGGCGCAGAATGGAGGCGCAGGCCTCAAGCAACTGGTCAGGCTGATCGCCCACACCTGCGAGCAGGCACAGACGCATGAAGCGCTCGATGCCCTGCGTGAGCCGCTCGAGCAGCTGGTTGCACGCCTTCAAGCCGTCACCATCGGGCTGCTGACCGATCTGGCACAGGGCAAAGTCAACGCCACACTCGCCAACTCAGCGCTCTACCTGAAAGCGTTCGGCCATACCGTGATTGGCTGGCGCTGGCTGGAGCAAGCGATTCGCGCCCAAGAGGGACTGAACGGGGCGGACGAGTCCGACACGCGTTTTTACAACGGCAAGCTGCAAGCTGCCCGGTACTTCCTGACGTGGGAAGTACCGGGATGTCATCACGAACTGGCGATTCTCGAACGCCGGGACGACACCTGCCTGTCGATGCAGGATGAGTGGTTTTGACGGCTCGCCGTTAATGGGTGGAAAGGGGGAAGAAGGTGTCGGTCAGCGTTTTCGCGGCGGGTCCAAGAAGGGCTGCAAAACGCTCGCGGCTAAAAGCCTCTCCCGTTCGCAGATCAAGCAGCTTCTTCCCTTCTATCGGCCCTGCGACCTCACGCAACTGCACTTTCATGAATTGATAAAACGTCCCGAGAACGTGTTCGATGCTGTCGATCTGAAAATAATGCCCCGGCAAGAAAATAGACTCGGCCTCCTCCGGGTTCGCAGAAAAGGGCGCGACTGGCACGGCGTTCAGATAATTTTTTTCAGGGAGTACGAACACCACGCTGGTTTCATCGAAGAGAATCGGTGCGGTCGTGGCGCTGGCGTGCATCCCGCCCTGATTACTGGCGAAGGTTCTCGCCATGTAGGGGTTCTCGCTGAACGAGGTGATATCGGTGTTGACCAGCACATCACCTGAGCGAACCTCGCCCGTACGGAAAAAAGCCCCTGATGTGCCTCGCGCGCCGCTGCCACCTCGATACAGGGCGACATCATTGTTACAGCCCACGGTCGCCACATCGGTCGCAAGACGCTGGAGCATTGCGATCTGTTCAGGATATTTCGGCACACCCGTGCGCAGGAACTGGTTGTACGCGTCGTCTTCCCGGGTGTACTGCCGGATGCTGGATGCGACGTACTCGCCGTCATGAGTGCGAAACACATGATGCCTGGCGCCCCATTCGTCGAAGTGCATATCTTCACCTTCCGAGTCGAGGGAAGTCACCTCGTCCGGTTCCAGCGGGAACACTTCGACCACGGCTTTCTGTCGAGCGAGCGCGTCGCTGGAATGAAGCTGTTCACTGTACAGATCAAGCTGCGTGAAACGGTCCCAGAACGCAGATTGCACGGTTGTAAAACGAGGTTGATCAGCGACTGCCGTGACGGCCGCGTCCATCGGCATGCCGCCAGACAACCCGGCCCGTGGCAGGCGCTGCCATTGACCATCCGGGTTCAGTCGCAGCGGACAGCGACCTGCGAAGGCAAACGGATTGCCTGCCTCCACCATCACCCAGGTGCCTAGGCTTTCATCAAACATGACCCGACGCGCCTCGCCGTCAATCAACACCCAGGTCTCGCCATTATTCAACGAGTAGGTTCCTCTGAAGCGGCCTTCTTGCGCCGATGGCACCTGCATTTCAAGAACCCTGTCGCCTTGCATGCCTGACAAGGGATCGGCGGGCAACTCACCCGTCGAAAGGGTGACCCGCGTCGCCGCCGATCTGACGCCTCCGCCCATCTGCAACAGAAATGGCAGGTTGAAGAACAAGTAAATCGCGTTATTGATCGCGCTCTGGATGCCCGCCCGGCGCTGCGGCGCCGAAGTGCCGTTGACCGCCTGATCGATACTCAGACCGAGACTGATTGCGCTCGCGCCGACAACCGCCAGGGCCATCGGCCAGGCCAGCGGCGCCAGATTGCCAAAGACCGAAAGAAACGCGTTCAGATAGCCGAGCCAGATGCGTTTGCGCAGATCGCTATTGCTGATCAGCAGCGTGTCAGCATCCTCACGCATTTCGCGGCGCGCCAGATCCCGGAGGTGAACGAACGGGTCGCCCGGTATGCGCACATGCCCCGGATTGACGAGCTGGTCGGGTCCCTCAGGGTCCTCTGCTCGACTTAACAATTGCGCCACGTTGCGCTGGAACGCCTCGCGATGCACCTGCCAATCCCCAGTCGAGCGAAGAAACCGGGCGCAGATCGCAGGCCGCGTCCGTGCTGACAGAAATTGTGCTTTAAGCCATTCATACAAGTGCTGGTGCGAATCAAAGCATCGGAACGGCGCTGCATCTCCACTCAAATACAGAATCTGCCGATCGCCCGCGCCGACTATTCGCAGGACATCTCGCGCCTTGAACTCGCCCAGCTCCAGATAAAGGACCGAGTTGCCTTGCGCCGCTGGCGCTCGCAGGTGTGCCAGGGTTGGCACCGGATCAGTCGTGACGATGCTTCGCAACAGCTGGAAATCGGCGAGGGAAAGAAGATTCTGTCCAAAACTCGCCGCCGCGCAGGCCAGAAATCTGGCTTTGGCCAGCACGCAAAAATTGTCGCTGTGTCGAGCCCAAAACCGGTCCAACCTGCGCCGATAGCCCGCGCTGAAATCCAATGCCCAGAAATCCCCAAGCACATCTTCTGGCCGCATCCGGACTTCATTGCGTTCGTCGAAGCACTCGTGGCTGGCGTCATCCGTGTAGAAACCGCTGTACGGCCCCAGCTCATCCGCAGACTGCTGGTCACTGACATTGAAACGATGAATCATCAGCTCGATCATCGTCATCGACTCCACCGGAGCGCTGCCGTGCCTCCAGCCGTTGAAAGACAGCGGACTGCTGCTGCCCGATGAAAACCTGTGCCAGTACACGCGAGCGGGATCGAGGTGCTTGCCCGTGTGGCTGAACATAATCTTCTGCGCTGCGGATCTGGCCAGTTCGTGGAGATCGGGATAATCGGCGACGTAGTCACTTGCTGTTCGCTTGAGCTGCTTTTCGTCTGACTCGGTTGTTACGACTGCGTTTGAAACATGCATGGAGCGGATCGCTTCTTCCTGAATGAACGCACGACGTAATCAGAATTCAGGGTGCTATCTGCCATACATAGTTATGGGGCCTCGCGACGCTCCCCAGATACGCGCGCAGACAGCGATCCGCCGAACTGCACCGGCCGCAGCCCGGTGACCCGTCGACTCCACCCGCTCCAAGTGCCTGGCCTTGCGCAATTACGCTTTGACAGCCAACCAATTCAACAGGTTAAATCCCTTGGCACGCGGACTGCATGGTCAGTTCACGGATGCATTTATCACTTTCGTCTGGAGTACCGCACTTGGATGCTACGACCATCAACAGCCTGTTCCTGATCGGCGCGTTGCTGGTGGGTGCGAGTATTCTGGTCAGCTCGCTGTCATCGCGACTCGGCATTCCGATTCTGGTGATCATCCTGGCGGTCGGCATGACCGCCGGTGTCGACGGCGGCGGCATCATCTTCGATAACTACCCCACGGCTTATCTGGTCGGCAACCTGGCGCTGGCGGTCATCCTCCTCGATGGCGGCTTGCGTACTCGGGTAGCCAGTTTCCGCGTGGCGCTCTGGCCGGCGTTGTCGCTGGCAACCGTCGGTGTGTTGATCACCACGGGGCTGACCGGCATGGTCGCGGCCTGGCTGTTCGACCTGAATATCATCCAGGGACTGCTCATTGGCGCCATCGTCGGCTCCACGGACGCAGCGGCGGTGTTCTCGCTGCTCGGCGGCAAAGGCCTGAACGAACGGGTCACCGCCAGCCTGGAAATCGAATCCGGCAGCAACGATCCAATGGCGGTGTTCCTGACCGTAACGCTGATCGACATGATCGCGAGCGGCCAGACCGGCTTGCACTGGAGCCTGTTGGGCCATTTGATTCAAGAGTTCGGCATCGGCGCAATTATCGGGTTGGGCGGCGGCTGGCTGATGCTGCAGTTGGTCAACCGGATCAATCTCGCCAACGGCTTGTACCCGATTCTGGTCATCGCAGGCGGTCTGGCGGTTTTCGCCCTGACCAACGCCATCCACGGCAGCGGCTTCCTGGCGGTTTATCTGTGCGGCCTGGTGCTGGGCAACAAGCCTATCCGCAGCCGCCACGGCATTCTGCACATGCTCGACGGCATGGCCTGGCTGGCTCAGATCGGCATGTTCCTCGTGCTCGGGTTGCTGGTCACGCCACACGATCTGCTGCCAATCGCGCTGCCCGCGCTGGGGCTGGCGCTGTGGATGATCCTGGTCGCCCGTCCACTGTCGGTGGTAGCCGGGCTGCTCCCGTTCAAGGTCTTCCACGGACGTGAGAAAGCCTTCATTGCCTGGGTGGGACTGCGCGGCGCGGTGCCGATCATTCTGGCGGTGTTCCCGTTAATGGCGGGCCTGCCCCATGCTCAGCTGTACTTCAATCTCGCGTTCTTCATCGTGCTGGTCTCGCTGCTGGTCCAAGGCACGAGCCTGCCGTGGGTTGCCAAACTGCTGAAAGTGACGGTTCCACCCGATCCGGCGCCGATTTCCCGTGCGGCGCTTGAGGTGCACGTCACCAGTGAGTGGGAGCTGTTCGTGTATCGGCTCGGCGCAGAAAAATGGTGCATCGGCGCGGCCCTGCGAGAGCTGAAAATGCCGGAAGGCACGCGGATCGCTGCGCTGTTCAGGGGGCAGCAACTGCTCCATCCGTCGGGTAGTACGGTGCTGGAAGTGGGTGACCTGCTGTGCGTGATCGGGCATGAACACGACCTTCCAGCCCTCGGAAAACTGTTCAGTCAGGCACCACAACGCGGTCTGGATCTGCGCTTCTTCGGTGACTTCGTTCTGGAGGGAGACGCTCAGCTCGGGGCTGTCGCGGCGCTGTACGGTCTGAAGCTCGACGGGCTGGATTCAAATATGCCGCTGAGCCAGTTCATCATTCAGAAAAATCGCGGCGCGCCGATTGTGGGCGACCAGGTCGAATGGAACGGAACTATTTGGACAGTTGCGGTTATGGAGGGGAACAAGATCCTCAAAGTGGGCGTCAGATTCCCCGAAGGAAGCCGCCCGGGTCCCGGGTTGTTCCTCTAAACTGCTCCTCATTCCTGATCGCTCGACCCGGTGTCTATGTTCACGCTGCGTACTTTTTTTGCCTCGGCCCTGCTTGGGCTATGCCTGTCGTCTGTTCCGGCGCTCGCCGCCGATACGCCTCCACCTTCCAGCGAAGCCGTCCAGCAGAGCCTGGACAAAATCGCCGACCGCAAGCTCTCGGCCGATGATCAGAAAGCGCTGCAGCAAGTTCTGGAACAGACCCTCACGTTCATCGCCGCGCAGAAAGACAATCAGCAGAAGCTCGATGATCTGAAGAAACAGCTGACCGATGCGCCCCGGCAGACCAGCGAAAACCAGCGCGAGCTGGCCAAGCTCAAAGCCAGCAAACCGATGCCGGTCGCTCAGCGCTATGCCAACCTCGATGTGCCGCAGCTCGAGCAGATCCTCAGCCAGCGCAGCACTCAGCAGTCCGATCTGCAAAAAGCGCTGAACGATGCCAACAGCCTGACCATCACCGCGCAGACCCGCCCCGAACGGGCTCAGGCCGAAATCAGCAGCGCGCAGACGCGTATTCAGACGATCAACAGCATCCTCAAGTCAGGCAAGGACGGTGGCAAGGCGATCAACGCCGATCAGCGCAACCAGTTCAACGCCGAACTTGCTTCTATCAACGCGCTGATCGCCCTGCGTCGTCAGGAACTGGCCGGTAACAGCCAGCTTCAGGACTTGGGCGGCAGCCAGCACGATCTGCTCACCGAAAAGGTCAGTCGTCAGGATCAGGAAATCCAGGACCTGCAGACGTTGATCAACGACAAACGCCGCGCACAGTCCCAGGAGACCGTGACGCAGCTGTCGATCGAGGCGCAGAAAGCTGGCGGCAGTAGCCTGCTGGCCACCGAGAGCGCCGCGAACCTCAAGCTGTCCGATTACCTGCTGCGCGGCACGGACCGGCTCAACGAGCTGACCCAGCAGAACCTCAAGACCAAGACTCAGCTCGATGCCCTCACCCAGACCGATCAAGCGCTGGATGAGCAGATCAACGTGCTCAGCGGCAGCTTGCTGCTCTCCAAGATTCTCTACAAACAGAAGCAATCGCTGCCCAAGCTGAAGCTCGACAGCGGCCTGGCGGACGAAATCGCCGATATCCGGCTGTATCAGTTCGAAGTCAATCAACAGCGCGAACAGATGAGTAGCCCGAGCGCCTATGTTGAAACGTTGCTCGCGACGCAGAAGCCGGAAGACGTCACCCCCGCCCTGCGCAAAACGTTGTTGGACCTGGCGACTACGCGCAGCGACCTGCTCGAGCGCCTGAATCGCGAGTTGAGTGCGCTGCTCAATGAATCCATCACCCTGCAGCTCAATCAGAAGCAGCTCGTCAGCACAGCGATCAGCCTGCGCGAGACGCTGGATGAGCAGATGTTCTGGATTCCCAGCAACAAACCGCTGGACCTCGAGTGGTTCGAGCGTGTTCAGCCGCGCCTGATGAAGCAGCTCACGACGCTGCCGTGGACCTCCAGCATCAGCGAATTGAAAGATGGGCTGACTCAGCGTCCGCTGATCTTCCTGCCGTTGTTGCTGGTGATCGGCGCGCTGATGTGGAAACGCAAAGCGCTTTACGACAAGCTCAACCGCCTGCATGGCGACATCGGCCATTTCAAGCGTGACCGGCAATGGCAGACACCGCTGGCCATCCTCATCAATATCCTGCTGGCCATGCCCCTGTCGCTCGCCCTCGCGCTCTGCGCCTTTGCGCTGCAAATCGACGCCCGCGGGCAGAACATTAACCTGGGCGCCGCCCTGCTGCAGGTCTCGCTCGCCTGGCTGGTGTTTTATACCGCCTATCGCATCCTCGCACCGGGCGGCGTCGCGCAGCTGCACTTCCGCTGGGACAAACCTCAGGTCGAGTTCCTCCGTGGCTGGATTCGACGCCTCGGTCTGGTGGTCCTTGCGCTGGTAACCGTCGTCGCCGTCGCCGAGCACGAACCTTCGGCGTTGGCCGACGATGTCATCGGTATCGCGGTGGTGCTCACCTGTTACGCGATGATGACCTGGCTGCTCGGGCGCTTGCTGCTGACCAGTCCGGCGCACCAGAACGCATCGCTGTTCCGCCGCGCTGTCGGCCTTGCGTTCACGGCGCTGCCGGTCGCGCTGTTTCTGGCGGTGTGTTTCGGCTACTACTACACCGCGCTCAAGCTCAGTGATCGCCTGATCGACACGCTTTATCTGCTGATGCTCTGGCTCGTCATCGAGGCGGCATTCGTCCGTGGGCTCAGCGTTGCCGCCCGTCGCCTCGCGTATCAGCGCGCGCTGAGCAAACGTCAGGCGGCCAAGGAAGCGGGCGAAGGTGAAACGCTGATCGAAGAACCGACGCTGGACATCGAGCAGGTCAACCAGCAATCGCTGCGACTGATCCGACTCGCGTTGATTGGGGGATTCATCGGCGCGCTGTATTTCGTCTGGGCCGACCTGATCACCGTCTTCTCGTATCTGGACAACATCACGCTCTACGAATACACCAGCGGCACCGGTCCCACCATGAGCATGGTGCCCATCAGCCTCGGCGACCTGATCGGCGCGCTGGTGATCATCGGGATCACCTTCGTACTGGCCGGCAACCTGCCCGGCCTGCTTGAAGTGCTGGTGCTGTCGAAGCTGAACCTCAAGCAGGGCAGCTCATACGCCACCACGACGCTGCTGTCCTACACGATTGCCGGCGTGGGTTTCGTCTCGACGCTCTCTGCGCTGGGCGTCAGTTGGGACAAACTGCAATGGCTGGTGGCGGCGCTGTCGGTCGGCCTGGGTTTCGGCATGCAGGAGATCTTCGCCAACTTCATCTCCGGCATCATGATCCTGTTCGAGCGTCCGGTCCGAATCGGCGACACCATCACCATCGGCAACCTGTCCGGCACCGTCAGCAAGATCCGCATTCGCGCCACGACCATCACCGACTTTGACCGCAAGGACATCATTGTCCCGAACAAGACGTTCATCACCGGTCAGCTCATCAACTGGTCGCTGACCGACACCATCACTCGCGTCACGCTGAAGCTGGGTGTGGATTACGGCTCGGACCTTGACCTGGTGCGCAGCCTGTTGCTCAAAGCCGCGAACGAGAACCCTCGCGTGCTGAAAGAGCCGGCGCCTATCGTGTACTTCCTGAATTTCGGCGAAAGCACGCTGGACCACGAACTGCGCATGCACGTGCGCGACCTGGGCGACCGAAACCCGGTGCTCGACGAGATCAACCGGTTCATTAACAAGGAATTCAAGAAGCAGCACATCAACATCTCGTTCCGGCAAATGGAGGTTTACCTCAAGAACATGCAGGGACAGGAGTACAAGATGGTGCCGATCGAGCAGGAGCACAAAACCCTCTCAGCGCCCGCCCCGGTGCCTGCCGCTCCCAAGGACGTGCCCGAGCCGCCGGACGTCAGGCTCGACTGACATCGGTAATGCCAGCAGAATGGCTGAACATTCTGCTGGAGGCATCCCTTGAAAGCCCTCGACGAGCTGACCTTCGACAACCGCTTTGCCCGCCTGGGTGACGCGTTTTCCACGTCTGTGCTGCCCGAGCCGATCGCCGAACCCCGACTGGTGGTGGCCAGCGATGCGGCGCTGGCATTGCTGGATCTGGATCCTTCGCAAGCCAAAGAGCCGGTGTTTGCCGAACTCTTCAGCGGTCACAAGCTCTGGGCCGAAGCCGACCCTCGCGCAATGGTCTATTCCGGTCATCAGTTCGGCTCCTATAACCCGCGCCTTGGCGACGGTCGAGGCCTGCTGCTCGGCGAGGTGTACAACGATGCCGGCGAGCATTGGGATCTGCACCTGAAGGGCGCCGGTCAGACGCCTTACTCACGCATGGGCGATGGTCGCGCGGTGTTGCGCTCTTCCATTCGTGAGTTCCTGGCCTCCGAGGCGCTGCACGCGCTGGGCATTCCCAGTAGTCGCGCCGCCTGCGTAATAGGCTCGAGCACGCCGGTCTGGCGCGAGACCCAAGAGCGCGCCGCGATGGTGCTGCGCCTCGCGCAGAGTCATGTACGCTTCGGCAGCCTGGAGTATTTCTTCTACACCAAGCAGAACGAACAACTCAAAGAACTGACCGATCACGTGCTGGCGTTGCACTACCCCGAGTGCCGTGAGCAGCCTGAACCGTATCTGGCGATGTTTCGGACGATTGTCGAGCGTCAGGCCGAGTTGATCGCCAAATGGCAGGCCTACGGCTTCTGTCATGGCGTGATGAATACCGACAACATGTCGATTCTGGGCATCACCTTCGACTTCGGCCCGTTCGCCTTCCTCGACGACTTCGACCAGCACTTCATCTGCAACCATTCCGATCACGAAGGTCGCTATTCCTTCAGCAATCAGGTGCCGATCGGACAGTGGAACCTCAGCGCGCTGGCTCAGGCGCTCACGCCGTTCATCAGCGTCGAAGCCTTGCGTGAAGCGCTGGGCCTGTTCCTGCCGCTGTACCAGGCACATTACCTTGACCTGATGCGCCGTCGCCTGGGGCTGACGACCGCCGAAGAAGACGACGCGGACCTGATCGCACGCCTGCTGCAACTGATGCAGAACAGTGGCGTCGACTACAGCCTGTTCTTCCGCCGCCTGGGAGACGAATCCGCTGAGCTCGCCGTGAGCCAACTGCGCGATGACTTCGTCGACATGCTGGGTTTCGATGCCTGGGCCGACGCCTACAAAGCGCGCAGTGCGCGGGAGCCGGCCTCCAGTGAGGAAGAACGCCGCACGCGCATGCACGCCGTCAATCCGCTGTACATCCTGCGTAACTACCTGGCCCAGCGTGCCATCGAAGCCGCCGAACAAGGCGACTACAGCGAAGTCCGCCGCCTGCATCAGGTGCTGTGCAAACCGTTCGAAGAGCAGGCCGGAATGGACAGCTATGCACAGCGTCCACCGGATTGGGGCAAGCATCTGGAGATCAGTTGTTCGTCGTGAGTGCCGCTGATCCGGTCTTGTCGGCGGGTGCAGGCTGCCCGGCAGCGGGAGTGGTCTGGCTACCTGCTACCGCTGGCTGAACAGCCGGCTTGGCCGCCGCTTTCACGACCTCTTTACTGAGGAATTTTTCAGTCCAGCTCGTGGCGACCGGCGAGGTTCTCGGGCTGAATTTCTTCGTGTGAACCGGGTTTGCAGCATCGGCTTTCTTGTCCCTGTAAGCGTCAACGATGCCCGCGAGAATGTCGTACAGCGTCAATTTGCGATCCGCGGCTTGTCGCATCGAGGTTCCCGGCAGGGCTGGCAATGTCTTGTCGTCCTTGATGCGCGCCTCAAGGATTGCCTCGGCATCTTTGGGGTAATCGACTGCTTTCTCGATCGCGGGCAGTGCCTTGAAGTAGCTCAATGCCTCTTTGTAAAACCTCGACGCTTTGCCGGTGCGCGTCTGCTCGATGACGCCTTCGGGAATCGCAACCTTACGCCAGGCCTCGTCCAGCTTTTGCACGCCATGCCACGCCGCGCGTCGCTCGTTGAGGGTGAAGGTGGCGCTGTCGTCAAAGGCAATCAGGTTCAGTTGTTCTCGCGAGAGATTTTCAAACGGGCTCTTGGCGTTCTTGTCACCGGCCAGTGTCCGGGTCACGAACGCACTGGCCTCGCGTGCACGGTCCAGCAGTTCGGGGTCATTCGTCTTGGGCACTTCCATGGCGCGCGTCCCGCTGTTGACGGTGCGGCTTTCGATCAGGAACTCACTGATGCGATTGCGCCCGTATTGCCCCAGTTCGGCGTGGGTCATTCCAGCATCCCGTTTGGCTGCTCGCGCGGCGCAGTCGTTGAGCTGACTGGCCAGCGTGGAAAAGCTCGCCTTGTCTGCAGCTGCCGGCTCTGTCTTATCCACAGCAGGCTGATCACTTTTCTGCCCAGCTGACAGCGCTGGCGTTTTACTCGAGATGATGGCGGAAACGGCGGCCTGAATCTGGCTGATCATCGACGACTCCCTGACAATGAATGGACAGGGGCGATGGTTTCAAGCGACTGCAACGCCCCTGAGCGGGAAGCTATGCGGGGGCGATGCCTGCGGCTAGCTGGCCAATCAGGGCGTTCTATTGGATAAAAAGTCAGGCGGCAGGGCCGCGGATCACGACAAACAGGCGTAATCAGCGGACGATTCGAGGAATGGGCACGGCCTTCACGTGTGAGTGAATCTGTGATCTGGTGATCGGATGGGTGGACTCGCGCCCAGTGAAACTAGCCCCGCGAAGATACCGCCAATGCTGTGGGAAATAACTTCATCACCCTTTCAACAACCATGTCAGCCCCATCGCCACGTGCTCCTCGGTGCTGTCGACCAGCGGCAAAGGGCTTTGCACGCCATCCAGCAGCAGGCCGATCTCGGTGCAGCCAAGAATCGCGGCCTGAGCGCCCTGCTCGCGAAGCTGTTCGAGTACGCCCAGATAGAAGGCGCGAGCAGGCGGGTGAAACTGGCCCAGGCAGAGCTCGGCGAAGATGATGCGGTCGATTTCTGCCATGGCATCCGGGTCCGGCAATACCACTTCAATACCGAAGCGCTCGGACAGGCGACGTTTGTAGAAGTCTTCCTGCATCGTGAAGCGCGTGCCGAGCAGCGCGGCGCACGTCACGTTTTTACCCTGCAGGGCCTGGCCAACGGCATCGCCGATGTGCAGCAACGGGATGTCGACCGCACCTTCGATTGCGGTCGCGACTTTGTGCATGGTGTTCGTCGCCAGCAAGATCGCGCCCGCTCCGGCGCGTTCGAGCCCTCTGGACGCTTCGGCCAATTGCTCGCCCGCCAGCTCCCACTGACCTGACTTCTGCAGCGCGGCGATGCCGGCAAAATCCACGGAGTGCAGGAGCAATGGTGCCGAATGAAGCCCGCCCAGCTCATTGCGCACGCCTTCATTGAGCCATTTGTAATAGGTGGCGGTGGATTCCCAGCTCATTCCGCCCAATACACCCAAGGTTTTCATGCAGGCCTCCCGTCAAAGTCACAGCAGCAGGCTAGGCCCGAACCTGCCGCCAGGCCAGTGACAGAAACGCTTGAAGCTTGCGGTACAGTCTGGCGTCACCCAGCTTGATAAAGCCGCCTGCCGGCTCCACTTATCGGTCACTAGCCCATCTCCAGGTGTCTGTCATGTCCGACTCATTGTTGATTCCGTGCCCGCATTGCAATGGCCTGAACCGCATTCCCGCCGACCGGCTGAGCGATCAGCCCAAGTGCGGCCGCTGCAAACAGGCCGTTCTGCTGAGCAAACCCTTCAACCTGACTCAAGGCGATTATGCGAGCCAGATCAAAGGCGATCTGCCGTTGCTGGTGGATGTCTGGGCGGACTGGTGCGGGCCGTGCAAGTCCTTCGCCCCGACGTTCGAACAAGCAGCATTGCAGTTGAGTGGCCGCGTCCGCCTGGCCAAACTGGACAGTGAGGCAAACCCGCAGCTGTCGGCGCAACTGGGCATTCGATCAATTCCCAGCCTGATCCTGTTCAAGAACGGCCGCGAAGTCGCTCGACAAAGCGGCGCCATGCCGCTCCAGCAATTGACCGCCTGGCTAAGCAGCCAAGGGATTTGAAAGCCGTTTCTACAAGGTCCGCAGCGTCCGACAGCGCGTGGCGTAGGCTTCTTCTGAAACGACCCCGAGCCCGAAAAAACATCGAAAACCGCGTCTAGGGTTACCGCTCACACCGGCACCCTGGAGCGACAAGCGATGACATTCGTGATCAGAGAAGGCGATTCGACTACGACAGGCGGCACCGTACTCAAGGCATCAGGAACATTGACGTGCGAAGGTCGACAGCTCGCGCGCATGGGCGACCCGGTGTGGTGCCCGGCATGCGAACAGGTCGGGTTCATCTGCGAAGGCAACCCGACGTTCATTGATGCACTGATTGCGGTGGCGACCACTGGTCAGCGCGTACAGTGCAGCTGCGATGAGGGAACAAACCGTTTGATCGCCAGCCAAAACGCGCTTCAGGCCGATATGGACGCTACCATCTCGCTGCCCAAGGACATGGCGGCGAACGCTCGAAAACGCGCGAAACGTCTGATGTTATCCAGACAAGAGCCTTTGGCACCCTGAGTGACCGGCTAACGGTCACCGTTGGCGCGGGTGGTCTCAATGCGCAGTGTTGCTCTCCAGCAAATGGTGTAATTCAACGAATTGCTGGCTCAGCTTATGCCGGGGATCCAGATGGATCAGCGGCATATTGGCCTGATGAGATTCGCGCATTTTGACCGAGCTGTTGAGATAGACCGGCAGGACCGGCAGCCCCTCGGCGATCAGTTCGTCGAGAATCTGCTGCGGCAGGCTGGCACGTGACTGGAACTGGTTGACGATAATGCCCTCCACCTCCAGGCCTTCGTTGTGGTCTTCCTTGAGCTCTTCCACCTCTTTCAGGAGGCCATACAGGGCCTGGCGGGAAAAGCTGTCGCAATCGAAGGGAATCAGCACGCGATCGGCGGCAATGAGCGCGGAAACGGCGTAGAAATTTAACGCTGGAGGCGTGTCCAGATAGATGCGGTCGTAGTCTTCGTCGAGCTCGTCGAGCAGCTTTCGCAGTTTGTTGATCTTGTGCTTGGCCTCAAGTTTGGGCTGCAGATCAGCCAACTCTGCAGTGGCCGTCACCACGTGCAGGTTCTCGAAGGGCGTCTCGTAGATGTCCACCTGGTTCTTTTTGGAAAAGGGTCCCGAAGATAGCGTGTGCTTGAAGAAGTCGGCGATACCCATCGGGATTTCCTCGCCGGTGAGCCCCGTGAGGTATTGCGTTGAGTTTGCCTGAGCATCCAGGTCGATCAGCAGCGTACGGTAACCCTCATGGGCACTGACTGCCGCCAGATTGCAGGCGATGCTGGATTTTCCGACGCCGCCTTTCTGATTGAACACCACACGCCGCATGTAGGAACTCCCTGTCGTTGTCTTGCCATGAAGGGTCGCCCGGCGACCGCATGAATGGTCCCGAGTCTAGGCAATCCGGGCAACAAGGGCGAGTGTCCAGGAGAAATCGGATAACCGGACGACAACCGCAGCGGGCAAACGGCGGAAGGCTCCGTCACGGTATCGCCTTGCGTGACCATGATTTGCCTGTATGCGGTAACGACCCGATAATGACGGCCGCTGCGCCCGCCTGCCATGTGCCGAACGCGCAAACGCTGGCGGCGCCCTTCAAAATCGTAGGTAAGTCGATGATCCGAAACCTGTTATTGGCCAGCATGCTGTTGCTGCTGGGCGCGTGCGCTGACCGAGAAACGCTGCCGGCGCAGGTGCCTCATTTGAAGCTGCCAATTGTCCTGCATGCCCAACATCAGCCGGATGACGGACAACAAGCCCCACTGCTGGAAATCAAGAAACGAGACCACGGCGTGCGCTTCACCCTGACCGGTGCATCCGGAACGCTGCTCGCCAAACAGGACCTCACGAACGACGGTTGGCAAGACAAAGCCAAATCGGATGCCGACTACGATGCACGGGATTTATTCGGCGCAGTGCTGTTCGCGCTGACCTCCGTGCAAGAAGTACGGTTCGTCTACCCGGGCGTTGCACTGCAACCCTATGAAAGAAGCCTTGAGGGACGTTGGCAGGTCAGCTACGCATCGGAGGGCTTTTTCCGTGTGACGCTGTCTGATGGCACGAGCTATCTGCTGAGCCCTGCAAGAGGCAAGGCAAGCCGCTGACTCCGCGCCGCGCAAGCCAGCGACATGTCGAGACCTCACCCGGCCTTGCGCGTCACCAGCTCGATGAAGGCCTTGGCCATCGGCGATTTCTGATCCCGGCGTTGCACCAGCCAGACCGCCGACGTGGCATCCGGGTCGAGCAACGTCCTGTACACCACACCGTCGATGCGCATGCGCTGATACGAGGCCGGCAGGACGGTGACTCCCAGTCCTGCCGCCACCAGCCCGATGATGGTCATGGCTTCGCCTGCTTCCTGAGTGAACAAAGGACTGAAGCCTGCCTCTCGAGCAAGACTCAGCAACTGCGCATACAGCCCGCTGCCATAGGTACGTGGAAAAAACACGAACGGCTCGCTCGCCAGCTCCCTGAGGTGGATACCGTCAGCGCTGCCCTCGGCCAGCGGATGATCGGACCGCAGAATCGCCACCAGCGGCTCGCGCAACAATTCGACGGCAACCAGTGAGTCCGGCAACGGCAATGGCCGCATGATGCCCACCTGCATCGACTCTTCTTCCAGTCGCTCCGCGACTTCCTTGCTGCTCATTTCCTGCAACGCCAAGTGCACGGCGGGGTAACGCTGGCGAAAGGCGAAGATGGCCTTGGGGATGCTCGAGGTGAAAGGCGCCGACGCGGTGAAGCCGATTTTGAGCTCGCCCAGCTCGCCGAGTTGCGCTCTTCGCGCGACGTCAGAGGCCTTTTCGACCTGCGCCAGCACCAGGCGCGCCTCATCGAGGAACAGTCGGCCGGCTTCGCTGAGCGCCACGCGTCGATTGGTGCGTTCGAACAGACGCGCCCCCAGTTCCTGCTCAAGTGCCTGAATCTGCTGGCTGAGGGGCGGCTGAGAGATCCCGAGGGATTCAGCGGCGCGCCCGAAGTGCAGCTCTTCAGCCACCGCGATGAAGTAGCGCAGATGGCGTAATTCCATGGCGATCTCATTAGGTCGTAGAAGCTATCAAACAGGTCGAACAATATATTGGAAAGGATCGTTAGCGGGCTATATGCTTTTTCCTATCGCCGCACTGCTCCCCTTCTGAGGTCACCTGTGAATACTGCTGCATCTGCCGCCGCGCCCGCTTCCGAGGTCATCGAAGCCGCCATCCCGCTCGGCGACGCCTACATTGAAAAAGACACCCCCGCATTCATTCGCACCGTACTGGCACTGTTTTCCGGCGGATTCGCGACGTTTGCCCTGCTCTACTGCGTCCAGCCCATGATGCCAGTGTTGTCTCGCGACTTTTCAATCAATGCTGCGCAGAGCAGCATGATCCTCTCCGTGTCCACCGCGATGCTCGCCATCGGCCTGCTGATCACCGGACCGATCTCTGACCGGCTGGGGCGCAAGTCAGTGATGGTCTTCTCGTTGTTTTCGGCCGCGATCTTCACCATCGCCAGCGCGATCATGCCAACCTGGGAAGGCGTGCTGTTCATGCGCGCGCTGGTCGGATTATCGTTGAGCGGGCTGGCTGCCGTGGCAATGACCTACCTGAGCGAAGAGATCCATCCGCAACACATCGGCCTGGCGATGGGCCTGTACATCGGAGGCAACGCGATTGGCGGCATGAGCGGTCGCGTGATCACCGGCGTATTGAGCGACTTCGTCAGCTGGCATGCATCGCTGTCGATCATGGGCGTCATCGCGCTGGCAGCCGCCTGTGTGTTCTGGAAGATTCTGCCGCCGTCGCGCAATTTCCGCGCTCGCCCACTCAACGGCCGCAATCTGCTGGACGGCTTCCTCTTGCAGTTTCGCGATGCCGGCCTGCCGTGGCTGTTTCTGGAGGGTTTCCTGTTGATGGGCGCCTTCGTCACGCTGTTCAACTACATCGGCTACCGACTGCTCGCAGACCCGTACAACCTGAGTCAGGCGGTCGTTGGCCTGTTCTCTGTCGTGTACCTGTCCGGCATCTACAGCTCCGCGAAAATCGGTGCGCTCGCCGATCAACTGGGCCGCCGCAACGTGCTGTGGGCTGTGATTCTGTTGATGCTCGTGGGCGTGACACTCACCCTCTTCAGCCCATTGGCGATCGTCATTGTCGGCGTGTTGATGTTTACCTTCGGGTTCTTCGGCGCTCACTCCGTCGCCAGCAGCTGGATCGGCCGTCGCGCCGTCAAGGCCAAGGGCCAGGCATCATCGCTGTACCTGTTCAGCTACTACGTCGGCTCCAGCGTGGCCGGCACCGGCGGCGGCGTCTTCTGGCACTACGCGGGCTGGAATGGGATCGGCATCTTTATCGGCATCCTGCTGCTGGTTGCCTTGGGCGCCGCGCTGAAACTCGCGAAAGTGCCACCATTGGCAGTGAACGTGAAGGTTTGAGTCTGTCCTACAAACCCTGGATTCGTTTCACATCTTCCGCATCCACATGGCCTGGCAGTAAGGCGTGAATATTTGATTCACGCTTTACTCCTATGACGATCTCGACAACTGCTGACAGGATCTACACGCCGTGGGAATTCCAAGCAGCATGACCCCACCCAAATGAAAACGCCCGGCAAGTCCGGGCGTTTTATAGGTGAGGTTCAGCGCTTACTGGTGGTATTTCGCTGACAGCTCGTGCACGGCTTCGATGAAGGCACCTGCGTTGGCCGGGTCGACCTCAGGCGTGATGCCGTGGCCGAGGTTGAAGACGTGGCCCGTGCCGCTGCCGTAGCTGGCGAGGATGTTCGAGACTTCCTGGCGAATGGCCTCCGGACGCGCATACAGCACGGTCGGGTCCATGTTGCCTTGCAGTGCGACTTTGCCGCCCACGCGACGACGGGCTTCGCCGATGTCACAGGTCCAGTCCAGGCCCAACGCATCGGCGCCAGTGTCGGCGATGCTTTCCAGCCACAGGCCGCCGCCTTTGGTGAAGAGAATCACCGGCACCTTGCGCCCGTCGTGCTCACGGATCAGGCCGTTGACGATTTTGCGCATGTAGGCCAGGGAAAACTCCTGATACGCCGCCGCCGAGAGGCTGCCACCCCAGCTGTCGAAGATCTGCACGGCTTGCGCCCCTGCCAGGATCTGGCCGTTCAGGTAAGCGGTGACCGACTGCGCCAGCTTGTCCAGCAACAGGTGCATGGCCTGCGGATTGTCGTAGAGCATGGCCTTGGACTTGCGGAAGTCCTTGGACGAGCCGCCTTCGACCATGTAAGTCGCCAGTGTCCAAGGGCTTCCCGAGAAGCCGATCAACGGCACGCGGCCGTTGAGTTCGCGGCGAATGGTGCTGACCGCATCCATGACGTAGCCCAGGTCTTTCTGCGCATCCGGAATCGGCAGCGCTTCGATATCGGCCAGTGTGGTGACGGTTTTCTTGAAGCGCGGCCCTTCGCCCGTTTCGAAGTACAGGCCCAGGCCCATCGCATCGGGAATGGTGAGGATGTCCGAAAACAGGATCGCCGCGTCCAGCGGGTAACGCTCCAGCGGTTGCAGGGTCACCTCACAGGCGAACGCCGGATTCATGCACAGGCTCATGAAGTCCCCGGCCTTGGCGCGGCTGGCGCGGTATTCCGGAAGGTAGCGACCCGCCTGACGCATCATCCATACCGGCGTGACGTCTACGGGTTGCTTGAGCAGGGCGCGAAGGAAACGGTCGTTCTTCAGGGCAGTCATGGCGGCATCCGGAAAAAAAGTGCGGGCATTTTCTCAGACACCAACGCAAAAGGCACGGTCAGTACCGTGCCTTTTATTTATCGGGTCGATTTGTCGCATGGGGCCAGCCACAAGCGGCAAGCTTCAAGCCACAAGCAGGAGCAGTACGCGCACGGCTTGCAGCTTGTGGCTTGCAGCTCGAAGCTGCCGTGTTTACACGCCCAGGTAATCCAGAATCCCTTCAGCCGCATTACGGCCTTCGAAGATGGCAGTCACCACCAGATCGGAACCGCGGACCATGTCGCCACCGGCGAAGATCTTAGGGTTGCTGGTCTGGTGCTTGAACTTGCCTTGCTCCGGCGCTACCACGCGGCCCTGGCTGTCAGTCTCGATGCTGTGCTGCTCGAACCACGACGCCGGGCTTGGGCGGAAACCGAAGGCGATGACCACGGCATCAGCCGGGATGATCTCTTCGGAGCCTGGAATCGGCTCAGGGCTGCGGCGACCGCGCGCGTCGGGCTCACCCAGACGCGTCTCGACAACCTTCACGCCCTCGACCTTGTCTTCACCGACAATGGCGATGGGCTGGCGGTTGTAGAGGAATTTCACGCCTTCTTCCTTGGCGTTCTTCACTTCCTTGCGCGAGCCCGGCATGTTGTCTTCGTCACGACGGTACGCACAGGTAACCGACTTGGCGCCCTGACGGATCGACGTGCGGTTGCAGTCCATCGCGGTGTCGCCACCGCCGAGTACCACGACCTTCTTGCCCTTCATGTCGACAAACGCTTCCGGCGACTTTTCAAAGCCCAGGTTGCGATTGACGTTGGCGATCAGGAAATCCAGCGCGTCGTGCACGCCCGGAAGGTCTTCACCCGGGAAGCCGCCCTTCATGTAGGTGTAAGTGCCCATGCCCATGAAAACGGCATCGTACTCTTCCAGCAACTGGTCAACGGTGACGTCTTTGCCGACTTCGGTATTGAGGCGGAACTCGATCCCCATGCCGGTGAACACTTCACGACGGTTGCTCAGCACGCTCTTCTCGAGCTTGAACTCCGGGATACCGAAGGTCAGCAGGCCGCCGATCTCGGGGTTCTTGTCGAACACGACCGGGGTCACGCCGCCGCGCACCAGTACATCGGCGCAGCCCAGACCCGCAGGGCCGGCACCGATGATCGCAACGCGCTTGCCAGTCGGTACGACACGGGACATGTCCGGACGCCAGCCCATGGCGAACGCGGTATCGGTGATGTACTTCTCCACCGAACCAATGGTGACCGCGCCAAAACCGTCGTTCAGCGTGCACGCGCCCTCACACAGACGGTCCTGCGGGCACACGCGACCGCAGACTTCCGGCAGGGTGTTGGTCTGGTGCGACAGCTCGGCAGCCGCAAGGATGTTGCCTTCGGAGACCAGCTTGAGCCAGTTGGGAATGAAGTTGTGCACCGGGCACTTCCATTCACAGTACGGGTTACCGCAACCCAGGCAGCGGTGGGCCTGATCGGCCGATTGCTGGGGTTTGAAGGGTTCGTAGATTTCCACGAACTCTTTCTTGCGTTGCCGCAACAGTTTCTTCTTCGGGTCTTTACGCCCGACATCGATGAACTGGAAGTCGTTACTCAGACGTTCAGCCATTCTCTAGAACCTCTACACAACAGCTGCAGGTCACACACCTGCAGCCGTAAGAACCATGTTCGCAGGCAAATCACGCACTGCCGTTAACTTGCGGCTTGAAGCTTGTAGCTTGCTGCTGCTTCACTGCGGATTTGCACGGGTGCTGGACAACAGCGACTTCAGGTTGGCGGCCTTGGGCTTGACCAGCCAGAAGCGGCGCAGGTAGTCATCCAGGTTTTCCCAGAGATTACGGCCCCACTCGCTGTCGGTTTCCGTCACGTATTCGGCCAGAACGCGCTCCAGGTGGCTGCGATAGGCTTCCATCGCTTCGCCGCTAATGCGCTGAATTTCAACCAGTTCGTGATTGACCCGGTCAACGAAGGTGTTGTCCTGATCCAGCACGTAAGCGAAACCACCGGTCATGCCCGAACCAAAGTTGTAGCCGGTCTTGCCCAGCACGCAGACGAAACCGCCGGTCATGTATTCGCAGCAGTGGTCGCCAGTGCCTTCCACAACGGTGTGGGCGCCAGAGTTACGGACCGCGAAACGCTCGCCTGCGGTGCCAGCGGCAAACAGCTTGCCGCCCGTGGCGCCGTACAGACAGGTGTTGCCGATGATGGCGCTGTCCTGGGTTTTGAACGGGCTGCCCTTGGGCGGCACGATGACCAGCTTGCCGCCGGTCATGCCTTTGCCCACGTAGTCGTTGGCGTCGCCTTCCAGGTACATGTTCAGGCCACCGGCGTTCCATACGCCAAAGCTCTGACCCGCCGTGCCCTTGAAGCGGAAGGTGACCGGAGCGTCTTTCATGCCCTGGTTACCGTGCAGCTTGGCGATTTCACCGGAAATCCGCGCGCCGATGGAACGGTCGCAGTTGCAGATATCCAGTTCGTACTCGCCGCCGGATTTACCCTCGATAGCCGATTTGGCCAGCTCCACCATCTTCTCGGCCAGCAGGCCTTTGTCGAACGGCGGGTTGCGGTCTACCAGGCTGAACTGCGGCTTGTCAGCCGGCACATGGTCGCTGCCCAGCAGAGGCGTCAGGTCCAGGTGCTGCTGCTTGGCGGTTTCGCCCGGCAGGATGTCGAGCAGGTCGGTACGGCCGATCAGCTCTTCCAGCGAGCGAACACCCAGTTTCGCCAGCCACTCACGCGTCTCCTCCGCCACGTACGTGAAGAAGTTGATCACCATGTCGACGGTGCCGATGTAGTGATCCTTGCGCAGCTTGTCGTTTTGAGTCGCCACGCCGGTGGCGCAGTTGTTCAGGTGGCAGATGCGCAGGTATTTGCAGCCCAGTGCGATCATCGGCGCGGTGCCGAAGCCGAAGCTTTCGGCGCCGAGGATCGCGGCCTTGATCACATCCAGACCGGTTTTCAGACCACCGTCGGTCTGCACCCGGACCTTGCCGCGCAGGTCGTTGCCGCGCAGGGTCTGGTGGGTTTCGGCCAGACCGATTTCCCATGGCGCGCCAGCGTACTTGATCGACGACAGAGGCGAGGCGCCCGTGCCGCCGTCGTAGCCGGAAATGGTGATCAGGTCAGCGTAGGCCTTCGCCACACCCGCGGCGATGGTGCCCACGCCCGCTTCCGCTACCAGCTTCACCGAAACCAGCGCCGCCGGGTTGACCTGTTTGAGGTCGAAAATCAGCTGCGACAAGTCTTCGATCGAGTAGATGTCATGGTGGGGCGGAGGCGAAATCAGCGTCACGCCCGGCACTGCGTAACGCAGCTTGGCAATCAGGCCGTTGACCTTGCCGCCTGGCAATTGACCGCCCTCACCCGGCTTGGCGCCCTGCGCGACCTTGATCTGCAGGACGTCAGCGTTGACCAGGTATTCAGGGGTCACGCCGAAACGACCGGTCGCGATCTGCTTGATCTTGGAGCTGCGGATAGTGCCGTAACGCGACGGATCTTCGCCGCCCTCGCCCGAGTTGGAACGCGCGCCCAGACGGTTCATCGCCTCCGCCAGCGCTTCGTGCGCTTCGGGCGACAACGCACCCAGCGAAATGCCGGCCGAGTCGAAGCGCTTGAGGATCGCTTCCAGCGGCTCGACTTCGTCGATGCTCATCGGCGTGTCGAGCTCCTTGACCTTGAACAGGTCGCGGATCATCGACACCGGACGATTGTCCACCAGCGCCGTGTATTCCTTGAATTTGCTGTAGTCGCCCTGTTGCACGGCCGCTTGCAGCGTCGCCACGACGTCTGGGTTGTAAGCGTGGTACTCGCCGCCGTACACGAACTTCAGCAGACCGCCTTGCTGGATCGGCTTGCGTGGGCTCCAGGCTTCGCCGGCCAGCGCTTTCTGCTCGTCTTCGATGTCGATGAAACGCGCGCCCTTGATGCGGCTCGGCACGCCACGGAAGCTGAGTTCGCAGACTTCCTCGGACAGGCCGATGGCTTCGAACAGTTGGGCGCCACGGTACGAGGCGATGGTCGAGATGCCCATCTTCGACAGGATCTTGAGCAGGCCCTTGGTGATGCCTTTGCGGTAGTTCTTGAAGACTTCGTACAGATCGCCCAGCACTTCACCGGTGCGGATCAGGTCGCCGAGCACTTCGTAAGCCAGGAACGGGTAGACCGCCGAAGCGCCGAAGCCGATCAGTACAGCGAAGTGATGCGGATCGCGAGCGGTCGCGGTTTCGACCAGGATGTTGCTGTCGCAGCGCAGGCCTTTTTCGGTCAGGCGGTGGTGAACCGCGCCAGTGGCCAGCGACGCATGGATCGGCAACTTGCCCGGCGCAATATGACGGTCGCTCAGCACGATCTGGGTACGACCGGCGCGAACGGCCTCTTCGGCCTGATCGGCAACATTACGCACAGCGGCCTCAAGGCCCATGCTCTCGTCGTAGTTCAGGTCGATGATCGCGCGATCGAAGCCTGGACGATCCAGGTTCATCAGCGAGCGCCATTTGGCCGGCGAAATGACCGGCGAGCTGAGGATCACGCGGGAAGCGTGCTCTGGCGACTCCTGGAAGATGTTGCGCTCGGCACCGAGGCAGACTTCCAGCGACATCACGATCGCTTCGCGCAGCGGGTCGATCGGCGGGTTGGTGACCTGCGCGAACTGCTGACGGAAATAGTCGTACGGCGTGCGCACGCGGCGCGACAGCACGGCCATTGGCGTGTCGTCGCCCATCGAACCTACCGCTTCCTGACCTTGCTCGCCCAGCGGACGCAGCACCTGATCGCGCTCCTCGAACGTGACCTGGAACATCTTCATGTACTGCTTGAGCTGATCAGGGTTGTAGAACGCCGAGCCGTGGTCGTGATCTTCCAGGGTCGCCTGGATGCGCAGCGCGTTCTTGCGCAGCCACTGCTTGTACGGGTGGCGCGACTTCAGGCGGCTGTCGATGGCGTCAGTGTCGAGGATCTGGCCGGTTTCGGTGTCCACGGCGAAGATCTGCCCCGGCCCTACGCGGCCCTTGGCGATGACGTCTTGCGGGGTGTAGTTCCACACGCCGATCTCGGAAGCCAGGGTGATGTAGCCATTCTTGGTGGTGACCCAGCGCGCCGGACGCAGACCGTTACGGTCGAGCAGGCAGACCGCGTGGCGACCTTCGGTCATCACGATACCGGCCGGGCCATCCCACGGTTCCATGTGCATGGAGTTGAATTCATAGAACGCACGCAGATCCGGGTCCATGGTTTCAACGTTCTGCCATGCAGGCGGCACGAGCATGCGCACGCCGCGGAACAGGTCGATGCCGCCGGTCACCATCAATTCCAGCATGTTGTCCATGCTCGAAGAGTCGGAACCCACGCGGTTCACCAGCGGGCCCAACTCGTCCAGGTCCATCAGGTCGTTGCTGAACTTGGTACGACGGGCCTGCGCCCAGTTGCGGTTGCCGGTAATGGTGTTGATCTCGCCGTTGTGGGCGAGGAACCGGAATGGCTGAGCAAGCGGCCACTTGGGCAGGGTGTTGGTCGAGAAGCGCTGGTGGAACACGCAAATCGCGGTCTGCAGGCGCTCGTCGTTGAGGTCTGGATAGAATGCCGTGAGGTCACGCGGCATCATCAGGCCTTTATAGATGATGGTTTTGTGCGAAAAGCTGCAGATGTAGTGATCGGTGTCGGCGGCGTTGGATACCGACGAACGGCGACGGGCGCAGAAAAGCTTGATCGCGAATTCCTGATCGCTCAGGCCTTCACCACCGATGAACACTTGCTCGATCTTGGGCAGACGCTCCAGCGCCAGACGGCCCAGCACGCTGGTGTCGATCGGCACTTCGCGCCAGCCGATCAAGGTCAGGCCTTCGGCGAGGATTTCGCGGTTCATGTTTTCGCGGGCGGCCTGAGCCTTGGCGTCGTCCTGATTGAGGAAGACCATGCCCACGCAATATTGGCGCGGCAGCTCGACGCTGAAGTGCTCTTTGGCCACAGCGCGCAGGAACATGTCGGGTTTTTGAATCAACAGCCCGCAACCGTCACCGGTCTTGCCGTCGGCGTTGATCCCACCACGGTGGGTCATGCAGGTCAGGGCTTCGATAGCCGTCTGCAACAGGTGATGACTGGGCTCGCCTTGCATATGGGCGATCAGGCCGAAACCACAGTTATCCTTGAATTCTTCTGGATGGTACAGACCTGCTTTCATAGACACATTCTCACCAGGCTGCCTCTTAACGAGGCAAATTTCTTTTCAATTCAACCATTTACCGTCCACGCTGAACGTACGCCAGCTTTGCGGGAGCAAAAGGGAGGTCATTGTACACACCGACACAAAACCTCACAAATTTGGCGACGAAACGTCGCAAATTTATGTCGCATTCATGAAAGGTTTAAAAACGATTCTCGTGCTAGTCAGAGCTTTGTTGCGAGTCTGACCAATGAGAGCCCGAAGTTCAATACGCGCCTGAGACGCAGACGCCGCAAGGCGCGCTGCTCATTGGCAGCACGCTCATGCGTGATATTCGGGATTGCCATGCGAGCGACCTGGGTAAGGTCCGGGCATGTAAAGCGGGTGAGCGTTTACATGCCTGTCTGCTGCGTCATCAGCGAGCTGCGGCCAGTTCCTGTTGGATACTGCCGACAGTGCGAGGCCAAGGTTTACCAGCCTGAACCTTCGCTGGCAAGACCTTGATAGCGGCGAGGGCCGCGTTGCGGTCCGCAAAACTGCCGTAAGTCACCACATACAGCGGCTTGCCCTGCAGGGTTTTCTTGAAATAACGATACTCGGCGCCCTGCTCTTTGACATAGCTCTGCGCCGTGGCTTCAGAGCTGGTGCCCAGGATCTGCACAACATAATGCGTCGGGGCCTGACCCGCGTACCAGGTGCCACCCGCAGACGCAGAGGCTGCCGCAGCTGGCTTGGCGCCCGGGGTCGGCGCCGGCTTGGCGGTCGCAACCTGAGTCGGCGCAGGTGCAGGCTTCGCCGCAGGCGCAGGTGCCGGAGCCGGTTTGGCGGCTGGCGCAGGGCGCGGCGTCGGCACCGGCGTCTGGGCCATCTGCGGCGCAGGACCCGCCGCAGCGCCCGCAGGCGGAGCGGTGGTGGTGACGGTCGGCGGCTGCAGCGACTGGTTAGCGGCTGGACCGCCATCTTCTCCATCGCCTTCACCCGAGCCGGCCGCTTCGGCCAGAGGACCGCGCATCACCGGCTGGGAGTTACCGACCAACGGTAGCGGCATCGGCTGCGAGTTACCGGCGAATTCAATCGCCGGACCGCCGTTGTTCGATTGCTGAGCAGGCGCCTGGCCTTGACCCAGCGGCAGTTGTGCCTGGGAGTTTGCAGGCGCTGTCGCCGGTGCATTGTTACGACCTGGAATCAACCACGCCGCCAATACTGCCGCGACAACAACCCCACCCAAAGCCAACACGTGTTTCTTAGGCATTTTGAACCCCATACTTGGACGCTTGACCGCAGAGCGGCTGGCGATCATGGCTTCGATCATCGAATCGCGCGCGACCTGGTTGATCGCGCCCGGCCATCCATTGGATTGTTCGTGAATATCGGCGATCTGTTCGGCGCTGAATACTTCGATGCCTTGACCGGCACCCTCCAGCCGCTGAGCCAGATACTCACGGGTTTCTTCTTCTGTGTACGGCGCAAGCTCGATAACGTGGAATCGCTCTTCCTCTGTACCGCTCTCGGCGCACAGCTGATCCAGACGATCGATGATCGAAGCCTCGCCGAACAGGAACACGTGCGGACGCCCCTCAGGCGTGCCTGCCGCCAATCCCATCAACGCTTCGAGTGCCGATTCGCCCAGTTGTTCGGCATCGTCCACCAGCACGTAGACTTCCTGCCCGGTCAGCGCCAGCTGTACCACTTGCGAAAGGATTGCCTGCATTTCCGGCTGGGCGACGTTCAGCGCCTGAGCGACCTGGCGCAGAACACCCGCGGCATCGCCAGCGCCACGCGCCGAGACCACCACGCTTTGCACCGACTGCTTGTTGGTACTTGCCACCAGCGCCTGACGCAGCAAGGTCTTGCCGCTTCCGTGAGGGCCTGTGACCAGCAACAGTAACTGGCTGTAACGGGCCAGATGATGCAGCTGACCCAGCACGGGCTTGCGCTGGGCCGGAAAAAACTTGAAGCCGGGGACCCGCGTAGCAAAGGGGTCATGACTCAATTGGTAATGACCGAGGAAGGCCTCATCGGCGTGCAAACTAGTCATGGATTTCTCATTAACCTCTAAGCTGATCCACCAAGGCGCGGTAGTCCGCAACCAGCGTGGCCTGTAGTACTTCTTTTGGATATTCGTCGGTCACCACTGCCTCACCCATGCGGCGCAACAGCACCAGGCGCAGACGACCGTCAATCACCTTCTTGTCCACCGCCATGTGCTCGAGGAAATGCTCAGGCGTCATGCCTTCAGGCGGCACCACTGGCAAACCGGCGCGCTGAAACAGACGGATACCGCGGTCTCGTTCCTGCTCAGTGATCCAGCCAAGACGCGAAGACATTTCAAGCGCCATGACCGTACCCGCTGCAACGGCCTCACCGTGCAGCCACACGCCGTAACCCATATGGGTTTCGATGGCGTGGCCGAAGGTGTGGCCCAGATTCAACGTGGCCCGGACACCGGATTCGCGTTCATCGGCGCCCACCACCGCGGCCTTTGCCGCACATGAGCGCTCGATGGCGGTCGTAAGCGTCGCCTGATCCAGCCCGCGAAGCTTGTCCACATTGTCTTCGAGCCATGTCAGGAATGGTTCGTCACAAATCAGGCCGTATTTGATGACCTCGGCCAGCCCCGCAGACAGCTCACGCTCAGGCAGGCTGTTCAGCGACGAGGTATCGATCAGCACAGCGTTGGGCTGATAGAAGGCACCCACCATGTTTTTGCCCAGCGGATGATTGATCCCGGTCTTGCCGCCGACCGAAGAATCCACTTGCGAGAGCAACGTGGTCGGGACCTGAATGAAGTCCACGCCGCGCTGATAACAGGCCGCGGCAAAACCTGCCATGTCGCCGATCACGCCGCCACCCAGCGCGATCACGGTGGTGCGCCGGTCATGGCGGGCTGTCAGCAGGGCGTCGAAAATGAGCTGCAGGGTTTCCCAGTTCTTGAAGGCTTCGCCGTCGGGAAGCACGATGGGCAGGACGTTGTAACCGGCCAGCGACTTGCTCAGGCGCTCCATGTACAGCGGCGCGACTGTCGCGTTGGAAACGATTGCTACCTGTTTGCCGGCAATGTATGGCTTGAGCAGTTCGGGCCGATCCAACAAGCCTTCGCCAATGTGAATCGGATAGCTGCGCTCGCCAAGCTCGACCTTAAGTGTCTGCATGTGTCCCCACACTGTTGAACGATTGGATGTCTGTGTACGCCTTCAGGACGCCGACACCGACTATGGCGCAAGGCCATAAGGCGACCCTGCTTTTTATGGTCGCCGAGGATAGCGCATTTCCGTCTGCGCTTTAACGGGGAGGAAGCTCTGCCAACAGAGCAAGGATGTCAAGAACCACCATACGCGGCGGCCGCTCATCGGTTTCGATGATGACATCGGCAATCTCGCGGTAAAGCGGATCGCGGATCGCCAGCAGCTCACGCAGCACGCGTGCGGGATCGGCGGTGCGCAGAAGCGGCCGGTTACGGTCCCGCGCAGTGCGGCCCACTTGCTGCTCGACCGAGGCGTGGAGATAGACCACCCGGCCGCCAGCGTGCAACGCACGACGGTTCTCTTCACGCATGACCGCGCCGCCACCGGTCGCCAGCACGACGCCATCGAACGCACACAGCTCGGCGATCATGGCCTGTTCACGGTCTCGAAAGCCCGCTTCACCTTCCTTGTCGAAGATCCACGGGATATTGGCGCCCGTTCGCAGCTCGATTTCCTTGTCGGAATCCTTGAACGGCAGTCGAAGCTCTTTGGCCAGCAGGCGACCGATGGTGCTTTTGCCAGCACCCATCGGTCCCACAAGTATTAAATTTCGCACAGAATCAACGACTCACAGCAATCGCCTGGTTGTTCATGATACGCGGAGTGAGGAACACCAACAGCTCGGATTTTTTCTCCGAGACCACATCCCGCCGGAAAAGGCGGCCAACATACGGCACATCGCCCAAAAATGGCACCTTGTCGACGACTTTACTCTGCGTATTCGAGAACACACCACCAATTACAATGGTCTCGCCGTCCGCGACCAGCACCTTGGCATTGACCTCGTTCTTCTTGATCGGCGGCACGCCGAGCACGGTATTGACGTAGTCAGGCTCATCCTTGGTGACTTTCACTTCCATGATGATGCGGTTGTCCGGCGTGATCTGCGGCGTCACTTCCAGCGAGAGCGAGGCCTCTTTGAAGGAGACCGACGTGGCACCGCTGGAGCTGGCTTCCTGGTACGGCACTTCCGTACCTTTCAGGATTTTCGCGGTTTCCTTGTCCGAGGTGACAACCTTTGGCTGGGAGACCACTTCACCGTTACCGGTCTTTTCCATCGCGCTCAGTTCAAGGTCAAGAATGGTGTTGTTAGTCAGGAAGCCCAAGCCGATCGTCGACGTCGGGTTGCTCACGCCCATGTCCACATAGGGCCCGTTGGTGTTGCCGGCGCCGGTGACGGTGCCGTTCCCGCCAGCGGTGAAGTTGCCATGGGTACTTGACCCGCCCCAGCGCACGCCCAGTGCTTTGTCGTAGTCAACGTTGGCCTCGACGATGCGCGCCTCGATCATGACCTGACGGACCGGGATATCCAGTTGCGAAACGATGCGGCGCAGCTCGTCCAGACGGTCCTGCGTCTGGTAGGCGATGATGTTGTTGGTACGCTCGTCGACCGTGATCGAACCGCGCTCGTCAGACTTGGACTCCGCGCTGGTCACCGACTGGAACAGCTTGGCGATGTCGGCGGCCTTGGCGTAGTTGACTTGCAGCAACTCACGACGCAACGGCGCCAGCTCGGAAATCTGCTTGAGCGACTCCAGTTCCTGACGTTCGCGGGCGGCGATTTCGTCAGCCGGGCCGACAAGCAAGACGTTGCCGATCTTGCGCTTGTCCAGGCCTTTGGTCTTGAGCACCAGGTCCAGCGCCTGATCCCACGGCACGTTTTGCAGGCGCAGCGTGATGCCGCCCTGAACGGTGTCGCTGGCGACGAGGTTGAGGTTGGTGAAATCAGCGATCAGCTGCAGCACCGAGCGAACGTCGATGTCCTGGAAGTTGAGCGACAACTTCTCGCCGGTGTACACCAGTTTCTCCGCGTTACGACGCTCCTGATCCTCATTGGTCAGTGGGCGCACGCTGATGGTCAGCTTGTTCTCGGTCTGATAGGCGGAATAATCGAACGCGCCGGACGGCTCGATGGAAATGCTCGTCTTGTCGCCGGTGACACTTGAGTTGACGAATTGCACCGGCGTGGCGAAGTCCTTGACGTCCAGACGCACGCGCAGGGGATCGGGCAATTGGGTCTTGGCGAAGTCGACACGAATCTTGCCGCCTTGCTCCTGGATGTCCGGCGCAATGCCAGTGTCGCTCAGCTCGATGATGACGTTGCCTTCGCCCAGTTCACCGCGCTGGAAGTCAACGTTTTTGACCGCTCTGGGGCCCGGCGCATAGGCGCGCGCAGCAACCTTCGGAGCAGCAGGCGGAACGCTGACTCGCGGCGCACCTTGGGCAGTGCTTGGCTGCGAAGCTTGTGCCGAAGCCGCGCCTTGGCCGACGACGACAAACAGATTGTTACCATCGACCCGAGAGCTGTAAGGCGCAAGCGTGGTCAGGTTGATGATGACCCGCGTGCGATCCTTGGCTTCGACCACAACAACGCTGTGAGCATTGCCCGAGCCCAGATCACGACTCTTGATCGCCAACTGGCTGGTCACGCCTGGCAGGTCCAGCGCAATGCGCGCTGGCTGTTCGGTGGTGTAGCCACGCGGCGCGGCAACCGGGCCGTCGAATGACAGTTTCAATTCGACCCGGTCCCCTGGCAACGCAGCGACATCCAGGGTCTTGAGGTTCGCCGCCTGGAGAATCGGGGAAAGCATCGCCATCCATAGCGATACGCCGATAATCGAAAGAATCCTAGTCATGTTCAGTTTCCACCACTGTGCCGATCTGAAGGTGCTTCGCTTGCTTGTCGTCTTCATGAGCGTTCTTTCAGGGAAATGCTGCGCGGTCGCTCAAGCCACGCCCCCTCTCCATCCGGAACGATTTCCACTACCTGAACCTCCGACTCGGTGATCGCCACAATGCGGCCATCATTTCGTCCCAGGTAATCACCCACCTTCACTCGATGCACGCCGCCTGCCCCGCGAAGCAGCGCGAACATACCGGATTCGTTGCTCAACGTACCGACCATTTCGAAACCATCGATATTGAAGCCTTCCAGGAACTGCTTGACCCGCGTCGGATCAGGCTGGACCAGATGCGAACCCTTCTGCCGGTTCACCAGATCAATCTTGATCGGCGGCTGGAACGGGCTGCGCAGGCTCGCCGCCGCGTAGGTGAACGCCTCGTACGGACGGAATTTCGGCATGGCCTCGATTGCGCCCACCGGACGCGCACGCACGTCACTCATGAATTGTTTCAGGTCATCGAATTCGTTCGAGCTGTCGCAACCTGCCAGCCCCATCAGCGTGACGCCGATGCACAACCACCGCACCGCCCTCATTTCGCTGGCCCTTTGCTGTCGATGTTCTGAAGTCCCTTGTCGTTGTAGCGATAAGTCTTGGCAAGGATGCTCATGCGCAGCTTCGCAGGAGACTTGGCGTCGACCGGTTTGATTTCGAAATCGTGCAGCGTGACGATGCGCGGCAGACTGGCAACGCCGCTGGCAAAGGTCGCCAGGTCGTGGTAACTGCCGGTTACGGTGATCTGAATCGGCAACTCAATGTAAAACTGTTGAGCCTCTTCGGGCAGCAGCTTGATCTCCTCGAACTCAAGGCCGCTTCCCAGCCCGGTCCGGGTGATGTCCTCTAGCAGGCCCGGTACTTCGGTGTCGCTGGGCAACTGGCGAAGCAGCGCGCCGAAGGTGTTTTCCATCTCCACCATCTGGGTTTTGTAAGCCGTCAGGTTGGCCGCCTGGAACGCCTTGCTCGAGAATTGCTCCTTGAGCGCGGTTTCATCATGACGCGCCTGATCCAGCTGGGTTTGCATGTCCTGGATGTAGAAAAAGTAACCACCGGCCAGCACCAGCACCAGCAACAGCGCGCCAGCGATGGTTTTCACCGCCGCCGGCCACGAGCCGATGTTATTCAGGTCCAGGTCGTTAAGGTCGATCTTGCGCAGGCTGTCCAGCCATTCCTTCATGTTCATGGCTTGACTCCATCGACAGCGGGCTGCGTCTGACGCACGGTCAACTGGAAAGTGTTGGACTGATCCACGCCAGCAGCGCTGTTGGCTTTCACCTCAGTCAGACTTGGCGCCTCGAGCCAGTCGGACGCATCCAGATTACGCAGCAGATCCGACACGCGATTGTTGGACTCGGCCGCGCCGGAAATACTGATCAGCTGCCCGTTCATCTTCACTTCGCTGAAATACACACCGTCCGGCAGCGTACGCGCCAGTTGGTCGAAGATGCGCCCGATGATTGGCCGGTTGCCTTGCAGATCCTGAATGATCTTCATCCTTTCCAGCAGTTGCTTGCGGCGGGCCTTCAGCTCGCTGATTTCCTTGATGCGCGCATCCAGCTGGACGATTTCCGTCTTGATGTACTGGTTACGCGCATTTTGATGGCTGATGGCGCTGCTCAAATATTGATCAGCCAGCAGGATGGCGCCAATGCCAGCCACCAGCACGCCGACCAGGGCCAGGAGAAAACGCTTTTTGCGCTCTTCGCGCTGCTGCTCACGCCAAGGGAGTAAGTTGATCCGTGCCATCAGTCGAAACTCCTCAACGCCAGACCGCACGCAATCATCAGCGCCGGCGCATCACTGGCGAGCGCGCCAGCGTTGACTTTGGCGCTCAGAGCCATGTCGGCGAAGGGGTTGGCGACCATGGTCGGCGTACCGAGGCGTTCCTGGATCAGTCGATCCAGTCCGGCAATGGAGGCCGTCCCGCCCGCCAGCATGATGTAGTCGACACGGTTATATTGCCCGGCGGCGAAGAAGAACTGCAGAGATCGGGAAACCTGCTGAACCACTGCATCCTTGAACGGCTGCAGCACCTCCAGCACATAGTCGTCGGGCAGACCGCCCTGTTTTTTCGCAAGCCCGGCTTCCCCGACCGATAAGCCATAACGGCGCTGGATTTCTTCGGTCAGCTGACGGCCGCCGAACAGTTGCTCGCGGGTATAGATGATGCGGCCATTGTGCAGAACGCTGAGGGTGGTCATCGTCGCGCCGATATCAATGACGGCGACGGTCAATTGCTCGTGATCCTGACCCAGTTGCGCGGAGAGCAGGCCAAACGAGCGCTCCAGCGCATAGGCCTCGACGTCGACGACACGTGCGGTCAGGCCTGCCAGTGCAAGCGCAGCTTCGCGAACCTCGACGTTTTCCTTGCGGCACGCTGCCAGCAGCACCTCGACACGCTCTGGATTACGCGCCGAATAGCCCTGGACTTCGAAATCGATGGCGACTTCTTCCAGCGGATAGGGAATGTATTGATCGGCTTCGATTTTGAGCTGGTTTTCCATCTCGTCGTCGGACAGGCCGGCGTCCATCTCGATGGTCTTGGTAATCACCGCCGATCCGGCTACGGCAACCGCCGCAATTTTGACGTTGCTCTTGGCTTTGACGAGCACACGCGTCAACGCATTGCCAACGCCCTCGAGCTCGGCAATGTTTTTCTCGACCACGGCGTTTGCCGGCAGCGGCTCCACCGCGTAAGACTCAACCTTGTAACGGGTACCGGAACGACTCAATTCAAGGAGCTTTACCGAGGTGGAGCTTATATCGATCCCTAGAAGGGTATTGGCCTTCTTACTGAAGAGTTCGAACACAACCGATTCCCTATGCGTTTCCGTCACTTACGGATATTTTTTTGTCCAACACCACTGTCGGCAGCCTTGACAGTAGCGCAAATAACTCTCGACGACGAAAAATGCTTATAATGCCCAGCGTTTTTTTCGTGTAGCAAAGCTTCAAGGCGTGTTCATTTGTAAATGCCTGCGCTTAACCCATTCTTTTTTCTGGAAATCCAAAAGCCTTGATACGCCTGCTGAAGTTTTTCTGGTGGTCCATCGTCGCTATCGTCTGCGGCTTGCTGCTCGGTCTGAGCGGCGCCTTCCTGTACCTGGCTCCGAACCTGCCGTCGGTCGACGCGCTGCGCAATATCCAGCTGCAGATCCCCCTGCGGGTGTTCAGCAGCGACGGCAAACTGATTGCCGAATTTGGTGAAATGCGTCGATCTCCGATCCGCTTCGCCGATATTCCACCCAACTTCATTCACGCCCTTCTTTCGGCCGAAGACGACAACTTCGCCAACCACTACGGCGTCGATCCAAGCAGCCTGATGCGCGCGGCCAGTCAACTGGTCAAAAGCGGTCACATCCAGTCCGGCGGCTCGACCATCACCATGCAGGTCGCCAAGAACTACTTCCTGACCAGCGAGCGCAGCTTTTCGCGCAAAACCACCGAGATTCTTCTGGCCTTGCAAATCGAGCGCCAACTTACCAAGGACGAGATTCTCGAGCTCTACGTCAACAAAATCTACCTGGGCAACAGGGCCTATGGCATCGAGGCCGCAGCACAGGTTTACTACGGCAAATCGATCCGCGATCTGAGCGTTGCCCAGATGGCGATGATCGCCGGCCTGCCCAAAGCACCGTCACGATTCAACCCACTGGCCAACCCGGTTCGCGCCAAAGAGCGCCGCGACTGGATTCTGGGCCGCATGTTCAAGCTGGGCAAGATCGACCAGAACACCTATCAGACCGCCCTGGCCGAGCCTATCAACGCCAGCTACCACGTTCAGAGCCCGGAAGTTAACGCGCCGTACATCGCCGAAATGGCCCGCGCCGAGATGGTCGGTCGCTACGGCAGCGAAGCCTACACAGAAGGTTTCCGCGTCACCACTACCGTTCCGAGCAATCTTCAGGAAGACGCCAACAAAGCCGTTCAGGACGGCCTGATCGAATATGACCAGCGCCATGGCTATCGCGGGCCTGAGAGCCGTTTTCCGGGCCTGACACGCGACGGCTGGGTGCAGGAACTGACCAAGCAGCGTCCGATCAGCGGTCTTGAGCCGGCCATTGTCAGCCAGGTCGACAAGACCGGAATCCGCGTATTGACACGCAACGGAGAGAAGGAAGAAACCGTCGCCTGGGACAGCATGAAATGGGCCAAGGCGTTCCTGAACACCAACAGCGTCGGCGCCAATCCCAAGCAGCCGTCGGACGTCGCCCATGTCGGCGATCTGGTTCGGGTTCAGCGCCAGCCTGACAACTCCCTGAAATTCAGCCAGATCCCGCAGGCGCAAAGCGCGCTGGTGTCGCTGGACCCACAAAATGGTGCGATTCGTGCGCTGGTCGGCGGCTTTGCCTTTGAACAGAGCAATTACAACCGCGCGATGCAGGCCAAACGCCAACCGGGCTCCAGCTTCAAGCCGTTCCTTTATTCGGCCGCGCTGGATAACGGCTACACCGCTGCAAGCCTGGTGAACGACGCACCGATCGTGTTCGTCGACGAAGCCGTCGACAAGGTCTGGCGTCCCAAGAACGACACTGGCACCTTCCTGGGTCCGATCCGCCTGCGCGAAGCGCTCTACAAGTCGCGCAACCTGGTGTCGATCCGACTGCTGCAAAGCCTGGGCGTGAACACGGCGATCAACTACATCACCCGTTTTGGCTTCAACAAGCAGGACCTGCCGCCCAACCTGTCGCTGGCCTTGGGTACCGCGACGTTGACGCCGATGGAAATCGTCAGCGGCTGGAGTACCTTCGCTAACGGTGGTTACAAGGTCAGTCCGTACCTGATCGACAAGATCGAGGACCGCGAAGGCAAGACGCTGTTCGTCGCCAATCCGGCGACCGTTCCGGCCAATGATCCGAATCCGAAAGCGGTAAGCGAGGCAGCAATCAGCAGCGCTTCAACTTACGCCGCCCCGGAAACTCCGGCCCTGACCGCCAACGCCGCGCCGAATGCGCTGGACACCTCCGGCGTTGCGCCTGCGCCCGTTGTGGCAGAGCGCATCGTTGACGGCCGTACGACCTACATTCTCAACAGCATGCTTCAGGACGTCATCAAGCGCGGCACTGGCCGTCGTGCACTGGCCATGAATCGCCCGGACATCGCAGGCAAGACCGGCACCACGAACGATTCGAAAGACGCGTGGTTCTCGGGCTATAACGCCGATTACGTGACGACGGTCTGGACCGGCTTCGATCAGCCGGAAAGCCTGGGGCGTCATGAGTTCGGCGGCACGGTTGCATTGCCGATCTGGATGAACTTCATGAGCGCAGCGCTGAAGGACAAGCCGCCGCACGTCCAGGCCGAGCCGGATGGCATTCTCAGCCTGCGCATCGACCCGGTCAGCGGCCGCTCCGCCACGCCGAGCACGGCAGGTGCGTTCTTTGAACTGTTCAAGAGCGAAGACACGCCACCTAGCGTGAATGAACTCAACGGTAGCCCGGCCCCGGGCAGTCCGCTGCCGGCAGACGAATCGGCGCCGATCGATCTTTTCTGATCTGTGTAGGAGTGAGCTTGCTCGCGATAAAGGTATGCCGGCCACCCGAGAGGTGACTGATATATCGCAATCGCGAGCAAGCTCACTCCTACAGTCGAAACAAAACTCAATACCCACAAAAAAGCCCTGCATCTGTGCAGGGCTTTTTATTTGTCGCTCAGCTATCAGCCGTTGAACACGTCATCCACGCTGGTCAGCGGGTAGTGCTTCGGATACGGCAGGGTCGCCACACCGCTTTCGATCGCAGCTTTGGCCACGGCGTCGGAAACGACGGTCAGGAGACGAACGTCCAGTGGTTTCGGAATGATGTACTCACGACCGAATTCCAGCTTGATGCCGCCGTAAGCGTCGCTGACTTCCTGAGGAACGGGCTCCTTGGCCAGTTCGCGCAGGGCGTTGGCCGCGGCGATCTTCATTTCTTCGTTGATGCGCTTGGCGCGAACGTCCAGTGCTCCGCGGAAAATGAACGGAAAGCCCAGTACGTTGTTGACCTGGTTCGGATAGTCCGAACGGCCGGTCGCCATGATCACGTCGCTGCGGGTGGCATGAGCCAGCTCTGGCGAAATTTCCGGATCCGGGTTCGAGCACGCGAAAACGATCGGATTGGCCGCCATAGACTTCAGACCTTCTGCGCTCAGCAGGTTCGGGCCTGACAGACCGACGAACACGTCGGCGCCATCGAGCGCGTCAGCGAGGGTGCGCTTGTCAGTGGCGTGGGCGAACTGAGCCTTGTACTGGTTCAGGTCCGAACGGCCAGCGTGAACGACACCGTTCCGGTCGATCATGAAGATGTTTTCGATTTTCGCGCCCATGCTCACCAGCAACTTCATGCAGGAGATGGCCGCAGCACCGGCGCCCAGGCAGACGATCTTCGCCTCTTCCAGGGTTTTGCCAGCGATCTCAAGGGCGTTGACCATGCCTGCGGCAGTCACGATTGCGGTGCCGTGCTGGTCATCGTGGAAAACAGGGATATCGCACTGCTCGATCAGCGCCTTTTCGATCTCGAAGCACTCGGGTGCCTTGATGTCTTCCAGGTTGATGCCGCCGAAAGTGATGGAGATGCGCTTAACGGTGTCGATGAACGCTTGCGGGCTTTCCGAATCGACTTCGATATCGAACACGTCGATACCGGCGAAACGCTTGAACAGAACGCCCTTGCCTTCCATGACCGGCTTGGAAGCCAATGGCCCCAGATTACCCAGGCCCAGAATGGCGGTGCCGTCGGAAATGACTGCGACCAGGTTGCCTTTGCCGGTGTACTTGTAGGCCAGTTCCGGATCGCGACCGATTTCGCGGACTGGCTCGGCAACACCCGGGCTGTACGCCAGCGACAGATCGCGGGCGGTGGCGGTGGCCTTGGTGAGTTCGACGCTCAGTTTCCCTGGACGAGGCTTGGCGTGATATTCGAGAGCGGCAGTTTTCAAATCTGACATGTGGGCATTCCGCTTTTTTGCTGTTGGACAGACGGACCGACGAGCATACGCAAGTCATAAAGTCCTAACAAGACTGGCGGGTCACCTGTGTCAAGTGGCCGCATCTACGACTTTTAGCGTAGAGCCGCGGAATACAAGGCGTAGAGTGAAAACAAAAGCCCTTAAAAATGTCTACAATTTAATTTTGAATTGTATTCAACATCGCAGGATGGGTGATGCCCATCATCAACCGAGGCTGTCCAGGTTTCAGCCCTGCGCGACGCGAGCGGTCGACCACCCAGCCGCGGGCTTCAACCGCGCTGCCTTTCAGCCGCAACAACGTCCTGGCATCGAACTGACCGATCAGCTCGGGCGCAATCCGCAGCACCAGCGTGTCATCCAGCTCGATCCAGATTCCGCCGCTATTGCGCTGAACGCTGCTGACTGTGCCGTTGACCAGCACAAAGCCGCCACGGCTGATTTGCCGGGCCGATTGCGCCGGATCGTTGCGCCACAGGCCGAGCCCCGCCTGACGCGCGGTGCGCTCTGCGCTTTGCTGGCAACTCACTAACGCGACGTTCGGGTCAATGGCGACCAGATAGCCCAGCCCTTCGGCAAGCATCTGCGCCTCGAGGTTGGCGCCGTCACGCCCATAGACGTTGGCCAGCGTACGGCCGTAACGGTCGGCAGCCTGCTCGCCGATGCGTAAACGGACCTGTCCGCCACTTTCATCCACGAGCGCCTGCAGTCGACGCTTCGCGGCTTCGGCAAAGGGCTCGGCCGACTGACCTTTTTTGCCAGTTTCTGGCGTATTCAGTCCGATCATGCGCACGCTGCGACCGTCAGTCAGGCGCAAGGTATCGCCATCCACCACGCGCTGAACCTGCGCAGCAGGCAATGACGCGGGCGCCGGACACAGTGCGTGAGCGGCGCCAAGCCAAATCGCGGACACAAAAAAGGCGCCCGCAAGGGACGCCTTTTTGAGCAGCCTGGAAAAGCTCGGGGAGCGATCCAGAAATACCACTCTTACTTCGCTTTGGTTGCGCCGAACGCACCGAAACGCGACTTGAACTTGTCGACACGACCGCCGACGTCCAGAGTCTTCTGCTTACCGGTGTAGAACGGGTGGCACTCGTTGCACACGTCCAGGCTCAGAGGCTTGGCCAGGGTGGAACGGGTTTTGATGACGTTGCCACAGCTGCAAGTTGCGTCAACGGCTTCGTAAACTGGATGGATATCAGCTTTCATGGGTATTTCCTCAGGCTAGCGTGCCGCCACCCAACACTATTGTTGAATACCGCACGGAATTAGGCCGCGCATATTAACAGACCGCGCAAATCACGCAAGCGGCCTGTGTGAAAACCCTTGCCAGCCGTGCGCCCTCGGCCACGTCAGGAAATCGTCCGTCATGGAAGGACGATCTGGCCGGATTCAACGCTTCAGCGCGCATCGAAGGTCAGCTTCTCTTGCTGCCCGCCCTCGTCGCACCCAAACGGTCCGCAACGCCAACCTTAATACCGGTCGTCTGCTAAGATCGCCGCCTTCGTCATACTCCGTAACAGGATATCCGCCGCGTGCCCGACGCCATTTTGCGCCTTGCCCTGCCCTCGCCCTTGCGTCGTCTGTTCGACTACCTTGCGCCCGCGGGGATTGCACGCAGCGCGTTGCAGCCGGGCATGCGCCTGCGCGTGCCGTTCGGTCGCCGGGAAATGATCGGCGTTCTGATCGAGATCACCGATCACAGCGAGGTGCCGGCCGACAAGCTCAAACCTGCCATCGCTGTGCTGGATACCGAGGCGCCGCTGCCACCCGCATTGTTCAAGCTGTGCCTGTGGACGGCGCAGTATTACCAGCACAGCCTGGGCGATACGTTGAGTTGGGCCCTGCCGGTGCTGCTGCGCCAGGGTGAACCGGCCGAGGCCCGACAGGAGCGGTTCTGGCAGATCGCTCCCGGCGCCAGCGTCGATGATCCTCGCATCGCGCGCGCACCCAAGCAGAAAGAAGCGCTGAAAACCGTCGCACAACATCCCCACGGCGTCGCTCATCAATTGCTGAGCAAGCTGATGCTCAACCGCGACAGCCTGAATCTGTTGCTCGCCAAGGGATTGGTGACAGTCGAGGTGCGCGGCCATGCGCCCATCGAGCGGCATGAGCACTGGCTGGCCCAACCCGAGCTGCCGCTGAACACTGAACAACGTGCCGCCTACGAAGCCATTCGATCCGGCTTCGGCAGCTTTCATGCGTCGCTGCTCGCTGGTGTCACCGGCAGCGGGAAGACCGAAGTCTATTTGCAGTTGATCCGCGAGACCCTGGAGGCCGGCAAGCAGGCGCTGGTGCTGATCCCCGAGATCAACCTCGGCCCGCAGACACTGGCCCGGTTCGAGCAGCGCTTCAACGCCCGCATCGCCTTGCTGCACTCGGCTGTCAATGATCGAGATCGTCTCGATGCCTGGCTTGCCGCGCGCGACGGCGAGGCCGACATCATCATCGGCACGCGCTCGGCGCTGTTCACACCGATGAAGAACCCGGGGCTGATCATCATCGATGAGGAGCACGACGGTTCCTATAAACAGCAAGAAGGCCTGCGTTACCACGCGCGGGATCTGGCATTGGTGCGGGCGCGTCAGGAAGACATTCCGATCGTGTTGGGGTCGGCGACGCCCTCACTGGAGAGTCTGCACAATGCTTACACCGGCAGGTACGCCCTCCTACGCCTGAACCAACGCGCGGGCGGTGCGCAGCAACCTCGATTCCTGCGCCTGGATGTAAAAAGTCGCCCGCTGGACAGCGGCATTTCCGGCCCCATGCATCAGGCGATCGCACAGACCCTGGCCGCCGGCCAACAAGTGCTGGTCTTTCTCAACCGGCGTGGATTCGCGCCGACGCTGCTGTGTCACGACTGCGGATGGCTGTCGGAATGCAATCGCTGCGACGCGCGCATGACGGTTCATCAACGCTCTGGCGAACTGCGCTGCCATCATTGCGGCCATGTGGAACGCGTGCCGCGCAATTGCCCGGCGTGTGGCAAGGTCGATCTGCGCCCCGTCGGCGCAGGGACCGAGCGCGCCGAGGAGCGTCTGGCGATTCTATTCCCCGACTACCCTGTCCTGCGCGTCGATCGCGACAGCACCTCGCGCAAGGATGCAATGAACCAGCTCTTTGCAACGATCCAGAAGGGCAATCCCTGCATCCTCGTCGGCACCCAGATGCTCGCTAAAGGGCATCACTTTCCGCGCGTGACGCTGGTGTCGATTCTCGATGCCGACGGAGGGCTGTTTTCCGGCGATTTCCGCGCAAGTGAACGCATGGCGCAACTGATCGTGCAGGTGGCAGGCCGCGCCGGTCGTGCCGAAGAGCCAGGCAAAGTGATCATTCAGACCCACCTGGCCGAACACCCGCTGTTGATCCAGCTCACCGAGCAAGGCTATTTCGCCTTCGCCGAGCAAGCGTTGAGCGAACGCCGCGCCGCCGGCCTGCCGCCATTTTCGCACTTGGCGCTGCTGCGCGCCGAAGCCCACAAACCGGGGCAGGCGGAGGGCTTCCTCGATGAGGCCTGCAGCGAGGCCGAGCATCTGCTGAAGGAAATGGCGCTGGGCGGGATTGAACTGTTGGGCCCGGTTCCGGCTCCGATGGAGCGTCGTGCCGGTCGATATCGTGCTCAGCTGTTGGTGCAGGCGAATGCCCGGGCGCCGCTGCACAAGTTGCTGGCGACCTGGCTGCTGGCGCTGGAGAGCATGCCCAGCGGGCGACAGGTCAGATGGTCGCTGGATGTCGATCCGGTGGACTTGTACTAAAGGTGCGGCCGAACCTTCAGGAGATTGTGGTCGCGAGCAAAATCACAACCGCACATCCATCGCGGTTGGCAAGGTGGCCCCGGCAACGGATAATGCCCAGTTTTTCCACCCGCGCCTCCAGGCGCTGCCGCGCTTGCGGTTGAAGAGAGCCTCATGAAAGACACCATTCGCCAGCTGATTCAACAAGCTCTGAGCCAACTCGTCACCCAAGGCGTCTTGCCGGAAGGGCTGACGCCGGCGATTCAGGTGGAAAACGCCAAGGACAAGAAAAACGGCGACTTCGCCAGCAACATCGCGATGATGCTGGCCAAACCTGCCGGCATGAAACCTCGCGATCTGGCCGAAAAAATCGTTGCGGCACTGCCTGCCGACGATCAGATCAGCAAGGTCGATATCGCAGGTCCGGGCTTTCTCAACTTCTTTCAGAACAGCCAGGCCCTGGCCTCCCGTCTGGATGCCGCCCTGGCGGACCCGACACTGTCGGTGCGCAAGAACGGTCCTGCCCAGCGCGTCGTGGTCGATCTGTCGGCGCCTAACCTCGCCAAAGAGATGCATGTCGGCCACTTGCGCTCGACCATCATTGGCGATGGCGTGGCCAGCGTGCTCGAATTCCTCGGCGACACCGTGATTCGTCAGAACCATGTCGGCGACTGGGGCACCCAGTTCGGCATGCTGCTGGCCTATTTGCAGGAGACGCCAGCGACCAGCGACGAGCTGGCGGATCTGGAAAACTTCTACCGCGCGGCCAAGGGCCGGTTCGATGAGTCCGAGGAGTTTGCCGAGCGTGCTCGCGCACTGGTGGTCAAGTTGCAAGCTGGCGACCCTGAATGCCTGAAGCTGTGGACCCGCTTCAAGGACATCTCGCTGTCGCACTGTCAGGAAGTCTACGAACGCCTGAACGTCAAACTGACGCCCAAAGACGTCATGGGCGAAAGCGCCTACAACGATGATCTGGCCAATGTCGTCGCTGACCTGAAGAAGGCCGGTCTGCTGGTCGAGAGCAATGGCGCGCAGTGCGTGTTCCTGGAAGAATTCAAGACCGCCGAAGGCACGCCGCTGCCTGTTATCGTGCAAAAAGCCGGCGGCGGCTATCTGTATGCGACGACCGACCTGGCAGCCGTGCGCTACCGCAGCAATGTATTGAAGGCCGACCGCGCGCTGTACTTCGTCGATCAGCGTCAGGCTCTGCATTTCCAGCAAGTGTTCGAAGTCGCGCGCCGCGCAGGCTTCGTGACCAACGGCATGCAAATGGAACACATGGGCTTCGGCACCATGAACGGCGCCGATGGCCGCCCGTTCAAGACCCGCGACGGCGGCACCGTCAAGCTGGTCGACCTGCTGGACGAGGCCGAAGAGCGCGCCTACGTGCTGGTGAAAGAGAAAAACCCTGAAGTCGCCGAAGACGAATTGCGCACTATCGCGAAGGCTGTGGGTATCAGCGCTGTCAAATACGCGGATCTTTCCAAACACCGCGCCAGCGATTACAGCTTCAACTTCGATCAGATGCTGAGCTTCGAGGGCAACACCGCGCCGTATCTGCTGTACGCCTACACCCGTGTTTCCGGTGTATTCCGCAAGCTGGGCGAGGCTTTCGACCCAAGCAAGGGCCAGATCGTCCTCGAAGCGCCGCAGGAACAGGACCTGGCCGCACGCCTGGCGCAGTTCGGCGAGACCGTGAACAACGTCGCTGAAAAAGGCACGCCACATGTGTTGTGCGCCTACCTGTACGACCTGGCCGGTCTGTTCTCCAGCTTCTATGAGAACTGCCCGATCCTGGCCGCGGAAAATCCCGAGCAACAGCAAAGCCGTCTGCGCCTGGCGCACCTGACTGGCCGCACCCTCAAGCAAGGCCTGCAGCTGCTGGGTCTGGAAACTCTGGAGCGTATGTAAGTTGGCAGTCAAGAAGAAACCTGCTCCCAAGCGCGGCGCCAGCCGGTACGAGGCCCCCGCAAAGAAGCCGATTCCGGGATGGCTGTGGCTGGCGATCGGTCTGTCCGTCGGGGCGTTCATCGTGTTCCTGATGAAACTCGAACCCGGCGGCGGAGACGACATCAAGCGCGCCAAGGCCGACGCCAAGGCGGCGAAAATCGCTGAAGCGAACAAGACGCCGCCCAGCCCGACGGCCCCAGTGAAGCCCAAGTACGATTTCTACACGCTGCTGCCTGAATCGGAAGTCATCGTTCCGAACGAAGCAGTGCCAGAAAAGACGCCACCTGCCGTCGTCGCGCCGACGACGCCTGTGACGCCGGAACAGGCCGCGAAGATCGACACCGCGCGCGCCCAGGCCGCGCTCAGCGGCCTGACACCACCACCTGCGCCGCCGGTCGCCAAACCTGCGCCGGTGACCACGTTCTTCTTGCAGGCGGGCTCGTTCCGCAAGCAGACCGACGCTGAAAAGGTCCGCGCGCAGATCATCCTGCTCGGCCAGGCGGCGACGGTGGAGTCTGGAACCGTCAAGGATGAAACCTGGTACCGCGTGCTGGTCGGTCCGTTCAGCAACCGTGAGCAACTGACGACAGCGCAGAAGCAGCTCGCAGGCGGCGGTTTCAGCAACCTGTTGCTGCAACAGCGTCAGAGCCGTTAAGAACGTACGTCGTCCTGTAGGAGCGTGGCTTGTCTCTGGGCCGCATCCGGACGATCGCCGACGCAGTCGTCGTAAAATCTCTGAATGCGGTGCGTCAGAAATGACAGAGCCGTCCGATTTTACGACTGCTTCGCAGCCGATCGCGGGACAAGCCACGCTCCTACAGTGAGATGCGGCAGCCTGCGATTGCCAACAGCTGCCATTCATCCCCCAACCCCTTCAGCGGTTGAAATACCCGACCCCACCCCCATATGAGTTTCCATCAGGGCATTTTCGCCCCACTGCGTGGAGACTCTCCCCTTGACCACCATCGTTTCAGTGCGCCGCCAAGGCAAAGTCGTCATGGCGGGTGACGGCCAGGTTTCCCTGGGCAATACCGTCATGAAAGGCAATGCCAAAAAGGTCCGTCGTCTTTATCACGGCCAGGTCATCGCTGGCTTTGCAGGCGCCACCGCCGATGCATTCACCCTGTTCGAACGCTTCGAGGCCCAGCTGGAAAAACACCAGGGCCACCTCGTGCGCGCCGCGGTAGAACTCGCCAAAGACTGGCGCACCGACCGCTCCCTGAGCCGTCTGGAGGCCATGCTGGCAGTCGCCAACAAAGATGCTTCGCTGATCATCACCGGCAACGGCGACGTCGTTGAACCTGAAGACGGCCTGATCGCCATGGGCTCCGGTGGCGCATTCGCACAGGCCGCCGCTCGCGCCCTGCTGCTGAAGACCGAACTGTCTGCCCGGGAAATCGCCGAAACGGCGCTGCACATCGCTGGCGACATCTGCGTCTTCACCAACCACAACATCACCATTGAGGAGCAGGACCTCGTCGAGTAAGTCGCGGCACGGTCGCAATCCATCGCCACCCGCCCCACTCACTCGCCCAGAGGACCGTCGAATACCATGTCCATGACTCCCCGTGAAATTGTCCACGAGCTCAATCGCCATATCATTGGCCAGGACGATGCCAAGCGCGCCGTCGCCATTGCGCTGCGTAACCGCTGGCGCCGGATGCAGCTGCCCGAAGAACTGCGCGTAGAAGTCACGCCGAAGAACATCCTGATGATCGGCCCGACCGGTGTCGGTAAAACCGAGATCGCCCGTCGCCTGGCCAAGCTCGCCAACGCGCCGTTCATCAAGGTCGAAGCGACCAAGTTCACCGAGGTCGGCTATGTGGGTCGCGACGTCGAGTCGATCATTCGTGACCTGGCGGACGCAGCGATGAAACTGCTGCGCGAGCAGGAAATGACCAAGGTCCGTCATCGCGCCGAAGACGCTGCCGAAGATCGCATCCTCGACGCGCTGCTGCCTCAGGCCCGCGGTTTTCAGGAAGAGGCTTCGCCAAGCGACACCAATACGCGTCAGCTTTTCCGCAAGCGTCTGCGTGAAGGTCAGCTGGACGACAAGGAAATTGAGATCGAAGTCTCCGAGGCCATGGGTGTGGATATCTCCGCGCCGCCCGGCATGGAAGAGATGACCAACCAGCTGCAAAGCCTGTTTGCCAACATGGGCAAGGGCAAGAAGAAGTCCCGCAAGTTGAAGGTCAAGGACGCCTTGAAGATGGTCCGTGACGAAGAGGCGAGCCGTCTGGTCAATGACGAAGAGCTCAAGGGCAAGGCGCTGGAAGCCGTCGAGCAGCATGGCATCGTGTTCATCGACGAGATCGACAAAGTGGCCAAGCGCGGCAACGTCGGTGGCGCGGACGTGTCGCGCGAAGGCGTGCAGCGCGACCTGCTGCCACTGATCGAAGGCTGCACCGTCAACACCAAACTGGGCATGGTCAAGACCGACCATATCCTGTTCATCGCATCGGGCGCATTCCATCTGAGCAAGCCAAGCGATCTGGTGCCTGAGCTGCAGGGTCGTCTGCCGATTCGCGTTGAACTCAAGGCGCTGAGCCCGCAGGACTTCGAGCGCATCCTCAGCGAGCCTCACGCGTCCCTGACCGAGCAGTACCGTGAGCTGCTGAAGACTGAAGGCCTGAACATCGAGTTCCTGCCTGAAGGCATCAAGCGCCTTGCCGAGATCGCCTGGCAGGTCAACGAGAAAACCGAGAACATCGGTGCTCGTCGTCTGCACACGTTGCTGGAGCGTCTGCTGGAAGAAGTGTCTTTCAGCGCAGGCGATCTGGCGACGGCGCAGGATTCGGGGACCATCAAGATCGACGCCGAGTACGTCAACAGCCATCTGGGCGAGCTGGCCGAAGACGAAGACCTGTCACGCTACATTCTGTAATTACCGCAAGTCCCTGTAGGCGTGAGCTTGCTCGCGATGCGGCGTTAGGCAACGATGTATTGACCTGATCCGACGCAATCGCGAGCAAGCTCACTCCTACAACGTTCAGTGTGAGGCGCAAAATCATGTCCCGAATCCCCACCGCGATCCAGCTTCACAAAGCCTCGAAAATCCTCAGCCTGAAATACGGACCCGATGAGGAATACCATCTGCCTGCGGAATTTCTGCGCGTGCATTCGCCCTCGGCCGAGGTGCAGGGACACGGCAACCCCATTCTGCAATTCGGCAAGCTGGGCGTGGGCCTGAGCAAAATTGAACCTGCCGGGCAGTACGCACTGAAATTGACCTTCGACGATGGTCATGACAGCGGATTGTTCACGTGGGAATACCTTGAACAACTGGCCCAGCGCCAGGAATCTTTGTGGGACGACTATCTGGCTGAGCTCAAAGCAGCCGGAAAATCCCGCGACCCTTCCGAGCAAGTCATTCGGCTGATGCTCTAGTCCGCGCCCTGCATACCGGCGGGCGTTTTAGGACGCGCTTTCTAATCGCATTTGTTTCAATAGGCCGCGCAGCGGTCAATGACTGACCCTGCTTGCGATTTTTTTAAATCTCGCGTAACCAATGATCATGGCAAGCCATCTGCATCGGATTTTTTGCAGAAGCCTGCCGGCGTGGACCGTGGAAGCCGTATCCGTCACAGCCCCATCGGGTTGGTCGTTGGCGAACGTCCGCGTCCGGTTGTGTTAATCATCGGTCACCCGAGAGCAGTGCTGGCATTGGCCTGTTGCGCTTTTCACAGGGATGTCAGTACTCGTCTCAGGACAATGGAGCGTCGTAGATGAGTAACAAGAGTAATGATGATCTGCCGCGTCAGGCCTCTGAACATACGCTGGGGCTGAACCCCGTCGTCGGGTTGCGGCGCAAGGATTTGCTCACCACGGCTCGCATGGTATTGACTCAAGCCATCAAACAACCTTTCCACAGTGCCCGGCACGTGGCCCATTTCGGGCTTGAACTGAAAAACGTCCTGCTGGGCAAATCCACGCTGACCCCGGAAAGCGACGACCGCCGCTTTGCCGATCCGGCCTGGAGCCAGAACCCTCTTTATCGCCGCTATCTGCAGACTTACCTCGCCTGGCGCAAGGAGCTGCACGACTGGATCGACGACAGCAACCTGTCTGCGCAGGACATCAGCCGCGGCCATTTCGTGATCACGCTGATGACTGAGGCGATGTCGCCCACCAACGGCGCGGCCAACCCGGCAGCGGTCAAACGCTTTTTTGAAACCGGCGGTAAAAGCATTCTCGACGGCTTGTCCCACCTGGCCAAGGATCTGGTGAACAACGGCGGCATGCCGAGCCAGGTCAACATGGACGCGTTCGAGGTCGGCAAGAATCTCGGCACCACCGAAGGCGCGGTGGTGTTTCGTAATGACGTGCTGGAGCTGATTCAGTACCGGCCGATCACCGAACAGGTTCACGAGCGTCCGATGCTCGTGGTCCCTCCGCAGATCAACAAGTTTTATGTGTTCGACCTCAGCCAGGACAAAAGCCTGGCGCGCTTCTGCCTGCGCAACAACGTGCAGACCTTCATCATCAGCTGGCGAAACCCCACCAAAGCGCAGCGCGAATGGGGGCTGTCGACGTATATCGACGCCGTGAAGGAAGCCGTGGACGTGGTCTGCAAGATCACCGGAAGCAAGGACGTCAACATGCTCGGCGCATGCTCTGGCGGCATCACCTGCACGGCGCTGCTGGGGCATTACGCGGCGCTGGGCGAGCAGAAGGTCAACGCCCTGACGCTGCTGGTGAGCGTGCTCGACACGACGCTGGACACTCAGGTCTCTCTGTTCGTCGACGAGCAGACGCTGGAGTCGGCCAAGCGTCATTCGTATCAGGCCGGGGTTCTGGAAGGCAAAGACATGGCCAAGGTCTTTGCCTGGATGCGACCGAACGACCTGATCTGGAATTACTGGGTGAACAACTATCTGCTGGGCAACGAGCCGCCGGTTTTCGACATCCTGTTCTGGAACAACGACACCACACGTCTGCCCGCAGCGTTTCATGGCGACTTGATCGAGATGTTCAAGAATAATCCGCTGACGCGCGCAAACGCCCTGGAAGTCTGCGGCACGCCAATCGATCTGAAACAGGTCAAAAGTGACATCTTCTGCCTGGCAGGCACCAATGATCACATCACACCTTGGGTCTCTTGCTACAAGTCGGCGCGACTGTTCGGGGGCAAGACCGAGTTCGTGCTGTCCAACAGCGGGCATATCCAGAGCATCCTGAACCCGCCGGGTAACCCGAAAGCACGTTACATGACCAATCCTGAATTGCCCGAAGATGCTCAGCGATGGCAGGAAGATGCGACCAAGCACACTGATTCCTGGTGGCTGCACTGGCATAACTGGCAGGCCGAACGCTCAGGCAAGCTGAAAAAGGCGCCCGCCAGCCTGGGCAATAAAGCGTATCCCGCAGGCGAGGCAGCTCCGGGGACGTATGTGCACGAACGATAGCGTTTAACCGCAGCAGCGTGGCTCGTCCCGCGATTGATACGCCTGCGGGATTTGCGCCTTTCACCAGCAATACGCTGTAAATGGAACGGCAAGCATCGAACACACAGGAACCGCCGACGCGGTTTCAGGACCGGAAAAAGCGCAGGACTGCATGACCGGCGTTTAACCCACAGGGCTTCGCGCATGCCGCAACCGTTTGTATTTCGCACCATCGATCTGGATGGCCACAACATCCGCACGGCCGTGCGCCCCGGCAAGAGCCATCTCACGCCGCTGCTGATCTTCAATGGAATCGGCGCCAACCTGGAGCTGGTCTTTCCGTTCGTCGACGCGCTGGATCCTGACCTTGAGGTCATCGCCTTCGACGTGCCCGGCGTGGGCGGCTCATCGACCCCAAGCCGTCCATACCGGTTTCCCGGTCTGGCAAAACTTGCCGCACGCATGCTCGATTACCTGGATTACGGTCAGGTCAACGCGATCGGCGTGTCGTGGGGCGGCGCGCTGGCGCAACAGTTTGCCCACGACTACCCGGAACGCTGCAAGAAACTGGTGCTCGCCGCCACCGCAGCCGGTGCAGTGATGGTGCCGGGCAAGCCCAGAGTATTGTGGCTGATGGCGAGTCCGCGGCGTTATATCCAGCCGTCCCACGTCATCAGGATCGCCCCGGAAATCTACGGCGGCGCATTTCGGCGCGACCCGCATCTGGCCGCCAACCATGCGGCCAAGGTCCGCTCGTCCGGAAAGATGGGCTACTACTGGCAACTGTTTGCCGGCATGGGCTGGACCAGCATTCACTGGCTGCACAAGATCCGCCAGCCGACCTTGGTGCTGGCCGGCGACGACGATCCGCTGATCCCGCTGATCAACATGCGACTACTGGCCTGGCGCATACCCAATGCCCAGCTACACATAATCGATGATGGTCACTTGTTCTTGATCACCCGGGCCGAGGCCGTCGCGCCCATCATCATGAAGTTTCTTCAGCAGGAGCGGCAGCGCGCCGTCATGCACCCGCAGCCAGCCCCCGTCGTGCGCCAACCCTGAAATGAGAGTGTGCCAAGACCGGCAGGAGTTCGTGCTTCAACAACAAGCTGCGGCGGGAAACCTCGACGCCGCCGCAGAACCGCTGACACCGGCCTAAGCCGGGAAACCAGTAGAACCGGCTTTAGCCGGCAAGGCGTCGGTACCGCTTACCCCGGAGGACGCTTACCCGGCTCAGGCCGGTCGCACCTCGGGAGTACGGAAGTCACTTGATTGACTGCGCCATCGGCGGGATTGCCAAGGCGCAGGGCAGCGCGCAACAGCTGATTCAGGGTTGCGCGCAGGTTTATTTGCTTATGGCCTGACGAAGGAGTGTTGACCCATGCGAGACAAACCGGCGAAAAACCCCTATCCCATACCCTCCACGTACATCAACGCACAGAGCGCAATCACTGGCCTGCGCGGGCGGGATTTGTTTTCGACCCTGCGCAATGTGGCACTGCAAGGCCTTAAACATCCGGTTTACACCGCGCGCCACGCGCTGGCGCTCGGCGGCCAGTTGGGCCGCGTCATGCTGGGCGACCTTCCTCATCAGCCGCACCCTCACGACAACCGTTTCAGTGACCCGACCTGGGCGCACAACCCGCTCTATCGGCGCGGCTTGCAGGCCTATCTGAGCTGGCAGCACCAGGTACGCAGCTGGATCGACGACAGCAATCTCAGTGAAGACGACCGCTCGCGCGCGCAATTCATTTTTGCGCTGCTCAACGACGCCCTCGCGCCGACCAATACCTTGCTCAATCCGATGGCGCTGAAGGAGCTGTTCAACTCAGGCGGCACCAGCGTCATCAAAGGTCTGAGCCACATGCTCGACGACTTCATGCACAACAACGGTCTGCCCAGCCAGACCACCAAAGACGCGTTCGAGATCGGCCGCACGCTGGCGGTCACGCCAGGCGCCGTAGTGTTTCGCAACGAGCTGCTGGAGCTGATCCAGTACAAGCCGATGAGCGAAAAACAGTACGCACGGCCTCTGCTGATCGTGCCGCCGCAGATCAACAAGTACTACATTTTCGATCTCAGCCCGACCAACAGTTTCGTGCAGTACGCGCTGAAGAACGGCCTGCAGACCTTCATCATCAGTTGGCGCAACCCGGATGTCCGGCATCGCGAGTGGGGCCTGTCCAGTTACGTGCAAGCCGCCGAGGAGGCGATGAACGTGTGCCGCACGATCACCGGCGCGCGCGAGGTCAACCTGATGGGGGCTTGCGCGGGCGGGCTGACGATCGCCGCGCTGCAAGGCCATCTTCAGGCCAAGCGACAGATGCGCCGGGTATCGAGCGCCAGTTACCTGGTCAGTCTGCTGGACAGCCAGATCGAGAGTCCGGCCACGCTGTTCATCGACGAACAGACGCTTGAAGCCGCCAAGCGCCGCTCGTATCAGCGCGGCGTACTGGATGGTCGCGACATGGCCAAGGTGTTCGCCTGGATGCGCCCGAACGACCTGATCTGGACCTACTGGGTGAACAACTATCTGTTGGGCAAGGCGCCGCCACCCTTCGACATTCTGTACTGGAACAACGACAGCACCCGCCTGCCCGCCGCGCTGCATGGTGACTTGCTGGACTTCTTCAAGCATAACCCGCTGACCCATCCAGGCGGCCTCGAGGTCTGCGGTACGCCGATCGATCTGCAAAAGGTCACGGTGGACAGCTTCAGCGTGGCGGGCATCAACGACCACATCACGCCGTGGGACGCGGTCTATCGCTCGACGCTGCTCCTGGGAGGCGAGCGCCGTTTTTTGCTTTCCAACAGCGGCCACGTGCAGAGCATCCTCAATCCGCCGGGCAACCCGAAGTCCAACTTTGTCGAGAACGGCAAATTGAGCAGCGATCCGCGTGCCTGGTATTACGACGCGCAGCGCAGCGACGGCAGTTGGTGGCCGAGCTGGCTCGAGTGGATTCAGGCGCGATCAGGGCCGCAGCGCGAAACGCTCACGGCGCTGGGTAACCAGAATTACCCACCGATGGAAGCCGCGCCGGGGACGTACGTGCGCGTCCGTTGAATCCGCGCGCCTGCCCCCATCACTGCACACGTACCGAATTAAGAAGACTGGATGAAGACCCGCGACCGCATACTCGAATGTGCCCTGGCGCTGTTCAATCGTCAGGGCGAACCCAACGTCTCGACGCTGGAAATTGCCAACGAACTGGAGATCAGCCCCGGCAATCTCTACTACCACTTTCATGGCAAGGAGCCGTTGGTGATGGAGCTGTTCGAGCGCTTTCAGAACGAACTGGCACCCTTGCTCGACCCGCCTGCGGATGCTCGTCTGGACGCCGAAGATTACTGGTTGTTTTTGCACCTGATCGTCGAGCGCCTGTCGCACTATCGCTTCCTGTTTCAGGACCTGTCGAACCTTGCCAGTCGGCTGCCGAAACTGGCGCGTGGCATTCGCAACCTGCTGAACGCGATCAAGCGCACCCTGGCCTCGCTACTGGCGCGCTTAAAGGCCGAAGGTCAGGTGACCAGTGATACTCAGGCGCTGGGCCAACTGGTGGAACAGATCACCATGACCCTGCTGTTCTCGCTGGACTATCAACGCATCCTTGATCGCGAAGGCGAAACGCGAGTGGTGGTGTACCAGATCATGATGCTGGTCGCGCCGCACCTCAAACCGGGTGCGCGACACGCCGCCGAGCAGTTGGCGCGGCACTATCTGGAGGATTGAATCACGCTGGCTTCAGCGACCCCATGCAAGAGGTCACCTACAAAAAAAACCCGACCAGCTTTCACAGATCGGGTTTTGGTGTGGCCAGCCGGGAATCAGGATTGGCTGGACGGTGTCGACGCCGTGGAGGCTGACGACGTTGCAGCGGCAGGGGCCGACGGTGCTGACGCGGTGGGTGCAGCACTGGCAGAGGGAGCCGGTGTAGAAGCTGCGGCCGGTTTGGCGGCTGCGGCGGGCTTTTTGGCTGCAGCAGGCTTTTTCGCGGCGGCTGGTTTTGCCGCTGGTTTCGCCGCTGCTGCTGGTTTCGCCGCTGGCTTGGCAGCCGGTTTCGCTGCGGCCTTCGGTGCAGGCTTGGCGGCTACGGTTTTCGCCTTGGCGGGGGTGGAAGCGGCTGCCTTGGACGCTGCTGCAACCGGTTTGGCTGCCGCTTTGGAAGCTGCAGGTTTGGCCGCTGCAGTTTTCTTGGCGACCGGCTTGGCCGCTGCTTTGGCCAGAGGTTTGGCAGTGGTTTTGCTCGCAGGCTTAGTGGCCGGCTTGGCTGCCGCGGTCTTCGAGATCGGCGTGACCGACGCGCCGGTCAGCTTCTCGATCTGTCGGGTCAGCAGGTCGACCTTACTGTGCAATGCTTTGACTTCGTTGCGACTCGGCACGCCCAGGCGCGAAATTGCGCTGTTCAGGCGCTTGTCGAAAGCACCTTCCAGCTCGCCCCATTTGCCCAGCGCCAGATCCTTCACGTCGCCGACGCGGGATTTGGTCGAGGCCTTTGCCGTGTCGACGCTCTTGCCAACGGTAGCCTTGGTTTCCTTCTCGGCCTTCTCGCCGTCCTTGACCAAAGATTCGAAAAGTTTACTGCCGTCATTGCTGATTTTCGAGTAAGCGCCTAAACCAGCCAGCCAGATTTGGCGGGAGTATTTTTCAACCTCGCCAATCCAGGAGCTGCCTTCTTTTTCGGTTTTCTTTTTGCCAGCCATCCCGCTCTCCTTATTGTTTACGCGCGACACGTTCAAGCAATGCCGTCAGCTCATCGAGCTTAGCAGAGAGTGTCTCAACATCATGTTTAGACGGTATGCCAATGCGATTCAAGGCGCTGGCCACACGGCGATCGAATGCGCTTTCGATTTTATCCAGCTGCACCTCGACCCGACCTTTTGCCTTCGTCACGTCGTCCTTCACCGATTCGATTTCGCTGTTGGCGGCGTCGACGGATTCATCGATGACTTTCTTCGCTTTTTTCTCGGTCTGCTCGCCGGTCTTGATCAGCTCTTTGACGTAGTCGGCGCCTTCCTGTCCAGCCTTGACGTAGGCGCCCAGCCCGGCCAGCCAGATCTTGCGGGCATACAGCCGGACTTCCGAAAACGTCTTCGCTTCGTCGGCCTCGACTTTTTTCCTGAGGGTAACTTTGACCATGGTGCACCTCACGCTCGAAGGGTAAGAGGAACCGCCCCATGGAAGTCGGGGCATGGGCACAAAGTAGAGAGAAAAATTAGAAAGCTCACCCTAGGTTGGGGGTGGGCGATGTGGGAGCGTGGCTTGTCCCGCGATCGGCTGCGAAGCAGTCGTAGATGCAGCAAATCCGTTGTTTCAGGACTACCACATACTCAGGTTTACGGCGACTTCGTCGCCGATCGCGGGACAAGCCACGCTCCTACAGGAGAAGGCATTACGCCGTCAGGGCCTTATCCAGCTGGCGCTCGACCTCGGACTGGATGGTGCTGCTCATCGCAGACAGGAAGAAATTCAATTCGATGCTAACGCGCACCAGGGCATCTTCGACCTGAACCGTGCCTTTGGCGCCCTTGCCCTCCAGCGACACAACGTCGCCGTCCCAGCTGTGCTCGATGCCATATTTATCGCCCAGCTTCTCAGCCAGCAACTCGGCCTTCTCGCGAGCCTTGTCCTTACCCAGCGCATGCGGGCGTTCTACGGTAATGCGGGCCATCGGCGGGCTCCTTCGTCCAGGTGAATCGTCGGGCCACTATACCAGCGGCATCTGGCGAAGAAACTGTTCACGGTGAGCCTTGTCAAGACAAAGCCAGCCCCGACGATTAGAATGGCGGCACTTTATTCCGGTGACAGCGATATGAACGATCCGCGCAAAGGCAGCGATGCCGAACCCACCACTCACTTCGGTTACAAAACCGTGGCCGAAAGCCAGAAGGCCGAGAAAGTCGCCGAAGTTTTTCACTCCGTTGCGGCCAAGTACGACCTGATGAACGACGTCCTGTCCGGCGGCATGCATCGCCTCTGGAAGCGCTTCACGATCGAGCTTTCCGGCGTGCGTACCGGCAACCGCGTGCTGGACATCGCAGGCGGCACGGGCGATCTGGCGAAGAAATTTTCGCACCTGGTCGGGCCTACCGGCGAAGTGGTGCTGGCTGACATCAACGCGTCCATGCTCAAGGTCGGCCGTGACCGCCTGCTGGACCGTGGCGTGGCCGGCAACATCAAGTTCGTTCAGGCGGACGCTGAAAAGCTGCCCTTCCCTGACAACTACTTCGACTGCGTGACGATCGCCTTCGGCTTGCGCAACGTAACGCACAAAGAAGACGCCATCCGCTCGATGCTGCGCGTGCTCAAGCCCGGCGGCCGGCTGCTGGTGCTGGAGTTCTCCAAACCGACCAACAAGGTCATGTCCAAGGTCTACGACGCCTATTCGTTTGCCTTCATGCCATTGGCGGGCAAGCTGATCACCAATGACTCGGAAAGCTATCGCTATCTGGCCGAATCGATCCGCATGCACCCGGATCAGGAAACCCTGAAGTCGATGATGGTCCAGGCCGGTTTCGACCGCGTGACCTATCACAACATGACCTCCGGCATCGTCGCCCTGCACCGGGGTATCAAACCCTGATGTTGATCAGCGGCTTGCTCGCCAGCGCCGAACACGGCATCAATCGCGTGCTGCAGATGGACAGCACCGCTTTGCCGCGCCTTGACCGGCTGAGCGGCAAAGTCGTCGCGATCGAGTGCACCAGCCCTGCCTTTCACGTGCACATCCTGCCCAGCGACGAGGGTCTGATGCTCGCCGCTAACTGGGAAGGTGGCACCGATGTGACGCTGCGCGCGCCGGCAGCGAGCCTGATGCGCCTGGCACTGAGCAAGGACAAGAACGCCGTCCTGCACAGCCCCGAAGTCGACCTGGAAGGCGAAAGCGCTGTGTTGCTTGAGCTGGTGGGTGTGCTTCAGGACCTGGACCTGGACTGGGAATACGAACTGCAACGCTGGCTCGGCCCCGTTGCCACGCCGCTGATCGGCGGGCACCTGCGCAACACCGCGCGCTGGACCCGCGAAAGCGCCGAAAGCCTGAGCCATAATCTGGCCGAATATCTGGCTGAAGAGTCACGCACTCTGGTTGGCAGGCGCGAGGCTGAAGCCCGCTTCGCCGAACTGGATCAGACCAAACAAGACCTGGAACGCCTCGAAGCCCGCTTCGAGCGTCTGGCCCAATCTCTCAAATCCAGCGATAACGCATGAGCCTGCTTGCCGTCCGCCGTCTGTTTCGCATCCAGCGTGTCGTAATCCGTTACCGCCTCGATGACCTGCTGTTCGCTTTGCCACTGCCGTGGTGGCTGCTTGCCGTGCGCTTCGTGCTGCCGTGGCGGTGGATCCCGCGACGCAAGAGCGAGCTCAATCGAGGCGCGCGTTTGCGCCTGGCCTTGCAGGACCTGGGGCCGATCTTCATCAAATTCGGCCAGTTGCTTTCGACCCGTCGCGACCTGCTGCCAGAGGACATCGCCGACGAACTGATGCTGCTGCAGGATCGCGTGCCGCCGTTCGAGTCAGAGAAAGCCGTCGCCCTGATCGAATCGCAACTGGGTGCGAAGATCAGCGAGGTGTTCAGCCGCTTCGACGTTGCCCCGTTGGCCTCTGCTTCGGTGGCGCAAGTGCACGCCGCCCGTCTCAAGACAGGCGAAGAAGTGGTCGTGAAGGTCGTGCGTCCGGGGCTCAAGCCGATCATCGGTTCGGACCTCGCCTGGCTGTTCATCCTCGCGAAAATCGCTGAACGTCTGTCGGCAGACGCCCGCCTGCTGCATCCGGTGGACGTGGTCGCCGATTACGAAAAGACCATTTACGACGAGCTCGATCTGCTGCGCGAGGCGGCCAACTCCAGCCAGTTGCGCCGCAATTTCGAAGGCTCGACCATGCTCTATGTGCCGCAGGTCTACTGGGACTGGTGCCGGCCGAAGGTGCTGGTGATGGAGCGCATCTACGGCGTTCAGGTCACCGACCTGGCAACCCTGGCCGACCAGCGCACCGACATGAAAAAACTCGCAGAACGCGGGGTCGAGCTGTTTTTCACGCAGGTGTTCCGCGACAGCTTCTTCCATGCCGACATGCACCCCGGCAACATCTTCGTCAGCACCGTTGCGCCCTGGGATCCGCAATACATTGCCATCGACTGCGGCATCGTCGGCAGCCTGACCCCGGAAGACCAGGACTATCTGGCGCGCAATCTCTTCGCCTTCTTCAAGCGTGACTACCGCCGCGTGGCGCAGTTGCACATCGATTCGGGCTGGGTCCCGGCAGAGACGAAGCTCAATGAATTCGAAGCCGCAATCCGGACCGTGTGCGAGCCGATCTTCGAGAAGCCACTCAAGGATATTTCCTTCGGCCAGGTGTTGATGCGCCTGTTCCAGACTGCCCGCCGCTTCAACATGGAAGTCCAGCCACAGCTGGTTTTGCTGCAAAAGACCCTGCTCAACATCGAAGGCTTGGGCCGTCAGCTGTACCCGGAACTGGACCTCTGGAGCACGGCGCAGCCGTTTCTGGAACGCTGGATGCGTGAGCGTGTCAGCCCGAAAACGCTGATTGGCAACCTGCAATCCCAGGTCGAGCAGATTCCGCACCTGGCCAACATGACCCGCGACCTGCTCGAACGCTTGTCGCAGCCGCACACCTCCGACCCGCCACCGCCCTACTCGCGCAACAGCGATCACTGGGCGCTGCGCCTGATTGGCGCCGGACTGCTCGCAGGTGGCGTGGTCCTGGCCACCGCGCACACGCAAACGGGTGACGCGCTCATTGCGCTGAGCGCCTGGCCTGCGCTTCTCATGCTGGTGGCAGGCTTATATCTGGTCGTTCGCCGATAGCCATCCGCGCAGGTCGCTGGCACACTAACCCATCCACAGAGCGGCCGGAGCCGACGATGAAAGACTGGCTGGACGAGATCAAATGGGACCGTGACGGTCTGGTCCCTGCCATCGCGCAGGACCACCAAACCGGACGCGTTCTGATGATGGCCTGGATGAACCGTGAAGCCTTGAGCCTGACCGCTGCCGAAAACCGCGCTATCTATTGGTCGCGTTCGCGTGGCAAGTTATGGCGCAAAGGCGAAGAATCCGGTCACGTGCAGAAGCTTCACGAACTGCGCCTGGACTGCGACGCAGACGTGATCATTCTGATGGTCGAGCAGATTGGCGGTATCGCCTGCCACACCGGGCGCGAGAGCTGCTTCTACCGCGTCTTTGAGGACGCCGGCTGGAAAACCGTGGATCCGGTACTCAAAGACCCAGATGCCATTTATCAAGCAGGACACTGAACATGACTGATACCTTGTCTCGCCTGGCGCAAGTGCTCGAAGAGCGCAAAGGCGCGGCTGCGGACTCTTCCTACGTCGCCAGTCTCTATCACAAGGGGCTGAACAAGATTCTGGAGAAGGTCGGCGAAGAGTCGGTCGAAACCATCATCGCCGCCAAGGACGCCGCCATCAGCGGGGACTGCAGTGATGTCATCTACGAAACCGCCGACTTGTGGTTCCATAGCCTGGTGATGCTCGCAGCACTGGGTCAACACCCACAAGCCGTACTCGATGAACTGGACCGCCGTTTCGGTCTGTCCGGTCACGCCGAAAAAGCAGCGCGCTCGGCGGAATAAACACAGGGGCCTGCGGGCCCGGAATTTCTTGTGAGGAACGTGTCATGGGTATTTTTGACTGGAAACACTGGATCGTCATTCTCGTGGTCGTGGTACTGATCTTCGGCACCAAGAAGCTCAAGAACCTGGGCACCGATGTCGGCGAGTCCATCAAAGGCTTCCGCAAGGCCATGAACGACGATGAAAAACCGTCGGAACAGCCGCCGGTCCAACCACAGCCAGGTGCGCAGCCGACCCAGACTCAGCCGCTGCACCAGCCGCACACCATCGACGGTCAGGCGCAGAAAGTCGAAGAGCCCATCCGCAAAGACTAGGTCGTGACGCATGTTTGGTATCAGCTTCTCTGAACTGCTGCTGGTCGGTCTCGTTGCCCTGCTGGTGCTGGGTCCCGAGCGCCTTCCGGGGGCAGCACGTACCGCCGGGCTCTGGGTCGGGCGTCTGAAACGCAGCTTCAATGCGATCAAACAGGAAGTTGAGCGCGAAATAGGTGCTGACGAGATTCGCCGTCAGCTGCACAACGAGCACATTCTTTCGCTGGAAGAAGAAGCGCGCAAAATCATGCAGCCTCAGCAGCCACCTGCACCGCCGACTGCTCAGGCGCAGACGCCGCCGGCCAGCGATTCGACATCGCCGGTCATGGGCGCCACGCCCACGCCAAGTGCGGATATCGGCCCGGCCGCGCCCGCTGAAAGCGCGTCAGTCAGCCCTGAACCGGTGCCTGCGCAGCCTGCTCATACCGCTTCGACGCCGGTCACCACGTCTGCGCCTGCAGTGCAGAACGAGCCTTCCGCCAACGATTCGTCACAGCCACCACGAGCCCCATGAGCGAAATTCCGGAAAACGACCAGCAAATGCCGCTGGTCTCGCACCTCACTGAACTGCGCTCGCGCCTGCTGCGTTGTGTGCTGGCGATCTTCGTGATCTTCGGCGCACTGTTCTATTTCACGCAGAAGATTTACACCTTCGTGTCTGCGCCGCTGCGCAAGTTTCTGCCTGAAGGCGCGACGATGATCGCCACCGACGTGGCCTCGCCGTTTCTGACGCCGTTCAAGCTGACCATGATGGTTGCGCTGTTTCTGGCCATGCCGGTGATTCTGTATCAGATCTGGGGCTTCATCGCGCCCGGTCTGTACAAGCATGAGAAACGGGTTGCCGTGCCGCTGCTGATCTCCAGCATCATCCTGTTCTACGCCGGCATGGCCTTCGCGTATTTCCTGGTGTTTCCGCTGATATTCCACTTCTTCGCCAGCGTGACCCCAGAAGGCGTGTCCATGATGACGGACATTTCCAGCTATCTGGACTTCGTCATGACGCTGTTCCTCGCCTTCGGCGTTGCGTTCGAAATCCCGGTCGCCGTGGTGCTGCTCGTGTGGATCGGCATTGTCGACGTCAAATACCTCAAGAAGATCCGCCCGTACGTGGTGATCGGCTGCTTCGTGGTCGGGATGATCCTCACGCCTCCGGACATCTTTTCGCAGACGCTGCTGGCGGTGCCCATGTGGCTGCTGTTCGAAATCGGCGTGTTGTGCAGTTCGATGGTGACCAAACGGGGTGATCACCCAGACGACCAGGCCGCGGACGACAAGCAGGACCAGCCGCCAGCGACTCAGCCGTGAACCTGCTGTTACTGGAAGAGGCCGATTTCATCTCGGCCGATCGTGTGATCCTGCGTGATCGGCGCCTCAGGCACATGCAGGAAGTTCATCGCTCCGAAGTCGGCGACAGCCTGCGTGTCGGGCGCGTGGACGGCCTGCTGGGTACTGCCGAACTGCTAAGACTCGAACCACGTGAGGCAGAGCTTTGCGTCAGCTTTGACCGCGAGCCGCCTGGCAAACTGCCGCTGACCCTCGTGCTGGCCTTGCCGCGCCCCAAGATGCTGCGCCGGGTTTTTCAGACCGTCGCAACGATGGGTGTGCCGAAGGTCATTCTGGTGAACAGCTACCGAGTCGAGAAAAGCTTCTGGCAGACCCCGTTTCTGGAGCCCGCGGCCATTCGCGAGCAGCTGATTCTGGGACTGGAGCAGGCACGGGACAGCGTACTGCCTGAAATCGTCATCGAAAAACGCTTCAAGCCCTTCGTCGAAGACCGCCTGCCCGCCGTTGTCGAGGGTACGCTTGGATTGGTTGGCCATCCGGGGGACTTCCCCGCCTGCCCGCGCGCAGTGGATCAGCCCGTCACGCTGGCAATCGGCCCTGAAGGCGGCTGGATCCCCTATGAAATCGACCTGCTGCGCGCCTCCGGCCTCAACCCGGTGCAATTAGGCGAACGCATCCTGCGCGTCGAAACCGCCGTCACAGCCCTCCTCGCCCGACTGTTCTGAACAATCCCCGTGAGGTTGCTTGCTGCACGGGTTCGGTGTCTGACGCGAGCCATCGCCATGCCGCATAGCCGTTGTAGGATCGCGCTTGCCCGCGAATTGGCCGGAGTGTCTGGTGGAGATGCAGCGGCTGGAAATCAGTCTTCGCGGGCAAGCTCGCTCCTACGGGAGCTGGGCGTCGCCGGAGAGTTCGGGAATGGCCCCGAGATTTCTGTGGGAGTGAGCTTGCTCACGAAGAGTCCGGCACATCCGCTGGAGATGCTTCGGCTGTAATTCAGTCTTCGCGGGCAAGCGCGCTCCCACCGGTTCGGTGCCTGGCGCGAGACCACGCCATGGCGCATTGCCCTTGAGGCAGTGAGCCAACTGTCTTTAACAGCCCCTCGATCAACGGCGTTACGCCGACGCTTTCCCGGCTAAAGCCGGTCCTACAAACATTTGTAGCGCCTGTAGGACCGGCTTCAGCCGGGAAGAGGCCAGTGTATGCGGTGGAAATGTAGCGTCTGGACGTCAGCGTTCATGAGCAAGCTTGCCCACAGGTTTTGTCACCAGTCAGCCCCGCGTACCCTTGTAGGAGCGCGCTTGCCCGCGAATTGGCCGGCGTGTCTGTTGGAGATGCAGCGGCTGGAAGTCAGCCTTCGCGGGCAAGCGCGCTCCTACGGAGTTGGGCGTGGCCGGAGAGGTCGGGAATGGCCCGGAGATTTCTGTGGGAGTGAGCTTGCTCACGAAGAGTCCGGCACATCCGCTGGAGATGTTTCGGCTGTAATTCAGTCTTCGCGAGCAAGCTCGCTCCCACCGGTTCGGTGCCTGGCGCGAGCCATCGCCATGCCGCACAGCGCTTCTACCCTTCTAGCCTCCGGCAATCGGCTTCCGGCGGCGATCCAGCACTTGGCCGATATGCCGCCTTCTCGTGGCTTCAGGCCGGTATAAACGTGCCGATAACCCTGCGTCCATAACAATAATCCGCAAGGAATCATCATGTCTCGCTGGTTTGCCCACCGCCTTGGAAATGTGAGCGTCAGCCTCAAACTGGGTATCGGTTTCGGGCTGGTGCTGTTACTGACGCTGATCATCACCGCCACCGGTTGGTCGAGCCTGACGTCGTTGATCGAGCGCGGCGGCAAGCTCGCGGCGATCTCGCAGATCAGCGAACAGACGATGGATTTGCGCACTGCCCGCATGCGCTATGAAGCTCAGTTCAGCCCGGAAACGGCGACGGCAGTCATGACCGCATTGGACAAGCTCGATGGCGACCTGAAAAGGACTCGCGGCGTGATCACCGCCGGCGAGGATCTCAAGTTGCTGGACGCGCAAATCCAGGGTGCAGCGGACTATCGCAAGGCTTTCGACGACATGAGCAAGGCCTTGCAGGCGCGTGAGGCCAGCCGCAGCAACCTCGGCGCAACGGCAGACGCCGCAGTGGATGAGGTCAAGAAGATCGAAGAAGCGCTGATCCAGCACGACAATATTCTGCAGTTCAACAGCGCGGTGGACGTCAGCAAGCAGATCCAGCAAGCCCGCTTCCAGGTGCGCGGTTACACCTTCAGCGGCAATCCCGACTTCGAGAAAAACGCCAATGCGGCGATCGATGAAGCCATCATGGGCGTCAACTCGCTGGCCGGTGACGTTTCGTCGCAATACATTCCGCAATTACAACGCGCGAACCTGGCCCTCAAGGGTTATCGCGCCGCCGTGGGCCAGTACCGCGATGCCCAGCAGGTCAGTCGCCAGGCGCTGGAGAAAATGACCTCGCTGGGCCAGCAACTGCTGGACCTGAGCGACAAACTGACCGCCTCGCAGAACGCCAAGCGCGATGCCGACAGCCAGCAGGCGCGGTCGATGCTGACCATAGCGACCGCTCTGGCCCTGCTGTTCGGGGTCATCGCGGCATGGGCGATTACCCGCCAGATCGTCATTCCACTCAGTCAGACGCTGGTTGCCGTCGAGCGCGTCGCGTCCGGCGACTTGACCCATAACCTCAGCGTCGACCGCCGCGATGAACTCGGCCAGCTGCAAGGCAGCATTCAACGAATGACCGTCAGCCTGCGCGAGCTGATCGGCGGCATCGGTGACGGCGTCACCCAGATCGCCAGCGCGGCCGAACAGCTTTCGGCGGTCACCGAACAGACCAGCGCAGGCGTCAACAGCCAGAAAGTTGAGACCGATCAGGTCGCCACTGCCATGCACCAGATGACCGCCACGGTGCAGGAAGTTGCGCGCAACGCCGAGGAAGCGTCGGAGGCTGCGGTCGCTGCCGACCAGCAGGCCCGTGAAGGCGACAAGGTGGTGAATGAAGCCATTGCCCAGATCGAGCGCCTGGCCAGCGAAGTGAGCCATTCGACCGAGGCCATGGGCGAACTCAAACGCGAGAGCGACAAGATCGGCAGCGTGCTGGATGTGATCAAGTCGGTCGCTCAGCAAACCAACCTGCTCGCGCTGAACGCAGCCATCGAAGCGGCACGTGCGGGCGAAGCCGGACGGGGGTTTGCGGTGGTGGCCGACGAGGTACGCAGCCTGGCGCAACGCACGCAGAAGTCCACCGAAGAAATCGAAGTGCTGATTGCCGGCTTGCAGAATGGCACGCAGCAGGTCGCTACGATCATGGACGCCAGCCATGACCTGACCGTCAGCAGCGTCGAACTGACCCGTCGGGCCGGCAGCTCACTGGAGAGCATCACGCGAACGGTATCGGCCATTCAGTCGATGAACCAACAGATTGCGGCCGCCGCCGAGCAGCAGAGCGCCACGGCCGAAGAGATCAACCGCAGTGTTCTCAACGTGCGCGATGTGTCTGAGCAGACTTCGGCCGCCAGCGAGGAAACCGCCGCCTCCAGCATGGAGCTGGCCCGACTGGGCACGCATCTGCAGGGACTGGTGGGCCGCTTTCGCGTCTAGATCAGCCTGCTGATTTCGACCCGTGAATCGGCCCTTCGGGGCCGTTTTGCGACCTCCGTCACCTCACGCTCAGCTTCAGAAATTTCCTACGACCTGTTCAGGTCACATTCCCGTCCCGCCTGCCGATGCGCGTTTATCGCTCATCCGCAGGAGACGTCCCATGTTGCACACCTTCAATCGGGCACTGGCCAATGCCAGCGTCAAACTCAAATTATCGCTGGGCTTCGGTCTGGTGTTGTTGCTGACGCTGGCCATCACGCTGACCGGCTGGCACGGCCTGGACATCATGATCGAGCGCTCGGAGTCGCTGACGTCGATCACCCAGCTCAACGCCATGACCAAGGATCTGCGCGCCGAGCGCATTATCTTTCGCGATGAAAACACGCCGGAAAATGCGAGCCGCGTCGTAGCGCGCATCAACGAAATCGAGGCGCACCTGGCCGTACTGCGCGATGATTCCCCGCCCCCGGATATCCTCAAGCTTCTTCACAGCCAGAGCGAAACGGTGCGAACGCTGGAATCGACCTTTGCCGAGCTGGGCCAACAGCTCAAAGCCCGCGAGGCTTCGCGTCTGCGTCTGGCGGACCTCTCCGAGCAGGCCATCGCGTCGATCAGCAAGGTTGAAAGCGAAGTCCTCAAAGCCGTCAGTCAGGAACAGGACAGCAGCGAGCGACTGGGTGAATTCACCAACATTCAGCAACTGCGCGCCCAAGTGCAGAATGCGCGTTATGAAGTGCAGGCGTACGTGTTCAGCGCAAGAGAATCCTACGAAGTCGCGGCCATCACCGCCATCGACGAGGCGCTCCAGGAGGTCGAGCAGATCGCTCGGGACCAAAGCGAGAGCACCATCGGCGAGCTGCTGACAGCGCGCAAGACGCTGCAGGGCTACCGCGACAGCCTGCGGCAGTTCAAGGAATTGCAAGTCAGCGCCGAGGCCGCTCAAGAATCGATGGAGGCACTGAGCGACACACTCCTGACATCCACCGGTGAGATCACGGCACTGCAAAGCCTGCGACGCAATGCCGAGGCGTCTCAATCGCGCACGATGCTCAGCGGCGTGGCGGTTATCGCGCTGGTGCTCGGCTTGCTTGCAGCGTGGCTGATCACTCAGCAGATCATCACGCCGTTGCGCGAAACCCTGAAGGCGGCCGAGCGCATTGCGAAAGGCGACTTGAGCAAGGACCTGGATGTCAGGCGCCGCGATGAAATGGGTGCTCTGCAACGCAGCATGCAGGACATGACGGTCAGCCTGCGCGGGTTGATCAGCGGCATTGGCGACGGCGTGACCCAGATCGCCAGCGCCGCCGAAGAGCTGTCGGCCGTCACCGAACAGACCAGCGTCGGCGTGAACAGTCAGAAAGACGAGACCGACCTCGTTGCAACGGCGATGAATCAGATGACTTCCACCGTGCTGGAGGTCGCGCGTAATGCCGAGGAAGCCAGCGAAGCCGCGCGCCAGGCGGACCAGCAGGCCCGCGAGGGCGACAAAGTGGTCAATGACGCCATCGTTCAGATCGAGCGTCTGGCGCGCGAGGTCAATAACTCAACCGAAGCGATGGGCAAGCTCAAGCTTGAAAGCGACAAGATCGGCGGCGTGCTGGACGTCATCAAGTCAGTTTCGCAGCAGACCAACCTGCTGGCCCTGAACGCTGCAATCGAGGCGGCGCGGGCGGGAGAGGCCGGCCGCGGTTTTGCCGTGGTGGCGGACGAAGTGCGCAGTCTGGCGCAACGCACACAAGAATCGACCGAAGAAATCGAAGTGCTCATCGCGGCGCTGCAGAGTGGCACGCAGCATGTCGTCAGCACGCTGGACGCCAGCCGTGATCTGACTGACAGCAGCGTGGACCTCAGTCGGCAGGCCGGCAGTGCTCTGGGCCACATCACGCGCACCGTGTCGAACATTCAGGCCATGAACCAGCAGATCGCCGCGGCCGGCGAAGAGCAAAGCAGCGTGGCCGAACAGATAAACCGCAGCGTCCTGAACGTGCGTGACGTGTCGGAGCAGACCGCCGCTGCAAGCGAAGAAACCGCAGCATCCAGCATCGAACTGGCGCGCCTGGGCGTGCAGTTGCAAGAGATGGTGGGCAAGTTTCGGGTGAACTGACGGCACGCCATTCACTGAACCGCCGATGTAGGACCGGCTTTAGCCGGGAACGCGTCAGCCGCCATATCTCAGGCCGATGGCGCCTGCACTGGGCGCTTTCCCGGCTAAAGCCGGTCCTACTTGGATTGCTAGGTAAAACCGGTCCCATTGCAGCGCCATCGCAGCAGTAGAACAAACGAAAACGCCGCCGAAGATTGCTCTTCGGCGGCGTTTTTCACGCGTTTACTCAGGCGTTGACGAGGGTCGCCTCGCTCACATGAGTCGCTGGTTGCAACGGCAACAGCGGCGCGTGAGGGTCGGCTTTGACCGACGCCCGCCACGCATCCAGCCACGCGGTGTTGCCTTCGGCCCAGACCAGCTCGTGCAGACGAGCCAGCGCGACCGGGTCGCTCAGCAACTGCAGGCGCTCGTGGTTGTTCAGATGCTCAGGACCGCCTTTGATCGCATGGCGCACGCGCTCGACGCGCATCCACTCAATCGGTTCGGCCTGACGATGGCGAGAGGTCGCCAGCGCACACGCGAGTGCGTTCTGCTTGGGATCGACCACGGCACGAACGAAACCGTCATTCAGCGCATGCCAGCGGTTTTCGTGGGTGTATTGATCGGTCGACACCAGCTCTTGTGGCGGGGTGTGCTCTTCCGGGATCAGGAACAGACTTTCGTCACGCGCCTTGAGGCCCAGGTTGGTCCGGCTGGAAATCACCGAAACCGGGATCGACAGAATGAGCGAACCGACGATTGGCACAAGCCACCAGAGGAAGCTTGGGTTCAACCACATCACCAGCAATGCCCAACCGAAACCGAGCAGCGTCTGCGGACCATGACGCTTGACCGCTTCGCTCCACGGTGTGGAGTCGTCGTCACGCTGCGGAGAATTCCACGTGGCAGCCCAGCCCAGGAACGCAGCCAGAACGAAGCGCGTGTGGAAAATCATACGCACAGGGGCCAGAAGCATGGAGAACAGCATTTCCAGCAGCATCGACAGCGTGACCTTGATCCGACCGCCGTAGCCCACCGCGCCTTTGGCCCAGATCAGAATGATGCTGAGCAGTTTGGGCAGGAACAGAAGAACGATCGTGGTCGAGAACAGCGCGACGGCTTTCTCCGGGTGCCATTGTGGCCACAATGGATAGAGCTGCCGAGGCTCGAGGAAGTACGTCGGTTCCATCAGCGTGTTCACCGCTAGCAACGCGGTGGACAGCACCAGGAAGAAGAACCACAAAGGTGCCGAAAGGTAAGACATCACACCCGTCAGGAACACCGCGCGGTGAACCGGGTGCATGCCTTTGACCAGGAACAGACGGAAGTTCATCAGGTTACCGTGACACCAGCGGCGGTCACGTTTGAGCTCGTCCAGAAGGTTTGGCGGCAGCTCTTCGTAACTGCCCGGCAAGTCATAGGCAATCCACACGCCCCAGCCGGCACGACGCATCAGCGCAGCTTCAACGAAGTCGTGGGACAGAATCGCACCGGCAAACGCGCCCTTGCCCGGCAACGGCGCCAAGGCGCAGTGCTCGATGAACGGCTTCATGCGGATGATCGCGTTGTGGCCCCAATAGTGGGATTCGCCCAACTGCCAGAAGTGCAGACCGGCCGTGAACAGTGGACCGTACACGCGAGTCGCGAATTGCTGCATGCGGGCATATAGCGTATCCATGCCAGACGCGCGGGGCGCAGTCTGGATGATACCGGCGTCCGGCGTCGCTTCCATCAAGCGCACCAGGCTGGTCAGACACTCACCGCTCATGACCGAGTCAGCGTCGAGCACGACCATGTAACGATAGTCACCGCCCCAGCGACGGCAGAAGTCATCCAGGTTACCGCTCTTGCGCTTGACGCGACGACGGCGGCGGCGATAGAAGATTTTGCCGAAGCCGCCGGCCTCGCGGCAGACGTCCAGCCAGGCCTGTTGCTCAGCAACGGCGATGTCGGTTTCGTTGGTGTCGCTGAGCACGAAGAAGTCGAAACGGTCCAGGTCGCCCGTGGCCGCGACCGACTCGAACGTTGCACGCAGACCCGCAAACACGCGAGGAACGTCTTCGTTACAGATCGGCATGACGAGCGCAGTGCGCGCGCCTGCTTCGATAGGCTCGTTGCCCGCGCTGGCACCGGAAATCCGATACTTGTCACGGCCAGTGAGCAATTCGAGGAAGCCCATCAGCGCAGTCCAGAAACCGGCCGACACCCAGCAGAACAAGATCCCGAACAGCAGCAGGATGCTGGTCTGCAGCGCATACGGCATCACTTGAACGGCCGTCTGCCAGAGCGTTTGATGGCTGATTTCATCGAACGAAACCAGCGACCAGCCCTGATACGGCAGGATGCCTTTCATGTAGAAGCCAGCCACGATGGTCTGGCCCAGCATGAGGATCAGCAGAATGTAGCGACGGATCGAACCGACGGTGCGCCAGCGCGCCTTGGGTAGATCACGCGGAAGATCACTCTGATCCGGCTTCGGCGGATTGGTCTTGCCGGTCATCCGGCGCCAAGCGCGGTGCAGGATGTTGGTGCGCCAGGGCTCAGGCACAACCTTGGTCCGGCGAATCGGCGGCGTGGCCTTCAGGCGCACGCGACCGCTGGCGTCGACACTCAGCATTTCGGCGTCATGCAGTTCATCAGCGGTGGTCAGGGTCAGACGGCGACCCACCGAAGCCTGCGCGGCTTCGGCAGGATCGGCAATGGTCTGCGCCGAAAGGCGTTCATGCAGCTCAGCAAACGAGGTGCAGCTGGCAAGTTCTGCCCGCTGCTCGTCGCTCATTGGCAGGTGTGCCAGGTACTCGGTCAGAGACTCTGGCACGGCTTGTGAATTACTCATCGGCTGGCAACTGGTAGCTCCAGGTTTCGGTCAGGACTTGTTGAATCATGGCCGGCCCCTGTTGGGTGGATGCAGCCTCTACAGCTGGCTGCGGGGTGTCTTTGGCGCCTTTGTTGGCTTTTGCAGCATCGCCCAGCGCGGCTTCCGGACGGGAGGCCTCATCGGACTTCGCTTCGGCTACTTTCGCAGCGTCGGCAGGCTTGGCTGCATCAGCCTTGTCGGCTTTGCCCGCGTCCTTGGCATCAGCCTTGGCCACTTTGGCATCTTTGGTGTCTTTCGCGTCGCCGGCCTTCACTGCGTCGGTCTTGACGATCTCGGCCTTGTCATCCTTCGGCGCCACGGCCACTACAGCGGCTTTGGCGTCTGCTTTTTTCTCAGGCTTCTTGTCTGATTTGTCAGCAGTGATGACCGCAGGTTCCTTGCCAGGCTCGGCAGGCGTTTCGCGCAGCAGATAAGCGCGCATCTCGACCGACTTGTTCGGATCCTTGACCTTCAGGCGCAGCGTCAGGCGCCAGCCTTTGGTAACAGGGTTGTAGCGCAGGTTGTTTTCAACCAGATCGGTGTTGTCATCGGTAGTGACCTGGCTGCGGATCGCAGGGTCTTCACCCAGTTTGGCCAGATTCGGGCCGACGAAATCGACCAGGTAAGCCACGCTGCCATCAGGCTGACGAATCAGGTTGGACTGTTTGACGTCGCCAGTAGAGCGCAGGGTCTGCTTAACCCAGCCCAGATCAGGCGAGTGAATGGAATCCTCGTCCATGGTCCAGTGCAGGCGATAGTTGAAATCGACCGGCTGACCGGGCTCTGGCTGGGTTTCCGGCTTCCAGAACGCAACGATGTTGTCGTTGGTTTCGTCGGCAGTCGGGATCTCTACCAGATCGACGGTGCCCTTGCCCCAGTCGCCTTTAGGCTCGATCCAGGCACTTGGACGTTTGTCGTAGCGGTCGTCCAGATCTTCGTAATGGCTGAAGTTGCGACCACGTTGCAGCAGACCGAAGCCGCGTGGGTTCTCGACCGAGAAGCTGCTGACAGCCAGATGTTTCGGGTTGTTCAGCGGACGCCAGATCCACTCGCCGTTGGCCGCCTGAATCGACAGACCACTGGAGTCGTGCAGCTCGCGACGGTAGTTCAGGACTTTGGAAGGCTGATTCGCGCCAAACAGGTACATGCTGGTCAGCGGGGCGACGCCCAGCTTGCCGACCTTCTCACGCAGGTACATACGCGACTGCACGTCTACCAGCGTGTTGGTGCCAGGACGCAACGTCAGCTTGTACGCGCCAGTCGCGCGAGGGGAGTCGAGCAGCGCGAAAATCACCAGATGATTGTCATCGGTATTCGGCTTCTCGATCCAGAATTCGGTGAAACGCGGGAATTCTTCACCCGACGACATCGCCGTATCGATCGCCATGCCACGAGCGGACAGACCATAGACCTGACCTTTGCCAATGACGCGGAAATAGCTCGCGCCCAGCATGGTCATGATTTCGTCCTGCTTGTCGTCCTTGTTGATCGGGTAAGTGACGCGGAAGCCGGCATAACCCAGGTTCTCGGTCGCTTTGGTATCGAACTTCAAGTCGCCGAAATTGAAACGGCTCGGGTCGTACTTGATCTCGTTGACGGTAGTGGCCGTCACTTCGTTGATCTTGACCGGGGTGTCGAAGTGCATGCCCTGGTGGTAGAAGGAAATCTTGAATGGGGTCTTGTCATTGGCCCATTCCGCCTTCTCTTGAAGGAAGCGAATCTTCTGGTAGTCCGCAAACTTCATGTCGCGGAATTCCGCTGGAAGGTTGCTTTTTGGCGCTACGAATTTCTGTCCGGCCAGTTCTTTGGCCTTTGTCGCCACGTCGTCGAGATCGAACGCCCAAAGTTGACCAGCGCCGAACAGACAAAACAAAGCCGACCCGGCCAACAAGGCACTGCGCAGGCGCTTGCCAGGGGTCTTTGGTGCATTACATGGACTAACAATCACGAGCAACCCTCGCCGAAAACAGATGAAGAAACCAACGGCCAGCTTTCAAATGCCGGGTTGGCGAGCATTGTTCCGACTCCGAAAGGGGCCAATGATTCCCCAAACGATGTCGGACCATTCTGCGTTTTTACCGATTGGACGAACGATAGCCCGTCTTTGTAGCGCGCGATTATCTAGTAGCTCGCGTTACAACGCATCAGGGGAAGCAAAGTATTTATGGCTTTTTGCCTAATAAATTCGGGTACGACAGGCAAAACAGCGCAATCAGCTCTCCAGCAAAAATGTCACAGGGCCATCATTGATCAAATGAACCTGCATATCCGCACCAAATTGGCCCGTCTCGACCGTCGGATGCGAGCTTTTTGCCTTCGACGCCAGATACTCGAACAACTCGGCCCCCAACGCCGGTGGTGCCGCCTTCGAAAAACTGGGGCGCATTCCGCTCTTGGTGTCTGCCGCCAGCGTGAACTGCGAAACCAGCAGCAAACCTCCGCCGACATCGCTCAACGACAGGTTCATCTTGCCGTCAGCGTCGCTGAACACCCGATAGTTAAGCAGCTTGTGCAGCAATTTGTCGGCACTGGCCTGCGTGTCCTGAGGCTCAACGCCCACCAGCACCAGCAGACCCTGATCGATGGCGCCGACCGTCACGCCCTCGGCATCGACGCGCGCACTTCGCACGCGCTGAAGCAAACCTTTCATTCCCAAACCTCTTATTACTGCTGTCCACTGCCCCTGTAGGAGTGAGCTTGCTCGCGATCGCGGTTCGTCAGACACAACGATTGTGTCAGGCATAAAGCAATCGCGAGCAAGCTCACGCCTACAGGTTTACGGCGTGTCACGCCTCTTCGGGTGGCAGATCCAGCAAGCGTCGCGCCACTTGTGAGGCGGCCCGGATCAGCGCATCGGTAATGCCGGGCTCCGAAGCCGAGTGGCCTGCGTCACGGATGACCTGCAATTCACTGTTCGGCCAGGCCTGATGAAGCTCCCAGGCGTTGTCCAGCGCACAGATCACATCGTAGCGGCCATGCACGATGATGCCCGGCAGATGCGCGATCTTGTGCATGTCGCGGATCAGCTGGTTCTCTTCGAGAAAGGCGTTGTTCGTGAAGTAATGGCACTCGATGCGCGCGATGGACAGAGCGCGCTGCGGTTCTGAGAAACGGTCAACCACCTGGGGATTCGGGCGCAGGGTTGCGACCCGCCCTTCCCACGTTGACCAGGCTTTGGCCGCATGCATCTGGGCAATCTGATCGCTGCCCACCAGACGCTTGTGGAAGGCGTTGAGCAGATCGCCGCGCTCGTCGGGAGGAATCGGTGCGACGTAGTCCTGCCAGTAATCCGGAAACAGTCGGCTCGCGCCCTCTTGGTAGAACCATTTGATGTCCTGCGGGCGGCTCAGGAAGATGCCACGCAGAATCAGCGCGTGGACGCGATCGGGATGCGTCTGGGCGTAGGCCAGGGAAAGCGTCGAGCCCCAGGAACCGCCGAACAGTACCCATTTATCGATACCCAGATGCGTGCGAATGCGCTCGAGGTCTTCGACCAGATGCCAGGTGGTGTTGTTTTCGAGGTTGGCGTGGGGCGTTGAGCGACCACATCCGCGCTGGTCGAATGTGATGATGCGGTACAGATTCGGATCGAAATAGCGGCGGCTTTGCGCATCGCATCCCGAACCCGGCCCGCCGTGGATGAATACCACCGGCAAGCCATCGGGCGAGCCGCTTTCATCGACATACAGCACATGAGGCTCTTCCACTGCCAGATCGTGCCGGGCATAAGGTTTGATCTGCGGGTACAAAGTCTGCATAGGTGCTCCATAAGTCCAATTCAGGGGCTTCTATCTATCTGCCGTTGGGCATCATAAACCCGAATCGACAAATGATCATGCCTGCCTGTTACTGCTTCACTGTGGCCTTTGTTTTCGCGCGCCTCGCGGTTCGGAAGATAGTCACTGACGCATGAAACAACACCCGCCAGATGCGAACTGGAACGATCGATGCAAGCGTTTCAAACGTTCAAATAGCTGCGAACCAGAGCGGCATGTCTGAGTCGAACCGTGAGTCATGCAAGCGGATATTTCACCCGCTGGGCAGGAAATAACCGACGACACCCCCTACAGTCAAACAACCCCATTTAATCGTCTAACCAACTTGAGGTCGTACCCGATGTCTCCGGAACCCAACGTTCGTGACGCTGAAGTGGCAGCATTCCGTGAAGCTGTGCTTACCAAACTCGAGTATGCCGTCGGTAAGGATGCCGACCACGCGTTCGACCATGACTGGTTCATGGCAATCGCCCTGGCGACCCGCGACAAGATGGCAGAGCGCTGGATGAATCACACGCGCTACATCTATCGGCAAGAAAAAAAGCGCGTGTATTACCTCTCCCTCGAGTTTTTGATTGGCCGGCTGATGTTCGACAGCCTCAGCAATCTGGGCATCCTGGAAATCGCGCGTGAAGCGCTTAAAGACCTGAAGGTCGATCTGGAAAGAATCCGCACTCTGGAGCCCGACGCGGCCCTGGGCAACGGCGGCCTGGGTCGTCTGGCCGCCTGTTTCATGGAAAGTATGTCCACGCTGGGCATCGCCGGACATGGCTATGGCATTCGTTATGAACACGGCTTGTTCCGTCAGGCGATCGTGGATGGCTGGCAACAGGAACAGACTGAAAACTGGCTGGACTTCGGTAACCCGTGGGAATTCGAACGCCCGGAAGTGATCTATCAGATCGGCTTCGGCGGCAGCGTTCAGCCGGTTCTGGATGCCGCCGGTGCGCCGGTGCTCGACGCCTCCGGCGAAACGCGGCAGGTCTGGACAGCAGGCGAAACCGTGCGCGCCATTGCGTATGACACGCCGGTCGTGGGCTGGCGCGGCAAAGCGGTCAACACCTTGCGCCTGTGGCGTGCGCGTGCCGTCGAAGACTTGCATCTGGAGCGCTTCAACGCGGGCGACCACGTAGGTGCCGTGGCCGAAGTCGTCCGGGCGGAAAGTATCTCGCGCGTGCTTTACCCCAACGACAGTACCGAAGCCGGTCAGGAGCTGCGCCTGCGTCAGGAGTATTTCTTCGTGTCGGCCTCGCTGCAGGATCTGCTGCGTCGCCACAAGAACATGGGCTACTCGATCAACAGCCTGCCCGAACACGCCGCCATCCAGATGAACGACACGCACCCCTCGATCGCGGTGGCTGAGCTGATGCGCATCCTCATCGACATCTATGACGTCGAGTGGGACGAAGCCTGGCGCATCACCGTCGGCACCCTTGCGTACACCAACCACACGCTGCTGCCCGAGGCGCTGGAAACCTGGTCCGTGGGATTGATGGAACGCATGCTGCCGCGCCACATGCAGATCATTTACATGATCAATGCGCAGCACATCGACGACGTACGCCTGGAGCACAAGGACGATCCAGACCTGTTCGGCCTGCTGCGCGCCGTGTCGCTGATCGAGGAAGACAACGGCCGCCGCGTGCGCATGGGTAATCTCGCGTTCCTGGGTTCGCACAGCGTCAACGGCGTATCGGCGTTGCACACTCAGCTGATGCGCAAGACGGTGTTCGCGCAGCTGCATAAGTTGTACCCGGAGCGCATCAACAACAAAACCAACGGCATCACCTTCCGCCGCTGGTTGTTCCAGTCCAACCCGCAGCTGACCTCGATGCTGGTCAACGAACTGGGCGAACAGGTGCTCGACAATCACGAGACCGCGCTGTTGAAACTCGAGCCGTTGGCCAACGATCCGAAATTCCAGAAGGAATTTGCCACTCAGCGACTCCAGAGCAAGCAGGCGTTGGCGACGATCATTCAGGAGCGGATGGGCATCGTCATCAATCCCGAAGCGATGTTCGATGTGCAGGTCAAACGTATCCACGAATACAAACGCCAGCTGCTGAACCTTTTCCACACCGTGGCGTTGTATCAGGCCATGCGCGCCGATCCGAGCACCAACTGGGTGCCGCGCGTGAAGATTTTCGCCGGCAAGGCGGCGGCCAGTTATCACTCGGCCAAGCTGATCATCAAACTGGCGAACGACATCGCGCGCACCGTGAACAACGACCCGACCCTGCGCGGACGCCTGAAAGTGGTGTTCATGCCTAACTACAACGTCAGTCTGGCCGAAAGCATCATTCCGGCAGCCGACCTGTCGGAGCAGATTTCTACGGCGGGCCTGGAAGCTTCCGGCACCAGCAACATGAAGTTCGGCCTCAACGGCGCGCTGACCATCGGCACGCTGGACGGCGCCAACGTGGAAATGAGCGAGCAAGTCGGGCTTGAGCACATGTTCATCTTCGGCATGACCGCGCAGGAAGTCGAAGCGCGCAAGCACGCTGGCGAATTCAACGCCCATAACGACATTGCGGCGTCCGGACGTCTGAACGATGTGCTCCAGGCGATTCGCGGCGGGGTCTTCTCCCCGGACGATCCGTATCGTTACGCTGGCTTGATCGATCAGTTGATCAACTACGACCGCTTCTTCGTCTGCGCCGATTTCGAGTCGTACTGGCACGCCCAGGCTAAGGTCGAGGCGCGCTGGCACGACTCCACCGAATGGTGGCGCTCGGCAGTGCTCAACACGGCGCGCATGGGTTGGTTCTCCTCGGACCGGACTATTCGCGAGTACGCCAACGAGATCTGGAAAGCGCTGGATTAATAACCTGTAAACACCAGTAGGAGCGCGCTTGGTCTGACCCAGCGCGCTCCTATTGGGGGTTTGCATCAAGCGCAGCAATCCTGCAGTGACCGGGTCCTCAGTCTCCGACACAAATTGTTTCCTCTTCCCCTACGCCCGATATACTCCTCGCCATCGCCGGTCACCGGCCGAGAAGGGATGTCGTCGCGTGCAATGGATTCTTTTGTTGGCTGGCCTGGTCATCGGGGCGTTGCTCGATGAATCACTGATTGGCGGGGTTGTCGGCGCGGCGATCGGGCTGTCGGTGGGTTTGAGCCTCCGTCTGTCGACCCTCAGCCAAGAAGCTGCCCGCCAAAAAACCGAGCTGGCGCAAACGCGACTGGATCTACAGGCCATTCAACAACGCCTCGGCCAGCTGGATTCGGCGGCGGTGCAAATGCCGGACGCTCCCACAGCCACCCCGCTGGACATCGAGCCCATTTCGGATGCAGGTCCAGAGTTGATATGGGATCTACCGGACCTCGAGCCCGCCGAGCCGGAACCCGCAACCTCTGCCCAATGGCGTCCCTCGCCAGACCCCACCCACCGCGCCGCCTCCGTCAGTCATTCACCCGCTCAGCCGAACCTGTTCGATCGCGCAGTCCTTCGCGCCAAAGACTGGCTTCTCGGCGGCAACACGGTGTTGCGAGTGGGTGTGGTTCTGTTGTTTCTCGGCCTCGCGTTTCTGCTGCGTTACGCCACCGAAGGCATGGTCGTACCGATCGAGGCCCGATACGCCGGTGTCGCGGCTGCTGCATTGGCCTTGCTCGGACTGGGCTGGTGGCTGCGCCAACGCAACGCCTCCTTCGCCCTGATGCTGCAGGGCACCGGCGTCGCCGTGCTGTACCTGACGGTCTTCGCGGCGATGAAGGTCCATACGCTGCTGGCGCCCGGCATGGCGTTCGGTCTGCTGGTGGCCGTAACGGTTTTCTCAGCCGTTCTGGCGCTCACCCAAAACGCTCTGGCGCTTGCCTGCGTCGCGGCACTGGGCGGTTTCGCAGCGCCGTTGCTCACCTCCTCCGGCGACGGCAGCCATGTGGCGCTGTTCAGCTATTTCGCGCTCCTCAACGGCGGCATTTTTGCCATCGCGTGGTTCAAGGCCTGGCGCACGCTGAACCTGATCGGCTTCATCGGCACATTCGGCATCGGCTTTGCCTGGGGCCTGAACGCCTACACGCCAGCGCTGTTCTGGAGCACCGAACCGTTTCTCATCCTGTTCTTCCTGATGTATCTGGCGATAGGACTGCTGTTCGCCCGGCGCAAATTGCAGGAACACGCGATCGGCCCCGAGTACGACAGTCGTGAAGCGTTGCTGCGCTGGTCCGCAAGACAGAGTCATTACGTGGATGGAACCCTGCTGTTCGGGACGCCCATCGCCGGATTCCGCCTGCAATATGCGCTCATTCAGCACGTTGAATTCGGCGCTGCATTCAGCGCGCTGGTGTTGGGCGTTCTCTATATGGGCATCGCCCGGTTCCTCGCCGGGCGCGCGTCAGGCCGGGCGCTGTTGCTGGTCGAGACCTGCCTGGCATTGGGCGTGGTCTTCGCGACGCTGGCCGTCCCGCTCGGACTCAGCGCGCAATGGACCACCGTGGCGTGGGCCGTCGAAGGGGCCGCCGTGTTCTGGCTGGGCATGCGTCAGAACCGGTTGCTTGCGCGGTTCTTCGGCTTGCTGCTGCAGCTGGGCGCAGGCTTTGCCTTTCTGGGCATTGTCGGACGCTGGTACTCGCCAAGCTTCAATCATGGGGATTTCTGGACGCCTTCGATCATCTCGATCGCCGGGCTGATCAGCGCTTTCACCGTCGAACGCATCGGCACGCTGCGTCTGGCGTTCAGCGAACGGGTGTTGCAACCCTCGTTGCTGATCTGGGGCGCGCTGTGGTGGTCCATCGCCCTGTGCGTCAGTACCCATTACGTATCGGGACCACGCGAAGTCCCGACCCTTCTGCTGCTGGGCGCGCTCAGCGTCACGCTGTGGGCCGTGCTCGCCTTGCGCCTGAAATGGTCCGGGCTGGCGCAACTGTGCTGCCTGCTGACACCGGCGAGCGCGGTTTTACTGGGCCTGATGATTTTCAACCCTTACTACAACCCCGCCGCCGACTTCGGCTGGCTGAGCTGGCTTGCAGTGTTTACCGCTCACCTGCTGACCCTCAAGCGCCTCGACGGCATGCTCGACTCGCGCCTGCGCAGTGCGTCTCACGTACTCGGATGCTGGCTGATCATCGGCGTGCTTTCGCTGGAGTTGAGGTACGGCCTGCTCGTGATGTCCGAGGCCTACAATGCGTGGCGATGGCTGGGCTGGGCGCTGCTGCCGAGCCTGTATCTGCTGGCAATGACGGCGCCACGCAGCTGGCCGTGGCCGATTGATACGTACACAAAAGAATACCGCGCGTGGGCCGCCGCACCGCTGGCGGCGCTGATGCTGGCCTGGTTCTGGCTGGCGAACGGCTTCAGCGACGGCGATGCCGATCCCCTGCCGTACATCCCACTGATCAACCCGCTGGAACTTGGCCTGCTGATCACGCTGGCGGGCATTTTCAGCTGGGTTCGCAAGCAGTTGCCGCCATTGGGCGTCAGCGTCGATCACGCGCACAAAGCCGCTCTGCTGATCGCCGGCACGTCCCTGTTCGCGCTGATGACAGCGATAGTCATGAGAACGGCGCATCACTGGGCTGGCATCGCCTGGCAGACCGATGCACTGCTTGAATCCATGCGTGTGCAGGCTGGTCTTTCCATCGTGTGGACGCTGATGGCGCTGGCACTCATGATCGGCGGCCACCTGCGTGCACGCCGTGACATGTGGATCGTCGGCGCCGCGCTGATCGGCGTGGTCGTGGCCAAACTGTTCTTCGTCGAGCTGAGCAATCGCGGCGGACTGGAGCGCATCGTTTCGTTTATCGGCGTTGGCATTCTGTTGCTTGTAGTGGGATATTTCGCACCATTGCCGCCGAAAAACCCTACACGAAGTCAGTCATCAATCGATGCTGCGCCTACCGATTCGGCACCGGAATGAAGCGCGTAAGGAGTCACCCGTTGAGCCGTCAGTGCATCTTCAAGGCCGCCATGTTCGGCTCTCTGCTGTGCGCAGCATTGCTGACTCAGGCGGAGGATTTGCCGGATGATTTCGCCAGTCACACACCGCTGACCCTCAGCGGAGACGGGCCGTGGTACAGCCTTGAACTGCCGCTCGGGGTGCAGCTCAATGCGCGCCAGGGCAATCTGAACGATGTGCGCGTGTTCAATGCCGACGGCCAGGCCCAGCCTTATGCGATCACCCTCGGACAGCCGCAGCGCGCGGCGGATGAAACGCCGGTCGCAGTGAAGTGGTTCGCGCTCTACAACAGCGACGATGCCAAGGACGCCGAACCCCGAATCCGCGTCGAACGCACGCCGGAGGGCACGCTGGTCGAGGTTCAGCCCCAAGGCGAAATCGAGGCCGGCGAAGAAGTGCTGCGCGGCTGGTTACTGGACACCAGCGCCATCAACGCGCCCCTTGATCAACTGATCCTGGACTGGAGCACCGAGCGCGAAGGGTTTCAGCGTTTCAGCATCGAAGCCAGCAACGACCTGCAACACTGGCAACGCTGGGGAGAAGGTCAGGTGGCGCGGCTTTCTTTCGCCGACGAACTGGTCGAACAGCGCATCGTGACGTTGCCCGGGCGAACCGCGCGGTACTTGCGGCTGCTGTGGAGCACGCCGCAATCGGCGCCCACACTGACCTCGGCGCAGTTGGTCAGTACCCGCCCCGGCGTGCTGCCACTGAGCTGGTCGCCGACCATCAATGGCCGCGTGGAGAAACCGGGCGTATACGTGTGGCAGCTGCCTGTGGCGTTGCCGTTGGAGCGCATGAAGGTCGACATCGCTCAGCCCAACAGCCTGGCCCCTGCAACGCTTTACGCACGTCGCGACAGCAATGTGCCCTGGCAGATGATCGACAGCGGCCTGCTGTATCGCCTGACTCAGAATGGCCAGGATGCCGTGCAGGATGAAATGGAATTGCCGGGCAATGTCGTCCAGCAGTTGAAACTCGAAGTCGACGACCGAGGTGGTGGTCTGGGCAAGGATGCGCCGAAGCTGAGCTTTGCCGTGCGGGCCACGCAACTGGTGTTTCTGGCGCGCGGCGCACCGCCCTACAGCCTGGCCATCGGCAACGACAAGATCGAGGGCGCCAGCCTGCCGCTGACCACGCTGGTGCCGGGTGTCACGCCCGAAAAAGCCGCGTCGTTCGGTAAAGCCTCGCTGGCCGTAGCGCCCGTGCCTGCCATGACGCCCGCGCTGCCGGCGGCGAGCGGGCCCGACTGGAAACGCATCGGTCTGTGGAGCGTGCTGGTACTGGGCGTCGTGTTTCTGGGGTGGATGGCGTTGAGCACGCTGCGCACTTCACGCAGCAAATAAATATCGCGTCGGCGCCAGCGCTGAACCGATCCCGCAGTGGGGAAATGGCGCCGGATGCACACGAACTTGTAACCAGTGAACGTCTACGCTCATGTAGTTCGTGAACTCAATCACTACGAAACCGGTCTGACAGGCAGTATTAACTCCCCACTCGCGCTAAACTGTGCGCGTTTTTTTATTCCCATCTTCGGAGCTCTCCATGTCCCGCACTACCCTGAGTCGCTATCTGATTGAGCAGACCCGCAGCAACAACACTCCTGCCGATCTGCGCTTCCTTATCGAAGTGGTGGCGCGTGCGTGCAAGGAAATCAGCCACGCGGTATCCAAAGGCGCGCTGGGCGGCGTGCTTGGCAGCATGGGTACCGAGAACGTGCAAGGTGAGGTGCAGAAGAAACTGGACGTGATGTCCAACGAAATCCTGCTGGAAGCCAACGAATGGGGCGGTCACCTGGCAGGCATGGCTTCCGAGGAAATGGACAACGCTTACCAGATCCCGGGCAAATACCCGAAAGGCGCTTACCTGCTGGTATTCGACCCACTGGACGGTTCGTCCAACATCGACATCAACGCCCCGGTCGGCACCATCTTCTCGGTGCTGCGTTGCCCTAACGAGTACCTGAGCCAGAACGAAGCGCTGAACGAAAAGGCCTTCCTGCAGCCGGGCACTCAACAGGTTGCCGCCGGTTATGCCATCTACGGCCCGCAGACCATGCTGGTTCTGACCCTGGGCGACGGCGTCAAAGGCTTCACCCTGGACCGCGAAATGGGCAGCTTCGTGCTCAGCCATGAAGACATCCGCATCCCGGAATCCACTCAGGAATTCGCGATCAACATGTCTAACCAGCGTCACTGGGAAGCCCCGGTCAAGCGCTATGTCGAAGAGCTGCTGGCGGGCGAAGAAGGCCCTCTGAAGAAGAACTACAACATGCGCTGGGTGGCCGCGATGGTGGCCGACGTGCACCGCATCCTGACCCGTGGCGGCCTGTTCATGTACCCACGCGATGCGCGTGAGCCTTCCAAGCCAGGCAAACTGCGCCTGATGTACGAGGCCAACCCGATGTCGTTCCTGGTTGAACAGGCTGGCGGCGCTTCCACTGACGGTCATCAGCGTATTCTCGACATTCAGCCTGAAGGCCTGCACCAACGCGTGGCTGTGTTCCTGGGCTCGAAAGAAGAAGTGGAACGCGCTACGTCGTATCACAAGGAATAACGGATCATGAGCGCGCCCTGGCTGCCGCTGCTGGATTGGTGGTTCGGCTCCGCTGAATCGCCAGCAGAGGCCGCGAGGGAGAAGAACAGGCTCTGGTTCGGCAAGAAGAAATCCCAGGACGCCGACGCGTTGAATCGCTTCGGCGGTCTGGTGGACCTTGCGCTCAAAGGCGGGCTTTCCGAATGGACGGCCACGCCCCAAGGCTGGTTGGCGCTGGTGCTGTTGCTCGATCAGCTGCCGCGCATGATCTTCCGCGACACACCCAAAGCGTATGCCGGAGACGCCCGCGCTCAGGCGCTCGTCGCCCACGGCTTGAAGCTTCATCGCGATCTGGCCCTGACGCCACTGCAACGCACGTTCATCTATCTGGTGCTCGAACACACTGAGGACCTTGCCGCCCAGGATGAAGCGATTCGCCGCTTCACCGCCCTGCTCGATCTGCTGCCTGCCACGGATCGCGAATACTTCACCAGCACGCTGCACTACGCCAAAAAGCATCGCGTGGTCATCGAGCGGTTCGCCAGATTCCCCCACCGCAACGCCGTGCTCGGCCGAGAATCGACGCCTGAGGAAGTAGAATTCCTGAAGGAACGTGGGTCGCGGTTTTAAGCCCGTTTGCCGCCTTGTTCCGGCAAATACGCAGGGATCGTGAAGCCGCCCTGAATGGAACTTCTGCCTTCACGGAACCAGACCTGCGGTTTTCTCTTCTAAGCTTTCGGCATCGCGCCAGTGACCCGGGCCAGCCCCTCACCGTGCCGTCGCCCCCTCTCGATTCAGGAGCTTCATTCCATGTCTTTGCGCTCTCTAGCGTTATTGTCGTTCTGCGTGCTGCTTGCGGCGTGCAGCAAGATCAACCAGGAAAACTACTCGAAAATCAAAGCCGGCATGTCCAAGGTCGAGATCGAGCAGTTGCTGGGCAAGCCGACCGAATGCTCTGGTGCCTTGGGCATGTCCAGCTGCACATGGGGTGATCAGAAGACATTCATCAGCGTTCAGTACGCTGCCGATAAAGTCGTTTTGCATACGGGTCAGGGCCTGGAATGAATACTCGTCGCGTGATGAAACTGGCCGCAATGATGGCCGCCGCAGTGTGGCTGTCGGCCTGCTCAGTAACCCCGGAAGGTGAATCCATGGCACCCAGAACTGTCGATCACGTCGACCTCAAGCGCTATCAGGGCACGTGGTATGAACTGGCACGACTGCCGATGTTTTTCCAGCGCAACTGCGCGCAATCGGAGGCGCATTACGCCCTGAAGGATGACGGCAATATCGCAGTCACCAACCGTTGCCGCACCCAGGAAGGCAAGTGGGAAGAAGCGACCGGTACGGCCTCGCCTCAGGTTCAGGGCAAGACCGACAAGCTGTGGGTGGTGTTCGATAACTGGTTCTCGCGACTGCTGCCCGGCCTTGCGAAAGGCAACTATTGGGTGCTGTACGTCAGCGACGACTACAAGCTGGCGCTGGTCGGCAACCCGAATCGCAAATACCTCTGGCTGCTGTCGCGTACCGCCCACGTCTCCGAGAGCGTGCGCAACGACCTGCTGATCAAGGCGCAACAGCAGGGCTACGACACGACCAAGCTGATCTGGAGAGTCGACGACTCGCAGATTGGAAAGTCAGCGCAATAGCGCCGCTTCCAGACAGGAGCGAACTGCCCGCGTGCGCGGCATATCCGGCAATGTGATGCCGACCAGCCGCAACCGCGGGCAAGCTCAGTTCTGCAGGCAATTCATTCCCGCACGCCTGGGGTTAGCCCAGCAATTCTCGCAGCACCTGCGCAAACGCCCGGCTGCTGTGCTCTTCGTCAGCGTGTCGCCCGTTGCGAATCACCCAGCGCCCGTTGACCATCACCTCGCGAATCTGCCGGTCGCTGCCTGCGAACAGCCATCGATTGAGAATCGCATCCCCCGAAGCCGTCGACAGGTACGGATCGTTACCATCGAGCACCAGCCAGTCTGCACGCTTGCCGACTTCCAGCGCGCCGATCGGTTGGCCCATGGCCTGAGCGCCGCCTGACAACGCAGCGTCGTACAACGTGCGGCCGACCATCGGCTGGTCTGCCCGGTGCAGGCGATTACGACGCTGATCACGCAGACGCTGGCCGTATTCGAGCCAGCGCAGTTCCTCGACCACGCTCAACGACACATGGCTGTCGGAGCCGACGCCCCAGCGTCCGCCCTGAGCGATGTAATCCACGGCCGGAAATATCCCGTCACCCAGATTTGCTTCTGTGGTCAGGCACAGCCCCGCAACGGCGCCGCTTCGGGCCATCGAGGTCACTTCGTCGGCTTGCGCATGCGTGGCATGGACAAGGCACCAACGCGAATCGACGTCGACGTTCTCGAACAACCACTGCAACGGACGGCGGCCGCTCCAGCTCAGGCAGTCGTCCACTTCCTTCTGCTGCTCGGCAATATGAATGTGCACCGGACAGTGCTTATCACTGGCCGCCATGACCTCGCTGATCTGCCGGGGCGTCACCGCCCGCAGCGAGTGAAAACACAGGCCCAGCGCCTGCGCGGGCTGCTCGCTGAGGATAGGCCGCAGCTGATTGTGCAGGTCCAGGTAGCTTTGCGTGCTGTTGATAAACCGGCGCTGGCCCTCGTTGGGCGCCAGCCCGCCAAAACCTGAGTGGCTGTAAAGCACGGGAAGCAGCGTCATACCGATCCCCACTGAACGGGCTGCCTGACTGACCTGCAGTGCGAGTTCGGCGGGATTGGCGTAGGGCTTGCCCTCGGCGTCCTGATGCACGTAATGAAATTCGGCGACCGAGGTGAAACCGCCTTTAAGCATTTCGATGTACAGCTGGCGGGCGATGACGCCCAGTTGTTCCGGGCTGATCTGGCCGACAAGCCGGTACATCAGATCGCGCCAGGTCCAGAAGCTGTCATTGGGGTTGCCCGCCACTTCCGCCAGACCCGCCATGGCGCGCTGGAATGCGTGGGAATGCAGATTGGGCATGCCCGGCACCACCGGCCCGCTGAGCAGTTCGGCGCCCTGACGATCGGCATCCGCCTGAACGCTCGTCAACAGCCCGTCGGCGCTGACTTCAAAACGTACGTTATTGGCCCAGCCTGTGGGCAACAACGCGCGTTCGGCAAAGAAAACGGACATGGTTTCGCACCCCTCGCGTGAAATTGTCTATACATATACAGACGTTTGCCTGCCCGGTAAACTGCGGCAAGCTTGTCGGCACACGCGTTAATGGTTAGCGTGGACGCTGTTGGTCATGTCTTCTTTTCGTCTCATTACGCCATAACAAGGATTTTCTCTGTGCCGACTCCGCCTGCCAACTCTCCGCTGGCCGCTCATATGGGTGACAGTCCGGCGCCGCTTTACGCTCGGGTCAAGCAAATGATCACCCAGCAAATTCAGAACGGCAGCTGGCCGCCGCATCATCGCGTGCCCTCCGAGAGCGAGCTGGTGACCCAGTTGGGCTTTAGCCGCATGACCATCAACCGCGCCCTGCGTGAAATGACCGCCGAAGGGCTTCTGGTGCGCATGCAAGGCGTCGGTACCTTCGTCGCAGAACCCAAGACACAGTCCGCCCTGTTCGAAGTCCACAATATCGCCGATGAAATCGCCGCCCGGGGCCACGTCCATACCTGCCAGGTGATCATTCTGTGCGAGGAAGCCGCGGGCTCCGAACGCGCGTTGGCGCTGGACATGCGAGAAGGACAGCGGGTTTTCCATTCGCTGATCGTGCATTTCGAAAACGATATTCCCGTGCAAATCGAAGACCGCTTCGTCAACGCGCTCGTCGCCCCCGAATACCTGCGTCAGGATTTCACCAGACAGACGCCTTACGCCTACCTCAACCAGGTCGCGCCGCTGACTGAAGGCGAGCACGTGGTGGAAGCGATACTGGCCGAGCCCGACGAATGCAAACTGTTGCAGATCGAGACCGGCGAGCCATGCCTTCTGGTGCGCCGCCGGACCTGGTCTGGCCGACAGCCGGTCACCGCCGCGCGCCTGATCCACCCCGGCTCCCGTCATCGTCTCGAAGGACGCTTCAGCAAATGACCCGATTGACCGTTCTCCGCGCCGCCGATTATCCACGCATGCCCTGGAAAAACGGTGGCGGCAGCACTGAAGAGATCACCCGCGACGCCGGCCAAGGCCTCGACGGCTTTGGCTGGCGCCTGTCGATTGCGGACATCGGCGAATCGGGCGGTTTTTCACTGTTCGCCGGGTATCTGCGGATCATCACGGTGCTGCAAGGCGCAGGCATGATCCTGAACATCGATGGCAAGGACAGCGAGCCACTGCTGCCCTCGGACCCGTTCGCGTTCAGCGGTGACAGCAATGTGAACTGCACGCTGCTCGACGGTCCGATTCGCGATTTCAACCTGATCTACGAGCCGACGCGTTATCGCGCGCGCCTGCAATGGATCGATGTGCTGCAGCCGCAACGGTTTTTCAGTTCGGCCAACGCGTTTCTGGTGTTCAGCACGGCCGAACAGATGGCGGCTAACGTGGGCGATCACCCTCCGCAACTGCTGGAGCGACACGACTGTCTGCAACTGGACAACGCCGAAGGCTCGCTACTGGAAGTGGTGCTCTATGCGCCGCGTGCAAGCCGGGTCTGTGTGATCGAGCTGACCGCGATCTGAGTGCGGAATTGCAGGAACACGCTTGTCACGCTCTCACGCCACCGGCAACAGCGAGCGTGCACTGCGGCATACCACCTGTGCTAATTTGCGCTCTTTTCAAACCCGAACAAGGACGCCGATGACCCAGCTCAACCCTCAGAAAGAAAGCCCGAGAGCGCTGGCTGTCCTTACCGGCTTTCTGGCTTCGGAGTCTGCTGGCGGCATCGTTCTGATGGTTGCGGCACTGGCGGCGATCATCGTTGCCAACTCACCGATCGCGCCTCTCTATTTCGCATCGCTGCACAGCGTCTGGGCCGGACTGTCGGTAGAGCTGTGGATCAACGATGGTTTGATGGCAATTTTCTTCCTGATGGTGGGCCTGGAGATCAAGCGCGAAGTGCTGGCGGGCGGCCTGGCCAGCTGGGGCCAGCGCGCCCTGCCCGGCTTTGCGGCGGCGGGCGGCATGCTGATGCCGGCGCTGATTTACATCGCCATCAACATGGGCAACGCTGAAACACTAAGCGGCTGGGCGATTCCGGCCGCTACCGACATTGCATTCGCACTGGGTGTGCTTTCGCTGCTGGGTAAGCGCGTTCCGACCTCGCTGAAAGTGTTTCTTGCTGCTCTGGCGATCCTCGACGACCTCGGCGCGGTGACGATCATCGCGCTGTTTTACAGCACAGGCCTGAACCTGCCGATGCTAGGCGCCTCGTTCGTGACGCTGGCCGTGCTGGTGATTATGAACCGCATGGGCGTCCAGCGGTTGCTGCCCTATCTGCTGCTCGGCCTGCTGCTGTGGTTTTTCGTGCTGCAGTCAGGCGTCCACGCGACACTGGCTGGCGTCGCACTGGCGTTGTGCATTCCGCTGGGCACGCGGGAGGAGGAAGCTCGCTCGCCGCTGCTGTTTCTCGAAGAGAAGATGCACTACTGGGTGGCCTTTGCCATCGTCCCGATTTTCGGCTTCGCCAACGCGGGCGTGTCACTGTCCGGCATCACGCCCGCAAACCTGCTGGATCCGGTGCCGCTCGGCGTCGCGCTGGGCCTGTTCGTCGGCAAGCAAATCGGCGTATTCCTGGCCGCGACCCTGGCCATCCGCTCAGGCCTCGCCGCTCTGCCCGAAGGCAGCAACTGGCCGCAGCTTTACGGTGTCGCCTTGCTGTGCGGCATCGGCTTCACGATGAGCCTGTTCATCGGCAATCTGGCATTCCCCGGCGCGCCCCATCTGATCGACGAAGTGAAAGTCGGCGTGCTCATGGGCTCGATTCTGTCTGCGCTGGCCGGCGTAATGCTGCTGCGCAGCGTCGCTGGCCGCTCATCAGCGCGCTGATGCTTCGCAGGGCGCTGATCGACTCAGCGCCTGTTACCCGACGCACCGGCTTGGGGCGTGCGCACCCAAAAGTAACAAATCAGGCGTTCGCGTAACGCCAGTCCTTCCCGCCCGATTTTCTGCCCGCCTCTCTAGAGCCCGACACGTTGCGGCTTTGCGGCGATTTTTCAACGCGTCTGAAAAGTTGGCCCTTCGGTTGCATATGCTTGTATGTACAAGTAAATATGAGTACGCATGAGTATTTGCCGCCCTCTGTCGAGATTCATCGACTGCGGCGCTTGATCTGCTAAACCCATATTCCGCCTGTTCGACACAGGCACCGTCAGCCCAGTGCCTGGGCCGGATTGATCATCGAGGATTGTTACGTGACTACTGACAACAAAACCCCCGCTCAGCAATGGACCAGACGCCGCGACGTGGAGATCCGCGCGGCACGTGGCACGCAGTTGACCGCCAAGAGCTGGCTGACCGAAGCGCCGTTGCGGATGTTGATGAACAACCTGGATCCGGAAGTCGCCGAAAACCCCAACGAGCTGGTGGTTTACGGCGGTATCGGGCGCGCCGCGCGTAACTGGGAGTGCTACGACAAGATCGTCGAGAGCCTCACCCAACTGAACGACGATGAAACCCTGCTGGTGCAATCGGGCAAACCCGTCGGCGTTTTCAAGACCCACAGCAACGCCCCACGCGTGCTGATCGCCAACTCCAACCTGGTGCCGCACTGGGCAAGCTGGGAACACTTCAACGAACTGGACGCCAAAGGCCTGGCCATGTACGGCCAGATGACCGCTGGCAGCTGGATCTACATCGGCAGCCAGGGCATCGTCCAGGGCACCTACGAAACCTTCGTCGAAGCCGGTCGCCAGCATTACGACGGCAACCTCAAGGGACGCTGGGTGCTGACCGCCGGTCTGGGCGGCATGGGCGGTGCACAGCCACTGGCCGCGACACTGGCCGGCGCGTGCTCGCTGAACATCGAGTGCCAGCAGAGCCGCATCGATTTCCGCCTGAAGAGCCGTTATGTCGACGAACAGGCCAACGACCTGGACGATGCTCTGGCGCGCATCGCCAAGTACACCGCCGAAGGCAAGGCGATCTCGATCGCACTGCTGGGCAACGCCGCTGAAGTACTGCCGGAACTCGTGAAGCGTGGCGTGCGTCCGGACATGGTCACCGACCAGACCAGCGCCCACGACCCGCTCAACGGTTACCTGCCAAAAGGCTGGACCTGGGAGCAGTACCGCGATCGCGCTGTCACCGAGCCTGCCGCAGTGGTCAAAGCCGCCAAGCAATCGATGGCCGAGCATGTCGAAGCGATGCTGGCGTTCCAGAAGCAAGGCATTCCGACCTTCGACTACGGCAACAACATCCGTCAGATGGCCAAAGAGGAAGGCGTCAGCAACGCGTTCGACTTCCCAGGCTTCGTACCCGCCTACATCCGTCCTCTGTTCTGCCGTGGCATCGGCCCGTTCCGCTGGGCGGCGCTGTCGGGTAACCCGGAAGACATCTACAAGACAGACGCGAAGGTCAAGGAACTGATCCCGGACGACGCGCACCTGCACAACTGGCTGGACATGGCCCGCGAGCGCATCAGTTTCCAAGGTCTGCCGGCACGTATCTGCTGGGTCGGCCTGGGCCAACGCGCCAAGCTGGGGCTGGCATTCAACGAAATGGTTCGCCGTGGCGAGCTTTCGGCACCGGTCGTGATCGGTCGCGACCATCTGGACTCAGGCTCCGTGGCAAGTCCGAACCGCGAGACCGAATCCATGCGCGACGGCTCCGACGCCGTGTCCGACTGGCCTCTGCTCAATGCCTTGCTCAACACCGCGAGCGGCGCGACCTGGGTGTCGTTGCACCATGGCGGCGGCGTCGGCATGGGCTTCTCGCAGCACTCGGGCATGGTCATCGTCTGTGACGGCAGCGACGAGGCTGCCGAGCGCATCGCCCGCGTGCTGCACAACGACCCTGCAACGGGCGTGATGCGCCACGCCGATGCGGGTTACCAGATCGCGATCGATTGCGCCAAAGAGCAGGGCCTGAACCTGCCGATGATTAACAAGTAAGGCGGCACACGGACGGATATCCCGAATCCTGTAGGAGTGAGCTTGCTCGCGATGACGTCGGCACATTCGACATAACGGATGACTGACACACCGCCATCGCGAGCAAGCTCACTCCCACAGGGGGTGCGTCCAGCAGAGTCCGCGTACCAACACACGCTTTAGGGGAAGTTTCGAGATGGCTGTTTCAGATGATCGTGTTGCACATTCTTCCGTGATCGAAAAGCGTTCGATCGATTACATCCCTGACGCGGAAAGGCATGGCCGTCTGTTCAGCCAGTTCACGCTCTGGCTGGGCGCCAACCTGCAGATCACCGCGATCGTCACCGGCGCCCTGGCGGTGGTGCTCGGCGGTGATGTGTTCTGGTCGCTGATCGGGCTGTTCGTCGGTCAGTTGCTGGGCGGCGCGGTCATGGCGCTGCATGCCGCACAAGGTCCGAAGCTCGGCCTGCCGCAGATGATCTCCAGCCGCGTGCAATTTGGCGTCTACGGCGCCGTGATCCCGTTGGTGCTGGTGTGCCTGATGTACATCGGCTTCTCGGCCAGCGGCTCGTTGCTTGCCGGGCAGGCGGTCGCTCAACTGATTCAGGTTCCCGACTGGCAAGGCATCGTGATTTTCGCGGCGGCCATCGTGGTCCTGACCATCTTCGGCTACCGGGTCATTCACATGATCGGCCGGGTTGCCAGCCTCATTGGCGTGATCGCCTTCGTCTACTTATTCGGCGCGCTGCTGGCAGGCAATGATGTCGGCGCGTTGCTGGACAACAAGCACTTTTCGCTGAGCAGCTTTCTGCTCGCCATCTCCCTTTCAGCGTCGTGGCAAATCGCGTTTGGTCCGTATGTCGCGGACTACTCGCGCTACCTGCCGCGCAGCACGTCGGCCAGCAAGACGTTCTGGGCCGTTGGCCTGGGCGCAGTGATCGGCGCGCAGGTGTCGATGGTGTTCGGCGTGTTTGCGGCAGCGCTGGCAGGCAAACAGTTCGCTCACCACGAAGTGCAGTTCATCGTCAGCCTGGGTGGCACAGGTGCTGTCGCGGCGGCGCTGTATTTCAGCATCGCCTTCGGCAAAGTCACCGTCACCACGCTCAATGCCTACGGCAGCTTCATGTCGATGGCGACCATCGTCAGCGGCTTTCGCGGCAACCGCCACATCTCCAGCGCACTGCGCCTGACCTACATTTTCGCAATGGTCGGCGTCGCCACTGCGCTGGCCCTGGCCGGTAAGGATTCGTTCCTCAAGGACTTCTCCGCATTCATCCTGTTCCTGCTGGCGTTCTTCACGCCCTGGAGCGCGATCAATCTGGTGGACTTCTACTGCATCACCAAAGAGCGTTACGACATCCCTGCCCTGTCAGACCCTGACGGCCGCTATGGCCGCTGGAACTGGATCGGGATCAGCATTTACGTCGTCGGCGTGCTGATCCAGATGCCATTCATCTCCACGCATTTCTACACTGGACCTTTGGTGGCCAGCCTGGATGACACCGATATCTCATGGATCATCGGCCTGGTGGTGCCGGCTGCGCTGTATTACGTGGCAGCGAAGAAATGGCCCGGCAGGATTGCGGATCGCTTGATCCTGCCCTCAGAGCAGGACGCGCCCAACGCACGGCCTCACGGTGTACCTGCTGGAACGGCGATGAACTGACCGCCGCTGATGCACGTCTGTTTAAGCTGGAGTGAAGCGGGACGGGACCACCAAGTGTCCTTCCCATCGGCTGGATGCCACTTGCTTACTGCCGTAATCCAACTCAAGACCAGGAGCGTCTCACAATGAAAACCAAAAAGGCCCTGCTATCCACGTTGCTGACAGTGGGTGTGCTTGCCAGCGGCGCGAGTCAGGCGGCGGGATGGTGCGAGTCCGGCAAGCCGGTGAAATTCGCCGGCTTGAACTGGGAAAGCGCAATGCTGCTGACAGACGTGCTGCAAGTCGTGCTGAACAAAGGGTATGGCTGTGAAGTGGACAGCTTGCCTGGCAACTCCATCACCATGGAGAACGCTCTGAGCACCAACGACATCCAGATTTTTTCCGAAGAATGGGTGGGCCGCAGCGAGGTCTGGAACAAGGCCGAGGCCGCTGGCAAAGTCGTCGGCGTGGGCGCACCGGTCAAAGGCGCCGTGGAAGGCTGGTACGTGCCGCGCTACGTGATTGAAGGCGATGCCAAACGCAAACTGGAGGCCAAGGCTCCGGACCTGAAATCCATCGCTGATCTGGGCAAATACGCAGCGCTGTTCAAGGACGCCGAAGAGCCTGAAAAAGGTCGCTTCTACAATTGCCCGGCAGGCTGGACGTGCGAGCTGGAAAACAGCGAGATGCTGAAAAGCTACGGGCTGGAAAGCAAATACACCAACTTCCGCCCAGGCACCGGCCCGGCGCTCGACGCTGCGATTCTGTCCAGCTACAAGCGTGGCGAGCCAATCCTGGCTTACTACTGGTCGCCGACACCGCTGATGGGTCAGGTGGACCTGGTGCGTCTGGAAGAGAAAGCCGGCGTCAACAAGACCATCGACATTAAGGTGGGCCTGTCCAAAGCCTTCCACGATCAGGCCCCTGAGCTGGTCGCCGTGATGGAAAAGGTCAATATCCCGATCGACCTGCTCAACCAGAATCTCGCGCGCATGACCAAGGACCACATCGAGTCGCCGAAGCTGGCGAAGATCTTCCTCAAGGAACATCCTGAAGTGTGGCATCAGTGGGTCAGCGAAGATGCTGCCAAGAAGGTTGATGCGTCACTCTGACGGGCAGCGCTGCCTGTAGGAGCGTGGCTTGTCCCGCGAACTGGCGCGAAGCGGCAGTAAATCTGTAAACGCGACTGTCAGGCAGAGCGCGATAGCAGGTATTACGACGGTTACACCGCCGATCGCGGGACAAGCCTCGCTCCTACAGACGTTGAGCGAACACTTCATAGATCGAGACACGCTTATGTTCCCCGAAAGCTTCACGTTCTCCATCGCCGACTGGGTCAATGACTGGGTCGACAAGCTGGTCACCAACTACGGCGATGTGTTCCGGCACATCTCCGACACGCTGTTGTGGGCCATCGTCAAACTCGAAGGCCTGTTGCGCATCGCGCCGTGGTGGGTGCTGCTGGCCATCGTCGGCATCATCGCCTGGCACGCTACGCGCAAAATCACCACGACGGCGATCATCATCGGTCTGCTGTTCCTGGTCGGCGCCGTCGGGCTGTGGGACAAGCTGATGCAGACGCTGGCGCTGATGCTGGTCGCCACGTTCATATCGGTGCTCATCGGCGTGCCGCTGGGCATTCTCTCGGCACGCAGCAATCGTCTGCGTTCGGTGCTGATGCCGCTGCTGGACATCATGCAGACGATGCCCAGTTTCGTGTACCTGATCCCGGTACTCATGCTGTTCGGGCTGGGCAAGGTGCCGGCGATTTTCGCCACGGTCATCTACGCCGCCCCGCCGCTGATTCGCCTGACCGATCTGGGTATTCGTCAGGTCGACGGCGAGGTGATGGAAGCGATCAACGCCTTCGGCGCCAATCGCTGGCAGCAACTGTTCGGGGTGCAACTGCCGCTGGCCCTGCCAAGCATCATGGCCGGGATCAACCAGACCACGATGATGGCCCTGTCGATGGTCGTCATCGCTTCGATGATCGGCGCGCGAGGCCTGGGCGAAGACGTGCTGGTGGGCATTCAGACGCTCAACGTCGGTCGCGGCCTGGAAGCGGGTCTGGCCATCGTGATCCTTGCGGTGGTCATTGACCGCATCACTCAGGCCTATGGCCGCCCACGACATGAGGCGAGCAAATAATGAGCGCTGAGCAAAACAAAATCGTCGTCAAGAACGTCTACAAAATCTTCGGCAGCCGCGCCAAAGACGCGTTGGCCATGGTTCGCCAGAACCACAGCAAGGATCAGGTGCTGGCGCAGACCGGCTGCGTGGTGGGCGTTAATGATCTGTCGCTGTCCATCGGCAGCGGCGAGATCTTCGTGATCATGGGACTTTCGGGTTCCGGAAAGTCGACCCTGGTGCGGCACTTCAATCGCCTGATCGACCCGACCAGCGGCGAGATCCTGGTCGACGGCGAGAACATCCTCACCTACGACATGGAAGCGCTGCGTAACTTCCGTCGGCACAAGATCAGCATGGTGTTCCAGAGTTTCGGCCTGCTGCCGCACAAGACCGTGATGGATAACGTCGCTTACGGACTCGCTGTACGTGGCGAGAGCAAGGCGCAATGTGCCGAACGCGCGCAGCACTGGATCACCACCGTGGGCTTGCAGGGCTACGAGAAAAAGTACCCGCATCAGCTCTCTGGCGGCATGCGCCAGCGTGTCGGCCTGGCCCGTGCGCTGGCAGCCGATACCGACATTATCCTCATGGACGAGGCGTTCAGTGCGCTCGATCCGCTGATTCGTGCCGAGATGCAGGACCAGTTGCTGGAGCTGCAATCGACGCTCAAGAAAACCATCGTGTTCATCACCCACGACCTCGACGAAGCCGTACGCATCGGCAACCGCATCGCCATTCTCAAGGACGGCCGGTTGATACAGGTCGGAACCCCCAAAGAAATCCTTTACTCGCCAGCAGACGAATACGTTGATCGTTTCGTCCAGCGGCGCGTGGCGACCATTTAAGGACGGCTGCAGTCATGTCGCGAGCAGAACAGGTCATCATCGGCGAAGCACCGGTCACGTGGCAGGACGTCGTCGCTGTCGCCCGCCACGGCGCCACGCTGGCATTGTCCGAAAGCGCCTGGGCGCGCATCGACAATGCGCAGGCAATCGTGCAAAGCATCGTTGCCAGCGGTGAGCGCGCTTATGGCGTCAATACCGGTCTCGGCGCGTTGTGCAACGTCTCGCTGGAGCGCGAGCAACTGAGTCGCCTGTCACGCAACACGCTGCTCAGTCATGCCTGTGGCGTGGGGCCTGCACTGCCCGACGAGCAGACCCGTGCCATCACCTGCGCCGCGATCATCAATTACAGCCAGGGCAACTCCGGGATCCATCGTCAGGTGGTGCAAGCGCTGCTCGCGCTGCTCAATCATCGCATTACCCCGCAGGTGCCTTCGCAGGGCTCGGTGGGCTATCTGACGCACATGGCGCACATCGGCGTCGCGCTGCTTGGCGTGGGCCAGGTGAGCTATCGCGGTCAGACGGTTTCGGCCCTGCGGGCACTCAGTGAAGAAGGTCTTTCGCCGGTCGAACTCGGCGCCAAGGACGGCCTGTGTCTGGTCAACGGTACGCCGTGCATGACCGGTCTCAGTTGCCTGGCAGTGGCTGACGTCAATCGCCTGATGCAGTGGGCCGACGTGATCAGCGCCATGACGTTCGAGGGCCTGCGCGGCCAGCTCGATGCTTTCGATGAAACCATCATCGCGCTCAAACCGCACCCCGGCATGCAGCAGGTCGGCAGAAATCTGCGCGGGCTGCTCGCGGGCAGCGAGGTGCTGGCCAACAGTCAGGGCATTCGCACGCAGGACGCCTTGAGTATCCGCTCCATTCCGCAAGTGCACGGTGCGACACGCGACCAGTTGGCCCATGCCACGCGGCAGATCGAGGTCGAGCTCAATTCGGCCACCGACAACCCGCTGTTGTTGGGCACGCCGCAGGCTTATCGCGTAGTCTCCCAGGCCAACCCGCACGGCCAGTCCGTCGCGATGGCGGCCGATCTGCTGGCCATTGCCATGGCCGAGCTGGGTTCCATCGCCGAACGGCGCCTGGATCGGCTGATCAACCCCACCGTCAGTGGCCTGCCCGCGTTTCTGGTCAGCCAGCCCGGCGTGAATTCCGGAATGATGATCGTGCAGTACGTCGCGGCGTCGCTGTGCGCTGAAAACCGCCAACTGGCGCAACCGGCGGTCATCGACAACTACGTCACGTCGGGGCTTCAGGAGGATCATCTGAGCATGGGCACCAGCGCCGCGCTGAAACTGCACAAGGTGCTGGAAAACGTCACTCAGATTCTCGCCATCGAGTATTTGCTGGCCGCTCAGGCGTTCGAGTTCTTCAAGGGCCCGCGCTTTGGCGTGGGCACCGAAGTCGCCTGGCGCCTGTTGCGCGAGCGCGTCCCGGCCTACGACGAAGACCGCTGGCTGGCGCCCGATATCGCCAGCAGCGTGACCCTGCTCAAAAACGAAGAATCACTGGAAACCGTATTCCAGCGCTGCCGCGAGTATGCGGCAGCGCCCCATCACAACAGCAACAGTCGCAGCTCGAGCGCCAAAAGCGCGGTACAGGCAGGAGCCGGTTCTGAGGCGACAGACATCAATGAAGGAGTAGCAGCATCGTGACCGATACCCACAAGGCGACCCCGCTGAACCTGATCCCCGGCCAGTTGACCCTGGCGCAATTGCGCGCGATCTATCAGCAAACTGTCACCCTCACACTGGACGCCAGTGCCGATGAGCAGATCGACGCCAGCGTGGCATGCGTCGAGCAGATCCTGACCGAAAACCGCACGGCCTACGGCATCAACACCGGTTTCGGCCTGCTGGCCTCGACCCGCATCGCCAGCGCCGATCTGGAAAACCTTCAGCGCTCGCTGGTGCTGTCTCATGCCGCTGGCGTGGGTCAGCCGATCAGTGACGAACTGGTGCGCCTGATCATGGTGCTCAAGGTCAACAGCCTGAGCCGGGGGTTCTCCGGTATCCGTCGTCAGGTGATCGATGCGCTGATCGCCCTGATCAACGCCGAGGTCTATCCGCACATCCCACTGAAGGGCTCGGTGGGTGCTTCCGGCGATCTGGCGCCGCTGGCGCACATGTCGCTGGTGCTGCTCGGCGAGGGCAAGGCGCGTTACAAGGGCCAGTGGCTCAACGCAGTGGAAGCGCTGGCGGTCGCCGGCCTGGAGCCCCTGACGCTTGCCGCCAAAGAAGGTCTGGCGCTGCTCAACGGCACTCAGGTGTCGACCGCTTACGCCCTGCGCGGCCTGTTCGAAGCGGAAGACCTGTTCGCTGGCGCACTGAGCTGTGGCGCGCTGACCGTCGAAGCCGTGCTCGGCTCGCGCTCGCCATTCGATGCCCGCATTCACGCCGCACGCGGCCAGCGCGGCCAGATCGACGCGGCTGCGGCCTATCGCAACCTGCTGGGCGACAGCAGCCAGGTGTCCGATTCGCACCGCGATTGCGACAAGGTTCAGGACCCTTACTCCCTGCGCTGCCAGCCGCAAGTCATGGGCGCCTGCCTGACTCAGCTGCGTCAGGCCGCCGAAGTGCTGGCGATCGAATCCAACGCGGTGTCCGACAACCCACTGGTGTTCGCGGCCGAGGCCGAGGTGATTTCGGGCGGTAATTTCCACGCCGAACCGGTCGCCATGGCCGCCGACAACATCGCGCTGGCCATCGCCGAAATCGGCTCGCTGAGCGAGCGCCGTATCTCGCTGATGATGGACAAGCACATGTCCCAGCTGCCGCCTTTTCTGGTCGCTAACGGCGGTGTGAACTCCGGCTTCATGATCGCTCAGGTGACTGCAGCGGCATTGGCCAGCGAGAACAAGGCGCTGGCCCATCCTCACAGCGTCGACAGTCTGCCGACATCGGCCAACCAGGAAGACCACGTCTCGATGGCGCCGGCCGCCGGCAAGCGTCTGTGGGAAATGGCAGAAAACACCCGAGGCGTGCTGGCTGTAGAATGGCTGGCTGCGTGTCAGGGCCTGGACCTGCGCAATGGCCTGAAAACCTCCGAAAAACTGGAAATCGCCCGCACGACGCTGCGCGGGAAGGTCCCGTTTTACGAGAAAGACCGTTTTTTCGCCCCGGACATCGAAGCCGCCACCGAGCTGCTGGCTTCGAACTGCCTGAGCGAGCTGGTTTCTGCTGATCTGCTGCCGAGTTTCTGATCGGTGACAGGCCAGGAGGGCCTGTCGTTGAAATGAGGGTGAGGACGCTCGATTAATGTGCCGGGGTTCGCTCGCGATTGCGTGCAAAACGCCGGCCTCTGTGGGAGCGAACTTGCTCGCGAATGCTGGTTGTCAGCCGCTGATTATCCTGCGGATGTACCGGCGTCTTCGCGAGCAAGCTCGCTCCTACAGAACAGCAAGTGTCCTGCCACTCGTTTCACAGCAAAGAAATACTAGGAAAGTGTGAAATGAAATCGCAAAACGCAACAGATATGAAACGCGGGCTTAGCGCCCGTCACATTCGCTTCATGGCGCTGGGTTCGGCGATTGGCACGGGGCTGTTTTACGGCTCGGCGTCGGCGATAAAATTGGCCGGGCCCGCGGTCCTTCTGGTCTACATCATCGCGGGCGCCGCGGTGTATATGGTCATGCGCGCCCTCGGCGAAATGGCCGTGCGCAATCCGGTGTCCGGCTCATTCGGCCAATACGCAACGACCTATCTGGGTCCGCTGGCAGGCTTCGTCCTGGGCTGGACCTACGCCTTCGAAATGATCATCGTCTGTCTCGCCGACGTCACCGCATTCGGGATTTACATGGGCTTCTGGTTTCCTGATGTCCCTCGCTGGATCTGGGTGCTGGGCATCGTGTTCCTGATCGGCGCGCTGAACCTGTGCAGCGTCAAAGTCTTCGGCGAAATGGAGTTCTGGCTGTCATTGCTCAAGGTCGGCGCGATCATTGCGATGATCCTCGCAGGCTTCGGCATCATGCTGTTCGGCGTTGGTTCGGCGTCGGGCCAAAGCATCAGCAGCGTGAGTAACCTGTGGGTGCATGGCGGCTTCATGCCTAACGGCGTCGGAGGTCTGGTGGCTTCGCTGGCCGTTGTGATGTTCGCCTTCGGCGGCATCGAGATCATCGGCGTCGCAGCCGGTGAGGCGCGCAATCCGGAACGGGTGATCCCGCGTGCGATCAATGCCGTGCCGCTGCGCATCCTGTTGTTCTACGTGCTGACGCTGTTCGTGCTGATGTCGCTTTATCCCTGGCAGGAGATCGGCAGCCAAGGCAGCCCTTTCGTGCAGATCTTCGACCATCTGGGCATATCCTCTGCCGCGATCATCCTCAATATCGTAGTGATCTCTGCCGCCGTCTCGGCCATCAACAGTGACATCTTCGGCGCCGGGCGCATGATGTATGGCCTGGCCCGCCAAGGGCAGGCGCCGCACCGTTTCGCCCAGCTTTCCGAACAGGGTGTGCCATGGATGACGGTGGTGGTGATGGGGATTGCGCTGCTGTGCGGCGTGGTCTTGAACTACTTGATTCCCGAAGACGTTTTCCTGCTGATTGCCTCGATCGCGACCTTTGCGACCGTGTGGGTATGGCTGATGATTCTGATCACGCAGATCGCCATGCGCCGTTCGATGAGCGCAGAAGAAGTGGCGCAGCTGAAGTTTCCGGTGCCGTTCTGGCCCGTCGCGCCGATGGTTGCCACGGCCTTCATGCTGTTCGTTTTCGGCGTGCTGGGTTACTTCCCCGACACCCGGCCCGCACTGGTGGTGGGGGCGGTCTGGATCGTGTTGCTGGTGATTGCGTACCGGCTTTGGGTCAAGCCCAAGCTGATCAACGCGAGATCTTACGGCCAATGAATAACCGGTGGGTGTGGGCTGCTCATGCAGGTAACGCCCCTACGTGAGCAAGCCCACGCCCACAGAACGTCACTCTCTGGAGGTACTGATGAAAACGCTCTGGCACAACTGTCACGCTGCAAGCATGGCAAACGGTTCTTACTCGATCATCGAGGACGCCGCCATCGTGACCGAAGGAGCGCACATTGCCTGGATCGGGCCGCGCAACGAATTGCCGGATCAAGGCAGCATCGAGAGCGTCGACCTGAATGGCGCCTGGGTCACGCCAGGCCTGATTGACTGCCACACGCACACGGTCTTCGGCGGCAACCGCAGCGGTGAATTCGAGCAACGGCTGCAAGGCGTCAGCTACGCCGAGATCGCAGCCGCTGGCGGCGGCATCGCCAGCACCGTGCGCGCCACCCGCGCTGCCAGCGAAGCCGACCTGTATGCCAGCGCCGAACGCCGTTTACAGCATTTGCTCAAGGACGGTGTCACCACGGTCGAGATCAAATCCGGCTACGGGCTGGACCTCGCCAGCGAGCGCAAGATACTGCGCGTCATTCGCAAGCTCGGTGAAAATCTGCCCGTGACGGTGCGCAGCACTTGCCTGGCGGCCCATGCATTACCGCCCGAGTACAAAGACCGCGCCGACGATTACATCGCCCACATCTGCAGTGAAATGCTGCCGGCACTGGCGGCCGAAGAGCTGGTGGATGCGGTCGATGCCTTCTGTGAATACCTGGCGTTCTCGCCCGAGCAGGTCGAGCAGGTGTTCATCACGGCGGGCCAGTTGGGCCTGCCGGTCAAGCTGCACGCCGAGCAGCTTTCGTCGCTGCACGGCTCGAGTCTGGCGGCGCGTTATCAGGCGCTGTCGGCCGATCATCTGGAGTTCATGACCGAGGAGGATGCCATCGCCATGGCGGCGTCCGGCACCGTCGCGGTGCTGCTGCCCGGCGCGTTTTATTTCCTGCGTGAAACCCAGCTGCCGCCCATGGATGCGCTGCGCAGGCATGGCGTGAAGATCGCTATCGCCACCGACCTCAATCCCGGAACATCGCCGGGCCTCTCGCTGCGACTGATGCTGAACATGGCTTGCACGCTGTTTCGCATGACGCCTGAGGAAGCCCTCGCCGGTGCGACCATTCATGCCGCCAAAGCGCTGGGGATGGCCGATACCCACGGCTCGCTCGAAGTCGGCAAGGTCGCCGATTTCGTGGCGTGGAACATCGAAAGACCCGCTGACCTGGCTTACTGGCTGGGCGGCGATCTGGACAAACGCGTCGTGCGTCACGGCGTACTGAGCACGTTCTGACAGCTACTTCTGATTCGGGAGAATATCGTGGACAAGGTTCTGAGCTTCACTCGCGGCAGCGTACCGTTGCTGATCAGCATGCCTCACCCAGGGTTGAACCTGACGCCCACCGTACGCGACGGACTGGTGGACGAAGCGGTCAGCCTGCCCGACACCGACTGGCACATCCCGCGCCTCTATGATTTTGCCCATGATCTGGGCGCCAGCGTGCTGGCTGCCGAATATTCGCGCTTCGTCATAGACCTCAACCGTCCCTCAGACGACAAGCCGCTGTATGCCGGCGCCACGACCGGGCTGTATCCGTCGACGCTGTTCGAAGGCGATCCACTGTTCAAGGCCGGCCAGGAGCCGAGCAAGGAAGAGCGAGCCTCATACCTGGAGCAGATCTGGACGCCGTACCATGACACCCTGCGCAACGAGCTCGATCGCCTGCGCGACGAGTTCGGTTATGCGCTGCTGTTCGACGCCCATTCGATTCGGGGTCATATTCCGCACCTGTTCAAAGGTCGACTGCCGGATTTCAACCTCGGCACGTTCAACGGTGCCAGCTGCGACGCGTCTCTGGCTCAGCGCCTCGAAGCCACCTGTGCCGCCGCCAGTCACTACAGCCACGTGCTGAACGGGCGCTTCAAGGGCGGCCACATCACCCGTCACTACGGCAATCCCGCCGAACACATTCACGCCGTGCAGCTGGAACTGGCGCAAAGCACCTACATGGATGAGTTCGTCCCGTTCCACTACCGCACCGATCTGGCCGAACCCACCCGCGCAGTACTGAAGGCACTGCTCGAAGACATGATCGCCTGGGGACGCGAGAAATACGGTAGGTAATATGCGCGTGGCCGCCAAGAGGCCGATGCATCCGCTGAAGATGCATCGGCAGACACCCCGCCTTCGTGAGCAAGCTCACTCCCACAAGGGCCCAGCGATGTTCTGCTGATCGTAGCCACGCCGGAGCGCGCTTGCCCGCGAAGAGGCCAGGGCATCCGCTGGGAGATGCATCGCCAGACACTCAGCCTTCGTCAGCAAGCTCACACATGGATCTGCGGGCATTCCAAATTCTCCGGCAAGACACAAATCCCGTGGGAGCGAGCTTGCTCGCGAAGACTGATTTCCAGCCGCTGCATCTCAACAGCCTGCACCGGCCTCTTCCCGGCCGAAGCCGGTCCTACAGACGCCGCAAGCTCTTCGTAGGACCGGCCTTAGCCGGGAAGGCGTCGGGTGTTTCGCCGCTGATCGAAAGGGGCGTTGAAGACAGCAAGCTCACTCCCACAAGAGCCCAGCGATGTTCTGCTGATCGGAGCCACGCCGGAGCGCGCTTGCCCGCGAATAGGCCAGGGCATCCGCTGGGAGATGCATCGGCAGACACCCCGCCTTCGTGAGCAAGCTCACACATGGATCTGCGGGCATTCCAAATTCTCCGGCAAGACACGAATCCCGTGGGAGCGAGCTTGCTCGCGAAGACTGATTTCCAGCCGCTGCATCTCTACAGCCTGCACCGGCCTTTTCCCGGCTGAAGCCGGTCCTACAGCCGCCGCAAGCTCTTCGTAGGACCGGCTTTAGCCGGGAAGGCGTCGCGTGTTTCGCCGCTGATCGAAAGGGGCGTTAAAGACAGCTGGCTCACTCCCACAATGGCCCTGCAGTGTTTTGCTGATCGGAGCCACGCCGCAATTCAGGTAGGAGCGCGCTTGCCCGCGAATAGGCCAGGGCATCCGCTGGGAGATGCATCGTCAGACACCCCGCCTTCGTGAGCAAGCTCACACATGGATCTGCGGGCATTTCAAATTCTCCGGCAAGACACGAATCCCGTGGGAGCGAGCTTGCTCGCGAAGACTGATTTCCAGCCGCTGCATCTCTACAGCCTGCACCGGCCTTTTCCCGGCTGAAGCCGGTCCTACAGCCGCCGCAAGCTCTCCGTAGGACCGGCTTTAGCCGGGAAGGCGTCGGGCGTTACGCCGCTGATCGAACGGGGCGTTAAAGACAACTGGCTCACTCCCACAAGGGCCCTGTGATGTTCTGCTGATCGGAGCCACGCCGCATTCCAACACATTTTGCGCAGCGCATTCACGGAGGACGTCGGACCGCTTACTTCCTCAATAACCGCAAGCCGTTGAACACCACCAGCAGGCTCACGCCCATGTCGGCGAAGACAGCCATCCACATGGTGGCAACGCCGGCAAACGTCACTGCCAGGAAGATCGCCTTGATCACCAGGGCCAGGGCGATGTTTTGCTTGAGCACCGCCGAGGTGTCTCGGGACAGGCGAATGAATGCCGGAATCTTGCGCAGGTCGTCATCCATCAACGCCACATCCGCAGTCTCGATAGCGGTATCGGTTCCCGCAGCGGCCATCGCGAAGCCGATCTCGGCCCGCGCCAAGGCCGGAGCGTCGTTGATGCCGTCGCCGACCATACCGACACGATGATGCTGTGCGTAAAGGTCCTCGATGGCCTGAAGCTTGTCGCCCGGCATGAGGTTGCCGCGGGCCTGATCGATGCCCACCTGCGCAGCAATCGCCTTCGCCGTATGCGGATTGTCGCCGGTCAGCATCACGGTTTTGACACCCAGTGCGTACAGCTGGCCTATGGCTTCGCGGCTGCTTTCCTTGACCGTATCGGCCACTGCGAAAAGCGCCAGAGGACCCGATGCATCGAACAACAGCACCACGGTCTTGCCTTGGGTCTCCAGCGCTTCAAGCCGCTCTTCGAGTGCCGGCGAGCACAGACCGGCGTCGTGCACCAGACGATGATTGCCCAAATGGTACAGACGCCCCTGCACCTCGCCTTTCACACCAAGGCCCGGCAGCGCCTCGAACGCTTCGACCGGCAGCTGCGCAGGCAGCTGCGCCGCATTGGCAACGGCTTGGGAAACCGGATGATCCGAGCGTGCGGCCAGGCTTGCTGAAATCGTCAGCGCCTGTTCGCCCAGGGAGTCGTCAAGCAGCACATAATCGGTCTGCACCGGCTTGCCATGAGTGATCGTCCCGGTCTTGTCCAGCGCCAGATAGTCGAGCTTGTGGCCCATTTCAAGATAGACGCCGCCCTTGACCAGAATGCCTTTGCGCGCCGCAGCCGCCAGCCCGCTGACGATACTCACGGGCGTCGAAATCACCAGTGCGCAAGGGCAGGCAACCACCAGCAACACCAGCGCGCGGTAGATCCAGTCGAACCATGGCGCGCCCATGAACAACGGCGCAATGACTGCCACGGCCAACGCCAGAGCGAACACTGCAGGGGTGTAGATCTTCGAGAAGCTGTCGACGAAGCGCTGGGTTGGCGCCCGCGCGCCCTGCGCTGCTTCGACTGCATGAATGATCCGCGCCAGCGTCGAGTTGTTCGCAGCAGCGGTCACTTTGTATTCCAGCGAGCCGGCCTGGTTGATGGTCCCGGCGAACACTTTGTCGCCCACGCCCTTCTCTACCGGCAGGCTCTCACCGGTGATCGGAGCCTGATCAATGCTCGACTGACCGGCTACAACTTCACCGTCCAGACCAATGCGCTCGCCCGGCTTCACACGGACGGTACTGCCCAGCGCAATGCTCTTGACCTCGACTTCGCGCCACTCACCCTCCTGCAGCACCGTCGCGGTGTCAGGCGTCAGCTGCATCAGCCCGCCAATGGCGTTGCGCGCGCGGTCCAGGGATTTGGCCTCGATCAGCTCGGCCACGGTGAACAGAAACATCACCATGGCCGCTTCTGGCCATTGCCCGATCAATACGGCGCCGGTCACCGCGATGCTCATCAGCGCATTGATATTCAGATTGTAGTTCTTCAGGGCGATCCAGCCCTTTTTATAGGTCGTCAGTCCGCCGCTGAAAATCGCGACCAGCGCAATCAGTGCCACTACCCAGGTCGGCGCGGCGTCCGTGAAGTGGACGACTTCGGCAACCACCGCGGCGATGCCAGACAACGCCAGGGGCCACCAGGGCTTTCTGGCCGCAGGCAGCGATTCGGTGTCCTTGTCTGCGCCTTCTTCAATGACGTCAGCCTGCATGCCCAGCGAGCCAATCGCGTCAGTGATCGGCTCGGTCGAAGGCAACTCGTGCCACACGCCGAGCACGCGATTGATCAGGTTGAACTCAAGCTTCTGAATGCCCGGCATCTTGCCAAGCTTGTTTTGGATCAGCGTCTGCTCGGTGGGGCAATCCATGGCTTCGATGCGAAAACTGCTCAAGCGCCCATCGGCGCTCGAACCATTACCCACCGTCACCACCGCCGGCGCGCTGTCATGGGAGCAGCACGCATGCGCGTGAGGCTCGTGTTTGTGCACGGGTGTGAACTTGCCGGTGGCTTGATTCTGCGCAGGGTCATGCGCTGCGTGATCGTGGCCTGCGTGATCGTGGGGAGAATGCTTGTGTACAGAGTCACTCATCGGTTGAGTCTCTTGGTGTGCGTGTTGCCTAGTGAACACCCTGTAGCCACTATAGGGTCAAGCCACTAATGGAGGTCGACAGCGATGAAAGCGTCTTTCAAGATCGGCGAGCTGGCAAAGCTCACGGATTGCCCGGTGGAAACCATTCGTTACTACGAACGCGAAGGCCTGCTGGCGGAGCCCGCTCGCAGTGAAGGCAACTACCGGCTGTACTCGCAAGAACACGTGGAACGGCTGACGTTCATCCGCAACTGCCGCAGTCTCGACATGACGCTGGATGAAATCCGCAGCCTGCTGGCGCTGCGCGACAGTCCACAGGACCAGTGCGAGAGCGTGAATGCGCTGATTGACGAGCACATCCAGCATGTCAGCGCTCGTATCTCGAGCCTGCTGGCGTTGCAGGAGCAACTGATTGATTTGCGTCAGCGCTGCAGCGAAGGCGCGCCGGATCATTGCGGGATTCTGGATCGGCTGGAAGTGAGCGGTGGCGTTGTTCAGCCTGATATCGAACATTCCCATGTCGGCCGCAGCCACGGTCACTGACCCGAAACGGAAAAGTGCGAGGCACAAATGCACTTGCCCGCGAACAGGTTCAGCCAATCGACTTATCGTCGCTGACAGTCCCCGATCGCGGGCAAGCGTGTTTCAACAACGCTGTCGATCAACCGTGGTGAATGCGCTCGACCGCCTCGGTGACGCCTGCGCCGTACTCAGGATCGGCCAGCGTGCAGTGCTCGATGTGCAGCTGAATGATCGGCGCCGACACACCTCTGAGCGAGCGAGCCGTGTTGTCGAACAACGATTGCTTCTCCTGCGCACTCATCAAGCGGAACAGATTGCCCGGCTGTGAGTAGTAATCACCGTCGACCCGATGGTTCCAGTGGCCCGCCGCACCTTCGATGGACAGCGGAGGCTCTCTGAAGTCGGGTTGTTCCTGGAACGCACCCTTGGTATTTGGCTCGTAAGACGTCATGCCGCCCCGGTTGCCGTCGATACGCATCAGGCCGTCGCGGTGGTAGCTGTTCACATGCAACGCGGCACGCGGCGAGTTCACCGGGATCTGATGGTGGTTAACGCTCAACCGGTAGCGCTGAGCATCACCGTAAGAGAACAGACGACCCTGCAACATTTTGTCCGGCGAGAAACTGATGCCCGGCACCACGTTGGAAGGCGCGAAAGCAGCCTGCTCGACGTCGGCGAAGTTGTTTTCCGGGTTGCGATTGAGCTCCACGACACCCACTTCGATCAGCGGATAATCAGCCTTCGGCCAGACTTTGGTCAGGTCGAACGGGTTGATGTGGTAAGCGCCCGCCTCCTTCTCCGGCATGATCTGCACGAACAGTTTCCAGCGCGGGAAGTTGCCGTTTTCAATGTTTTCGTACAGGTCGCGGTGGTGAGACTCACGATCCTTGCCGACCAGTACTTCGGCTTCGGCGTCGCTCAAGTTGGCGATGCCCTGTTGCGAGACGAAGTGAAACTTGACCCAGAAGCGCTCGTGCTGCGCGTTGAGGAAACTGTAAGTATGGCTGCCGAAACCATGCATCTCGCGGTAGCTGCGCGGGATACCGCGCTCGCTCATGACGATCGTGACCTGATGCAGCGCTTCGGGCAGTTGCGTCCAGAAGTCCCAGTTGTTCTCGGCGCTGCGCATACCGGTGCGCGGATCGCGTTTGACCGCGTGGTTCAGGTCGGGAAACTTCAGCGGGTCGCGCAAGAAGAACACCGGCGTGTTGTTGCCGACCATGTCCCAGTTGCCTTCCTCGGTATAGAACTTGAACGCGAAACCGCGGATGTCGCGTTCAGCGTCCGCAGCGCCCCGCTCGCCGGCGACCGTCGAGAAACGGGCGAACATCTCGGTTTGTTTGCCGATCTGAGAAAAGATTTTGGCGCGAGTAAAGCGCGTGATGTCGTGGGTCACCGTGAAGGTGCCAAATGCGCCCGAACCCTTGGCGTGCATGCGGCGCTCAGGAATGACTTCGCGATCGAAATGCGCCAGCTTCTCCAGGAACCACACATCCTGCAGCAGCGCGGGGCCATTGGGGCCGGCAGTCTGGATGTTCTGGTTGTCAACGACGGGGGCGCCGAAGGCGGTGGTCAATTTGTTGCTCATGCGCATTTCTCCACAAGTGATCGCTGTTCGGAAGGCCCCTTGAGCGGCCTGCCTTTATGTGTTCGATGTGGAGAACGATAAGCAAAACCCGGCGCGTAAGCTCATTGTGATGGCGCACTGGGTGAATAGAGGAATTCAATCGTTTGTTCGTTAGCCGATAGGCAGGACGGATTGCCGGTCCATTAACGATTGCAGGAGCGCACTGGCTTAAGCCGCAATCGTCTGAATGCGACTCAGAGCCAGCGTGCTCCTGCGGAGACGGGGCTTACTCAAATCTGGCTGCGGTGGTATCCATGCGGCACGCCGCCCTTGGACAGCACCCATTGCCACAACTGAATATCACGCGCACGGAAAGCGCCGGCACAGGACAGCAGGTAATAACGCCACATGCGATAGAAGCGCTCACCCAACTGATCCTGGAACTGCGGCCAGGCCTTCATGAAGTTATCGTGCCACGCCATGAGAGTCTTGTCGTAGTCCGCGCCAAAGTTGTGCAAATCTTCGACGACAAACAAGCCATCCATGGCATCGCCCATTTGGCCAATGGACGGCAAGTCGCCATTGGGAAATATGTATTTGTCGATCCATGGGTCAGGATAAGAGTTGCGCTGGTTCTTGCCGATGGTATGCAGGAGGAAAAGACCACCCGGCTTCAAACACCGATGAGCCAGTTCCATGTATTCACGGTGGTTCCTGCGCCCGACATGTTCAAACATCCCCACGCTGGCAATAGCGTCGAACTCTTCATCGAGCTCACGGTAGTCCTGAAAACGAAACTCCAGTGGCAGATGCTTGTAACGCTCCTTAGCCCAGGCGATCTGCTCTTTGGAAATGCTCACGCCAACGGCTTCTACCCCATAGTGCTCCGCTGCATAGCTCATGAAGCTGCCCCAGCCACAGCCGATATCCAGCACGCGCATGCCGGGCTTGAGCTGCAACTTGCGGCAGATGAGGTCCAGCTTGGCGGCCTGCGCTTCTTCCAGATTGCTCGCGTTCTCCCAATAACCACAGGTGTAGGTCATCCGCGAATCGAGCATATTGGAATAGAACTCGTTGCCGAGATCGTAATGCACCTCGCCCACGGTCTTGGAGCGCTGGATGTTCTGCCTGTTCATGAACTTGGCCATGAGCGCGTAGAACACCAGCCGTATTGGCTTGACGTCGTCGGTCATGCCGGTTTTCAGCAGTCGGTGGAAGAATTCGTCGAGTTGCTCACTGTCCCACTGGCCATCCATGTAGGCCTCGCCCAGCCCCAGATTGCCCTGCGCGAAGGCGCGCTCGATGACGCCCGGCCCATTGAAGCGGATATCGGAGGGTGCCGACCCGTTAATCTGAATGCCTGCTTCGTTGAGGATGCGCGCTGCGGTGCGATACAAGCCGGAGGTATGCTCCGAAAAGGTGTCCGTGCTGAAGTTCGTCGTGGTCATGGATGATTAATTCCAAACGCGTGTCAGGCTAAAGACTTATAGGAAGACCTCGACTATAGAACAACCCATCAACGGATTTAAACTCGATAAAGACACTCAATAGATTGAAAATATCTATCGTGCCGATTTTGTTTACGAACGTGCAAAACACTTATTACGCGGCTGCAACAATACGACTTCACCCTAGACCTTCATATGATAGACAGGTGACTTTTAACCAGATGGAACATAGTAAGTATGTGCTCTTTTATATAGCCACATTGCGCGAGAGGACATAACAATTCCGGTAGTCTTCAATATGAACAGCGCATCCCCTGTCACTTGGCATATGACGATAACTGGTTGATTTGGCACAGCAAAAATAACGACGGGAGCACACTGGCTCCCGTCGATTGCATAAAGGCTAGCCTTGCGGCCCCCGGTCAGACGGCGACCGGCGCCTTGATGCTCGGATCCGCTTCGTAACCTACGATCTCGAAATCCTCGAAACGGTAGTCGTAGATGGTGACCGGGCGACGCTTGATGTTCAGCTGCGGCAGCTTTTTCGGCGTGCGGGTCAGCTGAGTGGCGATCTGTTCTTCGTGGTTGGAATACGCATGCGTGTCGCCAAGACTGACGATGATCTCGTGAGGGATCAGGTCGCACTGCTGGGCCAGCATATGGGTGAGCAATGCCAGCGCCGCGATGTTGTAAGGCAAACCAAGGAATACATCGGAACTGCGGATATACAGCTGCATCGACAGCTTGCCGTCAGCAACGAACGCTTGATACAGCAGGTGACACACAGCCAGCGCCTGACGACCCGCCTTCACGTTTTCCTGCGGAGACAGCTTTTCATCCGGCAGGTATTCGGTGTTCCAGCCGTGGAAGAGGATGCGGCGGCTGTTGGGGTTGTTCTTCAGGCAATCGACCATGTAGTCGATCTGGTTGATCTTGCCGCCATCCTTCGTCGGCCAGCCCGTCCACTGCGCGCCATACACCGGGCCCAGATCGCCTTCTTCAGTCGCCCATTCATCCCAGATGGTCACGCCATTGTCGTTGAGCCATTTAGTGTTGGTGTTGCCGCTGAGCATCCAGATCAACTCATTGGCAATGCTTTTGAAGTGCAGCTTTTTGGTGGTCAAAAGCGGAAAGCCATCGGCCAGGTTGTGACGGATCTGACGCCCGAACACCGCAGTGGTGCCGGTGCCGGTGCGGTCGCCCTTACGGGTTCCGTTGGTAATGACGTCCTGTAACAGCTCAAGGTATTGCTTCATGCCCAAAGGCCCTCTGTAGCGTGAATCCGCCGAGCCCGGGGCCCGGCGATTCGAATCAAACGGCTGCGTTGTTGGCAGCAGGCGCGCGGTGGTAAGCCAGCCAGATCAGCACCAGACCACCAATGATCATCGGCAGGCTGAGAATTTGACCCATGGTGACCCAGCCCCAGGCCAGATAACCCAACTGGGCGTCCGGCACGCGGACGAACTCCACGATGAAACGGAAGATCCCGTAGAACAGCGCGAACATGCCGGATACCGCCATGGTCGGACGCGGCTTGCGCGAGAAGAAATAGAGAATGACGAACAATGCCACACCTTCCAGCGCAAACTGATAAAGCTGCGACGGGTGACGCGGCAACTGAGCAGGGTCGCTGTAGGGTGGGAAAATCATGGCCCACGGCAGGTCGGTCGGTTTACCCCATAACTCGCCGTTGATGAAGTTGCCGATGCGTCCGGCGCCAAGGCCGATCGGCACCATCGGTGCGATGAAGTCCATCAGTTGGAAGAACGATTTGCCGTTGCGCTTACCGAACCAGTACGTCGCGATCATCACGCCGATGAAGCCGCCATGGAACGCCATGCCGCCCTTCCAGACTTCGAAGATCAGCAACGGATTGGCGATGTAATTCGGCAGATCGTAGAAAAGCACGTAACCCAGCCGCCCCCCGACAATCACACCCATCGCGACCCAGAAGATCATGTCCGAAAGTTTTTCCTTGGTCCATGTCGGGTCGAAGCGATTCAGGCGACGGGACGCCAGATACCAGGCACTGCCGATACCGACCAGATACATCAGGCCGTACCAGTGAATTTGCAGCGGACCGATGGCCACGGCTACCGGATCAATCTGCGGGTAAGGCAGCATTGCGACTCCTTAAAATAGAACGCTCACTGAGCGACAAAGCAAAACTAGATCAGAAAACTGGTACCGACGACTACGAGCAGCAGCGCGAACAGTCGTTTCAGCAGCCTGGGTGACAGTTTGTGCGCAAGCCTGGCACCGAATCGCGCAAAGAACATGCTGGTCACGGCAATGCCGATCAGGGCCGGCAGATACACGAAACCGAGACTATGCGGTGGCAACAGCGGATCGTGCCACCCAAGAATCATGAAACTTATGGCACTGGCCACCGCGATCGGAAATCCGCAGGCCGACGACGTCGCGACCGCTTGCTGCATGGTCAGGCTGCGCCATGTGAGAAACGGCACTGTCAGCGAGCCGCCGCCTATCCCGAAAATCGCCGAGGCCCAGCCAATGACGATACCTGCTGCGGTCAATCCGGGCTTGCCCGGCACCCCTCGGCTGGCTTTGGGTTTCAAGTCCAGAGCCATCTGAATGGCGACCAGTATGGCGAACACGCCGATGATTTTCTGCAGATGCGGCCCGGCAATGTAGCTGGCTGTCAGCGAGCCCAGGCCCGCACCGATCAGGATACCGACGGTCATCCACGCGAACACCGCCCAGCGCACGGCGCCCATGCGGTGGTGCGCGCGAACCGACTGGATCGAAGTGAAGACAATGGTTGCCAGCGACGTGCCGACCGCCAGATGGGTCAGAACCAAACTGTCGAAACCTTGCAACGTGAAGCTGAACACCAGCACCGGCACGATGATGATGCCGCCGCCCACGCCGAATAATCCCGCCAGCACCCCGGCGCATGCCCCCAAAGCCAGATAGAGCAGAAATTCCATGGGCGTCTCCCGAAATCAGTGCGGCATGTTACCGGAGCGCGCCGATCGGCTCTAGCAGCGTGCGATGGATGTCAGGGCCGGGTGTGGGTAGAGTGGCAAAAAAGGAGTCATTCATGTGCCTGATCGTCTTTGCCTGGCGCCCGACCCATGCGCAGCCGCTGGTGCTGGCAGCCAACCGTGACGAGTTTTACGCGCGACCCACGCTGCCACTGGGCCGCTGGGAGGAAGTACTGCAAGTCTGCGCCGGCCGTGATCTGGAAGCCGGCGGCACCTGGCTTGGCGTGAATGAAGACGGCCGCTTTGCAGCCCTGACCAACATCCGCGATCCGGACCAACCCATGGGCCGGCGGTCGAGGGGGGAGCTGGTTGCTCATTTTCTGACCGGCACGCTGTCCATCGACGACTACCTGCGTGAAGTTGCTGCACGCGCTAGCGAATATGGCGGTTTCAACCTGCTGGTGGGCAACCGCGAGCAGTTGCACTTCCTCAACGCTGCCAACCCGACGCCGTTGCGCTTGCAGGCGGGAATCTACGGCGTCTCCAACGCAGGACTTGATACGCCTTGGCCCAAGCTGGTGAAAGCCAAAGCGCAGCTGTCGGCGCATCTGGACGATCCACGACCTGACGCGCTGCTGCAATTACTCGCCGATCCCCAACCTGCGCCAGACGCAGAACTGCCGAACACCGGTGTCGGGCTGGCGACCGAGAAACTGCTGTCGAGTGTGTTCATCGCCAGCCCCAATTACGGAACGCGCGCCAGCACCGTGCTTTTCGTGAACGCCGACGGCAGCCGCAGGTTGATCGAGCGCAGCTTCGGCCCGTATGGCGGGCGATTGGGAGAGATAGACCTGCAGCTCTGATTGACGCTGCGAACCGAACATTGTGGGACTGGACCCCGTGGAACCCGATTTTGTGGGCGGCCCCTGGCAGGACCGGCCCAGACTCAATGACCCTTGACGGACCCCGGATTGATCATCCGCGCCAACCCCAGGTTTCTCAGCGCCAGCTGCAGCGAACTGCTGATGACCTGCGGGTTGTCGTTCTTCATCAGTTGATCGAGCAGTTCCTTGGCTTTGCTGAGGTTGATCTGGCGCAGCATCCACTTCACTTTTGGCAAGTTGGTAGCGTTCATCGAAAGACTGTCGAAGCCCATCGCCATCAACAGCACCGCCGCTGCCGGATCACCCGCCATTTCGCCACAGATACTCACCGGCTTGCCTTCGGCATGGGCATCGCGAACGACATTCTGCAGCGCCTGCAGCACCGCAGGGTGCAGATAGTCGTACAGATCAGCCACCCGTGGGTTGTTGCGGTCGACCGCGAGCAAGTATTGCGTCAGGTCGTTGGAGCCCACGGAGAGGAAGTCCACCTGACGCGCCAGCTCGCGGGTCTGATACACCGCAGCCGGGACTTCGATCATCACGCCCACCGGCGGCATCGGCACATCGGTGCCTTCGTCACGCACCTCGCCCCACGCACGGTGGATCAGGTGCAGAGCTTCCTCGGTTTCGTGAGTGCCGGAAATCATCGGCAGCAGAATCCGCAGGTTGTTCAGGCCTTCACTGGCCTTGAGCATGGCGCGGGTCTGCACCAGGAAAATCTCAGGGTGATCGAGCGTGACCCGGATGCCGCGCCAGCCCAGGAACGGGTTGTCTTCCTTGATCGGGAAATACGACAGCGCCTTGTCACCGCCGATATCCAGCGTACGCATGGTCACAGGCAGCGGGTGGAAAGCAGCCAGTTGCTCGCGGTAGATCGCCAGCTGTTCCTTTTCGCTCGGGAAACGCTGGTTGATCATGAAGGGGACTTCGGTGCGGTACAGCCCGACGCCTTCTGCACCGCGCTGCTGCGCGCGGGCAACGTCGGCCAGCAGACCGGTGTTGACCCACAATGGCATGCGATGCCCGTCCAGAGTAACGCACGGCAACTCGCGCAGGGCATCGAGCCCCTGGGACAGCTGGCGCTCTTCCTCGACGACCACCGAATACTGCTTGCGCAGCACTTCGCTCGGGTTGGTGTAGACCTCGCCGTGGTAGCCATCGACGATCAGCTCGATGCCATCGACCTTGGAATACGGCAGATCGACCGCGCCCATGACGGTAGGAATACCCATGGCCCGGGCCAGAATCGCCACGTGGGAGTTACCCGAACCCAGTACCGAAACCAGACCGACAAGCTTGCCTTCCGGCACTTCACCCAGCATCGCCGGGGACAATTCTTCACTGACCAGAATGGTGTTGTCGGGATATATCAGTGCCTGCTGACGCGCTTCCTGCAGGTACGCCAGCAAGCGACGGCCGAGGTCTTTGACGTCCGATGCACGTTCGCGCAGGTAGGCGTCGTCCATCAGCTCGAAACGTTTGACGTGTTCGTTGACCACCGAGCGCAGCGCGCCCTGCGCCCACTGGCCGGTCTTGATGACATTGGTGACTTCGCTGCCCAGCGATGCATCGTCGAGCATCATCAGGTAGACGTCGAACAACGCGCGCTCTTCCGGGCGCAATTGCGTAGCCAATTTCGCCGAAAGCGTGCGCATATCGCTACGAACGCCCTCTAGGGCGTTCTGGAAGAGCTTGAGCTCGGCGTCGATGTCGGTGACGGACTTGTCCGGGACCACTTCAAGATCGGCCGGCGGGAGCATGACCAGCGCCGTGCCCACTGCCGCGCCGGGCGAACCTGGCACGCCGACGAATTTGGCTTCCTGAATACCTTTGCCTTGCCGGCCCAGGCCGCGAATCGAGCCGGTGGCTTCGGCATGGGCGATGACGCCCGCGAGCTGCGCGCTCATGGTCACCAGGAAGGCTTCTTCACCTTCGTCGAACTGACGACGTTCCTTTTGCTGAATGACCAGCACGCCCACCACACGCCGGTGGTGGATGATCGGTGCACCGAGGAAGGAGGCAAAACGTTCTTCGCCGGTCTCCGCGAAATAGCGATAACGCGGGTGATCGGCGGCGTTTTCAAGATTCAGCGGCTCTTCGCGCGTACCCACCAGACCGACCAGGCCTTCGTTGGGGGCCATGCTGACTTTGCCGATTGAGCGCTTGTTCAGGCCCTCGGTCGCCATCAGCACGAAGCGATTGGATTCGGGGTCGAGCAAATAGACCGAGCAGACCTGGCTGCTCATGGCCTCCTTGACGCGCAACACAATAATCCCCAACGCCGCCTTGAGATCCTTGGCGGAGTTAACTTCCTGGACGATCTTGCGCAGCGTATTGAGCATGGCTCGGGGTCGAACTCCGTGTCAGTCGCGCGCCAACAGGCGCGGGGCAAGCTCTTTGAGTGCGCGTCGATACACCTCGCGCTTGAATGTCACCACCTGGCCCAACGGATACCAATAACTGACCCAGCGCCAGCCATCGAACTCCGGTTTACCGGTCAAATCCATCCGCACCCGCTGCTCATTGGAGATCAGGCGCAGGAGAAACCATTTCTGCTTCTGGCCGATGCACAGCGGCTGGCTGTGCGTGCGGACCAAACGTTGCGGCAGACGATAGCGCAACCAACCGCGGGTGCAGGCAAGAATTTCAACGTCATGCCTTTCCAGCCCGACTTCTTCATTCAATTCACGATAGAGCGCGTCTTCCGGCGTTTCCTGAGGGTTGATTCCCCCTTGCGGAAACTGCCAGGCATCTTGATTGATACGGCGAGCCCATAAGACCTGGCCAGCATCATTTGTCAGAATTATCCCGACATTAGGGCGGAAACCATCGGGGTCGATCACGGCTACAACCTCGCAAACGCATGTCGCCGCATTGTTCCACAAAGATCGTGAAGGCAGCAACGAGCCGTCGACAGCTTATCGTGACAACTGCATTAATAGATGCGATCTCTTGGTCAAACCTCGTATTCTTGTGCTCTTTTTTCAGCTATTTCAGCGAGTAACCCCATGCGCCTGGCATTATTCGACCTCGACAACACCCTCCTCGGCGGCGACAGCGATCACGCTTGGGGCGACTATCTGTGTGAGCGGGGCATTCTTGATGGCGCCGCCTACAAGGCCCGCAACGACGCGTTTTATCAGGACTATCTGGCCGGAACGCTGAACCTGACCGATTACCTGAATTTCAGCCTGGAAATCCTGGGTCGCACCGAGATGGCGCAACTTGACGAGTGGCATGGGGATTTCATGCGCGACTGCATCGAGCCGCTGATTCTGCCCAAGGCCATGGCTCTGATTGCCAGGCATCGGGATGCTGGCGACAAGCTGGTCGTCATCACCGCGACCAACCGCTTCGTCACTGCGCCGGTAGTTGCGCGCCTGGGCATCGACACGTTGCTGGCGACCGAATGTGAGATAGTCGACGGCCGGTACACAGGTCGCACGACCGACGTACCGTGCTTTCGCGAGGGCAAGGTGACGCGCCTGAACCGCTGGATCGAGGAAAACGGCTTCAATCTGGAAGACAGCTACTTCTATAGCGACTCCATGAATGATCTGCCGTTGCTGGAGCAGGTCGCGAATCCGGTGGCCGTCGATCCTGACGAGAAGCTGCGCGCCGAAGCGACCCGTCGCGGCTGGCCGGTGATTTCGCTGCGCGACTGACGAAGACGATCTGCCGGGGCAAGCCGATCAAGGCTTATTCAGACGGGCTTGGCGCCCATCAACCCGGCAATCGACACGAAGCAGACAGCGCTAAAGATTGCCAGCGCCACCGTGAACCTGGGATTACCCACGATCACCGGACGGCGCAGGCGATTGACGCGCACTGCGAGCCACGCCCAGCTCAGTGCGCCAAAGGTGTACAACACGCTCGCAGCCAGCAGCCAGGTCTGCCCCAAAGGCCAACCGGCGTAATGCACCAGCCACCAGCCACTGACCGGCAAGGTCAGCAGACACAACCCCATCAGCAACCAGACAAACACCCAAGGCTTCTGCATGGCACGATTCTGCACCGTCAGATCCCCGGCCCTGCGGCCGCGAACGATCCAGACGATCATCGCCAGCGCACCAACGAACAAGAGTGCCGTGGTGACCATGTGCAGGATTTTCAATGCGGCGAAGTGTTCCATCGCGGTTTGTTTCCTTATATAGAAGCCATGCTCTGAGCGTAGCCGTACGCGTAGAAGCGCGCTTGTTCTGGGAACGGCCACAGGACCTGTAGGAGTGAGCTTGCTCGCGAAGACTGACTCCCGGGCGCTGAGTATCCGGCGGATGTACCAGCCTCTTTCCGGCTAAAGCCGGTCCTACAGATGCCGCAAGCTTTTCGTAGGACCGGCTTTAGCCGGGAAGGTGTCGGAGTGTTCGCCGCAGACTTACGGGGCGTTAGAGACCGTTGGCTCACTCCCTTCGGGATCCGCAATGGCGACTCAGCCGAGAAACAGTTTGTACGCCGGGTTGTTGCTCTCGTCCCAATACGGATAACCGATTTCCGCCAGCGCTTGCGGCACCAGATGGCGCTCCTCCTCTGGCACAACCAGACCAGCGACCACGCGGCCGTCGGCGGCGCCGTGGTTGCGGTAGTGAAACATCGAGATGTTCCACTTGCCGCCCAGTTTGTTGAGGAAGTTGAACAGCGCGCCCGGCCGCTCGGGGAATTCGAAGCGCAGCACCACTTCATCGCTGACCCGTTCCGAATGCCCGCCGACCATGTGCCGCAGGTGCAGCTTGGCCAGTTCGTTGTCGGTCAGGTCCAGCACCGGAAAGCCCTGCGCTCGCAGGCTGGCGATCAGCGCCTTGCGCGGGTCGTTTTCCGGGTGGGTTTGCACGCCGACGAAGATGTGCGCCTCGCGGTCGGTGTGGTAGCGGTAGTTGAATTCGGTGATCTGGCGCTTGCCGACTGCCTCGCAGAACGCCTTGAAACTGCCCGGCTGCTCGGGGATGGTCACGGCAATGATCGCCTCGCGACCTTCGCCCAGTTCGGCGCGCTCGGCGACATGGCGCAGGCGGTCGAAATTGACGTTGGCGCCCGAGTCGATGGCGACGAACGTCTGCCCGGTGACGCCGTATTCTTCGGTGTACTTCTTGATGCCCGCCACGCCCAGAGCTCCGGCCGGCTCGGTGATCGAGCGGGTGTCGTCGTAGATGTCCTTGATCGCCGCGCAGATTTCGTCGGTGCTGACCGTGATCACCTCGTCGACGTAGTCCTTGCAGATGTCGAAGGTGTGCTGGCCGATCTGCGCCACAGCGACGCCGTCGGCAAACAGCCCGACCTGCTGCAGCACCACGCGCTCGCCGTAGGCCATGGCCTGCTGCAGGCAGTTGGAATCGTCCGGTTCGACGCCGATCACCTTGATCTCGGGACGCAGGTATTTGACGTACGCCGCGATACCGGCGATCAGCCCGCCGCCGCCAACCGGCACGAAGATCGCGTCGAGCTTGCCCTGATGCTGACGCAGGATTTCCATGGCGACCGTGCCTTGTCCGGCGATGGTGTCAGGGTCGTCGTAAGGGTGAATGTAGACGTAGCCTTTTTCCTCGACCAGCTTCAGGGAATACGCCAGCGCCTCGGGGAAAGAGTCGCCGTGCAGCACCACTTTGCCGCCGCGCGAGCGCACGCCTTCGACCTTGATCTCCGGCGTCGTCTTGGGCATGACGATGGTGGCCTTGATGCCCAGCTTTCTGGCCGCCAGCGCCAGCCCCTGCGCGTGGTTGCCCGCCGAAGCCGTGACCACGCCGCGGGCAAGCTCCTCGGCGCTCAGTTGCGCCAGCTTGTTGTACGCGCCGCGAATCTTGAAGGAGAACACCGGCTGCAGGTCTTCGCGCTTGAGCAGCACCTGGTTGCCGAGTCGCTCGGACAACTGACGAGCGCCCTGCAGCGGGGTTTCCACGGCGACGTCGTAGACGCGGGAGGTGAGGATTTTCTTCACGTACTGTTCGAGCATCGGAAAGCATCACTGGCGAAAGGGCAAGACCGGGAAGTCTACCCCGCGTCCCGACGCACGACCACACCAAGAGTCAGGCTTTAACGACGGCATGTCGCTATAATGCCCGCCCTCGGCATATCGCTATCCCTTACAGGAGCGCGCTTGCCCACGAACGCGCAGTGCCAGCCGATCCATTGGCCACAGTCACAACGCCGTCGTGGGCAAACGCGCCTCTGCCGGGGACATTTTTCACTGGAGCCAAACCCCGCATGACCCAGGATCAACTCAAACAGGCCGTCGCCCAGGCCGCCGTCGACTTCATCCTTCCCAAGCTCGACGACAAAAGCATCGTGGGCGTCGGCACCGGCTCCACCGCCAATTGCTTCATCGATGCGCTGGCACAACACAAAGGCGCATTCGACGGCGCGGTCGCCAGTTCCGAAGCCACCGCAGCGCGCCTGAAAGGCCATGGCATTCCGGTGTATGAACTCAACACGGTCAGTGACCTTGAGTTCTACATCGACGGCGCCGATGAAAGCGACGAGCACTTGAACCTGATCAAGGGCGGCGGCGCAGCACTGACCCGCGAAAAAATCGTCGCGGCGGTCGCCAAGACATTCATCTGCATTGCCGATGGCAGCAAGCTTGTGCCGGTGCTGGGTGCGTTCCCGCTGCCCGTTGAAGTCATCCCGATGGCACGCAGTCATGTGGCGCGGCAACTGGTGAAACTGGGCGGTGATCCGGTTTATCGCGAAGGCGTGGTGACGGACAACGGCAACATCATTCTCGACGTTCACAACATGAACATCACCCGTCCGGCGGAGCTTGAAGCACAGATCAACGCCATCGTGGGCGTGGTCACCAACGGCCTGTTCGCAGCGCGCTCAGCCGATCTGCTGCTTTTGGGCACTCAGGAAGGCGTGAAAACCCTGACGCGCTGATCATCAACATATCCCACGCGCCGTGGCAGTTGAGCAACACAGCCTTCGTGATCAGCCTCACTGCCACTGTTCGATGCGCGCGCAAAGCGTGACTGAGCGGCTTATTTCTTCCTGAACGCGTAAAACAGGTTCGGCTCGCTCACCACGTACAGCGTTCCGTCATCACCCATCGCGATGCCCTCGGCCTGAGGCACACTGCGTTCAAGGCCCATGCTGCCTTTGCTCAGCGACACGTTTGCCACCGGCCGCCCCTGAGTATCGAGCTCGAGAATCTGCCGCGATTCATCCGACAGCGCCAGCAAATGCCCGCTGCGCTCATCGAATTGCAAACTGGACAGGTCGCGCACGAACAACCCGGCATAGCGCTGCTTGCTCGAAGTGACTTCCAGAATATTCGTCGGATCGGCATTGGCGCGGGGGAAGCCGCGCACTTCAATGATCTGAACCGGCTTGCGCTCCTTGGCCACAAACAGGCGCTGCCCCTGGTTGTCATAGGCCAATCCTTCAAAACCGCTGTTGCCGCCGGCGCCCACCCCAAGCGTCAGCTGCTCGGCTTGCCCGGCATCGAGGGCGACGGTGGCATCGTCGACCTGCACCTTGATCAAACGCTGACCATGCTCATCGCTGATCACATAAGTGCCGGGGCTGATGTACTCCACCGCTTCGGCATCGCCAAACCCGGTCAGACGAATGCGCCGCAGCACCTGCCCGTCCAGACTCAGCTCGACGAGTTCGGGGTGTTTATTGGTGACGGTGAAGAGGGTTTTGCGCTGCGGGTCGTAGCTGAGTGCTGAAACGTCGTCGAGCCCCTCAATGACTTTGCCTTCGACCACCACTTCGAATTCATCAAGCCCCAGCGCCTGTGCGTTGGTGGATTGCCAGAACACATGCCAGTTGAACCAAAGCCGCTCGATGACGCGGTAGTCGCGGGCGGTGAAGTACAAAGCCGCAAGCACAATGACGACGAGCAAGGTGAGCAGGACGCTCTTGAGAGGCGACAGACGGGTCATGCGAACGGCTCAGCATCGAAAAGGGGCCGCTTTAATACCACTTTTCGATGAAGCCTGGCTTAACAACTGCTGCCGAGGTCATCGGCGGACACAAAAAACAGTGCGGTCAGGTCACTGCTTTTTCTTGAACGAGTAAAACAGGTTCGGCTCGCTCACCATATAAAGAGTGCCGTTTTCATCCATCGTCACGCCTTCTGCGCGCGGGATCGTCTCGCTCAATCCATTGAAGCCGTGCAGCAGGGTCATGAAGCTCACCTGATTCCCCTTCTCGTCCAGCTCCAGCAGCATGTGCGACTCGGCAGACAGCACCAGCAGATGCCCGGTCTTCTGGTGCGCATACAGCGAGGACAGGTTGCGCACGATGAGGTTGTCGTTGATCAGTTTCTTTTTCGTGCCGTCCACTTTGCCGCTGACGTCAGCCTTCAGGCTGTACAGCGCCGGCGGCCGCTCCTCGCCAAACAGGAACTGTTGGTTGCGCGGATCCCAGGCGATCCCTTCGAAGGCTTTGTTCTGATCCTTCGAAGGGCCAAGGTCATATTTGGGGAAGTCAGCAATGTTCAGCGTCTTGGTGTCCGGCGTCACCGTGACCACAGTCACCAGATGCTGACGTTCGTCGACGATCGCGATCTGGCCATTACCCAGAACAGCCAGGGCCTCCGGATTGCTCCAGCCTACGAGCGGAATCTTGCGGATGACATCGCCTGTCAGGGTCAATTGCGACAGGAATGCATTTTTGCCCATGACCGCATACAGCGTCTTGCTCGCCGGGTCGTAGGACACATCGGACGCCTCGTCCTTTTCCATCCCCGCCAGCGGCTTGGCGTCGATGTCGACCTGATAATCCGGCAGCCAGACGCTCGCCGCCCGTTCGGCGGGCGTTACGCCGCGCTCACGCAACCACAACAGCCCCCGGTCATTCCAGTCCCACGCGAACGACAGACCGGCCAGGATCACCAGAACGGCGATCAGTAACCACGCCCAGCGCATGCGCCGGCGGCTCTTGGTTGGGGTCAGCGTTTGAGCATTAACGGCCATCGAAGCAATCCTGAGAAAGTACGTCCATGGGCACAGCGCGGCGCCGCGGTCGGCGAGGAATTATCCAGATCGTTTGTGAAAAAAACGGCAACGCTTGGGTCTGGAACAGGCATTCAACCGGTAAAACAAAAAAGGCCGCCTGCACAGGTTCGCAGGCGGCCTTTACTGGCCGGGCCGGATCGATCAGCGCACGTCGCTTTCAAAACGGCTGTGACCGGGCAGCTCCAGCACGATCTGATCGCCGACGTTGAACGGCCCAACGCCAGCGGGCGTGCCGGTCATGATCAAGTCGCCCGCCTGCAGGGAAAACTGCGAGGCCATGTGCTGAATCATCGGCACGATAGGGTTGAGCATCTGGCTGCTGTTGCCATCCTGACGAACCTTACCGTTGATGCTCAGCCGAATGGCGATATCGGTGAGGTCAGGGTAACGGTCCGCCGAGACGAATGGAGCGATAACCGCCGCACCGTCAAAGGACTTGGCGATTTCCCACGGCAGCCCTTTTTCCTTGAGACGCGATTGCACATCGCGCAGCGTCAGATCCAGCCCCGGTGCGAAGCCGGAAATGGCGTCCAGCACCTCTTCACGGCTCGGATTCTTGCTCAGCGGTTTACCGATCAGCACCACGATTTCGGCCTCGTAATGCACCGAACCGCGATCCTGCGGAATGCTGAACCCGCCTTCGAGCTCGACGACGCAGCTGCCGGGCTTGATGAACAGCAGCGGCTCGGTCGGCACCGGGTTGTCCAGCTCCTTGGCGTGTTCGGCGTAATTGCGGCCGATGCAGACGACCTTGCCCAGTGGAAAGTGCACCTTCGTTCCGTCGACATACTTGTGCTGGTAGCTCATGAGCGCTCCTGAATACGAGATCGGCTTGTTATAGGTGAGAACCGTCGCTTAAACCGCGAAGATCTTGCCCGGGTTCATGATGCCGTTCGGATCGAACACCGCTTTAACTGCCTTCATGTATTCGATTTCCACAGCCGAGCGGCTGTACTCCAGATAGTCGCGCTTGGTCATGCCCACGCCGTGTTCAGCGGAGATGGAGCCGTTGTAGCGCTGAACGATCTCGAACACCCACTTGTTCACCGTCGCACATTTGGCGAAAAACTCATCCTTGCTCAAGTTTTCAGGCTTGAGGATGTTCAGGTGCAGGTTACCGTCGCCGATGTGACCGAACCAGACAATCTCGAAGTCCGGGTAATGCTGGCCGACGATGGCGTCGACATCGGCCAGGAACGCCGGGACTTTCGAGACGGTCACGGAGATGTCGTTCTTGTAAGGAGTGAAGTGCGAGATGGTCTCGGAAATGAACTCGCGCAGCTTCCACAGATTCTGCAGCTGCTGCTCGCTCTGGCTCATCACGCCGTCCAGCACCCAGCCCTGCTCGACGCAGTGCTCGAATGTTTCCAGTGCGTGGTTGGCCACCTCTTCGGTCGTGGCTTCGAATTCGAGCAGCGCATAGAACGGGCACTCGGTCGCAAACGGCGACGGGACATCGCCTCGCGCCATGACTTTGGCCAGCGCCTTGTCGGAGAAGAACTCGAACGCGGTCAGGTCCAGCTTGCTCTGGAAGGCGTGCAGCACCGGCATGATCGCGTTGAAGTCAGTGGTGCCGAGCACCATCGCCGTCAGGTTTTTCGGAGCGCGATCCAGACGCATCGTCGCTTCGACCACAAAGCCCAGCGTGCCCTCGGCGCCAATGAACAGCTGACGCATGTCGTAGCCGGTCGCGTTCTTGATCAGGTCCTTGTTCAGCTCGAGAATGTCGCCCTTGCCGGTGACGACTTTCATGCCAGCGACCCAGTTACGGGTCATGCCGTAACGGATGACCTTGATCCCGCCCGCATTGGTACCGATGTTGCCGCCGATATGACTCGAACCGGACGAGGCGAAGTCGACCGGGTAATACAGGCCGTTCTCTTCCGCCAGGTGCTGCAGCTGCTTGGTGACCACGCCAGGCTGGCAGACAGCGGTACGGTCGGTGAGATTGAGCTCCAGCACCTGATTCATGTAATCGAACGCAACGACCACTTCGCCATTGGACGCCACGGCCGCTGCCGAGAGCCCGGTCCGGCCGCCCGATGGCACCAGTGCGACCTTGCGTTCGTTAGCCCAGCGGACGATGGCCTGAACCTGCTCGGTGGTCTTCGGGAACACGATTGCCATCGGCGCAGGCGCGAAGTGCTTGGTGTGATCCTTGCCGTAAAACTCAAGGGAATCGGCGTCGGCAAGTACTTTGCCAGGCTCAACCAGGGTCTTCAGTTCATCAATCAGGGCAGGATGTGTCATCGACAGAACTCTCGAACAATTCATGGTGATCCTGAGAACGGCTCACGTCGCAGGAGCGGGTATTTAGCGGGGCACATATGCTAGCATACCGCCCCCGCAGAGACGTGCCTGAGGCCGACCTGCGGAGGCGCCGTTGCGCCGTGCGGCCAGCTTTGAGGCTGACCATTCCCTGCCATTTTTTCTCCGGGACACAGGTTTACGCAGATGAGCAAGACTTCCCTCGACAAGAGCAAGATCAAGTTCCTTCTTCTCGAAGGCGTCCATCAATCCGCAGTCGACGTCCTCAAGGCCGCCGGTTACACCAGCATCGAGTACCACACCAAGTCTCTGCCGGAAGCCGAGCTGAAGGAAAAGATTGCCGACGCTCACTTCATCGGTATCCGCTCCCGCACCCAACTGACCGAAGAACTGTTCGACAGTGCCAAGAAACTGGTCGCAGTGGGCTGCTTCTGCATCGGCACCAACCAGGTTGACCTGAACGCCGCCCGCGAGCGCGGCATTGCCGTGTTCAACGCCCCTTACTCCAACACCCGTTCGGTCGCCGAACTGGTGCTGGCAGAGGCGATTCTGCTGCTGCGCGGCATCCCGGAGAAAAATGCGTCCTGCCACCGTGGCGGCTGGATCAAGAGCGCAGCCAACTCTTTCGAAATCCGTGGCAAGAAGCTGGGCATCATCGGTTACGGCTCGATCGGTACGCAGTTGTCGGTTCTGGCCGAAGGCCTGGGCATGCAAGTGTTCTTCTACGATCCACTGACCAAGCTGCCACTGGGCAACGCGACCCAGGTTCCGAGCCTGCATGAGCTGCTGGGTCTGGCTGACATCGTCTCCCTGCACGTACCCGAGCTGCCGTCCACCCAAATGATGATTGGCGAGAGCGAAATCCGCGCCATGAAGAAAGGCGCAATCCTGATCAACGCCGCACGTGGCACCGTGGTCGATCTCGACGCACTGGCCGGCGCGATCAAGGACAAGCACCTCATCGGCGCCGCCATCGACGTGTTCCCGGTCGAGCCGCGCTCCAATGACGACGAGTTCGAAAGCCCGTTGCGTGGCCTGGATAACGTCATCCTGACCCCGCACATTGGTGGCTCGACTGCCGAAGCCCAGGCCAACATCGGTCTGGAAGTGGCGGAAAAACTGGTCAAGTACAGCGACAACGGGACGTCCGTGTCTTCGGTCAACTTCCCTGAAGTGGCCCTGCCTGCTCACCCGGGCAAGCATCGCCTGCTGCACATCCACGAAAACATTCCGGGCGTGCTCAGCGAAATCAACAAGGTGTTCGCGGAAAACGGCATCAACATCTCCGGTCAGTTCCTGCAGACCAACGAGAACGTCGGTTACGTGGTGATCGACGTCGACGCCGAATACTCCGATCTGGCGCAAGAAAAGCTGCAGCAGATCAAAGGCACCATCCGCAGCCGCGTGTTGTTCTAAGCCCTGTTGACGGGCGTAAAAAAGGAGACCTTCGGGTCTCCTTTTTTGTGCCTGGCGATGGCGAGGATCGACGCGTTATTTGACGGTGATCGTGATCTTCTGCGACTCAACCACCGGGTTCAGCGGCACGTGGTTCTTGTCGCCCACCAGCAACTGCAACGTGTGCTGGCCCGGGGTGAGGTTCAGCTCGGTCTCGGTCTGGCCTTTGCCGAAGTGGCGAATATTGTCGGTGGTGGGCAACGGTGCGCTCATGTCAGGCTGGTCTTTGACGTCGATCAGCAAGTGGTGATGACCGGTCTCGGGCACATCGACGCCCGCCGGCGCAACGCCCATGCCTTTCAAACCGAACTGCACTTTAAAGGTGCCGTTCACCGTCGCTCCGTCCTTGGGCGAGATGATGTACACCTCTGCCCCGGCAGGCGAAGGCGTGCGCGGGACATCCGCCGCCTGAGCCACACATGCAGCCCCCAGCAACAGCGCGGCGAAGGCAGTTTTTGCAAATAAGGTCTTCATGATCTCTCCCGTTCTGGATTTTATAGGCGCTCAGTGCTGACGAAAGCTCGGCTCAGCAGGCAGGGAACGCTCAAGTACGGTCTTTACCTTAGCGCTATCCAGCCATGGGCACGTCGGGCGAACGGATTTATGTAGAAGATTTCATTTTTGCAGACGCCGTCATCGGGCAATGCCGTTGCAGCGGCAGCCGTCAGAGTTCCAGCGGATCGTTGCCGCGGCGGCGGAACCATCCGGTCAGCGACAGGCGCTCACGCGTGGACGGCAAGACCTCGTGTGGCATATCGCCCGACAGAAACACCACCAGGCAGCCACCAGTGGGCTGTACGTCGTACTCGATGCCATCCTTGAGGTACATGCGCAACTGACCACCATGCTCGGGCAACCAGGCGTCGTTGAGGTAGATCACCGCAGACACCATGCGCTTGTCGTCATCGCGAAAGCGGTCGACGTGCTTTCGGTAGAAAGCGCCCGGCGGATACAGCGCGAAATGGCTTTCGAAGTCTTCAAGCCCCAGGAACAAGCCGCGATTGAGGGCCTGACGCAAGCTGTCCATCAGTGCCAGATAACGATCGCAAGGCTCGGCCTGACCGGCCTCCAGCCACTGAATGTGATCACCGCGAATGCCCTCGCGAATCTCCTGTGCTGGCCCGCGTCCGACGGCAGCAGGCGCAAGCTCGCCTTCGGCTGCGCGCGTGCGGCACTCGAGCGCCAGCTCGCGGGTCAGGCTGTCGGGCAGGAAGATGTTCTGCTGCGACCAGCCACGCTCGGCCAGGTCGTCGACGATTCGCAACAGCAACGGGTGATCGGGGGATATGTGCATGGCGCGCATAGTATCCATACGCCGGTGAATCCGACAGAGCCCGCGGTCTGCCGGAACAAGAATATTTTGTCACCGGGGAAAACCCGCCGCACACCGACACGAAAACGGCCGAACCCACGGGTTTTCTTGGGGTCTGGCAACTGTTAACTCGACAAATCCCCGCCGCCCCGCCGAGAATAGCTGCCTGCCGACAGGAGTCTCTAATGCGCCGTCTGTTTTTCCTGCTGTTGATGTTCTGCACCATGCCCGTTTGGGCAGACGGCCACGACCAGCTGTACAAGGTCGCCGGCTGGCCAGAACAGCGCGCGCATTTCACCGACGCCCTCAAAGCCGCGCAGCAGCGCTACCGCAACAGCCTGCCGCCGGCGGTCTTCGATGCACTGGTCAACAACAGCAATCAGCGGTTTGCCGCGCAAGCGATGGATCAGCGCGCCGAACAGAAGCTGCGCCAGAGCCTGCAAGACCCCAATCCCGCACTGCAGTTTTTCCAGTCGCCGCTGGGCCGCAAGATCGTCAATGCCGAGCTGACGGCAACCCGCCCCGATCAACTGGCCAAAAACGCTCAGGGACTTCCGCACATTCAGGCCGATGACAATCGCACGCTGATTATCGGCCACCTGGCCAACGCCCTGCCCGCCCGCGAGGCTGGCGCCGAAGTGAGCCTGGCCATCGCCGGCGTCGCAGCCGATAGCCTGAGTTCGATGATTCCGGGACTGATGGGAAGCGGCTCGACCCAGGCCATGCTCGACGGCCAGCGCCAGCGCCTGATGGCGCAGATCGGCAATGACCTCAACAACACGCTGCTGTATGTCTACCGGGACTTGTCCGATGCGGAGCTGGATGAGTTCGCCACGTTCGCCGAGTCCAGCGAAGGCAAGGCTTATTATCAGGCCGCACTGGCCGCGATCCGTGCAGGCCTGGCGGTCGGCCAGAACGTGAAGTAACGCCGCACGCCGAAACCTTTCAACGCACGGCGATCAGGATTGCTTCATCCGCTGCGTCAGAAACTCGAAAAACTGCGCCCGCAATTCCGGCAGCTCATTGGCCAGGTGATGCCGCGCCTCATGCAGCATGAATACTTGCGGCTGCTCGAACTTGTCGTTGAGCACGGCCAGATTGTGGCTCCAGTCCACCGTCATGTCCGACTCGCCCTGAATGATCAAAGGACTGCGACGGCTGCGCGGCGCGCTTTCGATGCGTTCGATCCACTTGGCCAGCGCACCGACCCACGCGGTCGGCAAGCGCCTGGGCTGCAGCGGGTCGGCCATCAGAAACGGCAGAAAAGCGGGCGCGTTGGAGTTTTCGCTGAAACGCCGGTCGATGCCTTTTACGAAGGCGCGCAGCAGGTAATAGCTGACCTTGGACAACGTCCAGCCACGCGGGCGCACCAGAGGCGCTAGCAGAATCGACTGGCCTTGCGCCGGACTTTCATTGCCACGACTGAGCAGATGATCGATGACGATCGCACCGCCGGTGCTCTGCCCGCAGAGATGCCATGGCTTGGGCAACTGCAGCGTGGCGGCTTCGACGAACAGACGCTCCAACACCAGCTGGTATTCGGCGAAATCAGTAATGCTCGCCCTCGTTCCGCTGGACAGGCCATGGCCTGGCAAGTCACAGGAAATCACCGCAAATCCCAGCTCCAGCGCCCATTCGACGACGTGACGATACAGCCCCATGTGATCGTAGAAACCATGCACCAGCACGAGGGTAGCCACAGGCCGTTCTGGCATCCACAGCTGAGTGACGATTTCATAGCCGCCAATTTCGAAACGCCCCAGCCGGCTGTTTACCGCACCCTCGCGGCCCAGCCCCAGCATGTTGTAGAAACGCTGGTACGCCAGACCTTCTTCGGAAAGCGCCAGGTTCGCACTGAGCGGCTGAAGCCCGGCGCGCAGGTGATCGGGGTCGAACGAGTCGGACATCGGTATTCCAGATCAGGCAGGTTTAGGGTTTGGGGGCGCCGCTGCTTGCGAGTTTCTTCTGTCCGTCAAGGCGTGGCAAGCTACGGCATCCAAATCGAAGCCGCCTCATGACTGCTCATTCCCGCATTCGACGCCGCACTGTAATCGCGCTGATCGCCCTCGCCTGCGCGGCAGTTCTGTGGCTTGGCTTCACGTGGTTTGAGGGTCGATACCTTCGGACGTTCAGTGACACGACCGCCTTGTTCGCCGGGGACAGCTTGAGGCTACCGCCAGAGCTTGCCGGCCCCGGACCGATCCGTGTCGTGCATTTCTGGGACCCTGCCTGCCCGTGCAACGTCGGTAATCAGGAGCATCTGAGCGAACTGGTCGCGCATTACGCCGGGGTCGGCGGCGTGGCGTTTTACGCGGTGCAAAAACCAGGCACTCGCGGGCAATTGCCGGTCACGCTGAACGCGATCAAACCGCTGAGCCACCTGCCCGGCGCCGAGCGAATGACATCCAGCCCGGCCATTGCCATCTGGGATCGCCAAGGCAAACTGGCGTATTTCGGCCCTTACAGCGAGGGGTTGGTGTGCAATTCACAGAACAGCTTCGTCGAGCCCATTCTTCAAGCGCTCAGCGCCAATCGCCCGGTCAACGCCACACACACCATGGCGGTGGGGTGTTATTGCCCATGGCAAACCCCCGACTGAAACGCCCTGCCGTGGTCAGTGCGTGCTCTTGTAGTCGATCACATAGGGCAGCTTTTCACTGGCGGTCCTGGTCAGGACCTTGCGCTTGACCGACTTGAATCCACCGAGCTGCCTGGCGGTCATGCCGCCGCCCACCGACTTGCTCGACGGCGGCTTGACCATCAGATCACTCGCCGCCTGCAATGCCTGGTGATAGCCGCTGCGCTCGCTGAGGTTGAAGTCCGCCAACTTGAGCCGGTCACGCAGCCAGTCTGCCCAGTAGAACTCCAGAAACTCGGGCGACACCTCGCCTGCCTTTGGCTTGTCGTAGGCAGCGCCACGCACGAAGTACACAATGCTGCGCAGGATGTCGTTCTGCATGGATTTGAGGCCGACATGGGCCGGCAATTGATCGGGCGCGATGGCCTGACCGTTGCCGTCCTTGAGCCAGACCTTGTGTGTCTGCTGCATGCGCGCCCAGAAGGCAGGCATGTCGGCGCTGTCGCTGAAGACATCGGTGATGCGTACCTTCATTTTCATCTGCGGACCTGCGCCGGGCTGTTCCCACAGCGCGCTGAACGTGTGGTGTCCGTCGGTGAGATAAAAATCGCCGCCCGGGCCCACGACCATGGTCTTCATCTGTTGCGGATGGGCATTGGGCTCGTCCTTGCAGGCAAAGCTTTCCGGCTTCAAAGGGTCGGCAGACTCACTTACCGGCCGGGCCTTGACCTGGCCATTGCTCTCGCAGATCTCGTCGAACAGCGCCTGCCGGTCTTTGGCGAAACGCTCCAGCTTGTAATAGACCTGATCGAAGCCGATCACCGCCTGCGTGGGGTGGACCTGATCAAGCGTGACCTCAACGACGTCACCCGGCTTGGGCCCAGTGAAGGCACACGCCTGAGCTGAAAGCAGGAGCAAAAGGATCGTAAGCCTGCAGGATTGGATGCGCATGGTTCGGGACTCTCCAGGACGTCGGCTCAGCTTAATGCAATAACCACCTGACACAACCTGCATGCGGCGCGATTAATCCAGCGCACGAAGACGCTCCCGGTGATCACCTTCTACCCAGCCAGGCGACAAATCTGTAGCCTGCCAATCCTTCTCGATCCTTTTTTGAGTCCCGCATGAAACGCAGTTTCTACGTCATTGCCGTCGTGCTTGTCCTCATCGCGGGCGGCGGCGCCTGGTACGTCCACAGCAAGCAACCGGTGCGCGACGGCGAGATGAAGCTGGCGCACTTGAACGCGCCGGTCAGCGTGCGCTACGACGAGCGCGGCGTGCCGCATATCAAGGCCGATAACGAAGACGATCTGTACCGCGCGCTGGGCTACGTGCATGCGCAGGATCGCCTGTTTCAGATGGAAATCCTGCGCAGGCTGGCGCGCGGCGAGCTGGCTGAAATCCTCGGTCCGAAGCTGGTGAATAACGATAAATTGTTCCGCAGCCTGCGTATTCGCGAGCACGCAGACGAGTACGTTGCCCGCCAGGACAAGAACACCCCGGCGTGGAAAGCACTTCAGGCCTATCTGGATGGCGTGAACCAGTATCAGGATACGCATTCCAGCCCCATTGAGTTCGACGTACTGGGCATCGAAAAGCGTCCGTTCACGGCGCAGGACACGCTGAGTATCGGCGGTTATCTGGCTTACAGCTTTGCAGCAGCTTTTCGCACCGAACCGTTGATGACGTTCGTGCGTGATCGGCTCGGCCCGGATTACCTCAAGGTTTTCGACCAGCCCTGGCAGCCCGACGGCGCGCTGACGCAGGCAGCCGTCTTGAGCGACAGGGATTGGCAAGGTTTGGGTGATCTTGCGCTGCTGAGCCATCAGGCCCTGGAAAAAGCCGGCCTGCCGCAGTTCGAGGGCAGCAATGCCTGGGCCGTGTCGGGCAGTCGTACACAGAGTGGCAAGCCGCTGCTGGCGGGTGATCCGCATATTCGCTTTTCAGTGCCCGCGGTGTGGTACGAGGCGCAGCTCTCGGCGCCCGGTTTCGAGCTCTATGGTCACTTTCAGGCGCTCAACCCCTTCGCGCTGCTGGGCCACAACATGGATTTCGGTTGGAGCCTGACCATGTTCCAGAATGACGACCTGGATTTGATCGCCGAAAAGACCAATCCCGACAATCCCGGTCAAGTCTGGTATCACGGCGCCTGGGCGGACATGACATCGCGCCAGGAGCAGATCAAGGTCAAAGGCCAGGCGCCTGTCACGTTCATGTTGCGTCAGTCCCCACACGGTCCGATCGTCAATGACGCGCTCGGCAACGCTGCGCCCGACACGCCTGTTGCGATGTGGTGGTCATTTTTGGAGTCGGAGAACCCGATCCTTCAGGGCTTCTACGAGGCGAACCGCGCCGACACGCTGGAAAAGATGCGCACTGCCGCTCAAAAGATCCAGTCACCGGGCCTCAACGTGGTCTACGCCAATGCCCACGGCGACATCGGTTGGTGGGCCGCCGCTCAGTTGCCCGCACGTCCGGCGGGCGTGAATCCGACATTCATACTCGACGGCAGCACCGATCAGGCCGACAAGAATGGCTTTTACCCCTTCACAGCCAATCCGCAGGAAGAAAACCCTGCACGTGGCTATATCGTCTCGGCCAATTTCCAGCCGGTCTCGCCGACCGGCATCGAAATTCCAGGCTATTACAACCTTGCCGAGCGCGGCCGTCAGCTCGACAAACAGCTGAGCGACCCTGAGGTGAAGTGGACGCTGGAAAAGAGTAAAGCCTTACAGTTGGGCACGACGACTGACTACGCAGCGCAGATCCTGACGCCACTGATTCCGGTGCTGCGCCGGGTCATCAGCGACTCCGAAGAGCACGATCTGATCGAGCGCCTTGCAGCCTGGAAGGGTGACTACCCGGTGGATTCGGTAGGGGCCACGCTGTTCAACCAGTTCCTGTTCAATCTGAGCGATCAGGCGTTCCATGACGAACTGGGCGACGGGCTGTTCACGACCTTGCTGTCAACCCGAATGATCGACATGGCGCTGCCGCGACTGGCCGCCGATGCGAATTCTGTGTGGTGGAACAATCGCAATTCGAACGAACCCGAAAGCCGGGACAACACCGTGAAAGTGGCCTGGCATGCGACGGTTTCGCATCTTAAATCTCTCTACGGCGTGAACCCGGACGAATGGACCTGGGGCAAGGCGCACACGCTGACCCACGAACATCCGCTGGGCCGTCAGCCGCCGCTGGACATGCTGTTCAACGTCGGCCCGTTCGCTGCACCGGGCACCCATGAAGTGCCGAACAACCTCTCGGCCGGCATCGGCAATGCGCCATGGCCTGTGAGTTATGGGCCTTCGACGCGACGACTGATCGACTTCGCCGACCCGGCACACGCGCTGGGTATCAACCCGGTCGGACAAAGCGGCGTGCTCTTCGACAAACACTATGCCGATCAGGCAACGCGCTACATCAACGGCGAATACGTGCCGGAGCGTTTCAGCGAACAGGATGTGGAGGGGAACAGCGAGGCGGTATTGAAGTTAGTGCCAGGGCGATAACCCCGTCAGACCTGCAGCCCGACAGCAGTCCCCAACGTGTAAGACAGGCTGGAGTTCGAACCCGTAGGACCGGCTTTAGCCGGGAAGACTCTGGAGTTCCAAACCGTAGGACCGGCTTTAGCCGGGAAGGCGTCGGGCGTCACACCGCAGAATCTCAGCGCTCACACTGGCCTCTTCCCGGCTGAAGCCGGTCCTACAACAAACATCGCGTACATTCAGCGGGACCTATTGGAATACCAACCCGAGGACCGGCTTTAGCCGGGAAGACTCTGGAGTTCCAAACCGTAGGACCGGCTTTAGCCGGGAAGGCGTCGGGCGTAACGCCGCAGAATCTCAGCGCTCACACTGGCCTCTTCCCGGCTCCTACAACAAACATCGCCTGCATCCTGCGGGATGCATCCCATTGAAACTGCGCTGATCAAACCGATTCGACCACCTTCGCGCGTCGTACATCAGGCTGTTTCCAGCCGTCTGCGGCAGCTTCTTCGATGGCTTGTTGAATGGCCTTCTTGCGCTTTTCTTCGGCGCGGCGGCTGAAGAACCACACCAGGAAGGTCGCGATCGACACGGCAAGTAGAATCAAGCTCGCAATCGCGTTGATCTCAGGCTTGACGCCCAGTCGCACCGCCGAGAAGACTTCCATCGGTAGCGTGGTAGAGCCCGGTCCGGACACGAAGCTGGCGAGTACCAGATCGTCCAGCGACAAGGCGAAGGACATCATCGCACCCGCCGCCAGCGACGGCGCGATCATCGGAATGGTGATCAGGAAGAACACTTTCCACGGCCGCGCACCCAGATCCATCGCGGCTTCCTCGATGGACATGTCGAGCTCACGCAGGCGTGCCGATACCACAACCGCCACATACGCCGCGCAGAACGTCGTGTGGGCGATCCAGATGGTGACGATGCCCCGCTCCTGCGGCCAGCCGATCAACTGCGCCATGGCCACGAACAGCAGCAACAGCGACAGACCGGTGATGACCTCCGGCATGACCAGCGGCGCGGTGACCAGACCACCAAAGAACGTACGCCCTTTGAAACGAGTGACGCGGGTCAGCACGAAGGCCGCCATCGTCCCCAGGGCCACGGCCGCGATCGAGGTGTACAGCGCGATTTCCAGCGAGCGCATGACCGCACTCATCAGTTGGGTGTTGTCCAGCAGACCGACGTACCACTTCACCGACCAGCCGCCCCACACGGTCACCAGCTTGGAGGCGTTGAACGAGTAGATCACCAGAATGACCATCGGCGCGTAGATGAACGTCAGCCCGAGTACCAGCATCAGGTTCGAGAATCGGAAGCCTCTCATGCTTTGCCCTCCAGTTCTTTGGCCTGGCTGCGGTTGAACAGGATGATTGGCACGATCAGGATCAGCAGCATGACCACCGCCAGCGAAGATGCCACCGGCCAGTCGCGGTTGTTGAAGAACTCTTGCCACAGGACCTTGCCGATCATCAGCGTCTCGGGACCGCCGAGCAATTCAGGGATGACGAACTCGCCCACCACCGGAATGAACACCAGCATGCAGCCGGCAATGATGCCGTTCTTGGACAGCGGAACGGTGATTTTCCAGAAACTGTTGAAGGTGCTCGAACCCAGGTCGGACGCCGCCTCCAGCAGGCTCTGATCGTGCTTCACCAGGTTGGCGTACAGCGGCAGAATCATGAACGGCAGGTACGAATAGACCACGCCGATGTACACCGCCAGGTTGGTGTTCAGAATCTGCAGCGGCTCACTGATAACACCCAGCCACATCAGGAAGGCGTTGAGCAGACCGTTGTTGCTCAGAATCCCCATCCACGCATAAACGCGGATCAGGATGGCCGTCCAGGTCGGCATCATGATCAACAGCAGCAGCACCGTCTGCATCTCTTTGCGCGCGATGGAGATGCCGTATGCCATCGGGTAGCCGATCAACAGGCACAGCAAGGTGCTGAAGAAGGCCATCTTCAACGAGCCCAGATACGCCGAAATGTACAGATCGTCGCCGGTCAGCAATGCGTAATTGGCGAAATTGAGCACGATGTCGAGCTTCTGCTCGGCGTAGGTGAAGATCTCGGTGTAGGGCGGAATCGCGACGTCGGCCTCAGCGAAACTGATCTTGATGACGATCAGAAATGGCAGCGCGAAGAACAGAAACAGCCACAGGAACGGAACGCCGATGACCGCCTGACGGCCATTGGGCGTTATGCGATTGAGCGCGCGTTTGATCTTGCGGATTTTCATGAGCGAAGCACCACGCCGCTGTCATCTTCCCACCAGACGTACACTTCGTCGTCCCAGGTCGGACGCGCGCCGCGGCGCTCGGCGTTGGCGACGAAGGACTGCACCAGCTTCCCACACGCCAGCTGCACGTAGAACACCGAGTGGCCGCCCAGGTAGGCGATGTCGTGGACCTTGCCGCGCGACCAGTTGTATTGGTAGGTGGGCTGTTCGGTGGTGATCAACAGCTTTTCCGGGCGAATTGCGTAAGTGATGTGCTTGTCTTCGACCGAGGTGCTGATGCCGTGACCGACATAGATCTCGCGCTCCAGCTCAGGACTGCGGATCAGCGCGTGGCCTTCCATGTCTTCGATGACTTCGCCGTCGAACAGATTGACGTTGCCGATGAATTCACAGACCAGCCGGCTGGTCGGGGTTTCGTAGATGTCCACCGGACTGCCGATCTGGGCGATCCAGCCCAGGTGCATGATCGCGATGCGCTGAGCCATGGTCATGGCTTCTTCCTGGTCGTGGGTCACCATGACGCAGGTCACGCCCACACGCTCGATGATTTCCACCAACTCCAGTTGCATCTGCGAGCGCAGCTTCTTGTCCAGCGCGCCCATGGGCTCATCGAGCAGCAGCAGCTTCGGTTTCTTAGCCAGTGAGCGCGCCAGTGCCACACGTTGACGCTGACCGCCCGACAACTGATGCGGCTTGCGCTTGGCGTACTGGGTCATCTGCACCAGCTTGAGCATTTCGGTCACGCGTGCGTCGATCTCGGCCTTGGGCAGTTTGTCCTGCTGCAGGCCGAAGGCGATGTTCTGTGCCACGGTCATGTGCGGGAACAGCGCATAGGACTGGAACATCATGTTGATCGGACGCTCGTATGGCGGCATGTCGGTGATGTCGACGCCATCGAGAAAAATGCGGCCTTCGGTCGGCCGTTCAAAACCGGCAAGCATGCGCAGCAAGGTGGATTTCCCCGAGCCCGATCCGCCGAGCAAGGCGAAGATTTCACCCTTGTTGATCTGCAGAGACACATCGTCCACAGCAACCGTCTCGTCGAACTTTTTCGTGACCCGATCGATTTTGACCAGCACCGGTTTCGGTTGCTGACCACCCTCAAGGGCTTTCTTGTAGGCGCCGGAGGCAACTGCCATGGGTGAAACTCCCAACTGTTTGTGCGCCCGGCCGACGGGGCCGGGCGCCTTGGTCTTTATTTACCGGTTTTGATCTTGGTCCAGCTGCGCGTCATGGCACGCTGAATCTTGGGCGGCAGCTCAGAGTTGACGTACAGACGTTCCTGCACCTCTTTGGACGGGTAGACCGATTCGTCGGTGCGGATTTCCTGGTCCATCAGTTCACCCGATGCAGGGTTCGGGTTGGCGTAACCGACCTGATCGCTGACCTTGGCGATCACATCAGGCTTGAGGATGTAGTTGATGAACGCGTGAGCCGCCTTGACGTCCGGCGCATCGGCGGGGATCGCCAGCATGTCGAACCAGAGGTTGCCGCCCTCTTTGGGGATCGAGTAAGCGATGTTGACGCCCTTGCCTGCTTCCTCGGCACGCGCCTTGGCCTGGAAGATGTCACCGGAGAAACCTGCCGCGATGCAGATGTCACCGTTGGCCAGGTCAGTGATGTATTTGGAGGAATTGAAGTAGGTGACGTATGGCCGCACCTTCAGCAGCTTCTCCTCAGCCTTTTTGTAGTCTTTCTCGTCGGTGCTGTTCGGGTTCAGGCCCATGTAGTTGAGCACCGCAGGCAGCATTTCGTCCGCCGAATCCAGGAACGCGACGCCGCACTGCTTCAGCTTTTTCATGTTCTCGGGTTCGAACAGCACGGCCCAGGAATCGATGGTGTCGACGCCCAGCACTTTTTTGATCTTGTCGACGTTGTAACCAATCCCGTTGGTGCCCCACAGGTACGGCACGGCGTACTGATTGCCCGGATCGTTCTTCTCCAGGCGCTTCATCAGCTCGGGGTCGAGATTGGAGTAGTTGGGGAGTTGCGACTTGTCGAGTTTCTGAAACGCACCTGCCTTGATCTGCTTGCCAAGGAAGTGGTTGGAAGGGACTACCACGTCATAACCGGTGTGGCCGGCGAGCAGCTTGCCTTCCAGGGTTTCGTTGGAGTCGAAGACGTCGTATTTGGTCTTGATGCCGGTGGTGGATTCGAAATCCGCCAGCGTCGTGGTGCCGATGTAATCGGACCAGTTATAAATGCGGACAGTGGAGCTTTCCGCGTAGGCGCCGACGGCTAGCGTCAGGCCGGCTCCGATAAGCAAGCCTTTGGAAAATAAAGAAATAGACACGATTGCAGTCCTTTTTTAGTAGGTGGGCCGTTGCCCGTGCCGACGACAGTACCGACTGCCTGTGACAAATCCGGCGCGCAACTTACCTTCGATAAACCCTTCTCGCAAAATAATTTTTCGTAACGCGTGCGCGGTAAATCCTGACCTCGGAATCTGGAACATCACTCGGCAGTCGGTAGACACCGTTCCTGTGGGAGTGAGCTTGCTCGCGATAGCGCTGTGTCAGTCGACATTTCCATTTCTGACAAGGTGCAATCGCGAGCAAGCTCACTCCTACACAGCTTAAGCACGTGCCGTCATGGACGGCACGCTCGGACCAGGCTTATTTGCCCGATTTGATGTTGGTCCAGCTGCGGGTCATCAGACGCTGAGTGGCCGCTGGCAAGTCTGCAATCGCGTACAGCTTGGACAGCACGTCCGCAGGTGGGTAAACGCCCGGATCGGAGGTGATGTCCTTGTCCACGAACTCGGTCGCTGCCTTGTTGCCGTTCGGGAAGTGCACGGCGTTGGTGATTTCGGCCATCACTTTAGGCTGCAGGATGAAGTTCATGAACTTGTAGGCGCCTTCGACGTTTTCGGCGTCTTTAGGAATGGCAACCATGTCGTAGAAGCTGCCAGCACCTTCTTTCGGAATGTTGTAGCTGACCTTGACCTTGCCGCCTGCTTCTTCAGCGCGCGCCTTGGCCTGATACACGTCACCCGAGTAACCGACGGCTACGCAGATGTTGCCGTTGGCCAGGTCCGAGATGTATTTGGACGAGTGGAAATAGGTCACTGAAGGACGAATTTTCTTGAACAGATCTTCGGCTTTCTGGATGTCTTCTTTCTTCTGGCTGTCGGTTGGCAGACCCAGGTAATGCAGCGCCACTGGCAGCATTTCGGTCGGCGAATCGAGGAAGCTGATGCCACAGGATTTCAGCTTGGCGGCGTTTTCAGGCTTGAACAGCAGGTCCCAGGAATTGACCGGCGCGTCTGCGCCCAGAGCAGCCTTGACCTTGTCCGGGTTGAAGCCGATACCGATCGAACCCCACATGTATGGGAAGGCGTGCTTGTTGTCCGGGTCGCTGACCGACACGGCCTTGAGCAGCGCAGGGTCGAGGTTTTTGTAATTCGTCAGTTTGGACTTGTCCAGTTCCTGATAAACACCGGCTTTGATCTGTTTGGCCAGGAAGTTGTTCGACGGGACGACGATGTCGTAACCCGACTTACCGGCCAGCAATTTGGCTTCCAGCGTCTCGTTGCTGTCGAAGACGTCGTACACCACCTTGATGCCCGACTCTTTTTCAAAATCGGCAATGGTGTTCGGCGCGATGTAATCGGACCAGTTATAGACGTGCAGAACTTTGTCGTCGGCGTGTGCCGCTGCGGCCACTGCGCCCATCAGGGACAAGGCGAGGAGGGTTTTGCCAAATTTCTTCATTCGTACAGCTCCAGTGTTTTATGTTAGCGGCAACCAAACCGCCGATAGTCTGGCAATTTCCTGGGCGGGCTTACAAGCGAAGCGGCCTGCCTTATTGCATAGCTTTCAAAGATTTCATCTGCACGCCAGCGCATCGAACTCCGTAGGAGTGAGCTTGCTCGCGATTGCGTATCGTCAGGCACCGACGATGTCGAATGTGCCGACGCTATCGCGAGCAAGCTCACTCCTACAAAAGATGATCGTTTACCGCACGATCACCTCACCTTCAGCGCTGCAACGCCTCAAGGGTCAGGTCCAGGCATGTGCGGGCCTTCTCCACCAACTCATCGATCTGCGCGAAGCTGATCACCAGCGGCGGCGCAATGATCATCGTGTCGCCCACCGCGCGCATGATCAGCCCGTTATCGAAGCAGAACGTGCGGCAGATCATGCCTACACCTTGACCGACATAGCGCTCACGAGTTGCTTTGTTTTTCACCAGTTCGATGGCGCCCAACATCCCGACGCCACGCACCTCGCCCACCAGCGGATGATCGCTCAACTCGCGCAAACGCTTTTGCAAGTATGGTGCCGTTTCCGCCTTGACTCGCTCGACAATCTTCTCTTCGCGCAGGATGCGAATGTTCTCCAGACCCACCGCCGCCGCCACCGGGTGACCGGAGTAGGTGAAGCCGTGGTTGAAGTCACCGCCCTCGTTCAGCACCTTCACTACTTCGTCGCGCACGATGACGCCACCCATCGGGATGTAGCCGGAGGTAAGGCCTTTGGCGATGGTCATCAGATCAGGCTTGAGGCCGTAGAAATCGCTACCGAACCACTCACCGGTGCGACCGAAGCCACAAATCACCTCATCGGCGACGAACAAAATGTCGTACTTGGCGAGAATCTCCTTGATCTTCGGCCAGTACGTTTCCGGTGGCACGATCACGCCACCGGCGCCCTGAATCGGCTCGGCAATGAACGCGCCGACGTTCTCCTCGCCCAGTTCGAGAATCTTCTTCTCCAGCTGCTCGGCGGCCCATACGCCGAACTCGTCCGGCGTCATGTCGCCACCCTCACCGAACCAGTAAGGCTGGGGAATGTGCACGATGCCCGGAATCGGCAAGTCGCCCTGTTCGTGCATGTAGGTCATCCCGCCCAGGCTCGCGCCGGCAACGGTGGAGCCGTGATAGCCGTTGATGCGGCTGATGATGACCTTTTTGGCCGGCTTGCCCTTGACCGCCCAATAGTGACGAACCATGCGCAGCACGGTGTCATTGCCTTCGGAACCTGATCCGGTGAAGAACACGTGGTTCATGCCTTCCGGCGCGATCTCGGAAATCGCCTTGGCCAACTGCAGCGCCGGCGGGTGAGCGGTCTGGAAGAACAGGTTGTAATAAGGCAGCTCACGCATCTGTTTGCTGGCGGCTTCGGCCAGTTCGTTACGACCATAACCGATCGCAACGCACCACAGGCCGGCCATGCCGTCGAGGATCTTGTTGCCTTCGCTGTCCCAGAGATAGACGCCCTTGGCGTTGGTGATGATGCGCGGGCCTTTCTCTTTGAGCTGTTTGAAGTCGCTGAACGGCGCCAGGAGATGATCGCTGCTGAGGGCTTGCCATTCGCGGGTTTGCGGGTTGTTGGAACTCATGAAGCACTCCATTGACTGGGTATCGCGTGTCGGACGCCGCTGGCCCTGAAAAGCCCACGGCGCCCGGAATCGTCAGACGGCGAAGAGCAGGAATTCCCGCTCCCACGAACTGATCACACGCTTGAAGTTTTCGTGCTCGGCGCGCTTGACCGCGACATAGCCGGTGATGAACTTCTGGCCGAGGTATTTCTCGATCGTCTTGCTGTTTTCCATGCGCTCGAGGGCGTCCTCGATCGTCAAGGGCAGGCGCAGGTTACGGCGCTCATAACCACGACCGACCACCGGCGCGCTCGGGTTAATGCCCTCGACCATGCCGATGAAGCCACACAGCAGACTGGCGGCGATCGCCAGATAGGGGTTGGCGTCCGCGCCGGGCAGGCGGTTTTCCACGCGGCGGTTCTGCGGGCCGGCATCCGGTACGCGCAGGCCAACGGTACGGTTCTCTTCACCCCACTCCACGTTCACCGGCGCCGAGGTGTCCGGCAGGAAGCGCCGGAACGAGTTGACGTTCGGCGCGAACAGCGGCAACAACTCGGGGATCAGCTTCTGCAGACCTCCAATGTGCTGCAGGAACAGCTGACTCATGGTCCCGTCTTCGTTGGAGAAGATGTTCTTGCCGGTCTCGATGTCGATGATGCTCTGGTGCAGGTGCATGGCGCTGCCAGGCTCACCGGTCATGGGCTTGGCCATGAAGGTGGCGGCCACGTCGTGCTTGAGCGCTGCTTCGCGCATGGTGCGTTTGAACACCAGAATCTGATCGGCCAGCGACAGCGCATCGCCGTGACGGAAGTTGATCTCCATCTGTGCCGTGCCGTCTTCGTGAATCAGCGTGTCCAGGTCCAGGTTTTGAAGCTCGCACCAGTCGTAGACGTCTTCGAACAAGGGGTCGAATTCGTTGGCGGCTTCGATAGAGAAGGACTGACGCCCGGTTTCCGGACGCCCGGAGCGGCCAACCGGTGGCTGCAACGGATAGTCGGGGTCGTCGCTGCGCTTGGTCAGGTAGAACTCCATCTCAGGCGCGACGATGGGCTGCCAGCCCTGGTCCGCGTAGAGCTTGAGCACTTTCTTGAGGACGTTGCGCGGAGACAACTCGATGGGGTTGCCTTGCTTGTCGTAGGTGTCGTGAATCACCTGCGCGGTGGGCTCTATGGCCCAGGGCACCAGATACACCGCGTTCTGGTCTGGGCGGCAAAACATGTCGATGTCTGCGGGGTCCAGCAATTCATAGTAAATGTCGTCTTCGACATAGTCACCGGTCACGGTCTGGAGCAGTACGCTTTCCGGCAAGCGCATGCCCTTTTCGGCAATGAACTTGTTGGTCGGTGAAATCTTGCCCCGCGTGATACCGGTGAGGTCGGAGATCATGCACTCGACTTCGGTAATCCTGTGTTCTTTCAACCAATCGGTGAGCTGGTCGAGGTTGGTACTCATAAATACCTCAGGGGTTCATTACTCTGATGATCATCATGATCGTCAGGCGCTTTTGGACGCTTGTGCGTCGCGTTGTGTTGCCCGTTTTCGACAGGCATCGCCAAATGCCTGGAAGATTGAAAGATAGTCGGGGTTCTGTGTCACTTGCCACTCCGGATGCCACTGTACGCCGAGTGCGAATACGTCAGTTGAAGCAAAAGCCGCGCCCGCGGGGACCGAGATCGCTTCGATCAGACCGTCCGGTGCGGTTGCTTCCACGCGCAGACCCGGCGCAAGGTGCTCGATTCCCTGACCATGAATTGAATTGACACGAATTTCTCCTGGCAATCCCAGACCGGCCAATATGCCGCCCTGCGCAATGTACATGGCGTGGCTCGCAGCGTATTGATTTTCAACGGGTTCGTTGTCTGGCTCGCGATGATCCATGAAGGTTCCGGTCTCATGAACCTTTTGATGGAGACTGCCGCCAAACGCGACATTCATCTCTTGAAATCCCCGGCAAATTCCCAGCACCGGCACGCCTGCGGCCACAGCGGCGCGAATAAGAGGTAAGGTGGTGGCGTCGCGCGCAGGATCGTGAGCCGTGCCAGGCGCGCTGGCAGGACCGCTATAGTGATAGGGTTCGACGTTGGATGGAGAACCGGTGAAGAGCAGACCATCGACTGTGGAGAGGATGTCCGCCGGGTCGATCAGCTCGGCCAGTGATGGCAGGATCAACGGCAGGCCCTTTGCGGCTATTGCTACCGCCCGGACGTATTTATCGCCACTGATATGGTAGGCATGCGAGCCAATTTGCTGAGTGCAGGCGGTGACGCCGATCAGCGGAAGGCGAGCCATGTGACCCCCGGTATTATTGCTGTTATGGGTTGCAATCGAGCTTAGCGTTGTTCATTTTTTTACACAACAGCCCCGTAAAAAATAAAACACGCCTCGCTCAAGCCCGCACTTCGCCCCTCTTCCAACGCACAATATTTGCCCTAAACTGCGGCAAAAAAGGCGTTTCGGCGCCCTTTTAGGGCAAAACAGGGCTCTCTTGACTTCGTCAGGGCTTTCGGATTGACTGAAACCCGTAATGCTCGATGATTGATATTTTCAACAACAAAGGTGTTGCATCATGTCGGTACCCCCGCGTGCCGTTCAGCTCAACGAAGCGAACGCGTTCCTTAAGGAACATCCTGAGGTTCTATACGTTGACCTTCTGATTGCAGATATGAATGGAGTGGTGCGCGGCAAGCGCATCGAACGCACTAGCCTCCATAAGGTTTACGAAAAAGGCATCAACCTCCCAGCTTCTCTTTTTGCACTGGATATCAATGGCTCGACGGTGGAAAGCACCGGCCTGGGTCTGGACATCGGTGACGCTGACCGAATCTGTTATCCCATCCCTGACACGCTCTGCAACGAACCCTGGCAGAAGCGCCCTACCGCTCAACTTCTGATGACCATGCACGAACTGGAAGGCGATCCTTTCTTTGCCGATCCAAGGGAAGTGCTGCGTCAGGTCGTGGCCAAGTTCGACGAGATGGGCCTGACTATCTGCGCGGCCTTCGAGCTTGAGTTTTACCTGATCGACCAGGAAAACGTGAACGGTCGCCCTCAACCGCCACGCTCGCCCATTTCCGGCAAACGTCCGCACTCGACTCAGGTTTACCTGATCGACGACCTGGACGAATACGTCGACTGCCTCCAGGACATTCTGGAAGGCGCGAAAGAGCAAGGGATTCCGGCCGACGCGATCGTCAAGGAAAGTGCGCCTGCGCAGTTCGAAGTCAACCTGCACCATACTGCTGACGCCCTGAAAGCCTGCGACTACGCAGTGCTGCTCAAGCGTCTGATCAAGAACATTGCCTACGACCATGAAATGGACACGACCTTCATGGCCAAGCCGTATCCTGGCCAAGCGGGTAATGGCCTGCACGTCCACATCTCGATCCTCGATCGCGATGGCAAGAACATCTTCACCAGCGAGGATCCCGAGCAGAACGCCGCATTACGTCATGCGATCGGCGGTGTGCTCGAGACCCTACCGGCGCAGATGGCGTTCCTTTGCCCGAACGTCAATTCGTATCGCCGGTTTGGTGCTCAGTTCTACGTTCCCAACTCGCCGACCTGGGGTCTGGATAACCGTACCGTCGCCGTGCGCGTGCCAACTGGCACTGCCGATGCCGTGCGTATCGAGCACCGGGTTGCCGGGGCGGATGCCAACCCTTACCTGCTGATGGCCTCGGTGCTGGCGGGCATTCATCACGGCCTGACCAATAAGGTCGAGCCCGGCGCGCCGGTCGAAGGCAACTCGTACGAGCAGCACGAACAGAGCCTGCCGAACAACCTGCGCGATGCGCTGCGCGAGCTGGACGACAGCGAAATCATGGCCAAGTACATCGATCCGAAGTACATCGATATTTTTGTCGCGTGCAAGGAAAGTGAGCTGGAAGAGTTCGAACACTCTATCTCCGACCTCGAATACAACTGGTATCTGCACACGGTCTGACGGTTTGAGATATCGGTGTGAAATAAAAAGAACGCCCCCGATTCGCGAGGATCGGGGGCGTTTTTTATTTTGGACGGCAGCTTCGGCAAGGTCTGCATTCTGCCCGGCACCGCTGTAGAATGCCCCCCGGCCCAGTCCGAGAGAACTAGCAATGACCCGCCCCGCTACACCCCGCAAACCCCGCGCACGCAGTCAGGCACGGATCGATTCGATCCTCGATGCCGCACGCACGCTGCTGGCGTCCGATGGCGTGGCGAGCCTGTCGATCTATAGCGTGGCTGAACGCGCGGGGATTCCGCCGTCTTCGGTCTATCACTTCTTTGCCAGCGTTCCGGCGTTGCTCGAAGGGCTGACGGCAGACATTCACGGCGCCTTCCGCGAGAGTCTGCAACAGCCTATCGATCACGCGCAGCTGAACACCTGGCATGACCTGTCGCGACTGGTCGAGACGCGCATGCTCACGATCTATAGCGAAGACGCCGCCGCTCGACAGCTGATCCTCGCTCAGCACGGGCTGACCGAAGTCACTCAGGCGGATCGTCAGCACGACGTCGAACTGGGCAACCTCATGCACGCGCTGTTCGCCAGACACTTCCAGCTGCCGGCCTTGCCAGACGACATCGAAGTGTTCGCCCTCGCCCTCGAACTCGCCGACCGCGTTTATGCACGCTCGGTGCAACTGCACAGCGCAATCACCCCGCGTATGGCCGAAGAAGGCCAGCGGGTCTTTGACGCCTACCTCGGGCTTTACCTGCCGCCCTTCTTGCCCAAGCGCTCAGTAGAGCTGTAACCCATCACCCTTGCGCGGCATCTTCACAGCATGCACCGGCCTCTTCCCGGCTAAAGCCGGTCCTACAGACGCTGAATCTCCACAACACGCACCGCCCTCTTCCCGGCTAAAGCCGGTCCTACGGACGTTGCACGCTTTTCGTAGGACCGGCTTTAGCCGGGAAAGCGTCGGGTGTTACGGCTTGGATCGAAGGGGTGTTGAAGGCACTTGCCTCACTCATACAGGGTGCCGGCGAGCCGACTGATCAGGTTGCCCACAGCAAAAAACCCCGAAGGGCTCGCGCCCTTCAGGGTTGTTCACAACGCATGGATCACAACTTGGCGATCGACACCTCGGTCGATTTCACGAACGCGATCACTTCGCTGCCCACGACCAACTCCAGCTCTTTGACCGAGCGGGTGGTGATCACGGAGGTGACGATGCCCGAAGCGGTCTGAACGTCGATTTCGGACAGCACGTCGCCGGTGACGATTTCCTTGATGGTGCCTTTGAACTGGTTACGGACGTTGATGGCTTTGATTGTCATGGTATGGCTTCCTTTTTGAGATCAGTGCCGGGCGCAACATTGCGCCTGGATTCAGTTCGCCCAACGCAGCTGCGTGGGCAGTGGTGAGGTGGGTTCGGGTTCTGGCGGGCTGCCGGGAATCGACAGCACGCGGTTAAGCACTTCGGTTTCCAGAGCCGCCAGACGATAGGAACCGCGAGCACGCGGCCGGGCCAGGTCGACTTGCAGATCGAGACCGATGCGGCCTTCTTCGATCAACAGAACACGGTCGGCGATGGCGACCGCTTCGCTGACATCGTGAGTGACCAGCAACACCGTGAAGCCATGCTGCTGCCAGAGTCGTTCGATCAACTGCTGCATTTCGATACGGGTGAGTGCGTCCAGCGCGCCGAGCGGTTCATCCAGCAGCAACAGCCGCGGCTGGTGAATCAGCGCACGGGCCAGTGCGACACGTTGCTTCTGGCCGCCCGACAAGGCAGCCGGCCATTCGTTGGCGCGCTCGGCCAGGCCGACGGCATCCAGGGCTTCCAGAGCCTTGCCCCGCCAGTCACCGCTCAGGCCCAGACCGACGTTGTCGATGATCTTTTTCCAGGGCAGCAGCCGCGCCTCCTGAAACATCAGCCGGGTGTCTTCGCGCGCATCGGCCAGCGCCGCGTTGCCCGCCAGCAGTTGACCGCTGGTGGGCAGATCAAGACCTGCCAGCAGGCGCAGCAAAGTACTTTTGCCGCAGCCGCTGCGGCCGACCACTGCCACGAACTGCCCGGCCGGAATGTGCAGGTCGATGTCTTTCAACACTTCTCGCGAGCCGAATGTCTTTTTCAGCTTGCGCACTTGCAAGGGAATCCCGCGCAACAGGTTTGCCGGTTGTTGGAGATTGCTCATCGGGCGCCACCTTTAGCCACTTGATACGCCGGGTGCCAACGCAGGCAGACCCGTTCCAGACCACGCGCCGCGAGGTCTGCCAATTTGCCGAGTACGGCGTACAGAACGATCGCCAGTACCACGACGTCGGTCTGCAGAAACTCCCTGGCGTTCATCGCCAGATAGCCGATGCCGGAGCTTGCGGAAATGGTTTCCGCGACGATCAGCGTCAGCCACATGAATCCCAGCGCGAAGCGCACGCCGACCAGAATCGAAGGCATTGCGCCGGGCAGGATCACATGCCAGAACAAGGCAAATCCGGACAGGCCATAGCTGCGCGACATTTCCACCAGCGCTGGGTCGATGTTGCGAATGCCGTGATAGGTGTTCAAATAAATCGGGAACAAGGTTCCCAGCGCGACCAGAAAAATCTTCGCGCTTTCATCGATGCCGAACCACAGGATCACCAGCGGAATCAGCGCCAGGTGCGGTACGTTTCGAATCATCTGCACTGAGCTGTCGAGCAGGCGTTCGCCCCATTTCGACAGGCCGGTGATGAAGCCCAGTGCCAGACCGATACCGCCGCCGATGGCAAAGCCGATGCCTGCGCGCCAGCCGCTGATGGCCAGGTGGTTCCAGATTTCGCCGCTCTTGACCAGCGTCACGCCTGCCTCGATCACAGCGCTCGGCGCCGGTAGGATCCGGGTAGACAGCCAGCCCGCGCTGACCGCCAGTTGCCAGATAGCCAGCAACAAGACGGGCAGCAGCCAGGGCGCCAGTTTGTGTGTCACTTTTTCCACGCTCATGGAGTTGTCTCCTCTCATTGCCTTGGCTTACTGCGCTTTCGCGACAGCGGCGGGTGGCGTCCAGATCACATCGGCGATGCTGAGCGGTTTGGGGATCAACTTGAGCTGATAGAACGTATCGGCGATCTTCTGTTGGGCGGCGATGGTTTCAGGGGTGATGAACAATGCACCATAGCCCTGGCGCTTGACTGACACCTTCGTGATGTCTTCGGGCAAGCCCAGCAGAGGCGCAACTTGTTTGGTCACTTCGTCCGGGTTGGCCTTGGACCATTCGCCCACTGCCCGCACTTCTTCAACCAGGGTCTGGATGACTTTCGGGTGCTGTTGCGCGTATGGCCTGGTTGCCAGGTAGAACTGGTTGTTGTCGACGATGCCTTTGCCATCGCGCAAGGTGCGCGCCTGAAGTTGTTGCTCGGCGGCAGCCTGATACGGGTCCCAGATCACCCACGCATCGACACTGCCGCGCTCGAACGCTGCCCGCGCATCGGCCGGCGGCAGGAACACGGTCTGGATGTCGGTGTACTTGAGGCCTGCCTCTTCCAGCGCCCGCACCAGCAGGTAATGCACGTTTGAGCCTTTATTGAGGACGACTTTTTTGCCCTTGAGGTCTTTGACCGACGTGATCGTCGAATCCTTGGGGACCAGAATCGCCTCGCTGGTTGGCGCGGGCGGCTCGGAGGCAACGTACAGCAGGTCGGCTCCAGCGGCCTGCGCGAAGACCGGTGGCGTTTCGCCGGTGACGCCGAAGTCGATCGAGCCGACATTCAGCCCTTCGAGCAATTGCGGTCCGCCCGGAAACTCGGTCCATTGCACCTGGACGCCCTGATCCGCGAGTTTCTTTTCCAGTGAGCCCTTGGCTTTGAGCAGAACCAGCGTGCCGTATTTCTGATAGCCGATCCGCAAGGTGTCGGCTTGAGCTTGGGTGAGGACGCCGAAAGTGACCGCCGCAGCAAACAGAGCGACCAGGCCTCGACGCAAAATGACGGTGCCCATGGCACGCTCCTTTGCTGTGTAGCTAACAGGTTGCACCTGCTCGTCCGATGGCGGACCAGTGAGGTGTTGAGTGGGATTCATTGCCCGCGATTTCAGCGAGACGGACAGACCTTAACAGGGCTTTGTTATTCACTAAAATCATATTTATTCATTTGGTTAGCACCAAAGCGAATATGGGTGCAAGTCTTGGATGAGCCCCAAGCCAGGCAGTCCACTCGATCACGGCAACCAAGGCCGGTTGCCGCTGGTGGAAGTGAGCCCGCTGACGAACAGCCTGGAGCACCCACGTTGAATACAGAACCTACGTGACCACGCTCAATCCCCACGCTGGCGGCGCTTGGCTCAAGCGGCGATTTCGGCTTTCGAAAAAAAAGGGCCGATAAATCGGCCCGAATGTCGTGGTTGAAACGGTGGATCAGCGGTTGGGCTGAGGCGTCAGACGCAGGTAAGGGGTAACGGCTTTATAGCCTTTTGGAAAACGCTGCTTGATCTCGTCCTCGTCCTTGATCGAGGGAACGATGACCACGTCCTCGCCATCCTTCCAGTTCGCAGGCGTCGCGACTTTGTAGTTGTCGGTCAACTGCAACGAGTCGATCACCCGCAGGATTTCATGGAAGTTACGGCCGGTGCTGGCGGGATAGGTAATGGTCAGGCGCACTTTTTTGTTCGGGTCGATCACGAACAACGAGCGAACCGTCAGCGTCTCGCTGGCGTTGGGATGAATCAGGTCGTAGAGCTCGGACACCTTGCGATCAGCGTCCGCCAGAATCGGGAAATTGACGAGTGTGTTCTGCGTGGAGTTGATGTCATCGATCCATTTCAGGTGTGAATCGACCGGGTCCACGGAGAGCGCGATGGCTTTGACGTTGCGCTTGTCGAATTCGTCCTTGAGCTTTGCGGTGAAGCCCAACTCGGTGGTGCAAACGGGCGTGAAATCGGCCGGGTGAGAAAACAGCACGGCCCACTTGCCGCCCAGCCACTCGTGAAACCTGATGCGTCCCTGGCTGGAATCCTGTTCGAAGTCGGGGGCGATATCGCCAAGTTTGAGGCCCATGTGGTCAGCTCCTTTGGTGATGTTTTATCGCCCTACTGTGCATGCCTGCGTGGAAAAAATAAAAGACCGAATGGCAATGGCGAGCAGCCTTTCCGGTATAAAAAAAGTAGCGATGCTAATGGACGGGCATAAAAAAGCCCCGCCGAAGCGGGGCTCTTTTCAACTCAACGACTCGCTACGCTTATTTGAAGGCGTAGGTGTAGTTGAAGATAACGCGGGTCTGGTCAGTGTTAGCTTGGCTGCCAACAAGATCATCATCCGAGCGCAGGTTTGCACGACGTACAGTCACGCCGAAGCCCTTCATGAAGCCATCTTGGAAGACGTAGTCCACACGCATGTCACGTTCCCACTCCGAGCCACGGCCGGCAGTTGCGCTGTTCAGACGCACCTGATCACCGTGCAAGTAAGCGATGGCAGCTTTCAGGCCTGGAACGCCCAAGCGAGCGAAGTCATACGAGTACTGACCAAAACGGGTCTTCTCACCGGCACGGGTGAAGTTGGTGATCATACTGTCGGTGAACAGGTAGACGCTGGAACCGCCCTCACCTTCGTTACGACCACGGTTGTCAACTACACTGCCGTTGCTGATAAACGGCATACCGCCGTCGTCGCTGACGCTCTGATAACCCAGCAGGAATGCGTTGCCACCCAGGGTATAGGTGAACATTGCGGTCCAGGTGTTGTTATCGACTTCGCCGTTATCGTTATAACCGTTGGCGAACTTGTAACCCGTGTTGGTGGTTTGGCTGTTCTTGCCGTCGGACGTGCTGTGGAAATAGCGCAGGTCAGTCTTGAAAGACTGATCTTCAGCGATCGGCAGGACGTGCACCAGACCGAAGAACTGCTGCTTGTAGTAGTCTTCCAGGTTGGCGTAGTAGTACTGCAGCGTCAGGTCTTTGGTAGCTTTCCAGTCAGCACCGGCGAACTGGAAATTGTTGGAGCCTTTAGTACCGCCGCCTACTGACAGGTTGTCATAGTTGCTGGAAGCACGACCCGCTGCTTTGGTCAACTTACCTGCAGTCAGTGTCAGGGTGTCGATATCCTTGGAAGTCAGGATGCCGCCTTCAAAGGTTTGTGGCAGCAGACGGCCGTCGTTCGCAACCAGGATCGGCAGGTTTGGCTGAAGAGCATTACCTACTTTCAGCTCGGTTTTGGAAATCTTGACCTTGGCGTTAGCACCGCCACGGCTCCACGAACTTACAGCAGAGCCATCGCTGTCGCTTGGGAAGAAGTTGCTGTTATCCGGGTGGTGACCTTTACCACCATCCAGATGAAGGCCGTAGATGCCTTGAACATCAAGACCGAAGCCCACAGTACCTGGCGTATAGCCAGAGATGAAGTTGAAAATAAGGCCTTCGCCCGCTTCACGCTGGTCGGCACCACCATCACGGTTGTCGCCTTCAAACCACATGGTACGGGAACTGATCGATGCTTTGCTGTCGTCGATGAAACCAGCTGCACCAGCCTGCGTGGCCAAAACACTGACAGATACGGCCAAGGCCAGGGTGGACTTCTTCATTGTGTATCGCTCCTCTTGAATCTAATTTTTGTATTTCCTTGGTTCTGAGACCGAAGGCTCAAGACCGCGGATGCGCGATTAGCGCTGGACCTGACTCGGCGAGTCAATGGCCCCAAGACTAATTGACTAGACCGCCTTTTCAGCTGGCTGCAAGGTAAGGGAAATCCTTTAAACCTAAAAAGACTTGTTTGACCTGCTTTTATGCCAAGCAGTTATATGTCACAAGTCGTTTCAGCCGTCCGATGCGGAGTGTATCGGCCTCGAAAGCTAATTCCCAAAAAATATTTCTACCCCGTTCGTCAGATCGATAAGTTTTGCCACATCGTACGACCGGTTCTCGACCGCCCAGTCACGGGCAGCTTGCGAAATAACATGAGAAACACCAAATCAACTCTCTGAAAAATAAGACTTTTATAGCCGCGTAGACGCAATTGTTACAGTTGTCACCCTGCTATTCGTCTCTTTTTTCCGAGAGAGCGAGAGCGCATTCGTCGGATGACTGTGAACGCCAACCGTCTGGTTCTCTCGCTTGAAAAATCCATGATGGCCCCTGCGCAGCCTTGCGATGCGAAGCATGCGGGTGTAGGGCAAAAGCATCCCTGGAACGGACCTCGCGATCCTATTTACAGTTTGTGACATTTCGATGAAATCTCGTCAAGCGATTGCATCTTTTTGATTTTCTGTGGTCCCGCGCTGCGCCGCTTAGAAAATTCTCTCTAAGCACATGCGAAAAAGTTATTTATTTCCGGATTCTTAGATCATTTACGCTCCGCGACATCCAGTCCTCGGCCTGCCCTGATCCGGAGCGTCATCATGAAACTGCTTAAACCCCTTCGCCTGTTTGCTGCGCTTTCACTGGCAGGTTCAGCTTTGCTCGCCCACGCCGCGGACTTCACGGTTGCATACCAGACGACCGTGGATCCGGCCAAGGTTGCCCAGGCCGATGGCGCCTACGAAAAAGCAACCGGTTCAGATATCTCCTGGCGCAAGTTCGATAACGGTGCTGACGTGATCACTGCGATCGCCAGTGGCGACGTGCAGATCGGCTACCTCGGTTCAAGCCCGCTGACGGCGGCAGCGACGCGCAAGGTGCCGGTGGAGACCTTCCTGATCGCCACGCAAATTGGCGCGGCCGAAGCGTTGGTGGCGCGTAACGGCTCCGGCATCAACAGCCCGCAGGATCTGGTCGGTAAAAAAGTGGCCGTGCCATTCGTTTCCACTGGCCACTACAGCCTGCTGGCAGCGCTGAAACACTGGAACATCGACCCGGCGAAAGTGACGATCGTTAACCTTGCGCCACCCGCGATTGCAGCTGCCTGGAAGCGCGGCGACATCGACGCAACCTACGTGTGGGATCCGGCGCTGGGCGTCGCTAAGGAAACCGGGAAGGTACTGATCACCTCCGGTGAGCTCGCAAAAGTCGGCGCACCGACATTCGATGCCTGGATCGTGCGCAAGGATTTCGCCGACAAACACCCCGACATCGTCAAAGCCTTCGCCAAAACCACGCTTGATGCTTATGCCGAATACCGCAAGGACCCTGCCGCGTGGCTCGCCAACAGCAGCAATGTCGACAAGTTGGTGAAATTGTCCGGCGCCAAACCGACCGATATCCCTGGCCTGCTGCAAGGCAACGTCTATCCGCTGGCAGCCGATCAGGCCACAGAGCTGGGCGCCCCCACCACCGAGGCGATCACCAAAACCGCTGCGTTCCTGAAAGAGCAAGGCAAGGTCGACGCAGTGCTGGCCGATTACACCCCGTACGTGAGCGCGAAGTTCGTGACGCAGTAAGCGGCGTCCCGCCCCCCCCACGCAGCACACACCTATATATAGAAGCGGAGTCATTGCCATGGCCTTATTGCAGCTGGAGCGCATCAGCGCACAGTACCCCGGTGCGGCCAAACCGGTGCTGTCGGACATTTCCCTGAGTCTTGGCCCCAAGCAATTGCTGGTAGCGCTCGGGCCATCCGGCAGCGGCAAGACTTCACTGCTCAATCTGATTGCCGGTTTCGTCACGCCCAGCGCAGGGCGTATCACCCTGGACAATGTCCCGGTCGAAGGCCCGAGCGCGGAGCGTGGCGTGGTTTTTCAGGATGACGCGCTGCTGCCTTGGCAAGACGTGCTGGCCAACGTTGCCTTTGGTCTTGAACTGGCCGGCGTACCCCGCGAACAGCGTGAAACCAAAGCGCGGGAGATGCTGGCGCTGGTTGACCTCGCCGGCTTCGACAAGCGCCGCATCTGGCAGTTGTCCGGCGGTCAAAAGCAGCGCGTCGGCCTGGCGCGCGCGCTGGCTGCCGATCCACGCGTCCTGTTGATGGACGAACCCTTCGGCGCGCTGGACGCATTCACTCGCGAACAGATGCAGGAACTGCTCCTGCAAATCTGGCAACGCAGCGCCAAACCCGTTTTCCTGATTACCCACGACATCGAAGAAGCGGTCTTCCTGGCGACCGACCTGATTCTGCTGGCACCTGATCCTGGGCAAATCGTCGAGCACCTGCAGCTGGACTTCGGCCAACGCTACAGTGCGGGCGAGTCGGCACGCGCGATCAAGTCGGACCCACGCTTCATCGAAACCCGCGAGCACGTGCTCGCCAAAGTGTTTTCCCAGCGCCAGACAATTCGGGAGCAATTGGCATGAGTGGCTTCCAGACGCCCAGCCCGGCCGACACGATCACCACCCGTCTGCCGACCAAGCCCCATCGAGCATCAGGCTTTCACCTCAGCACTCGCAGCATCAGCGTGCTGACGCTCGCCGTTCTGCTAGGCAGCTGGTGGCTGGTAACCGCACTGGAGTGGGTCGAACCCTTGTTTCTTCCGCCGCCATCGGCCGTGCTCGAAAAAGCCTGGCTGCTGATGACCAAAGGCTACATGGAGTCCACGCTCTGGCAGCATCTGGGGGCGAGTTTGCAGCGCATTGGCCTGGCGCTGCTGTTCGCGGTGCTCACGGCCATTCCCGTGGGAATCGCCATCGGTCATAACCGGATCGCTCGCGGGATTTTCGATCCGCTGATCGAGTTCTATCGACCGATCCCTCCGCTGGCCTACCTGCCGCTGATCGTGATCTGGTGCGGGATCGGCGAATTCTCCAAGGTCCTGCTGATTTATCTGGCGATCTTTGCGCCGATTGCGATCGCCACCGCGACGGGCGTGCGCACTGTCGACAGCGCAAAAATACGCGCCGCGCAATCACTCGGCGCCAGCCGCTGGCAGCTGATTCGCCACGTCATCGTGCCCAGCGCGATGCCCGACATCCTCACCGGCGTACGCATCGGGCTGGGCGTCGGCTGGTCGACACTGGTCGCTGCCGAATTGATCGCAGCCACCAGCGGGCTGGGCTTCATGGTTCAGTCGGCCGCGCAGTTTCTGGTCACCGACGTTGTGGTGCTAGGGATCCTCGTGATCGCCCTGATCGCCTTCGCGCTGGAAATGGGCCTGCGCGCACTGCAGCGCAAGCTGGTGCCGTGGCACGGCCAGACTCACTGACTGAAACCACGACCGAACCCGATGACTGACCACGCCGACACTTCGGCGCCCAACACACGAGAACCCTCATGAGCATTCATATCACCACGCTCAGCCCGTCATTGGGCGCGCAAATCAGCGGCGTGGACCTGAGCCGGGACCTGACGAGCGCAGAACGCGATGCCATCGAACGCGCCTTGCTCGAACATCAGGTGCTGTTCTTCCGGGACCAACCAGTGACGCCGCAACAACAGGCGCGCTTCGCGGCCCATTTCGGCGACCTGCATATTCATCCGATCTACCCGAACGTCCCTGAGCAGCCAGAAGTGTTGATCCTCGACACGGCAGTGACTGATGTGCGCGATAACGCCATCTGGCACACCGACGTCACGTTTCTGCCGACGCCTGCCTTGGGCGCGGTCCTCAGCGCCAAGCAGCTGCCGGCTTATGGTGGGGACACGCTGTGGGCGAGCGGGATCGCGGCGTTCGAGGCGTTGTCGGCGCCGATGCGAGCGCTGCTCGACGGTTTGACCGCCACCCACGACTTCACTCGCTCATTTCCTCTGGAACGCTTTGGCAGCACGGCCGAAGACCTCGCGCGCTGGGAGGAAACCCGGCGCAAGAATCCGCCGCTGTCGCACCCGGTGATACGCACGCATCCGGTCAGCGGGCGTAAGGCGCTATTCGTGAATGACGGCTTCACGACACGGATCAACGAACTGGAACCCGCAGAAAGCGAAGCCATTTTGAAAATGCTCTTCGCCCATGCCACGCGGCCGGAGTTCACCATTCGCTGGCGTTGGCAGGAAAACGACGTGGCGATGTGGGACAACCGCGTGACGCAGCATTACGCGGTGGACGACTACCGCCCGCAACGCCGGGTGATGCATCGCGCCACGATTCTGGGAGATGCGCCGTTCTGATAGGGGGCTCGATGCCGCTCTACGTGTGCACGTTCGCCTTCACAGGCTGAGCCGTGCATCACTTTGGTCACCCGTCACCGGAAAATGCGCGAATAGCGTGCAAAACTGATCAATAAACACCCAAATCTGAACGCGAGAACGAAAGAGGAAACGCCCTCCTTGAGCACGGCACAGCAGGGTTGAGGCTATAAAACCGGGGTATTGCGGGGCACTTTCACCTTTCCCGCGCAGGATTTCCAAAACTGGCACGCTGCCTGCAATAGGTTAAGCATCACCAGTTTTGGGGACCTTGGTACAGGCAGGCCGGGGATTCCCCTCTTTTATTCCTCCCGCAGACTCACCTCGAGTCTCCAGCGCCCGTCCTGAGTTGCACCGCGCCATTGGCCGTGCAACGGACGGGCCGCCAGCAGGTTCAGCAGCAATCCCTTATCGCTTCTTTGCACTCTCCAGCGCACGTCTTTGCCGTTGAGCTTGAGCTCGCCGTGCTGCGCTTGCCCCTGGGCGTTGAACAGCAAGGCCACGGCGCCGTCGATGTGTTCGCCATGCAGCTGCGGCTCTCGGTTGAACCACACCGCAACGCCATCTTGCAGCACCTCTATCTGCTGCAACGCCACGGGATCGGGCGTGGTCAGCCGGCCGATCATCAAGCCGATCATGAATCCGATAATCGCGATGGAGCCTAAAACACGAGGCCATAGCTTCGGCCTCGGGTCCTCTTCGGGGGTAGAATGCACCCCATCCTTATGTTCGGAGCCGTGCATGTTTCACGTGATCCTTTTTCAACCAGAAATTCCGCCGAATACCGGCAACATCATCAGGCTTTGCGCCAACAGCGGCTGCAGCCTGCATTTGATCGAACCGTTGGGTTTCGAACTCGATGACAAGCGACTGCGTCGTGCCGGTCTCGATTACCACGAGTACGCCACACTGCATCGCCACGCCGACCTGGCGAGTTGCCTTAAGAGCATCGGTCAACCGCGGCTGTTCGCTTTTACCACAAAGGGTTCGCGACCCTTTCACGATGTGGCGTTTCAGGAAGGCGATGCGTTCCTTTTCGGCCCGGAGAGCCGCGGCCTGCCACCGGAAGTGCTGGACCCGTTGAGCAGCGAACAGCGCCTGCGTTTGCCAATGCGTGAAGGATGCCGCAGTTTGAACCTCTCGAACACCGTGGCCGTTGCGGTTTACGAGGGCTGGCGGCAATTGGGGTTCAAATGACCTTGAAGGGCGTGCAATCCACGGCTGTAGGAGCGTGGCTTGTCCCGCGATCTGCCGGGCACTGGCAGCAAATGCAGGGTTCACGGTGCATCCAGTTCACCGCATCACACGATTTCACGACGGGTTCCCCGCCGATCGCGGGACAAGCCGCGCTCCTACCACTTCAACATTCGCCGTTATAAAAAAAGCGCCCATAAAGGGCGCTTTTTCCTTGCAGCAAACGCTTACTGAACGGTCGGGGTCTCGCCCGCTTCCTGCATGCGTTGCAGCTCTTGAGCGTACAGTGCGTCGAAGTTCACCGGCGCCAGCATCAGCGCTGGGAACGAGCCACGGACAACCAGGCTGTCGATGGTTTCGCGCGCGTACGGGAACAGAATGTTCGGGCAGAAGGCGCCAAGGGTGTGGCTCATGGACGCGTCGTCCAGGCCCTTGATCAGGAAGATACCCGCCTGCTGGACTTCCGCGATGAACGCGATTTCGTCGCCGTTCTTCACTTCGACCGACAGGGTCAGAACGACTTCGTAGAAATCGTTTTCCAGCTGCTTCTGGCGAGTGTTCAGGTCCAGGCTCACGCTTGGGGTCCACTCCTGACGGAAGATCGCCGGGCTTTTCGGCGCTTCGAACGACAGGTCGCGAACGTAGATGCGCTGCAGGGAAAACTGTGGAGCTTCTTCGTTGGAAGTGGCGCCGTTATTCGGTTGATCGGTCATCTCAGATCCTTACTTTTGAGGTCTTGTAGGGTTCGAATTCAGGCGCTCAGCAGCGCGTCGAGCTTGCCGGCGCGCTCCAGTGCAAAGAGGTCATCGCAACCGCCGACGTGGACCGAACCGATCCAGATCTGCGGAACCGAGGTACGCCCGGCTTTTTTGGTCATTTCAGCGCGAAGCTGGGGCTTGCCGTCGACCTTGATCTCTTCGAAGTCGACATTCTTGCTCGCCAGCAGGTACTTGGCGCGGGAGCAATAAGGGCAATAATCGCTGGAGTAGACGACGACTTCAGCCATTTCACTTCACCAGCGGCAGGTTGTCAGCACGCCACGACGAAATGCCGCCCGACAGCTTGGCGGCGGTGAAGCCGGCCTTGAGCAGCTCGCGAGCGGTGTGGCCCGCGTGCTGGCCTGCGGCATCGACGATGATGAGGGTCTTGGACTTGTATTTTTCAAGCTCGGAGGTGCGAGTCAGCACCTTGTCCTGAGGGAAGTTCAGCGCGCCGACAATGTGCCCGGTGGCGTAATCCTTCTTGGCCCGTACGTCGATGACAACCGCTTCATCGCGATTGACCAGTGCGGTCAGCTCACCGGTGCTCAGGCTACGGCCGCCTTTGCTAAGCTCCGTTGCAATCAACAGCGCCAGCAGGATGACAAAAGCGCCAGCCAGTAAATAGTGGTTAGTGGCAAATTCAATCAGGTGAGCAACCATCATCAGGTTCCAGGGCGTTAAAATGTCGGCCAGTATACACAGCCCCCAAGGTCGGCCAAAGCCCGTACGGCAGTGACGCCGTTTGAACTTCAACCTAAACTGTCGATCTTTTTTCTACTTCACCTATTTGCCAAGAGTGGGATTCATGACTACCACGCCTAAACCTTTGGTTCTGATCATCCTGGACGGCTTCGGTCACAGCGACAGCCATCACGGCAACGCGGTCTACGAAGCGAAGATGCCGGTCTTCGATCGCCTCTACAAGACCATGCCTAACGGCCTGATCTCCGGTTCCGGCATGGACGTCGGTCTGCCCGACGGGCAGATGGGCAACTCCGAAGTCGGCCACATGAACCTGGGTGCTGGCCGCGTGGTTTATCAGGATTTCACTCGCGTCACCAAAGCGATCCGCGACGGCGAGTTCTTCGAGAACCCGGCCATCTGCACCGCTGTGGACAAGGCCGTTGGCGCAGGCAAGGCGGTTCACATTCTGGGTCTGCTGTCTGACGGAGGCGTCCACAGCCACGAAGACCACCTGGTGGCGATGGTCGAACTGGCTGCCAAGCGTGGCGCCGACAAGATTTATCTGCACGCCTTCCTGGACGGTCGCGATACGCCGCCGCGCAGCGCTCACAAGTACCTCGACACCATGGAAACGGCCTACAAGCGTCTGGGCAAAGGTCGTACGGCCACGATCATTGGCCGTTATTTCGCCATGGACCGTGACAACCGTTGGGACCGCGTCGAATCCGCCTACAACCTGATCGTCGACGGCACATCTGAATTCCAGGCCGAGACCGCCAAGGCCGGGCTGGATGCAGCGTACGGGCGTGACGAGAACGACGAATTCGTCAAAGCCACACGCATCGGCGAGCAGGTCAAAGTCGAGGACGGCGACGCCGTCGTGTTCATGAACTTCCGCGCCGACCGCGCTCGCGAACTGACCCGCGTGTTCGTCGAGGATGACTTCAAAGATTTCGCCCGGGCTCGCCAGCCAAAATTGGCCGGCTTCGTGATGCTGACGCAATACGCCGCGAGCATTCCGGCACCTGCTGCATTCACTAAAGAAGGTCTGCACAACGTGCTCGGCGAGTACCTGTCGAACAACGGCAAGACCCAGCTGCGCATCGCCGAGACCGAGAAATACGCCCATGTGACGTTCTTCTTCTCCGGCGGCCGCGAAGAGCCGTTCCCAGGTGAAGAGCGCATCCTGATTCCTTCTCCGAAGGTTGCCACTTACGACCTGCAGCCGGAAATGAGCGCGCCGGAAGTGACCGACAAGATCGTCGACGCCATCGAAAACCAGCGTTATGACGTGATCGTCGTCAATTACGCGAACGGCGACATGGTTGGCCACAGCGGCATCATGGAGGCCGCAATCAAAGCGGTTGAATGCCTGGACGTGTGCGTGGGTCGCATCACCGAGGCGCTGGAAAAAGTGGGTGGCGAAGCGCTGATCACAGCCGACCACGGCAACGTCGAGCAAATGACCGATGACACGACCGGTCAGGCGCACACCGCGCATACCACCGAGCCGGTGCCATTCGTCTATGTCGGCAAGCGTGACTTGAAAGTCCGTGAAGGCGGTGTGCTGGCGGACGTCGCGCCGACCATGCTGACGTTGCTGGGCATGGACATTCCGAAAGAAATGACCGGCACCTCGATCCTGATCGCCAAGTAAGGCGCCTAGAACCGGCCTGTCAGCGACTGACAGGCCGGTTCTTATAGGTGCAAGCCCCTATATTTGTATGAAATGTCTGAAAGGCTCGTCCACAGAGCGTTTTTTTTGCAGCCACTGGCGGGCATACTAGGCCCGTCTTCACTCCCGGTATCGCCCAACCTCATGCTTCGCGCCCTGATCGCCTTTGCTTTGATTTGTCTGCTCAATCCGGCCTTTGCCGATGACGAGCGCGCACAAACCCAGAAACAGCTGGATGCCACACGTCAGGACATCACCGAGCTGAAGAAGGCCTTGAGCCAGCTGCAGGAAGAAAAGTCCGGCGTCCAGAAAGATCTGCGCTCTACCGAAACCGAAATGGGCAAGCTGGAAAAGCAGGTGGAGGCCCTGCAAAAAGAACTAAAAAAGAGTGAAACCGAGCTTCAACGGCTCGACGGCGAGAAAAAAAAACTCCAGAGCGCCCGCGTTGAACAGCAGCGCCTGATCGCGATTCAAGCCCGCGCGGCCTATCAAAGCGGCCGGCAGGAATACCTCAAGCTGCTGCTGAACCAGCAGAATCCCGAGAAATTTGCCCGCACCCTCACCTATTACGACTACCTGAGCCAGGCGCGCCTGGAGCAGTTGCGCAATTTCAATGAAACCCTGCGTCAGTTGGCGGAGGTCGAGAAAGACATCGACCTGCAGCAGGCACAGCTGCTGGTGCAGAAAAGCTCGCTGGACGACCAGAAATCCCAGCTCGACACGGTCCGCCAGGAGCGTCAGGTCGCCCTCGCCAAGCTGAATCAGGACTACAAGGCACGTGACCAGAAGCTACAGGCACGCCAGCAGGATCAGGCAGACCTGACTAAAGTCCTCAAGACCATCGAAGAAACCCTTGCCCGACAAGCCCGCGAAGCAGAAGAAGCGCGTCAGAAAGCGCTGCTCGCTCAGCAGGAAGCGGAGAAACGCCAGCGCGAACAGGAAGCACTGGCCAAAAGTCGCGGCAAAGACGACAGCGACGAAGCGCCGCGTCGGCCGGTAAAAGCGCCCGGCGCCATGGTTTCCAGCGCAGGGCAGTCCTATGGCGGACCTTTTGAACAAGCAAAAGGAAAACTTCCTTGGCCTGTCGATGGTCGATTGTTGGCGCGCTTCGGCGAAACCCGCGGCGATGACGAGCGGACCAAGTGGGACGGCGTGATGATCAGCGCTGCCGCAGGCAGTCAGGTACACGCTGTGCATGGTGGTCGTGTGGTCTTTGCCGACTGGTTGCGTGGCGCAGGCCTTCTGGTCATTCTCGATCACGGCAACGGTTATTTGAGTTTGTACGGTCACAACCAGAGTCTGTTGAAAGAGGCTGGTGACGTTGTAAAAGCCGGAGAGGCGATCTCCACCGTCGGCAACAGTGGTGGCGGTCAGGACACTCCGGCTCTGTATTTCGCTATTCGTCAGCAGGGTCGCCCTAGTGATCCGGCCCAATGGTGTCGCACTCAAGGATAAGTCGACACCTCACTCAGGAGTTCGTAAGACATGCTGTTTTCGTCCCGCCTCACCTCGCTGGCCCTGACTATCGCCGTGGTTATCGGCGCTCCTCTGGCGCACGCCGCCGGTGCCGCTCCGGCGACAACGCCTGCCGCGTCAGTGCCAGCCAATGCCGCGACCGTCAAGGCCCCGCTGCCGCTCGACGAGCTGCGCACCTTCGCCGAGGTGATGGACCGGATCAAAGCCGCGTACGTCGAGCCGGTGGATGACAAGACCCTGCTGGAAAACGCCATTAAAGGCATGCTCAGCAACCTCGATCCGCACTCCGCTTACCTGGGCCCGGAAGACTTCCAGGAACTGCAGGAAAGCACCAGCGGCGAATTTGGCGGTCTGGGCATCGAAGTGGGTGTCGAGGACGGCTTCATAAAAGTCGTCTCGCCCATCGATGACACACCGGCTTCCAAAGCGGGCATCGAGGCCGGCGACCTGATCGTCAAGATCAACGGCACGCCGACCCAAGGCCAGACCATGCAGGAAGCGGTCGACAAGATGCGCGGCAAGATCGGCGAGAAAATCACCCTGACGCTGGTACGCGATGGCGGCAACCCGTTCGACGTGACGCTGGCGCGCGCCACCATTCAGGTCAAGAGCGTGAAGTCGCAGATGCTTGAGCCGGGCTACGGCTACATCCGCATCACGCAGTTCCAGGTCAAGACCGGCGAAGAAGTCGGCAAGGCGCTGGCCAAGCTGCGCAAGGACAACGGCAAGAAGATGAACGGCCTGATTCTGGACCTGCGCAACAACCCGGGTGGTGTGTTGCAGGCGGCCGTCGAAGTGGCCGACCATTTCCTGACAAAGGGCCTGATCGTCTACACCAAGGGCCGCATCGCCAATTCCGAACTGCGCTTCTCGGCCGATCCGGCCGACGCCAGCGAAGGCGCGCCTCTGGTGGTGCTGATCAACGGTGGCAGTGCCTCGGCGTCCGAAATCGTCGCCGGCGCATTGCAGGATCAGAAACGCGGCATCCTGATGGGCACCGATTCGTTCGGCAAAGGCTCGGTGCAGACCGTGCTGCCGCTGGCCAACGATCGCGCGCTGAAGATCACCACTGCGCTGTACTACACGCCAAATGGCCGTTCGATTCAGGCGCAGGGCATCAACCCGGACATCGAAGTCAAACGCGCCAAGGTCACGGCCGAAGCCGACGGCGACAACTACAAAGAGGCCGACCTGCTTGGCCACCTGGGCAACGGCAACGGCGGCGCGGACAAACCGACCACCAAGGCCAAGGCTGGCAAGGCGCGTCCGCAGGACGACGATTACCAGTTGAATCAGGCCCTCAGTCTGCTCAAGGGATTGAGTGTCACACGCGGCAATTGATATGCGCCTCTGGCTGACCGGGCTCTTCTGCGCCCTTGCTGTCATGACGGGCGTCGCGCAGGCGACGTCCGCCGAAGCCTCCGCAACCGACGGCAAAAAGCCGAAGGTCGCGTACCTCAGCCTGATCATTGACGATCTCGGACAAAGCCCGGAGAAAGACAGCCGAGCGCTGGCCCTCCCCGGCCCGGTGACGCTGGCGATCATGCCGGACACGCCGCACGCCACCGACTTCGCGCGTCAGGCGCACAAAGCCGGCAAGACGGTCATGCTGCATATGCCGATGGATCCGGCCACCGGGCCGTATGCGTGGCGTCCCGATCTTGCGCTGCCTGAACTCGAGTCGCGGCTGAACGCGGCCCTGCTGAAAGTGCCGTATGCCGCAGGCATCAACAACCACGAGGGCAGCCGCATGACCGCCGAGCCGGTGGCGATGAGCTGGCTGGTTGGCGAACTGCAGCGCCGGCATCTGTTTCTGGTCGACAGCCGCACCAGCGCAAAGACAGTCGCCGCCGCCGAGGCACAGAAGATCGGTCTGGCAAGCGTCTCGCGCGATGTCTTCCTGGACGATGAACGCACTGCCGAAGCCATCAGCACTCAGCTACAGACTGCGATCAAGCTGGCACACAAGCAGGGCTCTGCCGTGATGATCGGCCATCCGTATCCTGTGACGATGGACGTGCTCGAGCGCGAACTGCCCAAGCTCAAGGCTCAGGGCATCGACTGGATCGAACTGCGCCACATGATCAGCATCCGGGGCAATCAGGCGATGACCGGGCACGGCAAGAACGGCGTGTACCGCTGACCCGCCGCTTTACCTTCCTTGAAATGGCAGCGCTCGCTGGCGCCAGCCGACCCGCTACGTTCGTCGGTTCTCTCGTCTGCGAGTGACCCGATACCTTCCTCAGTCCAGGCTCAGTTATGTCGTAAGTCCTTGTATGCGGAAGCATCCGGGTGATCGTCGTATTTCTGGCACCATCAAACACGCTATCGAAACAGCCTCCGATTCAGGTCATTAATTTGACAGAAACCGGCGCTGCTTTATGTTGGATCTCGAATGGATGCAGCGCCCCGTATTGGAGTGCCACCCCCGATCCACCCTTACTTCGATCAAGGCGCTCATGAATCCGACTCTCGCCCAACCCGATCGCGTATTGAAATACCGGCCTGAAATCGATGGGCTGCGTACGGTAGCCGTGCTCCCGGTGATCCTGTTTCACGCAGGCTTCACGTTCTTCTCCGGCGGCTTTGTCGGTGTCGATATTTTCTTCGTGATCTCGGGCTATCTGATTACGTCCATCCTGGCGGCGGAGATCGCGCAGGGGCATTTTTCCATTCTCAAATTCTACGAGCGACGGGCACGGCGGATTTTACCTGCGCTGTTCTTCGTGATCATCGCCACGCTGCCGTTCGCACTGGCCTGGATGCTCGACAGCGACCTTCAGAACCTGGGACGCAGCATCATGTCGGTGGCAGTGTTTGCGTCCAATCTGTTCTTCTGGCGCAACACCGACTACTTCGACCCCGCGGCGGGCGAACAACCTTTGCTGCATACGTGGAGCCTGGCCGTCGAGGAGCAGTACTACATCTTCTTTCCGCTGTTCCTGCTGCTGGCCTGGAAACTCAAGAAGCCGGGCCTGACGCTGTTCATTCTGTGCATCACTTGCGTGTCGCTGGCGCTGGCCGAATGGGGGGCGACATACCATCCGGCGATCAATTTCTACCTGCTGCCAACCCGTGCGTGGGAGTTGCTGGCAGGCTCGCTGACGGCGATGGTGCTGTTCCGCACCTCCGGCGTCGCAGCACCCGCAGCGGGGTTCAACCCTTACAAGGCAGCGCTGGCAATCATCGGTGTTGCCATGGTGCTGTATTCGATCTTCGGCTTCGAAGAAACCACGCCCTTCCCCAGCCTCTACACCGTCATTCCCGTGCTGGGCACCTGCCTGATCATTCTGTTCGCCTCGCCGCAATGCGTGACCGGCAAGGTGCTGTCGCTCAAGCCGATGGTCTGGATCGGCCTGCTCTCGTACAGCGCCTATCTGTGGCACCAGCCGATTTTCGCGCTGTATCGCCTGTCGCCGCTGCAGTTCTCGAACTACGACGAGGCGATCTTCCCGCTGCTGATCATCGCTGTGTTCGTGCTGGCGTGGATCAGCTGGAAATACATCGAAGCGCCGTTTCGCTACAAGAACAGGATTTCCCAGGCTGGCGTGTTCAAGTGGGCCGTGGCCAGCATCGTGCTGCTGCTGGCGATCGGCGGGACGCTGAACACGGTGTTCAAACCGCAGGTCGACCCCATGGCCGTAAATGTGCAGGACTGCGATGGCTACGATTCGGGCGGGTCGGAACTGGTCTGCAAGAAGATCGGCACGGGCAGCCGGCTGGTGGTGTTGTTCGGCGACTCGCACGTCCTGCCGCTGGTGGATGCATTCAGCGAAGACGCGGGCATGACGTACATGTTCGTCTCGATTCCCGGCTGCCCGCCGCTGGTTGGGCTTGAGCGCTACGACGGCATCGGCAACAGTTCCAACTGCGACAAGCCGGGACAGCTTGCGCGGTATGCCGAACAAGTCGCCAATCTGCAGCCGGAGAAGATCATTCTGGTCGGCCGCTGGACGCTGTACATGCATGGCTGGCAAAAGAAAAACGTTCTGCAGAAGAAGCATCACCTTCTGCAGCTTGAAACAGGCGAGCAAGGCCTGACGCCGCAACAGGTCGTCGCACGAGGCGTCGATTCGACGGTGAAGTTCTTCACCCGTACAACCCCCGAAAGCAAGCTGTTCATTCTGGAGCAAGTGCCCGATATACAGATGTTCGGTCACGTCAAAGCGGTGGTCAGCGCACTGGGCGACAACGTGCCCAGAACGGCTATCGACGCCTGGGACGCAGGGGAAATGGCGATGCTCGATCAAGAAACCAACGACGGTCAGCTCCAGGTCATCCGCACCAAGCAGTATTTCTGCAACGCAACCAGCTGTGAGATCGGCAAGGACAAGAGCTTCTATTATCTGGACGACAACCACCTGAGCGCTTCGGGCGCGAAGCTGTTGAGCGAGCCGTTGAAGATGGCGATTGCCGAGTGATGCCTGAAGGCTCCGTCAGCTGGCGTCGACGCCGCTGACGGAGCGCTCGTCAGAGGTACTTGCCGAGAATGCTGTCGACCATGCCTTCTTTGCGCAGCTGATCGAGTGCCGCCTGCAGCCTGGCGACGACGTCATCGGGGGTGTCTTTGTTGAGCGCCAGAAACAATTCCGCGCTGTTGAAACGCAGCACCGTTTTCAGGCCGGTCACCCCTTCCTGACGGGCCAGATAACGTCCTGCCGGATCGCCCGTGGCCCAGAGATCGATCTGACCCTCGACCAGCTTTTTGGCGTTGTCCTTGTCACTGAGCACCGTAATCGGGTTCATGCCCTGACGGTCCAGCTCTTCGGCGATGGCATCGCCTTTGTAAGCGCCGATTTTGTATTGCCGCGCCTCGTCCAGCGAGGACAGCTGGATCGGGCTGTCCGCGCGCGCGAGCATGATCCAGTCATCGGGGCCGATCGGGCCGACCCATTTGAAGAGCTTCTCGCGCTCAGGCAGACGCGCCGTCACGAACACGCCGTAACCGGGCTTTTCCAGGGCGAGCTTGTAGATTCGATCCCACGGGAATCGCAGGGTCATGTTGTAGCCGATGCCGGCCCGCTTGAAGGTTTCGCGCACGATCTCGACGGCGATGCCCTTGATATTGCTTTCCTGGGCGAAATTCTTGCCGTCGGTCGCCATGTTGTAAGGCGGGAAGTTTTCGGTGAGAAGCACCATTGAATAACCCGGCGCATCGTCTGCACGGGCAGTTCCTGACAGCAATGCAGCCACGCTGATCAGCGCAAGAAAAACACCTTTGAACATATCCCTGGCACCCGATCCTGACGACGGCAAGAGAGTGCCGTTAACCTCGGGCGTTGTCCAGTTCGGGAATGGGTGTGGTCGCTTTCAGGACAGAGGTGTCTCGAAGCGTCTGGGGCGGGGTTTCAGCGCTTTGATGGTTCGCACGTCGGCGTTGATCGTGCCCGCGCTCCGCGTGGGAATGCAGGGCAGCACGCTTCGCGTCCCTGTGGCGCAGAGCGTCACGTAAGTCACTCCCACGCAGAGCGTGGGAGCGATCATTCACTGACAGGCACAAACTCCCGCGGCTATCAGCGAACCACGATGCCTTGCCTGGCCATGAACGCTTTCGCTTCCGGCACGGTGTATTCGCCAAAGTGAAAAATACTTGCGGCCAGCACGGCGCTCGCGTGCCCCTCGATCACGCCGTCAGCCAGATGTTGCAAATTGCCCACGCCACCCGAAGCGATCACCGGAATGCCCAGCGCGTCGCTGATGGCGCGCGTGACGCCCAGATCGAAGCCGTTTTTCATGCCGTCCTGATCCATGCTGGTCAGCAGGATTTCACCGGCACCCAGACCTTCCATCTTTTTCGCCCACATGACCGCATCCAGCCCGGTCGGCTTGCGACCGCCGTGGGTGAATATTTCCCAGCGCGGCTCCTCGCCCGGCGCGGACACCTTCTTGGCATCGATGGCAACGACGATGCACTGAGAACCGAAACGCGCAGCCGCCTCGCCGACGAATTCAGGGTTGAACACCGCCGCGGTGTTGATCGACACCTTGTCGGCGCCGGCGTTGAGCAAGTTGCGAATGTCTTGAACGCTACGCACGCCGCCACCGACGGTCAGCGGGATGAACACCTGGCTGGCCATGCGTTCGACGGTGTGCAGCGTGGTGTCACGACCATCGACACTGGCGGTGATGTCGAGAAACGTAATTTCATCGGCACCCTGCTCGTCATAACGACGGGCGATCTCCACCGGATCACCGGCGTCGCGGATGTTCTCGAACTTCACGCCCTTGACCACGCGGCCGTTATCGACGTCGAGGCAAGGGATGATGCGCTTGGCGAGGGCCATGGCCTAATCTCCGAAAGTTTGGACACCTGCAGGAGCGCGCTTGCCCACGATGGCGGCGTGTCAGTCCCGGATGTGCGACTGCTACAACGTCATCGCGGGCAAGCGCGCTCCTACAGATCAGATCGAGTACTGATCACAGAACGCCTGGGCTTCAGCCACATCCAGCGTGCCTTCGTAGATCGCGCGGCCGGTAATGGCGCCGATGATGCCCGGTGCCTTTGCGTCGAGCAGCGCCTTGATGTCGCCCAGGTTGTGAATCCCGCCGGACGCAATGACCGGGATCTTCGTGGCCGCCGCCAGCGCGGCCGTGAAGGGGACGTTGCAGCCCTGCATCATGCCGTCTTTGGCGATGTCGGTATAAACGATGGCCGAGACGCCGTCCGCTTCAAAACGTTTGGCCAGGTCGATCACCTGAACCGAGCTGACTTCCGCCCAGCCATCGGTGGCGACGAAGCCGTCTTTAGCGTCCAGACCGACGATCACTTTGCCGGGGAAGGCGCGGCACGCCTCGGCGACGAACTCAGGCTCTTTGACCGCCTTGGTGCCGATGATCACGTAGCTCACGCCCGCCTTGACGTAGTGCTCGATGGTCTCCAGCGAGCGAATGCCGCCGCCGATCTGGATCGGCAGGTTCGGGTAGCGCTTGGCGATGGCGGTAACCACATCACCGTTGACCGGCTGACCTTCGAACGCGCCGTTCAGGTCGACCAGATGCAAACGGCGGCAACCGCCTTCGACCCACTTGGCAGCCATGCTCACCGGATCGTCGGAAAACACCGTGGAATCTTCCATGCGGCCTTGGCGAAGGCGCACACAGGCACCGTCTTTGAGGTCGATAGCGGGGATAATCAGCATGCTTTTTCCTTCGTCAAAAGAGCTGCGAGCTGCGAGCTGAAAGCTGCCAGCAGGCGCGCGTCAATCATTGTTGCAGCTTGCGTGTCGAAGCTGCTCTCAGTTCTTTTCCAACGCCCAGACGTCGCTTTCAATGCTTTCGAAGCGCTCTTTCAAATGCGCCTGCACATCGAAAATCGCCCGGTTGTAGTAATGCGGCGCAATTTCGCGAGTGAACAATTCCAGGATTTCAGCCGCTTCGAATGAACCCAGGTCCAGTTCGAAGCGGTCCTCCATGAAGCGCTTGATCTTGTGGCACGCCTCACTCTCCTGCTCGGAAGTGAGGGTCAGGATCGGCGCCTTGTTCTTCTTGCTCATTACCAGCGGCCATCCCACGCGGCGAAGTTCTGCAGCAATTGCAGGCCATGGGTGTGGCTCTTCTCCGGGTGGAACTGCACCGCAAAGCGCGAGCCATCGGCCAGCGCCGCAGCGAAATCACGACCGTAATGACCGCGCCCGACGATCTGCCGCGGGTTAGGCGAGTCGATGTAGTAGCTGTGCACGAAATAGAATCGCGCCTGATCCGGAATGCTGTGCCACAGCGGGTGATCCACTGCCTGCGTCACTTCGTTCCAGCCCATGTGCGGGACTTTCAGGTGCTGGCCGTCTTCGTGAAGGTCCTTGCCGAAGAAGCGCACCTGACCTGGAAACACGCCGATGCAGTCCACGCCGTCGTTTTCTTCACTGCGATCCATCAGCGCCTGCATGCCGACGCAGATGCCCAGAAACGGACGATCCTGGCTGACTTCACGCACCAGCGCGTCGAACCCCAGACGGCGGATCTCAGCCATGCAGTCGCGGATCGCGCCAACGCCGGGGAACACCACGCGGTCGGCCTCACGGATGACGTCGGCATCGCTGGTGATCAGCACCCGTCCGGCGCCAACGTGCTCCAGCGCCTTGGCCACGGAGTGCAGATTGCCCATGCCGTAGTCGATTACTGCAACGGTCTGCATTACAAAACGCCCTTGGTCGAAGGCATCTGGCCGGCCATGCGGTCGTCCAGTTCAACCGCCATGCGCAGCGCGCGGCCGAACGCCTTGAAGACGGTTTCGATCTGGTGATGAGTGTTGTGGCCGCGCAGGTTGTCGATGTGCAGGGTGACGTTGGCGTGGTTGACGAAGCCCTGGAAGAATTCCTGGAACAGGTCCACGTCGAAGCCGCCGACCGTGGCACGGGTATAAGGCACGTGCATCTGCAGGCCGGGACGACCGGAGAAGTCGATGACCACGCGCGACAGCGCTTCATCCAGCGGGACGTAGGCGTGACCGTAACGACGGATGCCCTTTTTGTCGCCGATGGCTTTGCTGAAGGCCTGACCCAGGGTGATACCGACGTCTTCCACGGTGTGGTGGTCGTCGATGTGCAGGTCGCCCTTGCTCTCGATATCCAGATCGATCAGCCCGTGACGGGCGATCTGGTCGAGCATGTGTTCAAGAAAAGGAACGCCGATATCGAATCGGGCCTTTCCGGTGCCATCCAGGTTGATCGAGGCTTTGATCTGAGTTTCCAGGGTGTCGCGCTCGACGAACGCCTTACGTTCGGCCATCACCAGCTCCGCAAAATCATTGGGCGAAAAGGCGGACATTATAGGCGTGTGGCGGGGAAACAGAAACACGAAGGGTGAGATCACTGACGGGCTGAATCCAGCGCCGCGAGCGTTAGACATGTGCATACAGGCACATGCAAGCGACCTCAAAACAAATGTGGGAGCGAGCTTGCTCGCGAATGGGCCCGCTCATTCAACATCTCTGTCGATTGTCGGACCACTTTCGCGAGCAAGCTCGCTCCCACAGATTTTGCGTCGGCCTGAAGATGCTCAGGCCGATTCCAACAGCAACTTAGTGAAACAGCACCGCAGTCTTCTGCAGGGTGATCCACACGCCCCATGCCAGTGGAATGCCCACTGCCAGCCAGGCCAGGATCGCCAGAGGCTTGGTGCTCGCGTCGGCTTTCCACTCAAGGGAAGTGGTGTGGTCGGCGCCTGCATCGTGACCAATTGCCTGCTCGGCTTTCAGCTGAGCGTCGGTCATGAAGTATTTGTCGGCCACCGGGCGCACCAGCATGTTGCAGATGAAGCCCAGTACCAGCAGGCCGGCAAGGATGTACAGCGTGATGTCGTAGGCATCGGCGCGCGCAACGCCGTGGCTCAGCTGATACTCACGCAGGTAGTTCACCAGTACCGGACCCAGCACGCCAGCCGCTGCCCATGCAGTCAGCAGACGACCGTGGATCGCGCCTACCATCTGAGTACCGAACAGGTCGGCCAGGTAAGCCGGAACGGTCGCGAAGCCGCCGCCGTACATCGACAGCACGACACAGAACGCAGCCACGAACAGCGCAACGCTGCCCAGATGACCCAACGTCGGAACGGCCGCATAGAGCAGGAAGCCCAGCGCGAAGAACACGAAGTAGGTGGCTTTACGGCCGATGTAGTCGGAGAACGACGCCCAGAAGAAACGACCGCCGATGTTGAACAGGCTCAACAGACCGGTGAAGCCTGCGGCGATAGCGGCGATGGCCGCCAATTGCGAGGCATCCAGTTGCGCGAAGCCCTGATCGCTGCCCAGCAGTTTGCCGCCGAACACTTCCTGCAGCAGCGGCGAGGCCATGCCGAGGATGCCGATACCGGCCGAAACGTTCAGGCACAGCACCAGCCAGACCAGACGGAATTGCGGGGTTTTCCAGGCAACGCTCACGTGCACGTGACGGTTGGTGATCATCGCGCTGTTGGTTTTCTTCGCCGGAGCGGTCCAGCCCTCAGGTTTCCAGCCGGTAGGCGGAACGCGGTACGCCAGCGCACCACCGATCATGAAGACGAAGTAGATCGCGGCCATGGCCACGAAGCTCTGCCATACACCGACGCTGTCCGGGGTGGCGAAGTGGCTCATGAGCGCGGTGGCCAGTGGAGCGCCGACCATTGCACCACCGCCGAAGCCCATGATGGCCATGCCGGTCGCCATGCCGCGTTTGTCCGGGAACCACTTGATCAGCGTCGAGACCGGCGAGATGTAACCCAGGCCCAGGCCGATACCGCCGATGACGCCCGAACCGATCCACATCAGCCAGATCTGGTGGGTGTAGACACCCAGCGCCGAAATCAGCAGACCGCCACACCAGCACAGTGCGGAAACCACACCCGCCTTGCGTGGGCCGGCGTGTTCCAGCCATCCGCCCCAGATCGCCGCCGAGCAGCCCAGGAAGATGAAGAACAGCGTGTAGATCCAGCCAAGCATTGAGATCGGCCAGTCACAGCTGGACGAGAACACTTGTTCGAAGAAGCCCATGTCCGGTGCGCAAGCGACGGCGGTCTTGATGCCGATGGCCTTGGACAGCGGCAGCCAGAACACCGAGAAGCCGTAGGCCATGCCGATGCAAAGGTGAATGGCCAGTGCCGCCGGCGGAACCAGCCAGCGGTTGAAACCGCGTTTGGCGATGATGCGCTCTTTGGACAAGAACGCAGGCTGAGCGACAGTGCCGCCCAGAGCAGTGCTTGTAGTCATTGATTAATGCCCCTAATTTTGTAGTGGTGTCCCGCAAGAACAGCGACATCTTTCTGCCACCCCTCTTATGCACGCAGGCACTGGCGGTTTTATCGGCAGAAAGTCTCATTACGTGACAATTCGACGCAGCAAGACTGGCGAACGGCGAAAGATTACCATTTGAGACGTGACAGAAAGCATTCTGCTACTACCTTTTTTATGCCATCTGTCATCCTCAAGCAGTCCAATCGAACGTCGGGAGCAACGCTTGCCCGTCATCGGTTGTAAAGCAGTCGTGAAACCAGCACATCGGCAGTATCAGGCGCCCCAGCGTGCGAAGCCTTGCGACGACGTTCTCGTCAGTCGCGGAACGCGCTGCGCAGCTGACGCCTTTTTTGTGTTCACATTGGCTACGCTTGCGCGCGAATGCCGCCGCAGAAACCGACGTCCCCATGAGAACGCTATACTCGCGGGCTAAATTTTGAACGACTCGAATACAAGGACTCGCCCATGAAAGCGTTCGGCAAAATCCTGGGACTCTTCATTCTCGGGCTGTTGCTGATCATCGTGGCTCTCGGCTTTGCCTTGACCCATCTGTTTGATCCCAACGACTACAAAGACGAGATTCGCAAACTGGTCCGCGATCGCGCCCACGTCGAGCTCACGCTCAACGGCGACATCGGCTGGAGCCTGTTCCCCTGGCTGGGTCTGGAGTTGCATGACGCCAGCGTCGCCACCTTGAGCGAGCCGACCAAACCGTTCGCCGACCTGCAGATGCTCGGGCTTTCCGTTCGGGTCCTGCCGCTGCTGCGCAAAGAAGTGCAAATGAGCGACGTGCGTGTCGAGGGCCTGAACCTGACGCTGACCCGCGATGAAAATGGCCACGGCAACTGGGAAGACATCGGCAAAGTCCCCGCCAGCACCAACGCGCCATCGGCGCCGCAGAGCAAGCCCGAGGCCACCGCCGATTCGGCAGCGGCCAAGCCCGACAAGCCCTGGCAACCGCTCAAGCTGGACATCGACAGCCTGACCGTGAACAACGCCCGCATCGATTTCAACGACATTCCCAAAGCCCGGCAATTCTCCGCCGAAAGCATTCAGCTGAGCACCGGCCCGATTCATAACGCCACCGATATCCCGGTCAAGCTGACGGCCTTTCTCAGCACCAACCAGCCGGTGGTGCGGACCAAAACCGAGCTGACCGGCAAACTGCGATTCGACCGGGCGCTCAAGCGCTACCAGCTCGACGACATGCGCTTCAGCGGCGAGGCGGCGGGCGATCCGCTGCAGGGCAAGACGCTTACGTTCTCGGCCCAGGGTCAGCTGCTCGCGGACATGACGGCAAACGTCGCCGAATGGACGAATCTGAAACTGTCCGCGAATCAGCTGCGCGCTCTCGGCGAGCTGCATGTGCGAGATCTGGACAAGACGCCTCAGTTGAGCGGCGGCATCTCTATCGCTCAGTTCAACCTGCGCGACTTCCTCGAAAACATCGGCCAGCCAGTGCCGACGCTTGGCGAAGGCAGCCTGAGCAAGTTCGAAATGGTCAGCCGCATCGCCGCCACGCCGAGCAGCGTGTCGCTGGACGACCTGACGCTGCGGCTGGATGACAGCACGGTTACCGGCCGCGTGGCGGTCGAAGATTTCGCCAGACAGTCGCTGCGACTGCAGCTGCGCGCCGACACCTTTGACGCCGACCGCTATCGTCCGCCCCAGAGCGAACAGGCGAAGAATGCCGGTGCGGCGCGCAAATCCGAGGTCCAGAGCGGCGAAGCCGAGGCCTTGGCCGCGTCGGGCACTTCGCCGCTGCCAAACCAGCCGACGCAAGTCGCCTGGAGCGACGCACGCCTGCTTCCACTGGAGCGCATGCGCAAACTCGACGTCGATGCAAATCTGACCTTCGGCAAGCTGACCGTCGAGAAGCTGCCCATCCAGAATGCCGCCCTGAAAACGTCGGCGCTGGACGGTGTCGTCCGGCTCGACAGCTTGCGTGGCGATCTCTACAACGGCAATTTCGAGGTGAAGGGCAATCTGGATGTTCGCCCCGAGGTTCCGCTTGCAAGCGTGCAGACCCGCATCGTCAAAGTGCCGGTCGAGCACTTCATTCAAAGCCAGGGCACTGCACCACCGTTGCGCGGCCTGATGAACCTGACCAGCGACGTCACCGCCAAGGGCAACAGCGAGAAGGCGCTGGTGGAGAGCCTCAACGGCACGGCCAGCTTTGCCCTGAACGATGGCGTGCTGGTTAATGCCAATCTGGAACAGCAGCTGTGTCGAGGCATTTCGACCCTCAATCGCAAAACCCTGAGCGGCGAACCTCGTGGCAAGGACACGCCATTCCAGCAGCTCAACGGTAGCCTGGTATTTCGCAACGGCGTGGCCAGCAATCCGGACCTGAAAGTCCGCACACCCGGGTTGACCGTCAACGGCGACGGTGACATCGACCTGCGCGTGATGGGCATGAATTACCGCGTCGGCGTGATCATCGAAGGCGACAAGAGCGACATGCCGGACCCGGCGTGCGAAGTGAATCCACGCTTTGTCGGCATTGAATGGCCGATCCTCTGCCGAGGCCCGCTGGAGTTGGGCGCCAAGGCCTGCCGACTGGATAACGAAGGCCTGGGCCGCGTCGCTGCAAAGCTGGCGACGGACCGGATCGGTGACAAAATCGATGAAAAACTCGGCGACAAGGTCAGTCCCGAGCTCAAGGACGCCATCAAGGGACTGTTCAAGCGGTAAGATAGTCAGCCCGCGTAACCACTGCGGGAGCGGATGAATTCGCTCCCGCAGTAGTCCGGGTTCCTACACATGGATGCGCCATTTCTCTCAGTCCGGAACCACGATGCAACCCGAGCAGTTCTCCACCGCCGTCCTCGACTGGTACAACAGGCACGGTCGCCACGATCTTCCCTGGCAACACGACATCACGCCCTATCGCGTCTGGGTATCGGAAATCATGCTGCAACAGACCCAGGTCAGCACTGTTCTCAACTATTTCGACCGATTCATGGAGGCGCTGCCGACCGTGCAGGCGCTGGCCGACGCGCCCGAAGACGAAGTGCTGCACCTGTGGACGGGGCTGGGCTACTACACCCGAGCACGCAACCTGCAGAAGGCCGCGAAGATCGTCGTTGCCGAGCATGGCGGAGAATTCCCGCGGGACGTTGAAAAGCTCACCGAACTGCCCGGAATCGGCCTGTCGACCGCCGGCGCGATCGCCAGCATCAGCATGGGCCTGCGGGCGCCGATCCTGGACGGCAACGTCAAGCGCGTGCTGGCGCGCTTCACCGCTCAGGAGGGCTACCCGGGCGAGCCCAAGGTCGCAAAACAGATGTGGACCACCGCGGAGCGCTTCACACCGTACAGCCGCGTCAATCACTACACTCAAGCGATGATGGACCTGGGCGCGACGCTCTGCACACGCAGCAAGCCCAGTTGCCTGCTGTGTCCGTTGGAGCGAGGCTGCGAGGCGCACATGCTGGGTCAGGAAACACGCTACCCGATCCCCAAGCCGCGCAAGACCGTGCCGCAAAAGCGGACCTTGATGCCGATGTTTGCCAACGATCAGGGCGAAATCCTGCTGTACCGTCGCCCCTCGACAGGCCTGTGGGGAGGGTTGTGGAGTTTGCCGGAACTGGAAGACTTCGATGACATGCAGCATCTGGCCGATCAGCACGCGCTGGCGATGGGCGAGCACCAGGCGTTACCGGGGCTGGTGCACACTTTCAGCCATTTCCAGCTGACCATCGAACCCTGGCTGGTCCGGGTCGAGGAGTCCGCCCATCACGTGGCCGAGGACGACTGGCTCTGGTATAACCTCGCCACCCCGCCGCGCCTGGGCCTCGCCGCCCCGGTCAAGAAGCTGCTCAAACATGCAGCCGACGTATTGAATGCAGGAGAGTCGTCATGACCCGCACCGTAATGTGCCGCAAGTACAAAGAAGAATTGCCAGGCCTGGAACGCCCACCCTACCCGGGCGCCAAGGGCGAGGACATCTACTACAACGTCTCGCAGAAAGCCTGGGCTGACTGGCAGAAGCACCAGACACTGCTGATCAACGAGCGCCGTCTGAACATGATGAACGCCGAAGACCGCAAGTTTCTGCAGACCGAGATGGACAAGTACCTCTCGGGCGAGGAATACGCCAAGGCCGAAGGCTACGTTCCGCCGTCCGAATAACCCTTTGCAGACAGTGTTCATCGTAAGCGGAGGAAATAATTCAAATTTTTTTCAACAACACGCTTGACGACCTCCTGAAAAACACGTCTAATGCGCCCCGTTGCCCAGATAGCTCAGTCGGTAGAGCAGGGGATTGAAAATCCCCGTGTCGGCGGTTCGATTCCGTCTCTGGGCACCAAATACCGAAAAACCCCTGCATCGAAAGATTCAGGGGTTTTTTATTGGGCGCGATTTATTCAGCTCTGTTTCATCCTGCCGCGCTTGGTAAAAACCCAGAGCTGCGATTCAATAGCCCCTCGCGACACCACCCTCGCCTGCATAAGGACCGAACACGCATGGCCTCCCCAGACAAACAGCAGAAACGCGCCCAGCGGGCCAAAGCCAAGGCCAAGCAGAACCGTTCCGGCAAGGGCAAGCCGAGCCCGGTTCACCCGGTGCTCAACCACGCGTTCGTGAATGAACCCTTCGACGATGTTTTCCTGGATCTGGCGAAATTCGACTTCAAGGACATCATGGAAAACGGCTTCGAGCCGGCCGACTACGACGACCTGTTCCAGGCGATGCAAAAGGCCGAGGGCATCAGCCTGCTGGCGATGTGCGTGGTTTTCCTGCAGTACCCGGTGCTGGAGCTTGTGATTGCCGAGGAAGAAGAAGACCCGGCGACAGATTTCCTGATGGCCCTTTTGATCACCTATCGCGGCATCTTCCACGATGAAGAAGAGGACGTGACGGTCGAGTGGCTGGGCAGCGACGAATTCCAGGACGCGTACAACGAAGCGTCTGACATCCTGCAGCGCAAGAATGCGCGAGACGCAGGCCGCCGCTGATACTGCGTTTTTTAATTTGCATGACACCGGTCAAGACGGTAGCTTCGCGCCACCACGAGAATGCAACTCCTTCTCAACAAGGCTCCCGTTTTGACCATGCCCCATCCTTCCCTTTCAGCGTCCACTGCGCCTGACGTTCACCGCTACACAAGGTCCCGAATTCTTCTGCATTGGCTGTCTGCTGTTGTAATCCTCTGGGCGACCTTGAGTGGCTTCGGTGTCGCGCTTCTCGATGCGGATCATCCGTTTCGGCAGTGGGTGGAGTCTTTCAATCCTCAGCTGACGAGCCTCTTCATTCCCTTCTTTGCCTGGCGAACCTGGCTGGCGCTCCGGGCCAGACCTCACCGCCCTCGCCAACCGCAGGAATGGCTCGCCAGTGCGGCGCACACGCTGATCTACGCAGCGGTGTCTGGGGTATTGATCACCGGCGTGCTGATGATGAGCCATCCAGTCACGCTGATGGCGCTCATACCGCTGCCACAGCTGATCCACTCGAAGATAGCCCTGTTGCGGCTGCATGACCTGCATCACATGCTGTGCGCGGTTTTGGCGGGATTGGTGGCGCTGCATCTGTCGGCAGTGGTGATGCATCAGGTGCGGGGGAAATCGGTGCTGGGAAGAATGCGTCCAGAAAGGTGATCACGGACGAGTGGCTCCCACCTCATCGCAGCCGCATCGTCACCCAATGTGCGTACAAAAAAAACGGCCACCCTCATTTCTGAGGGCAGCCGCTTTTATCTTGCCGGCGAACCCGGCTCATTCACGTCTCAATTGAGCACGACTTTCCCCGCCTTCACCGCCTTGCGGCGGTTCGACACGATCAGGCCGGCCGCAACGACGATGATGCTCAGTAAGCCGGTCGCGATGATCTCCATGCGATGGCCTTCCTGGAACAACATGATCGTCAGCACGGCGACGATGAACACGATCACAGCCCAGGTCAGCCCCGGAAAGAGCCACATGCGGAAGTCGATGGCCTGGCCTTCGGCTTCGCGCTTGCGGCGCATGCGCAGCTGAGAAACGGCGATCACCAGATACACCAGCAGCGCGATGGCGCCGGAGCTTGCCAGCAGGAAGTCGAACACGGCAGCTGGCGCAACGTAGTTGGCGAACACCGCCGCGAAGGCTGCCGCCGTCGACAGCAGCACCGCCCAGTACGGTGTACCGGCCTTGCTGGTGCGTTGGGAAACGGCAGGTGCGTCGCCGCGCTTGCCGAGCGAGAACAGCATGCGCGAAGCGGTGTAGAGCGCCGAGTTCAGGCAACTGGTCACCGCCACCAGAACCACCAGGTCGACGATCAGCTTGGCGTTCGGAATGCCCATCAGATCGAGGACCGTCTGGTAAGAACCCACCTCGGCCAGTCGGCTGTCGTTCCAAGGCACCAACGCCACGACCAGGAAGATCGAGACCAGGTAGAACAGGCAGATCCGCCAGATCACGGAGTTGGTGGCTTTGGTGATTTGCTGGCCCGGGTTCTTCGATTCGGCGGCCGCGATGGTGACGATCTCAGTGCCCATGAACGAGAACATCGTGGTCAACATGGCAGCCAGCACAGCGCCCATGCCGTTCGGCAAAAAGCCCTGAGTGTCGTAGAGATGGCTGACGCCGCTGACCTGGCTGGCAGGCAGCAGGCCGAAAACCGCAGCCACGCCCAGGATGACGAAGCCGATGATTGCCAGCACCTTGATCAGCGCGAACCAGAACTCGAACTCACCGTAGTTCTTCACGCTGAACAGGTTGGTCGCCGTCAGCAACAGGGTGATCACGAGGGTGAAGACCCAGATGGCGATGTCAGGGAACCATGCGTGCAGGATCGTGGCGGCGGCGTTGGCTTCCAGCGGAATCACCAACACCCAGAACCACCAGTACAGCCAGCCGATGGTAAAACCCGCCCAATGACCGATCGCACGGTCGGCGTAGGTGGAAAAGGAACCGGTGTCAGGCGAAGCGACCGCCATCTCCGCGAGCATGCGCATTACCAGAACCACCAGAGTGCCCGCTGCGGCGTATGCCAGCAGCACGGCAGGGCCCGCTTCGGCGATGGCATGGCCGGAGCCGACAAATAGCCCAGCGCCAATCACGCCAGCAATCGAGAGCATTGTGATATGCCGCGATTTGAGCCCCTGATCGAGGTTTGAAGAATTTGGGGTACTGCTCATGGAAGCGACCTTTGAGGAGTTTTCATACGGATCAGGACGTGAAGCGACCGTTCGTAAAGAGAAGACAACAGTCCTGTTATTTATTTTTTACGCAAAAACTACGCCAAAATATTTCAAAAGCGACGTCGTGCGTGGATATGCCTGTTGCAGAGGCGTCGGGTAAGTCCCTGAATGGAATAGCATTTAGCCACTCCTGTAGGAATTGTTACCGAGCGCAACAGAATAGAGACGTTTTGTCGCACCGAAAATACACACACGCGACTGATTAGCACCAAATAAGCGCATTTATCAGACCATCGATCCCGCCGCTGGCCGAAATACCCTTCCCCACGGCGTTTAAAGCTGGCACCATCGCGCCCTTTTTGCGCAAGGGCAGCTCGGTTCCCGTGCGCCAGCCAGTTATTGAAAACAGAGGACTGCACATGGCTGAGGCCACGCCCGCCCTGGAAATCCGCGATCTGCATAAACGCTACGGTCAGCTCGAGGTGCTCAAGGGCATATCGCTTACCGCGCGCGAGGGTGACGTGATTTCAATTCTGGGCTCCTCCGGCTCCGGGAAATCAACGCTGTTGCGCTGCATCAACCTGCTGGAGAATCCGCATCAGGGCGAGATTCTCGTGGCAGGGGAAGCGCTCAAACTCAAAGCTTCGCGCAAGGGTGAACTGATCTCGACCGACAACCGTCAGATCAATCGCCTGCGCAGCGAGATCGGTTTCGTTTTCCAGAACTTCAATCTATGGCCTCACATGACAGTGCTCGATAACATCATCGAGGCGCCGCGCCGTGTGCGGGGGCAAAGCAAGGCCGAAGCGATCGAAATGGCAGAAGCATTGCTGGCCAAGGTCGGGATCGCCGACAAACGCCATGCGTATCCGGCGCAACTGTCGGGTGGTCAGCAACAGCGCGCCGCCATCGCCCGCACGCTGGCGATGCAGCCTAAAGTCATCCTGTTCGATGAGCCGACTTCGGCACTCGACCCGGAGATGGTGCAGGAAGTGCTTAATGTGATTCGTGGTCTGGCGCAGGAAGGCCGGACCATGTTGATGGTGACTCATGAAATGAATTTCGCCCGGCAGGTTTCCAGCGAAGTGGTGTTCCTGCATCAAGGGCGGGTAGAAGAACAAGGATCGCCGCAGCAGGTCTTCGATGACCCGCAGTCGGCGCGCTGCAAACAATTCATGTCCAGCAATCGCTAACGGAGCAACACCGATGCAGACCCTGAAAAATCTTCTGTTGGCCGCTGCCGCTACCCTGGCAGTCGGCTCCAGCGCTTTTGCTGCCGAGACCCTGAAAATGGGTGTCGAGGGTGCCTACCCGCCGTTCAACAACAAGGACGCCAGCGGACAGGTCGTAGGCTTCGACGTCGAGATCGGCAACGCGCTGTGCGCCAAGATGAAGGTCACCTGCGAAGTGGTCACCTCCGATTGGGACGGCATCATTCCAGCCCTGAACGCGCAGAAGTTCGACTTCCTGATCTCTTCGATGTCGATCACCGATGAGCGCAAGCAAGCGGTCGACTTCACCAACCCGTACTACTCGAACAAGCTGCAATTCATTGCACCGAAGGCGACGAATCTGAGCGGTGACGTCAACGCCATCAAGCAAGCACTGACTGGCAAGACCATCGGCGCCCAGCGCGCAACCCTGTCGGGCACCTGGCTGGCTGATAACTGGGGCGACGTTGTTACCGTCCAGACGTATGACTCTCAAGAGAACGCCTTCCTGGACCTGGCCTCCGGTCGAGTCGACGCGCTGCTTGGCGACAAATACGCCAGCTACGAATGGCTGAAAAGCAAAGAAGGCCAGAACTTCGAGTTCAAAGGTGAACCGTTGTCTGAGGATGACAAGATCGGCATTGCCCTGCGCAAAGGTGACCCTCTGCGCGAGAAGCTGAACGAAGCCCTCAAGGGCATCATCGAAGACGGCACCTACAAGAAGATCAACGACAAGTACTTCCCTTTCAGCATCCTCTGATCTGCCCGATCGATACCGTCGCGGCTCCATCAGCGCGGCGGTTTCTGTCCTCTGACCAAGCAAAGCCATGAACCTCGATTTACAAGGATTCGGCCCTGCCCTCGCGGCTGGTGTGCTGATGACCCTCCAACTCGCCCTTTGCGCCCTCTGCCTTGGCCTCGTGCTGGGGCTGCTCGGCGCGCTGGCCAAAACCTCGTCTAACCGGGCGTTGCAATGGCTGGGCGGTGCTTATTCGACACTGGTGCGCGGCATCCCTGAACTGCTGTGGGTATTGCTGATTTACTTCGGCACGGTCAGCAGCATGCGCGCGATCGGCCAGGTGTTCGGCATCCCCAACCTGTCGCTGAGTGCCTTTGCTGCAGGCGTCATCGCGCTGGGTCTGTGCTTCGGCGCGTACGCCACCGAAGTGTTTCGCGGTGCGATGCTGTCGATTCCCAAAGGGCACCGCGAAGCCGGGCTGGCACTGGGCATGTCGCGAGCACGGATTTTCATCAAACTGGCCTTGCCGCAGATGTGGCGCATCGCGCTGCCGGGGCTGGGCAACCTGTTCATGATTCTGATGAAAGACACCGCGCTGGTGTCCGTCATCGGCCTGGAAGAAGTCATGCGCCATGCGCAGATCGCGGTGACCACCACCAAACAGCCGTTCACTTTCTATATGGTCGCTGCGTTCATGTATCTGGGCATGACTGCGCTGTCGATGATCGGCCTCGCGTGGCTGGAAAAGCGCGCATCGGTCGGCTACGCGAGGAGCGCTTCATGAACTGGGAATTCGTCCTCAAGTGGCTGCCCAAATTGCTTCAGGGCGCCACACTGACGCTGGAACTGGTGGCCATCGCCGTCGTTGCCGGCCTGATCCTTGCGATCCCGATGGGCATCGCGCGCGCCTCGCGCAACGCCTATGTGCGGGCGCTGCCTTACGCCTACATCTTCTTCTTTCGCGGCACGCCGTTACTCGTCCAGCTGTTCCTCGTCTATTACGGGCTGGCGCAGTTCGAGGCCGTGAGGCATGGCCCGCTGTGGCCCTATCTGCGCGATCCGTTTTTCTGCGCCGCGCTGACCATGACCCTGCACACCACCGCTTATATCGCCGAAATCCTGCGCGGCGCGATTCAGGCCGTTCCGCCGGGCGAAATCGAAGCAGCGCGGGCCTTGGGCATGTCCAGAGCCAAGGCACTGCTTTATATCGTCCTGCCTCGCGCGGCGCGTATCGGCCTGCCGGCCTACAGCAACGAGGTCATTCTGATGCTCAAGGCCAGCGCACTGGCGAGCACCGTCACGCTGCTGGACATCACCGGCATGGCCCGCACCATCAACGCCCGGACCTACATGCCCGAACAGACGTTCTTCATCGCCGGGATGATCTATCTGGTGATGTCCTTCGTGCTGGTGCAGGGCTTCAAGCTGCTTGAGCGGTACTTGCGCGTGGATGCCAGTCAAGGGCGATGATCTGACCCAGGCCTGAGAGTGTGAGCTTGCGCACGAAGGCTGCCGCCCAGGCAGCAAAGCCCGTAAGCTTGCCCCCACAGCCCAGACCGCCGCCCAACCATGCATCTTCAAGCCGCCGACCTGAAACCTCGCTTCCACGCACTCGATGCCTTCCTGCTCGCGCACCAAGACCTTTGGCGTCCGAAACCCTTCACCCATCGCCATCTGCCATGGGAAGCGCACCATCCGCAATTGTCGAGCTGGTTACGGCAGCGCTCGCTGGAACAGGCAGAAGCAGCGCATAACCACCCGGAACAACTCGACGCGCCAGAGCCGTTTACGCAGATCGCCAGACAATCGAAAGCGCTGAGCGAAGTAGAGGCCCTGCCTCGCATCGCTCTGGGGAACGTGTCATCGCGCATGAGCGTCGACGTTCCCGGCCGTAAATGGCAGCAGATCGAAGCGTTCGCCAGCAGCCTCAGCTTCAGGAACACACCCACGCACTGGCTCGACTGGTGCGCCGGCAAAGGCCATCTCGGCAGACGCCTTGCTCAGGATGGCCAAGCGCTGACCTGCCTAGAGTACGACGCGAAGCTGGTAGACGCCGGCGAGCGGCTCAGCCAGAAGCTCGGCGTGCCTGCCCTGCATGTGCATCAGGACGTCATGACTGCGCAAGCAGCGACTCGGCTGCAATCCGCGCACACGCCCGTTGCGCTTCATGCCTGCGGTGACCTGCACGTGCGCCTCATGCAACTTGCCAGCGACGCCGGCTGCCAGAACATCGCCATCGCCCCCTGCTGCTATAACCGCATCGCCTGCGATCACTATCAGCCGCTTTCTGCAGAGGGCCAGACCTCCGCGCTGCAACTCTCCATTGATGACCTGGCCCTGCCACTCAGCGAAACTGTCACCGCTGGGGCACGCGTCCGACGCCAGCGCGACCAATCAATGGCCCGCCGCCTGGCGTTCGACCTGCTGCAAAGGCAACTGCGCGGCACCGACGAGTACCTGCCCACCCCTTCTCTACCGATCGCCTGGCTGGATAAACCATTCGCCGGCTACTGCCGCGACCTCGCCGCACTCAAACAACTGCCGCCGCCTGCTCACCAGAATTGGGATGCCCTTGAAGCCGCCGGATGGCAGCGACTGGCCGAAGTGCGCAACCTCGAACTGCTGCGCAACCTCTTTCGCCGGCCGTTGGAGCTTTGGCTGGTCCTCGACCGCGCGCTTTATCTTCGCCAGCGCGATTATCACGTTCGCATCGGCACCTTCTGCGAAAGCCAGATCACCCCACGCAACCTGCTCATCCTCGCCGAGCGAAAATGAAACGCTTTAGGCGCCCCGCCCTGTGGATAACTCTGTTGAAGAAATTCCGGCGAACGTACATAAAACGCGCTTTGCAGCCGATTTAACAATTTGTTCACTTTTTATACAGCTGTTAAATTTTTGTAAAAACAGTAGCTTGCGAACGAACCCGCAAAATTTTACAAAATCGGTACTCAGCGCCCGCCCCACCGGCCCATTGTGAATAACGGTCAGCACGACATCGCATAAGCAGCGCAAAAAAACTGAAATTAAGGCTTTACTCGATCGATCAAATCCCTATAATCAGCGCCCACACGCCGGTATAGCTCAGTTGGTAGAGCAACTGACTTGTAATCAGTAGGTCCCGGGTTCGACTCCTGGTGCCGGCACCATGACTCAGCGAGAAAGGCTCACCGAAAGGTGGGCCTTTTTTGTTTTTGTGCCGTAGGCTTCTTTCGAAGCTACAGATCGCGGCGGCGGTTTCTCTCCTGCAGCGACAATGCAAATCAGGTGCGCGGTCTCCATAACACGATTCTGGCGTTCTTACCCTATAGATAGGACGATGATCGCGTCGACAGTTGAAAGGTTAGGAACGTGCACTGATGATTTTCAGCATGGCAGGAGTAGCGAAGCGGCAGACCGATCTTTCGATATCGCGCTCAAATCAACGCTCGAACCACGGCCCTTGGAACCTACGGGCAGTCGTCGACTGGTCAAAGCGCACGGTGGCAGGTCTCAGCCCTATGGACATCTGAGCAGGGCTTTTCTCGCTCGTCCAAGTAGTAGTTCCAGAGCAACGATTTTAGCGCCTTTCCTTATGACACTTGGATTTTGAATCATATCACCATGGCTTTTTTCATCCTCAATCTATAGGCATCTGGCTAAGCGAAGATGTATTTGCGCGCGGCCTTGTGCCACTATGATCTTCTACCGAGAATGTAGGTTCCGGGAACGCAGAGGTGGAGAGGCGATTCGGCCGTAACCGATTACAAATTATGCACTACGCCAGCGTTAATTTGGTTGAAAATTCTCAGCTACCAAATAAATACTGGATGAATTTGATAGCAGCTAAAATTTTAGTACTTCACAAAATCAAGAGCATTATTGAACTAATGTAAATATCGAGAAATTGACATACTTAATGGAGAGAAAATGGTAAATCACAACAGGGATGTGGTGTCATCCCTTTTCAAGGAACGCAGTAAGTTTGTTGTCATAGGACTCACTGGTCGAACAGGATCCGGCTGCACTACTGCGGCGAACATCCTCGAAAGTTCGAACCCAAACTTCCCAGATTTAAATGCAGTCCAATACAAAGGGAAGCCTTTTTTTGAGCGCTTGAATGGACGACGTTACGAAATACTAAAGACATATGCCGAAAGAAACATTGTACAGTTTTACTCGATCAAAGTAAGCGATCTAATTTCAGCTTATTTACTATCCATGGAGAAGCATGAGCTATTATTATTTATCATGGGGACACCCAAATCCCACATTGACAGTATAAAATTGGGGGACATCCTAGATAATGGCTCTTATGGCAAAAATAAAATAAGAACAAAGTTCACCTCGATCATGAGCAAACTATTGAATCACGAAGATAAGTTCGTCTTGTTGGACAAGGAAAGAGATAAATTTATTTCCTTTCTCAAACTCATGCGAAAGTTCACGAACGATTTTAAAAACGAGCTGAGGAGCATTGATAACGCGCTTTACGTTTCTGTTTATCAATCCGCCGGAAATTCAATAAGAAAAATCGGATGCATTGATAAAGACTATACGCATGTCGATTTCATGCCTGCCAGCATTTTTCATCTTCCAGAAACCATAAACAGAGTAATCAAAGGAATTAGAAGCATCAAAGAAAAAGCCTTAATAGTAGTAGATGCTATCCGGAACCCGTACGAAGCCAGGTTCTTCAAGGACAGGTATTCTGCATTCTATCTAGTCTCCATTAATGCACCTGATGATGATCGTGCAGCGTACCTTCAAAGCGTTCATAAGTTCACCTCGGACAAGCTACGCGAAATCGATGACCATGAATCTGGTATGACAAAAATAACCCATGCCGACTTCATCAGTCAAAACGTGAAGCAATGCATAGAGATCTCAGACATACATCTCTTTAACCCTAGAGGTGAGCTTGATAATAACAACATACTGAAAGCTCAATTGGCTTGGTACGTGGCATTAATGCTTCACCCTGGGCTAGTTTCACCAACATCACTTGAAAGAGTGATGCAAATTGCATACTCGGCAAAAAGCAATTCGGGATGCGTTTCTCGGCAAGTCGGTGCGGTAGTAACTGACGCCGATTTTTCTGTCAAGGCTGTTGGATGGAATGACGTGGCAAAAGGACAAATTCCGTGCTCATTACGTTCGCTTAAAGGTCTAATTAACGATTTCGACGTGATCGCCTATAGTAAATACGAGCGGACCAATTCGGAATTCAGATTAAGTGCGGGAAAAAAACTTATAAAACTCAACGACGTGTTAGAAGCGAGCGGTCAAAATCTGTCCTATTGCTTTAAAGATATCCGTAATGGTTTGGTTAGCAGTGAGCGCACACGAGGAAACCAAGTACATACTAGATCGCTCCATGCAGAGGAAAATGCTTTCCTACAAATCGTAAAATATGGTGGAGCAGCAATTGAAGGTGGCAAACTTTTCACCACAGCCAGCCCTTGTGAGCTTTGCGCCAAAAAGGCCTATCAGTTAGGGCTGAAGGAGATTATCTTCATTGACCCTTACCCTGGAATTGCAAACAATCACATTTTAGAAGTAGGCGAAACCCCCCCTGAACTTTTACAGTTTTATGGAGCGGTAGGGAAAGGTTATCATCAATTATATGATTCCGTCTTACCCTACAAAGACGAACTTGCTTACATGGAATAACTACTGAAAGCTAGGCCGCACCAGAACCCCCATAAGTTCCGATGCGTAAAAAGCTATTAGAAAATATTTCCCTCTCGTAGTTCAGGGGGGGCATGCCGATAATAAGATACTGCATGCCCCTTTGGGCCTTAGAGCAAGTCGATAAATATGTTCGACACCATTGAATAGCATAAGCACGTGTAATATTCAAAAGTTGTTGATTGACGTCGACTGCAGCCTGAACGTTTTCACCTACGCTAAGTTCCTCCTTGCATCCATCGATTACTGAGGTGGCGCATTGGCGTGACGTCGGCAGCAATTCTATATCGACGCCAGTGCTCACGAACACGCGATTCTGGACCACTATATCTGTTTTGGCTTCAAAATTTTTTGACCTAGGTAACACTACATCCAAGCTATTTAGATCAAAGATTAAATCATTGGATCGCTCCGAAACTGCACCTCTAATTCCCCACCTCCCCACCACTCGTCCGATATCCCGCACCGCCCCACATCCCCCGGAACCGAACGCTTCGCCCACAACTCAAGTAAATAGCGGCTACGCTGCACGCTGACTGATCTGCCGCACGTCATGGACCGTTCCAACGCACAAGGCAGTGACGATCCCATTTCCGGTAACGGATGTCTTTTCGACCGTCCCCATTCATGCCTCGACTTCACGGCCAGGATCCGCGTGGGGTGGTGGCTGTCGCTTTGTGTTCCTGGTGTCGGTCAGGGCATGTGTGACGAGACGTCGGTCGCCGCGACGAAGGGGAAGGCTTGATGCGCAGTCGGGCGTTTGCCCGTCCGCCGCCCTGAAGAACAATCACTGAAAATAAGGAATTAACATGAGCATTCTCAGCACTATTCTTGAAAAACTCGGCATCGGGTCGGCCAGCGCGACGCCGCAGGCAGCGCCTGAGCCGTCGGCCGTTCCGCCTACCGGAAGCACGGCGTCCTCCACCGGGACACCTGCTGGCGCACCTGCAGCACCGAGTGCCGATCAGGTCACTGCCAAGCTTGAATCTCTGTCGCAGGCTCATCCGGAGCTCAAACCGCAGAACTCGATCGTGGACTTGTTGAAGGCCTTGGGCCTGGACAGCAGTTTCGAGCATCGCAAGGAGTTGGCGAAGGAAGTCGGCATCGATCCTTATGAGGGCTCGGCGGAGCAGAATCTTGAACTGCACAAGGCTGTGCTGCAGAAGGCATCTCAATAACGCGAACCGTCCGGGTCGCGTCATTCACTGTCGCAACCTGCGACGCTGCGCCTGACTTCAGGCGCAGCGTCGCAGGGTTCAATCGTGGCTCTTGTCGAGGGTGCGCAGTTTCTCGGGCAACGCCCACAATAACAATCCCGCGGCAATCACAGTGCTCACGCCGATGACATACAGGGCAGGCGTGGTGCTGCCTGTGATGTCCTTGATGTGGCCGACCATCACGGGGCTGACGATGCCGCCGAACTGACCCAACGTATTGATGAGCGCGATGCCGCCTGCAGCGCCTGCGCCTGCACCGGCCAGCAGTTTGGGCGGGAGGGTCCAGAAGGCCGGGATCGAGGCGACGATGCCGCCGCCAAGCATGGCGAGTGACAGGACGAGCATGCTGGTGTGCTGGGCGAAGATGCCGGCGCAGAAGAAGCCGACAGCGCCGAGCACCACAAGACCACACACAAACTTGCGCCGCTCGCCGCTGGCATCCGACAGACGCCCGATCACCACCATGCTGATCGCGCCGCAGATGTACGGAATCGCCGTGAGCAGGCCGATCATGACCGGACTTTCGACGCCGGCGCTGCGAATCAGCTGTGGTGCCCAGAAGTTGAGGCCGTAGGACGCAACCTGAATGAGGAAGTAGATCAGGCCGAGCATGAGGAAGCCGGGCATCTTCAAAGCGGTCAGCAGCGAGCCGCCGTGCTTGTTCGGCTCGTGCTGGGCGATGCGGCTGGACAGGTAGGTCTTCTCGGCATCGGTCAGCCAATGAGCGTCGGCCACACGGTCCTTGAGGATTTTCAAGACTGCGAAGCCGAGCGCGATGCACGGCAGGCCGCCCAGCAGGAATAGCCAGTGCCAGCCGCGCATCTGCATGACGCCGTCCATGCCGCCGAGCACCAGACCCGAGATCGGCGCACCCAGCAAGCCGGCGAATGCGGAGGCCAGAAACAGCGTGGACGTGATGCGCCCTCGATAGGTCTGCGGAAACCACAGCGTCAGATAAAACAGCACGCCCGGTGCGAAACCGGCTTCCATCGCGCCGATGATGAAACGCAGCACATAGAACTGCCATTCGGCGTTGACGAAGACCATCAGCGCAGTGGCCACGCCCCAGGAGATCATGATGCGGGCGATCCAGCGCCGCGCGCCGACCTTGTACAGCATGATGTTGCTCGGCACTTCGAACAGCACGTAACCGATGACGAACAGGCTCGCTCCTAGGCCGTACGCGGTATCGCTAAGGCTGAGGTCGGTCTGCAGCTGGAACTTGGCGAAGCTGATGTTGATGCGGTCGAAGAATGCAAACAGGTAGCAGACCATGATCAACGGCATCAGGCGCCATGCGACTTTGCGGATGAGCGCTTTTTCGGCGCTGACAACCTCGGCGAGGCTGCTGTTCGGGTTCAGAACAGAGATAGTCATTGCGGTTACTCCAGCTGGACTTCCCAAAGGGAGCCCTATTGTTTTTGTTGTCTGGACGAATGCACCTTCAAGCGCATTCGTTCTGGATGTGCAGGACTGCGCGAGCTTGCGATGGCGTCAGGTCTTCCACAGGGATGCGGACAGTTCATCTGCTATCGCAAGCAGGCTCACGCCTACAGGATTTACGGCGCGTCAGGATTCAGGTCGCCAGGTTCTCCGGCGCCGGGTGCAGGTCACAGTTGCGGCCCGCCTTGGCGACTTGGCCTGGCATTTCGTGTCCCAACAGCGCAGGCAAGCCACGCGAGAGCTTGAGCAAGTGCAGCAGGTCGATGCCGGTGTCGATGCCCATCTCTTCGCACAGGTTCACCAGATCCTCCGTGCAGATGTTGCCCGACGCGCCGGGCGCGAAAGGACATCCGCCCAGTCCGCCCAGCGATGCATCGAACCGCCGCACACCTGCTTCGTACGCGGCGAGCACATTGCTCAGGCCCAGGCCACGCGTGTTGTGAAAATGCAACGTGAGCGCAGACGCCGGGAGGCGAGTCAGCACGCGCTGCACCAAGCGGTGCACCTGACGCGGATTCGCCATGCCGGTGGTGTCAGCCAGGGAGATGCCCTGCATGCCCAGTTCCAGGTACGCGTCGACGATCTGCAGCACGCGGTCTTCATCGATCTTGCCTTCGAACGGGCAGCCGAATGTCGTGGCGATGGAGCCATTGAGGCTGAGAGAACTGCCCGCCACCAGCGAGACGACATCGGCAAATGCGTCGAGCGATTGTTCGCAGCGCATGCGCATGTTCGCCAGGTTGTGGGTCTGGCTGGCGGACATCACCAGATTCAGCTCATCGGCGCCGGCGTCCATCGCCCGCTGCGCGCCGCGCAGATTGGGGATGAGCGCAACATAGATCACGCCCGGCTGCCGCTTGATGCCGCGAAATACTTCGTCGCCATCGCGCAACGCAGGAATGGCTTTGGGCGATACAAAAGAGCCGGCTTCGATGCGGCTGAAACCGGCCAGAGAAAGCTGGTCGATGAGGTCGATCTTGTCAGCGGTTTCGACCCACTTCGGTTCGATCTGAAGGCCGTCGCGGGGCGACACTTCCTGAACGATCAGGCGCTCTGAGAAGTCAGTGATCATTGAACCACCCCATCGGTTTTGAGTTGAGCGATATCGGCCGCCGTCAGACCCAGCGCGCCAAGCACGCTGTCGGTGTGCTGGCCCAATGCGGGACCTTGCCAGTTCACCGAGCCCGGCGTTTCGGACAGTTTGGGCACGATGCCGGGCATTTTGACCTGAGCGCCGCCGGGCAGCTCGGCGTCGAGAATCATCTCGCGGGCCTGATAATGCGGATCGGCGACGATGTCGGCGACGTTGTAGATCCGGCCGGCGGGGACCTCAGCCTGTTCCAGCGCGCGCAGCACGTCGTCGATCGGCAGGCTTGACGACCAGCCGCTGATCGCCGCGTCGAGCATGTCGCTCTGTGCCGCGCGGCCATCGTTCTGCGCAAACTCGGCCGCGTCAGCCAGATCAGGCCGGCCAATGACCTGCATCAGCCGCTTGAAGATCGGGTCGCTGTTCCCCGCGATCACCACATAGGCGCCATCTGCAGTTGGGTAAGTGTTGGAAGGCGCGATGCCAGGCAACGCTCCGCCGCTGCGCTCACGCACATGGCCGAGCATGTCGTACTCGGGCACCAGGCTTTCCATGAGGTTGAACACGCTTTCAACCAGCGAAACGTCGACGATCTGACCATCGCCCTGCCCGGTCTTCACGCGCAGCAGAGACATCAACGCGCCCATGACCGCATGCATGGAAGCCAGCGAGTCACCCAGACTGACGCCCACGCGCGCGGGCGGCGAGCCAGGCGTGCCGGTGGTGTACCGAATGCCGCCCATGGCCTCGCCGATGGCGCCGAAACCCGGACGATCGCGATAAGGGCCGGACTGGCCGTAACCCGATATGCGCACCAGCGTGAGCTTGGGATTGAGAGCGTGCAGCACGTCCCAGCCCAGACCGAGTTTCTCCAGCGCGCCGGGGCGCAGGTTTTCGATCAACACGTCGGCGCTTTCAGCCAGGCGTTTGACGATCTCGATGCCTTCAGCGGATTTGAGGTTCAGGGACAGGGATTTCTTGTTGCGCGACTGCAGGTACCACCACAGCGAAGTCCCTTCGTGCAGCTTTCGCCATTTACGAAGAGGGTCGCCCTGCCCCATCGATTCGATCTTGATCACCTCGGCGCCGAATTCGCCCATCAAGCGAGCGGCGAAAGGCGCTGCGATCAGTGTGCCGATTTCAATTACGCGCACACCGTTCAGGGGGCCTGTCATAGCGGATACCTCGAGTGTTTCTTGGAATTTGTACCAAGACTAGAGGACGGCGAATCCGCAAATCCAACCGTATGTTGGCAAGAGGCGTTCGCAAACCGCGAACGCTTCAGCGATAAGTCCCACGCAAGTGATCGAACAACAACGCGCTGACCGGTGACAGCGTTGCCCGGTCGCGCACGACGAGAATCAACGTGCGACGGGCCCATGCATCGCTCAGCGACACCGCGCAGAGGCCAAGGGGCGTGCCGAGCAGGTCGAACGCCTTGCGCGGCAGCACGCCGATGCCCATGTTGGCCTGAACCATTCGGCACATCGCGTCGAAGCCTGGCACGTGGATTCGCACGCGCAGAGGCTTTCCGTGGGAGCGGGCTGCATTCTGGGTGCGCATGTTGATCGAGCTGGCGGCGTGCAGGCCGATGTGATCGCTGCCAAGGGTGTCCTCGAACGCGACGGATTCAAGCCCCGCCAGGGGATGGTCCGCGCGCATCACCACAACCAGCTCGTCACGCCGGTACGCCACGCTGTGCAAGCCTTGAACGTCGGTGTCTTCGGAACAGATTCCGATGTCCGCCATGCCATCGATCAAGCCCTGAACGACGCCATTGCTGGGCCGCTCTTCGAGGTCGACCTTCACCCGTTCATGGCTGGTGGTGAAGTCGTGCAGGTCTTCAGGCAGAAACTGAATGATCGCCGAGAGGTTCGCCAGCATCCGCACATAGCCGCGCATGCCCTGAAGATGCTCATCGAGCTCGAGGCCCATTTTTTCGAGATCAGAGAGCATGCGGCGGGCGTGATGCAGCAGCGTTTCGCCCGCCGCCGTGAGCAGCATGCCCTTGGCATTGCGCACGAACAGACCGATGCCCAGCACTTCCTCAAGCTCCATCAGCCGCTTGCTGGCGGCCGAAACGGCAATCGCCTCTCGTGCAGCCGCACGCGTCAAGGTGCCTTCCTCATGCACGGCGACGAAGAGTTTGAGGGTGATCAGATCGAGACGACGGATCAGGTTCTTGTGAAGCATGAGGAGGGTCCCGACAGCTGCGAGCGCCCAAGAATACACGCAATCGCCGCTGCGTCAGTTCAGGAAAAAGAACACAACAGGCCAGGAGCAGCGCTTATATTCAGGGGTGTTCGTCGTTACCGCGCGGTATGAACGGTGTCGTGCAACTCGATCGCCAACGCCAGAATCCTTTTTTTGCCTGGCATATCCAGCCGGAAAAAAAGAAGCAGCATCCTGGCTTCGTCCTCGTCAACGCAATAAAAGTAAGCGGGTGGAACGTTCAACGCCGCCGCAATCTGAATGATGGTCAACGAGTTAGGGACGTGCTTGTTGTTTTCGTACTGATTCATCCGCGCGCTCGCAGATGCGGGGTCAATGCCTGCTTCGATACCTAAACGCTCTTGGGATAATCCAGCCGCCGTTCGGGCCTCTTTCAGCCGTTTACTAAAAATGCTCATTCACTAGCCGTTAAAAGGCTAAGAGATTCTTAGAATCAGGTTGACCCCGTACTAAGAGATACTTAGGATCGGAAAATAATCAGTCCTGCCCAGTCATGCCAAATCTGTAGCGCGATGAACGCGCTCGTGGGTTTCCTACCGGAACACGCCACGCACAAGAGCTCAGGGAGAGCTGGCCATGAACATCGAAGCGCAAATCCAAAGCCTTCAAACCGAGCTCCAGATCATTGTCCAAGGGGACACGACCGCGTCGGCCACGACTGTGCAGCAATGGTCGTGCAGGCTCGATGAGATACAGAATCAGCTGAACGGACTGAACGCCGCGGTTCAGAGGGTGGCAGACGCCAATCTTGGGCTTGTTCTGGTGGCTCAACTGCTTGAGGCAGCCCACACAGAAAAGCTGAATGCAGACCAGGTCTGGTGCTTGATTGATCCATTGCGGGAAAGACTGGGGCGCGCAATAGAGGAGGTAAAGCTAACCATTCAATAGCACGTATGGACTGACGCCATTCATTTCATTTCAGTCGCCACCCGCCATTCCGCCAGACGGTCCCCTCGCCGTTGCGCCAATATCTGGCTTCCTTGCTCGAGAACCGCGTCGCCACTGGCGCCGTCGGGCATCATATTGATCCAGACGCCCCCTCCCCGATTCCGTATCCTTCGAGTAACGTATAGCCATAGCCGTCGGCCTGTTTCGCTTGTCGAGGAGACAAAGCGCTGCAACCCCGCAACACGATAGAAGGTCACCCCGTGCATAAAGTCAGACTGATCAAATATTTATGGACCCATCAGACCCCCGAGATTTCTTCTGAATGGTCCAAACTGCTGTTCGAAGTGGAGTTGCCGTTCGTGCCGTTCCATGGCTTGAACATCCAGCTGCCCGATCAGCGCGCCTGGCGCATTCGGGACGTTGAGTGGAACGTTGAAGAGCAGACCTTCCGCTGCCACATCGAAGATCAGTTCATGAATCTGCTCGATGTCGACGATTCTTATGAAGACTGGATCGACATGCTGCTTGAATGCGGCTGGGAGCTGAGCGGCCGTTACACCAACGAACACAACAAGACCTGATCAGCGCCGACCTGCATTCAGGACGGCCACGCCTCAGGCGCGGATATCGACGATACAGACGGCCATGCAGCGATGACATGAGCCAGGCACGCGGCCTGCCAGACAGGCCCGGCATTTACCTTGAGCGCTACTGCCATGAAATGGATCTTCAGCTGTGTCCGTCACCTGACCGGCGCTTTAGTAGTGTGGTCGTCTGCGCTGCTTGCAGCACCGAGCGTTCAGGTCTACGTCCCCGAAGCCCCGCCTCTGACCATGCTCAACGACGGCGACCGACACGGTATCGCAGGCGACCTGGCGCTCAAGGCGATGGACATGGCCGGTTACTCAGCGACATTTATCTCCCCGCCCTGGCCCAGGGCGCAGCGCGATGTGGCCAATGGCAAGAACCTGCTGATCGCGCCGCTGACCCGCACTCAAAGCCGCGAGAACAGCTTCACCTGGATTGCCCCGCTTCTGACGATGGACCGAACATTTTTCAGTCTCGATCGTCGGGTCGACAGCTTCGACGAGGCGCGCAAGGCCTTCAAGTTGATCGCCGTCGGCATTGGAACCGCGCAGGAAACCCGGCTGCGCGAAGAGGGCTTCCCGGCCTCGCAGATCTATCCCTTGAAAATCGGTGACAACCCGGCGCAGATGCTGCTCAAAGGGCGCGTCGATGCCTGGTTCAACGGGGTGCCGGAAACGCGCTACATCTGGAAGCAGATAAGCGACCGGCCGCTGGTGATGAGCCGTGTTTTGATGACTGCAAACCTGTATCTGGCCTGCTCGAAAGAGTGCGATTCACAGATGGTAGAGAGCCTGCGAAAGGCGCTCGACACGCTGCAGAGCGATGGCACCGCTGCCCGCACCGAGGCCTCGTACCTGAAAGGTCTGCCGGCCTGGTGAACGCCGGACAGACGCTGTCTGCCTGCCCGGCGATTGCCGATCAAGGCAGCAGAATGATTTTCTCGGCTGCGCCTGCGTTCACCTGGGCGTAACGCGCGGGGCCGTCTTCCAGCGGTGATTCGATCAGCCCGCCAGGCAACGGCAGCGTGCCGTCGTCGAACAGCTTGCCGAACTGCTCCAGCATGCGCGCACAGGCCTCAACGCCGTACAACAGCGAGTTGATGCCCACCACCGAGCCACCCTTGCGGTAGAGCGCCAGCGCTGGCAGTTGCACATGGCCGTCCACCGGTGCCGCAATGATCGCGATGCGGCCGAACTGCGCCAGCGCTGGCACCGCGGCCGGCAGCCAGAAGCCTGTGGTGTCGAAAATCACTTCGGCGCCGCCCGAGAACACTTCATTGACCTGCGCGCCCAGCTGCTCAGGCGTTTCCAGCAGAATCGCCTCGAAGCCTTGTTCGCGCAACGCTTTGAGCTGCTCGGGACGACGCACCGCCGCCAGAACCTGCGCGCCCCGCACCCGCGCCAAGGCAATGGCCGCGCTGCCCACCGCGCCATTCGCACCGATCACAAGCAGGCGCGTGTTGGCGCCCACGAGGCTGCGCTCAAGCGCGTCCCACGCCGTGGTGTAAGGCACGCCAAGGCTGGCGGCCTGAGCGAAACTCAAGGACTTGGGTTTGAGTGCGACACCTTTGGCCGAGAGCGTGATGTAACCGGCGTGGGAGCCATTGCGCGAAAAACCGATCTGATTGCCGGTGCCCCACACTTCCTGGCCGACCAGTTCCTGCGGGCCTTCAATCACCACGCCGGAGAAATCGCGGCCTGGAACGCGGGGCAGCGTGGTGTACGGGAAGCGCCCGAGCACGTTCTTGACGTCGCTGGGGTTCAAGCCCGCCGCTTTGATCTGCACCAGCACCTCACCTTCTGCAGGCACGGGTGTTGGCAGCTCGACGACTTCCAGCGCAGCCAGGTCGCCGGTTCGGGAAAATTGCAGTACTTTCATAGCTTCAAATCCAGGTGTCAGACGGAAGATTCGGGTCGATTCAAGAAATCAGGTTGGCGAACAACTGCCGGCCCATCGGCCACAGTTTCTCGCCTGCCTGCATGCCGAGCAGGCCGACAAGCGCGACCAAAGGCGGCGCCGGTGAGCGAAAATCCAGGGCGCCGTACAGCAATCCGACGGCGATACCGATGGCAAGGGAGATGATGTAACTCATGGCGAACTCCGGAAATCTGGCGGCGCGCGGCACAATTGCGGCGCGGCGGCGTCAAGCGATAACCAGAGTGTAAGGAGAGGCCGAAAAGGCTACCGGCCAAGTACTTCTGAATTTCGGACAGTGATCAGCGGTCAGCCTGCCTGCTCGCCCAGAGGATATTGCGACGGCGCAATGCCCAGTTCGCGGCGGAACATGTCACTGAAGCTGCTGGGCGAGTAACCCATGGATCGGGCGATCACGCTGACCGGCACGCCTTGAATGATCTCGGCCACCGCAGTCGCCAGTTGCACCTGCCGCCGCCACTCCGCGAACCCCATGCCGAGTACGGCCAGAAACAGGCGCGACAGCGTTCGAACGCTCGCTCCCGCATTTTCCGCATGCTGCTCGAACGGAATATCAATCGAGGGCTCGACCATCACCGCCTGGCAGACATTCATCAGCCGGCGATCACTGTCATCGGGCATTGGCACCTTCAACAGCGAACGCCTGGCCCGCTTGAGCTCGAGCAGCGCAAGCCCGGCCAGGGCGTCGTAGTACTCGGAGTCCTTGTCCTGCTCGGCGACCAGGCCAACGATCAGTTCGCGTAGCAGTCGGCCGACTTCCAGCACCTGAACCGTCGTGTCCAGCGTGTGAGCCAACGCGGGACGCAGATAGATATTGCGCATTTCCAGGTCCGAGACGACCCGAATGCCATGGGGCACGCCGGGCGGCAACCACACGGCGCGTTGCGGTGGCACGACCAGCGCCTCGTGCGGCGTTTCCACCCACATCACGCCCGACATCGCATACAGCACCTGTCCCCAGTCGTGTTCATGCGGCTCGATGTACAAACCGCGAGGGTACGTTCGGGACAGAGGCTGCACCGCGACGGCGGTGTCGGAGAGATCGGGCGGCGCGGCAAGGGCCATGAGGGTGACCGGCGAAAGTGGGAAAGTGCGATGTTAACGGAAGATCGACCGACGAAACAAAAACGCCCCGGTCACGGGACCGGGGCGCTCTTTGCAACGTCAGCTCAACAGCCGTTCAACATCAGAAAACGTTGATCGGGTAGTCGATGAAGATGCGGGTTTCGTTACCGCCGACGTTGTACTGATCGACATCGTTGGAAACGCGCAGGAACGAGTTGCGCAGACGCACGGACAGGTCTTTTGCCGGACCGCTTTGCACGACGTAGCTCAGTTGGCTGAACAGTTCGCGCTCTTCGCCACGACCACGGCCTGAACCGTCGTCGATGTTGTCGCCGCGAACGTAAGCAATCTTGTAGCTCAGGCCAGGCGTGACGACGGTGGCCAGGTTCACGCCATAGCCGGCCTGCCAGGAGCGCTCGTCCTTGCCGTTGAAGTCCGACCAGTAGGAGTTGGACAGGTAAATGGTGTTGCCGCCATCGCTGAAACCGCCGTTGTTGCGGTAGCCACCGTAGTTGTAGCCGGTTTCACCCGTGCTGCGCTGGTGCGCGATGGTGAAGGAGTGGATGCCCACAGCCCACGTCGCGGCCAGGGACCAGATCTTGTTGTCACGGTCGTCATTGACCGCAACGTCCTTGTCCAGCTTGGTCTTGTAGCCGTTGAAGTCGAAGGTCAGCGACTGATCTTTCGGCAGTGCCCAGACGTAGTTCAGGTTCACGTACTGCTTCTTCAGCGTGTCTTCGTCGTCGGAGGCGTAGAACGCGCCGCTCAGGGCGTCGGTGAACTTGTAGGCGGCACCGTAGACGTTGATGCTCTTCAGGTCGCCGCTGTCACGGCCTTCGGCGCTTTTGCGGGTCAGACCGGTGAAACGGCCAGCCACCAGCTTGAGGTCCTTGATCTCTTCGGATGTGATCATGGTGCCGGTGTAGGTTTCTGGCAGCAGACGCGAGTTGTCGTAACTCAGCACCGGCAGCTCGGGCATCATGTCGCCGTATTTGAGCACGGTGTTGGAAATGCGGAATTTGACCGCGCCGCCGAAGCGCTGCAGGTCATCGGCTGCATTGCCGCTGTCGCCTTGCTTGAAGAAGTCGATACCGCCGGCGCCGCTCTTGCCCTTGCCACCGTCCAGACGTACCGCGTACAGGCCGAATGCATCGACGCCCACGCCGACGGTGCCCTGGGTGAAACCGGACGAATAGTTGGCCATGAACGCCTGGCCCCACTCGGCGCGGTCTTGAGGGCCGTTCTTGTAATCGCGATTGATGTACGCGTTACGCAGATTGACCTTCAGGCTGCTGTCTTCGACAAAGCCGTTGGCGTCTGCCTGGCCGTCCGCCATGGCGTGGCTGGCGGCGAAGATGCCCAGAGCGAGCAAACCGATACGCTGTTTCATCTTGTTGTCCTTGTGAGCAGATTAATCGCGCGCTGTGGCAAATACCCGGACAGGTAATTGCGTCTCCCGGAACGAAAAAAGCACTCCGGAAGCCAGCACGAAATCATCGCAGTGGACTACTGATGCACGTACATGGCGCTTGGCCACAGGCGGTGGAGGCGCGAATGCTATCCGCCGCATACGGGCATGTCAATTTGATGAACCCCGAACAGACATACGGCTTACGCCCTTCCCGGCAGGTGAAAGGCGCACGTTTCAGCCGTGAAGAATGCCCAGCAGTGCCTCAAGTTCTGCATCGTTGATCAGGCCGCGTGGGTAGCGTTTGACCAACATGTCCCGGTAATCGGGTGTCTGTGCCTGCTCCTGTAAACGGGGAGCCTGGGTTATCCGTAACCAGTCCGCCATCATCTGCCGTGCTTCACTGCTCGCAGACAAACCTCGAGTCACTCGCGACTCATGACCTGCGTTCATAGGGATAACCTCTTGCGTCTTGGACCGCGAAATCTACGGCGCTTTTGTTACAGACGAACGAACCGGGTAACTGTTCAGGTAACCCGATGGCGCTGTTTCGCGGGGCACTCGAGAAAACGCTATGTCCAGTCCTGAAATAGGTTTACACCTGTTTCACCCTTAAAACGCTCGATGCATCGCATCGGGCGTTTTGTATTTCAAGGCCTGGTGGGGCCGCTTGCGGTTATAGATATCTACCGATTCGTCGACCATACGTTTGGCTTCGGCCAAGTCTCTCGGGCGATGCAGCAAAAACTCTGTTTTCAATATGCCGTTCACCCGCTCTGCGAGTGCGTTCTGGTAACAGTCATAACCGTCTGTCATCGAACACCTTACCCCGTGCATGGCATGCAGCTTCTGGTACAGATCCGAGCAGTATTGCGAGCCGCGATCTGAGTGATGCACCAGTGCCTGATCCGTTTTCCTACCCCTCAATGCCTTGCGCATCGCCTGCGCAACCGATTCGGCATGCAAGGTTTCATGCACATGATGACCAACGATTTTTCGAGAGTAAGCATCGGTCACCAGGCTCACATACGCGACGCTTTGCTGGGTGGGCAAATAGGTGATGTCTGCTACCCAGACCTGCTCAGGGCCAGTGGCTGTTACTTGGTCGAGACCAGGTTTTAGCCTGTTGGGATGGCGACGGAAGCGATGATGGCTGTCAGTGGTCTTGTGGTAGGCGCGCTTGCGCGCAATCAGTTGGCGGTTTTCTCTCAGGATGTCGAATAGCCGATCCCGACCCACCGTTCGCGCCAGTTCAGGCTCGGCTTGCATCAGTCCGTGCAGCTTGCGTGTGCCCAGTCGTGGCATCTGAAGTCGGGTTTCCAGTACAAACCCCAGTACTTTCTGGGCGTGGTTGGTTTGCATGTCGCAGACCCGGTTTCGCTTGTAGTAAGCCTGCCGGGAGATGCCCAGAAACTGGCAAGCCCTGACGATGCTCAGGCCTTGGATTTGCCCTTGGGAAAGGACTTGCCGGATCGCTTTTTTACAACGGAAACACCGTAATCATTCTTCAGCACGTCAACGACGGCTTCGAAGAACTGGGCTTTCTGATTGGCAAGGGCGAGCTTTTCTTCAAGCTCCTTGATTCGCTGATCTGGGGTCAGCGGCAGCTTCGGGTCGTCCATCGGTCGGCTCCTCTGGGCACGAATGGAGGCGCCTTGGCTCCAGTCTTGGCGCCCATGCTTGCGTAACCACACCAGCACAGTCGAACGCCCCTGAATTCCGTAACGCCGTTGAGCCTCTTTATAACTCAACTCGCCTTTTTCGACCTGATCGACGACCGCTAATTTAAAGCCCAGCGTGTAATCACGCTGACTGCGCCTTTTTCCCGAATCCATTGGTTCCTCCTGAGGAAAGGTCAGAAGGTGTAAACCTTATTCAGGACGGGACACTACCCACAAAAAAGCCCATCGTTCGATGGGCTTCATGACAGCAAGAAGTGAACCAACTCAGCGGCGATGTGGTGCCGGCTGTTGCTGGGTCAAGCAGTGAATGTTGCCACCGCCCAGCAACAGCTCGCGGCCCGGCACCATCACGACCTCATGCTCCGGGAACAATTTCTGAAGGATCTGACGAGCCGTTTCGTCCAGTGGATCGTCGAAGCTTGGGGCAATGATCCCGCCGTTGACGATCAGGAAGTTCACATACGATCCGGCAAGACGCACCGAAGGGTTGCGCTCCTGGCTGCCGTGCACCTGATCAACGCCATCGCACTCTTCTTGCGTGGCGAACAAGGGACCGGGAATCGGCATTTTGTGCACGATGAAAGGCCGGCCCTTTGCGTCACGGGCGTTTTCCAGAACACCCATTGCCGCCTGGCAACGCGGGAAGTTCGGGTCTTTCGGGTCATCCGTCCAGGCCAGCAGGACTTCGCCGGGCCGCACGTAACAGCAGAAGTTATCCACGTGGCCGTCTGTTTCGTCGTTGTACAGACCGTCCGGCAGCCAGATGATCTTCTCGACCGACAGATGATCGCGCAGCACCGTTTCGATCTCCTCGCGATTCAGGTGCGGGTTGCGATTGCGGTTGAGCAGGCATTCCTCGGTGGTGATCAGCGTGCCTTCGCCGTCGACATGAATCGAGCCGCCTTCAAGCACGAAACCTTTGGTGGCATAACGAGGGCAGCGTTCGATTTCCAGCACCTTGCTTGCCAGCGCGGAGTCCAGGTTCCAGGGCGAATACAGGCCGCCGTCGAAACCACCCCACGCGTTGAAATCCCAATCCACGCCCCGTACTTCGCCGCTGTCATTGATGACGAAGGTCGGGCCGGTATCGCGGACCCATGCGTCGTCGTTGCTGATCTCGACGACCCGAATGTTCGGCACGTCCAGACGGGCCCGGGCGTTGTCGTACTGAGCCGCAGACACCGCGACAGTCACAGGCTCGAAACGGGCGATCGCCTTGGCCACCGCGACATGGGCGCTCTGCACCGGTTTGCCTCCCAGACGCCAGTTGTCCGGACGCTCGGGCCAGACCATCCAGGTCTGGGTTTGCGGGGCCCATTCGGCTGGCATGTAAAAGCCATCGACGCGGGGTGTGCTGTTGAGAGTGGTCACGGTATTCAGGACTCCATCTGTTCGTCGAAGCTTAGCGGCAGAGAACGCACCTTATAGACGATAAAAATCGAATAAAAAAGCCATTTCCTGCCTTTAGGGCTGAAGGCTGTCAAATCTGGCGGATAATAATCTGTCAGCTGACGCATCGGGGACACTCAGCCTTCGAGCTCGCTCAGCACCTTCGACACGTTATCCACGAAGAAATCCACGCTGCGACGGGTGGTCACCATCGGCGGCTTGATCTTCAGGATGTTCAGGTAATCGCCAGTCGGCTGCATGAATATGCCCAGCTCGCGCAACCGATCGCACAGGTACGTGGTTTCTTCGGTGGCAGGCTCCAGGGTCTGGCGATCACGCACCAGCTCAAGTCCCAGATAGAAGCCGGAACCATGGGCAGTGCCGACCAGTGGATGTTTATCAATGAGCGCCATCAGCCGCTCCTTGAAGTAATCGCCCACCGACCGCGCGTTCTCCCAAAGCTGCTCCTCTTCCATGACATCCAGTACAGCCATGCCGATCCGGCAACTGACCGGGCTTCCCCCCGAAGACGAGAAGAAATACCCCTCAGCCTCCAGCGCCTCGGCAATCTCGCGACGCGTGATGACAGCGCCGAGCGGGTGGCCGTTGCCCATTCCCTTGGCCATGGTGATGATGTCCGGCACCACGCCCTGTTCCTCAAAGCCCCAGAAATATTGGCCCAAACGGCCATAGCCGACTTGCACCTCGTCGGCGATGCACACGCCGCCCTGCTCGCGCACCTTCTGATAGACCTGCTGCAGATACCCGGGCGGCAGCGAAATCCCGCCGGCGTTGCCATACACCGGCTCGCAGATGAATCCGGCAACCTGGCGTCCCTGCTCGGCCAGCCGACTCAAGTGCGCCTCGACACTCTTCAGATAAAAAGGTGTGCTGTCGGCGCCTCGGAATTCGCCACGCCAGGTGTTGGGCGCAACCACCGGATGAACCCAGTCCGGGCGCGTACTGAGGGCTTGCGGGTTATCAGCGATGGAAGTCGAGATCGCATCGGTCGCCACGGACCAGCCGTGGTAGGCCTCCAGCACGCTCAGCACATCGCGCCCGCCGCTGTAAGCCCACGCCAGCCTGATGGCCAGATCGTTCGCTTCGGTGCCGCTGTTGACGAGAAATACCCGGTCCATGCCCTCAGGCGCGAACTTCAGCAGCCGCTCGGAGAACTCAGCGATGGCAGCGTAGTGAAAACGCGAGTTGGTGTTGAGCAATGACCACTGCCGCGCCGCGACCTGCGCCATGCGCGGATGACCGTGACCGAGCACCGCGACATTGTTGAGCATGTCCAGATAGGAGCGGCCGTGCATGTCGATCAGATGATTGCGCCAACCCCGCTCGATCTGTGGTGGCGCCTGGTAATAGTGCTTTTGCGAGCGGGCAAAGCTGGCATCCCGACGCGCCAGCAACTCTTCCGGGTTTTCCAGCGCCGGTGCGTCGCAATCAAAGCCCAGCAAGCGCCTGGGTGACGGGCAAAGCGTGCGCCACGCGGCCGCGCGCGATGGTGTTGTGAACAACGGCGGGCTCAGATCCGGGAGCGAACACCGCTGCACGATCAGCGAACCGCCGCCCTGACCGACGACGTCGCCGACCCCGAATTCGACGCCCGAATCGAAGTCCGAACGCACGCCCCAGAGACGCAGGCTCGACTCGGCGCCCTTCAGCAGCAGCGCACCATCTGCGGTGTGGCGCAGCGAGCCGGCGAACGGCGCGTGCACGGCGGTGCCGTGGGGAATCTGCAATTCCACATGCAGGGCGAATGTCTCCGGCTCTTTCGCGCTGTCCGGCAGGGTTCGCGACAGCCGATATTCGCCGTAGCGGCTCGCTGTCAGGCCATGGCGCTGCGCGGCTTCCTTGAGTAACCGCTCGTCGATTCCGGATTGCTCCCAGTTACCCGCCTCGAAATGTTCGCTGAGCACACCCAGATCGATCATTGTGAAAGGCTGATCGCTCAGACTTGGCAACAACGGAGAAAACGTCTCGACGACGTCCTCTTCCGCACGTTCGCCCACGGCGTCGAGAATCGCCGCTTGCATCAACGCCACCGGTACCGAAGTCGCCACATCAAAGATGTTCCATTCGCTGGCAAGGTTGGCCTGAATGTAGGCGTTGTCCGGCTCGATACTCGCCTGTTGCTCGCTGCTGAGCACCAGCACGGCTGCACGCGCCACGATCAGCGGCCACAACGCTTGCAGCTCTTCGCTGCCAAGCGGGTTGATCGCGTGGTACGCCTTGACGACGCGCACTATATAAAGCGGGTCGCCCTCGGCATGGTGCAGCAACGCCGCGCAGGTCACCGACAGGTCGGCGATGCGCCAGGTGCTGACCAGATCGCCGAAGTCGATCAGCCCCTTCAGTTGCCACTGATGATGAGCATCGCGCTCCCAGACCACGTTGTATTCGGTGATGTCCATGTGGATGGCCTGCACCGGCAGCGCGCTGATCAACGGCAACAGATGGGCGTGCGCTTGCTCGGCTGCTACAGCGATGCAAGCGCGCTTCTCGGCGCTGTCGATGACCGGCAGCAGATGCTTGATCAGCGCACTGGCGTGCCGCGGGTCCCATTGCAGAATGCGCGCAAGCCCCGGATGTTCGAACTCGGCCAGCGCCCTGTCGGCTCTGGCGCACAGTTCGGCCAACCGGGTGGCAACGTGAGGGCTCAGGTGCGAGACATGAGCAAGGGGCTGGCCGTCGATGAATTCCAGCAGCCGGGCGTGCACCGCATTGCCGTCGACTTCGATGGACAGCAGGTCCTGACCATCCACTGTGAGTTGCACCGCCGGGACTCGCACGTCAGGCCGATTGCGCAGGTGCGCCAGCGCTGCGTGCTGGGCTTGCAGTTCTGCCGTCGAGTAATCGCCGTGGCAGATTTTCAGCACGAAACGCCGCCCGTCACCGCAATCGAGCAGGAAATTACGATCCTGATGACTGCCCAGCTCCCTCAACGATCCCGACAGCCCGTAATACGTCGCCAGCAATCCGGCAGCCTGCGCAGCGCTGATTTCCGGGCACGGAAGACTGGATCGACGAATCAAGGTGGCGAGCGGCATGAGCGAAAGCCCTGTAAACGAGAGGAAGCAGGCAATATCGCCAGTTGCACGGGTTTTAGGCAACCCCACCGCGAGGTGTCATAAAGAAAAACCAGAACTGATCGATAGATAGCGTAGCCGTTAAGCCCGTGAAACAGTCGCGGCGGTTTTATGACGCTTTCAGGGCTTGGCAATCAATTAATTTCATGGCCGATGGGCGCTTTGCGCCTTGCGCGTGGGCACCGCCCGCCCACAAGCTATGCTTCGTATCTTGACGTCCATCCAGGGAAGAAGGTTTAGCTATGCGAATACTTGTCACCGGTGGCGCCGGTTTTATCGGTTCTGCGCTGATCCGCCATTTGATCAACAACACCGACCATGACGTACTGAACTTCGACAAACTGACGTACGCAGGCAACCTCGAATCGCTGCAGAGCATCGCAACCAACACTCGTTATGAGTTCGTTCAGCAGGACATCGTCGATCAGGCCGGCGTCAGCAAAGTGCTGGCGCGCTTCAAACCCGAGGCGATCATGCACCTGGCGGCCGAATCCCATGTCGACCGCTCGATCGATGGGCCGTCAGAATTCATTCAGACCAACATCGTCGGCACGTACAGCCTGCTCGAAGCGACACGTGGCTACTGGCAGACCTTGCCTGAAGCCGAACGCGCGGCCTTTCGCTTCCATCACATCTCGACCGATGAAGTGTATGGCGACCTGCACGGGGTCGACGACCTGTTCACCGAGACCACACCTTATGCGCCAAGCTCGCCGTATTCGGCCAGCAAGGCTGCTTCGGACCACTTGGTCCGGGCCTGGCAGCGCACCTACGGCTTGCCGGTCGTGGTCACCAACTGCTCGAACAACTACGGTCCTTTCCACTTTCCCGAAAAACTCATCCCGCTGGTGATCCTCAATGCCTTGGCCGGCAAACCGCTGCCCGTCTATGGCAACGGCTTGCAGGTGCGTGACTGGCTGTTCGTCGAAGACCACGCCCGCGCATTGCTCAAGGTCGTCACCGAGGGCAAGGTCGGTGAGACCTACAACATCGGTGGCCACAACGAGCAGAAGAACATCGATGTGGTGCGCGGCATCTGCGCGCTACTCGAGGACCTGGCGCCGGAACAGCGCAAAGGCGTGGCCAACTACGCGGACCTGATCACTTACGTCACCGATCGCCCCGGCCATGACATGCGCTACGCCATCGACGCCAGCAAGATCGAGCGCGAACTGGGCTGGAAGCCGGAAGAGACCTTTGAATCCGGGCTGCGCAAAACCGTGCAGTGGTATCTCGACAACCTGGAATGGTGCCGCAACGTGCAGGACGGCAGCTATCAGGGTGAACGCTTGGGCACCAACGTGAAGGATCTGATCGCATGACTAAAGGAATTGTACTGGCTGGTGGCTCCGGCACCCGTTTGCACCCCATCACCCTCGGGGTCTCCAAACAACTGCTGCCTATCTACGACAAACCGATGATCTATTACCCGATCTCGGTATTGATGCTTGCGGGCATCAAAGAAATCCTGATTATCTCGACGCCGCTGGACCTTCCCCAATACAAAGCGCTGTTGGGCGACGGCAGCCAGTTCGGCGTGCATTTCCATTATGCCGAGCAGCCCAAACCTGACGGGCTGGCGCAGGCGTTTCTGATCGGCGAAGAATTCATCGGCGACGATTCGGTCTGCCTGATTCTGGGCGACAACATCTTCCACGGTCAGCACTTCAGCGACCAACTCAAGCGCGCAGCCGAACAGAAAGCCGGCGCCACTGTGTTCGGCTATTGGGTCAAAGACCCGGAACGCTTTGGCGTGATCGACTTCGACAAGGACGGGCACGCACTGTCCATCGAAGAAAAACCCAAGGCGCCGAAGTCCAGCTATGCCGTCACCGGGCTGTATTTCTACGATAACGAAGTGATCCGGATCGCCAAGAACGTCAAGCCATCGCCCCGCGGCGAGCTTGAGATCACTGACGTCAACAACGCCTACCTCAAGCGCGGCGATCTGCGCGTCGAGCGCTTTGGCCGCGGCTTCGCCTGGCTCGATACCGGGACTCACGACAGCCTTCTCGATGCGTCGCAATACGTGCAGACCATCGAGCACCGACAAGGCCTGAAGGTCGCATGCCTTGAAGAGATCGCGTTCCAGAATGAATGGATCGACCGCGCGCACCTGCTCAAACGGGCTGACTATTTCGGCAAGACCGGCTACGGTCAGTACCTGTTCAAAGTCGCAGGGGAAAGTCAGTGAACGTCATCGAGACTGAGTTGCCAGAAGTCCTCATCATCGAACCCAGGGTGTTCGGCGATGAGCGTGGCTTCTTCTACGAGAGCTTCAATGCCAAGGCCTTCGCCGAGGCAACCGGGGTCGACGCGCAGTTTGTGCAGGACAACCATTCACGCTCGCAGAAAGGCGTGTTGCGCGGCCTGCATTATCAGATCGAAAACCCGCAGGGCAAACTGGTGCGGGTCACGGCGGGCAAGGTGCTCGACATCGCTGTGGATATCCGTCGCGGCTCCAGCCATTTCGGCAAATGGTTCGGGCTTGAGCTGTCCGCCGAGAACGCCAGGCAGCTATGGATTCCGCCAGGATTCGCCCACGGGTTTCTGGTGCTGAGCGATTACGCCGAATTCCTGTACAAGACCACTGACTACTACACCCCGTCGGCCGAGCGCTGCATTCGCTGGGACGATGAAGAACTGGCCATCGACTGGGGCCTGACGGAGCCGCCCAAGCTGTCGGCCAAGGATCAGGTCGGGAAAACCCTCAAAGACGCGGACGTCTTCGAATGAGTGCATCGCTGCGGATATTGATCAGCGGACAGCACGGGCAGGTCTCGCAGGCGTTGCAGCAGAGCCTGAAAGATCTGGGCGAGTTGATCGTGTTGGGCCGCGATCAACTGGACCTGAGCCGGCCCGAGTCTATCGGCGAGGTGGTCCGCCGCATTCAGCCGGATCTGATCATCAACGCTGCCGCGCACACGGCGGTGGATCAGGCCGAGAGCGAACCGGATCTGGCCTTCGCGATCAATGCGACGTCGCCGGGCGTTTTTGCTCAAGAAGCCGCAGCGCTGGGGATCCCGTTCATTCACTACTCCACCGACTATGTTTTCGATGGCAGCAAAGAGGGAACGTGGAACGAGCATGACGCGCCAAACCCTCTCGGGGTGTACGGCCAGAGCAAGCTGGCGGGCGAACAGGCGATCGCGGCAGCGGGCGGGCAGTCACTTATTCTGCGCACCAGTTGGGTCTATTCGCTGACAGGACGCAACTTTCTGCTGACCATGCAGCGCCTGCTGCAGGAGCGCGAGGAGCTCACCATCGTTGCCGACCAGATCGGCGCGCCGACGTGGGCAGGCACCATCGCCCAGAGCACGCGGCAGTTGATCGAGCGCTGGCGCGAAGGCAGGCCCGGCGCCTGGGGCGTGTATCACCTGACGGCCAGTGGCGAGACTTCGTGGTTCGGCTTCGCTCAAGCCATTGGCGAGCAACTGGTCAAAGACGGCAAGCCATGCGCGGTCCTTGAGCCCATCCCATCCAGCGCCTACCCGACCCCCGCCGTTCGCCCGCTCAATTCGCGCCTGGATTGCAGTCGCCTGCAGCGTGAATGGGGCGTGAGCCAACCAGACTGGCACGATGCAATGCTGGAGTGCTTAGCGCAGCAGCGCTAGGCATAATGGCGCCAACCGATGCCACGGCAGCCGGGCGGAGCACGCTGCAGCGCCTGAACGGCCGCCTTCGTGAGCAAGCTCACTCCCACAAGGAATACGTTCCCCTGCAGAATTGAGCCATTCCCCGGATGCCATTTCCTGATGGAGTGAATCGCTCCACAGCGAACACCATTCCTTTTTGGGAAAATTTGCTCCAAAGCGAACGGCATTCAATGTGGGAGTGAGCTTGCTCACGAAGAGGCCGGTTCAGGCACCATAACCTGACCGGCATGAACCAGGCATCGCAACGGACCACTCGGGCGATTCAATGACCAGCACTTCCTCTCTACCACGCCGCCCCCGATGGCGCAGCCTCGCCCTGCTTGCGCTGTGCCTGGCGCCGCTGCTGTGGCCGCTCGAACGTCTGGCCGAGCATTACTATCGCAACGAACTGTTGAGCCAGAATCGCCAGACACTCGATCTGTACGTCGCCAACTTGCTCGGCACCCTGCACCGCTACGAAGTCCTGCCGCAAATTCTGGGCGACCTCCCCGGCCTGCGCGCCATGCTCGCCAACCCTCAGGACAAACACACCCAGGACAGCGCCAACCAACTGTTGATGAATACCGCGCGCCAGACCGGTGCCGAAGTGATCTACCTGATGGCGCCGAACGGCGACACCCTTGCCGCTTCGAACTGGGACAAACGCGACAGTTTCGTCGGCCGCAACTTCGCCTTCCGTCCCTACTTCAGCAACGCGATGGCAGGCAATCTCGGCCGTTTCTTTGGCCTGGGAACCACATCGGCCAAACGCGGTTACTTCTTCGCCGCCGCCGTGCGCGACGGCAACACCGTGATCGGCGTGCTCGTGGTCAAGGTCGATCTGGATCTGACTGAAACGCTGTGGGGCAAGACCCCTGAACAACTGCTGGTCACCGACCACAACGGTGTCGTGATTCTGACCTCCAACCCCAGCTGGCGCTTCAGGGCCACGCGGCCGCTCAGCGAAGAAGAAAAGCAAGCGATCATCGCCATTCAGCCCTACCCGACCCGGGATCCCCGGCCGCTGCAACTGGACGAGAACGGTTGGCTGACGCAAACCCAGCAGATCGATGAAACCGGCTGGAGTGTGAACATTCTCGCGCCCAAGGTGCTGGTGTCACGGCCTGTGCGCACGGTTGTCGCCGTTGGCGGCGCGACGCTGCTGGTGTTGATGCTGCTGCTGGGCATCATGATGCAGCGGCGCCGGCATTATCTGGACCGGATCGACTTCGAGGCGCGGGCGCGGCGTGAGCTGGAAGCGCGGGTGATCGAGCGCACCAGCGATCTGGAAGGGCTCAACCGACGCCTGCGTCAGGAAGTGCTGGAGCGCGAGCAGGCGCAACAAGAGCTTTTCCGTGCTCAGGACGAGCTGGTTCAGGCAGGCAAGTTGTCGGCGCTGGGGACAATGTCCGCCAGCATCAGTCACGAACTCAATCAGCCATTGGCGGCGATCCGCAGCTACGCAGAGAACGCCGAAGTGCTGCTCGATCATCAGCGCACTGACGACGCCCGGGGCAACCTGAAACTGATCAGCGAACTGACCGGGCGCATGGCCTCGATCATTGCTCATTTGCGCGCATTTGCACGGCGGGATCGTCATGCCCCTGAAAGCGTGGCGCTGCAACCGGCGCTGGACGATGCACTGGCGCTGCTTGCCAAGCGTCGTCGGGCGATGGAAGTGGAGCTGATCCGCGACCTGCCCGACGCCACGTTGTGGGTTCAGGCAGGCGAGACGCGCTTGCGCCAGGTGCTGGGCAATCTGCTCGCGAACGCGCTGGATGCACTGACCGAAAAAGGCCCGCCGCGCAAACTGTGGATAAGTGCCGAGCATAATGCCGAGGGCGTCAGCCTGTACATTCGGGACAACGGTCCGGGCTTTTCCAGGGAAGCGCTGGAACATGCCCGCGAACCGTTTTTCACCACCAAGACCCGCACACAGGGGTTGGGGCTCGGGCTTGCGATCTGCGATACGCTGATGCGCGCACTGGGCGGCGAGTTGCTGTTCGCCAATCATCCCGAAGGCGGCGCGCTGCTGACATTGCGTATGCGCACCGGTGCCTCGGGAGTCAACCTTCAACCGCCGGAGGATCTATCTGCATGACCACGGACACCGCCATCGACAGCCGCATACAGGTTGTGCTGATCGACGACGACCCGCACTTGCGCCAGGCACTGACTCAGACCCTTGATCTGGCCGGCCTGAAAATTCTGCCGCTGAGCGACGCCAAAGGTGTGCAGGCCCGCATCGAACGCGACTGGCCGGGCGTGATCGTCAGCGACATTCGCATGCCCGGCATCGATGGCCTTGAACTGCTGAATCAGTTGCACGCGCAAGACCCTGAGCTTCCGGTGTTGCTGATCACCGGGCACGGCGATGTGCCGCTTGCGGTGCAGGCGATGCGCGCGGGCGCGTACGACTTCCTTGAAAAACCCTTCGCCAGCGACGCCCTGCTCGACAGCGTGCGGCGTGCCCTGGCGTTGCGCCGTCTGGTGCTGGACAACCGCAGCCTGCGTCTGGAACTCAGCGACCGCCAGCAACTGAGCACACGGCTCGTCGGCCTCAGCACGTCGATCCAGCGATTGCGCGATCAGATCGGCGCACTCGCGGCCACCAAGGCCGATGTGTTGATTCTGGGTGAAACCGGCGCCGGCAAAGAAGTTGTCGCGCGCGCATTGCATGATCTGTCTAACCGGCGGAATGGCCCGTTCGTGGCGATCAACGCCGGAGCGCTGGCGGAGTCGGTGGTTGAAAGCGAGTTGTTCGGTCACGAACCCGGCGCGTTCACGGGCGCGCAAAAGCGCCGCATCGGCAAATTCGAATTCGCCAATGGCGGCACGCTGTTCCTCGACGAAATCGAGAGCATGAGCATGGACGTGCAGGTCAAGCTGCTGCGTCTGTTGCAGGAGCGGGTGGTCGAGCGGCTCGGTGGCAATCAGTTGATCCCGCTGGACATCCGGGTCATTGCGGCGACCAAGGAAGACCTTCGGCAAGCCGCTGATCAGGGCAGATTCCGGCCGGACTTGTACTACCGGCTCAACGTCGCGCCGCTGCGTATTCCGCCGTTGCGCGAACGGGGCGAAGATGCGCTGGTGCTGTTCCAGCATTTCGCCGATGGCGCCAGCCTGCGCCACGGGTTGCCGCGCCACGAACTGCAGCCGGGGCACAGGGCGATGCTGCTGCGACACAGCTGGCCGGGCAACGTGCGCGAGCTGCAAAATGCCGCCGAGCGCTTTGCCCTGGGACTCGAGCTTGAGCTGGAAGGCGCCCCACAGGATGACCTGCCTTCGTCCGGCGGCGGGCTGAGCGAGCAGGTCGAGGCGTTTGAACGCGCCCTGATCGCCGCCGAACTGACCCGCCCGCACAGCTCCGTTCGCAGCCTGGCCGAAGCGCTGGGCGTGCCACGCAAGACCCTGCACGACAAGTTGCGTAAACATGGCCTGACGTTCAGTGGTGGCGGTTCCGATGACAACGATTGATCCACATTCGAAAGCCCGCGAGCTGCAGGAGGTTCTGCACCAGGACATTCCCCTGACCCGCGACATGGGCATGCAGGTGATCAGCTGGCAAAACCATCAGTTGCGCCTGCATCTGCCGCTGGCACAGAACATCAACCACAAGAGCACGTTGTTCGGCGGCAGCCTGTATTGCGGCGCGGTGCTGGCGGGCTGGGGCTGGCTGTATCTGCGCCTGAAGGAAGCCGGCATCGACGACGGCCATATCGTGATTCAGGAGGGACAGATCAGTTATCCCCTCCCGGTCAAGCGCGATGGCGTGGCGATCTGCGACGCGCCGGACGATGCGACGTGGGACAGGTTCGTGAAGATGTATCAGCGCCGAGGGCGCGCGCGGCTGTCTCTGAACACCCGCATCGTGGCGCAGGACTCGGATGAGTCGGCGGTGGAGTTTGTCGGCCAGTATGTGTTGCATCGCTGACTGCGCTGCGAACACTTCTGGGCGTGAATCAACTGTCTTTAACGTGCCTTCGGTCAACGCCGTAACACCCGACGTCTTCCCGGCTGAAGCCGGTCCTACGAAAAGCTTGCGGCGTCCGTAGGACCGGCCGCACCCCGTCCTGCGAAAAGCTTGCGGCGTCCGTAGGACCGGCCGCACCCCGTCCTGCGAAAAGCTTGCGGCGGGCGTAGGACCGGCTTTAGCCGGGAAGAGGCCGGTGCATGTTGTAGAGATGCAGCGGGTGGAAATCAGGCTTCGCGAACAAGCTCCTTCCCACAGGATCTACGCCTGGGCGACACGCAGTGTCAGCCCTTCGCCAATTCGACCAACGCCTCGCGCCATGCGGCCTCTGCCGGCAACGCCAGAAAATAACCGTTGAGCAGCGACTCACGCGCCGGATAGTCGAACGTATTTCCCGCCAGATCGAGCACCACACCGCCTGCGCCTTCGAGCACGCCCTGCGCGGCGGCGGTGTCCCACTGCGACGTGGGCGCCAGACGCGGGTAGCAATCGGCAGCGCCCTCGGCCAGCAGGCAGAATTTCAGCGAGCTGCCGACGCTGGTCAGTTGCAATTCGCCAACTGCGGCAGACAGCCCGGCCAGCAATCGCTCTTGCTCGGGGCTTGAGTGACGACGGCTGGCAACCACCGTGAACGCCTCCCCCTTCGGCGGCACGTCGCGCACGCGAATGGGCGCAAGGTGCGTGTCATCGTCACTGCGCCACGCGCCCAGCCCGGCGCCGCCGACATAGCAGCGTTGAGTCGTCGGCATCGACACCACGCCGAACACCACGCGACCGTTTTCGATCAGCGCGACGTTAACCGTGAATTCTTCGCTGCCGGAAATGAATTCCTTGGTGCCATCCAGCGGGTCCACCAGCCACCAGCGCTGCCACTGCCCGCGCTCGCTCAACGGGATGTCGGCGTCTTCTTCAGACAGAATGTGAATGTCCGGAGCCAGCGCCTTCAAACCGGCGGCCAGCACGTCGTGGGCCGCCAGATCCGCAGCCGTGACAGGCGATTCATCAGCCTTGGCCATCACGTGCACATCGGCGCGCCAGAACGGCAGAATCGCTTCGCCCGCGCGACGACAAAGCTCGACGACGGGGGCCATCAGAGGGTGCGGAAGATCGGCGAACGCTCGGCTCATGGCTTGAAATCCCCACGCTGGGCGAGCAGGTCGCGGGCCAGGTACAACGCCGCCAGAGCCCGCCCTTCTGTGAACTGCGGGTGCTGCACAAGACTCGACAACTCGCGCAGATTGACCTTGTCCACTCGCATCGGCTCAGGCTCGTCGCCAGGCAGACGCTCTTCATACAGATCGGTCGCCAGCACCACCTGGATCTTCTGGCTCATGTAACCGGGCGAGAGCGACAGCTCGGTCAAGTGTTCCAGCGTGCGCGCCCCGAATCCGGCCTCTTCCTTGAGTTCCCGGTTGGCGGCGGCCAGCACATCTTCGCCCGGCTCGACCAAGCCCTTGGGCAGCGACAACTCGTATTCATCGGTGCCGCCGCAGTATTCCTCGACCAGTACCGCGTGGTCTGCATCGAGCATGGCCACGATCATCACGGCGCCGTAGCCGTTGCCACGGCCGACCAGACGCTCATACACGCGCTCGACGCCGTTGGAGAAGCGCAACTGCACTTCTTCGACTCGGAACAGACGACTATTGGCGACGATTTCGCGGGCAAGCACGGTGGGTTTCTGGCGCATGACAGGCTCCTTGGCGTAGACGGGGTACTATACCGTGGGTTTTCCGAATGTCGTCGTCGGAAAGCCACCGTGACTTTTTCAATGCCGAGGACCTGTATGCCTTCTTTGCCATGGCGCGATATCGACACCGTTTTGCTGGATATGGACGGAACGCTGCTGGATCTGCATTTCGATAACCATTTCTGGCTGGAGCATTTGCCCCAGCGCTATGCGCAGTTGCACGGCGTGAGCCTGAGCCTGGCGAAGATGGAACTCATGCCGCTGTTCGAAAAGAACGCGGGAACGCTGAACTGGTATTGCACTGATTTCTGGAGTGCGGAACTCAAGCTGTCGGTGAAGGACCTGAAGGTCGAGATTGCCCATCTGATCGCATTACGGCCCGACGCGGAGACCTTTCTGGCGGCCATCAAACAGGCCGGCAAGCGCGTGATCATGATCACTAACGCCCATCGCGACTCGCTTTCGCTGAAAATGGAGCGTCTGCAACTGGCGCCCTGGTTCGAGCGTCTGATCAGTTCTCACGATTACGGTTTCCCCAAGGAGAACCCGCAGTTCTGGGACGCGCTGCATGCCGATATCAACTTCGATCCCGCGCGCAGCCTGTTCATCGATGACACCCTGCCGATCCTGCGCAGCGCTGGACGCTATGGCGTCAAACACCTGCTGGCGGTCCGGGAACCCGACAGCCGCAAGGGGCCAAAAGACACCGAGGAATTCGCCGCAGTCGAGGATTATCGCGAGCTGATTCAGGGTTTGTAAGGCGCGGCACGGCGCATTGCAGGGGTAGCGCTGCCCGTGCGCAACTGACGCAGCTGGCGGCAATCAACACCCCATGCGACATCCTGCCGCGCTAGAATCGCCGGGCCAGCCCTGTGCCTTGCGGAGTGACAATGGACATCAAACAGCTGAAATTCCTGATCGCCCTCGACGAAACCCGTCACTTCGGGCAGGCCGCCGCACGGTGCCACATCACTCAGCCAACCCTGTCCATGCGCCTGCGCAGCCTTGAGGAAGAGCTGGACTTGCCACTGGTGAACCGGGGTCAGCGCTTCGAGGGGTTCACCGCGCCGGGCGAACGTGTGCTGGCCTGGGCGCGCACGGTACTGGCAGCCTACGACGGCTTGCAGGCTGAAGCCGCGGCCTGTCGGGGGCATCTGGTCGGTACGTTGCGATTGGGCGTGGTGCCGCTGTCCAACTTCGATCCACTGCCCCTGTTGCAACGCCTGCACAGCACTCATCCGAACATGCGCTTCGAGCTGTCGGCGCTCAGTTCCGAGCAGATTCTGGACCAGCTCGCGAGCAACCGTCTGGACTTGGGCGTTTCCTATCTGGACCGTCTCGACACCGAGCGCTTCGACTCGCTGGAGCTGGCGGAAACACGCATGGGGCTGATGTACGACCAGCGCTATTTCAGCTTCAGCGAAGAACCGCTGAGTTGGGAAAGCCTCATCGAGTTGCCGCTGGGCATGCTCACCAGCGGCATGCATTTTCGCCAGTCGATCGATCACAACTTCCACAGCCGCAGCCTGCATCCGCAGCCCATCCTCCAGACCGACGCGGTGCATCAATTGCTGCAGGCGGTTCATGGCGGATTCTGCTGCGCAATCATGCCGCTGGATGGCGGTCTGGAAACCCTCACCGAACACCTGCGCCTGCAGCCCATCGAACAGGCTCAGACGTTGGCCCGCCTGGGCCTGATCATGCGCCGCTCGGCGCCCCGCTCTGCACTCGCCGAAGCCAGCTTTGCGCTGTATCAGAAAATGATCGAGCCCTCTTGATCGACGTCATCTATCACGGCATCAGTACTAGCGATTAGACGTTATCCGACCGGAGGCCTAGGCTTAGGGCTTGAATAATCTGCCGGTAATTCCTGATGCAAGCCAAGCACACGGAGACCACGGCGCCCGCAAAACAACTGCCCGCGCCCGCCGCAAGCCAGTCTTACAGTTACTCCAATCTTGCCCACGACACCTGCGAGCCGAACGTGCTTGCCGAAGAGGTGGCGCTGGCTATTGCTTACAACGGCATCAGTCAGGCAGTGATGCTGGTGACGCCGACTGATCTGGAAGACTTCATCGTCGGCTTCAGCATTGGCAGCGGCATCATCGAATCCGCAGACGAAATCTACGACATCAAGCTCGGCGGCTGCGGCTCTGCGCAGACAGCAGAAGTCGAGATCGCCAGCCGCGCATTCTGGAACCTGAAAACCCAGCGTCGACAGCTCGCCGGCACCAGCGGCTGTGGGCTGTGTGGCGTGGAAGCGGTGGAACAGGCGCTTCCCGAACTCAACGTGCTGCCCGGCGCGCCTTTGCCTCCGGCCCAGTGGCTGGACGGGCTGCGCGAGCGCATGAGCGAATTTCAGCCACTGGGCGAGCATTGCGGCGCGGTCCATGCGGCCATGTTCATGAACGATCAGGGCCAGCTGTTGCTGGGCCGTGAAGACATCGGCCGCCACAACGCCCTCGATAAACTGATCGGCGCATTGATCCGCCAGAACATCCCGACCACTGGCGGCCTGGCCGTGGTCACCAGCCGTTGCAGCCTGGAACTCATTCAAAAAGTCTTGCGTGCCGGCATTCAGACCCTTGTCAGCCTGTCCTCGCCTACGGGCCTGGCGCTGCAATGGGCACGTCGTCACAACCTCAATCTGATCCATTTGCCTAAACACAGCGCGCCACGGGTTTACAGCCCTGCCTTGGAGAACAAAGCGTGAGCATGCACAAACAAGCCGACAAGACCCCAGTCCCGCGCTACAAGCCTTACAAAGGTCCGGCCGGTGGATGGGGCGCCCTGATCAGCGTGACCCAAGCCTGGCTGACCAGTGACAACGCGCTGAAAAACCTGCGCATGATGCTCAAGACCAACCAGAACGGCGGTTTCGACTGCCCGGGCTGTGCGTGGGGCGACTCGCCGGAAAGCGGCATGGTCAAGTTCTGCGAAAACGGCGCCAAGGCGGTTAACTGGGAGGCCACCAAGCGCCGCGTCGACCCATCCTTCTTCGCGCGTTACAGCGTCAGCTCCCTGCTTGAGCAGAGCGATTACTGGCTGGAGTATCAGGGCCGGCTGACCGAGCCGATGGTCTACGACGCCGAATCCGACCGCTATAAGCCGATTGCCTGGGACGACGCGTTTGCGTTGATCGCCAAGCACCTGAACAACCTGCCGAGCCCGAACATGGCCGAGTTCTATACCTCGGGTCGGGCCAGCAACGAAGCGGCGTATCTGTATCAGCTGTTCGTGCGCGCTTATGGCACCAACAACTTCCCCGATTGCTCGAACATGTGCCACGAAGCCAGTGGCGTGGCGCTGTCGCAAAGCGTGGGCGTCGGCAAAGGCACCGTGACATTCGACGATTTCGAACACGCCGATGCCATTTTCGTCCTCGGCCAGAACCCGGGCACCAACCACCCGCGCATGCTCGAGCCGCTGCGTGAGGCGGTCAAACGTGGTGCTCAGGTGGTCTGCGTAAACCCGCTCAAAGAGCGTGGCCTGGAGCGTTTCCAGCATCCGCAGCACCCGATCGAGATGCTCAGCAACGGCTCCGAACCGACCAACACCGCTTACTTCCGCCCGGCGCTGGGCGGCGACATGGCGCTGCTGCGCGGCATGGCCAAATTCGTGCTGCAATGGCAGCGCGAGGCACAGGCCAACAATCAGCCGGCGATCTTCGACCACGCGTTCCTCAACGAACACACCAACGGTATTTCGGATTATCTGGCCGCTATCGATGACACCACCTGGGAGTTCATCGTCGAGCAGTCGGGCTTGCCGCTGGACGACATCGAGCGTGCAGCGCGCATGTACGTCAAAGGCAAGAACGTGATCATGTGCTGGGCGATGGGCATTACCCAGCATCGTCATTCGGTACCGACGATTCAGGAAGTCGCCAACCTGATGCTGCTGCGCGGCAACATCGGCAAGCCGGGCGCTGGTCTGTGCCCGGTACGCGGCCACAGCAACGTGCAGGGCGACCGCACGATGGGCATCAACGAGCGTCCGCCAGCGTTTTTCCTGGACGCACTGGAAAAACGCTTCGAGTTCAAAGTCCCTCGTGAAAATGGCCACAACGTCGTTGAAGCCATCCACGCCATGCTCGAAGGCCGCTCCAAGGTGTTCATCGGTCTGGGCGGCAACTTCGCTCAAGCGACGCCGGACAGCCCGCGCACGTTCGAAGCGTTGCGTAACTGCGACCTGACCGTGCAGATCAGCACCAAGCTGAACCGCAGCCATCTGATGCATGGCAAAGAGGCGCTGATTCTGCCGTGCTACGGCCGCACCGACATCGACATTCAGGCCGAGGGTCCACAAGCGGTGACCGTCGAGGACTCGTTCAGCATGGTTCATGCCTCGAACGGTCAGCTCAAACCTCTGTCGCCGCACATGCGTTCGGAACCGGCGATTCTGGCGGGCATTGCTAACGCCACGCTGGGCAAACAGCCGGTTGACTGGCTCTGGCTGGTCGCCGATTACAGCCGCATTCGCAACCTGATTGCGGACACGATTCCGTCGTTCCAGGACTTCAACGAGAAGATCAAGAATCCGGGCGGCTTCTATCTGGGGAACGCTGCGGGTGCGCGTCGCTGGAACACGCCTAGTGCGCGTGCCAACTTCAAACCCAACGCGTTGCCGAACGACCTGCTGCACGAAAGCATTCGGGGTACCGGCATCGTGCCTGACCTGATCATGCAATCGATGCGCTCGCACGATCAGTACAACACGACGATTTACGGCCTGGATGACCGCTATCGCGGCGTGAAAGGTCAACGCGACGTGATGTTCCTCAACGAGGCCGACATCATCCGTCTGGGCTTCGTGCCGGGCCAGAAGGCCGATATCGTGTCGATCTGGGGTGATGAGGTGGTGCGTCGGGTCAAGGGTTTCACGCTCTTGCCGTTCGACATTCCGGCGGGTCAGGCTGCTGCGTATTACCCCGAGGTAAACCCGCTGGTGCCACTGGAAAGCGTTGGCGACGGCAGCCATACGCCGACGTCGAAATTCGTGGCGATCAAGCTGGAGCGACACAGCGAAGTGGCCCGGATCATCTGACCGGCCCTCGGAGCGTCAGACACCCACCGCGTGCACCGGCGTCGCTGCCGGTGCCCGGCAGTTCGCGAGCAAGCTCCACGCCTTCGGCAGCAGTGCGATTGCGTGCAGCTTCAGAATCCGTCTGATGCCCGCTAGCATTGCTTTTGACTCTGCCGAAGGCGTAGGAGCGTCGCTTGCCCGCGATCGGCTGCGCAGCAGTCGTAAAACCTGTCACCCCAAAAATTTCAGACACCCCGCGAGCGACGGTCTGCCCCGATCATCCACACACCAGCCGTAAAACCCGGCCACAAAAAAGGCCCGAATCGCATGATTCGGGCCTGTGTGAAGTAGCGTAGGACTGAAATAAATTCAATAAGTTCCCGCTTAAAAACAATAACTTAGAGTTTTGTATACACGTCGTGCTATTCGTCGGAATTCGATTGTGACATTTTCTTCATGATTGCAGGATCGCCTCGTCTTCCCTACGAGCATTCATACATGAAGTATTCCTCGATTCTGTTGTTGTCTCTCTCCCTGGCCACCGGTTTCGCCTGCGCAGGCGACAACGTGACGGCCGGCGTGGGTGGCGCATTGGGTGGGGTACTCGGTTCAGTTGTCGGCCAACAGATTGGTGGCAGCACAGGTTCGGCAATTGGCGCAGGCCTGGGCGGCGCGGCCGGTGGCGCAGTAGGCGCGAACCGCCGCAACCGCACTGAAGCGGCCATCGGCGGCGGTCTTGGCGCTGCAGGCGGTAACGTTATCGGTCGCAGCGTCGGTGGCAGCACTGGCAGCTTGATCGGTGCAGCAGCAGGCGGCGGCGCGGGCGGCGCATTGGGTAACTACATGGGTGACGAAAGCCGTCACGACGATGACCGCCGCCGTGGCTATCGTGGCGACCGCCGCGATTACCATCACGGCCGTGGCCACGCCTATGGTCATCGCAAACATGGTCGCGACTGGCGTCACCGCTGACCTGCGTCGCACCACCTGCTTCACAACCGGCCGCCGAACTCGCGGCCGGTTTTCATTTCAGGCCAGCAATTGCTCCAGCGCCAGGCGCAGGCTCGCCGGAATCGGCACCGGCTGATTCGAAGCACGATCCACGAACACATGCACGAAGCGTCCCGCTGCTCGAGCCTCCTCTTCCCCGGCTTTGAAAACGGCCAGCTCGTATTGCACCGAGCTGTTGCCCAGCTTGCCCACGCGCAGACCTATTTCGATCCTGTCGGGATAGGCGATGGACGCAAAATAGTCGCAGGACGAGCTCACCACGAAACCCACTACCTCGCCCTCATGAATGTCCAGGCCGCCTCGCTCGATGAGATAGCTGTTCACCGCGCTATCGAAAAAGCTGTAGTACGTGACGTTGTTCACGTGGCCGTAGATGTCGTTGTCGTGCCAGCGCGTGGTAATTGGCTGAAAGTGCCGGTAATCGGAGCGTTGCGGGGTATCACTCATAGTGGTCCTCTTCGGCTTTAAGGAGTAGCTGGCAGGATGGCGCCCAGAGCACAGGCTGTGATCATCAAGCCTCGATTCTGGACCTGATCCAGTCGCGTACCGCTGCATAGGGATGATCTTCAAGGACAGCGAACCCTGCGATGTTCCTTGCTTTGAGTCGTGTGAACAACGGCACGCTGATTCCGCACAGGAATCGCGTCAGGCATTCAGCGCTTGGGTCATGGCCTCTCGCTTCGAGATGCCTGGCAACGAACTCGCCACAGACGTCAGCAAAGTCATACTGATCCAGAGGCGTAAGCGGCGGTGGCTCCGGCAGACGTGCGACATGCCCGGCACACACGGAGCAATGCCCGCAACGCGTCGGCGCTCGGTCATCGCCAAAATACTGTGCAAGCCGATGGCTCAGGCAATCCTCGCTGGCAAACAGATCAAGCATGGCGTGAATGCGAGCAATCTCAGTGCTTTCGTGGTGCACGAAATAATCATGCAGCTCTTCGCTCAACGCCCCTGCATCGAAATCCGCTGCAAGCAAGCTATAAACCTCCGTCATCTGCTTGCTTTCCAACTCGATCCAGCCTTTTTCCTGAAAGAAATCCAGCGCGGTCACCACGCGCCCGCGCTCGGCCTGATGCTGCTGGTACATCGCATCGAAATTAACCGTCGCCCAAGTGCGGGCCGGGCTCGACGTTTCGACAATGGCTGCCACGAACTGCTGACGCTCACCCTGAAAACGCTGCACGAGGTCTTGGGGCTCGATCAGGTATTTGAAACGATATTCGGCGAAATATGAGTAACGCGGCGCGATGATGCCGCGCAACTCAAGCTGCACGAGCAACGTCTTCAAAGGTAACTGACGAATGTTGCTCGCGTCCGATAGGGGCGTCAGCAGAAACTCCCATTGGCCATCGTTGCGCGCACTCTGCAAATCCTCGAGCACGTGCCGGATGCCTTCACGCTCTGGCGTATCGCCGTACACAAAGTTTTCCAGCACATTAAGGCTGTCGCGGTTCGCGAGCACCAGACACTGCGACGCCGCGCCATCACGCCCTGCCCGGCCAATCTCCTGGCTGTAATTTTCGATGGATTTGGGCAGGTCGAAATGCACGACGTTACGAATGTCGCTTTTGTCGATGCCCATGCCGAACGCGATGGTCGCAACGATGCAATTGAGCCGTCCTTCCATGAACTGTCGCTGGATCGCCTCGCGTTTATCGTGCGGCAGACCGGCGTGATAGGCCTGCGCCGGAACACCGCTCTCGGCCAGATGCGCGGCCACGAATTCGGCGGTCTTTTGCAGCGTTACATAAACGATGCTCGGCTGCCCCGCTCGCTCTGTGAGCCACTGAACCAGCCGCCGGCGCTTGTCGCGTCCGGCAATCGGCTCGACCCACAGATGAAGATTCGGCCGATAGAAGCCGGTGGTGACGACGTCGTCTGGGGCGATCGCGAATTTGCTTTGCATGTCGGCAATAACATGAGGTGTCGCTGTCGCCGTAAGCAGCAGTGCTTGTGGGATGTTGAACTCGCGCTGGTAGTCCGGAAGTTTCAGATAGTCAGGACGGAAGTTGTGGCCCCACTCGGAAATACAGTGCGCCTCATCCACCACCAGCAACGAGATTGGCACCTGCGCAATGAAATGCCGAAAGCGCTCATTCTTCAGGCGCTCAACCGAGATCATCAGAATCTTCAACTCGCCGGAGCGTGCACGAGCCATGACATCCGCCACCTCGTCCCGACTCTGCGCCGAATCGATACTGGCAGCCGCGATGCCGTGGCGTTGAAGAAAGGCCAACTGATCCTGAATCAGCGCCAGCAAGGGCGATACGACCAGTGTGAGATGCGGCAGCAACAGCGCTGGCAATTGATAGCACAGGGACTTGCCGGAGCCCGTGGGAAAAATCGCTGCCGCCGAACGCCCGGCTAAAACCGCGCTGATGGCGGCCTCTTGTCCGTCACGAAACTGCCGATAACCGAAAACCTGCTCAAGGGTTTGATGCATGTGCTGCCACTCCATTGACCGTCGCAAGGGGATGAACCTTAGCGCGATGGGCCCGGGCGCAATACACCTGAACCGTTACAGAAATGTCGAACAGGATACATCCCTGCTACGACTTCGATACGCAGTGCTGGCAAAACACAATCGCGGCTATTAATCTCGCGGCAATCAACATCCGTACTACCAGTCGTTCGCACGCGCAGGTCCAGTTACCGGCCCACGTCAGACGACTCGCCAAGGAGAGGCAATGCAAGCCAAGCCAAAGCCCGAAGATGACGGGCTCGTCATGCAGCGTCTGAAACCGGACCACTTCGATGTCGTCCTGGGTTCTCACCCAGCAAAACGAAAGGTCGCACCTGCCAGAGGTAATTGGCCGCTCAGCAGTATTCTGATCTGTCTGGCATTGCTGGTGGCAATCATCTTTCTGATCTTTCAGATGTTTCACACATCCAGGCCTGCTGCGGTGGCTGTTGCCGGGCCTCTGAAACCGGAAATAGTCGCCGAGCCAGCCCAGGCGTTGCCAGCGCCGCAAGTGCGCACAGTCGAGCAGGTCGTCTACGTCGCGCCCAAGGAGCAAACGCAAGAAACCCCACCCGCACGCTCGCTGAATAACTGCCTGAAAGACGGCAACGTCATTGACCGCGACGTCATTAACTGTCGATTCGGTGACACGCAGCAAACCACTGATTACAACACGCCGCGCGCCAAAGGCATGGTCTCGGAGCAATACCTGGCGCAGTACAAAGCTGGCGCGACCAAACCCAAATCCGACTCAGGCCGTCGTTACGAAGTCGCAGGCGTCTTCATCCGGGAAATCGATGGTCGCAACCGCTACGAAGCGCGCTACCGCATCTACAACAACCACATCGAAACCAGCAGCGTCTGCATGAATTTCATGTCAGACAGCGCCGAATACCGTGAATGCCGCCGCGCGGCGGTGCCCTACTTCAAGGACATGTGCAGCGACTGGAGCAAACGACTGGCGAAGGACAAAAACGAGAAAAACAAATTGGCGCAAGAGCAATATTGCGAGGCAACCCGCGCGTATCAGCCGTGATCCGGGCGCCGGGCAGCCACCCTTTGCACCGAAGACAGGCAACCCGCGCACCTCTCCCTGCGCGCCGGATCGCCGAATCTGCGAGGAAGATTTTGCGCTCTCGCTTCGACAAAAACCGATTCTGATGGTCATACCTTCCGCCAGGCAGAGGCTTTCAACGCCGCTCACTTCAGGAAACCGTCATGACCCGCACTTGCTACCTGCCGTTAGTCCTCACAGCCCTGATCGCAACGCTTACCGGATGCGGCGATAAAGAAGCTGGAAAAACCACGAGTGCCTCCGGCGCGGCGCGCGGTCTGGAAAAGTCGATGACGGTGGATGTCAGCGGGGCGCTCAATCTGCATTACGAAGCCAAAGGCGACCAGGTCGGCGTAGGATTTTTGCCCGGCAAGCTGCCCGGTTCGAACTGGCTGACCTTGAGTGCAGACCAGGAAGCAGAAGGCGATCGCAATGAGGTCAGCATCGGACCGATTCTCGGGTTCTCCTTCGACAATCCGGATCAGGAGAAGCAAGCGATCATGTTTCAGGGCGGTCGCGTAGAAGTTGCCCACGACGAAAACAGCGCGTCCTACGACACTGGCTCCTACTACCAGTACTTCGATACCGACAAGAGCGGCGTGAACAGCAACGTACGACTGGACTTCAGCAAGATAGAAAAGCTGGAATCCTCAAACACATTGCTGGAGCGCTACCGCCTCGTCGGCACTTTCCAGTTCAACGCCGCGCTTTCACCTGAGCAACCCAGCGACGAATGCACGCGAGAGTCCGCCGCCTACGCCGCCGAGCACGGCGAACGCCACCCGGGCTTCGACGCCAAACTGTGCAACGCCAAAAGCGTTGTGGCCAAGGGCAGCTTTGACATCACCCAGGATTTCCCGGTTACGGCCAAGGCGGGGTGAGGTTTCCACGAACAGTGACTTATGGAGTGAGGACGCGGGCCATGCATCTTCCCGTCCGCAGGCTGTAGGAGCATGGCTTGTCCCGCGATCTGGCGCGCAGCGCCAATCACAATGGCAAGTGAAGACCTTCAAGTATCCGCAGATTAGAGCTCGCATAAAAAAACCGCCCCGAAGGGCGGTTTCTGTTCGGCGTGAACCGATCTTACAGCTTCGGACCCGCTGCCTTGATCGCGTCGCTCACTTCGAACTTCTTGAAGTTCTCGATGAACAGACCGGCCAGTGCTTTGGCCGCTTCGTCGTAGGCCGCTTTGTCAGCCCAGGTGTTGCGTGGGTTGAGCAGTGCGGTGTCGACGCCGGGCACTGATTTCGGCACGTCCAGGTTGACGGTGTCCAGGTGCTCGGTTTCTGCACCGATCAGCGCGCCGCTCTGAATGGCCGCGATGACGCCGCGCGTAGTCGGGATGTTGAAGCGTTTGCCGACGCCGTAGCCGCCGCCGGTCCAGCCGGTGTTGACCAGGTAAACCTTGGAGCCGAAGCCGCGGATGCGCTTGATCAGCAGTTCAGCGTATTCGCCGGCAGGGCGCGGGAAGAACGGTGCGCCGAAGCAGGTGGAGAACGTGGACTTGATGCCAGCGCCGGAACCCATTTCGGTCGAGCCGACCAGTGCGGTGTAACCGGACAGGAAGTGATAAGCCGCCTGTTCTTCGCTGAGGATCGAGACTGGCGGCAGAACGCCGGTCAGGTCGCAGGTCAGGAAAATCACGGCATTCGGCTCGCCGCCCAGGTTCTTCTCGGAACGCTTCTCGACGTGCTCCAGCGGGTAGGCGGCGCGGCTGTTCTGAGTCAGGCTGCTGTCGGCGTAGTCAGCGTGGCCAGCGGCATCCAGAACGACGTTTTCCAGCACTGCGCCATGCTTGATGGCTTTCCAGATGACAGGCTCGTTCTTCTCGGACAGGTCGATGCACTTGGCATAGCAACCGCCTTCGATGTTGAACACAACACCTTCGCCCCAGCCGTGTTCATCGTCACCGATCAGGTAACGGCTCTCGTCTGCGGACAGCGTGGTCTTGCCTGTGCCGGACAGACCGAAGAACAGCGTGACATCGCCCTCTTCGCCGATGTTGGCCGCGCAGTGCATAGGCAATACGTCGGCGGCCGGCAGCAGGAAGTTCTGCACCGAGAACATCGCTTTTTTCATCTCGCCGGCATAACGCATGCCCGCGATCAGAACCTTCTTCTGTGCGAAGTTGATGATGACGCAACCATCAGAGTTGGTGCCGTCACGCTCTGGCACGCATTCGAAGTTGGCAACGTTCAGCACTTGCCACTCTTGACGATCGGCAGGGTTGTACTGAGCCGGGTTGATGAACAGGCAACGGCCAAACAGGTTCTGCCAGGCAGTCTGAGTGGTCATCTTGACCGCCAGGTAGTGGTCGGCCGCCGCGCCTACGTGAACGTGAGAAACGAAGTGTTCCTGAGCATTGTTGAACGCTTCGACACGTGCCCACAGGGCATCGAATTTGTCAGCAGGGAATTTGCGGTTGATCGGGCCCCAGGCGATTGCGGCCGTGGTGCTCGGCTCATCGACGATGAAACGGTCAACTGGCGAACGACCAGTGCGGTGGCCGGTTTCGACGACGAGCGCGCCGGTATCGGACAGTACGCCTTCTTCGCGTTTGAGGGCTTCTTTAACCAGTTCGTCGACACTGAGATCGGTGTAAACGGCGTTGTTGGCTTGCGTCATGAGATTCCCCGTCGGCCCGCTGGCCGAGTGCTCCAAACGTTTTGTAGTAGAAAAACCCAAACTACTACAGCTAAAAAGTGGGCCGGATTATGCCAGAAAAGCCCAGAAAAGGTAGGGCCCTCCTGTCAGAACTACATAATGAAGAACCAAGCCGGCCGGGCGGAAACCATTCAGCCCGACGTCGGCACTACATCAATGACGGGTATCTGAAGGGGTGTCTACTCCGCCCCCTGCAAACAGCTGTGCTACATCGGTTGCATCGAAAAGGTAGCGCTGATTACAGAACTGGCAATCGATCTCAACGGTGCCGTTATGTTCGATTACCAATTGCTGTGCATCTTCCAGACCAAGACTGACCAGCGCATTGGCAGAACGTTCGCGCGAGCAGCTGCAACGGAACACTAAAGGCTGCACATCGAACATGCGCACAGGGTCTTCATGGAACAGCCGATGCAGCACGGTTTCGTTGTTCAGACTCAGCAATTCCTCGGCCGTGAGCGTGTCGACGAGGGTGTTGACGTGCTGCCAGCTGGCTTCGCGCTCCTCGGCATCGGTGAGACGTGCAGGCGGAAGCTGTTGAAGGAGCAGGCCACGTGCACGCTTGCCGTCAGCTTTGATCCAGAAGCGTGTAGGCAATTGCTCGGACATAACGAAGTATTCGGACAGGCAGGCCGACAGGTCGACGCCATCCAGCCCGACGATGCCTTGGTAGCGCTTACCCTGACGCGGATCGATAGTCATCGTGAGGTCGCCGTCGGGCATCAGCTCTTTGAGCGTGGCGTCCGGCGTGATCAGGCTCTCGTCGTAGCGGGCGATGCCACGGATCTCACGCTCGCTGGAGCACTCGACCATCAACAGGGAAACCGGCCCGAGAGAGCGCGCCTGAAGCACCAGCAATCCATCGAATTTCAGCGTACCGACCAACAGGGCCGCGGCGGCGAGCATCTCGCCAAGCAACTGGGCCACCGGCTCAGGGTATGGATGCTTGGCGAGCACCTCGGCGTAGCTGCGCTCGAGCGCGACCAGCTCACCGCGCACGTCGCTCTCGTCGAAGATGAAACGCTGGGTGTAATCGATATCCGGGAAATCATGCATAGAAATAGGTATCTGAAGTGATGACAAGTTGATGACAAACGCCTATAAAACGCGGTTTAGCACCGCTTGGTGCGTTGTCATGCCGATGGGGGCATTTTATGGACTATCCCGCGCTGTTCCAACCCAAGTGGAACGCCAAAAAATTCCTGCTGTGCAACCTGGTGGCCTTGGCGCTACTGCTGGTCTGGGTCTGGCCGACCGGGCATGCCGCTTTTACTCAATTCGATGAGTGGCTGTTTCATCTGCTTAACCGTCCGCTCGAGCAAAACGAAGTGTGGCTGTGGATGTGGACGATTGCCAGCATGCGCCCCTTCGATATCGTCGTCGGCCTGATCCTTCTGGCCTTGCTGATCAAAGGTGATTGGGTCTTCAAAGCCGTGCAGACCCGCGCCGCGCTGATTGGCTTTGTCTTGACGCTGATTCTGTTACTGGTCATCCGGACGGTGTTCTCCAAAATCATCGATCACACCTCGCTTCAACATGACAGCGCCTCGATGGTGATACCCGACGCGATCAAACTCAGCGATATATTCCCCACGCTGGAAGACAAATGGGAGCTCAAAGACCGCTCCAGCCAGAGCTTTCCCGGCGACCACGCTTCGGTTTTGCTGATCTGGGCGATGTTCATGACTGCGTTCAGCCGCACTGTCGGTCAACGGGTGATCATCTGGGTTCTGGCGTTTCTGTTCATGATGCCGCGCCTCGTCGCTGGCGCACATTGGGGCCAGGATGACTACATCGGCGGCGTGATGATCGCGTTGCTCGCCCTGGCATGGAGCTGCTACACACCGTTCGTGGCCGTGGTCACCCGTTTCCTGTTGCAGGTGACGGCACCCATCTTTAACGTCTTCGCCAAGGTGCCGCTGCTCAACTGCCTGAGCATCATGAAGCCTGGCGCGCGGGGATAAGCGCCTGCAGGAGCGCGCTTGCAGGACATTGCGTTCAAGCAGTTGCAGATATCACGCGACTCGCTGCAATTCTGGACAACCGCGCTCCGGGCAGAAACCTTCAGTCATCTCCGGATCGAAAGTGAAACAACTGACGGCGCTGCTTCTTGGTCGGTTTGCCGTCAGTGGTCACGCCCAGGCTGCCAGCCTTGCGCATCTGCGCCGCCTGCTCCCTTTTTGCGAGACTCTCAGGCGTTTCGCTGTATAGCAATTGAGCTTCGGGAGCGCCGCGCCGCACGATGGACAAGGCTTGAACCACGACGGTGCGCTCATCAAAGCCTGCGCGAATCTGCAGCTCGTCGCCGACGCGCGGCTCCTTGCCTGGCTTGCAGCGCTCGCCTCTACAGTGCACTTTGCCACTCTCGATTGCGGCTTTCGCCAGCGCACGGGTCTTGAAAAAACGGGCTGCCCAGAGCCACTTGTCCAGACGAACTTTGTCGTCCTCGTCTGACTTTTGCGTCATCTGAATTCCTCAATCTGGTAATAGTCAGAACTGTACTACGTCACGCGGGGCACGCAGTTATTCGAGCCCTCGTTTAAACTGCCTGCCAAGATAAATGGCGCCGACTTGGAGTACGCCGTGACAGATTTCCCAACGTCGCTGACCGGTGGCTGCAAGGGCTGCAAAGAAAGCCCTGAGCTGGCCTTCGATTTCGATTTCGCTTATCAGCCGATCGTCGATCTGCGCGACCAGTCGATCTTCGCGTACGAGGCGCTCGTGCGCGGAATTGCCGGTGAGGGTGCGCACTCGGTCTTGAGCCAGGTCGACGACAGCAACCGCTATCGATTCGATCAATTGTGCCGGACCAGGGCAATTTCAACTGCCGCCAGGCTGGGCATGACCGAGCACTTGTCCATCAACTTCCTGCCCAATGCCGTCTATCGTCCGGAGCTGTGCATCCGCAGCACGCTGGAAGCCGCTCGCTCGCACAACTTCCCGCTTGATCGACTGATTTTCGAGACGGTCGAAAGCGAGCACATGGACAGTCGTCATCTGACTCACATTCTGCGTGAATACCGCGAGTTCGGTTTCAAGACGGCGATCGACGACTTCGGTGCCGGGCATTCGGGGCTGACGTTGCTGGCGGACTTTCAACCCGATCTCATCAAACTGGACATGGCGCTGGTGCGCGACATCCATCGAGATCGCGTGCGTCAGGCTATCGTTCGCGGGGTTGTCACAATGTGTACGGAGTTGGGCGTTACAGTCGTCGCCGAAGGCATCGAGGAAGCCGGAGAACGAGACTTTCTGGCTGACTCCGGAATATATCTGATGCAGGGCTACTGGTTCGCCAAACCTGCATTCAAGGCACTGGCGCAGATCGACCCTGGCGTCTGGCAGAACGCGTAAACGTACGGAACCGCTTTGAAGACATTCGACCATCTCACAGTCATCGGCCTTCGCGAATGGGTGGCGCTGCCCAATTTAGGGGTAGCGGGCCTGCGCGCGAAAATCGACACCGGGGCGAGCACCTCCAGCCTGCACGCCACGGAAATCGAACCCTTCGAACGCGGCGGCGAGAAATGGGTGCGTTTCAATGCGCATCTGGGCACCGTGGTGCAATTGCGCCATCGACGCTGCGAAGCGCAACTGGTGGCGATGAAAACCATCAAAAGCTCCAACGGGCATGCTCAGGTGCGCTACGTGATCCGCACCACGCTGGCGCTGGGTGATCGGGTCTGGCCCGTGGAATTCACCCTGGCTTGTCGCAAAGCCATGCGCTATCGGTTGCTGCTGGGTTCCAAAGCCTTGATCGACGGCCAGTTGGTGGTCAATCCAGGTATTACATATGTTCAGGACAAGCCGGTCTTCCCGGCTTCAAATTCCTCTGCCACAGGTGCTGCATGAAGATCGCTGTGCTTTCGCGAAACCCGCGTCTGTATTCAACCCGCCGACTGGTCGAAGCTGGCATCCAGCGCGGTCACGAGGTGGTGGTGATCGATACCCTGCGCGCCTATATGAACATCGCCAGTCATAAGCCGCAGATTCACTATCGAGGAAAACCACTGGAAGGCTTCGACGCGGTCATCCCGCGGATCGGCGCGTCCGTCACGTTCTATGGCTGCGCGGTGTTGCGCCAGTTCGAAATGATGGGCGTTTTCCCGCTCAACGAATCAGTCGCCATTGCCCGCTCCCGCGACAAGCTGCGCTCGCTGCAGTTGCTGTCACGTCGGGGGATCGGCCTGCCGGTGACCGGCTTCGCCCACTCGCCTGACGACATCCCGGACCTCATTCAGATGGTCAATGGCGCCCCGCTGGTCATCAAGGTGCTCGAAGGCACTCAGGGCATTGGCGTGGTGCTGTGTGAAACGGCGACGGCAGCGGAATCGGTGATCGAGGCCTTCATGGGCCTCAAGCAGGACATCATGGTTCAGGAATACATCAAGGAAGCAGGCGGTGCCGACATCCGCTGTTTCGTGGTGGGTGACAAGGTCATCGCCTCAATGATGCGCCAGGCCAAGCCAGGCGAATTCCGCTCCAACCTGCACCGCGGCGGGACCGCCAGCCTCATCAAAATCACGCCCGAAGAACGAATGACGGCCATCCGGGCCGCCAAAGTCATGGGGCTCAGCGTTGCCGGCGTGGACATCCTGCGCTCCAACCACGGCCCATTGGTGATGGAGGTGAACTCTTCGCCGGGACTGGAAGGTATTGAAGCGACAACCGGCAAGGACGTCGCAGGGATGATCATTCAGTACATCGAAAAGAACGGCGGGCCTCATATGACCCGAACCAAGGGCAAAGGCTGACGGAAAGCCTGCCTACGACACCGCCGCGTGCTCGCGCTCGCGGCGTGTCGGCATTCACGCACTTCGGGCAGGCTCGCCGCTTCGAAGCACGTGCACTCACCGCGACGGCATCAGATCAGTCTGCGTCCCTGGGCAACATCAAGCCCAACGGCAATCGAACGCGCGCTTCCAGCCCGCCACCGGAGCGATTGCGCAGTTCGACATTGCCACCGTGCATCGCTGCGATACGCTTGACGATCGCAAGCCCCAGTCCTGTGCCCTTGCCGCTTCGGGCGCGATCGCCCCGGATGAACGGGTTGAAAATTCCCTCAAGCTCCGAAGGATCGATGCCCATGCCGCGATCCAGTACGCTCAGCACCACGTAGGGCGCCCCGCTGTCCCCTGACACATACGCTGCGACCTCAACACCATCACCCGCATGATGCATGGCGTTACCGATGAGGTTATTGAGCAAACGCTTCATCGAGACCCGCCGCAGCGGAAACGGAGGGATGGACTCCAGACACAGTCGCACCTGCTCCACGGGGCTGTTGTAGGGCGCAACGACTTCATGCACGAGCTCGACCAGATCGACCTCTTCGACCTCCTCGTCGCGTCCGTCCCGGATGAAAGCCAGAAACTGATCGAGAATGGCATCCATGTCCTCGATGTCGCGAACCATGCCTTCCATGAATTCATTGTTGGCCGGCATCAGCTCCAGCGACAAACGCAGCCGTGTCAGCGGCGTACGCAGATCATGGGACACGCCCGCAAGCATCAGTTCCCGCTCCTGACCGGCCTGTTCGACGTCTTCGGCCATCTGGTTGAACGCCCGATAGACCTCGGTCATTTCGCTGGGCGTATCGCCGACAGGCAACCGGACGCTGCGCCCCTGGCCCAATTGACGCGCCGCAAAGACAAGACGTTTGAGAGGCTGATTGAGCTGGCTGACGAAGATCCAGGCCGATGCCGTGGACAGCAGACCGATCGCCAGGAACCAGCCGAGCACGCTCCATATTTTCTGGCCGCGCAGCGGGTGCGGATACAGCGGCACCTTCAGCCAGCCATCGCCCAGACTCGGTGCGCGTACCCACAGCGCGGGCGGAGCATGCACGCGCAACCGTACTTCCGTGTCAGCGCCCAGCTCGGCCTGCATCTGACGCTGATAGATTTCCGAATAAGGCCAGTGCTGCTCGCCTTCCGGGACGCCACCGCCGACCACGCGGATCAGGCCCGCTGCATCTGCGATGGTCTGCCGATCGCTTTCATCGGCCGCCCAGTAAGCCCGCAAAGTCAGCGCAACACCGTGGCTGTATTGGCGATCCACCAGAACGTCTTCGTTCATCAGCAGATAAACCAGCGTCAGCGCCTTGGAAAACAGCACGACGATGAGCACCAGCCAGAGCGTGCGGGAGAAAAAACTTTGCGGGAACCAGAGCGGTGTCTTCATAACAGCAGCTACACACTTTGCAGGAGCGAGCTCAGGCTCGCGAAATTCGCGGAACACAAGAGACAGCAAAAACCAGTCACGACGATGTTCGCTGATGGCGAACACCGAGGTGACTGGCTAACGTTGCGGGCGTCGAACACCCGGCAAATGACTGTCGAACTTGCTGTTACTGCTTGTTGGCACCGTCTGGAACGAACACATAACCGACGCCCCATACAGTCTGGATATAGCGCGGCTTGGCGGCATCCACTTCGATCAGGCGGCGCAGACGAGAAATCTGTACGTCGATGGAGCGCTCCAGAGCATCCCACTCGCGCCCTCGTGCCAGATTCATCAGCTTGTCGCGGGTCAGCGGCTCGCGCGCATGCATGACCAGCGCCTTGAGCACCGCGAATTCGCCGGTGGTGAGCATGTGTACTTCGTCGCCACGCTTAAGCTCACGAGTGGCCAGAGACAATTCGTAATCGCCAAAGGTGACTGTTTCTTCTTCGCTGGCCGGTGCGCCAGGCACCGGGGCGGCCTGACGACGAAGCACGGCACGCACGCGGGCCATCAGTTCATCGGGGTTGAAAGGTTTGGCCAGGTAATCATCGGCGCCCAGCTCCAGACCCTTGATCCGGCTCAGCTCATCGCCCTTGGCGGTCAACATGATGATGGGCACCTGATTGTTCGCGGCACGCAGACGGCGGCAAGCGGACAAGCCGTCTTCGCCTGGCAGCATCAGATCCAGCACCACGAGATGAAACACTTCGCGCGCCAGCAGACGGTCCATTTGCTCCACGTTGGGCACAGCGCGGGCGCGGTAGCCTTTGCTGTTGAAAAAGCGTTCTAACAGGCTGCTCAAGCCCGGGTCATCATCAACGATGAGGATTTTCTCGCCTTCAGCCGTTTGTGCAGTGCTGCTCATTGGAAGCTCCTTTGATCTCGGCGCGCATTATGGCGTAGCTGCTGCGATGCGCACCGTGTGCATTGTTAGCAGATTTTTCCTGAGTACACACTGGCGCTCTCCCTCGCGGCCGAGGGAGGTGATCGCCACCGTGCGACGCACCGATTCTGGCCATCTGATCGGCTGATCCCCTAATCAGGGTTCGCTGGGTATAATGCGCCGCCCTCAAGGTCAGGCAGCACCCGCTCAAGGCGGTTCGCCAGCAGCTGGATTTTTTGCACACACATTTGCCAGGTGGTTTTATGGACAGTATCAACAGCCGCATCGCCGAAGAACTCGGCGTCCGCCCGCAACAGGTCGAAGCGGCCGTCGCGCTACTGGATGAAGGCTCTACCGTGCCTTTCATCGCTCGCTACCGTAAAGAAGTGACAGGCAGCCTCGATGACACGCAACTGCGTCATCTGGAAGAGCGCCTGCGTTATCTGCGCGAGCTCGATGAGCGCCGCATCAGCATCCTTGCCAGCATCGAAGAGCAAGGCAAGCTGACCCCCGAACTGGCTCGCGACATCAAGCTGGCCGACACCAAGACCCGCCTTGAAGACTTGTATCTGCCGTTCAAGCAGAAACGCCGCACCAAAGGCCAGATCGCGCTGGAAGCCGGCCTTGGCGAACTCGCCGACGGTCTGTTCAACGATCCGAACCTGAGCCCGGAAACCGAGGCCGCGCGTTTCGTCGACGCCGAAAAAGGTTTTGCCGACGTCAAGGCTGTGCTCGAAGGCGCCAAATACATCCTCATGGAGCGCTTCGCCGAAGACGCCACCCTTCTGGAGAAACTGCGCAGTTTCCTCAAGCAGGAGGCTGTGATCAGTGCCCGGGTGGTGGCTGGCAAGGAAGAGGAAGGCGCCAAGTTCCGTGACTATTTCGAACACGACGAGCCGCTGAAAAGCATGCCGTCGCACCGCGCGCTGGCGATCTTCCGCGGCCGCAATGAAGGCATTTTGAGCTCGGCGCTGAAAGTCGGCGAAGAGCTGCCGGGGACGCTTCACCCCTGCGAGATGATGATCAGCGAGCGTTTTGGGCTGCAGAATCAGAACCGTCCTGCAGACAAGTGGCTTGCCGAAGTCGTGCGCTGGACCTGGAAGGTCAAGCTGTACTCGCATCTGGAAACCGACCTGCTGGGCGAACTGCGCGACGGCGCCGAGACCGAAGCGATCAACGTGTTCGCTCATAACCTGCACGATCTGCTTCTGGCCGCGCCTGCCGGACCTCGCGCCACACTGGGCCTGGACCCGGGCCTGCGCACCGGTTGCAAGGTCGCGGTGGTCGATGCGACAGGCAAATTGCTGGATCACGCCACGGTCTATCCGCACGTGCCGAAGAATCAGTGGGATCAGACCATCGCGGTACTGGCCGCGCTGTGCGCCAAACATTCGGTGGACCTGATCGCGATCGGCAACGGCACCGCCAGCCGCGAAACCGACAAACTGGCGGCGGAACTGATCAAAAAATACCCAGGCCTGAAAATGACCAAGGTCATGGTCTCCGAAGCCGGCGCGTCGGTGTATTCGGCGTCGGAACTGGCGGCCAAAGAATTCCCGGATCTGGACGTTTCGATCCGTGGCGCGGTGTCCATCGCTCGCCGCTTGCAGGATCCGCTCGCGGAGCTGGTGAAGATCGATCCGAAATCCATCGGTGTCGGCCAGTATCAGCACGACGTGTCGCAACTCAAGCTGGCGCGCGGCCTGGATGCAGTCGTAGAGGATTGCGTGAACGCCGTCGGCGTCGATGTGAATACTGCCTCTGTCGCCTTGCTGGCGCGGATTTCCGGCCTGAACACCACGCTGGCGCAAAACATCGTTTCGCACCGCGACGAGAACGGCGCGTTCAAAACCCGCGCCGCGCTGAAGAAAGTGGCGCGTCTGGGGGAAAAAACCTTCGAACAGGCCGCAGGATTCCTGCGGGTCATGAACGGCGACAACCCGCTGGACTCTTCCGCGGTTCACCCGGAAGCTTATCCGCTGGTGCAGCGCATCGCGGCTGAAACCGACCGCGACATTCGTTCGCTGATCGGCGATGCAAGCTTCCTCAAGCGTCTTGATCCGAAGAAGTTCACCGACGAGACCTTTGGCCTGCCGACGGTGACCGACATTCTCCAGGAGCTCGAGAAGCCTGGCCGCGACCCGCGCCCCGAGTTCAAGACTGCCGAGTTCCAGGATGGCGTCGAAGATCTCAAGGACCTGCAACCGGGCATGATTCTGGAAGGTGTCGTGACTAACGTCACCAATTTCGGTGCATTTGTCGACATCGGCGTGCATCAGGACGGTCTGGTGCATATCTCCGCGCTTTCCGAGAAGTTCATCAAAGACCCACGTGAAGCCGTGAAGGCGGGTGATGTGGTGAAGGTCAAGGTGATGGAAGTCGACATTGCGCGTAAGCGTGTAGGACTGTCGATGCGCATGAGCGACACGCCGGGTGAGAAAGTCGACGGCGCTCGGGGTGCTCGCCCTGGCGCGGCACCTCGTCAGCAGCAGAGCAGCGCCCCGCGCAAAGAAACCGCGACAGCCGCCCCGGCCAACAACGCCATGGCTTCCCTGTTCGCCAACGCCAAGCAACTGAAGAAACGCTGATGGATATTCCAGACGAGTTGACCCAAAGCGCTTACTTCAAGACCCTCGGCTGCCGAGTGGTACGACTGGACGAGGGCGTCGCGCAAGTCGCCCTGCCGCTGGAAGCTCACCTGCGTAATCGCGGCAACGTGATGCACGGTGGCGCGCTGTTCAGCCTGGTGGACATCACAATGGGACTGGCCTGCTCCAGTTCCCATGGCTTCGATCAGCGCAGCGTGACCGTGGAATGCAAGATCAACTACGTTCGCGCCGTGTCCGAAGGCGAGGTCCTGTGCACCAGCACCGTGCTGCATGCCGGACGCCGCACGCTGGTGGTCGAGGCCGAGGTTCGCCAGGACGACAAGCTGGTCGCTAAAGCACAAGGCACGTTCGCGATCGTCTAGCTGTCCGATACCGATATGGGTTAATTTCGGCACTGTTCGACAGTGTCGAAATCAACTGCCTGTCTGACTGATGGCAGCCTATTGAATGACCAGGCGACAGGCGTCGGCGTTAGGGCTAAAAACGAGGCGAAAACGCCAGTTCCTTTCTTCACCCTTGTAGACCGCCATATCGCCCCCATATAGGGCCGACTGACGCGTGAAGGAATCCAACTTGAGCGAACTTCTCAACCGCCGCCTGGCTCTGCTTGGCGAGCACTCCAACCTCTCCCTTCTGGAGAAGTGCTTGCACGGTATCGAGCGCGAATGCCTGCGCGTTACAGGCGAAGGTCGTCTGGCCCAGACCCCGCACCCCGAAGCGCTCGGGTCTGCACTGACCAACGAACAGATCACCACGGATTATTCCGAGTCGCTGCTGGAGTTCATCACGCCGGCACTGACCAATCCTGCCGACACGCTGGACAGTCTCGAAAAAATCCATCGCTTTGCCTACAGCAAGCTGGGCAGCGAATACATCTGGAGCCCTTCGATGCCGTGCCCGCTGCCGGCCGAGGAAGACATCCCGATCGCCTATTACGGCACGTCCAATATCGGCAAGCTTAAGTACGTGTATCGCCAGGGCCTGGCGCTGCGCTACGGCAAGACGATGCAATGCATTGCCGGAATTCACTACAATTTTTCGTTGCCTGAAGCGGTCTGGCCGCTGCTCAAGCAGACCGATAATTTCGAAGGCAGCGACCGGGATTTCCAGTCCGAAAGCTACATTGGTCTGATCCGCAATTTCCGTCGCTACAGCTGGCTGCTGATGTACCTGTTCGGCGCCTCGCCAGCGCTGGACGCCAGCTTCCTGCGCGGCCGCTCTCATCAGCTCGATCAATTCGACGCCGACACGCTGTATCTGCCTTACGCTACCAGTCTGCGCATGAGCGATCTGGGTTATCAGAGCAGCGCTCAAGCCGACCTGACGCCTTGCTACAACGATCTGCTGACCTACACCGACAGCCTGCGTCGCGCGGTGGCCACGCCTTATGCGCCCTATGTCGAGATCGGCACGCACAAGGACGGCGAGTGGATTCAGCTCAACACCAACGTGCTGCAGATCGAAAACGAGTACTACTCGACCATTCGTCCCAAGCGCGTCACCTACTCCGGTGAGCGTCCGATTCAGGCGCTGATGGCGCGCGGCGTTCAATACGTTGAAGTTCGCTGCCTGGACATCAACCCGTTCCTGCCAGTCGGCATCGATCTGCAACAGTCGCGCTTCATCGACGCGTTCATCCTGTTTTGCGCGCTGCAGGAAAGCTCGCAACTGGCCGACTGCGAGTGCGGCAACGCCAGCACCAACTTCCTGACGGTGGTCAAGGAGGGTCGGCGGCCAGGGCTGAAGCTGAGCCGCAATACCGAGACCATTGACCTGAAGGAATGGGCCAACGAGTTGCTCGACAAGATTGCGCCGATCAGCCAATTACTGGACAAGAGCCAAGGTATCGATGAACACACCCGGTCACTGGACGCTCAGCGTGCCAAGGTCGCTGACCCGGCGCTGACGCCATCGGCGCAGGTGCTGGCCAGCATGACGGAGCACAAGGAAGGCTTTACGGCGTTCTCTCTGCGTCAGGCGCAGGCTCACGCCGAGTATTTCCGTAGCCGCCCTTTGAGCGCAGAGGAGCAAACCGGCTTTGAGACCAAGGCGCGGGAATCCCTGGCGCAACAGTCCGAGCTGGAACAGACCGAAGAACCGGTGGATTTCGACACCTTCGTCGGTGCCTATCAGGCGAGCATTCTGGCGATCAGTAACTGATCAGCGCATGAATGAAAACGGCGCGCCTGGGGCGCGCCGTTTTTGTTTCTGAAGCATTTGATCGACTGTAGTAGCGCAGGCCACACGATCTGCGGGGAGCTTAAATCGCCTTCTCGAAGATCTTCGAATTGCGCTGGTAGTTGTACAGCGAAGCCCGCGCGCTCGGCAGGCGATCAACGCTGCTCGGCTCGAAGCCGCGCTCGCGGAACCAGTGAGCAGTGCGTGTGGTGAGGACAAACAGGGTCTTCAGGCCCTGAGCGCGCGCGCGCTCCTCAATGCGCTCAAGCAGCTCATCGCCACGCCCGCCGTGGCGGTATTCAGGGTTCACTGCCAGGCACGCCAGTTCGCCCGCTTCAGAATCGGCAATCGGATACAGCGCTGCGCAGGCGATGATCAGCCCTTCCCGCTCGACCACACTGAATTGCTCGATCTCGCGCTCAAGCACCTCACGGGAACGACGCACCAGGATGCCCTGCTCCTCAAGCGGCGTGATCAGATCGATCAGGCCGCCGACATCACCAATCGACGCCTCGCGGACCAGTTCGAACTGCTCCTGCGCCACCAGCGTACCGCCGCCAGCGCGTGTGAACAGCTCGGACAGCAGCGCGCCGTCTTCGGCATAACTGACAATGTGGCTGCGCGCCACGCCGCCGCGACAGGCCTGGGCGGCGGCGTCCAGCAGTTCGGCCTGATAATTGTTGCCCAGCCGCTGCAGATGCGCCGGGACTTGCTGCGGACGAAGCTCGCGCACCAGACGTCCCTGCTCGTCCAGCAAGCCTGACTCGGCGCCGAACAGCAGCAGCTTCTCCGCGCCAAGGTCCACGGCCGCGCGCGTGGCGACATCTTCGCAGGCGAGGTTAAAGATTTCACCGGTGGGCGAGTAACCCAGCGGTGACAGCAGCACGATGGAGCGCTCATCGAGCAGGCGGTTGATGCCCTTGCGGTCGATCCGGCGTACTTCGCCAGTGTGTTGGTAATCGACGCCTTCCAGCACGCCGATGGGCCGGGCCGTGACGAAGTTGCCGCCGGTCACGCGCAGACGCGAGCCTTGCATCGGCGAGGCCGCCATGTCCATCGACAGGCGCGCTTCGATGGCCACGCGTAACGCGCCGACCGCATCGATCACGCACTCCAATGTTGCCGCGTCGGTGACGCGCATGTCGCGATGAAAATGCGGCGTCAGCCCGCGTGCAGCCAGGCGGCTTTCAATCTGTGGGCGAGAGCCATGAACCAGCACCAGGCGAACGCCCAGGCTGTGCAGCAACACGAGGTCGTGAACGATATTGCCGAAGTTGGGGTGTTCGACGCCATCGCCCGGAAGCATGACGATGAAGGTGCAGTCCCGGTGGGCATTGATGTAAGGAGACGCGTGGCGGAGCCAATTAACGTAATCGGGCATATCCGAAAAAGCCTGTAAGAAGATGGACGAAGGGTGAAACGCTCAAAACGGCGTGAGCTTTATCGTCGGAACAGGCATCGCAACACGCGTACTCTCCTTCTGGTGTGATTCTGACAAATAGCGCCGTCTGACTCGGCGGCACTCAATGGGTATTCAGGCAGTAATGTTCGATCAATTGACGTAGCAGACGCACTGTAGGCTGCAAACGTGACATTTCCAGATACTCGCCGGGCTGGTGCGCACAGGCGATATCTCCCGGCCCCAACACGATGGTTTCGCAACCAAGGCGCTGAAGATAAGGCGCTTCGGTGCCAAATGCCACTGCTTCGGCCGTATGACCCGTGAGACGCTCGGCAACCCGCACCAGTTCCGCGTCAGCGTTTTGCTCGAACGGCGCGACTTCTGAAAACAGCGGCGCGTAGTCGATCTGCACTTGATGCAGCTCGGCCAGCGGCTGAAGCTTCAGGCGAATGGCGGCGCGGAGCATCTCCGGATCCATGCCCGGCAGCGGCCGCAGATCGAACTCCAGCGAGCACTGGCCGCAGATTCTGTTCGGGTTGTCGCCTCCGTGGATGCAACCGAAGTTCATGGTCGGTTGGGGCACGCTGAATTGCGGATTTCGGAATGTTTCCTGCCATTCGCGGCGCAACCCTTTGAGCTCGCCGATCGCGTCGTACATCGCTTCGAGCGCGCTATGGCCCAGGCTCGGATCCGACGAGTGGCCGCTGCGCCCGAGGATGTCGATGCGCTCCATCATCACGCCTTTGTGCAAGCGAATCGGCTTGAGCCCGGTTGGCTCGCCAATCACCGCTGCCCGCCCCAACGGAGCGCCCGCTGCGGCAAGCGCCTTGGCGCCCGACATCGAGCTCTCCTCATCGCAGGTCGCCAGAATGATCAGCGGCTGCTTGAAAGACTGATCGAGCAATGGCTGCAGCGCCTCGATCGCCAGCGCGAAAAACCCCTTCATGTCGCAACTGCCCAGCCCTACCCAACTGCCGTCCACTTCCGTCAGCTTCAGAGGATCGGTTTTCCACAAGGCGTCGTCATACGGAACAGTGTCGCTGTGACCGGACAGCACAAGACCGCCAGGGCCTGTGCCGTAGGTCGCCACCAGGTTGAACTTGCCGGGGCTGACTTGCTGGATGTCACAAGCGAAACCCAGATCGCCGAGCCAGCCGGCAAGCAGGTCGATGACCGGGCGATTGGATTGATCCAGCGAGGGTTGCGTGCAACTCACCGACGGCGCAGCAATCAATGCTGCGAACTGCTCTTTCATGGACGGTAACGGCATAAGCGACTCCTCGGTGCGGATACGACACGCGGACCATCATAGGGTCATTGGCTTGCAGGAATAAACTGTCACGGTTGATGTCCTGTACACTGCACGACCCACGCAGCTGTGTCGATTCCGGCTGCGCCCAACGTTTATCAGCGATAGAGCGCCTGGATTCCCGGCCATGCAGAAAGAAACCGAAATCAAACTCCGCGTCAGCCGCGAAACCCTCATTGCCCTGCGCGAGCACCCGTTGCTGAAGAAGCGCAATAAAAGTGGCTGGGAGCGGCTTGAGCTGTTCAACCAGTATTTCGACACGCCCGAGCGTGAACTGGCTCAGGCCAAAGTCGCGCTGCGCCTGCGTCGTGACGGCGACGCCATCATCCAGACGCTGAAGACGCGTGGCCAAAGCGTTGCCGGGTTGTCCGAGCGTAACGAATACAACTGGGACGTCCCCAAGGCCAAACTGGACCTGAAGAAACTCGATGGCGATTGCTGGCCCGAACAACTCGCCGATCTGGACAAGAAGACCATCAAACCCCTGTTCACGACGGACTTTGTCCGCGAAAAGGCTGAGATCGCATGGGGCCGTGGCAAGACCAAGGTCGTGATAGAGGCAGCGCTGGACCTGGGTCACGTCGTCGTCGGCAAGCAGAAAGAAGAAATCTGTGAGCTGGAGCTCGAGCTTCGCGAAGGTGAACCCGCTGCCTTGCTCGAACTGGCCGCCGAGCTTGCCGAGAAACTGGCGTTGATGCCGTGTGACATCAGCAAGGCAGAACGCGGGTATCGCCTGTTCGACGCCAGCAGTTATTCGATCAAACTGCCGACGCCGGAGCTGCACGCCGAGATGTCGGTGGACGATGCCTACAGTGCCTTGGCCTGGTTCCTCTTGGGCAGCAGCCAGCGTCTGGCGGAACAATACCGCTTCAATGGTCATTGGAGCCTGCTGCAGGAATGGGTCGAGGTGCTCGCCGAGTTGCGCGCACTGACCGGCAGCCTCGGTCAGGCCGCGCCTCGCGCGACGACTCACGACCTGCGCGCAGCCCTCGATGCGCTGCTGGAAGACTGGCGCACGCTGGTTCAGGCCGGTCAGGAAGACAGCGATGTTCGAGCTGCGGCTCATGAGCAGTTCATTGAAGAACTGGAAGACCCACGCTGGGGCCTGTTTTCGTTGACGACATCGCGCTGGTTGATGGAGCGCAGCTGGACGGTGGAGCGCAACAACCGGGGTAACCGCCAAGGCCACGCGATGCTGAGCAGTTGGGTTCCGCGCTTTCTGGGTGACGAGGCGACCGCGTTGAATCTGGCGCGCTACCAGCAGCAGCCTGAAGACCTCGCCGAACAACTGCCGCGCATCGAACGCATCCAGGTCTGGCTGCACTACGCTCGTCAGGCACTGGATCTGCCCGAGTTGGACCGCCTGTATGGCGAGCTGAACAAGCTGGAGCAACTGGCGCACCTGGACATCAGCGACGAGATCCTCGAAGCCCGCGTTCAGCAGACCATCACCGTGCTGCAAAGCCGCGCGTGGAAGACACTGCTGAAGTTGTAAGGCCCCGTCAGCAGGACCGGCCAGCTATTTCAGTAGGACCGGCTTCAGCCAGGAAAAGGCCAGTTTGACCACCGCTAGCTTTATGGTGGGCCAACCGACGCCTTCCCGGCTAAAGCCGGTCCTACTCGATGTGCGCAGCTTCTACCTCACGATCGGCAAGCTCGTTGTCGATTTGATCTCCGACAGCGCCACTGTGGAGTTCACCTCCTGTATCCCCGGCACCAGCGACAGCTTTTCGAAGAAGAATCGCTCATACGCCTCGATGTCCGGCGTGACGATGCGCAGCAGAAAGTCGACTGAACCCATCAACACGTAACATTCCAGAACCTCCGGAAATCCGCGAATCGCCTCGGTGAACTCGGTGAAGTTCGAGCGGCCGTGAGCGTTGAGTTTGACCTCCGCGAAAATCTGCGTGTTGAGCCCGATCTTCTTGCGATCCAGCAGCGTAACCTGGCGCCGGATCACCCCCTCATCCTTGAGCCGCTGAATCCTGCGCCAGCACGGCGACTGGGACAGCCCGACCTGCTCGGCAATCTGCGCACTGGAAAGCGACGCGTCTTCCTGCAGCAGAGCAAGAATCTTCCGATCGTATGCGTCCAGCTCGATTTGCATAATTTATTCCCGTTACTTAACTACGGCGCATCAACAAGTCTTATCAAGCGTAATACAGCCGAAGTTGGATCAGAAATTTCTTTTCTGTCATGTAAAGATTTCTCCCACACCATTCGCTCGCCGCTGCTTCTGCGCAGCCGTCTTGAACCGGAGAGTCCAGCAAGCCGCACCTTGAAGCCGTCAACTGCACCCCGCTGCGCCACGACGCCTGGTCCGTCGATAATGCCCTGTGCCTGTCGCGCTATCAGATCCTTGCAGAAGCCGAGCCCGACCTGATCTGCCGCGTGCTGAACCTGTTCGCGATGCAATACCTGATCCCTCAGCAAGTCAGCGTGCTGCAACAGGAGGACATGCTAATGATTCAGGTGGAGGTTGGCGGGATGACGTGGCATCGCGCTCAGGTAATTGGCGAAAAAATGCGCAACCTGATCAACGTATGCTCAGTGGATCTGGAACCGATGGGCGATTTCCACGTCCTAACCGAGCCCGTCTCACTCGCTGTCGGTTGAGCGCGCCGAAAATATTGGCAACGCTTCGCTACCTGCAGGACGCAACAACTGGCACGCTTGGGACTACTCTTGCTTACCGAAGTAAGCCGTATCGTCCAAAGGAGCCCGCATGTCCGTCCTCGCCCCATCCTCCCAGGACCGCTGGCTGGATCTGAACGAACTGCTGCGCGACCTAGTCGCTCAAGGTTATCTGGACCAGGATAACGCCGACTATGCGTTGAATCTGCGCCGAACTGCTCAGAACGTGCATACCCACCCGCTTGAATTCATTGGCGTCCAGCAGTTCGACAATCTCAAGCGACCCGGCAAGAAGCTCGATCTGGAAACCCTCACCGCCTGGCTCGCCGAACAGGCCGGCCAGCCTTACATGCGCATCGACCCGCTGAAGATCAATGTCGCCGCCGTGACGCCATTGATGTCTTATGCCTTCGCGCAGCGGCACAAGATTCTGGCCGTCGCCGTTGATCGCGACGCCGTCACCATCGCCAGTGCGCAGCCTTACGTAAACGCGTGGGAAGCAGACCTGACGCACGTGCTGAAAATGCCGATCAAGCGTGTGGTCGCCAACCCGGTGGACGTGCAGAAACTGGCCGTAGAATTCTATCGACTGGCGAAATCGGTGAGCGGTGCCAGCGCAAGTGATCAAAAAGTGAGCAATCTGGGCAACTTCGAGCAATTGCTCAAGCTCGGTGCCAGCGATCAGGAACCTGATGCGAACGACGCGCATATCGTCAATATCGTGGACTGGCTGTTCCAGTACGCCTACCAGCAGCGCGCCAGCGATATCCACATCGAGCCTCGTCGCGAGGCCGGCACTGTGCGGTTTCGCATCGACGGCGTGCTGCATAATGTTTATCAATTTCCGCCACAGGTGACGATGGCCGTTACCAGTCGCCTGAAAAGCCTTGGCCGGATGAACGTCGCCGAGAAGCGCAAGCCGCAGGATGGCAGGGTCAAGACCAAGACGCCCGATGGCGGTGAGGTTGAGCTGCGCCTGTCGACGCTGCCGACCGCGTTCGGCGAGAAGATGGTGATGCGGATCTTCGACCCCGAGGTGCTGCTCAAGGACTTCGATCAGTTGGGCTTTTCCGGCGACGACTTGCGACGCTGGGAGGGCATGACGCATCAGCCAAACGGCATCATTCTGGTGACCGGCCCCACCGGATCCGGCAAGACCACGACGTTGTACACCACGCTGAAAAAGCTGGCGACGTCGGAGGTGAACCTGTGCACCATCGAAGACCCGATAGAAATGGTCGAACCCGCGTTCAATCAGATGCAGGTGCAGCACAACATCGACCTCAACTTCGCCAGCGGCGTGCGCGCGTTAATGCGGCAAGATCCGGATATCATCATGATCGGTGAGATTCGCGACCTGGAGACAGCCGAAATGGCAATTCAGGCCGCACTCACCGGTCACCTCGTGCTGTCGACATTGCACACCAACGATGCCCCCAGCGCGATCAGTCGTCTGCTGGAACTGGGCGTGCCGCACTATCTGCTCAAAGCGACGATTCTGGGCGTGATGGCGCAGCGTCTGGTGCGCACGCTGTGCCCGCACTGCAAAGCCCCGGTGGAGATCAACGAGGCCGACTGGCAGACACTGACGCGCCCTTGGCAGGCGCCGGTCCCCAGCGGAGCGCATCGTGCCGTGGGTTGTGCGGAATGTCGGGACACCGGTTATCGAGGGCGCGCCGGCGTTTATGAAATCATGCTGATGTCTGACGCCGTCAAGTCGCTGATCGCGGCCGATCTGGACCTGACGGCCCTGCGCCGACAAGGTTTCAAGGACGGGATGCGCAGTTTGCGGTTATCGGGTGCGCAGAAGGTGGCGGTCGGGCTCACGACCGTCGAGGAAGTCTTGCGCGTCACGCCGCAAAGCGAACAACGCTGATCCAAGGTCGATCACCAGCCAGCACGCAAAGTCCGCCATCGCATTGTCAGGCACGATTCGTCGCCTGACACCTCGCCATCGCGGACAGGCGCGCTCAAAGCTTACGAGCACAGTCCGCCGATTAATCGCGCACTCCGAAATCCAGCACGACCTTCATGGCCTGCTGCTTGTCGCCCGCCAGCTCAAAAGCCTGCACGGCTTCGCCAAACGCAAGGGTGTGGGAAATCACCGGGGTCACGTCGATCAGTTTGCGGTTGAGCAGATCGACCGCCTGAGCGAACTCGGCATGAAAGCGAAAAGTGCCCCGCACATCAATCTCTTTTCCAACGACCAGATTCAATGGAATGGAAACATCGCCTCCCAGACCCACTGTGACGATAACGCCTCGCGGACGAACGCAGGTCAGGCCGTCGCGCAACGCCTGGGCGCTGCCGGACGCTTCGAACATCACATCGAAATGGCCTTTCTCGGCGGTGTAGCGCGCCAGCGCCTGGGGCTCATCGCGCAGATTATGCGTCTCGCTGGCGCCCATCCGCCGGGCGCACTCCAGCGCACTGTCGCTCAGATCCGCCGCGACGATCTGCGCCGCGCCCGCTGCCCGCAAGCTGCCAATCAGCAGATTGCCAATCGGACCGCATCCGGTCACCAGCACCCGCATGCCGAACACGCCGCCCGCTCGCTGAATCGCGTGCAGACCGACCGACAACGGCTCAGCCAGCGCGCCTTCGGCCAGGGTCGTCGTCGGCGCGAGCAGGTGAGCCTGACTGGCTTCGATCACGAGGCTCTCGCGAAAAGCGCCCTGAACGTGTGGAAACGGCATGGCGCTGCCGTAGAACCGCATGTTGAGGCAATGATTCGGCATCCCTTCGTGACAGTACTTGCAGCCCCCGCAAGGTCGCGAAGGCGAAACGGAAATCCGCTGCCCTGCCGTGAAGCACTCCTGTGCGCTGCCGACTTCTTCGATGACCGCCGAGATTTCATGGCCGAGCACCATTGGCTCCTTCAGGCGTACCGCACCGAAACCGCCATGCTGATAGTAATGGAGATCAGAACCGCAGATCCCGCCTCGGGCCACGCGTACGCGCAACTGACCGGGAGCGAGCGGCAACGCGTCACCCGCGTCTTCAATGCGAAGGTCCTTGGGGGCGTGGCAAACAATGGCTTGCATGAAGTATCTCCGGTTTACAGCGACGCCGTGATGGCGCCGTCGACGTAAAGAATGTGGCCGTTGACGAAGCTCGACGCATCGGACGCCAGGAAAACCGCTGCTCCCGCCAGTTCGGACACCTCGCCCCAGCGGCGACTCGGCGTGCGCTGGACGAGCCAGTCGCTGAATTCAGGGTTGGCAACCAGCGCCGCGTTCAGTTCGGTCTTGAAATAGCCCGGGCCGATTCCGTTGACGTTCAAGCCAGCCGGGCCCCAATCGATGGCCATGCCCTTGGTCAGCATCTTCAACGCGCCCTTGCTCGCAGCGTAAGGCGCAATGCCGGGCCGACCCAGTTCGCTCTGCACCGAACAGATATTGATGATGCGCCCGCGGCCTCTTGGAATCATGCAGCGTGCGACGGCCTGCCCCACAAGAAATGCGCTGTCCAGATTGGTCCGCATCAACTCGCGCCAGTCGGTTTCTGCGTACTGCTCCAGCGGGCCGCGCCGCTGCATGCCGGCGTTGTTCACCAAAATATCCAGCGGCCCGACGCGACTCTCGATGTCCTGTATCGCAGCGCCGACGGCTGCACTGTCGGTGACATCGAAGCATTGCGAGTGGACGTCGTGGCCTTCGCCGGCCAGTGCGGCTGCCGCTGATTGCAACGTGTCGGCATTGCGCCCGTTGAGCACCACGGTTGCGCCCGCCTCAGCCAGTCCGCGCGCGATAGCGAAACCGATTCCGGCACTTGAGCCAGTGATCAGCGCAACCCTTGCGTCCAGTCGAAAACTCTCCAGAACAGCCATGTTGTCACCCCTTTTATGCGGCTATGAGTGGGATCATCTGTTGTGATGAGGCGGATGACGACGCATCATCCGACTGCCTAACTTCAGCTCAGGCAGCCGACAGCGTCCAATGCTCATTGCTGATGGGCTGATCATTGATTTTGATGACCAAACGAGCGGATATGGAACTCAAGCATTTACGGGCATTTGTCACGCTGGCTGAAGAGCTGCATTTCGGACGGGCTGCACAGCGGCTGGCCATCGTCCAACCGGCATTGAGCATGCAAATCAAAGCGCTTGAAACATGGCTCGGCGTGCGACTGCTGGATCGCAATCGTCACTCGGTGACGCTGACGCAAGTGGGTCAGCTGTTTCTTGACGAGGCGCGGGTGACGCTGCATCAGGCACAGCATTGCGCTGACGTGGCGCGAGGGCTTGGCCGAGGAGAATCGGGGCGGATCCGCCTGGGTTTTGTTTCGTCGGTCCTGCCACAGCTGCTGCCCACACTGATCCGCGCGGCGCATCAGCGGTTTCCCGGTATCGCGCTGGAGCTCAAGGACATGCCCGGCCCGGATCAGATTCATGCCCTGAAAAACGGCCAGCTGGACTTTGGCCTCTTGCGCCTCCCCGCGCCACACGCTGGAGTCCAGACGCGCGTGGTGCTGCAAGAATCGATCGTCGTGGCACTGCCCTGCGATCACCCACTGGTTGAGCATGCGGTCATCGACGTCGACGCGCTCGCGCAATGGCCGGTGCTAGTGTTGGCGCGTCGCTACGCGGCGGGCTTTCACGATGGCGTGATGCGGGCGATCGCCGAACAGGGCAGTCGGCTGGAAGTTGCTGACGAACTGGGCGAATTCACCACCATGCTGGCGCTGGTCTCGGCGGGACTGGGGATTGGCTTGCTGCCTCACCTCGCCGCCAGCGCCCTGCCACCGAATGTCGTATCGCGCCCACTGCGATTGGGGGACTATCGGGCAGCGACAGGCCTGGCGTGGACGTCTCTCGACACCGCCGTGAAGACCACGGTCTTCGAGCTCATGCGCGAGCTATTCTTCACCCATAGCCAGGCGGATTCCGGCATCGTCTGACCGTGCGCCGCTAAAAGCGGCTCATGGGTCGGCTGCGCTGGTGGCGCCAGTGTTGCGGTTTGATACACGAAACATTCGCGCGGCGAATTCCGGGCGGCTTATGGTGCAGCACACCATTCACGCAGCAGCAATCAACAGGGACAGGTCATGCAAATCGGTATTGTGGTTTTTCTGTTCGTGGGGCTGGCTCTCGCCATCGTCTACATGGGCGTCAAGGTCGTGCCGCAAGGGTATCAATGGACGGTCGAACGGTTCGGACGGTACACCAACACGCTCAAGCCTGGTCTGAACATCATCGTGCCGGTCGTGGACCGCATCGGGCGCAAGATCAACATGATGGAGACCGTGCTGGACATCCCGCCGCAGGAAGTCATCACCTCGGATAACGCCACGGTGCAGATCGACGCCGTGTGCTTCTATCAAGTGGTCAACTGCGCGCAAGCGGCTTATGAGGTGAACAACCTGCAGCATGCGATTCGCAACCTGCTTCAAACCAACATCCGCACAGTGCTGGGCTCGATGGAGCTGGACGCCATGCTCAGTCAGCGCGACGGGATCAACGAACGCCTGTTGCGTATCGTCGATGAAGCGACGGCGCCCTGGGGCATCAAAATTACCCGCATCGAGATCAAGGACATCAGCCCGCCTGCCGATCTGATGGCGGCAATGTCGGGCCAGATGAAAGCCGAGCGCATCAAGCGCGCGCAGATTCTTGAAGCAGAAGGCCTGCGGGCATCGGCCATTCTGACTGCCGAAGGCAAGAAGCAGGCACAGATCCTGGAAGCCGAAGGCGAACGGCAGGCGGCGTTCCTCGAGTCAGAGGCACGGGAACGGCAGGCCGAAGCCGAGGCTCGGGCGACGCAAGTAGTTTCCGAAGCGATTGCCGCCGGCGACGTACAGGCCATCAATTATTTCGTCGCGCAGAAGTACATCGATGCGCTGGGCAAACTGTCTTCAGCCAATAACAGCAAGGTAATCCTCATGCCGCTGGAAGCCAGCCAGATGATCGGCGCGATTGGCGGGATCGGCGAAATCGTCAAGGCCACCTTCGACACGCCCAGGCCTGAAGCCGGAAAGCGAGTCTGACCATGTGGGAATATCTTAACGATCTGTCGTTTTGGGACTGGCTGGCGCTGGGCACCGTGCTGTTGATTCTGGAAGTGTTCGGCGCAGGCGGTTATCTGCTGTGGATCGGCGTGGCCGCCGCCGGCGTCGGCATTCTCACGTACGTGTTTCAGGACATGGGTTGGGAGCTGCAGTTTCTGCTGTTCGCCGTGCTGTCGGTGCTGACCGCGCTGTACTGGTGGCGGCGTCAGCGCAACGTTCTGCGCCAGTCGGATCAGCCGGGACTGAACCTGCGTGGTACGGAACTGATCGGCCGGACCTTCGTAGTGCACGACGCGATTGTCAGCGGACGCGGCAAAATCAAGGTCGGCGATGGTGTCTGGATGGTCGTCGGGCCTGATGCACCGGCAGGCGCGCAAGTGCGCGTGGTCGCGCAGGACGGCGTTATTTTGAAAGTCGAAGCGGCTTGAGTTTTCGGGCCACGGAACTACCTCGCAGGCGGACGTATCAAATCGTGTCAGAACAACCCAAAAGTCGGAGTACCCCGTCATGCGTCTAAAACTTGCTGTAGCCACGTTAGCTCTGCTTTCCCTGCCTGTCGGTTCAGCAATGGCTGACGGCTTCCTGCGCGACGTCATCTCTTCCGGTGCAACCACCGGCTCTACCTACCTCACCTTTCGGCATCACAAACTGATCGTTGCCGCTCAGGATGACGCAGGCAGCTTCGTCGCCAGCAACGGCGCCATCCGTGGCCCGTACCTGGAAGCAGCCATGGATCAAGTACGCAAAGACAACCCAGGCCTGAATGCTTCGGACATGGATCTGGCAAACGCGATTCTGGCGAAGAACCTCGTCGCCGAGCAGTGATCCCGTTGAGCGCGAGCTCGTTTGCTCGCAACATCAGGATCATCGTGTCATAAAAAATGCCGCCCTCAGGGGCGGCATTTTCGTATCAGCGATCATCGCCTGTCGGCACGCTTGCGCATTGGCTTACTCGCCGATGGCGGCCTTGTAACCGGCAGCGTCCAGCAGCTTGGCCAGGTCGGCGTCAGCATTGCTTGGCTTGACCTTGAAAATCCACGACTGGTAAGGCGTGTTGTTCAGCTCTTCCGGCGCGTCGCCCAAGCTTTCGTTGACTTCAACCACTTCGCCGGCAACTGGAGAATAGATGTCGGAGGCGGCTTTTACGGATTCCACAACGCCAGCAGCATCGCCAGCCGCGAAGACCTTACCGATCTCTGGCAGCTCTACGAATACCACGTCGCCCAGCGCTTCCTGCGCATGATCGGAAATACCGACAACGATCAGGTCGCCTTCTTTTTTTGCCCACTCATGGCTTTCGGCAAAACGCAGTTCGGCGGGAATATCACTCATGTTTTTATCCTCTCTACATCATCAGGTCAGCGGAGAAACCCGCCAGGGGTTGCTTTGAACGGTTATTAAATCAGGGCCTTGCCATGGCGCACGAACGTTGGCTGAACCACACGAACCGGGTACCACTTGCCGCGAATCTCCACCTCGGCACGGTCGGCAGTCGCCATCGGGACACGCGCCAAGGCAATCGACTTGCTTAGCGTAGGAGAGAAACTACCACTGGTGATCTCTCCTTCGCCAACTTCCGCTATTCGGACAACCTGATGCGCCCGCAGAACACCTCGTTCTTCGAGCACCAAACCCACGAGCCTTGAGGCAACGCCGCTGGCTTTTTCCGACTCGAGCGCGGTACGGCCGATGAAGTCACGGTCTTCGGGCTGCCAGGCGATGGTCCAGGCCATGTTGGAAATCAGGGGCGACACCTGTTCGTCGATTTCCTGACCGTACAGATTCATACCGGCTTCCAGACGCAGCGTGTCACGCGCGCCCAGGCCTATCGGCGAGATACCGGCGCCGACCATGTCGTTGAAAAAACTGCAGGCTTGCTCGGCAGGCAGGATGATTTCCAGGCCGTCTTCGCCGGTGTACCCCGTGCGCGCGATGAACCAGTCGCCTTCTTGCTGACCTTCGAACGGTCGCAGGGTGTGGATCAGTTCAGCGCGGGACTGGGTGACCAGTTCGGCGATCTTCTGCCGGGCATTGGGCCCCTGAATCGCCAGCATCGCCAGTTCGGAGCGGTGCGTCAGATGCACGTCGAAACCGTCGAGATGAGCGTTCATCCACGCCAAGTCCTTAGCGCCGGTGGCGGCATTGACCACCAGCCGATAACCCGCGTCGGTCAGGTAGACGATCATGTCGTCGACGATACCGCCCCGGGTGTCGAGCATCGCGCTGTAAAGCGCGCGCCCTGTGTGCTGCAGTCTGCCGACGTCATTAGCCAGCAAGTGCTGCAACCAGGCTTTGGCCTGGCTGCCGGATACGTCGATGACGTGCATGTGCGACACGTCGAAAATCCCACAGTCGCGGCGCACCTGATGGTGCTCCTCGACCTGTGAGCCGTAGTGCAACGGCATATCCCAACCACCAAAATCGACCAGCTTCGCGCCCAGCGCGAGGTGCAGGTCAAAGAGGGGCGTACGCTGTCCCATGGGTTTCTCCTTCCGGGCTTGGCGAAGACGCAGTCAGACACGACATCGGCAAATCCCCCGTGACTTGGGGTCTCATACCTCTGCTAATTTGCGGAATTGTCTGACAGACCACGTCGATTGCGGCGCATTGTAGCCGCAAGGTAGTGACCCCGCACCTAGCCGATCGGTCTTGCCGAACGTCTGATCAAGCCAATCACCGGGAGTAAACCGACAAGCACCAGCGTCAGGGCCGGCAATGCGGCGCGGGCCCACTCGCCTTCACTGGTCATTTCAAAAATGCGCACCGCCAACGTGTCCCAGCCAAACGGGCGCATCAGCAGGGTGGCAGGCATTTCCTTGAGCACATCGACGAACACCAGAAGCGCCGCACTCAGCGTGCCTGGAACCAGCAGCGGCAGATAAATCCTGAAAAACAATCGCGGGCCACTGACGCCCATGCTGCGTGCCGCCTCGGGTAACGATGGCCGGATGCGGGAGAGGCTGCTTTCGAGCGGGCCATACGCGACTGCAATGAAGCGCACCAGATAGGCCAGCACCAGCGCCGCCAGGCTGCCGAGCAATAACGGTCTGCCTGCTCCGCCCATCCACTGGGACAGCGGGACGACCAGTTCGCGGTCGAGATAACTGAACGCCAGCATGATGGACACAGCGAGTACCGATCCCGGGAGCGCGTAACCGATATTGGCCAGACTCACCCCCGAGCGTATGGCCCGAGTGGGCGCCAGACGTCGGGCGAATACCAGCATCATGGCGACGCAGACGGTCACCAGCGCCGCGATACCGCCCAGATAAACCGTATGCAGAATGAGGCCGCTATAACGCTCATCCAGATCGAAGCGGCCACGCTGCCAGACCCAGACGATCAGTTGCAGCAAAGGCACCACAAATGCGCAGGCGAACACCAGACCACACCATGTGCTCGCCGCGATCGCCTTGATGCCGTGCAGGTGATACAGCGCCTTGACGCGCGGCCGCTCGTTGACTGGCCGGCTTGCACCTCGCGCCCGATGTTCGCCATACAGCACGACCATCACCGCCAGCAGCAGCAAGCTTGCGAGTTGAGCCGCGCTCGACAGGCTGAAGAAGCCGTACCAGGTCTTGTAGATCGCCGTGGTGAAGGTATCGAAATTGAACACCGACACGGCGCCGAAATCCGCCAGGGTTTCCATCAGCGCCAGCGCAACCCCGGCGCCGATCGCGGGCCTCGCCATTGGCAACGCGACACGCCAAAACGCCTGCCACGGCGATTGTCCCAGTACGCGCGCGGCTTCCATCAGGCCTTTGCCTTGTGCCAGAAACGCCGTGCGCGCCAACAGGTAAACGTAAGGATAAAAGACCAGCACCAGCACGATGATCACGCCGCCGGTGGAGCGCACGCGCGGCAGGCGAACTCCGCTGCCAAACCATTCACGCATCAGGGTCTGCACGGGGCCGGCAAAGTCGAGCAGCCCGACGAAAACGAACGCCAGCACGTAGGCCGGAATCGCGAACGGCAGCATCAGCGCCCAGTCCAGCCAGCGCCGCCCCGGGAACTCACACAACGCAGTCAGCCAAGCCAGGCTCACACCCAGCAGCGTCACGCCAAGCCCGACCCCGACGACCAGTGCCAGCGTGTTGCCCAACAACCGCGGCATCTGGGTTTCCCACAGATGCGACCAGATTTCGTGGTCGATGGTCTGCCAGGAGAACAGCAGCACGCTCAGGGGCAGCAGCACCAGTGCAGCGACGGTGAAAACCAGGGGATACCAGCGACGCTGGGCGGGATGGGCCAAGGGGGAGAATCTCGATTTGGCTTGGTTACGAACCTGTAGGAGTGCGCTTGCTCGCGATTGGGTCATGTCAATCAATGCAGTTGGCACTGAACACAAGCAATCGCGAGCAAGCTCACTCCTACAGTTAGGTGGCGTACGGAGTTAATTCCAGCCCACACGATCCATCATTCGAATCGCTTCGGCCTGACGCCGTCCGGCGACTTCCACCGGAATGGTGTCGGCTTTGAACGCGCCCCAACTGGCCACCTCCTCGGAAGGCGCCACTTTAGGATTGGCCGGGAATTCCTGGTTGGTGCCCGCGAAAATCGCCTGTGCTTCCGGCCCTGTCATCCACTCGACGAGCGCTTTGGCCGCCTCTGCATGCGGCGCGTATTTGGTGAGGCCGATGCCCGACAGATTGACGTGCACGCCACGATCCGACTGATTCGGCCAGAACAGACGCACAGCCAGATCCGGGTTCTGTTTGTGCAGCCGGCCGTAGTAATACGTGTTGACGATACCGACGTCGCACTGACCGGCGTTGATCGCTTCAAGCACTGCTATGTCGTCAGAGAACACATCGGTGGAAAGGTTATTGACCCAACCTTTGAGGATCTTTTCCGATGCCTCGGCGCCGTGGGTTTCGATCAGCGTCGCGGTCAGCGACTGGTTGTAGACCTTCTTCGCGGTGCGCAGGCACAAACGCCCTTCCCACTGCTTGTCCGCCAGCGCTTCATAAGTCGTCAGCTCTTCAGGCTTCACGCGGTCGGTCGAGTACGCAATGGTGCGAGCGCGCAGGCTCAGGCCAGTCCAGCTGTGGGTGGAAGATCGGTACTGCGGCGGGATATTCGCGTCGATGACAGGTGAGGTGAAGGGCTGCAGGATGCCCATTTGTTCCGCTTGCCAGAGGTTGCCCGCGTCGACGGTCAGCAGCAGATCGGCCGTCGCGTTCTGCCCCTCGGCCTTGATGCGCTGCATCAGCGGCGCTTCCTTGTCGGTGATGAACTTCACTTTGACGCCGGTTTTGGCGGTGTAAGCATCGAACACCGGTTTGATCAGCTCGTCGATGCGAGAGGAATACACCACGATGTCGTCCGCGGCCTGAGCGGTTCCGCCGAGCACGGTCAGTATCAGGGCAGCCAGAATACGCTTGCTCGCCAGCATGCGGGGGCCTCGTTTTTGAGAAATGAGGCGAAATGGTAGTGAATCGCATCAACGAAGTCCGGACCCAGCCGTTACCAGATGTTACGGACCACGCTTTTTTTTGCCAGATGCCCTGCAATGCATCGTTCAGGGAAGCGAGCTTGCTTTCGGAGCCTTCAATGCATCCGCCATCGCCGGTGTCGGAATCTGTTCAGATCCTGGCCAACGCTGGCAAGTCCCCGCTCAATCCCAACGCCTGGCGCACGAACATCGCCTTGGCTTCTGCAGACTGATCGACGAGTTTCAGGCCCGTATTGCGCAGCCAGCGCACAGGCAAGGCGTCGGCCTGGAACAGCCGCTCGAAGCCCTCCATCGCCGCCATCAACGCCAGGTTGTGCGGCATGCGTCGACGTTCATAGCGACTCAGCACTCGCTCATCTGCCAGCCGCTCACCCCGCGCGGCTGCGGCATGCAGCACTTCGGCGAGCACTGTGGCGTCGAGGAAACCCAGGTTGACGCCCTGTCCCGCCAGTGGGTGAATGGTGTGCGCCGCATCGCCAATCAGCGCCAGGCCCTCAGCGACATAGCGCTTGGCGTGCCGCTGACGCAGGGGCACACACAGGCGCGGGTCGGCTGAAATGACGTGCCCAAGGCATCCCTCGAACGCCTGCTCCAGCTCACGACAAAAAGCCTCGTCGTCCAGCTTCATCAAGCGCTCTGACTCGGCGGGCGTCACCGACCAGACAATCGAACACCAATGCTCGCCCTCGCGCTCGAGTGGCAAAAAGGCCAGCGGGCCGTCATCGGTGAAGCGTTGCCACGCGGTTTTTCGGTGGGAATCAGCCGTGCGTACGCTGGTGACAATAGCGTGATGCATGTAGTCCCATTCGCGCGTTGCGGTACCGGTCATGCGTCGTACCGTCGAATTCGCACCATCGGCAGCGATCACCAGGGGCGCGCGCAAGGTGCGGCCCTCCGCCAGTGTCAGCAGCCAGTCGTCGCCGGAACGACGCATCTGCTCCAGCCGCGCATTCGCCAGCAGGCCGATGTCGCTGTCATGCAAGCGCTCGATCAGGGCGTCCTGCACGACACGGTTTTCGACAATGTGCCCCAGCACATCGGCGTGCACGCTGGAGGCGGAGAAGTGCACATTGCCTGTGCCGCTTCCGTCCCAGACGTGCATGTCGGCATAAGGGCTGACGCGGCGCGAGACAACGCCTTCCCACACGTTCAATCGCTCGAGAATCCGCTGACTGGCAGCCGACAACGCACTGACACGCGGTTCGAAAGCGGCGTTGTCATCGAAGGGCTTCACGGTCAGGGGGCCGCCGTCCACGACGAGGATGTTCAATCCGCTGTTTTGCAGCGCCAGCGCAAGAGCGCTACCGACCATTCCGGCCCCGACAATCAGCAGATCTGCGCGCGTTTCCATGCTTTAAATCGTTCTCGCGTTGGGCAAGTGCCACGTATGGATGAAGGGCTCAGACATCGGCTCGTGTTCCCAGGCCCATGGCTTGGCGAGCAAACCAGCTCTTGGCCGAAGGCAACAGGTCCAGACCGAGAAGCCCCAGATTGCGACCCGCCGTGATCACGGGCTGCTGGCTGCCGAACAGGCGCGTGACCTGGTCGGAGAAGCCGACAGTCAGCTTTTGATCCAGACGCTGGCGGTCGCGGTAGTTCTGCAAAGTCGCCAGATCACCCGGCGTCGCATCGCTGGCCAGCAGCGCCTCGGCGAGGGAAGCAGCGTCGCGCAGGGAAAGATTGAAGCCCTGTCCGGCAATCGGATGAAGGCTGTGTGCGGCGTTGCCCAGAACCACCAGATGCGAGCGCACCTGCTCCTCAGCCTCGATCAGCGAGAGCGGATAAGCATGGCGCACGCCCACTTGTTTCAGCGCGCCCAACCGGTAGCCGAACACGCCCTGCAATTCGTTGAGAAAACTGCGATCATCCAGCGCCATCAGCCGCTGCACGTCGTTACCCGTGCGGGTCCAGACCAGCGCGCAACGGTTTTCCGGCAGCGGCAGCAACGCCATCGGGCCGTCTTCGGTGAAGCGTTCGAACGCCTGACCACAGTGCGCCTCGCCCGGCGTGATATTGGCAATCAACGCGCTCTGGTCATAAGGCGTGGTCCGAACGCCGATACCCAGCTGCTCGCGCAGGCTGGAACGACCGCCGTCGGCGAGCACCGCCAGGTCGCAGTCCACTTGGGTTTCATCGCTGAGCGTGAGGCGATAACCGTCGGCCAGCGCCTGCATCTGTTTCACCTCGGCCGGCACGCGCCAACTGATCACATCGCTGTCCAGGCCCTGCCAGAGGCACTGGCCCAGCCAGGCGTTCTCGACGACGTAACCCAGCGCCGGCACGCCTTCCTGCATTGAGGACAAACGAGCCGCCCCAAATCGACCCTTGTCGGACACCTGGATCTGCAGAATAGGCTCGGCCCGGCGGCTGATCTGCTGCCACAAGCCGAGGCGCTCGTAAATCTGCCTAGCCCCGAACGACAGCGCCGAAGAACGGGCGTCGTAGCTGGGCTGGTACGTGTCGCCGGGAGCGAACGGTTCGATCATCACGATCTTCCAGCCTCGCTCTTTCGCCCCGGCCTGCAGGGCCAGAGCGAGACTGGCGCCAACCAGGCCGCCGCCGACAATTGCCAGATTAAAACGGCTCATGCGGCTTGAGTTCGGGCTGCGGCCATGAGGGCCTCGATTTCGGCGACGGTCTTGGGTACGTCGCCTGTCAGGATTTCACAACCTTTTTTGGTCACCACGACATCGTCCTCGATTCGTACGCCGATTCCACGCCATTTCCTGGCGACGCTTTGATTGTCCGGCGACACATAAATCCCGGGCTCGACCGTCAGCGCCATGCCAACCTCAAGCACTCGCCATTCGCCGCCGACCTTGTACTCGCCGACATCATGCACATCCATGCCCAGCCAGTGCCCGGCCCTGTGCATGTAAAAAGCTTTGTACGCTTCGGCGGCGATCAGTTCATCGACCTCGCCCTGCAGCAACCCCAATTCCACCAGCCCGGCGGTGATCACCTGCACCGTCGCCTCATGCGCCTGGTTCCAGTGATTACCGGGCCTGATCGCTGCAAACGCAGCTTCCTGCGACTTGAGAACAAGCTCGTAGATCGCTTTCTGTTCAGCGGAAAACTTGCCGTTCACCGGGAAAGTCCGCGTGATGTCGCTGGCGTAACAGTCGATTTCACAGCCGGCGTCGATCAACACCAGATCACCGTCCTTGAGTGCTGCGTCATTCTCCTGGTAATGCAGGATGCAGGCGTTCTTGCCTGAGGCGACGATGGAGCCGTAGGCTGGCATCTTCGCCCCGCCCTTGCGGAATTCGTAATCCAGTTCGGCTTCCAGGCTGAACTCATACGAACCGGCCCGGCTCGCCTGCATGGCGCGCACATGCGCTCGCGCCGATATCTGCGCCGCCTCGCGCATGACCTTCACTTCCGCTGCCGATTTATACAGGCGCATGTCATGCAGCAGGTGATCCAGCGCAACGAACTCCTTCGGCGGCTGAGCGCCCAGGTGCGCCTTGGAGCGGATGACGTTGATCCACTCCATCACATGGCGGTCGAATTCGGGGTTGCTGCCCATGGATGAATACACGCGGTCGCGGCCCTCGATCAGGCCCGGCAGGATGTCGTCGATGTCCGTGATCGGAAAGGCATCGTCGGCGCCGAAGTCACGGATCGCGCCGTCCTGGCCGGCTCGCAGGCCATCCCACAACTCACGCTCGGGATTGCGTTCGCGGCAAAACAACACGTACTCGCCATATTCCCGGCCCGGAATCAGCACGATCACGGCCTCAGGTTCGGGAAAGCCGCTCAGGTACTGGAAGTCGCTGTCCTGGCGGTACACATGTTCGACATCACGATTACGAATAGCCACCGCAGCTGCTGGCAGAATAGCAATGCTGTTGGGCTCCATCTGTTCCATCAGCGCCTTGCGACGACGGGCATATTCGGCTTTCGGGATGCGGATCATGGGCAAGTGCGGTCCTCCGGGTGGGCAAACTGGCCGGAGGCGCTGGCGAGCGACGCCGACCGGCTGGTAACGGGTGCGATCAATGCAAAGAAGGCTTCGCTTCAGGGGCCGCTTTCTTGTTGAACTCGGTGAACAGCAACAAGGGGGCAACGCGCAGGTATTCCATGACTTCCATGTAGTCGCTTTCGCCGTCTTCGGACTCTTCCAGCGCGTCCTGGATCTGGGCGATGGCCGCCAGATCCTGCAACACATCCCTGGCGTCTTCGCTCAGTGACTGGCCGCCAACCCGGGCGAAGCCGTTGAGGAAACCCTGGCACCACTGGCCTATCGCTGCGGTACGGGCCGCCAGCGACTCATCGTCACCGGGCAGCAAAAGCACGACCGCCATGTCGTCGCCGGTCAGTTCGTTTTTTACCATTTCCTGCAGGCCAATCAGGGCCTGACGCACGTTGGCCTCAGGTTCTGTTTCAAGGAGCAGGAGCGCGTCGGCAATCCAGTCATCGGCGTCAAAACCGGCACCGGCGCAACTGCGGCCCAGCAACAGGCCCTGCAATTCGGCAGGTGACACGGGATGGCCACTGCCGTTGAGCAGAGTGGCGAATGCGTTATACGGGGAATTCTGATTAGGCATGGGCAACTAGGCGCCAAGCGGCGCAATGTCTAGAATGAAGGCCTTGTATCGTAGCACCGGCAGATGCGCCCAAGCTATCCGGCGATATTCCAAGGCGGTCCAGACGCCAGCTCCTGCACCACTCATCTGAAAGTAATCAGTGGAAAACAATGGAAGACAACGACCTGCAAGCGCTGATGGCTCGACTGGAGTTATTGATCAATCGTGTCGAGCAACTAAAAAGTCAAAACGGACTCCTATTAGCTCAGGAAAAAACCTGGCGCGAGGAACGCGCTCACCTCATTGAAAAGAACGAAATCGCCCGGCAGAAGGTCGAGTCCATGATTTCGCGCCTCAAGGCCCTGGAGCAAGACTCATGAGTAATGGCAACAGCATCACCGTGCAGATCCTCGACAAAGAATATTCGATCATCTGCCCACAAGAGGAGCGCACCAATCTGGTCAGCGCTGCGCGTTACCTGGACGGCAAGATGCGCGAAATCCGCAGCAGCGGCAAAGTCATCGGTGCCGACCGAATTGCAGTGATGGCTGCACTGAACATCACCCACGATCTTCTGCACAAGCAGGAATTGCCTGAAGCGCAGACCAGCGGCTCGACCCGCGAGCAGGTGCGCGACCTTCTGGACCGTGTGGATCTGGTCCTTGCCACGGATGAGCCAAAAGCACAAGGCTGATTGTTCCGACATGATTCGGTATACTTGCGACCGCTCCCTGGAGTGCTTGCCAGTCGGTCATGTCCCTGAGCCGATACGCACAACCACGGGGGTTGCACGTTGGGGTTGGTGTGCATGTCCGCTCGACGGAAAGCCTTAAAGCCTCCTGCAATCTCCACCTTGAACTTTCGGGTTCAAGGGCTACACCGACAGCGGTTCGTCGGGGAGTCTCGAATCTTCTACCCAACGCCAGACGCCATGTCTGGCGGTGGGATCGTGAATCGGACCTGATTCACCCATCGCCCTCAAATGTCTCACGGACCCGCCTGCATGACTTCTTCTGGCGCCGACTCCCTGACCGATGTTTCCAGCCTTACCCGCCCTCAACTGCGACGCCAGTTACGCAAGGCTCGTCGTGCATTGACGCGCTCACAACAGCGACAGGCGGCTGAAGGTTTGTATCGTCAGCTTGCGCAAAACCCGCTTTTTCGTCGCGCACGGCACGTTTCTCTTTATCTCCCGATGGACGGTGAAATTGACCCGCAGTTGCTGCTGCGTGAAGCTCAACGCCGTGGCAAAGCGACTTATCTGCCGGTGCTCAGCGCATGGCCGCGGACCAAGATGGTCTTTCAGCGCGTGCGTCGTGGCGAGAAGCTGCGACCCAATCGCTTCCGGATTCCGGAGCCGCACATCAATCCCCGACAGCAGCGCAAGATCTGGGCGCTGGATCTGATTCTGATGCCGCTGGTGGGGTTCGATGATCAGGGCGGCAGACTGGGAATGGGTGGCGGCTTCTACGATCGCAGCCTGGCCTATCAGGGTCGACGCAAGGCCTGGCAGAAACCGGTGTTACTCGGTCTGGCTCATGAATGTCAGAAGGTCGCAAGACTGGCCGTCGCCAGTTGGGATGTGCCGCTGCAGGGAACGGTGTCGGACAAGCGCTGGTACATAGCCTGATCCAGTTTTGACTTTGCAGGCGCGCGCCAGCCCTCGAAAATCACTCAGGCAGCACACGCGCAGCAAACGCGCAGGCCCCATCGCGGGAAAGCGCGCTCCTACAAAAAAGGAATGCCTGAGAGAACTAGCGGCGGGACTGTTGCTGCTGTTGCTGAGTGACTTCAACCGGCGCATCCGCCTTCGCGGCCCACAGACTCTGCGCGTAACCGGTGGTGACAATACCCAAGCCGAACAAAATAGCCAAAATCCATAGTAAATCCGGCTTGCGTTGCATTGATTGCTCCCCTTTAGCGAATCAAAAACTCGACGTTCGCGACGTTTTGAGTGGGCCGCGTAACGGTGTAGCCCTTAAAATCCCGGCATTCTCCGACAACGTGACGCAACACGCAAATACTGGCGTCAACCGACCGTCGGGTTGTCATAAAAGCGTAGGACAAACTGTCCAGACCCCATTCAGGAGCCACAAAAATGGCCTATTGGCTGATGAAATCCGAGCCCGATGAGCTCTCGATTACCGGTTTGCAAAAACTTGGCCAGACCCGCTGGGACGGCGTCCGCAACTATCAGGCACGTAATTTTCTGCGCGCGATGGCAGTGGGTGATGAGTTCTTTTTCTATCACTCAAGCTGCCCGGAGCCAGGCATCGCCGGCATCGGCAAAATCATCCAGGCCGCGTATCCGGATCCCACCGCACTTGATGACAAGAGCCACTACTTCGACGCCAAAGCATCTCAGGAAAAGAATCCCTGGAGCGCCATCGACGTGGCTTTCGTCGAAACCTTTCCACGCGTTCTCAGCCTCGGTTTTCTGAAACAACAGACCGCGCTCGAACAGCTGCCGCTGGTGCAAAAAGGCAGTCGGCTATCGGTCATGCCAGTGACGGCCGATCAATGGGCCGCAGTGCTGGCATTGCGCTGAGGCGCCTGAACGCTCGATGCCAGCAGCAACACGCCGACCGCCTCGTTGCTTATCCCATCAGGGGCGCTTACACAACTGAATGCGTCATTGCGCAATAAAGTTGTTGAACAGCAGATCGTCAACGACAGGCTTGCCGGTCTCTTGGGTCAGTACTTCCTGCGTCTGCTTGAGGGCTTCCTGACGCAGCTTTTCCTTGGCTTCGACATTGCTCATGCTGTCGACCGTCTGCTGTGTGAACAGCGCGACCAGTTGATTGCGGATCAGCGGCTCGTTCTGTTTCACCAGTTTCTGCGCCTCGGCGCCCGTCACGCGCAAGGCGACGTCAGCTTTGTAAACATGCAGCTTCGGACTGCCATCCAGCGCGTAGTTGCCCACGAACGGTGGCGTCAGCGCCACGTAAGAGACCTTGTTCGGGTCATCCTTCTCACCGCCCTCTTCGGCCATTGCCACCACAGGCATCGACAACGCCAACAACATCAGAATCCACGCTTTCACAGTCCACTCCTCAATCCGGTTCGACGCATAGCTTACTGCAGCTTATGCACACCTATCAGGCCGGGGCATGCTCATTGACCCGACAACCCCGCTACCTACACTTATCGGCCATCACCGGAAAAGGAATAGCCCTCGATGAAAGCCGTGCTCTGCAAAGCCTTCGGTCCTGCCAGAAATCTGGTGCTGGAAGACATTCCGGCGCCTGAACCGAAGAAAAACGAAATCCTTCTGGACGTGCACGCTGCCGGGGTCAACTTCCCGGACACCCTGATCATCGAAGGCAAATACCAGTTCAAACCGCCCTTCCCCTTCTCACCTGGCGGAGAAGCTTCCGGCGTCGTGGCCGCCGTCGGAGAGAAGGTGAGTCATCTGAAAGTCGGCGACAGAGTCATGGCCCTCACGGGCTGGGGCAGTTTCGCAGAGCAGATCGCCGTCGCCGGGTACAACGTACTGCCTATTCCGCAGGCGATGGACTTCACCACAGCTGCCGCTTTCAGCATGACTTACGGCACGTCGATGCACGCACTCAAACAGCGCGCCAACCTGCAGCCAGGCGAAACCCTCCTCGTGCTCGGCGCGTCAGGCGGAGTCGGCCTGGCCGCAGTGGAAATTGGCAAAGCCATGGGCGCCCGCGTCATTGCCGCCGCCAGCAGCGCCGACAAACTCGAAGTCGCCCGAAACGCAGGCGCAGACGAGCTGATCAATTACAGCGAATCCAGCCTCAAAGACGAACTCAAGCGCCTGACCAACGGAAACGGTGTCGATGTCATCTACGACCCCGTTGGCGGCGACCTTTTCGACCAGGCCATCCGCGCCATCGCCTGGAATGGCCGCCTCCTCGTCGTCGGCTTCGCCAGCGGGCGAATCCCCGACCTCCCCGCGAACCTCGCCTTGCTGAAAGGCGCCTCAGTAGTCGGCGTGTTCTGGGGCTCATTCGCCCAGCGCCAGCCCCAGGACAACGCGGCTAATTTTCAACAACTGTTCAAGTGGTATAGCGAAGGGAAGTTGAAGCCGCTGGTCTCGAAGGTTTATCCGCTGGAAGAGGCAGGGGAAGCGATTGATTCGTTGGGTCAGAGGAAGGCGGTTGGGAAGGTAGTGATTGGGGTGAGGTAAATTCACCATTCGAAAGCGAATCTACCGCTGCTATTTCTTCTGTAGATTTTAGATTTAACAACATTGGGGGTCAGCAAGGAAGCCACTAACCCCTACCACGAAAGCAGATAGATCCTAACATAAATATATATGTAAATATTTTATAAAAATCAGGTTACGTATCCCCCATACAGCTAACAGGAGAAAACTGTATGGGCGAGAAAAACATAGTTGTAAATTGGGGCCAGCCTCAAGCCTCACGTTCTGATCCTAACAGTGGTTCGCACAGAAATTTGCCTGCTGGATATGGACTGAGCAGCAGGGGAGATTTCCTGAGTCAAGATTTTGATAACAGCGACTTTATTTCATTCTGGCTTCATGAGATTTGGGTAAGAGAGGCCGAAGCTGCGAGGGAAAAAAAAGCAGCGGCTATCATGGCTGCCGAAGTCACGAAGAGAGACGCAGAAGCCGCTGCGCGGGCAATAGAGCATCAGACGAACGAACTCGCTAGACTTCAGGTTGAAAAGGCCGCTGCCGAGCTAGCAGAACAGCAAGCCCGAAAGGCGGCGCAGGAAAGTTTAAAGCGTGATGCTGAAGACTCCGCACGTATAAAAGCGGAGAAATTAGCTGATGAGGCGAATTCAGCTGCCAAATTCGCAAAAGCCGAAAAGCTAAGAACTGATGCAGCAGAACATGTAAAGCGTACTTCCGATGCAAAGCGATTTTGGTCAGCGATCGCAAGCCCTAACGCACCGACAATAGAGGCTCCAGGTGTGCTGGAAAGGGCAACCGATTTGACAAAAAAGTTTTTTATCAACAACGCTATAAATACATTAGGCAGGCAATTACCACTCCTCGCCGCTCTTTACCCGTCGGGTCTTGACCCCGCCGAGAGGTTCCCGCAAGTATTCACAACTCCCGCCTCTGAGTTGGGAGCATTGAATGCTGACCTCCTGTTTATTGCAGGCAAAAAGGGAACAGTCGATGTAACTCACCGACTAATGCCTGACGCTCAGGGCACTCGACTAGAATGGCACAAGGCTGATGGAGTTCTTGTTGGATCGAAGGTGCGTGTTCGGCCAGCCGTTTACGATCCACATACGAACACTTACAACTTCACACGAGATGGCGAGACCATTCCTTCGCTCACTTGGACCCCGCAGATCCGGCCAACGAGTAGCTCGACGACCTTACCAGCAACCTACCAAGACACGCCTGCATACCCGGGCGCCGAAAGCACTCCTGCAGTTCCTCAGCTTAATTTACATCCCGAGCAAACTGCGGAGCCGGACGATTATATAATCGACCTACCGGCTGAGTTAGGACTCGAAAACCCATATGTTTATTTCAAGAATCCTCGGCAAATTCCGGGGATTGCAAGTGGCTATGGCCAGCCAGTTACAGGAATATGGCTAGGTGACTGCACAAATACACAAGGAGCTCCTATCCCTTCAAAAATTGCAGACAGACTGAGAGGTCAACGTTTTTCAGACTTTAATAAAATGCGAGAAGCCATTTGGGCAGAAGTTGCCACTGATACGATCCTTAGCGGGGATTTTTCTAAACAAAATCTCAGCCTAATGTTGAACGGGGACGCGCCATTTGCTAAGGAAGCAGATCAGCGCGGCGGGCGCAAAAAATTTGAGATACATCATATTGAAGAAGTAGCAAAAGGTGGCGAAGTGTACGACTTTTCCAATATGGTTATAATGACCCCTAGCGCTCACATCACTTACCATGGAAAAACCCAGCATGAATCTCTTTAAAGACACGATAGAAGAGTATACTGAAAGCGAATTCTTGGCCTTTTTGGAAGCGATGATGGCTAACCCTGATAATTTAAAGGGTCGCGATTTCGGTAAGCGAGTAGAAAAATTTGTCGAACATTTCAAAAAGGTTACAGAACATCCGGAAGGATCGGACGTTATCTTCTATCCCAAGGAGGGCCAAGAGGACAGCCCGAAAGGTATACTGAAAGAGGTGAAACAATGGCGAGCGGCGAATGGCAAGCCTGGATTCAAGCGTGAAGATGATTAACCCGACACGTCAAATATAACCATACAAACAAGGAAGTCTTATACATGTACGAAGTCACTCATCAACTTAATCTGTTGCCTAATGCCGTTCGCTCAGAGCTGATTGCCCGCGCCGGGCATACCGCTGGTATGGCGCCTCTCCTGCTCGTCACACATCACCGAGCAATCGCGCATGACCTGATCGCGCAGAAGCGAGCACGGTTTGAGCCTTTGCCGCCACATGGCGAAATGGCCAGCTTGATTTCCGACATGCTGCAATCTAACGACCTCTCACTTCTCAGCGGTCCTGCTCATCAACCATTTTCGCGCTGGGTTACTCACGAGATCGTCAAATCTTTGCAGATTTTCATGGATAACCTTGCGCCCTTGCAGGCAAACCTTGAGCAGGAGGCGCATGAAAGAGCAGTGCATGCAGCTCGAATTGCCCAACGCCAAGCAGAAGAAACAGCCCGGAAGCTAGCCCAACGTCAGGCTGAAGAGGCAGCACGTATGCATGCTCAACGTATGGCAGATGAAGCTGCCCGTCAATTGGCTCAACATCAAGCCGAAGAGGCGGCGAAATCAGCCGCCCGACAGCTTGCGGAGCAACAGGCGTATGCTGCGGCGCAAGCGTTAGCAGAACAGAAGGCACAGGAAGCTGCACTACAGGAAGCCCGATTTACGCTGGAATTAGTCCCTGTGATAACGGAGCAACCTCTTGAAGCAGCGTTCACCATTGAGCCTTCTTTTAGCGAGACCGCTATAAACACCTCAGTGGTTGAAATCGCATTCATGCCAGGTCCTGCAGCGATGGCGGAGATTGACCGCGCAACATTGGTACTTAAACAGAGCATCGATGCTGCGGTGATTGAGTATGCCTCTGCAATCAGCCCTTATCTGAAGACTCCTGAGGATACCGTCCAGATGGCCCGATAAAGGCTTGCCTAGTAACACTTGCCATTAGCGAAACGTAGATCTGATCTCCGTTTCGCCTGCCCCAACAGGGGAGATGAGCAAAACATGAAATAAGCGCCTTCGTTGGCAACACCTGCGTATACCGTACGTTGAGCGCTTATTTATTTATCAACGCCAGCGCCTGAACCTAGGCATGGATATTTCCAATCAAAACATCCTCAGTCAACCTCATACTTCCTACTTCTGACCGGGCGTTCTCATCTGTTGCCAGGTTCAGCATCAACCTGCGAATGGCCTCGGGCAAATGATCGGCATAGCGGCTGTTCGGCTTGCGCCGACAGAGGGTGGCGACTTGTGGAATCGAGTTCTTGAATTGCACGAGTAACGCATTGCGCTGGTTTTCATCAGGCACTCTCGACGCCACGTAGTCGCTGGCAAGAAATTCAGCCATGTACCAGAAGACGTCAACGTCGCTCAGCGGCGCCTCGGGAAAGTCTCGTTTGCTGGCCTTGATCTCATGGTTCAGGTACGCGCAGAGCGTCTGGTTCAGGCCGACCGTGATCTCGCGCGAGAAAGGTTCGATGCCGCGAGCGCCGAACAGGACCAGTACCATGAATTCCTCTTTATTGGGTCCGCTGCCCTGTGCATTCCAGGATTTGAAGCGCCATTGCACTACCGCCCGCTGAACGGCGAGGGCCAGCTCGGGATGCCCGCTCTCGACGACACGTGTGGCCTGCACGGTGCCGCTCGGCCCCACGGTGAGCCTGACCCGGACCTTGCCGGCGTACCGAGCTTCTGCCAAATCGGGAGGAAACTCGGGCTTGGGGGCAAATACGGCAGTCAATGGCTCCCGTGCATGAACTTCCAAGGCGCAAAGCAACAACAGAATGAACGCAAATAACCGCACAGCTTCCTCGACATCCAGACACCTTTCGGCAGACGGCGGCGATGGTAGGCGCTCCCTGACGCCCGGTTAAGGTTATCGCTTCCTGTACGCAAGTAGGACCGATCCTAAACGCCGAACACCCAGTTACACATCCGCGCCATGTTCGTAATCCAACACGCCAACGCGCCTGAAATCGGGATATTTCCCGATGAGAAGCCTTCCTATTTTCTGTAATGAAAATGTAATATTCACTTTCGCATAACAATACAAAAACTGGAGTGTCTCGATGTTTGCCTTCTTCCGCCCAGCCGCGCATCAGGCTCCGCTGCCTGCCGAGCGCGTCGATAAAACCTACCGTCGCCTGCGCTGGCAGATCTTCGCCGGTATCTTCTTCGGCTACGCGGGCTATTACTTGCTGCGCAAAAACTTCTCGCTGGCAATGCCTTATCTGATCGATCAGGGCTATACGCGTGGTGAGCTGGGTGTGGCGATTTCGGCCATTGCCATCGCATACGGCCTGTCGAAGTTTCTGATGGGGCTGGTGTCCGACCGCTCCAATCCGCGCTATTTCCTGCCGTTCGGCTTGCTGATTTCCGCGCTGGTCATGTTCGTCTTCGGCTTCGCGCCTTGGGCGACGTCGAGCGTGACCATTATGTTCATTCTGCTGTTCATCAACGGCTGGGCTCAGGGCATGGGTTGGCCGCCGAGTGGCCGGACCATGGTGCACTGGTGGTCGCAGAAAGAGCGCGGCGGCGTGGTGTCGGTATGGAACGTGGCCCACAACGTGGGCGGCGGTCTGATCGGTCCGCTGTTCCTGCTGGGCCTGGGCTGGACCAACGACTGGCATGCGGCGTTCTACGTCCCTGCAGCAGTGGCCTTGTTCGTCGCACTGTTTGCCTTCATCACCATGCGCGACACCCCGCAATCGGTTGGCTTGCCGCCGGTTGAGGAGTACAAGAACGACTACCCGGAAGGCTACGATGCGAGCCACGAGGAAGAATTCAGCGCCAAGGAAATCTTCGTTAAATACGTGCTGCGCAACAAGATGCTCTGGTATATCGCACTGGCTAACGTGTTCGTTTACCTGCTGCGCTATGGCGTGCTGGACTGGGCACCGACCTACCTCAAGGAAGCCAAGCACTTCACGGTAGACACGACGTCCTGGGCGTACTTTTTCTATGAGTGGGCAGGCATCCCCGGCACGCTGTTGTGCGGCTGGATGTCGGACAAAATATTCCGGGGCAATCGCGGCCTGACCGGCATTGTGTTCATGCTGCTGGTGACTGTCGCCACTCTGGTTTACTGGCTCAACCCGCCGGGTAACCCGACCATCGACATGGTTGCATTGATCTCTATCGGCTTTCTCATTTATGGACCGGTCATGCTGGTCGGCCTGCAAGCGTTGGAGCTCGCTCCTAAAAAGGCGGCAGGCACTGCGGCGGGCTTCACAGGGCTGTTCGGTTATCTGGGTGGTTCGGTGGCTGCGAGTGCTTTGATGGGTTACACCGTGGACCACTTCGGCTGGGACGGCGGCTTCATCATGCTGGTGGCTGCGTGCGTGCTGTCGATCGTGTTCCTGGCGCCGACACTCAAGCACACACGCGTGGCGAGTCAGTCGCGTGAGGCTGCGGCGTAAAACGGCCGGAAGAACGGCTTGATAGGCTTCAACGCTTATCAAGCCGACGGGCGAAACTCCCGCACCGCCTTGGCATGAAAACAGCGTTCGCGACCAGCTGTTAAACCGCCAGCAAAATCGGTTTGCACCGTTTGAACCGCTCTTCCAGGCTCAAGTCCGGCATTGCGTGGCTGCGCAAGGCGTGGATGGTCTGTTCTACGTACTCCCACGTCGTGCCATAGCGGCCGCTGGCGCTTGCCAGCACTTGGGTCAGCACGCTGTCCGGCAGATTTCCTGCGTAGCTGGGCAGGTGACGCTCCAGCACGAATCCGAGCGCTTGCACCTTGGTGCCATCCTCCAGGCGGCAACTGAGCCAATGAGGACGATAGGACGGGAACGGCATTTCTCGCTGCCACAAAGCCAGCAACGATTCCTCGATGTTCTCTTCCGGCAAGCGATAGGCGAAGCCGCTGCACGAACCGCCGCGATCAAGACCGAAGACCAGACCGGGCTGCTCCGGGGTGCCACGATGCTCGTGGGACCAGAGGTAGAGGCCGCGGTGATAACCATGCACGCGGCCGCGCTGACGCTCCACGGCGGAGCATTCCGGACGCCAGATCAACGAGCCGTAAGCGAACAGCCAGACCGGCCCGCCCTTATGGCGGCTCATGGTGGCATGCATGGAGGCGAGAAGTTGTTCGCGGGTCAGTTTAGGCCCAAGGTCGATAACGGGTGGATACGACAACCCGAGGCCGTCGTGTACAGCTTCCACCAAGCTATTGATTTGATTCCCCATCTGGCTCCCCCGCTGGCCAATTTGACGCCAGCGTAGTGCTAAGTACTGCTTAAAGCGGCTCACGCAGCAGCGAATCAACAATCAGACACTGTTGCGAGCAACGTGCGGGCCGTGACGCCGAAAAACCGACCCCGCACCTATTCTGATGCAATTAACTCTCCACGGCTGCCGCCATCGGGCGGACGGTCAGGCGCGCGGCGCGTAGGCGAACACGTCAGCACGCATCTGATGTGCATCCATCCCGGCCAGCACCAGCGCATCGAGCGTGGAATAGACCATCGCTGGCGAACCGCTGGCGTAGACGTAGATCGACTTGAGGTTCTTGAAATCCTCGCACACGGCTTCGTGCAGCATCCCGCAGCGTCCTTCCCAGCCACACAGATCACTGACGATCTTGTGCAGGTGCAGGTTGGGCAGCGTCTTCCACTCATCCCAGTGCTTGAGCTCGTAAAAGTCTTCCGGACGGCGAACGCCCCAATAAACATGCACCGGATACGGAAAACCTTTGGCCCGGCAGTGCTCGATCAAACTGTGCATCTGCCCCATGCCGGTGCCGGCGGCGATCAGTACCAGTGGACCGTCCGGGAGCTCGCCCAGGTGCGTATCGCCAAAGGGCAGCTCGACGCGCGCCATGCCCTCGCGTTGCAACTGCTTGATCAGATTCTGAGCGCTGGCTTCTCTCGCCAGCACGTGAAACTCAAGATCGCGACCGCTCTCAGGCGCCGATGCCATGGAAAACGCCGACTTCTCGCCGTCGTCCCGCTCGATCATCAAATATTGACCTGCGTGATAGCGCGGCGGCTTGCCTGCCGGGGCACGCAGCATGACACGCCAGACATCGCCGCCCACCTCGACACACTCGCTGACCTGACAGGCGAACGTGCGCACCGGCAATTCACCAAGGGCCAGAACGCTGTCCCAGAGGACCACGCAGTCCGCCTGCGGCACCGCCAGGCAGGTGTAGATTTCGCCGTGCTCAAGGACTTCGCCCGCCTGCAGCACGCGGCCTTCGACCAGCAGTGCCGAGCAGATATGGCAGTTGCCGTTGCGACAGCTTTGCGGGCATTCGTAGCCCAGGCGCTGAGCGGCGTCGAGGATCCGCTCGCCAGGCAACGTTTCAATTACTGCGCCCGACGGCTGCAAGGTTACGCGCATCAATCTATTCCCAGCTGATTCCAGATGTCATCGATCCGGCGAGTGACGGCGTCGTCTTTGACGATGGCGCGCCCCCATTCCCGGGTGGTCTCGCCTGGCCATTTATGGGTGGCATCGAGTCCCATTTTCGAACCCAGGCCGGAGACCGGCGAGGCGAAGTCGAGGTAATCGATAGGCGTGTTGTCGATCATCACCGTATCGCGCTTGGGGTCCATGCGCGTGGTAATCGCCCAGATGACGTCGTTCCAGTCACGAGCATTGATGTCGTCATCGGTGACGATAACGAACTTGGTGTACATGAACTGTCGCAAAAACGACCAGACACCCAACATCACGCGCTTGGCATGGCCGGGATACTGTTTCTTCATGGTCACGACCGCCATGCGATACGAGCAACCCTCTGGCGGCAGATAGAAATCTGTGATTTCCGGAAACTGCTTTTGGAGGATAGGCACGAACACTTCGTTCAGCGCCACACCCAGAATCGCGGGCTCATCCGGTGGACGGCCGGTGTAAGTGCTGTGGTAAATCGGCTTGATGCGGTGAGTGATGCGCTCGACGGTGAACACCGGGAAGCTGTCGACCTCGTTGTAATAGCCGGTATGGTCGCCATAAGGACCCTCGTCAGCCATTTCGCCGGGGTGAATCACGCCCTCGAGGACGATCTCGGCGCTGGACGGCACTTGAAGATCGTTGCCACGGCATTTGATCAGTTCGGTCCGATTGCCGCGCAGCAAACCGGCGAACGCGTACTCGGACAGGCTGTCAGGCACTGGCGTGACGGCGCCGAGAATGGTCGCAGGGTCTGCGCCCAAGGCCACGGAGACAGGGAATGGCTGACCCGGATGCTTATCGCACCACTCTTTGAAGTCCAGCGCGCCGCCACGATGGCTCAGCCAGCGCATGATCACTTTGTTGCGGCCGATGACCTGCTGACGGTAGATACCCAGATTCTGGCGTTCTTTGTTCGGGCCTTTGGTGACGGTCAGCCCCCAGGTGATCAAGGGACCGACATCTCCCGGCCAGCACGTCTGGACGGGAAGCATGCCCAGGTCGACGTCATCGCCTTCGATGACCACTTCCTGACACGGCGCGTCCTTGACGACCTTCGGCGCCATGGAGATGACTTTCTTGAAGATCGGCAACTTCGACCAGGCGTCTTTCAGGCCTTTCGGAGGCTCGGGCTCTTTGAGGAAGGCCAGCAACTTGCCGATTTCCCGCAGCTCTTCGGTGGATTCTGCGCCCATTCCCATCGCGACACGCTCGGGCGTGCCGAAGAGGTTGCCAAGTACCGGAATGTCATAACCGGTCGGGTTCTCGAACAGCAGTGCCGGGCCCTTGTTACGCAAGGTCCGGTCGCAGACTTCGGTCATCTCCAGCACAGGGGAAATGGGTACCTGAATGCGTTTCAACTCTCCGCGCTGCTCAAGCTGCTGCACGAAATCCCGTAGATCCTTGAATTTCATTAACCCGGCCACTTAACAAATAGATGCACATCCTACCTGCTCTGGCGGCCGACAGCAGCTGTCGAACACGCAATCAGCCGCCCCGAAGCGTGTTTTCACCAAGGAAAACCGGCGCCAGCAGCGGCTTCATGCGTTCCCCGCCGTGGTCGGACAGGTGATCTTCGTCCTTATATTGGGAAACCCCATTAAGTGCAGCCCGACAGATGCCGTCCGGGCACAGGATGGGTGCAGGGTCCAGCACATGCACGTCAGGATCGGCCGCGCTGAGGCTGGCGAACAACTCACTGATGAAGCGCTGTCGAGCCAGGTGATCGGTGATAGGTCGACCCACGTCTGCCGCCGATCGCCCTACCATCGCCAGGCTGCTCAGCCGCGCGATCGTCCCTTGACGCTGCAAAGGCACTTCCTTGACCAGCCATACCTGGGCGCCGGTCTGACGAATGCTGGCGACGGTCTCGCGAATCTGCGCTGACACTCGCTGCTCGGCAACCTCGCGGCTCTCGCGCTTATAGATGGCGTTGCGCATGTCGCCGTCCTCGGCACCGTAGAGGTACAGACTCCAGCGCGCGGCAAGGACCACGTCGTGGATGCGCTTTTCCTGAATCAGGCTCGCCACCCGCTTGTTGAAGTCCGCGCATTGTTTCCGAGAAACCTTGCCCGGAATCGGCGGGCACCCGGACAGCGATATGAGCCAGACCGGCTGGTTGTACAGTTCTGCGTCCGACTTGATCGCAGGAAGCAGGTGCGCCGCATGGCTGTCGCCCCACACCAGCTGTTCAGGGGTATCGTGCGACTCGGGACCAAAACGGCACACTTTCATCGGCTCTTTGCTGTCGCTGTCCATCAGGCACTGCAACTGACCTGCCTGCCACTCGCGGGAATCGGCATACGCCTTGGCAAGCCCGGACAGCCTGCCGGGTACGCCATCGGCCGAGCGGATGACCTGCCCGGCCGTGCCTAACACGACAATCGCCGCCAGCCCGCCGACCAATATCGATTTACGAGTGGCCAGCACACGCCTGTCGCGGAACGGCAGCTCGACAAATTTCCAGCTCAGGAGGGCGAGCACCACGCTTAATGCAATCCAGAGCACCGACTCACTCCAGACCATGGCGTCTACCGATATCGCATTCGCATAAACGAAAACCGGCCAGTGCCACAGATACAGCGAGTAGGAAATCAGCCCGACACTCACCAGCGCCGGATGGCTGAGCACGCGGCCCACTAACGTGCTGCGATGACCGTTGGCCCAGATCATTGCTGCTGCGCCCAGTACCGGCAGCAGCGCAGCCTTGCCGGGAAACGGCGTGAACTTGTCCAGAGCGAACATCGCATACAGCACCAACAACAGCCCCAGACCGCTGACCGCCTCATAGACCCAAGGTCGCAATCTAGTGGAGGTTGCCGGGACGACCGCGAGCATCGCGCCACACAGCAGCTCCCAGGCGCGCATCGGCAGCAGGAAAAACGCAGCGTCGGGGTTGCGATTGATAATCCAGACATTCAGGCCGAAGGACAGCAGCAAAAGGCCGCCGAGGACCATGCGCCAATGCTTGAGGAAGCGGGTGAGCAGGACCATGAGCATCGGGAAGAACACGTAGTACTGCTCTTCGACCGACAGCGACCAGGTATGCAGCAGCGGCTTGAAATCCGAAGCCGGATTGAAATAACCGTCCTGCCTCATGAACAGGATGTTGGACATGAAGGTGGCCTGATAACGAACCGCCCTTCCCAACTGCGAGAGATCCTTCGGGGTCAGTAACAGCCAGCCCACGACAAGGCAGGCCAGCAACACCACGCTGAGCGCCGGCAGGATACGACGCGCACGTCTTGCCCAGAAATCGACGAAGCTGAAACGCCCCGCGCTGATCTCACGAAAAATGATGGAGGTGATCAGATAGCCGGAGATGACGAAGAATACGTCTACACCGACGAAACCTCCGCTGAAGCCAAGGCCGAAATGAAAGAGCACGACCGGTATTACGGCCAGAGCCCTCAGCCCGTCGATGTCACGACGGTTGCCAAACGTATGCATGACGCTCCCTGTCTCCTGATGTGCGAATGAAAACTAAAAAAATGGTGCCCCAAGGGACACCATTTTTTTACAGCCGGTTCGGTGAAGCGCTTTACTTGCGCTTCATCGACAGGAAGAACTCATCGTTGGTCTTGGTCTGTTTCAGCTTGTCGACCAGGAATTCGATGGCGGCCACTTCATCCATCGGATGCAGCAGCTTGCGCAGAATCCACATGCGCTGCAGCTCGTCATCGGCGGTCAGCAACTCTTCACGGCGCGTGCCGGAACGGTTGATGTTGATGGCCGGGAAGACGCGCTTCTCAGCGATCTTGCGATCCAGAGGCAGCTCCATGTTGCCGGTGCCTTTGAATTCTTCGTAGATCACTTCGTCCATCTTCGAGCCGGTTTCAACCAGCGCGGTAGCAATGATGGTCAGCGAGCCGCCTTCTTCGATGTTACGAGCCGCACCGAAGAAACGCTTTGGTTTTTCCAGTGCATGGGCGTCGACACCACCGGTCAGTACCTTGCCGGAGCTCGGGATGACGGTGTTGTAAGCGCGCGCCAGACGGGTGATGGAGTCGAGCAGGATGACCACGTCCTTCTTGTGCTCGACAAGACGCTTGGCCTTCTCGATCACCATTTCGGCGACTTGCACGTGACGGGTAGGTGGCTCGTCGAACGTGGAGGCGACCACTTCGCCGCGCACGGTGCGCTGCATTTCGGTCACTTCTTCCGGACGCTCATCGATCAGCAGAACGATCAGATGGACTTCAGGGTTGTTACGGGTGATGTTCGACGCGATGTTCTGCAGCATGATGGTCTTGCCCGCCTTTGGCGGAGCAACGATCAGACCACGCTGACCCTTACCGATCGGGGCGCAGAGGTCGATCACGCGACCGGTGAGGTCTTCGGTGGAACCGTTACCGGCTTCCATCTTCATGCGCACGGTCGGGAACAGCGGCGTCAGGTTTTCAAACAGAATCTTGTTCTTCGCGTTTTCTGGACGGTCGAAGTTGATGGTGTCGACCTTGAGCAGTGCGAAGTAACGCTCGCCTTCTTTCGGCGGGCGGATCTTGCCGACGATGGTGTCGCCCGTGCGAAGGTTGAAGCGGCGGATCTGGCTCGGCGAGACGTAGATGTCGTCTGGGCCGGCGAGGTAGGAGGCGTCTGCAGAGCGGAGGAAGCCGAAGCCATCCTGGAGGATCTCCAGCACGCCATCACCCGAGATTTCCTCGCCGCTTTTAGCGTGCTTTTTCAGCAGGGAGAAGATCACATCCTGCTTGCGCGAACGGGCCATATTTTCTATGCCCATCTGTTCGGCCATTTCGAGCAGATCGGTAATAGGCTTTTGCTTGAGTTCAGTCAGGTTCATATAGGAATGACGTAATCATGTATGGAGGGGGAAATTAAGCTTTTGGCTTAATGAGGCCGCGCCGCAGAGAAGGCGACAGGATCGCGTACAAATCGAAAGGAGAGCGTCGGCGACGGCTAGCAGGGGGCAACGGAGAAGCCGTTGCGGGGCCGAATGTACCACTTGATTTTCCAAGCGTCTAGTGCAACGCCAGAAAAAAGCCCCGCTGTTTGCGGGGCTTTAGCGCCATCAGATGTTGGCGTCCAGAAACGCTTGCAACTGAGACTTGGACAGAGCGCCGACCTTGGTGGCAGCCACTTCACCGTCCTTGAACAGCATCAGGGTCGGAATGCCACGAACGCCGTGCTTGGCCGGAGTTTCCTGGTTTTCGTCAATGTTCAGCTTGGCAATGGTCAGCTTGCCTTCGTAGGTGCCGGCGATGTCGTCCAGAACCGGAGCGATCATTTTGCACGGGCCACACCACTCAGCCCAGTAATCAACCAGCACAGGGCCTTGTGCCTTCAGGACATCGGCTTCGAAGCTCGCGTCGCTGACGTGTTTGATAAGGTCGCTACTCATGAGATTTCTCCGAGGTCATAGGCAAAAAAACGTGGACCATCATAACTGTGTCACGCCGTGACAGGAAGGCGCGGGCGATTGTCTCTTGCTATGAACATCGATGACTAGCTTTATTGAAGTGACGGGCGCGCCATTACACGGCTCGCCCGCCCTAGGGGCATGGATCCTTCATGCAGAAGGCGCGACGAATACGATTCCGGTACGAAGCGCCGCACCTCTTATGTGCTCCTGCATCGCTTTCTGCGCCGGACCTGAGGCGTTTCGGGCCAGCGCGCGGAGGATTTTGCGATGCTCCTGCCAGGTTTCCATGGCCCTGCCCGCGCGAATGAAGGGCAGTTTCTGGCTCTCGAGAAAAATGTCTGCGCTCGCAGTAATGATGCTGAGAATCGCCTGGTTGCCGCTGGCGATCAGAATGCGTCGGTGAAAATCGAAATCGAGCCGGGCGGCGCAATCGAAGTCGCCCGCTTTCAGCTCCAGACGCATGGCCTCCACATTGTCTTCAAGCACATCGCGCTCATCGGCCGTCAATGTCACCGCGGCAAGGCCCGCGGCGAAGCCTTCGAGCGCGTAGCGCAACTGAAAGGTTTCTGAAGGCGACGCATGGGCGGCATACGGCCATGAAAAACCGCTCGTGCGCTGTTCTGGTTCAGAAACCGCCTGCACGAATACGCCTTTTCCGGGCTGCACACTGACAACGCCCAACGCGCTCAAAGACGACAAGGCCTCTCGCAACGAGGCACGACTCACGCCGAGGCGAACCGCCAGATCCCGCTGCGATGGCAGGCTGTCGCCGGGCGCGTAGCCCTGCTCGGCGATCAATTTGCGGATCGCCTGAAAGGCTGCTTCGGGTACTGCAATGGGACTCGGATGCATGGCTGTCCGGAGGCGATAACCGTTGGAAATTCCTCTTTTATAGTCATCCGCCGGATTCGGCAAGTCACGCCCAAGCAAGGGGCGCCGGGGCTTTGCGGCGCGCCAAAGGAGGGCGAACCATTGACCGACTGTTCAGACCAGTTAGACCAATTTGGCGCCACAGCCCGCATTCTGTGGTCGCGTCCGTGTGGGTGGCATGGGCTGTGCAAATGACGTTCGGCATCCGCTAACCATACGATCGATCCGGAGACGTCACATGACCAAGCGTTACAACGCTCTGCTTGCTGCCCTGTTTGCCAGCCTGATGCTCGGCCAGGCCCCCGCTCAGGCCAATGGCCTGGACGATGTGACTGCGCGCGGCACACTCAAGGTCGCCGTTCCTCAGGATTTCCCGCCGTTTGGTTCGGTCGGCCCTGACATGAAGCCACGCGGGCTGGACATCGACACCGCACAGCTGATCGCCGATCAATTGAAGGTCAAGCTTGAGCTGACGCCAGTCAACAGCACTAACCGCATTCCGTTCCTGACCACCGGCAAGGTCGATCTGGTGATCTCCAGCCTCGGCAAGAACCCGGATCGTGAAAAAGTCATCGATTTTTCCCGTGCCTACGCGCCCTTCTACCTGGCGGTCTTCGGTCCGCCTGACGCTTCCATCAACGGCGTGGACGACTTGAAAGGCAAGACCATCAGCGTGACCCGCGGCGCCATCGAAGACATCGAGCTGACCGCCGTTGCGCCCAAGGAAGCCACGATCAAGCGCTTCGAAGACAACAACTCCACCATTGCAGCTTATCTGGCCAACCAGACCGACCTGATCGCCAGCGGCAACGTGGTGATGGTTGCCATCAGCGAGAAGAATCCGAAGCGTATCCCTGCCCTGAAGGTCAAGCTCAAGGATTCGCCGGTGTATGTCGGTGTCAACAAAGGTCAGCCGGAACTGCTGGCCAAGGTCAACGAAATCCTTGAAGCGGCGAAGAAAGACGGCGCGCTGGAAAAGAACTCGCAGACCTGGCTCAAGCAGCCGCTGCCTGCTGATCTCTGATCGCCGTTCTCCAGCCACCCCACCTGATTCGAGGCATTTAGATGGCTTATCAGTTCGACTTCGTTCCGGTCCTGCAAAACGCCGATCTTCTGTTGCGCGGGGCGCTGTTCACACTGGAATTGACGGCCATCGGAACGCTGTTGGGCGTAAGCGTCGGCGTCGTCGGCGCGATCGTCAGGGCCTGGAAGATTCAGCCGTTCTCGGCGCTTTTCGGGGTTTACGTCGAGCTGATACGCAACACGCCGTTTTTGGTGCAGCTGTTCTTCATCTTCTTCGGCCTGCCCTCGCTCGGGCTGCAGATTTCCGAGTGGCAGGCCGCGGTGCTTGCGATGGTGATCAACCTGGGCGCGTATTCGACGGAAATCATCCGCGCCGGCATTCAGGCGATATCACGCGGTCAGCTCGAAGCATCGGCTGCGCTGGCGATGACCCGTTACGAAACCTTCCGTCACGTGGTGCTGATCCCCGCCCTTGGCAAGGTCTGGCCCGCACTGAGCAGCCAGATCATCATCGTCATGCTGGGTTCGGCGGTCTGCTCGCAAATCGCGACGGAGGAGCTCAGCTTCGCTGCCAACTTCATCCAGTCGCGTAATTTCCGCGCCTTCGAGACCTACATCGTCACCACTCTGATTTATCTGGCCATGGCGCTGCTCATCCGCCAGTTGCTGGCGTGGGTCGGCCGACGTTACATCGCGAGGAGTCGCTGATGGATTTCACTTTATGGGACATCGTGCGCAATCTGCTCACGGGCCTGCAATGGACGCTGGCCCTGTCGCTGGTGGCGTTCATCGGCGGCGGCGTGATTGGTCTGCTGGTCATGACGATGCGCATTTCCAGCACCTCGTTCTGGCGCAGCGTCGCGCGTGGCTATATAGAACTGTTTCAAGGCACGCCGCTGCTGATGCAGCTGTTTCTGGTGTTCTTCGGTGTTGCGCTGATGGGCGTCGATATTTCACCGTGGTTCGCCGCAGCGCTTGCACTGACGCTGTTCACCAGTGCCTATCTGGCGGAGATCTGGCGTGGCTGCGTCGAGTCAATCTCCAACGGTCAGTGGGAAGCGTCCGCGAGCCTCGCGCTGACGCCTCTGGAGCAACTGCGCTACGTGATCCTACCGCAAGCGCTGCGCATTGCGGTCGCGCCAACGGTCGGCTTCTCGGTGCAGGTCGTCAAGGCCACCGCCGTGACCTCGATCATCGGCTTTACCGAGCTGACCAAAACCGGCGGCATGCTGGCCAACGCCACGTTCCAGCCTTTCATGGTCTACGGCTTCGTTGCCTTGGGCTACTTCCTGCTTTGCTACCCGTTGTCACTCAGCGCGCGCTACCTGGAAAGGAGACTTCATGCCTCTGCTTAGAATTTCCGCCCTGCACAAATATTATGGCGACCACCACGTCCTCAAAGGGATCGACCTGAGCGTCGAGGAAGGTCAGGTCGTGGCGATCATCGGTCGCAGCGGCTCGGGCAAGAGCACGCTGCTGCGCACGCTCAATGGGCTGGAGTCGATCAACGACGGCGTGATCGAGGTCGACGGCGAGTACCTCGACGCAGCCCGTGCCGACCTGCGCACCCTGCGGCAGAAGGTCGGGATGGTCTTTCAGCAGTTCAACCTGTTTCCTCACCTGACAGTGGGCGAAAACGTCATGCTGGCGCCGCAAGTCGTGAAGAAGGCGTCCAAGGCTGAAGCTGCCCGGCTGGCCAGGGAAATGCTCGATCGCGTTGGGCTGGGCGAGAAATTCGACGCGTTCCCTGACCGTCTGTCAGGCGGGCAGCAGCAACGCGTGGCGATCGCTCGCGCGCTGGCCATGTCGCCGAAGGTGTTGCTGTGCGACGAGATCACCTCGGCTCTGGACCCGGAGTTGGTCAACGAGGTGCTCAGCGTCGTGCGTCAGCTGGCCAAAGATGGCATGACCCTGATCATGGTGACCCACGAAATGCGCTTCGCCCGCGAGGTCGGCGACAAGCTGGTGTTCATGCACCAAGGCAAGGTGCACGAGGTGGGCGACCCGCGGGAATTGATGGCCAACCCGAAGACGCCTGAGCTGGCGAATTTCATTGGGTCGGTTGAGCAGGCGTGACTTCGGGCGGCTGATGTTTGCAGCCAGCCGATAACTGACGGCGTACATACCGGCCTCTTCCCGGCTGAAGCCGGTCCTACATATCGACCTACGCGCGCGCTTTGTAGGACTGGCTTTAGCCGGGAAGGCGTCAGTCGCCCCACCGCAAATCGATGGCGCACACGGCCTCTTCCCGGCTGATGCCGGTCGTACATGCCGTGCAACAGTGTCGGCGAGGTGTTGTCGGTTTGGCGGCAGTGATGGATCGTGGCACGATGTCGGGGTTATCGACCGAGATCTTTTGACCATGCCGCACTCAACAGCCAAAAACCTCTCGCTGATCGCCGCGATCGACCTGGGCTCCAACAGCTTTCATATGGTCGTCGCCAAAGCCCACCAAGGTGAGATACGCATCCTTGAGCGGCTGGGCGAAAAAGTGCAGCTGGCCGCCGGGATCGACGATGAGCGCCGCCTCAACGAAGAATCCATGCAGCGCGGGCTCGATTGCCTCAAGCGTTTTGCCCAACTGATCAACGGTATGCCGCCCGGCGCCGTACGGATCGTCGGCACCAACGCCCTGCGCGAGGCTCGTAACCGCAACGAATTCATTCATCGCGCCGAAGAAATCCTCGGGCATCCGGTTGAAGTCATTTCTGGCCGCGAAGAAGCACGCCTCATCTATCTGGGCGTGTCTCACACCTTGGCGGACACGCCGGGCAAACGGCTGGTGGCCGACATCGGTGGCGGCAGTACCGAATTCATCATCGGGCAGCGCTTCGAACCGCTGCTGCGCGAGAGTCTGCAGATGGGTTGCGTAAGCTTTACCCAGCGTTACTTCAAAGACGGCAAGATCACTCCGGCTCGGTACGCCCAGGCGTACACGGCAGCGCGGCTGGAGATCATGAGCATCGAGCACGCCCTGCACCGCCTGACCTGGGATGAAGCCATCGGTTCGTCGGGCACCATTCGGGCCATCGGCCTGGCGCTCAAGGCCGGCGGACATGGCAACGGCGAAGTCAACGCGGACGGCCTTGCCTGGCTCAAACGCAAGCTGATGAAGCTTGGCGAGGTCGACAAAATCGACTTCGACGGCATCAAGCCGGACCGTCGCGCAATCTTCCCGGCGGGTCTGGCGATTCTGGAAGCGATTTTCGACGCGCTTGAACTCAACCGCATGGATCATTGTGAAGGCGCGCTGCGTGAAGGCGTATTGTATGACCTGCTCGGGCGTCATCACCATGAAGACGTCCGCGAGCGCACGCTCAGCTCCCTCATGGATCGCTACCACGTCGACCTGAAACAGGCCGAACGCGTCGAGCGCAAGGCGCTGTCCGCGCTGGAGCAGGTGGCCAAGGCCTGGGAGCTGGAAGACGATCTGTATCGCGAACTGCTGCGATGGGCCGCCAAGGTGCATGAAGTCGGGCTGGACATCGCCCACTATCACTACCACAAGCACGGCGCTTACTTGATCGAGCATTCGGATCTGGCGGGATTTTCGCGCGAAGACCAGCAGATGCTGGCGCTACTGGTGCGCGGACACCGTCGCAATATCCCCAAGGACAAGTTTGCCGAGTTCGGCGGTGAAGGCGTGAAGCTGATTCGCCTGTGCGTGCTGCTGCGCTTCGCGATTCTGTTCCATCACATTCGCGGCACCCAAGAGATGCCGCAACCTGTGCTGACTGCCAACGGTAACCATCTGGACATCCTGTTTCCCGATGGCTGGCTGGAAAACAACCAACTGACTCAGGCCGACTTCGCCCTGGAAGCGGAGTGGCTGACCCGAGTCGGTATCGTCCTCAGCGTACGCTGAGGACCGGGTTGCTCAACTTCTCGAGCAGCATCGCCTGCACGTTGCGGGCGTTCTGGTTGCCGGTCGGCGTGCTGCGGATGTAGCGCCCGTCCGGTTGCAGCAGCCAGGCGTGGGTGTTATCGGTCAGATAGCCTTCCAGTTCCTTCTTGACCCGCAGGATCAGCTTCTTGCCCTCGACCGGGAAGCAAGTCTCCACACGCTTGTCGAGGTTGCGCTCCATCCAGTCGGCACTGGACAGGAACATCTGCTCGTCGCCGCCATTGAGGAAATAAAACACCCGCGTGTGCTCAAGGAAGCGGCCGACGATCGAGCGCACCTGAATGTTATGGGAAACGCCCGGCACGCCAGGACGCAGACAGCACATGCCGCGCACGACCAGATCAATTTTCACACCGGTCTGACTGGCCTTGTACAGCGCGCGAATGATCTTGGGATCGGTCAGCGAGTTGAACTTGGCGATGATGTGCGCAGGTTTGCCCTCGGCCGCGAACTGCGTCTCGCGGGCGATCATGTCGAGCATGCCTTTCTTGAGCGTGAACGGGGCGTGCAGCAGTTTTTTCATGCGCAGCGTCTTGCCCATGCCGATCAGCTGACTGAACAGCTTGCCGACGTCCTCACACAACGCATCATCGGAGGTCAGAAGGCTGTAGTCGGTGTACAGGCGCGCGTTGCCCGCGTGGTAGTTGCCCGTACCCAGATGCGCATAACGCACGATCTCGCCGGCCTCACGACGCAGGATCAGCATCATCTTCGCGTGGGTCTTGAAGCCGACGACGCCGTAAATCACCACCGCGCCAGCTGCTTGCAGACGACTGGCGAGCTGCAGGTTGGACTCTTCATCGAAACGCGCGCGCAGCTCGATGACGGCAGTGACTTCCTTGCCGTTTCGCGCAGCGTCCACCAGCGCGTCGACGATCTCCGAGTTGGCGCCGCTGCGGTAGAGCGTCTGGCGCACGGCCAGAACGTGAGGGTCCTTCGCGGCCTGACGCAGCAGGTCGACCACCGGCGTGAACGACTCGAACGGGTGCAGCAGCAAAATATCCTGCTTGCTGATGACGTTGAAGATGTTCTCGCTGTTCTGCAAAAGCTTGGGAATCGCCGGCGTGAATGGCGCGTTCTGCAGCTCCGGATGGCTGTCCAGACCGGTGATGCTGAACAGCCGGGTCAGGTTCACCGGACCATTGACCTGATACAACTCGGTTTCACTGAGGTTGAATTGCTTGAGCAGATAGTCCGAGAGGTGCTTGGGACAGGTATCGGCCACTTCCAGGCGCACGGCGTCGCCATAACGCCGGGAAAACAACTCGCCACGCAGCGCGCGGGCCAGGTCTTCGACGTCTTCGGAGTCCAGCGCCAGATCGGCGTTGCGGGTCAGGCGGAACTGATAGCAGCCCTTGACCTTCATGCCCTGGAACAAGTCATCGGCGTGAGCGTGGATCATCGACGACAGGAACACGTAGTTGTCGCCAGGACCACCGACGTCTTCCGGCACCTTGATGATGCGCGGCAGCAAGCGGGGCGCCGGAATGATTGCAAGGCCCGAGTCGCGACCGAACGCGTCGATACCTTCCAGCTCGACGATGAAGTTCAGCGACTTGTTGACCAGCAACGGGAACGGGTGCGTCGGATCCAGGCCGATGGGCGTAATGATCGGCGCAATCTCATCGCGGAAATAGCGCCGCACCCAGGTTTTCAGCTTGGTCGTCCAGGCCCGGCGACGAATGAAGCGCACCTGATGTTTTTCCAGCTCAGGCAGCAGGATGTCATTGAGGATCGCGTACTGGCGATCGACATGCCCGTGCACCAGCTCGCTGATACGCGCCAGCGCCTGATGCGGCTGCAAACCATCGGCCCCCGCCTGCTCGCGGGCGAATGTAATCTGCTTCTTCAGGCCCGCTACACGGATTTCGAAGAACTCATCCAGATTGCTGGAAAAGATCAGCAGGAACTTGAGCCGCTCGAGCAACGGATAGGACTCGTCCAGCGCCTGCTCCAGCACACGAATGTTGAACTGCAGCTGCGACAGCTCGCGATGAATGTAGAGGCTGCTGTCATCCAGATTGGGAATCACCACGGCTGGCGCGGCGGGAGGATGCGGCTCGATGGCAGGCAGCACTTCGATGCTCGGTTCGACCACGGCAGTGATTTCCTGCGTCATGGCCTGGGGGTCAAGTTCAACTGCTGCTTCGGTAGATCCTTCGGTGCTCATGAATAATCCTGTAAGGCAATTGGCCTTGTAACAGTTGGGCCGCGCAAACGGCGAATCCGATCGACGTGCCGTGTGCGCCACAACGATGGTGACGTCCAGCGTCCCGGTCCGGTCACGCCATCAGCAGGGTGACGCCAGGATCGGGCAGTCAGCGGCACGAACGGAAAAACGGGGTGGGCCTGCCCAAGGGACGAAGTACGCGCGATGACTCCCCACGCTACGCATTTCTGCGCGGCCTGCAACCCCAAACGGGCCATCGGCAGTGCGACGAGTGGTTGCTCGGCCGAATCCTTGAGGTGAGCCGATGATCGGAGGAAACAAGGCGTTTGCGCCGAAAGCAGGTTCCTTCGAACCGTTCGGCAGAACAGATCGGCGTGGCCTGACGATTCGAAAGGCGGTGATCGGGGGATTAGGGCAACGCGCACGGAATGCTCCCGGGCCCATGCATACGGGCAAGCGTGACATTTATAAGCTGGGAGTATGACGCTTGTGTGACAGCTATGATTCCGACTTATCTTGCAGGACTCAAACCTGCTTTCCAGACGATCATTCCCTCAAGCCTGTAGGAAACTTTAACGAGGAGACACATTTCCACACTTTCCTGAATGTCTTCGGCGAGTTAGGCTGCGCGTTCATTTCGCCAGCACCTACATGATGCTCCAGCATTTTTTACAAGAATTTGGCTACTTCGCCCTTTTCCTCGGGACCTTTTTCGAAGGTGAGACCATTCTGGTTCTCGCCGGATTTCTTGCGTTCCGTGGATACATGGACATCAACCTGGTGGTCGTCGTCGCCTTTTTTGGCAGTTACGCAGGCGACCAGCTCTGGTACTTCATGGGACGCAAGCATGGCCGCAAGCTTCTGGCACGCAAGCCACGCTGGCAATTGCTGGGCGATCGGGCGCTGGAACATATCCGCCGTCACCCCGACATCTGGGTGCTGAGTTTCCGTTTTGTGTACGGCCTGCGCACGGTCATGCCCGTCGCCATTGGCCTTTCAGGCTATCCGCCAGGCCGTTATCTGCTTCTCAATGGTATCGGCGCGGCGGTCTGGGCAGCGGCACTGGGCGCGGCCGCCTACAAATTCGGCGCCGTGCTTGAAGGCCTGTTGGGCAACGTCAAGAAATACGAGCTGTGGGTGCTGGGCCTGTTGTTGGTCATTGGCGTGCTGCTCTGGATTCGGCGCCGCATCAAGAACGCGCGAATCGCCAAAGAAGCCAGGCTCGCCGTTGCGGCGAATGCCGACGTCAAGAACCCTCCAGACGAGTGATGCGCACTCGGGCGCCATGCAGCGCGGCCGCGCTCAGCGCCGTGTAAGCCAGCGTCATCCCCCAGCCGAGCGCACTGACTTGCCAAAGGCCCACCACGGGCGCCACAGCCATCAGTGGCAGATTCGCTGCCAGCCTCAACCCTTCCAGCTTCATCGCAGACGGCCTGTCCTCCAGCGCAGCGCCGAAAACAAACAAACCGAATGCCACCCAGCCCCAACCGAGCACCAACGCAGGTGATGGCAGCGTTTCGCCATTGGACAGCAGATAGCTGCCGAGCAACGTGTACAGCGAAAACTGCACGCCCACATACAGCTGTCGGGCGAGGCTTATCGGCACCTCGTATTTGCAGAACTGACCGAGGTCGGGCTTTTCGATCGGATGCATTTGCGCCACATCCGCTGGCCGCCAACCGGTGCGCATGAACCAGATCCTCAGCTTGTCTTTCCACGATGCGGTGTGGCGCGCGTCCGAAGCCAGCCGAGCATAGAACTGCAGGTTTGCCCATATCGGATTCCAGCTGCGCAACGGCGTGGTCACGCCGAAAACCGGAGGATCACTGTCCAGTTCCTCCTGGAATGTGCCGAACAGCCGGTCCCAAACAATGAACACCCCGCCATAGTTGCGATCCATGTAGATAAGGTTCTGCGCATGGTGGGCTCGATGATTGGACGGCGTGACGAAAACCTGCTCGAACCAGCCAAGCTTGGGAATGTGCCGGGTATGCACCCAGAATTGATACAGCAAGTTGAGCGATGCCACCGCGACGAACACCACCAGCGGCACACCGATCACGGCCAGCGGCAGGTAGAAGATCCAACTCAGCAGGAAACCCGTGCTGGTCTGCCGCAAGGCAGTGGAGAGGTTGTAGTCCTCGCTCTGGTGATGCACCGAGTGAGCGGCCCAGAGGATATTCCGCTCGTGCCCCATTCGATGCAGCCAGTAGTAACAGAGGTCATAAGCCACGAACGCAAAAACCCAGACCCACACGCTTTGCGCCGGCAACTGCCACAACGCCAGATGCTCCAGGGCGAAGGCGTAGGAAACAAGCCCGACGCCCTTGGTCAGCAGCCCGGTCGTGGTCGACAGGACACCGGTACTGAGGCTGTTGATTGCGTCTGCGACTCGGTAATTGCTGACCTTTCGCCAACGGTCCGCAAGCAGCTCAACTGCGATCAGTACGAAGAAAAAGGGCACCGCGTACAGAATGAAATTCATCAACGTCACCTGGCGACGAAACATCGAAGACTAGGCGTGCTCCGGGCAAAACCCTATGGCACCGAATTACAAATTAGTAGACATTTGTCGACATCGTTGGCGACGCGGCTGGCTTGCGCAGCGCCATGGAAAACGACAGAACCGGCGCCCTGATACGCACCGGATCGCCCAAGAGAGGGAGCACACGCATGAGCAAAAAAGTTGCCGTTATTCTTTCCGGCTGCGGCGTCTACGACGGCGCGGAAATTCATGAAAGCGTGCTCACCCTGCTGCGCCTGGACCAACGCGGCGCTCAAGTGAAGTGCTTTGCACCCGACATCGCACAGCATCACGTCATCAATCATCTGACGGGTGAGGAAATGCCGGAAACGCGCAATGTGCTGGTTGAGTCGGCGCGCATCGCTCGCGGCGCCATCGAAGACATTCGCGAAGCCGACATCACCGAGTTCGACGCGCTGATCATCCCTGGCGGCTTCGGCGCTGTGAAAAACCTGTCGGACTTCGCCGCACAAGGCGCTGGCTGCAAGGTACAGGCGCAGGTGCTGGCCATGGCGGAGGCCTTCGCCGAAGCGGGCAAACCTGTGGGTCTGATCTGCGTATCACCGGCACTGGCCGCGAAAATCTATGGCCCGGGCGTCACCTGCACCATCGGCAACGACGCCGACACCGCTGCGGCGATCACCCAAATGGGCGGCGCCCATCAGGAATGCGACGTCAGCGACATCGTCGAAGACAAAGACCGCAAGCTGGTGAGTACGCCCGCGTACATGGTCGCCAAGTCGATCGGCGAAGCGGCGTCCGGCATCAACAAGCTGGTGGACCGCGTACTGGAGTTGGTTCAGGAAAACGAAGAACAGGTCACCGCCTGATTCGCGCATCGCCTGATCGCTGACCGCTGCAGTTCAGCACTCAGGGCAAGCCGCGCTGCGGCGATCAGCGAGCAAGCCGCTCAGCCGCGGGCGAGTCGGGTCAGAATCCTGTCCAGTGAATTGGCGAACGCCTGTTTTTCCCGGTCGCCGTAAGCGCCCTGCCCGCCGCTCGCTTGCCCTTGCTCGCGCAGATCAGTGAACAGGTTGCGCACGGCAAGCCGCTCGCCCATGTTCTGTGCGTCGAACTCCTTGCCTCGGGGGTCCAGAGCCGACACGCCCTTTTTCACCAGGCGGTCAGCCAGCGGCACGTCGCTGCAGATCACCAGCTCGCCTGGCACGGCATGTTCCACCAGATAGTCATCGGCAGCATCAGGCCCGCTGGGCACGACGATCAGCCTGACCAGGGTGAAGCTCGGCTTGATCTGACTTTGACCCGCCACCAGCACGACCTCGAACTGCCGCTTGAGGGCGAATTTGATGACCTGGTCCTTGGCCGCCTTCGGGCAGGCGTCGGCATCGATCCAGACGCGCATGACTCATACTCCACGATCACATTTGAAAACATCCCGCAGCCATCTTGCAGAGGGATCACTCGGTATTACGTTGCCCCCAACTCGGCCCTGACAACGTCAGCAAGCGCTGTCGGAAAGCGGCCTGGCTCGACTTACGGCGCTGGAAGCGGCCATTGTTCCTGCCGCAGCGTCGGCACTCAAGCTTTGCTTCACCTCATGCAGAAACAATGGATTCTCTGGCGGGCAGGCTGATTCCTGAGCCTTTGAGACGGCCGTGCGAAGAACTCAGATCAGCGGGTCGGACGTTTCCGAAACAGTCGTGAGATATCAAATAGCCATTGTTTTAGCTGGCACGCTCTCTATAATCCCCGCCCCACGACGAGGCCCTCCAGCGGCGCTCGTGTTTGTTTGAAGGTGCCCGCCTTCTGAAACGGATTGTAGCGCCGCCCCTTCAACCGGGCCGGCCTTTTCAAGGATCGATTTGATGCTTCGCCGCGCCCTCACCTTATTCAGCCTGATCGTGATCCTGAACCTGACCGGCTGTGCGGCGTTTCGCAGCTATGACACCGAGTTGCAGCAGACCAACCAGCAACTGAGCAGCGGCAACGTGGACGGCGCGCTCGCCTTGCTGGAAAAGAACAACACCGGCGACGAAAAAGACCTGCTCTATTACTTCGAAAAAGGCGAGCTGCTGCGTTTCAGGGGCGATCTGATCGGCAGCCAGACAGCCTGGGGCCGAGCGGACCAGACCGTCATCGCATGGGAAGACGCGGTCAGGCTCGACAGCAGCAAATACCTGGCCGGTTTCGGCAGTCTTCTGATCAACGACAAGGTTCGCCGCTACGAAGGCTACGACTATGAAAAGGTCATGCTGACGACGCAGATGGCCCTGAACAGGCTGGCCCAGAACGACTTCGATGGCGCCCGTACCGAAATAAAAAAAACCCACGAGCGCGAGGCGCTCATCGCTGAACTGCACGACAAGGCCTACCTCAAGCGTGAGGATGAAGCGCAAAACCACGGCGTGACGACGCAACTCAAGGACTTGAAGGGCTATCCGGTAGAGTCTCTGGATGCACCGGAAGTGGTAAGCCTGAAGAACAGCTATCAGAGTGCGTTCAGCCATTACCTTGCCGGCTTTGTCTACGAAGCGCTGGGTGAAAAAGACCTCGCTGCGCCCGGCTATCGTCAAGCTGCGGAACTGCGGCCGGGCACTCCACTGCTGGAACAGGCGCTGCTGAATCTCGACGCGGCCGGCAGCAAGCACGGCAACGCCGACGCAAACAGCGAAGTACTGATTGTCGTGCAGAGTGGGTTTGCCCCTGCCCGGGACTCGATCCGCATACCGCTTCCCCTGCCGATCGACAATAACGTTGTGATCACTGCGCTCTCATTCCCGGTGATCAGAGCTGACACCTCGACGCCGTTCTTCAATCAGATCGGTCTGGACGGACAGCAAATCAACCTGACCGCACTCAACAGCACCACCGCCATGTCCCGCCGTGCGTTACGCGACGACATGCCCGGCATCATCGTGCGCACGACGGTACGCGCGGTCAGTCGCGGTGTCGCGCAGAAGAAACTGAATGAGGTGAACCCGCTGGCTGGCCTCGCCGTGGGGATCGCATCGGCGATCACCGAGGGCGCAGACACCCGCACATGGCGCACGCTGCCGGACCAGACGCTGGTCGCACGCCTGCGCCTGAAGCTCGGTGAACATAACCTCGTACTGCCGTCGTCAGTCGGTGACACGCACGTGCGCCTCGACATTGATCGCCCATACCAGGTCATCACACTTCGCGCCATCGGCAATCAGGTCTACGCCAGCGGTCTGGCTGCTCGGGTAATGCCCACAGACCTGCCGCAGGCCGTGGCCATTAACAAACCCTGAACGGAGAATCTCCATGCGTTGCAAATCGTTCGGCCTGATGGTGCTGGCCTTGCTCGCCGGCTGCGCCACACCGCCGCCTCCGGCCCCCGGCAGTGCGGCCAGCAAGGTCGTTGCCATGGGCAGCCTTAAAAACATCGAAATAGGCGCGATGCGCGTCGCACGTGAAAACGGCTACCTGACCGTCAACGTGTCACTCCAGAACACCAGCCGTTACAACAAGACGATGTATTACCGATTTGCCTGGCTGGGTAATGACGGTTTCCCGGTCGCCGAGCCGGATGTCTGGAAGAGCGTCGTGCTGTACGGCTCTCAGAGCAGTTTCCTGCCCGCTGTCGCCCCCTTGCCGAAGGCCACGGACTTCCGGCTTGAAGTCAAAACCCCTTGATCGATACCGCTTCGTTCAGTTCACGAGATTCCCTGCATGCTGACATTCCGCTTTTCGCTCCTCGCCGCGCTGGCCGTGCTCACCGCCGGTTGCGCCAACAATTCACCCGTACTCGGCAGCAAGAACATCAGCTACGGTGACACCAAGGCCATCGAAACCGTGACCAATGAGTTCGGCTCGACCGATCTGCAAATGATCGCCGAAAGCATGACCCGCTCTCTCGCCCAGTCCGGCACCCTCCAGGGTCGCCCGGTGGTGCAGGTCTACGACGTGAAGAACAAGACCAGCGAATACATCGACACCCGTGAGATCACCACCTCAATCAAGACTCAGCTGATGAAGTCTGGTGCTGCCCGTTTTGCCAGCGATAACACCGACATGCAAAGCCAGATCGATCAGTTGAAGCTGCAAAACCAGAGCGGCTTGTACAAGCAGTCGACAGTCAGTAAAACCGGCAACATGGTCGCCGCCAGATATCGTCTTGAAGGCTCGATCAGCTCGATCGTCAAGCGCAGCAGCGACTACAAGGACGTCTTCTACAAATTCAGCCTGCAGTTGGTCGACGTCGAGTCCGGGCTGGCTGAATGGATGGACGAAAAAGAGATCCGCAAGACCACGGAGCGATGATGATGCGTGCATGGATCGGCGTTCTCGCGCTGCTGTGCGCGATGGAGGCACAAGGAGCGCCCAGATTGGCAGTCACTGACCTGGCCTTCGAACAGCGTGTGGAGGAATACATCCACACTGTTTCGGCGCAAACCGGGTTCCAGGCCAACGCCTACAGCGCGAACGGCTCGGCGGACTTCAGCGAGTACGAATCGCGCAATACGTACATCGAACAGGGTGAGCTGCGACAATTCAGCGGCGACATCAAGGGCCAGATTCTCAAGTCCGGTCTGTTCCAGCTGGTGCAGGGCGCGCCCTACACGGCGAGCGCCAGAGAGGATGTTCACGACATCATCAAACGTATCAAGAACGGCAACTTCAAAGGGGCCGACTACGTTCTGTTCGGAACCGTATCGGACATCGACTTTCGACAGAACATCAACGAAATCGCCAGCACCAACAGCCACTCGGCGGTGTTGGGACTGACATTGGTGGGTAATTTCAGCCTGATCAATACCCGGACCTACGAAATCACCTCGGCATTTACCGCGATGGGCGAGGCGCAGGACACCAGGTTGGTCAACGGCAACGACGTACGCGTCTCGCCCAATCGTGGCCGTGTGGTCCGTGAAGTGTCGAAGTCGATCGGCATGGACGTCGCGCGCCAGCTCAGCGAGCAATTGCGCGGCGAAGTGGAGTACTCGCAAGACCAACCTGCACCGCGCAGCAGCCTGCCCCGCGATGAGGCACCGAAGATTCTGCGTTAAATCGTGAGGAATATGCCGAAGCGCTGTGGGAGCGAGCTGGCTCACTCCCACTCAGTCAGACCACCGAGCGATCAGTCACGCGCGGTGCAATGTCGCGAGGAACGCCGCGGCGCTGACGAACAATCCGGCAAACGTGCGGTTCATGCGCCGTTGCTGCTTGGGGGTTTTCAACAGGCGCAGGACCTTCGAGGCAAGCCCCGTGTAGCCGGCCATCACGATCAGATCAACGCTGACCATTGTCGCCATGATGGTCAGGTATTGGGGCATCAGTGACAGGTGGGTATCAATGAATTGAGGCAGGATCGCGAGCATGAACACCAGCGCCTTAGGGTTGCTGATGTTGACCAGAAAACCTCGCGCCACCAACGCCAGAGGCTTGCCGATCGGGCGAACCGCCGAGTCGTCTGACAGGTCGCCCGGCAGCGCGCGCCATTGCTTCACGCCCAGATAGACCAGGTAGGCCACACCGAACCATTTGATCAGCGTGAACGCCAGCGCGGAGGTCGCCAACACCGCGCCCAGGCCAGCGGCGATGACTGCGATCTGAACGATGAGCGCCAGTTGAAGACCCAGCGCGTTCCAGTAGCCGCGCCAGAATCCGTATTGCAGACCACTGGACATCGATGCAATGGCACCGGCACCCGGCGAAAGGCTGATGACCCAGCAAGCTGCAAAGAAAGCCAGCCATGTTTCAAGCGACATATGCACCTCGGCGACGAAAATCTTCGCTTAACCTAAGGTTTATGCGATTCAAAAACCAATTATTTCTAACTGTTGCTGTGACTTCGCAGGCAGCTGTGCAGGTCGTTAGCGCTGCGCGTGTTCGCCCGCGCGCTTTTCACCGGAGATGATCGGAGTGCCGTCATTGCCGCGCCAGCGGCGGATCGATTTCTGAAAAAACTGACTGTTGGGCACCTGCACCAATGTGCCGCCCAATTCAGCGGGCTCGACCAATGTGGTGAACATCAGGTTGATCGCGGTGACGCGCCCTTTGATGCCGGGTTTGTCCGTGGTGTCGACCAACTCGACCATATCCCCGATCCTGAACGGCCCCATCGTAAAGATGAACACCGCACAGAGCAGATTGGACAACACACTCCACATCGCAAAAAACGCGACGGCGGCGACCGCGACGAAGCCGGACAGCGCCGCCCACAACACCGAGGCCGAAACCCCCAGCCGGCCCAGCACCGCAACAAACGCAGTGCCCATGATCAACCAGCGAAGGCCGCCGCGCAGCATCACCAACAGCTCTGGCGGTAACAGCGGATAGCGCTCGGCCAACCCCGTCAGAAAACGGGCGACGATGCGCTGCAGCGTGTAGCCGACGAGCAGAATCAACAGAATCTGCAGGCCGACCAGAATCGGCTCGATCCAATAAGCAGGAACAGGCAGTGCCAGCGATTCCATCAGGACAACGCTTCCAGCTCGGCCTGCATCGATTCGAGCAACTCCAGGGCTTCCATCCAGGCTTCTTCAAGCTCGGACTCACGGACCTTGAGCTTCGCCTGATCCGCAAGCAGATCGCGTAGCTTGTCCTTGTTGGCCGCTTCATAAATGGCGCTGTCGCCCAACGCGGACTCAATCTTCGCCAGCTTTTCGTGAAGCGTCCCCAGCTCTTTCTCCAGCTTCTCGGCTTCGCGCTTGTGCGGCGCCAGTTGCTGGCGCAGGGCAGCCGCCTGCTGACGCTGGGCCTTCTTGTCGGTCTTGTCGGCATTGACCGGCGATGTGCTTACCGGCGCGTTGCGCAAGCGATAATCCACCAGCCAGCGGGCGTAATCATCCAGGTCACCGTCGAATTCCTGTACGACGCCATCGGCGACCAGCAGGAAATTGTCGGTTGTACTCTTGAGCAGGTGGCGATCGTGAGAGACCACCAGCACCGCGCCGCTGAACTCTTGCAGCGCCATGGTCAGCGCCAGGCGCATCTCCAGATCGAGGTGGTTGGTGGGCTCGTCGAGCAGCAACAGGTTCGGCTTGTCCCAAGCGATGAGCGCCAACGCCAGCCGGGCCTTTTCGCCACCCGAGAAATTCAGGACCGGCTCATCCAGCCGAGCGCCACGAAAATCGAAGCCACCCAGGAAATCACGCAGCGTCTGCTCCCGCTCGGTCGGCGCAATACGCTGCAGGTGCAGCAGCGGGCTGGCCTTGGCATCAAGTGAATCCAGTTGATGCTGGGCGAAATAACCGACGACTGTGTTCTCACCACGAACCAGGCGGCCGCTCAACGGCTCAAGCTCGCCAGCAAGGTTCTTGATCAACGTGGATTTACCGGCGCCGTTCGGGCCCAGCAAACCAATGCGAGCGCCCGGCGTGAGCTGCAGCTTGACCTTCTGCAGGATGGCTTTTTCGCCGTAGCCCAGACGCGCGTCAGACAAATCCAGCAACGGGCTGGAAATCTTGTCGGACTCGCGGAAGGTGAAATCGAATGGCGAATCGACATGCGCCGCCGACAGCTCTTCCATGCGTTCCAGCGCCTTGATACGGCTCTGCGCCTGACGAGCCTTGGTGGCTTGGGCCTTGAAGCGTGCAATGAATTTCTCCATGTGCGCGCGCTGCGCCTGCTGCTTCTCATACGCCTGTTGCTGCTGCGCCAGACGCTCGGCACGGGCGCGCTCGAAGGCACTGTAACCGCCGCGATAAAGCGTGATTTTCTTTTGCTCGACATGGGCGACGTGATCGACCACAGCGTCGAGAAAATCCCGGTCGTGGGAGATCAGCAAGAGTGTTCCGGGATAGCTCTTGAGCCAGTCCTCAAGCCACAGAATGGCGTCGAGATCCAGGTGGTTGGTTGGCTCATCGAGCAGCAGCAGGTCCGATGGGCACATCAAGGCTTGCGCCAGGTTCAGACGCATCCGCCAGCCGCCGGAGAAGTCTCCTACCTGCCGTTCCATCTGCTCATTGGTAAAGCCCAGACCGGCCAGCAACTTGCGGGCCCTTGCGTCAGCGGTGTAGCCGTCCGCGCTGTCGAGCTCCGAATGCAATCGCGCCTGAGCCGCGCCGTCGTGCGCGGCCTCGGCGGCCGCAAGATCACGCTGCACCTGACGCAAACGCAGATCGCCGTCGAGCACATAGTCCACAGCCAGACGGTCAAGGGTGTCGACCTCCTGACGCATGTGCGCGATGCGCCAGTCTGCAGGCAGCGAACAATCACCGTTGTCGGGAGACAGCTCACCCCGCAAAAGTGCGAACAGGCTGGATTTACCGGCGCCATTCGCGCCGATCAAGCCGGCTTTCTGGCCGGCGTGCAGCGTCAGCTCGGCGTCTTCTAGCAGACGTTGCGGACCACGCTGTAAGGTAAGGCTTTGAAGTCTGATCATAATGGCGGCGGAGTCTACCAGCTTCGTCCAGAACAGGTAGATGACTATGCCTTGCGACCTTTGGAGTTTCACCCTGGATTTCTATGCCCGAGCGGGTGTCGAGCAAGCCTGCCTGACGCTGCAGGCCAGCGGCGCCAACGTTTGTGCGCTGCTGTGTGGCGTCTGGATGGATCAACGTGGCGTTCCGTTCGATCAGCGACGCGCCGAGGAAATCGGACAATTGGCGACCCCGTGGCACGATCAGGTGGTGGGGCCATTGCGGGCGGTTCGTACACGCTGGAAGGCCGACTCAGCGAACGATGAGGAACTCAAGGCACTGCGCGAAAGGGTTAAAACGCTTGAGCTGGATGCCGAGCGCGAGCTGCTGGTGAGGCTCGAACGTTTGACCAAAGACTGGCCGGAAGACGGACCGAGCCAGACAGGCGCCTGGCTGGCGGCTCTCGCAGAGCGAGCGGCGAACGAAAATCCCGACGCGCTTCATGTTTTGCTGCGCGCCGGGACGGAGATTGCTTAAGAAGCGCTGTTCGAGGTCGAACCCGTCGACGGCGTCGCTGCAGGAGTGGCAGGTGCCGCTGGGGCGGTAGTCGATGCGGGCGCTACCGGTGCTGGAGCAGCGGGCTTGGCGGAAGCCGGCGTCGCAGGCTTGGCCGCAGGTTTCGCTGCAGGCTTGGCAGCGGCAGGCTTTGCCGCTGTCGGCTTGGCTGTTGCAGGCTTGCTGGCGGCTTTGGTGGCGGCAGGTTTTGCAGCAGCAGGTTTGGCGGCCGCTGGCTTGGCAGCCGGAGTCGCTTTGGCAGCAGGCTTGGCAGTGGCAGGTTTGGCAGGCGCTTTGGTAGCCGCAGGTTTTGCAGCAGGTGCTTTCGCCGCAGGCTTGGCAGCAGCGGTTTTCGCAGCAGGTTTAACGGCTGGCTTGGCAGTCGCGGCGGGCTTGGCGGCCGCGGTCTTGACTGGAGTTTTCGCCGCGACCGGCGCCTTCACAGCGGGTTTCGCAGCTGGCTTGCTTGCAGCTTTGACGGCTGGTTTTGCGGCAACCGGCGCCTTGCTTGCGGCAGGTTTGGCGGCAGCGGTTTTCACCGGCGCCTTGGCGGCAGGTTTCACAACAGCCTTGGCAGAGGCTTTTACCGGGGCTTTGGCAGCAGGCTTGGCAGCTGCAGTTTTGACAGCGGGTTTGGCGACCGTTGTTTTGCCGGCCGGCTTGCTGGATGCTTTGACAGCAGCCTTGGCGGCAGTCTTCTCGGTGGCAGCTTTGGCCGCGCGATCACTCAGCGCTTTGCCAACGGCTTCTTTCACGCGACCCACGCCCTGCGCGAGCTTCAGGCTTTCCTGCGCGTCACGCTTGAGGTTGAGGATGTAGGCGCGGGTTTCGGTCTGACGATCTTTCAATGCATCGAGCAGGGTCTCAAGCTCAGCAACGCTGCTCTTGGCTTTGGTCTGTGCCTTGGCTTTACCGGCGTTGGCAGAGTCTTGCAATTTGATGCGGGATTTATGCAGTTTTTCCTGGGCTTTGCCGCGTTGCTTTTCCAGCTTGGCGAGCAATTTTTCAGCGTCTGCGAGCGCTTGAGAACAGGCATTTTCAAGATGCTCAAGCAGACTGCCCGAAAGTTGTTGGAGCAAATGCAACGGAGTGTTTACTGGCTTCTTAGTGGCCGACATGACTTACCTCCTGGCTGATTTGAATGCGGCTCATACTAGACCTCTGCCCGCACCGCCGCTAGGGCATCTTGACACTGCAATTTCCGGTCTGTTGCAGTTCGGGCAAAATCGCTGCATTCCCCATCACATTCGGCGCGCGGCGCTGGCATAATCGCTCACTTCCCAGGCCGGAGAGCATTCATGTCGCGCTACCTGTTTATGTCGTTGTTCCTCTTGGTACCCTTTGCTCACGCGACCGATGCCCCGCCGTCCGATAACGCACACGACCTGGCGTACAGCCTGGGCGCCAGTCTTGGCGAACGTCTGCGTCAGGAAGCGCCGGATCTGCAATTGCCTGCGCTGATCGAAGGTCTGCAGCAGGCCTATCAGAACAAGCCTTTGGCGATCAAGCCGGAACGCATGGAACAGATCCTCAGTGACCACGATGCCGCGCTCGCTCAGGCTGAAAATTCCGGGCAATCCGAGCCACAGACCGAGGCGGCGCTGAAGGAAGAACGTCGATTCATGGAGGCCGAAAAAGCCAAGCCAGGCGTTCGTCAGCTGGCCGACGGAATCCTGATGACCGAGCTGGCGCCCGGTAACGGTCCGAAGCCTGACATCAATGGTCGTGTTCAGGTCAAGTACGTCGGCAAGCTGCCTGACGGCACCATCTTCGACCAGAGCCAGCAGCCTCAATGGTTTCGACTGGACAGCGTAATCGCCGGCTGGACCACCGCGCTGGTGGACATGCCCGTAGGCGCCAAGTGGCGTCTGGTGATTCCTTCGGCCCAAGCCTATGGCGCTGAAGGCGCAGGCGACCTGATTGATCCCTACACGCCGCTGGTGTTCGAGATCGAGCTGATCGCAGTGTCCCAATAACGTCGGATTCGGGCACGCATCAGTGGAGAGCCGCTGTGCGCAAGGCCATAAAAAAGGGTGCCCCGAGGCACCCTTTTTTGCGACCTGAACGGGGTCAGGCCTGAACAGCCAGCTTGTCTTTGTGTGCGGTATGCAACACTTCGATCAGGCAGTCTTCCAGCTCGAAGCGCTCATGCAGCAAGCCGCCCAATTCTTTGAATTTCTCTGCCACGCATTTCCCTTCATCGCACAGATCATTGAACGCCAGCAGCTTTTCAGTGATGACGTCGATTCGGGGATAGAGGGTGTCTGCGAGTTCGAGACCGCGCTGATCGTTGAAAGCCTTGGCTTCGCCCGTCAACTGCTCGTAGATTTCGAAATGACCGGCCGATACGTAATCGACCAATGTGCCGCAGAACTCCTGCAGCTGCTTGCGAGTTTCAGACAACGCTTCTGGCTCTGCACCAAGCACATCGTAGGCTTTGATCAGCTCGTTGCGTTCTTGCAGCCAGCGATCGATCAGCTTGTGAACTCCGCCCCAGCGTTCCTGAGCATTCTGACAACTTTCCAGCATGATGTTCTCTCTTCCCTTCAGGGGCATGCTGCCTTGAATCGCTTGGCGATCCGGCCGATGCGTATGAAAACCGGCTCAGAAAAACCGTCGATGGCAGCATTATTCCGATGATGCGTGCGGCCCAGATTATGCCCGCATGACTAGGCCTTCAAGGTACGCAGGAGAGAAAGTTCATACAAGTGTTTAATCAGAGCTGCCCGATTCCATTGGTCCGAATCGACGAAACTTGATGAAAAGGCAGTACAGCGCGAACAGGCTCATGCCCGCAAACGCCAGCAGACTCCACTCCGGCAGGCTGATGCCAAACAACGACCAGGTGATTTCAGAACACCCTGCATTGCCAGCCAGCACCAGGGAAAGAACCTTCGCGTACGGTTGCGTATCCAGCAAGTAGCGAAGGTTCTCCAGACACGCCGACATGTTTTCCGGAGGCGATGCTTGTAACCAGACTTGCCGGGCGGCAACTGATGCACCGATCAGTGAAAGCAGCAGGAGCGTGGCGGAATAGATTCGCAAACCAGTGCGAGCTGGCGCATGACAGGCGGCGATCAGGCAAACGCCCGCGAAGGTCATCAGCAGCGCGCGTTGCAGAGCGCACAGCGGACAAGGCGCGAAGGTCAATGTGGAGCCGAGATAGACAACCGCTCCTGTAATCGATGCACAGGCCAGAAACGCCAGAAAGAACAGGGAGCGCGTGCGAGCCAGATGCATGGAAAATCCGTAACAAAAGACGAAGGCGGCTACGGTAGAGGAAAGCGAGAGTCGCTTTCAAGGCAACCAGCGGAGGATATTTCTTAGTTCGTGTAGGGAAATCCCGACGCTTGCCCTAAGACGTTATACCGGCATCGCGCAACGCATTCTAAAGCCCTACATAACATTAAGAAACTTCCCACATCTCCAACAAAGCAAAACAGAAAAGGCCCCTGATGGGGCCTTAAGTTCTGTGAAGGCGACCCGCTCGATCAGACGCTGGTCAATGCCGGCAACGGTCTTGCCAGTAAACGCTCATCCAGTAATCCGAGGCCTTCCTGAAACAACTGATTGCTGCGATCCGTTTCACCCAGCTGCCCAAGAAGGCGCGCCAGTTCGGCACACGCTTCAGGATTGCGCTGCAACCTCAGGCTGCTCTCGAGATAGTCCCGCGCCTTGCCCCACAGACTGCTTTGCAGGCACAGCCTTCCAAGGGTCAGTAACAGTCCTGGATCGTCGGAATGGTTCTTCAGCCAACCTTCTGCGGTCTGCAATTGCTTGCCGGGATCACTGCCGCGGACCAGCCCATAGAGACGCGCCAGATGGCTGCTGTACTCACGTTTGAGCGAGTTGCGCAGCACTTCTTCGGCCTGAACCTCGGCCCCATGGCGACGCAGTTGTTCGGCGTAGGCCAGAACCAACGCAGGCTCCTGACGCTGGGCGGACGACAGTTGCTGCCAGGCCCTCTCCAACGCGGGCAATCCGGTAGCGCCCGCCTCGCCTTCCGCCCCGCGATAGGCCGCCAGCGAAAGGTTCTCACCCCAGGCACGCTTCTCGAGTTCGGCCAGCTCCTGGGCGGGCAGCACTTTGTCTTTGCGCAGCTCCGGCATCAGGCGGATCAGCTCGGACCACTCGCCGCGCTGACGATAAAGCCGCTGCAACTGACGCAACACTTGCGGGTTGTGCGGGTGACGTTCCTGCATGGCCTGCAAGGTCGCCAGAGCACCCTCACTGTCGCCGCGATCAAGTTGCAGTTGTGCATGATTCAACGCGATTGCCAGCTCGGCTTGCGGCTGACGTTCGAGCGCGCGTTCCAGCAGGTTGTCACTCTCCTCATAACGGCCCTGTTCGTTTGCCGCGCGGGCAGCGCCGAGGTAATACAAGAGCGGCTGGCTGTCAGCTTCGGCAGCACGATGCAGGTGCCGTTGCGCACTGGCCCAGCGACCTTCGGCAAGATCCATCTGGCCCTGCTCGATCGCGATCTGCACACGGCGGCTGCGGTTACGACGGGACCATGGATTGACTACGCCACCGGAGGTCGTCAGCAGCCGGATCAGGCCGCGAACGAACCAGATAATGAAGCCGATCGCGACGAGCAAGGCGAGCGCAGCCCAGAGGCTGGATTCGTAGCGGAACGTGTCGTAAGCAATCAGCACGTACCCGGCATGATGCGAAATGGCGAGACCGATCAGCGCCGCGACCACGATCAGTACGAAGACGATCACATAGGCGCGCTTCATGGGCGACTCCCCGGCTGCGCCCCGTCAGCCTGGTTGTCCAGCGCACCACCGACCGGCGAGTGGCGCTGCTGCAGATAGGCCTGAACCGCACTGAGACTTTGACTCAGGTCGGGCGTGACGACAGACACGGGTTTGCCGGCCAACTCGTCGAGGCGCTGGCCAATGACCTTGCTTTGCGGGTTGTCGCGGTTGAAGTTGGTATCCAGCACGCTCCGCGCTTCGGCAATCGCTTTACTGTAAACCGGCGCTTCTCCGTTCAAGGCTGCCCACTGCGCCTGCTCCAGCGCAAGGCTCAGCGCCAGTCGCACCTGGGTCAGGCTCTGGCCCGCCAACAGAGGGCGAATGTTGCGATCGGCATGAAAATCAATGCGCACGTACTGAGAGATCTTGTCCCACCACTTCGCCCAGTAGCTGTCTTCGCTGCCGTCAGTGAGGCCGAACAGGGAGTCGCCTTTGTCTTTGTATTCAGGAGCCAGGGCGTTCAACTCGCCAACCTGATCGCGCAAGGCAGCCAGCTGCAGGAACAACCCCGTGCGGTCCGGTTGATCGACGCTGCGCAGCGCCGCGAGGCTCTTGGCCAACTGCTCGCGGGCGGCAAATGCGCCTGGATCGTCTTGTTCGCGCAGGATCTCGTCGGCGCCCTGAACCAGCGCCTGCGCGCTGTTGATGTCTTGCAACGCAGACAGGCGCAGCGTCGCCAGACGCAGTAAATGCTCGGCTTCGGCCAGACGCCAGTCCTTGCGGCTCGCGCCCAGCACTGTTTCCAGACGCTGGCTCAGACGCTGCTGATCACCCTGCAACTGCGTGACCAGTCGGCGCCGGTCTTCCAGCTCTTCAGCTGGCGGCAGTTGCGCCAGTCGTGCCGACAGTTGCTGTTCGCTCTGCCTGAGTATCTGGGTTTGCGACCCGATGTCCTGCAACTGGCCAGACTGCTGCTGGCTGCCGGCCTGAATCGCGCGCAACTGCCAGACGCTCCAGCCTCCAACGGCGACGCCTGCTGCGCCGAGCAAGAGGGCCAGGATTGCCAGACCATTACTGCTGCGGCGGCTGGACGGTTGTTTGTGCGCTGGATCGGGCACCGGCTCAGAGTGGGCCAGTACCGGTTCAACGTCATCTTTTGGCAAGACTGTTTCGCTCACGTATCCATCCTTTGCATTTGGGCGTAATCGCGTAATCCGACTCGTCGATCATTACGCCTGTGAGGCAGGCGCGGGCGTTTCCCGCAATGCTGCCAGCAAGGCCGAAGCGCTGGCGCCACGGCAGTCCACTACGGTCGAAGCGCCAGCAGCACGTGCCAGTTCAGCGACCCGGGGGCTCGGTACGAATAACGGCAACTGCGAAAGCACAGGCCAGGCGTCGCCCGCCATTTCACGCAGATGCTCAAAACCCTGTCCACTGCTGACCACCAGCCCGTTCAAGCGTTCCGCCGCAACTCTGTGCACCAGCGTCGAAGCCGGGTAAAGCGGCAGGTTTCGGCGATACAGTGGCAGATAATCGACAGTAGCACCTCGCTCGCGCAAGCGCTCAGCCAACAGCTCTCGGCCATCTTCGCCGCGCATGATCAGCACTTTAGGGTCGTAGCCGGAAATGGCCTGTTCCAGTTGCGCCAGCTCAAGCAGCGCTTCGCTGTCGTCGCCGTGCTCGGGGAAGAACACTTGCAAGCCGTAGTCGTCGAGGATCTGCGCCGTGGCCGCACCGACGGTGAACCACTTTTGCATGGGTGGCTGCGGCCAGACTTCATCGACCCTCTCAAGCCCCAGCCGGGCAGCGGGTTTACTGACGACAATCACTGCACAGTAAGTGGCAAGGTTGTAGATGATCGAGCGACTTTCTTCAGACACCGGCAGTGGTTCGATCTCAAGCAGCGGCAGGCTGGAGCTGAAAACACCCTGCTCGGCCAGCACGTCGGCGACGGCTTTTGATTCTTCTGCCGGCCGGGTCAGCAGCAGGCGCCAACCCTTCACTCTTCGTCCGCCTCGCCGTAGACCGCCTTGAGGATTTTCGCGGCGCCCTGCGCCAGCAACTCCTCGGCAACCTGAACACCCAACGCCTGAGCGTCGACGTGAGGAGCGCGGGCTTCAGCGCGCAGCAACACGCTGCCGCTCGGGTCGCCAACCAGTCCGCGCAGCCATAGCTGATCGTTCTCCAACACGGCGTAGCAGGCGATCGGCACCTGGCATCCGCCGTTGAGGTGTTTGTTCAGCGCACGCTCGGCGGTCACTCGCATGGCGGTGTCGGCATGATGCAGCGGAGCGAGCAACGCGTGCAGCTCGACATCAACGCTGCGGCACTCGATGCCGACGGCGCCTTGCCCGCCGGCGGGAAGGCTGTGTTCGATGCTGATGGGGGCGGTGATCCGGTCTTCGAATCCCAGACGGATCAGGCCGGCAGCCGCGAGAATGATTGCGTCGTACTCGCCGGCATCCAGCTTGGCCAGACGCGTGTTGACGTTGCCGCGAAGGAAATGGATCTTCAAATCCGGGCGCCGGGCCAACAACTGGGCCTGACGGCGCAAGCTCGATGTACCCACCACACTGCCGGCGGGCAGCTCATCGAGGCTGGCAAAGGTATTGGAAACGAAGGCATCGCGCGGGTCTTCGCGTTCGCAGATGCAGAAAAGACCCAGCCCCTGCGGAAAATCCATCGGCACGTCTTTCATCGAATGCACGGCGATATCGGCTTCGTGCTCGATCAGCGCGGTTTCCAGCTCCTTGACGAACAGACCCTTGCCGCCGATTTTCGACAACGGCGAGTCGAGCAGTTTATCGCCACGGCTGACCATCGGCACCAGCGTGACGGCAAGCCCAGGATGAGCCTGCTCCAGCCGGGCCTTGACGTACTCGGCCTGCCAGAGGGCAAGCGCGCTTTTGCGGGTGGCGATGCGGATCTCGCGAGAAGACATGAATCAATCCGTACTGAGTGAATGCGGCGGATAATAACAGCTCGGCCTCACAGGGCCGAATGACTGTATTCAATCTGCACGCATCATGATCTCAATCACGGGATGGACGCCATGCGGCGGCGTGTCGCTCGCCGGGCCTGTCGGATTTCCCTGCAGGGGCGCGCTTGCCCGCGAGCGCATCGTCTCAGTCGAGAGTCTTGTCTGAGATACTTCGCAATTCCAGGCAAGCGCGCTCCTACAATGGTAAGCGATCGGTCAAAGTTGCTGCATCATTTTGCGCACGCCCGCCACGTGCCTGCGACTGACGATCAGCGCGTCACCGTTCAAACCTTTGAGGAACAGCTGGAAATGCCCAAGCGGCGTGCGCTGCAAACGTTCGATACGGTCACGGGCCACCAGCGCATTGCGGTGAATTCGCACGAAACGGTCACCGAATTCATCTTCCAGCGCTTTGAGCGGCTCATCGAGCAACACTTCGCCGTCCTCATGACGCAGGGTCACGTACTTGTGATCGGCAATGAAATAGATCACATGATCCAGCGGGATCAGCTCGATGCCTTTGCGGGTCCGGGCACTGATGTGGCTGCGCGGACCATTACCGCTTTCGGCAGCCGGACGGGTCATCGCTGCAAGCTGCACACGATTGGGCCGTTCGGCCTTGCGGAGGGCTTCGAGAAGGTTTTCCGGACGCACCGGTTTGACCAGATAGCCCACTGCACTGACCTGAAAGGCCTCCAAAGCAAACTCGTCATGCGCGGTGCAGAACACCACGGCAGGCGGCGTATCACGCTCGCACAATTTGGCTGCGACTTGCAGCCCATCCAGCCCCGGCATGCGGATATCGAGTAACACCACATCGGGCTTCAGACTATCGATCAGCGTCAAGGCTTCTTCGCCATTGGTGGCGCTGGGTTCAAGGACCCGATAACCCTCAAGATCTCCAACCATACGGCTCAGGCGATCGCGGGCTAGGGGTTCGTCATCAACGATCAGGACATTCATATTGCTCTGGCTTCCTGCGTGAGTCTCGCACAAGGATAGCGTAGACAGGTGAAGTGACGACCGTCACGGCGCTCCACGCTCAGACTCGCGTGAGGTCCAAAAAGTGCCGTGATCCGGGCGCCGATATTTGCCAATGCCTGCTGGGTGCCGTTTGAAGTCTGTCGCAGAGCGACCTCGTCGTAGGGATTACTGACACGCAATATGAATACTCCCCGTTCGTAGTCCGCCTCGACTCTGACCACGCCTCCTTCGACACGGGGCGCGATACCGTAAATCAACGCGTTTTCAAGTAATGGCTGCAAGGTTAGCTGGGGAATCGGCAAATCGTCGGGAATTGCACTGACGTCCCAGTCCAACTGTAGACGCTCGCCAAGTCGATATTGCTCAATCGATAGATATCGTTTGGCCAACTCAAGTTCTTCGCCCCACGTCGTCAGGCTTCCGGGCTTGCCCAGACTGGCGCGAAACAGGTCGGAAAGGTCCAGCACCGCCTGCTCGGCCTTCGCCGGATCGCTGGTGACCAGACTGGCGATGCTATTGAGCGTATTGAACAGAAAGTGAGGCCGGATCCGCGCCTGCAACGACTCGATCCGCGCCCGCAACTCTGCCTGTTGCTGCTTGCGCCACTGACTCTGCAGATAAAAGTAGCGCAACATCAGCGCAGACATGATCAGCGCAATCAATGAATAGCGAATATAGCGCTCGATCACGCCATCCAGAGACGTGGCTGGCGACACCTGACAGTAATCGGTGACCGCCGTGCAGGCCAGCGTCACCGCGACCACCAGCAGACAGCCGATAGCGCCTGCAACGCCGGCCCTCAGACGCGCCAGCCAGGGCCGCAATCCGCAGAGCAAGGCGGCGGAGAGCAGCACGATCCACTGCACGAATATCGAGATCAACGCCAGTCGCACCCAATTGAAGTCGGGACGCATGGGCTCGATGAGCACCAGAACCAGCACCAGCAGTTCGGCCAGCACGACCAGCACCAGCAGCGCCTGCGGCAGGCACAGTTCCGGCAGGAAGAACTCTTTGCCGGGCGAGGCGCTCTGGCCCGGTGTATTGCGCTCGATTTGCATGATTCAGAGTCTCCGCGCTCGTCCCCGTTCGGGCAAGCAGCCCGGAATAAAAAACCGGCAATGCTGTTATCATCGCCCGCGCCTTTTAAATCGGCCACGCCACTTTCATCAGCACAGTAACCAGTAGAGCAGCGAGCGAATCCATGAGCACCGACAAGACCAACCAGTCCTGGGGCGGCCGCTTCAGTGAACCCGTCGACGCCTTCGTCGCACGCTTCACCGCCTCCGTCACTTTCGATCAGCGCCTTTATCGCCACGACATCATGGGCTCCGTTGCCCACGCTACGATGCTGGCGAAAGTCGGCGTGCTGACCGATGCCGAACGCGACACCATCATCGACGGCCTGAAGACTATTCAGAGCGAAATCGAAGCCGGTACGTTCGACTGGCGTGTGGATCTGGAAGATGTGCACATGAACATCGAGGCGCGTCTGACCGACCGCATCGGCATCACCGGCAAAAAACTGCACACCGGCCGTAGCCGCAACGATCAGGTCGCAACCGACATTCGTCTGTGGCTGCGCGATGAAATCGATCTGATCCTGGCCGAGATCACCCGCCTTCAAGAAGGTCTGCTGGGCCTGGCCGAGCGCGAAGCCGAAACCATCATGCCGGGCTTCACGCACCTGCAGACCGCGCAACCGGTAACCTTCGGCCATCACATGCTCGCCTGGTTCGAAATGCTCAGCCGTGATTACGAGCGTCTGGTCGACTGCCGCAAGCGCACCAACCGCATGCCACTGGGCAGCGCTGCGCTGGCAGGCACCACCTACCCGATCGATCGTGAGCTGACGTGTCAGTTGCTGGGCTTCGAAGCGGTTGGCGGCAACTCGCTGGACAGCGTGTCCGATCGCGACTTCGCCATCGAATTCTGCTCCGCCGCCAGCGTCGCGATGATGCACCTGTCGCGTTTTTCCGAAGAGCTGGTGCTGTGGACCAGCGCGCAATTTCAGTTCATTGATCTGCCGGATCGCTTCTGCACCGGCAGCTCGATCATGCCGCAAAAGAAAAACCCGGACGTTCCGGAGCTGGTGCGCGGCAAGAGCGGCCGCGTATTCGGCGCGCTGATGGGCCTGCTGACCCTGATGAAAGGCCAGCCTCTGGCCTACAACAAGGACAATCAGGAAGACAAGGAACCGTTGTTCGACGCCGCCGACACGCTGCGCGATTCGTTGCGCGCGTTTGCAGACATGATCCCGGCGATCAAGCCCAAGCACGCGATCATGCGCGAAGCTGCGCTGCGCGGCTTCTCCACCGCCACCGACCTGGCGGATTACCTGGTTCGCCGCGGCCTGCCATTCCGCGATTGCCACGAGATCGTTGGCCATGCCGTGAAATACGGCGTGCAGACCGGTAAGGATCTGGCCGAGATGACGCTGGACGAGCTGCGCCAATTCAGCGATCAAATCGAACAGGATGTGTTCGCCGTTCTGACCCTCGAAGGCTCGGTCAACGCGCGGAACCACATCGGCGGCACGGCGCCGGCCCAGGTCAAGGCTGCCGTGGGCCGCGGCCAGCAGTTGCTCGCCAGCCGCTAAGCCCCATCAAACGGGCCGCTCTCATCGAGCGGCCCTCATTGTCAGGACATCGAGAACATCATGAGCGACAAGATCGAAAACGACGAAGAAGAGTTCGCTGAGTCGACCCTGATCCAGGCCATCGAAAACCAGATCGAAAGCGATAACCCGCCAGCGGCCAAGGCCACGTTCAATAAGCTGACACTGGTCGGCTACCCGCGCGAGGAAATCCTGGTGATGATGGCTCACGTGCTGGCGGTGGAAATCGACGGCATCCTGGAAGAGGACCGTCCGTTCAACACCGAGTGGTACGAACAAGCCCTGCGCGCGCTGCCAGAACTGCCGCCAGGCGTGAAGCTGGAAGAAGACGAGTAACGCCCCGCCGCTTTATATGGCTTGCCCGATCCCCTGTGCTCGCAAAGTCTGGTGCACAGATGCTGCAGAGGCTGTGGATGTACCGGCCTCGTCGTGAGCAAGCTCACTCCACCGGGATTTGTAGCGCTGCAGGTTTCGGTGCCACCCCCAAAACCTGTGGGGCAAGCTCGCTCGCGAAGACTGAATTCCAGACGTTACCTCTCCACCGCCTGCACCGGCCTCTTCCCAGCTGAAGCCGGTCCTACAGCCGCCGCGAGTTTTTCGTAGGACCGGTTTTAGCCGGGAAGGCATTGGGTGTTACGCCGTAGATCGAAGGGGGCGCTAGAGACAGTTGGCTCACTCCCAACGATCCGCATCAACCCATTATTCCGAGCTGCGGCGATCATCTTTCGGCGTGATCTGACGACCGGCCAGATACTTTCTGCAAAACCTCCAGACGCTTACTACACTCCAGATGCCTCGCTGCCGCTTGACCACGGGGCCGTCATGTCTGCGATTCCTTCGCCGCGTCATTCAATTAGAAAAAGTCTGGAGCACCTATGTCGTTTACCCCGGAATTGGTTGCTGAACTGGAAATCCTGTCACTGTTCAATCTGAGCAATACCCAGGAGGGTTTGAAGGTCCACCACGTCGCTGCGCCCTCGGCCATCGCGGCCGCCAAAAGACTTTTTGAAAAAGGCCTGACCACTCAGGTCGACGGAGGCTATCTGACCAGTCTCGGACTGGACGCCGCTGAGCACGCACAATCACTGTTGACCATTCTCGCCGTGAGTCAGGAAGCGGCTTGATATCGCCGCTCGCGAGACCTTCGCCAGGAAGCGTGAAATAAAGGTTTCGCGAACCCTTCTTTTGTAAGATGCTGCGCCGATAAAATTATGGCGCCAGAAAAAAGACACGCAGCCACCTGAGCCTCGAAGCCCGATGCTGCCCCTTCTTTACTGTCGTCCTATTCGCCACCCCAAGTAGTGCCGCTCGCCGGCTTCGAGTCGCGATGACGCGTAGTTTCGAAATTCGCCCTGACCTGGATGAGGGCATTGACCGCAAGGTTCTCAGCCAGCTGCGCAACCGCTTTCTGACCCTTAACGAAGGGCGACTGAGTCGCGCCAACGACGGACTGTCCACGCGCCAGCAAAGCGTGCTGACGCTGCTGCCGCTGTTTTTTCACGTCAATCACCCGCTGCTGCCCGGCTATGTGTCGAGCGCCACGCCGGCGGGCGTTTCTCACTATGAACCCGACGCCCACGCCTTGGCAGAAGCCCAGCGGCTGACCCGGTCTTTTTCCTACAAGCCGCGTCGAGGCAATCCGCCCCAGCCGATCCACGGCATTTTTCTGATGGGCAGCCTTGGCACGCTGGCGCAGGCCGATCAGAGCGATATGGACGTATGGATCTGCCACGACTCGGCGTTGTCGGCCGAAAACGTCCAGGAGCTGCGCAAAAAATGCCAGGCGCTGGAAACCTGGGCCGCCACGCAAGGCGCCGAAGCGCATTTTTTCCTGATCGACCCCCAGCGATTCGTCCTCGGCGAGCGCGACGCGCAGCTCAGCGGTGAAGACTGCGGAACGACTCAGCACTATCTGCTGCTCGACGAGTTTTATCGAACCGCGATCTGGCTCGCCGGGCGCACGCCCATGTGGTGGCTGGTGCCGGTGTATGAAGAAGCCCGCTACGCCGAATACACCCATACGCTGCTGTCCAAGCGTTTCATCCGGGCCGATGAAGTCCTCGACCTGGGAAACATGTCGCATATCCCGCCGGGAGAATTCATCGGCGCGGGACTCTGGCAGCTGTTCAAAGGCATCGAATCGCCCTACAAGTCAGTGCTCAAACTCCTGCTGACCGAGGTCTATGCCAGCGAGCACCCACAGGTGCAGTGTCTGAGCATGCGGCTGAAGAAGCAGGTATTCGCCAACCGGGTCGACCTCGACGAGCTCGACCCCTACATGATGGTGTATCGGCGGATCGAGGAATACCTCATCGCCCGGGGCGAGCCGGAACGACTTGAGCTGGTGCGTCGCAGCCTGTACCTGAAGGTGAACAAAAAGCTCACTGGCGCCTCGCGGTTGCGCAACGCCAGTTGGCAACGCTCGTTGCTGGAGCGCCTGGTGAAGGAGTGGCAATGGGACGAGCGTCAGCTCGCCCTGCTCGACAGCCGCAGCCAGTGGAAAGTGCGCCAGGTCTCCAGCGAGCGTCGGGCCCTGGTGGGCGAGCTCAACTACAGCTATCGGTTCCTGACTCAATTTGCCCGCACGCAGAATGCCGCCAGCTCGATCAACAAGCGTGACCTGAATGTGCTGGGACGTCGCCTGTACGCTGCGTTCGAGCGCAAGGCGGGCAAGGTCGAGTTCGTCAATCCGGGCATCGCACCCGACCTTGCCGAGGACACGTTGACGCTGGTGCAATCGCCGAACAAGCGCGAACCCGGCAAATATCAGTGGGGCTTGTACAACGGCAACCTCGGCGTGCACGAGTGGGAGGCTTTCGCGCCGATCAAGCGCAGCCGCGAATTGCTTGAATTACTGACCTGGTGTCATCGCAACAACATCATCGACAGCAGTACGCGACTGGCGCTGCATCCCGGCGCCAGCGACCTGAGCGAGTTCGAACTGTTCAACCTGCAGGGTGCGCTGCAGCAGTCAATCGCCCTGCCATTGGGCATGGTCGACGAAGTTGCGCTGCTCAAGCCCAGCGTGCCGAGTGAGATTCTGTTGCTGGTCAATGTCGGCGTCGATCCGCTCAAGCACCACAAAGACCTGAACATCCTGATGACCACCGAACGCACTGATTCACTCAGTTACGCCGGTGTGCGGGAAAATCTGGTGCTGACCTTCGACCAGATCACGCTCAACAGCTGGAATGAAGTGCTGGTCAACCGTTTCGACGGCCCGCACGCGCTGCTCGACTGCCTGACCGAACTGCTCAACAGCCTGCCGGCAACTGGCAACAAACCGGTCATCCGCGTGCGCTGTTTCTGTCACAACCGGGCACAGGCGATTGCCCAGCGGGTCGAAGAACTGGTCAGCACCGCGCAACTGTTGCTCGAGCGTCGCCTGAATCACCGATATCTCATTCAAGTCCAGCAGCACTATCACGTGCTGGAGATGGTTCCAGGCCAGATCAGCCACGTTGCACTCGACAGCCTGACTGCTCTTTACGACTATCTGGGCGAGGAACTGCCCGCGTACAGCCCGATTCATCTCGATCCGCAGGCTCTGGATGACTCGGATCTGTCGCTGATCATTCCCCATGGCCAGCCGGAGTGCATCCAGGTGTTCTTCCGGATCAACGAGCCGCACGCCGACTTGTATGTGCTCGATGAACACAACGCGCTGTGGCATCAACGCTTGCCTTACCACGACGAACCCAGCCTGCTGATGCCGCTGCAGCGCTTTCTGCAGTCATTGATGTATCGGCGCGGCGCCCTGCTGCCGCTGGACAACCCGCTGGAACCTCAATCACTGGAGACGCTGTATTACCGGATTTCTCCTGATGGCGGCGCAAGGGCGCGGCGCATCGAGCAGCGACTGACGCCGGTGACGCCTACCGACAAACCGTTTTATGACGTTCAGGCAATCATCGAGGAAGCATCGCCCGGTCAGGTCAGCGTGACGCTGTACTGCGATGGAATGGAATATTCCGAGCTCGAGTTCGGCGAGCAGTTGTTCAGCGTCGTGGCACGACAAATCCTCGAGCAGCGCCGCGAGCCGCAACGTTATCGCTGCTACATCACGGACCTGGATCTTTCAGGAATACTGGGCGATACGCGCGGGCAGACGATTCTGTTCCTGCGTTACAAGGCGGAGCTGGAAAAATCGCTGAACGAAGCGATGGATGAGGCTTGAGGGGCGCTCGATTCGGTATCAGGTCTGACAAGACCTTGTAGGAGCGAGCTTGCTCGCGAGAGGCCGGCGCATCCAATAGATGTTCAGAGGCCAAAGTCAGTCTTCGCGAGCAAGCTCACTGCTACAGGGGGGGGGAATTCATCCGAAAGATTCAGCGTTGCGCCCGACGCTGATCGGCCAGCTGCACAATCTCTCGTCTGCGCTCGTCCGTGGCCGCGCGCCATTCTCGGATGTCCTCGACGTGACGCAAACAGCCTGTGCACACCTTCTGTTCATCCAGCCGGCAGACGCTGATGCAGGGCGACGGCACCGCCGGGCTGACGTTGCTGTACAAAGGCTTGGGCGCTTTGACAGGGGCAGTACCGCTCACTATCGGTTTCCGTCGGAGTGACCGTCGACAGCGTCGAACTCGATTTCGACCCCGGCCTGCTTCAAGGCCAGGCGATGCAGCATCTCGCCGAGCAACTCCTCGCTCTTGTCGCACACCCAGCGTTTCTCTTCTTCGTCGTAATCGAAATGGAAACCGCCGGCCACGGCCGCCAGCCACAGCTGACGCAGAGGCTCCTGACGACTGAAGATGAACTGAGTGCCGTTCTCGAATTTCACGGTCAGCACACCGGCCGAACTCTCAAGGTCCAGATCCAGATCGCTCTCGTCGAAGATGTCCTCGAGCTTTTCTTGGGTGGCATCTACCAGGTCGTGAAAGCGGGCTTCGGTCAAACTCATTGCAGGAACCTCGAAAGTGTCTACGGATGGCGCAGCGACGCAAGATACGGTCGCTTCCCGGCAATTGCAAAGCATACCCGCCCAACTGCCGTGCCCTGCGCCAAAAATCCGCTCGCTGGCAGCACGCATATACAGCAGTTGCGTCAAAGCCCCGCCGGACGGGAACTGTGGCGCATAGGCAATCTCACGGGTGGCCGGTATACTCGGGCGCAATTAATGCTTATACAAAGGATTTCGCCATGAAGCGCCTGATTTCCTCCCTGGCCGCGCTCCTCGCTGTCGCGTGCCTGGTCTCTGCCTGCGGTCAAAAAGGTCCGCTGTACCTGCCCGACGATGATTCGTCCGATGGCAGCAGCCAGACCAAATCGCACTCGCACAAGCACCAGACCTCGACTTACTAGGAATCAGCCATGGACGCCTTCAACTACCGCGACGGTGAGCTGTTCGCGGAGGGAGTTGCATTGTCTGCCATTGCCGAGCGCTTCGGTACGCCGACCTATGTCTACTCCCGCGCCCATATCGAGGCGCAATACCGCGCTTATGCGGATGCTCTGAGTGGCATGCCGCACCTGGTCTGCTTCGCAGTCAAAGCCAACTCCAATCTGGGCGTTCTCAACGTGCTGGCGCGTCTGGGCGCCGGGTTCGACATTGTTTCCCGTGGCGAGCTGGAGCGCGTGCTGGCCGCAGGGGGTCAGGCAGACAAGATCGTGTTCTCCGGCGTCGGCAAGACCCGCGATGACATGCGCCGCGCCCTTGAAGTCGGCGTGCACTGCTTTAACGTTGAATCCACCGACGAGCTGGAACGCCTGCAAGTGGTTGCTGCCGAAATGGGCGTCCGCGCGCCGATTTCCCTTCGCGTCAACCCGGACGTCGACGCCGGTACGCATCCTTACATTTCCACCGGCCTCAAAGAAAACAAGTTCGGTATCGCCATTGCCGACGCCGAAGACGTGTACATCCGCGCCGCTCAGCTGCCGAACCTGGAAGTCATCGGCGTCGATTGCCACATCGGCTCTCAGCTCACCACGCTGTCGCCATTCGTTGACGCGCTGGATCGCCTGCTCGACCTGGTCGATCGCCTGAGCGAATGCGGCATCCAGCTGCGCCACCTCGATCTGGGCGGTGGTCTGGGCGTACGTTATCGCGATGAAGAGCCGCCGCTGGCCGGCGATTACATCAAGGCCGTGCGCGAGCGTCTGGAAGGCCGCGATCTGGCGCTGATGTTCGAGCCAGGCCGCTTCATCGTCGCCAATGCCGGCGTGCTGCTAACCCGCATCGAATACCTCAAGCACACAGAGCACAAGGATTTCGCCATTGTCGACGCGGCCATGAACGACCTGATCCGGCCCGCGCTGTATCAGGCGTGGATGGATGTGAAAGCCGTCAAGCCGCGCGATGGTGCAGCTCGTGCCTACGACATCGTCGGCCCGATCTGCGAAACCGGCGACTTTCTGGCCAAGGAACGCGAACTGGCGCTGGCCGAAGGCGATCTTCTGACCGTGCACTCCGCTGGCGCCTATGGCTTCGTCATGAGCTCCAACTACAACACCCGCGGCCGTACCGCTGAGGTGTTGGTCGATGGCGATCAAGCCTTTGAAGTGCGTCGTCGCGAAACCGTGACTGAGCTGTTTGCCGGCGAAAGCCTGCTGCCGGAGTAATCCCATGCTGCTGCGTTTTACCAAGATGCATGGGCTGGGCAACGACTTCATGGTGCTGGACCTTGTGAGCCAGCACGCGCACATCCTGCCCAAGCATGCCAAGCAATGGGGCGATCGCCACACCGGGATCGGCTTCGATCAGCTTTTGCTGGTTGAGGCGCCGAGCAACCCGGACGTCGATTTCCGTTACAGAATCTTCAATTCCGACGGCTCCGAAGTCGAGCAGTGCGGCAACGGCGCGCGCTGCTTTGCCCGGTTCGTGCTAGACAAACGCCTGACCGCCAAGAAGCAGATTCGCGTCGAGACCAAAAGCGGCATCATCGAGCTGGACGTCCGCAACGACGGCCAGATCAGCGTCGACATGGGTGCGCCACGTCTGGTCCCTGCCGACATCCCATTCGATGCACCGCAACAGGCGACCAGCTACACGCTGGACGTCGAGGGCGAACGCATCGAGCTAGCGGCCGTATCGATGGGCAATCCCCATGCGGTCCTGCGCGTTTACGACATCAACAATGCGCCGGTACACGCCCTGGGCCCCAAGATCGAAAACCATCCACGTTTTCCCGCACGGGTGAACGTCGGCTTCCTTCATGTCGTCGATCGTCAGCGCGCGCAGTTGCGCGTCTGGGAGCGCGGCGCCGGGGAAACCCAGGCCTGCGGCACTGGCGCCTGCGCTGCCGCGGTCGCCGCGATCAGTCAGGGCTGGATGGATTCACCCCTGTTGATCGACCTGCCCGGCGGGCGCCTGTCCATCGAGTGGGCCGGCCCCGGTCATCCGGTGGTGATGACAGGCCCGGCCGTTCGGGTTTACGAAGGCCAAGTACGTCTATGAGTGAGCATATCCAATGACCGACCAGCCTCAGACTTCAACCGACACGCCCGGCGTTCCCGACGCTGACAAAGCAGTGCCTGCCCTTGAAGCCGAGGCAGTCGCGGCCTGGCTGCAGCAACACCCGGACTTTTTCGCCGAGCACGACGAGCTGCTCACCAGCATGCGCATCCCGCATCAGCGTGGGGACACGGTTTCGCTGGTTGAGCGGCAGCTGAAACTGCTGCGCGAGCGCAACATCGAGATGCGCCATCGGCTGTCGCAATTGATGGACGTGGCGAGGGACAACGATCGCCTGTTCGAGAAAACCCGCCGCCTGATCCTCGACCTGATGGACGCCACCAGCCTGGAAGAAATCGTCATCGCTGTAGAAGACAGCCTTCGCCAGGAGTTTCAGGTGCCCTTCGTCAGCCTGATTCTGTTCAGCGACAACCCGATGACGGTAGGCCGCTGGGTAACCGGCGCCGATGCCCAGAAAGCCATCGGCGGATTGATCTCCGGCGGCAAAACCGTCAGCGGCGCACTGCGCGAGCATGAGCTGGAATTCCTGTTCGGCAGCGAACAGAGCAAGGAAGTCGGCTCGACTGCGATCGCAGCCCTCAGCCATCAAGGTCTGCACGGCGTGCTCGCCATCGGCAGCCGCGATCCGCAGCACTATAAAAGCTCGGTGGGCACGCTGTTCCTCAGCTACATCGCTGACGTGTTGAGCCGTCTGCTGCCGCGCTTCACAAATTCGCTGCGCTCGGTTCGCTAGTCATGGAACGGCAGCTGGATGCTTACTGCACGCACTTGCGCAGTGAGCGCCAAGTGTCGGGACATACGCTTGAGGCTTATCGCCGGGACCTGAACAAGGTTCTGGCGTTTTGCGAAAAACATCACATCGACAGCTGGAAGGCGCTGGATATTCAGGCCATGCGCAGCCTGGTTGCGCGCCTGCATCAGCAAGGCCAGTCTTCGCGCAGTCTGGCGCGCCTGCTGTCTGCGGTGCGGGGCTTTTATCACTATCTGAACCGCGAAGGCATTTGCGATCACGATCCGGCCAACGGCCTGTCGCCGCCCAAAGGCGAACGCAGGCTGCCCAAGACACTCGACGCCGACCGCACGCTTCAGTTGCTGGAAGGTGGCGTGGAAGATGATTTCCTTGCGCGGCGCGATCAGGCGATTCTCGAACTGTTTTACTCCTCCGGGCTGCGCCTGTCCGAGCTGACAGGACTGAACTGCGAGCAGCTCGATCTGGCCGACGGCCTCGTTCAGGTGCTCGGCAAAGGCAGCAAGACGCGAGTGCTGCCGGTCGGCAGCAAGGCCCGGGAAGCATTGGAAGAATGGCTGAAGCTGCGAGCGCTGGCCAATCCTCAGGACGATGCGGTATTCATCAGTCAGCAAGGCCGGCGCCTGGGGCCGCGCTCGATTCAACTGCGTGTCAAGGCGGCAGGCGAGCGCGAGCTTGGGCAAAACCTGCACCCGCATATGCTGCGTCATTCTTTTGCCAGCCACCTGCTGGAGTCCTCGCAGGACCTGCGTGCCGTGCAGGAACTGCTCGGGCACGCCGACATCGCAACGACCCAGATCTACACCCACTTGGACTTCCAGCACCTGGCCACGGTGTATGACAGCGCCCACCCAAGGGCCAAACGCAAAGGTTCTTCTGACAATGAGCATTAAGCTGATCACGTTCGATCTGGACGACACGCTGTGGGAAACCGCACCAGCGATCGTCGGCGCCGAGACCATGCTGCGTGAGTGGCTGGCCGAAAACGCGCCGAAACTGGGACCGGTGCCGGTTGAGCACTTGTGGGAAATCCGTTCTCGGCTGGTGGAGGCTGACCCAGGCTTCAGGCATCGCATCAGCGCACTGCGACGCCGCGTGCTGTTCCACGCGCTGGAAGACGCCGGATATGCCCCCGCAGAGGCCCAGGACCTGGCGGATCGGGGTTTCGAAGTGTTTCTGCAGGGGCGTCACCAGCTGGATATCTTCCCGGAAGTCGTGCCGACGCTGGAGATCCTCGCCAAGTCCTACACCTTGGGCGTTGTAACCAATGGCAACGCCGACGTGCGCCGATTGGGTCTGGCCGATTATTTCGCCTTCGCGCTCTGTGCGGAGGATCTGGGCATCGGCAAACCGGACCCGGCGCCGTTTCTCGAAGCGCTCAAGCGCGGCAATGCCGACCCGCGCCATGCCGTGCATGTAGGCGATCACCCTGGTGATGACATCGCCGGGGCGCAACAAGCGGGCTTGCGCGCGATCTGGTACAACCCGGGCGGCAAGGCGTGGGAGGCGGACGTATTGCCTGACGCGCAGATCAGCAGTTTGACGCAACTGCCCGAGGTTCTGGCGCGCTGGGGGTGATGGGTAGGGGTTCTTTTCGGGGCGACATACCAATCAAGTCATTGTGCAAGAGCTGGCAACCCGGTGCATCAGGCCATGGCACGGTGAAAAAAATGTGGGCACGAGCTTGCTCGCGAATGGCCCGCAGGGCATCAAAGTAAGCATTCCAACCGGAAAGGCAAAGGGCAAAAGGCAAACGCAGCCCCCAAACACCCAGCCAAAAAAAAGCCCGCAGCGACAGCGGGCTTCTTTCAGCAGGCATCCGACACCCTCAAATAGGGCGGCTACCGTACTTGTTGTCAGGCTTCTTGGGCGGATCGGCGACCACATTGGCCTCCACTTCCTGAATCTTGCCGCCACGCGCGAGGAATTCCTCCATTGCGCGAGCCAGAGCATCACGCTCTTTGTTCTTGGCTTCAACGCTAGGCAACTCATCGACCGAGACAGCGGCCTTGGCCTTGCCTTTGGCTGGCGTAGCCGCAGCTTCGGGGCTGTCTTCTATGTCCGCGACGTCGTCATCGGGCGCAGCAGCAAGCTCCTCACCGTCCTCTTCGTCTTCCAGACCGTCTTCAACCAGATCGTCGTTGTCATCGTCGCTCATGTTCTACCTCATGACTTGCGAAAGCAGATTAGTTATAGCCCAGCTGCGCTTAATTTCTAAGACAGCCGGAAAAAATTCAACCACCGCCGACAATCAGCGGTCTTGCCCCTCTCCCTGAAGGGTGGCGAGGACTTTACGCGCACCGCCTGCATCGCGATGCTCTCCTAAATAAACACCTTGCCAGGTTCCCATCGCCAGGCGCCCGTCCGTTACCGGTACAAGCAGCTGACAACCCAGCAGGCTGGCTTTGAAGTGCGCTGGCAGGTCGTCCGGACCTTCGTCATCGTGTTCATAACCGCCATTGCCCTGAGGCACCAACCGATTGAAGAAACGCTCGAAGTCGCGACGCACTGCCGGGTCGGCATTCTCGTTGATCGTCAACGAGGCCGAAGTATGTTGCAGCCACAGGTGCAACAACCCAACCCGACAATCCCTCAGACCCGGAAGGCCTGCAATGATCTCGTCGGTTACCAGATGAAATCCGCGAGGCCTTGCCCGCAGCGTGATTCTGGTCTGTTGCCACATACGCTTCTCCGCCCTTCGGCGCGCATTCTAACGCGCTGAAAAAAAAAACAAAGCGTGCAATGAATGACGTTTTCAACAAGCCCGGAACAGGGGCAGCAATCGCAGCGCAAGACCCTGAATACGGCCGCGATGACCCGAAAACGAGCACGCTTGCCGAAGGCTTGAACGCCTCTGGCTGACCAACCTCCCTATCGACAAACGCCAGACAAAAAAATGCCCGGAGAACCGGGCATTTTTTTACAGCCGTGATTACAAGTTGTAGCCACGCTCGTTGTGTTGCGCAAGGTCCAGACCGACCGCTTCTTCTTCCTCGGTGACACGCAGGCCCATGACCGCGTCCAGCACCTTAAGGATGATGAAGGTCACGATCGCGGTGTAGATGATCGTGAAGCCTACGCCTTTGCACTGAATCCAGACTTGAGCGGCGATGTCGGTCACAGTACCGAAACCACCCAGCGACGGTGCTGCGAAGACACCGGTCAGGATCGCGCCGAGGATACCGCCGATACCGTGGACGCCGAAGGCATCCAGGGAGTCGTCGTAGCCCAGCTTGCGTTTCAGGCTGGTGGCGCAGAAGAAGCAGACCACGCCTGCAGCCAGGCCGATGATCAGACCGCCCATCGGGCCGACAGTACCGGCGGCTGGCGTAATGGCAACCAGACCGGCAACCACACCCGAGGCGATACCCAGAGCGCTTGGCTTACCGTGAGTCAGCCATTCAGCGAACATCCAGCCCAGTGCAGCGGCGGCGGTGGCGATCTGGGTGACCAGCATTGCCATACCGGCAGTGCCGTTGGCCGCAGCGGCGGAACCGGCGTTGAAACCGAACCAGCCTACCCACAGCATCGCTGCGCCGACCAGGGTGTAACCCAGGTTGTGCGGAGCCATCGGAGTGGTTGGGAAACCTTTACGCTTGCCCAGCACCAGGCACGCTACCAGACCGGCCACACCGGCGTTGATGTGAACAACGGTGCCGCCCGCGAAGTCGAGCACGCCCCAGTCCCACAACAGACCGCCCACGCCGCTCCAGACCATGTGCGCGATTGGCGCGTAGACCAGAGTGAACCAGATGGCCATGAAGATCAGCATCGCGGAGAACTTCATGCGTTCTGCGAATGCACCGACGATCAGGGCCGGAGTGATGATTGCGAAGGTCATCTGGAAGGTGACGAACACAGCTTCCGGGAACAGAGCTGCAGCGCCAGTGATGCTTGAAGGGGTGACGCCTGCAAGGAACGCCTTCGACAGACCGCCCACGAAGGAGTTGAAGTTAACGACGTTGGCTTCCATACCGGTGGTGTCGAACGCCATGCTGTAGCCGTAAACGACCCACAGGATGCTGATCAGGCCGGTGATGGCGAAGCACTGCATCATTACCGAAAGAACGTTTTTCGAGCGGACCATGCCGCCGTAGAACAGCGCCAGGCCTGGAACGGTCATGAACAGAACCAGAGCTGTGGAAGTCAGCATCCAGGCGGTGTCGCCTGAGTTGAGTACAGGGGCTGCCACTTCGTCTGCCGCCATGGCCAGGCCAGGGGTTACGAGGGACAACAGGGCTCCTAGCCCTGCGAGTTGACGCAGAGTCATATTGTTTTCTCCTGGGGCGTTGTGTTGGGCGGCTTAGATTGCGTCGGTATCGGTTTCGCCGGTACGGATGCGAATAGCCTGTTCCAGATTGACCACGAAGATCTTTCCGTCACCGATCTTGCCGGTGTTGGCCGCTTTGGTTATCGCTTCGATAACGCGGTCCAGATCCTTGTCATCAATCGCAACATCGATCTTCACCTTGGGAAGGAAGTCGACTACATATTCCGCACCGCGATACAGCTCGGTGTGGCCTTTCTGACGTCCGAAGCCTTTGACTTCAGTTACCGTGATGCCCTGCACGCCGATTTCGGACAACGACTCGCGTACGTCGTCCAGCTTGAACGGCTTGATGATGGCAGTGACTAGCTTCATGAAACTTTCTCCCGAATTGGTGGACTTGCCCCAGGAAAACAAACCCGACTCAAGTCTAAGCGCAGTGTCTGGCTTTGTAACGCGTCGATGGCCCGAAACAGACCTGACCAACTCCAGAAAACCGCTTCTGACGAAACACTTCCCCGCTCCGCCTGCCGCACTGCATTCGTCACAGCGACTGCATCAGTGCATGGGTCATATGCCACTAAGCAGAAAGCTTGCCATTTCGTGAAATCCCGCGAATTACGGCGCGTTGATCGCAATCACGCGCTTGTAGATCGCCACCATGCACGGCGCCCGCACAACAACAGTGCGCACGTGCACGACGCGATGCGCGAAAACCGTGCAACATTCATCGGGCAAAAAGACGGTAGACGCTGCGTGCTACACTGCCGCCCATCTGATTCTGGAATATGACCATGCTCGCGCCCAAAGCTTTTCTCGATGCCCTGAGCGGCCACGCCTCGCGTCTGTTCAACGGCGAAACCCCGGTCCCACGCAATGAGTTCGAAACCCAGTTCAAGGCACTGCTGCAAAGTGGCTTCAGCAAGCTCGATCTGGTCAGCCGGGAAGAGTTCGACAGCCAGATGATCGTCCTTGCCCGCACCCGTGCCCGACTTGAGGCACTGGAAGCAAAGATGGCTGAACTGGAAGCGCAACTGGCGGCGCAACCGAAGGAGTGAGGCAAAGACATGCACCGGCGCGGGCCGGGCATGTCGGTGTGTTCAAGCGCAGTGCGCCGCGCGTCGGGCCTGCGCCGTTATGGTCGCTCCCGCGTAGCTCATGCATCGCTCAAGCCGCCAATGGCGGGGCTCGCCTCAACCTTTCGCCACACTGAACCCTGAAAACAGACTCGTTGCCGGATTGTGATCGCCTTCATTGCGGTACTGCCCGAATTTGGCGTACGAATCGCTGCTGTGGGTATCGAACATGGTGGAGATGCCTTTCTTGTCGAAGACGTTCTCGCCGTTCTTGCTTACCGAGATTTCACCGTTGCCGACGCCGCGTTTGAAATCGATCTGAAAGTCCGCCCACTTGCCCACGTCCTTTGCGGCATCCCCAGGCTTGCCGATGTTGAACACCTTGGACGGCGCATTGCTGTCTTCGCTGGTCTTGAGGTGCAACTGATACTGCCCGTCCTTGGATGCCAGCCACGCGCGCGGACTGGGCTTGGCATTGTTGTGGTCAAGCACCTGGAAGAAGGTGCCGTCGTTGTTGGATTCGCGCTTCATCCCGAACTTGAAGCTGTACGGCTGCCCTTCCTGAAGCTTGGTGCCGTCCTTGATCTCGGCGCGCGGACTGGTTGAGTGTTCGGTGTAATGGCCTTTATTGAAATCGACCTTGATCACATCGCCGCGCTCAGGGTCTTTGGCCATCCCAATGTGGTCCTCGGGAGACTTCTGAACGCTGAGCTGGTTGCCCAGCGAATGCTCGGAGAAATTACCGCTTGCCGGGCTGGCGCCGCTGCTCTTGCCCGTCGGCGACGCGCCTTCCGGGGCGGCTGTTTTACTGGCGAAATGGCTCCCTGAGCCACCGCCGATCTGGCCCGCGCCACCTCCGCCACTGCCACCCCCACCATTGCCACCGACGCCTTTGACGCCCGAGCCCTGATCGTCGGCAGGACTCGTCCCTCCCTGCATCAGCGCCTGCAGACGTTGAATCATTTCTTGAATCAGCGAGACCAACTGCGTCAGCGGATCGGTCGGAGCGCCGCTTGCCAGTGCATTGCTGCTCTGAGGCTGTTGCAGCGCGTTGGCCGGTCCGAAATTGATCTGTGAGTTCTGAGGCTGGGACGTAAAGGAAACCGCATTGCCTGTCCCTCCAGCCAACCTGCTTCCAGGCTGCTGGTCAGCCGCCGGTCGTGGCTGAGTACTCGACAGATCGAGCGGCGTTGTGCGAATCGATGGGGTTATTGAATTCATGATCTAGTCCTGTCGCAGGGATCGGAAGCTGCCTACGTCTGAGCAGACAACGCGCTGTGGGAATTGAGTGGTTGTTCCGCTGCTCTGGTTCCCGATTCGGACACACGCCGTAGGATGCGCCTCGCAGCCCGGCCCGCTGGTCATGGTTATCCTTCAACACGCCGCAGGACGCGGTGCCGTTATCAAGGAAAGTCATGTCGCTCGCTATCGTTCTGAGCCGCGCCCAAGTCGGCGTCGAGGCTCCCGCCGTCACAGTCGAGACGCACCTGGCCAACGGTTTGCCGACCCTGACGCTGGTGGGCTTACCCGAGGGCGCAGTGAAGGAGAGCAAGGATCGGGTGCGCAGCGCCATCGTCAACTGTCGACTGGAATTCCCGGCGCGGCGCATCACCTTGAATCTGGCGCCCGCCGATCTGCCCAAGGACGGCGGGCGTTTCGACCTGGCCATTGCTCTCGGACTTCTTGCCGCCAGCGCGCAGGTGCCGACCCTCGCCCTGGACGGCGTCGAATGCCTGGGTGAGCTTGCACTGTCTGGTGCCATACGCCCCGTTCAAGGCGTTTTACCCGCCGCGCTGGCTGCAAGGGCCGCCGGGCACACGTTGATCGTGCCAGCCGTCAATGCCGAAGAAGCGTGCCTGGCGTCCGGCCTCAAAGTGATCGCAGTCAGTCATCTGCTCGAGCTGGTGGCCCATCTGAATGGCCACACCGTCATCCCGCCGTACAAATCCAACGGTTTGATTCTCAAGACGCAACCCTATCCCGACCTGAGCGAGGTACAAGGGCAGACCGCCGCCAAACGCGCTCTGCTGATCGCGGCAGCGGGCGCCCACAATCTGCTGTTCAGCGGCCCTCCCGGCACGGGTAAAACGCTGCTCGCCAGTCGCTTGCCGGGGTTGCTGCCCCCGCTCGACGAGTTCGAGGCACTGGAGGTCGCGGCGATTCAATCGGTCGCCAGCCATGAGCCGCTGACGAGCTGGCCACAGCGACCTTTCCGTCAGCCTCATCACTCGGCATCCGGCCCTGCCCTAGTGGGAGGAGGCAGCCGGCCGCAACCCGGCGAAATCACCCTGGCTCATCACGGCGTGCTGTTTCTCGATGAGCTCCCGGAGTTCGACCGCCGCGTGCTGGAGGTTTTGCGAGAGCCCCTGGAATCGGGTCATATCGTCATTTCCCGCGCGCGCGATCGCGTGCGGTTTCCGGCGCGGTTTCAACTGGTCGCCGCGATGAATCCCTGCCCATGCGGCTATCACGGCGAGCCGACCGGCCGCTGCCGCTGCTCGACCGACCAGATCCAGCGTTATCGCAACAAGTTGTCTGGCCCGCTGCTTGACCGGATCGATCTGCACCTGACCGTCGCACGGGAAACCACGTCGCTTGCAGCCACTACGCACGCTGAAGAAACCAGCGCCAGCGCCGCGCAGACGGTGTCCGGCGCGCGCGAACGACAACACAAGCGTCAAGGCTGCGCCAATGCTTTTCTCGATCTTCCGGCCCTGCGCCAGCATTGCGCACTGCTGCCTGAGGACGAGACCTGGCTTGAAAATGCCTGCGAACGCTTGAACCTCTCCCTGCGTGCGGCCCACCGGCTGCTGAAGGTCGCGCGCACGCTCGCCGATCTGGAGCACGTGGATGCCATTTCCCGAAGTCACATCGCCGAAGCTTTGCAGTACAGGCCAACCACTGGGTGAAAGCGCTCATTGCCCGTATCTCAAATGAGATACATAGTGAGACTTTTGGAGGAAAAATAATGGCCACCCAGACTTCGATGCTGCACGTCCGAATTGACGAAGAGATCAAGGCACAGGCAGCAGACACGCTGGCTAAATTTGGGCTCACCGTGTCTGACGCAGTGCGCATCCTGCTTACCCGCGTTGCCAGAGAGGGCGCGCTTCCCCCCGGATTTACAAGCGACGCGGATGCCTACGACCGATGGTTCAAGGCAAAGGTGCGCGAAGCGATCGAAGACTCCAGCCCCAGGCTTTCCCATGAAAGCGTGATGGAGGAAGCAACGACACTACTCAAAAGGAAGCGTGGTGCTGACAGTTGAATGGAGCAAGCAGGCCAAGGCTGATCTGCTGGCGATTCTGGACCATATTTCTGATGACAACCCTGCGGCGGCCTGGCGCTTCAGAGATGAAATAGACATGCGAATAAGCCATTTGCCTGCTCATCCCCGACTGTACAAAGTAGGGCGAGAGCAAGGGACGAGGGAAATGGTTGTATTGCCTAATTATCTGGTGGTGTACGCAGAATGCGCGAACTGCATCAGTGTTCTGCGCATTCTTCATACCGCTCGACAGTGGCCACCTGCATCAGGTTGAGCAGCGCCACTGTATGAGCATTGATGCATCAATCGGTGGGCTGCATCACCTGAACCGATCCACTTCCTTACGCAAGTCTGCCGCCAGCGCATTGAGTTCCTGAGCCGTGACGGCGAGGTTCGACACCACTTCGCGCTGCTCGCTGTTCGCCAGTGCGATGCTTTGCAGATTTGCGCTGAGCAAGGTCGCAGTGTTGCTTTGTTCCTGGGTCGCCGTGGTGATCGACGCAAACTGCTCGCCTGCCGAGCGGCTCTGCTCATCGATCTGTGCCAGCGCTGCAGCCACCTTGGCGTTACGCGTCAGGCCTTCCTGCATCAGCGCATTGCCCTGCTCCATGGTATTGATGGCGTTGCTGGTCTCTTGCTGAATGCTGGAGATCATCCCGGAGATTTCGTCAGTCGCCTGTCGTGTGCGCGAAGCGAGGCTGCGCACTTCGTCGGCAACCACGGCAAAACCGCGCCCTTGCTCGCCCGCGCGCGCTGCCTCAATGGCTGCGTTGAGCGCCAGCAGGTTCGTCTGCTCGGCAATGGAGGTAATCACGCTGACGATGCCGCCGATTTCCTGCGAGCGCTGACCCAGCGTGTCGATGACGGCAGCCGTGCTGCCCAGCGACCCTGCAATCTGCTCCAGTGACGCGGACGCCTCTTCCATGGACGCACGACCGATACGGGTTTGCTGCGCATTGCCTTGGGCCATGCGCTCGGTGCTGCCCATGTTGTCGGCGATGGTCAGCGCCGTGGCACTGAATTCCTCGACGGCACCCGCCATGCTGGTGATCTCGCCCGACTGCTGCTCCATGCCTTCATACGCACCGCCGGACAGTCCGGACAACGCATGCGCACGACCACTGACTTCCTGCGCAGCGGTGCGAATGTGCGAAACCATGGTCTCCAGCGCCTGCCCCATTTTGTTGAAGCTGTTCGCCAATTGCCCGATCTCGTCATGGCTGGAGACGTTCAGGCGCACGCTGAGATTACCCGCGCCCAGCGCTTCGGCCTGATTCACCAGCTCCGACAGCGGACGCAGCTTGCTGCGCAGCAACCAGATCGCAGCGCTGACGGCGATCAACATCGCCAGCAGGCTGCCAATCCCCAGTTGAGTCCCGACACTCCACGTGACCGCGCTGATTTCAGCCTTCGGCATGATCGCCAGGATCGACCATGGCCCACCGGAGAAGGGCTCGGCGACGGTGTAGAACTGCTCGCCGCCGTCTTCCCAGAACTGGCCTTTACCGGGCGTTTTGACGAGGTCAGCCAAGGTATTGCTTGCCCGGTCCAGATCCTTCACGCCTGCAGGCGGCACGAGCCATTTGTTCTGCTCGTCCAGCAACGCCAACGAGCCAGTCGAACCGATGCGGAAGCTTTTAAGATTGTCGAACTGGGCTTTCTGGGCATCGGTGTAATCGAAGCCTACGAACAGCACCGCGATGACCTTGCCGCTCGCGTCACGCACCGGGCTGTATTGAGTCATGTACAAACGGTCGAACAGCGACGCACGCCCCACATAGCCCTGCCCCGCCAGCAAGCGTTCGTAGGCCGGATGTTTGTGATCGAGCACGGTGCCGATGGCACGGGAGCCGTCCTGTTTGCTCAGGGAGGTGCTGATCCGGACAAAGTCATCGCCACTGCGCACGAAGACCGTCGCGACACCCGCGGTCATCTTGCGGAAATCGTCAACCTCGGCGAAATCGTTGTTCAGCGCATTGCCATTAAGGAGCAATGCAGGCGTCTGCAGGCCCGCGACGGCTATCTGTTGATCGTTCTGAACGGTCAGTCCGCTGCCAAAGCGCTTTTCGAACAGCCCGCTCAGGCGCTGAGTACTGTCGCGCAGCGTGCTGTGGAACGTGTTCAGTTGATCCGCCAGCAACCGGGCTTCGCTGCCCATGTGCTCTTCACGAATGGTGAGGTTCGCCGAATCCAGTGAGCGCAAGGCAAACAATGTGCTGCCGCTGATGACGACGGCGAGGATTACGGCCAGGGCGATACCCAGTTGCGAGGCAATTCGGGCGCGAGGCTGTGGCATGGAAGCTCCTTTCCGAAGGACCGGATCATCCTGATCTCAGGAACACCATTCGGATCTTTTCTGATAGATGGAATCGATGAACCGATCAGAACAATCGGGTCTGCAATTACACATTCGGCTGACGAAAGAAATACTTGAGTCCTACGTGTGGTCTTAGGATAAAAGGTGTAACCGTATTTTGCAGCGCTTTAGCCATCTATTGGCCATCACTGCAGAATCGTGACCTGCGGCAGCTCCATCGCCTGCACTTCGCCCTGCAAAAAGTCGCTCAACCGACGCAGACGCTCGCCGCCGGGCCGGGTTTTTGGCCAGACGAGGTAGTAATTCTCGCCGCTGACAACCGCCGTTCGCCAAGGCAGGCTGAGGCGACCCTGTAGCACGTCCTCTGCGACCATCAACAGATCGCCCATGGACACGCCGTAGCCTCGCGCCGCAGCGATCATGCCCAGCTCCAGCGTGTCGAAAACCTGACCGCCCTTGAGCGAGATCTGATCGGACAATCCCATGCGCTCAAGCCAGCTGCGCCAGTCGCGACGGTCTGGCGTGGGATGCAGCAGCTCGGCGCTCGCCAGACGCTGGACATCCCACGGGCTGTCATCCAGCAAATTGGGCGCCCCCACAGGGATCAGCAATTCCGGGAACAGATAGGTCGCCTCCCAGTCCGGCGGAAAATGCCCTCGGCTGAGCAGCACGGCACAGTCAAACGGCTCCTGTGTGAAATCGACATTGTCGATGTCCATCCAGGCGCTGGTCAGCTGCACTTCGTTGCCGACCTGAAGATGACGAAAGCGACTCAGGCGCGCCAACAGCCAGCGCATGGTCAGTGTCGACGGCGCCTTCATGCGCAGAATGCCTTCCTCGGCCATCAAGGCGCTGCAGGCCCGCTCCAGCGCAGAGAAACCTTCGCGTATCCCCGGCAGCAACTCCCGCGCGGCCTCCGTCAATTGCAGGTTGCGCCCGTTGCGACGAAACAAACGGCAGGCAAAGTGTTCTTCCAGCGTGCGGATATGCCGACTGACCGCGCTCTGCGTGATCGACAGCTCTTCAGCGGCGCGAGTGAAGGATGCATGTCGCGCGGCCGCTTCAAAGGCCCGCAGCGCATAGAGCGGCGGAAGACTGCGGGACATGTGGCTCTCCTTCTGATTGGACAGGCGAAGACTTTATCGCAAATCCCAGGATGAGTTTTACTCATGCCAATGATCGTATTTATCCCTTTGTGCATTGGCGCCCGAATCACCAGAATGGGCTGCTCTAAAACGCCTTTTCCCTGAGCGCCACAAACATGCATCAGCACGCTTTCAAAGAACTGTGGATCATCCTGCGTCTGGCCGGGCCGCTGATTGCATCGCAGATGGCGCACATGCTGATGGTCTTCACTGACACGGTGATGATGGGCAAGCTTGGCCCGGACTCGCTCGCCGGCGGCGGCCTGGGCGCAGCCAGCTACAACTTTGTCTCGTTCTTTTGCGTAGGCGTGATGGCAGCCGTCGGCACGCTCGTGGCCATTCGTCACGGCGCCAACGATGCCGCCGGGGCAACCCGCCTGACGCAAGCCGGGCTGTGGCTGGCGTGGGGGATGGCACTGATCGCGGCACTTATTCTCTGGAATCTGGAGCCGATCCTGCTCAACTTCGGTCAGGACGAAGCGAACGTTCACATGGCCAGCCAGTTCCTGATCACGTTGCCGCTGGCGCTCCCGGGCCTGCTGAGCTTCATGGCGCTGCGGGGTTTCACCAGCGCTCTGGGGCGCGCCACGCCAGTCATGGTCATCAGTCTGGTGGGCGTCGCCGTCAACTTCGGCCTGAACTACGCCTTCATTCATGGCCTGTTCGGTCTGCCGCACTGGGGTCTGATGGGCATTGGTCTGGTCACGGCCATTGTCACCAACAGTATGGCGTTGGCGCTCGCCCTGCATATCCGCTACCACCACGCTTACGCCGCGTACCCGATCCACAATGGGCTGATGAATCTCTCGCGCACTTGCCTCAAAGAGCTTTGGCGGCTGGGTCTGCCGATTGGCGGCACCTACGCGGTAGAAGTCGGGCTTTTCACCTTCGCCGCGTTTTGCATGGGCGCCATGGGCAGCACGCAGATGGCCGCCCACCAGATCGCGCTGCAATCGGTGTCGATGGCATTCATGGTGCCCGTGGGTATCTCTTACGCGGTCACCATGCGCATCGGACTGCATTATGGCGCGGGCAATCTGCTGCTCGCGCGCACGGCGGGACGCATGGGGATCGGCTTCGGCGGATTGCTGATGCTGCTGTTCGGCCTGCTCTTCTGGGTAGCGCCCCATGCGGTCATCGGCCTGTTCGTGGACATCAACGACCCGACCTATCAAGGCGTGGTGGAATTGGCGGTCAAGCTGCTGGCGATTGCCGCCTGGTTCGAGATTCTGGACGGCACACAAACCATCGCGATGGGCGCAATTCGGGGCTTCAAGGATGCGAAGACTACCTTCCTGATCGGGCTGGCGAGCTACTGGATGGTCGGCGCGCCGCTGGCGTGGGGCCTCGGGTTTCCCGCTCAGCAAGGCGCGGTTGGCGTGTGGTGGGGTCTGGCGGTGGGCCTGCTGTGCTCGGCAGTGGCGCTGACCTACGCGTTCGAGCGCAAGAGCGCGCAATTACTGCGCAAGGAGGCCACGGGCGTCGTGGTGATGGGCTGACCCACGAACTGCGCGGCTTACAAGCCTCGGCTCAACCGCGCCTTGCCCTGATCGAACATCAGGTAGTCGAGCAGTTCCGGCAGCGCCAGCGGGTGGCTGATCAGATAGCCCTGAGCCTGATCGCAGTTGAAGCTGCGCAGCAGCGCCAACTGTTCCGGTGTTTCGACGCCCTCGGCCACAACTTCCAGACTGAGGTTATGCGCCAGATTGATCATGGCGTGCACCAGCTTGCGGTTTTCCTCGCGCTGCTCCATTTCTCCGACGAAGCTTTTGTCGATCTTCAACAGCGTGATCGGCAGGCTGTTCAAGTGGACGAACGACGAGAAACCGGTGCCGAAATCATCGAGGGAGAAACGCACGCCCAGTCTGCCCAACGCGTCCATGGTCTGTTTGACCAGATCACTGCGACGCATGACGGCCGTTTCAGTAAGCTCGAACTCCAGCCATTGCGCGTCGATGCCGCGTTCGGCTATCAGCCGGCTCAATGTAGCCAGCAGTTGGTTGTCCTGGAACTGGCGGAACGACAGATTGATCGCCATGTGCAGCGGCGGCAGGCCTTTCTCGCGCAGGGTCTGCATGTCGCGCAGCGCGCGCGAAATAACCCAGTATCCCAATGGGACAATCAGCCCGCTCTGCTCGGCCAGCGGTACGAACTCGCTGGGTGGCAGCAGACCTCGCTCTGCGTGACGCCAGCGCACCAGCGCCTCCAACCCCAGAATATGCCCGGTTTTCAGGCACAGCCGCGGCTGATAATGCAGCTCAAGCTCGTCGCGACGCAGCGCTCTGCGCAACTCGCTTTCCAGGTCGGCGAGGCTGCGGGCGTTGCGGTTGATGCGTTCATTGAAGACATGAAACGTGCAGCCCTGAATCCCTTTGGCCTGTTGCATCGCAATGTGCGCGTGCCACATCAACGGGTCGGCGCCGCCATCGGCACGGGCGTGAGCGATGCCCAGGCTGCAGCCGATCAATAGGCTTTCTCCGTCGACCCAGTAAGGCTCAGACAATGCCTCAGTGATGCGCTCGGCGACACATTCGGCCCGGCCTGACGCGCGTCGCGTGTCGATCAAAAGGGCGAACTCATCACTGCCCAGGCGGGCCAGTTGATCGCACGCTTCCAGCTGGCTTTTCAAACGCGCAACCACCTGCAGAATCAGCCGATCACCCGCCTGATGACCCAGCGCATCGTTTGCACGGCGGAAGTTATCCAGATCCAGATGCCCTAACGCCAGACCACGGCCATTAAACTCGGCCAGGCGCGCGGCGAGCAGCGTCTGAAAGCCCTGCCGGTTGGCGATGCCGGTCAGCGGATCCTGCTCGGCGAGGCGATTGAGCGTGTTTTCGAGCACACCGCGCTCGCGCACATGGCGCAAGCAGCGCCGCAGGCTTTGGGTCGTGAGCGTGTCACGCACGAGCCAGTCGCTGACGCCGATGGGATCGTGATCGGGTTCATCATCGAGCAACAACACTGTCGGCCAGTTGCATTGGCCAGCGGCCGGCTGCAATGCCACGGTGGTGAGCAGAATGCGCGATTGAAGGGGCTCGTCTGGATGGGCGATAGCTTCCCAGCTCGACGCGCAGTCAAGGATCGCGGCGTCTCCAAGCGGCGCCATGCACTCGCGCAGCAATGCCGGCCATTCGGGCGATTCCGCCAGAAGCAGCAAACGCAAGGGTTCGACAGGCGTAGACAAGCTAGCTCCCCACACAAACGAAAGACATTGGCGAGCCCTCAAACGAGGGTCGTCAAACGCGAGTATGAATCGCGCGATGCGCAAATGTAACAAAACGGCGAAATATAGATAGCGTGACGCATCACAGTGTCGGACGGTCGCTGCACAATCCGCCGACCCTGTTAAAATGCCCGCCCTTTTTACAAGCGATCCCATTTTTCCTCATGTCCCGACTCAATCCCCGGCAACAAGAAGCCGTGAACTACGTCGGCGGCCCTCTTTTGGTGCTCGCCGGTGCAGGCTCCGGCAAGACCAGCGTGATCACGCGCAAGATTGCTCACCTGATCCAGAACTGCGGCATTCGCGCGCAATACATCGTGGCCATGACCTTCACCAACAAGGCGGCGCGCGAAATGAAAGAGCGGGTCGGCACCCTGCTGCGCGCAGGCGAAGGGCGCGGCCTGACAGTGTCGACGTTCCACAACCTGGGTCTGAACATCATCCGCAAGGAGCACGCACGCCTGGGCTACAAGCCCGGTTTCTCGATTTTCGACGAAACTGACGTCAAGGCGCTGATGACCGACATCATGCAGAAGGAATACTCGGGCGACGACGGCGTCGACGAGATCAAGAACATGATCGATTCCTGGAAAAACGACCTGATCCTGCCCGCAGAAGCCCTGACCAACTCGCGCAATCCCAAGGAGCAGACCGCCGCCATCGTCTACACCCACTACCAGCGCACGCTCAAGGCGTACAACGCGGTGGACTTCAACGACCTGATCCTGCTGCCAGTGAAGCTGTTCCAGGAACACGCCGACATCCTCGAAAAATGGCAGCACAAGGTCCGCTACCTGCTGGTGGACGAATATCAAGACACCAACGCCAGCCAGTATCTGCTGGTGAAAATGCTCATCGGCACGCGTTGCCAGTTCACCGTGGTGGGCGACGACGACCAATCGATCTACGCATGGCGTGGTGCGCGGCCAGAAAACCTCATGCTGCTCAAGGACGACTATCCGTCGCTCAAAGTGGTGATGCTGGAGCAGAACTACCGTTCGACCAGCCGCATTCTGCGCTGCGCCAACGTGCTGATCTCCAACAACCCTCACGCGTTCGAGAAGCAGCTGTGGAGCGAAATGGGCCACGGCGATGAAATCCGCGTGATCCGCTGCAAGAACGAAGACGCCGAAGCCGAACGCGTGGCGGTCGAGATTCTCAGTCTGCACCTGCGCACCGACCGTCCATACAGCGATTTCGCCATCCTGTATCGCGGTAACTATCAGGCCAAGCTCATCGAGCTGAAGCTGCAGCACCATCAGATTCCCTATCGTCTGTCGGGCGGCAACAGCTTCTTCGGGCGTCAGGAAGTGAAGGATCTGATGGCCTACTTCCGCCTGCTGGTCAATCCGGATGACGACAACGCGTTCCTTCGGGTGATCAACGTCCCGCGTCGGGAAATCGGCTCGACGACACTGGAGAAACTCGGTAACTACGCCACCGAGCGCAAGGTGTCGATGTACGCCGCCACGGACGAAATCGGCCTGGGCGAACACCTTGACGGCCGTTTCACTGACCGTCTCAAGCGCTTCAAACATTGGATGGACGGTGTGCGTCAGCAATGCGCGACCCAGGATCCGATTGCGGCGCTGCGCAGCATGGTCATGGACATCGACTACGAAAACTGGATTCGTCAGAACAGCTCCAGCGACAAGGCCGCCGATTACCGCATGGGTAACGTGTGGTTCCTGATCGAAGCGTTGAAAAACACGCTGGAGAAAGACGAAGAAGGTGGCATGACCATCGAAGAGGCGATCGGCAAACTGGTCCTGCGCGACATGCTCGAACGTCAGCAGGAAGAGGAAGATGGCGCCGAAGGTGTGCAAATGATGACCTTGCACGCGTCCAAGGGCCTGGAATTTCCCTACGTGTTCATCATGGGCATGGAAGAAGAAATCCTGCCGCACCGCTCCAGCATCGAGGCGGACACCATTGAAGAAGAACGTCGTCTCGCCTACGTGGGCATCACCCGCGCCCGTCAGACGCTGGCGTTCACGTTCGCCGCCAAACGCAAGCAGTACGGGGAAATCATCGACTGTCTGCCGAGCCGCTTTCTCGATGAGTTACCGCCGGATGACCTCGCCTGGGAAGGCAACGATGACACGCCGACCGAAGTGAAAGCCGTACGCGGCAACACTGCGCTGGCGGATATACGGGCCATGCTCAAACGCTAAGCTTTGACAGACCCAAAACCACCGTTCAAATTTTTATTTCGCGCATTTGCGCCCTGAGGACCACCCACGTGGAAGCACTGCACAAGAAAATTCGCGAGGAAGGCATCGTACTTTCCGACCAGGTATTGAAGGTCGACGCGTTTCTCAACCATCAGATCGATCCGGTCCTGATGCAGCAGATCGGTGACGAGTTCGCCACGTTGTTCGCAGACTCAGGGATCACCAAGATCGTCACCATCGAAGCTTCAGGCATCGCGCCAGCGGTAATGACCGGTCTGAAGCTCGGCATTCCGGTGATCTTCGCGCGCAAGCATCAGTCGCTGACGCTCACCGAAAACCTGTTTTCGGCAACGGTGTATTCGTTCACCAAACAGACTGAAAGCACCATCGCGATCAGCACCCGTCACCTGAACAGCAGTGATCGCGTGTTGATCATTGATGACTTTCTGGCCAACGGAAAGGCGTCGCAGGCGCTCATTTCAATCATCAAACAAGCGGGTGCGTCGGTGGCCGGATTGGGCATCGTGATCGAGAAGTCATTCCAGGGCGGCCGTGCCGAGCTGGATTCGCAGGGCTATCGTGTGGAATCGCTCGCGCGGGTGAAATCGTTGAACGGTGGAGTGGTCACCTTCGTCGAATGATACCCCGCGCTCGTACAGCGCCTCACACCCAGTGTGAGTGGAGTTGCTCACGAAAGCTGGCCTTCGGACGCTGATGCATCTGTGAACGTAACGGCCCCTTCGTGAGCACGCTCGTTCCCTCAGGTCCTGTGTACCAAGTAGAACTGGAGATAGCTTATGAACATCGGCGAAAAACTGAGCGTTGAAGCCTTCTTCGACCCGCAGACCTCGACCATCAGCTACCTGGTCATCGACCGCTCGACAGGCAAAGCCGCGCTGATCGACAGCGTGCTGGATTACGATCCGAAATCCGGCCATACCCGCACGGAGTCTGCAGACAAGCTCATCGCTCGCGTGCGTGAACTGGCGCTTGAAGTGGAGTGGATACTCGAAACCCACGTTCATGCCGACCACATCTCCGCTGCTGCTTACCTGAAGGAACAGCTCGGCGGCAGCATCGCCATCGGCAGCCATATCACCCGCGTGCAGAAGGTCTTCGGCACGCTGTTCAACGCAAAGGGTGAGTTCGCACGCGACGGCAGCCAGTTCGATCAACTGCTGGAAGACGACGCATCGTTCGGCATCGGTACGCTTCGGGGCAAGGCGATGCACACGCCCGGTCACACGCCGGCATGCATGACGTACCTCATCGAGACCGAAGATGAAAGCGTCGCGTTCGTTGGCGACACGCTGTTCATGCCGGACTACGGCACCGCCCGCTGCGACTTTCCGGGCGCTGACGCTCGCACGCTGTATCGCTCGATCGGCCGGATACTCAGCCTGCCGCCGCAGACACGGCTGTACATGTGTCACGACTACCTGCCAAACGGCCGGGAGCTGATGTACATGACGACCGTCGCCGAGCAACGCGCCAGCAACATCCATATCCGCGAAGGCATCGATGAAGATGCGTTCGTCGAAATGCGCGAAAAACGCGACGCCACCCTTGAAATGCCGGTGCTGATCTTGCCTTCGGTGCAGATCAACATGCGTGCAGGTCATTTGCCGGAAGCCGAGGACAACGGCGTGCGCTATCTGAAGATTCCGATCAACGCGTTGTGAATAACTGGCGTACAGACCGATTGAAGAACCTTGTCATCGCGCACCTGAAAGTCTCTCTCAACTATGGATGAACACGAACTGATCGGAGCCGGCCTCGGCACGATCATCGGAGCGATATTGGCGCTGACCGGCGCAGGCGGCGGCATTCTTGCGGTCCCGCTGCTGGTGTTTGCCTTGCACTTGTCGATGGTCGAAGCCGCCCCGGTGGGACTGTTGGCGGTGGGGCTGGCCGCGGCAGTTGGCGCGCTGCTCGGCCTGCGACAAGGCATCGTGCGTTATCGTGCCGCGCTGTTCATCGCGATGATCGGTATTTGTTTTGCACCTCTGGGGCTGTGGCTCGCCCATCAGGTGCCGAATGCGCCGCTGGCGCTGGGATTTGCGCTGATATTGACGTATGCGTGCGGCCGCATTTATCGCAAGGCCGCTCACGAACTGCGTCACGGAAAGCCGCCGGAACGCGCGGATTTCCTGCCTTGTGTGCTGAACCCGCTTGAAGGTCGACTGCGCTGGACGCTGCCTTGTGCCCGTTCACTGGCAATCACGGGCGTGTGTTCCGGCGTGTTATCCGGATTGCTGGGCGTCGGCGGCGGGTTTGTCATTGTCCCCGCATTGACCCGTTACACCGATCTGGACGTCAAAAGCATCGTCGCCACATCGCTGACCGTAATCGCGCTGGTTTCCACAGCCAGTGTCGTGACCGCCAGCGTTAGCGGCGTAATGCACTGGACCGTCGGCCTGCCCTTCGCCGCAGGTGCAGTGGCTGGATTGCTGGCTGGACGGCAGCTGGCGGGCTTTCTGGCAGGCCCTCGGCTACAGCAGTTGTTTGCGATCAGCGGGTTCTGCGCGGCGGTCTTGCTGATCATCAAGACCCTGTCCTGATCACCCACATCGGTAAGAACGCGCCTCCCGCGATGATTGCATGTCTGTCACAGCCACGTTGACTGACATATCGCATTCGCGGGCAAGGAGGACCGCCACGCCGGTCGCTCCTACGGTGGGGAAAATTCAGACGTGAGTGGCCTGCAACCCTGCCAGCAACAGGCGCTGGTACAGCTCCTCGCGCAAGCCCTGTGGCCGATCCAGCCCCATGCGCTGCAAGTGCTCGGGAAACGCCTCACCCTCGGACGCTTCGAGCGTCGCTTTACCCAGCTCGATGATTTCAGTGAGCTTGAATTTGCTTTTGATCCAGTTCAAAGCCCGCAGCAAATCACGCTCCTCGGGCGTGAAGTCTGTGCCCAGCGGGTATTCGATGAACAGCGAGGCAAACCGGCCACGAATATCTTTCAGACGCTCCGGGGTGTTCTGCGTAAAGAGCGGGTCGAGACGGAAACCCTTCGGTAACTTGCCAGCCTTCTGCGCCTGATCGATCAGGCCGGGCTGAAAGCGTGAATCGCTGACATTGAGCAGCGCCTCAATGACCGCTGCGTCGGTCTTCCCGCGAAGGTCGGCAATGCCGTACTCGGTGACGACGATGTCGCGCAGATGCCGAGGGATGGTGGTGTGCGCGTAATCCCACACGATGTTCGAACTGACTTCCCCGGCAGATTCGCGCCAGCTGCGCAGGATCAGCACCGACCGCGCACCTTCCAGCGCGTGGGCCTGAGCGACGAAGTTGTACTGTCCGCCGACGCCGCTGACCACTCGCCCATCCGCCAGTTGATCCGACACCGCCGCGCCCAGCAGCGTGACCGTGAAGGCGCTGTTGATGAACCGTGCATCGCGACGCTGCGCACGCTTGAGCGCTTCATCGCCATACAGCTCATTGATGTAACTGATGGCCGTCATGTTGATCTGCGCCAACTGCGCGCTGGGCAGCTCGCGCAATCGCTCATAGAAACTGCGCGGCCCCAGGAAGAATCCGCCGTGGATCAGCACGCCCTCCGGATGCGCCGATTCGTCCAGCACACCGCTGTCTGCCAGTTGCTGCAGCGCGACATCCGGGTAAACCTTGCGCCGAATGATCCCGGCGTCGAGCAGCACCAACAGCCCGTTCACCAGCATCTCGCTACAGCCGTAAAGGCCGGTGGCGAATGGCATTACCCCGCCCTGCGCTTCAATCAGCGGCCGCCATGTGGAAATGCCGTCCAGCTCGGCGAGGCATGCGCGGTAGGTTTCGTTGTCTGCCTGACGTGCCAGCAACGCGGCGGTCAACGCATCGCCCATCGAACCGATGCCGATCTGCAAGGTGCCGCCATCGCGCACCAGCGTACTGGCGTACAAACCGATGAAATGGTCCTGGAAACCAACGGGCATATTCGGCGTGGAGAACAGCGTGCTGCGTTCTTCGTGCTCGATCAGCAGGTCGAACGTGTCGATATCAACCTCCGAATCACCCGGGATATAGGGCAGATCAGCGTGAACGTGACCCAGCAGCAAAATGCTCTCGCCTGCCGCTCGACGCTTTTCCAGCATCGGCAGCAGGTCGAGGGTGATGTCCGGATTACAGCTCAGGCTAAGGGTCCCCGGACGTGTCGAGTCGGCGGCCACCAGTTGCGCGACGAGATTCAGACCGCTGGCATTGATGTCCCGGGCCGCGTGGCTGTAGTTGCTGCTGACATAGTCCTGCTGCGCCGACGTGCTATTGAGCAGGCTGCCGGGCTGCATGAAAAACTGCTCGACCTGGACGTTGGAAGGGAGGTTGTCCTTGCGCAGATCGGCCAGAAAGTCGAGTTCGGGGTAGTCGCCAAACACCCGCTCCAGAAAAGGCTCCAGAAACCGGCCCTGCAAGCCATCGCCCGCATCCGGGCGACCCAGACACAACGCCGTATAGATCGTGAGTTGCCGCTCGGGAAGCGTTTTGATGCGCGCGTAAAGCGCGTTGGCAAACCGATTGGGCTTGCCCAGTCCTAGCGGCATGCCCAGACGAATATGCGCGGGTAACTCGGCCAGTACATGATCGACAGCTTGCTCGATCGAGCAGGAATGCGGCATCCGGCCTCTCCTGGTTTGTTATTCGATGGTGCTTGGACCGGGCATCGACGGGATTTGCTGCAAACCGTCAGGGAGGAAAGCCGATTTGATTCCGGGTGACCTGCGCAGGCGCAAGTTACCTTGCGCCGCAGTACAGTCGTCGAGCAGCTGCAGCATCAATCCCGGCGGGTATCAATCGCCACCAGCTTGTCTTCGATGAATTTCAGATGTTGAGAGGCGCCATTGCGCGGCCCGTAGACCCAAAGACTGACCTTTACGGCATTGAGCTTGGGCACTCCGTTGACTCGGGCAACCGGATTCTGGTCCTCGCTGCGATCAGGCGCCCCGCACTTCTCACGCACAACGCTCGCCGTGTCTCCCAGGCTGACCAGCGCTGTCCCGCAGCGCATGGTCGCGCTGGCAACGCCTGTGAACATCAACAACGAAAGTCCCGACAGCAGCAGTGATTTTCTGAACATGAAGCCTCGTTTCTGGCAATGCTCCCGGCGTGTTACAGCCCGGACATCTTCTTGATCGCACCTTTGAGCTCGTCATCCGAACAATCGGCGCAAGTGCCTTTAGGCGGCATGGCGTTGATGCCGGTGATGGCTTTGGCCAGCAGCCCGTCCAGCCCGCCCTGCTCCTTGGCGCGCTTGTCCCACTCCGCGTTGTCGCCAATTTTCGGCGAGCCCAGCAGACCGGTGCCATGACAGGCGTTGCAGTGTTTGCCGATGACATCGTCCGGACTTTTTGCGCCACCGCCGCCCGCGGTCGCGGCGACATCCATGCCCGGACATTCCTTGCCTTGAACACAGACTTGTCCGACAGGTTCGAGCCGTTTGGCGAGGTCATCACGGGTGGCGGCCTGGACCGCGAACGCCCAGAACGAAAGGAGTGCCACGACAGCCAGGATCTTATTAGTTATGTTCACGCTCTCACCCTCATGGTGGCTATACAGCGCCCGCGGCCACGGTATCGGCAGGTTGCGAAAGTATAGCGGGTCGCCCGGCGGCCTCAACGTCCCTCAAACCAGCAGGGTTATCGGCGCCGCAACCAGAGGCTCGCATGCCCTGGCCTGCCTTGAGGCCAGGGCATGCAAGGTGATGCGGGTCAGAAGTTCGCCGGCGTGGCGGCGCTGATCAGACGCGCCGGGACGTCGAACGGGTTGCGAAAGCGGTGCGGTCGGGTGCTCTCGAAATAGTAGCTGTCGCCCGCCTCGAGCACATAGGTATCGAGGCCCACCACCAATTCGAGTCGGCCCTCCACCAGAATTCCGGTCTCCTCGCCTTCGTGCACGAGCATCTCGTCGCCGGTGTCGGCGCCCGGCGGATAGACCTCGGATAGAAACGCAATGGCGCGGCCCGGATGGGATTTGCCCACCAGTTTCATGGTGACAGCGCCGTCGGAGATATCGATCAGTTCGCTGGCTTTGTAGACCACTTGGGTCGGATTTTCTGGCTCGAGCTCTTCGGAAAAGAACTCCACCATGGACATCGGTATGCCGCCCAGCACCTTGCGCAGCGAGCTGATCGAGGGACTGACGCTGTTCTTCTCGATCATTGAAATGGTGCTGTTGGTCACGCCCGCTCGTTTGGCGAGTTCACGCTGGGACAGACCTTTGAGTTTACGAATGGATTGCAGTCGTTCACCGACGTCCAATGCTGGAGTCCTCCTGATGATCGAGTGGGGTCAAGTGGTCGCCATCATCGCAACAGCGTTCAGTATTTACAACACTTGAGCCCCTTACCCGATCAGCAAAGGGACTAGCGGCCGCCATGGGCCACGGAGGGTGAACGACAGTCAGCCTGCTCGCGCGTGGTCAAGCCCCGGAATAGAGCCTCGGCAAGCGTTTCAGATTGCAGAATATCTGATAAGGGATGGTGCCGGCGCGGGCTGCGACGTCGCTCGCCAGCACGTTCTTCCCCCACAGTTCGACGCGACTGCCCAGGCCTGCACCCGGTACGTCGGTCAGGTCGACGCACAACATGTCCATCGACACTCGACCCAGCAACTGGCTGCGATGTCCGTCAATCATCACCGGCGTTCCGGTCGGTGCCTGACGGGGATAGCCGTCGGCATAACCCAAGGCCACAACGCCGATGCGCATAGTGCGCTCGGCAACGAACGCACCGCCGTAACCCACCGGCTCGCCGGCTGGCAGATCGCGCACGCAAATGACACGGGATTCCAGCGTCATGACAGGTTGAAGTCGATCCGCAACCGCCTGCGGCTGATCGAAGGGCGTTGTGCCGTACAGCATGATGCCCGGACGAACCCAGTCACTCGGTACATTGGGCCAGCCCATGACGCCCGGCGAATTGCGCAGGCTGACTTCAGCTGCCAATGCTCCGCGGGCTGATTGAAAAATCGCCACTTGCTCTTCAGTCCGCACGCTGTCCAGTTCGTCGGCACGGGCGAAGTGAGTCATCAGCACGACCTTCGAAGCCTTGCCACTCGCCAGAAGGCGCTGATACGCGGCTTGATAGTCGTCAGGATGAATACCGACGCGATGCATCCCCGAATCCATCTTCAGCCAGATGTTCAGCGGCTTGCCGACCGCAGTTTTTTCGATGGCTTCAAGCTGCCACAGCGAATGCACCACGCACCAGAAGTCGTGCTCGACGATCAGTGCCAGTTCATCGGCGTCGAAAAAGCCTTCCAGCAGCAGAACCGGCGCGTTGATGCCCGCTTGACGCAACTCCAGCGCCTCTTCGATACACGCCACGGCGAAACCGTCCGCTTCGGATTCCAGAGCCTGCGCCACACGCACCGCCCCATGCCCGTAAGCGTCGGCCTTGATCACGGCGAGCGCTTTTGCGCCTGTGGTTTCGCGGGCGAGTTGGTAGTTGTGGCGCAGGGCGGAGAGATCGATGAGGGCGCGAGCTGGACGCATGGCGGTGAGGTTCCGTGAAGGAAGTTGAGAACCTGCGGGAGTGAGATTGCTCACGAATGCGGCGAGGAAGACAACACATCTGCGTCGTCTCTCAGCACGCCTTCGCGACCAAGCTCGTATCCACAGGGACGGTGTTGGGTCAGCGATTCAAGGCAGTGCAGCGATGACCGACATTTCCACCAAGACATTCGGTGCGGCCATCTTCGCCTCGACGGTGGCGCGGGCAGGCGCGAAACCCTTCGGCAACCACGTGTCCCAGATGCCGTTCATGGCGGCGAATTGCGTGCCGATGTCATTCAGGTAGATCGTCACCGACAACAGCCGGCTCTTGTCGGTACCCGCAAGATCCAGCAGGCGCTCGATATTGCCCAGCACCTCGCGGGTCTGTTGCTCGATTCCCGCATTCAGGTCGTTAGCCACTTGCCCGGCAAGGTAAACGGTGCCGTTGTGGACAACGAGCTGACTCATGCGCTCATTGGTGAGCTGGCGCAGGATTGACATGTTTTGCGATCTCCCTGGAATTGCCGTAACGAGAAATATCAAGGCCTTCGGCGCTGATCTGAGGTTTCTTGCGGGCGATCAGGTCGGCCAGCAATCGGCCCGAGCCGCAGGCCATCGTCCAGCCAAGCGTACCGTGCCCGGTGTTGAGGAACAGATTGCGATACGGCGTGGCACCCACAATCGGCGTGCCGTCCGGCGTGGTCGGCCGCAAGCCGGTCCAGAAACTGGCCTGAGCCAAGTCACCGCCCTGAGGATAGAGGTCGTTGACGATCATCTCCAGCGTTTCGCGCCGGCGAGGATTGAGCGACAGATCGAAGCCCGCGATTTCCGCCATGCCGCCTACGCGAATGCGGTTGTCGAAACGGGTGATCGCGACTTTGTACGTCTCATCAAGAATGGTGGAGGTCGGCGCCATCTCAGGCCGGGTGATCGGCACGGTGAGCGAATAACCCTTGAGCGGGTAAACCGGCGCTTTGATCCCCAGCGGCTTGAGCAATTGCGGCGAGTAGCTGCCGAGGGCGAGCACGTAACGATCGGCCGTTTCCAGCTTGCCGTCGATGCGCACGCCGTTGATGCGGTCGCCGGCAAAATCGATCGACTCGATGGATTGCCCGAACCGGAACTCGACGCCCAGATTCACGCACATTTCGCCCAGGCGAGTGGTGAACAGCTGGCAATCGCCGGTCTGATCATTGGGCAGACGCAAGGCGCCGGCGAGAATATTGCTGACATTGGCCAGAGCGGGTTCGACGCGCGCGATACCAGCGCGGTCGAGCACTTCGTAAGGCACGCCCGCCTGCTGCAGCACGGCGATGTCTTTGGCCGCGTTGTCCAGTTGCTCCTGCGTGCGGAACAGCTGAGTCGTGCCCAGCGTACGCCCCTCGTATGCGATGCCGGTCTCGGCACGCAACTCGTCGAGGCAATCGCGGCTGTACTCGGACAGACGCACCATCCGCTCCTTGTTCACCGCGTAGCGATTCTGCGTGCAGTTACGCAGCATTTGCGCCATCCACAGGTACTGATCGATATCGGCAGTCGCCTTGATCGCCAGCGGCGCGTGGCGTTGCAGTAACCACTTGATGGCCTTGAGGGGGACACCCGGGGCAGCCCAGGGCGACGCATAACCCGGCGAAACCTGGCCGGCGTTGGCAAAGCTGGTTTCCATGGCTGCGGCTGGCTGACGGTCCACGACAGTCACTTCGAAGCCTGCACGAGCCAGATAATAAGCACTGGTGGTACCGATTACGCCACTTCCAAGGACCAGAACGCGCATGTTGATTCCCTCATCGCGGATATCCGCTGACGTTTTGATATTTAAAGCAAGGATGTGCGCAGTATAAAAAGCATCGAGCAGTGCTTTTCACTATATAAACGCCTATATTCGGATTTAAGTCTCGGCAACCATCGTTTTGGCAGAGGAGGTATTTCGATGCGCACTCAGCATCAATCAAAGCGTGAACTCGACAAGATCGACCGCAACATTCTGCGCATCCTGCAAAGCGACGGCAGAATCTCTTTTACCGAGCTGGGCGAGCGTGTGGGTCTGTCCACGACCCCATGCACTGAACGCGTCCGCAGGCTGGAGCGTGAGGGCATCATCATGGGCTACAACGCCCGGCTCAATCCGCAGAACCTGAAGGCTAGCCTGTTGGTCTTCGTCGAGATCAGTCTGGATTACAAATCGGGCGACACCTTTGAGGAATTCCGCCGGGCAGTCCTGAAGCTCCCGCACGTGCTGGAATGCCACCTGGTTTCGGGAGATTTCGACTATCTGGTGAAAGCTCGTATTTCGGAGATGGCTTCATACCGCAAATTGCTGGGCGACATCCTGCTGAAACTGCCGCACGTGCGTGAATCGAAGAGCTACATCGTGATGGAAGAAGTGAAAGAGAGCCTGAGCCTGCCAATCCCGGAGTGACGGACCCTGCGCACAACAGGATAGGCTCGCGCCCACAGACAGGGCTGCTCCGCCTTCATTGCGTCAAACCAGGACCTGCCGCGTCGATGCGATGAATTCATGCACCTGTTTCTCGACCCGCGGATGGATCAGCGTTTCCGGGCGGCGCCCGTTGGGGCATGGCAGGCGCTCAGTGGTTCCGAACAGACGGCAGATCAGCGGTCGCTCTTCGTAGACCGTGCATCCGTCGGGCCCCAGGTGAACGCAGTTCAACGCCTCAAGCGCGGCGTCCTGCTCGGCCGCTGTCTTACGTGGCAGTCGAGCCATTTCTTCGGACGACGTGGTCACCGGACCACAGCAATCGTGGCAGCCCGGCACGCATTCGAACGATGGAATCTGTCGCCGCAGATCGCGGATTTTCTGGCTGTTGCAGCCCATTGCGTGATTTTTCCCTGTGCTGGAGCCGCTATTGTGCCCCACTGTCGCCCAGCTCGACAGTCGCCGGCGTTCCTTGCCCCTGCAGCGCAGCGCGGCTACCCTCCGTAAAATTTTCCAAACAGTGCTCTCGGGATATCCAACATGAATGCTCGGCCTCCGCAGCCCGGCTCATCCAGCCACGTAGCGTCCTACTACGCCGCCAGCAGTCACACTCAACCTGCCTATCCGGTGCTTCTGGGCGAAGTCATCGCCGATGTGTGCGTGGTGGGCGGCGGGTTTTCGGGCTTGAACACCGCCATCGAGTTGGCCGAGCGAGGGCTGAGCGTCGTGTTGCTCGAGGCGCGCACCATCGGCTGGGGCGCCAGCGGACGCAACGGTGGGCAGTTGATCCGCGGCGTCGGCCACCATGTCGAGCGCTTCCAGAACGTGATCGGCAGCGAAGGGGTTCGCGAACTCAAGCTGATGGGGCTTGAAGCGGTGGAAATCGTTCGTCAGCGCGTCGCCCGGCACCAGATCGATTGCGATCTGACATGGGGTTACTGCGACCTTGCGAACAAGCCCAAAGAATTCGACGGGTTTGCCGAAGATGCCCAGGAACTGCGAGGCCTGGGGTATCGGCATGAGCTGGAACTGATCGACGCCACACAGCTTGGCAGCGTCATCGGCTCGACCAACTATGCAGGCGCAATGCTGGACATGGGCTCGGGGCATCTACATCCATTGAACCTGGCCATTGGCGAAGCCGCCGTTGCGCAGTCTCTGGGGGTGCAGCTGTTCGAGCACTCAGCCGTGACGCGCCTGGAGTATGGCGCGCAGGTCAGGGTTCACACGGCACAAGGTCTGGTCAGGGCGCAGACGCTGGTGCTGGGATGCAACGCGTATCTCAACGAGCTTGATCCCGATTTGAGCGGGAAAGTCTTGCCCGCCGGCAGTTACGTCATCGCCACCGAGCCGCTTGGAGAAGAGCTCGCCCGGCAACTGATCCCGCGCAACACTGCGATGTGCGACCAGCGAGTGGCGGTGGATTATTTCCGCCTCTCAGCGGACCGGCGGCTGCTGTTCGGCGGGGCCTGTCACTATTCCGGGCGCGACCCGCAGGACATCGGCGCGTACATGCGGCCCAAGATGCTGAACGTGTTCCCGCAGCTCAAGGATGTGAGGATCGATTATCAATGGGGCGGAATGATCGGTATTGGCGCTAATCGCCTACCGCAGATCGGGCGACTGCAGCGTCATCCGAATGTGTATTTCGCTCAGGCGTATTCCGGACACGGCCTGAATGCCACGCATCTGGCGGGCAAACTGCTGGGTGAAGCCATCAGCGGCCAGCACAGCGGCGGCTTCGACCTGTTCGCCAAAGTCCCGCACATGACGTTCCCCGGCGGCAAGCATCTGCGCTCGCCGTTATTGGCCCTGGGAATGCTGTGGCACCGGATGAAAGAATTGCTGTAATCCCGGTTCATTCGGGAGAGCGAACGCCTTTACGAAACAGCGTCGGGCATGGATTTGCATCGTGGCGAACAGTCGTTCGCAAGCGCATTCGCTTTCACAAGAACTGCGATTCATCCTGAAAGATTCAGTCGGCATTACTCCCTCCAGAACGGCTTGAGCCCTTCCTGGCGCGCCTGCTCGTAGCTCAAACCAATGTCTTTGAGCTGCTCGGCGCTAAGGTTCAGCAACGCCCGCCGGGTGCTCCGGCGGTGTTGATACAACCCCAAGAGTCCCAGCCCGCGCGGGGCGTTGGTCCTGACAACGTCTTCCTGACTGCGTTGAAGTTCTACTGCATACAGACTTAACCGGACATCACTGATACCGCTCATTTCCAGACACCTCATCATGGGTTTCGTGTGATTCCATGATGCGTTCGTATGGAAAACCATTACAGATCCAAAAAATTCTAATTTTTTGCATACAGATTCCGCACTTCGATGCCTGAATGCTGTATTTTCGCCTTATCTGTATTGGTCAGCCGCCAGACCGAAACCTTGGAGTACGCCATGACCCTTTACGTCAATCTCGCCGAACTGCTGGGCACTCGTATCGAGAACGGCTTTTACCGGCCGGGCGATCGACTGCCCTCGGTTCGCGCCCTGAGCCTTGAACACGGGGTCAGCCTGAGCACCGTGCAGCAGGCGTATCGGTTACTGGAAGACAACGGCCTGGCGTCGCCCCGTCCGAAATCGGGATACTTCGTGCCAGCCGGACGCACGACCCCGGCGCTGCCCGCTGTCGGACGTCCCGCGCAGCGCCCTGTGGATATCTCGCAGTGGGAACAAGTGCTCGAACTGGCCGAAGCCATTCCCAGCCCTGACGTCGTGCAACTGGCGCGCGGCATGCCGGATATCACCAGCCCGACGTTGCGTCCCCTGACTCAGGCGCTGGGCAAGATCAGCCGCCGCATGGACATGCCGGGCCTGTATTACGACAACATTCATGGCACTCAATGCCTGCGCGAACAGATCGCCCGGCTGCTGCTGGACTCAGGCACCAACATCGACCCCGAAGATTTGGTCATCACGACCGGCGCTCAAGAAGCGCTCGCCGTAAGTATCCGTTCTATCTGCCAACCGGGCGATATCGTGGCAGTGGACTCCCCGAGCTTTCATGGCGCCATGCAAGCGCTCAAAGGCTTCGGCATGAAAGCCCTGGAAATCCCGACAGACCCCATTACCGGCATCAGCCTGGACGCGCTGGAGCTGGCACTCGAACAGTGGCCCATCAAAGCCATACAGCTGACGCCCAACTGCAATAACCCGCTGGGCTACATCATGCCGGAGGAGCGCAAGCGCGCGTTGCTGACCCTGGCGCAGCGCTTTGATGTGGCAATCATCGAAGACGACGTGTATGGCGACATGGCCTACACCTATCCGCGCCCGCGCACGATCAAGTCCTTCGACGAAGACGGCCGTGTCCTGCTGTGCAGCTCGTTTTCGAAAACCCTGGCGCCCGGACTGCGCGTCGGCTGGGTGGCGCCGGGCCGTTATCTGGATCGCGTGCTGCACATGAAATACATCAGCACCGGCTCCACCGCGACTCAACCGCAGCTCGCGATCGCGGAGTTTCTTCAGGCCGGGCATTACGAGCCGCACATGCGCCGCATGCGCGGGCAATATCAGCGCAGCCGGGACGTCATGACCGATTGGGTGACGCGCTATTTTCCCGAAGGCACTCGAGTCAGCCGGCCACAGGGCGGCTTCATGCTCTGGGTCGAACTGCCGGAAGATTTCGACTCGCTGAAGCTCAATCGCGCCTTGCAAGGTCAGGGAGTCCAGATCGCGGTCGGCAGCATCTTTTCCGCGTCGGGCAAATACCGGAACTGCCTGCGCATGAACTTCGCAGCCAAGCCGACAGCCCGAATCGAAGACGCGGTTCGCAAAGTCGGCGCAGCGGCAAAACAACTACTGGCACACACCGATTCCGCCTGACATAACCTTTTGCAGAATGTGCGGTCATATCGCCATGGTTTGACTTCCGGATGACTGCGTTGACGAATAAATGGGCGCTGCCCTTCCTTCTGGCATTAGCCCTTTGCGTTGGCGGCTGCGCGCATGCGCCCGTTGCAGACAAACCGAGCCAGGCGCTGCCCTTTGCGCAATCGTCGTTCGGCCGCTCGATCATGGCCCAGGCGGCGCCACACGAAGGCCGCTCGGGTTTTCGCCTGCTGCCCAACAGCACCGAAGCGTTCATGGCCCGGGCCGAACTGATCCGCAATGCCAAAACCAGCCTCGATTTGCAGTACTACATCGTGCATGACGGGCTCAGCACCCGCGCGCTGATCGATGAATTGCTGCAGGCCGCCGATCGCGGCGTTCGCGTGCGCATTCTGCTGGACGACACCACCAGTGACGGCCTGGATGAAGTCATCGCCACCCTCGCTGCACACCCGAACATTCAGATCCGCCTGTTCAATCCCCTCAATCTGGGTCGCAGCACTGGCGCGACGCGCAGCCTGGGGCGGCTGTTCAATCTGTCGCAACAGCATCGACGCATGCACAACAAGCTTTGGCTGGCAGACAGCGCAGTAGCCATCGTCGGCGGGCGGAATCTGGGCGACGAGTATTTCGACGCCGAGCCAAATCTGAACTTCACCGACATCGACATGCTCAGCGTTGGCCCGGTTGCCGAGCAGTTGAGCCACAGCTTCGATCAGTACTGGAACAGCACGCTGAGCAAGCCCATCGATGACTTCATGTACTGGACGCCGGACGCTAAAGACCTGGCCGAAGCCCGCCAGCGGCTGACCCACTCGCTCAACGAGGCGCATGTAGAAAAGAAGGATTTGTACGAGCGACTGATGGCCTACAAGACCCAGCCGCGCATGAAAACCTGGCTCAACGAGCTGATCTGGGCGCACAACCAGGCGCTGTGGGACGCGCCCACGAAAGTGCTGTCGCGCGGTGAGCCGGACCCGCATCTGCTGCTGACCACCCAACTGAGCCCTGATCTGCTGAACGTGCACCGGGAATTGATGATGATTTCGGCGTACTTCGTGCCGGGCCAGCAAGGTCTCACTTACCTGACCGGCCTGTCCGACAAGGGGGTGTCGGTGAGCTTGTTGACCAACTCTCTGGAGGCCACGGACGTGCCTGCGGTGCATGGGGGTTATGCGCCTTATCGCAAGGCGCTGCTCGAGCACGGAGTGAAGTTGTTCGAGTTGCGGCGTCAGCCGGGTGATCCGAGCAATCGAGGCAGCGGCCCGGCATTCCTGCGCACCCGGACGCTCAAGGGTGGCTCCGAGTCGAGCCTGCACAGCAAGGCGATGATCTTTGATCGTCAGAAAACCTTCGTTGGCTCATTCAACTTCGACCCCCGCTCGGTGCTCTGGAACACCGAAGTGGGGGTGCTGGTGGACAGTCCGGAATTGACCGAATACCTGCGCGAGCTGGCCTTGCAGGGTATGGCGCCGGCCATCAGCTACCAGGCGCGACTGGAGAATGACAGAGTCGTCTGGGTGACCGAGGACAACGGCAAGATACACACGCTGTACAAAGAGCCGGGCGACTGGTGGCGACGCTTGAACGCCTGGTTCAGCAGCGCGGTGGGTCTGGAGAGAATGCTCTAGACGGCCACGGGCTGCGCACCGAACGCGCGCTCACGGCGCGACAATAACACCAGGCCAAAGGCACCGGCGGCCATCAAAAGCGGCAGCGCCTGACCGCTCACCCACTGGCTTCCCGCCCCTGCTGCCAGCGGCCCTAGCAGGCATCCGATGCCCCACAGCTGAGCGACGTGGGCATTGGCGCGAACCAGCGCATCGTCGCGGTAACGTTCCCCGATGAGGATCAACGACAAGGTAAACAGCCCGCCCGCACTGGCACCGAACAGCACCCACAACGGCCAGATCAGGATCGTGTCGACCAGCAGCGGAATGGCCAGGCTCGACAACATCAGCAACAGAGCGCAGCCCGAGAACAGGCGACGTCTGGACATTCTGTCTGCCAGCGCGCCGATCGGCAGCTGTAATAGCGCGTCACCCACCACAACCGTACTGACCATCGCCAGCGCAATTTCCGGCGTGAAACCCTGCTGCAGGCAATACACCGGAAGTAGCGTGAGAATCATCGCTTCAAACCCTGCAAACAGCGCGATGGCCCACGCGATTGCCGGAAGCCCGCGACAGAACCCGCCCAAATCCCGAAGCGAGACGTGGCTGGCCTCCGCGCTCGGCGCGCCGGATCTGCCCAGCAGAAGAAACGGCGAAATCGCCAGTAACGCGGTACCCACCCAAAAGCCGTAATCGGCCTCGGTACCGACCACGCCCAGCAGCAAAGGGCCGCCCAGCTGACTGAGCGCGTAGCTGCTGCCGTAGAGCGCAACCAGCTTGCCGCGCAGACGCTCAATGACCAGTTGATTGATCCAGCTCTCTCCGAGAATGAACACCATCGTCAGAATCACGCCCAGCATCAGCCGCAGGACCAGCCAGACCCAGTAATCGGGCAGCAACGCGAGCAAACCGACCGAAACGGAACCGCCCCACAAGCACAAGCGCATCAGGTTTGCGGTGCCGAGCATCGAGGCCAGCCGACTGGCGAGGCTTGCACCCAGCAGCACGCCGATTGCCGGCATCGCCGCCATGACGCCGATGGGGAACGCGCCGTAGCCCCAGGCTTCCAGTCGCAGCGAGACCAGCGGCATGCTGACGCCCAGCGCCAGGCCGACGCTCAAGACCGACGCCAGCACGGCGAAATAGGTACCCCAACGCATTACCACGCTCCTGTGGCTCAAAGGCTTGAGACGAAACAGCCGGGCTCTTCGAGAACCCGGCTGTCTGATGTAGCTGAAGTACTTGAATCGAGTTCCTGGGCCTGACCGGGCTACGACCGGGCGATGCCCTGCGGACTTACAACTTGATCCAGGTCGCTTTCAGCTCGGTGTACTTGTCGAACGCGTGCAGCGACTTGTCGCGACCGTTGCCCGACTGCTTGAAGCCGCCGAACGGCGCAGTCATGTCACCGCCATCGTACTGATTGACCCACACGCTGCCTGCGCGTAGAGCCTTCGCCGTCAGATGCGCCTTGGACAGATCCGCCGTCCAGACCGCAGCCGCCAGGCCGTACGGCGTATCGTTGGCAATCTGCACCGCTTCTTCAGCGGTATCGAACGTCAGCACCGAAAGCACCGGGCCGAAAATCTCTTCCTGAGCGATTTTCATGGCGTTGGTCACGCCGTCGAAAATCGTCGGCTCGACATACGTGCCGCCGGTTTCCTGCAGAATCCGCTTGCCGCCCACGACCAGCTTGGCGCCATCGCTGTGACCGGCCTCGATGTAGGACAGCACCGTATTCATCTGCTGCGTGTCGACCAGCGCGCCCACATTGGTAGCCGGATCCAGCGGGTTGCCGGGCTTCCAGGCCTTCAGTGCCTCGATCACCATCGGCAAGAATGTGTCCTTGATCGAGCGCTCGACCAACAGACGCGACCCGGCCGTGCACACTTCGCCCTGGTTGAAGGCAATGGCACTGGCGGCGGACTCGGCAGCCGCTTGCAGATCCGGCGCATCGGCAAAAACGATATTCGGGCTCTTGCCGCCCGCTTCCAGCCAGACGCGCTTCATGTTCGATTCGCCCGCGTAGACCAGCAGCTGCTTGGCGATTTTGGTGGAGCCGGTGAACACGGCGGTGTCGACGTCCATGTGCAGCGCCAGGGCCTTGCCAACGGTGTGGCCGTAACCTGGCAAAACGTTCAGCACGCCTGCCGGGATACCGGCCTCGATGGCCAATTGAGCGACGCGGATGGCTGTCAGCGGGGATTTTTCCGACGGTTTGAGAATCACGGAGTTGCCGCTGGACAGCGCCGGGCCCAGCTTCCAGGAAGCCATCAGCAGCGGGAAGTTCCAGGGCACGATGGCCGCGACGACGCCAATCGGCTCGCGGGTCACGAGACCCAGTTGGTCGTGTGGGGTCGCAGCGACTTCGTCATACAGTTTGTCGATGGCTTCACCGCTCCAGCTCAACGCTTGCGCGGAGCCCGGGATGTCGATGCCGTAGGAATCACTGATTGGCTTGCCCATGTCGAGGGTTTCGAGCAGCGCCAGTTCTTCGATATTTTCTCTGATCAGCGCGGCGAAGCGAATCATCGCTGCCTTGCGCTTGACGGGCGCCAGACGCGACCAGACGCCTGAGTTGAAGGTAGCGCGAGCGTTTTCGACGGCGCGTTGCGCATCGGCGGCATCGCAGCTGGCAACATGGGCGAGGAAGCGGCCATCGACCGGGCTGATGCAGTCGAACGTGGCGCCGGAAGCGGCGGCGGTGTATTCACCGTTGATGAAAGCGCGACCTTCGATCTTCAAATCCTGGGCGCGTTTTTCCCAGTCAGCATGAGTCAGGGTGGTCATGAAATGTCCTCCTCTTATGAAATGGGGCCCGCCCTGGCGCACGTGACGACTGCGACAGAACGCCGTCCGAAGCACGACGGACTCGGCCAAAGGCATTCGTCACCCTAAACCAGCACACCGCTAATTTCCAATATATTGGACAAAAACGGGTAAAACGGCGCGAGATCGTGCATTTTATTCAACAGCGCGAAAAACCAGTGTCGGCACTCTCCGCGCCGCTACCCCTCTAACGAAATCTCGCATCGTTTATCCAGGAGCCATGGGACATGAGCATCGAAAGCATCGTCGATTTCAGCGAAGCCACCACGCCAGCGGAGCGTTTCAAGCCCGCCCCCGAGAAGATCCTGAAAGGTGACCCTGGACAAACGATCTACAACCATTACAACAGCCCGTGCGGGCAGATGAATGCGGGCGTCTGGGAAGGTGAAATCGGACAGTGGACGGTCAACTACACCGAACACGAATACTGCGAAATCGTTCAGGGCGTTTCGGTGCTGCGTGACGAAGCCGGAGGTGCGAAGACTCTGCGCGCTGGCGACCGCTTTGTGATTCCGGCCGGATTCAAGGGCACCTGGGAAGTGCTGGAGGCGTGCCGCAAGATTTACGTGGTGTTCGAACAGAAGGCATGAAGCGAGCTTTGACTGCGGGCGCAGGCGTGTCGCGATAGTGCGTTGACCCAGACGGCGCCATCGCAACACGAACATCTCGCCCACAAAAAAGCCCGCATCACTGCGGGCTTTTTCGTAAGAGGCGAAAATCAATTACTTGATTTTGGCTTCTTTGTAGATCACGTGCTTGCGAGCAACCGGATCGAATTTTTTAATTTCGATTTTATCCGGAGTAGTGCGCTTGTTCTTGTCGGTGGTGTAGAAGTGGCCGGTGTTAGCGGTCGACACCAAACGGATCAATTCACGCATGATTCTCTCCCTTAAACCTTAGCGCCAGCGCGGCGGATTTCGGCCAGAACGACCGTGATGCCACGCTTGTCGATGATGCGCATGCCTTTGGCAGATACGCGCAGACGTACAAAGCGTTTCTCTTCTTCAACCCAGAAGCGGTGATGCTGCAGGTTTGGCAGGAAACGACGACGGGTTTTGTTGTTCGCGTGGGAAATGTTATTCCCGGTTACCGGACCCTTACCGGTAACTTGACAGACTCTCGACATGCCTCAGCCCTCTAAAACCACATGCCCAACCCGGCATGGGTTGGCCGCTTAATCTCTCAGTCATTTGGCGCCAGGCGCCGCGTTTCTTCAGGGGTCTTACCGGCCACACCAGCGGTGAAGGCAGCGGGCCCCTAGAAAAGAGCGCTGCTTTATACCAGAAAGCCTTGGGTGCAACAACAGAAACGACGAATTACCTGCAAGAAACTCAGGGCTTTTAGTCTGGCAGCGCCAGCAGCATCGGGCGCGACGGGAAATATACCACTCGTCGCGCCGCAGCGATTGTCCTGCGCCTATCCATGGTCTAGGGTAACTCCCTCACCAGACTGCGCCGGCAGATGGGCTATCTCTGAAAGGAAAATCGCCATGCGCCTAGCCGTTTTACCCTTTTTGCTCGCGTCCTTGTCCGCGCCGTTGATGGCTCAGGCGGCAACGGCTCTGAGCGTGTGCACGGAAGCCAGCCCCGAAGGCTTCGACGTGGTGCAATATAACTCGCTGACCACCACCAACGCATCGGCAGATGTGCTGATGAACCGGCTGGTGGACTACGACGCCCAGACCGGAAAGCTGGTCCCCAGCCTGGCTGAAAGCTGGAGCGTATGGCCCGACGGCCTCACGTATGACTTCAAGCTGCGCCAAGGCGTGAAATTCCATCACACCGACTATTTCACCCCGACTCGTGCGCTCGACGCGCAAGATGTCGTGTTCAGCTTCCAGCGCATGCTCGACCCGGCCAATCCGTGGAACAAGGTCGCCGCGCAGGGTTTCCCGCACGCGCAGTCGATGCAGTGGCCATCGCTGATCAAGAAAATCGAAGCACCCGATGCCAATACCGTGCGCATTACCCTCGATCACCCGGACGCGACATTCCTTGCCACCCTGAGCATGGGTTTCGCTTCTATTTATTCTGCTGAATACACAGCCCAACTGATGAAAGCCGGTACGCCGGAGAAGCTCAACAGCCAGCCAATCGGTACCGGCCCGTTCGTCTTCAAGCGTTTCCAGAAGGATTCGGTGGTGCGTTACGAGGCCAACCCGGATTATTTCGCGGGCAAGCCGGCGGTCGACACGCTGATTTACGCCATCACACCGGACGCCAACGTGCGCTTGCAGCGCCTTCGCCAGAATGAATGCCAGATTGCCTTGTCCCCCAAGCCGCTGGACGTGGCTGAAGCCGGCAAGGATCAGAACCTCAACGTCGAAAAAACCGACGCTTTCATGACCGCATTCCTGGCGATCAACAGCCAGCACCCGCCGCTCGACAAGCCGCAGGTTCGTCAGGCGATCAACCTGGCGTTCGACAAGGACACTTATCTCAAAGCGGTGTTCGAGGGTTCTGCCAGAGCGGCCAACGGCCCGTACCCGCCCAATACCTGGGGCTACGCCAGCGACTTGCCCGGCTACAAGCACGACGTGGCCAAGGCCAAGGCATTGCTCGCCAGCGCAGGGTTGAAAGACGGATTCAAAACCACGATCTGGACTCGCCCTTCCGGCAGCCTGCTTAATCCGAACCCGAGCGCGGGCGCACAATTGCTGCAGAACGATCTGGCGGCCGTGGGTATCAAGGCGGAGATCAAAGTCATCGAATGGGGTGAACTCATCCGTCGCGCCAAAACAGGCGAGCATGACCTGTTGTTCATGGGCTGGGCAGGCGACAACGGAGACCCGGATAACTTCCTCACTCCGCAGTTCTCGTGCGCCGCGGTCAAGTCGGGTACCAACTTTGCCCGTTATTGCGATGACGGTCTGGACAAGCTGATCAGCCAGGGCAAAGCGGTGACCGACCAGGGTCAGCGCGCCAAGCTTTATCATCAGGCCCAGGAGCAGATCCAGAAGCAGGCGCTCTGGCTTCCTCTCGCGCACCCGACCGCTTTCGCCCTGACGCGCAAGAACGTCGTGAACTACAGCGTCAGCCCGTTCGGGCGCCAGGACTTCTCGAAAGTCAGCCTGAAATAAGCCAGCACCTTGAAGCAGTCCCGCCAGCGGGGCTGCTTCAAGCCATCGCCCTCCTCTACCGGATCAGGCCATGCTCGGCCATCGACAGCGGATCGCCGTCGCCAATGATCAGGTGATCCAGCACCAACACATCGACCAGAGCCAGCGCCTGTTTCAGGTGCCGGGTGAGCTCGATATCGTCCTCGCTGGCGTCACGCACGCCGGACGGATGATTGTGACAAAGGATCAACGCCGCGCAGTTGTGCGCCAGCGCGCGTTTGACGACCTGGCGGGCATGCACGTGAGCCATGTTGATCGTTCCGTGGAACAGCACCTCGAACGCCTGCACGCGGTTTTTACTGTCCAGAAAGAGGCACCCGAAAACCTCATGGGGTTCGTGTCGCAGCAACGCTTTGAGGTAGCGGCGGACCTGACTGGGGTTTTCCAGGACCGAATCGCGCTTGAGGTCTTCACCCATGTTGCGCCGGGCCATTTCCATGACCGCCTGTAACTGCGCGTACTTGGCGGGGCCCAGCCCCAGCTCTTTGCTGAACGCTGTCAGGTTCGCCTCGAGCAGGGATCGCAGGCTGCCAAACTGATTCAACAGATGCCGGGCCAGATCGACCGCGCTTTTTCCCGAGACGCCGGTGCGCAGAAAAATTGCCAGCAATTCGGCGTCCGACAGGCTCGCGGCTCCTCGCTCGAGCAGCTTCTCCCGCGGCCGTTCAGCCATGGGCCAATCACGAATACTCATAGCACCTCCCTGTATGTGGGCGCCGCTGTTCCCGTGCGGTCGCTGTGCTATCTTAGCCCTCTTTTCAACGCGACATTCAGGCCTGGGGAGGCGTCATGATTGCCGCGTGTTAACTCGACCAAAAGGCAGGCCTATGCAGCGGCTGTATCGGAAACGCATCGTTCTCGGCGTCGGCGGAGGCATCGCGGCCTACAAGAGCGCCGAACTGGTCCGTCGATTGCGCGACCACGGTGCCGAGGTCCGGGTCGTCATGACCAAGGGCGGAGCCGAGTTCATCACCCCACTGACCATGCAGGCATTGTCCGGGCATCCTGTGCACCTGGACTTACTCGACCCTGCGGCCGAAGCGGCCATGGGGCACATCGAACTGGCGAAATGGGCGGACATGGTGCTGATCGCCCCGGGCACCGCCGACCTCATCGCGCGTCTGGCCCAAGGCATCGCCAATGATCTGCTGACCACCGTGGTACTGGCGACCGATGCCATCGTCGCAGTAGCGCCTGCCATGAATCAGGCCATGTGGCGCGATCCTTCGGTACAAGCCAACCTGCAAACCCTCGAAACACGTGGCTTTCGCATGTTCGGGCCGGCCAGTGGCAGCCAGGCCTGCGGCGATGTGGGCTACGGACGCATGCTTGAGCCCAATGATCTTGCGCAGTCGGCTGCCGACTGTTTTCAGCGCCTGACGATGACCGGCAAGCACGTCCTGATCACGGCCGGGCCGACGCAGGAAAACATCGATCCGGTGCGCTACATCACCAACCACAGTTCCGGAAAAATGGGCTTTGCCCTGGCCGAAGCCGCTGCGGAAGCGGGCGCACGGGTCACGCTGATCACCGGCCCGGTTAATCTTCAGACCCCGGATCGCGTGTCGCGCATCGATGTCGTCAGCGCCCGCGACATGCTCGCCGCGTGCGAAGCGGCCATGCCCTGCGACCTGTTCATCGCCTCTGCTGCGGTTGCCGACTACCGCCCGGAAGTCGTTGCACCACAAAAATTGAAGAAAGATCCCACCAACGGTGATGGCCTGCTCCTGCAGATGGTCCGCAATCCGGACATTCTCGCCACCATCGCCCAACGTGAAGATCGCCCGTTCAGTGTCGGCTTTGCCGCCGAGACCGAACACTTGCTCGACTACGCCGCACGCAAGCTCAAGGATAAAAACCTCGACCTGATCGTCGCCAATGACGTGGCCAATCCCAGCATTGGCTTCAACAGCGAAGAAAACGCGTGCAGCGTGATCGACCGAGCGTTGCAGGAAACGCTCTTCGCCCAGACCAGCAAGGCCAAAATAGCCCGCCAGCTGGTGACTTTTATCGCTGATCGTATGAACCAGGTTTAATCACGTATGCATGCTCTACAAGCCAAGATCCTCGACCCTCGCATTGGCAGCGAATTTCCACTCCCGGCCTACGCCACTATCGGCTCCGCCGGCCTGGACCTGCGCGCCATGCTCAAAGAGGACACAGTGCTCGAACCGGGTCAGACCCTTCTGATTCCGACCGGACTGTCGATCTATATCGCAGATCCGGGCCTTGCCGCGCTGATTTTGCCGCGCTCAGGCCTGGGCCATAAGCACGGCGTGGTGCTGGGCAATCTGGTCGGCCTGATCGACTCCGATTACCAGGGCGAGCTGATGGTCTCCTGCTGGAACCGCGGCCAGACGGCGTTCAAGATTTCCATCGGCGAGCGTATTGCGCAGTTGGTCCTGGTGCCGGTGGTTCAGGCGCACTTCGACATCGTTCAGGAGTTCGACGAGAGTCAGCGCGGTGCTGGCGGCTTCGGTCACTCTGGCAGCCATTGATTGACCCGACTTAACCTTGGCAACAATCGCTCATGGCCGTTGAGGTCTTGAGCGAATGCGAGAACTTAAGGCCGCCTAAGGCAGATCGAGCAGGGAGAGTGAAGTTTGAAAGGCATCAAGCGCGAAGCCAAGGCGACCTCCATTCAGGACACCACTGACACCCCAGTCAAGGACCCCAGTCTGAGCCTGGCAAGCCCGGGCCTCATTCCTTCGCTCATCGGCCTGCTCGCCTCTGCCGTGCTGGTCTGGCTTGCCATTCAGAGCCAGCCGCAACAGCACGAGCAACTGCTGCAAGCCTGGGGCAGCACGCAGGCTGGCGCAGTGAACAGAGCGTTGCGCCAGATCAACGCCGACACTCTGGCCGCTGCCACCGACGGCACACTCGCGCAGACCTTGCAAAGCGGTGATCCGACGGCAGTCGAAAGTGCGCAGAATCGCTTGCGCTTCAGAGACGGCGTGGTGGGTGCTCGCCTGAATCCGCCAGGGTTCAACAACGTCGACAATCAGGGCGCCATTCCTGTCAGCTTCGCCACGCTGGACATGCTGGCCAAGGCCGGCAAAGGCGAAACGCCAGCCCCTGAAGCGCGCAAGGTCGGCGACGCCTGGCTGATTTACAGCGTTGCACCGCTGCGGACCGCGCCGGACGCCCCGATCACCGGCACACTGCTGCTGGCCTACAACCTTCAACGTCTGACCAGCGCGCTGCCGGACGCACCTGCAGATGTGGGCCAGATCGTCCTTAGCCAGCAATTCGGCACAGCGGCCGCGCAAACCTTTCTGACGCGAGGGCAAAGCGACGGCGGTCAAGCGATCGACTTCGCCACCGGCTATCCGAACTGGAAGCTCACGTTTGCGGCCGGGCCTGCGCTGCAAGGCTCAACGCCTTGGCTGATGTTGCTGCTGGCGTTGCTGGTTGCCATTGGCAGCGTGCTGCTGGGGCTTTATCTCAATGAAAGCGCGATCAAACGCCGCGTCGCCGCCGACGCCCGACAGCTGGAGCAATTGCTGCAAGAACTCTCGGGTGGCAAAGCCGTCAAAGCCTTCGGCCTCAGCTTGCCGGCCCTGAACGGACTGGCGCAAAGCATGGCCAGATTCTCGTTGCGCGCAGCAGGGCCTGCGACAACCAGTCCGTCGGCGGACAACGCCTTACCCACCACAGCACCGGGTTCAACAAGCAACGCCGCCACTTTTTCGCCCGTGATTTCAGAAGAAAGCGATCTGACTGACCCGTTGTTTCAAGACACCGACATTCTCGATATCGACCTGCTCGATGAACCACAGGACTTGCTGGAGTCGGAGCATTTTCACGCTATGAGCAGCACCGTTTCCATCGCACCGGAGTTTCCGGACAGCATTTTCCGCGCATACGACATTCGCGGCATCGTGGGCGAAACGCTGACGGCCGAGACCGCTTACTGGATCGGACGCGCCGTCGGTGCGCAGAGTCTGGCGCAAGGTGAACCGAACGTCTCCGTCGGCCGCGACGGTCGTTTGTCAGGGCCGACGCTCGTGGCTCAGTTGATCAAAGGTCTGTATGACAGCGGCTGCCATGTCAGCGACATCGGCCTAGTCCCGACGCCCGCTCTGTATTACGCGGCCTGCGTTCTGGCGGGCAGAACCGGCGTCATGCTGACCGGCAGCCATAACCCGAAGGACTACAACGGCTTCAAGATTGTGATCGCTGGCGACACGCTCGCCAACGAGCAGATTCAGGCGCTGCATGCACGGATCAAAAGCAACCATTTGCCGTCCGCCAAAGGCAGCATCACGCAGGTCGACATTCTCGACCTGTACGCCGGTCAGATCACCAATGACGTGGTTCTCGCCCGCCGCATGAAGGTGGTCGTCGACTGCGGCAATGGCGCGGCTGGCGTGATTGCGCCGCAGTTGCTCGAAGCCCTGAACTGCGAAGTCATCCCGCTGTTCTGCGAAGTGGACGGCAACTTTCCCAACCATCATCCCGATCCGGGCAAGCTGGAAAACCTTCAGGACCTGATCGCCAAGGTCAAGGAAACCGGCGCGGATGTAGGGCTGGCGTTCGATGGCGATGGCGACCGCGTAGGTGTCGTCACCAACGCAGGCAGCGTCGTATACCCCGATCGCCTGCTGATGCTGTTCGCCCGCGACGTAGTCAAGCGCAATCCAGGTGCCGACATCATCTTCGACGTGAAATGCACACGCCGACTGATACCGTTGATCCAGGAATACGGCGGCCGGCCTGTAATGTGGAAAACTGGTCACTCGCTGATCAAGAAGAAGATGAAGGAAAGCGGCGCATTGCTGGCCGGTGAGATGAGCGGGCATATCTTCTTCAAGGAGCGCTGGTTCGGCTTCGACGACGGAATTTACAGCGCAGCGCGTCTGCTGGAGATTCTCAGCCAGGAAAAACTCAGCGCCGAAGAACTGTTCGCAACGTTTCCCAACGACCTGTCGACTCCGGAAATCAACGTCAAAGTCACCGAGACCAGCAAATTCAGCATCATCGAAGCGCTGGAGCGCGATGCACAGTGGGGCAATGCCAACCTGACCAGCATCGATGGCGTACGCGTCGACTACCCGAAGGGCTGGGGTCTGGTTCGCGCTTCCAATACCACCCCAGTGCTGGTATTACGCTTTGAAGCCGAAACCGAAGCGGAGCTGCAGCGCATCAAGGACGTGTTCCGCGCCCAGCTGAACAACGTAGCACCGGACTTAGAACTTCCTTTTTGACCAATTTTTTGAGTGGAGCCCAAATGACCCTCGAACGTGATGCCGCAGCCAATGCCGCCAAGGTCCTTTCCGAAGCGTTGCCCTACATTCGCCGTTTTGTCGGCAAGACGCTGGTCATCAAGTACGGCGGCAACGCCATGGAAAGCGAAGAGCTGAAGACCGGCTTCGCACGCGACATCGTGCTGATGAAGGCTGTAGGCATCAACCCGGTCGTGGTTCATGGCGGTGGTCCACAGATCGGCGACCTGCTCAAGCGTCTGTCCATCGAAAGCCACTTCATCGACGGCATGCGCGTTACCGACGCACAGACCATGGACGTCGTCGAAATGGTCCTGGGCGGCCAGGTCAACAAAGACATCGTCAACCTGATCAACCGCCACGGCGGCAGTGCGATCGGCCTGACCGGCAAAGATGCTCAGTTGATCCGCGCCAAGAAGATGAATGTCACTCGCCAGACGCCGGAAATGACCAAGCCTGAAATCATCGACATCGGCCACGTCGGCGAAGTCGTTGGCATCAATACCGACCTGCTGAACATGCTGGTCAAGGGCGATTTCATTCCAGTCATTGCGCCAATTGGCGTGGGCGCGGACGGCGAGTCCTACAACATCAACGCCGACCTGGTCGCCGGTAAAGTGGCTGAAGCGCTGAAGGCCGAAAAGCTCATGCTGCTGACCAACATCGCCGGCCTGATGGACAAGGAAGGCAAGGTTCTGACCGGTCTGACGACCGAGCAGGTAAACGGCCTGATCGCCGACGGCACCATCTACGGCGGTATGTTGCCGAAGATTCGCTGCGCGCTTGAAGCGGTCCAGGGCGGCGTGACCACCTCGCACATCATCGACGGTCGCGTGCCGAATGCCGTGCTGCTGGAAATCTTCACCGACACCGGCGTCGGTACGCTGATCAGCAACCGCAAGCGTCACTGATCGCACCAAGCAGAATGAAAAAGGCCCCGTCGGCGACAACCGGCGGGGCCTTTTCATTTTGCGACCTCGGAGACGACGGCCGTTATTGCGGAATCAGCTGCTGCAAGCGCGCGCGATCCTGCGCGAAATCACGATCAGCCTGCTGCCGCGTGGTCTGATAGCGCAAGATATCGACTTTCAGGTTCTGCTGCTGATCGCGCACGTCGTTCATCTGATCGATCAGGTTCTGAGACACCGGGTGCCCTGCGCGCTCTTGATCCGCAGCCTGGCTCTGAAGCGTGCCGAGTTGGGTCGTCAGCCCCTGAATGTTGCCTTGCGCCACGGAAATCAGCGCGTCCAGCTCAGCCAGTTTGCGAGTTCGGGCGCGGTCGACATCGGCAACGCTGCTGTAAAGATGCAGCAACTGGGCGTCCGCGTCAGCCTGCAGCTTCGCAGCCTGGGCGGCGGCCTGAGCTTCACGCGCCTGATCGGCTGTCGGCGCTGGCGGGACGACCTGAACCACACGGCCGCGCTGGTTGAGCACCTCATAGCCTTTGCCGGCGTATTCAGCAGGTACGCCCTGACGATCGAGGACCGTCACTCCACGGTTGTCGACGTAGCGATAGAACACGATACCCGGCGCATCATCAGCGTGAACGGCAGTGACGCAGCCCAGACCCAGCGACAGACAAAGACCCAATGTGCCCAGCTTGAGCATAAAAGCGAGATCCCTAGACGACTCAGATGCCGTACTGCGCGCGATAGGCTTCGACCGCCGGCAAGTGCTGTTTGAGCTGCGGATCATCGGCCAGGAACTCGAGAACCTGATTCAACGAAACGATGCTCACCACAGGAATGCCGAAGTCGCGCTCGACCTCTTGAATCGCGGAAAGCTCGCCATTGCCGCGTTCCTGACGATTCAACGCAATCAATACGCCTGCCGCGTTAGCGCCTTGGGCCTGAATGATCTGCATCACTTCACGGATCGCGGTGCCGGCAGTGATCACGTCGTCGATGATCAGCACATTGCCGGTCAACGGCGCGCCGACCAGACTGCCGCCTTCACCATGAGCCTTGGCCTCCTTGCGGTTGAAACACCACGGCAGGTCCAGGTTGTGATGATCGGCCAACGCCACGGCGGTCGCGGCCGCCAGCGGGATACCCTTGTAGGCTGGCCCGAACAGAACATCGAACGAAATACCGCTTTCGACGACCGCGGCCGCATAGAACTTGCCCAACTGGGCAAGCGCCGAACCGCTGTTGAAAAGACCGGCATTAAAGAAGTAAGGACTGGTGCGCCCTGACTTCAAAGTGAATTCACCGAAGCGCAAAACCCCGCGATCGATGGCAAAACGAATAAAATCGCGCTGATACGCCTGCATGAAAAAAGCCCCGAATACCACGGATTTAGCTAATTAGGTAGAGCTCGGGTATCATACACGCACGTGATTTTTGGGGCCATTTATGCGGATCATCAGTGTGAACGTTAATGGTATTCAGGCTGCAGTCGAGCGTGGTTTGCTCAGTTGGCTGCAAGCCCAGAATGCCGACGTCATCTGCCTTCAGGACACCCGCGCCTCCGCCTTTGAACTGGACGACCCAGCCTTCCAACTGGACGGCTACTTCCTATATGCCTGCGATGCCGAAGTCCCTGCCCAAGGTGGCGTGGCACTTTATTCGCGGCTGCAACCGAAGGCGGTAATCAACGGTCTCGGCTTCGAGACAGCCGACCGTTACGGGCGTTACCTGCAAGCAGATTTCGATAAAGTCAGTATTGCCACCTTGCTGCTCCCGTCCGGGATGAACGGCGATGAGGACTTGAATCAGAAATTCAAGCTCATGGACGATTTCGGCAAGTATCTGGACAAGCAGCGGCGCAAGCGTCGCGAGTACATTTATTGTGGCTCGCTGTACGTGGCCCAGCAGAAGCTGGATATCAAGAACTGGCGCGACAGCCAGCAATCTCCGGGCTTCCTGGCACCTGAACGTGCCTGGATGGACGAGATCGTGGGCAACATGGGCTACGTCGATGCCCTGCGCGAAGTCAGCCGCGAAGGCGACCAGTACAGCTGGTGGCCCGATAACGAACAGGCCGAGATGCTCAATCTGGGCTGGCGGTTCGACTATCAGTTGTTGACCCCGGGTCTGCGCCGCTTCGTACGTAGCGCACGCCTGCCACGCCAGCCGCGCTTCTCGCAACACGCGCCGCTGATCGTGGACTACGACTGGACGTTGACCATCTGACGTTCAGTTGCTCAAAAGAAAGCCGACGTGAAGTCGGCTTTTGTTTTTTCTGCACCCTGAACGTTTTACCTGCGGGAGCGGGCTTGCTCGCGAAAGCGTCCGACCAGGCAAGGATTACTTGATCAACCGCCAGGTAAACGGATAACGATACGCGACCCCGTCATTGGCCTTGATGCCTGCAATGATCGTCAGCACCAGCGCGCCGACGCCCACGAGCATCAATAACGGAAAGCCAATGACGATGATCATCAGCAGGAAGCAGATCATTGCGGCAATGGCCACGGTGATCTGAAAATTCAGCGCTTCCTTGCCCTGTGCGTCGATGAAGGGGTCAGCCTCTTTCTTCAGCTGCCAGACAATCAGCGGCCCCAACAGATTGCCGAACGGAAAGATCAGTCCGAAAAACGCTGCAAAGTGGCACAGCATCGCCCACTGACGAACTTCTTTGCTGGGTGCCGGTAGCGGCGGCTGACTGTCGATCATCATGCTTTCCCTGTTATGACGGTATTCAAAAGACTCGCTGAAACGGCAATCAGTCGGCCAGTGCAGCAAGCTGCTTCTCGAACAGCTCGCTCATGCCCTTCTGTGCCAGAGCCAACATCGCGTTCAGCTCTTCTGGCTGGAACGGCGCGCCTTCGGCGGTGCCCTGAACTTCGATGAAGCCGCCAGCGCTGGTCATGACGACGTTCAAGTCGGTTTCGGCAGCCGAGTCTTCCAGGTAGTCCAGATCCAGCACCGGCTCACCCTGGTACATGCCCACCGACACAGCGGCGATCATCTGCTTGAGCGGGTCGCCGCCCTTGAGGCCGCCGCGCTTCTTGATGGATTTAAGCGCATCGACCAGCGCAACCATGGCGCCTGTGATCGACGCGGTGCGAGTGCCGCCGTCGGCCTGGATCACGTCGCAATCGACATACAGCGTGACGTCGCCGAGCTTGGACATATCCAGCGCGGCACGCAGAGAACGGCCGATGAGGCGTTGAATTTCCAGGGTACGGCCACCTTGTTTGCCACGGCTGGCTTCACGCTGATTACGCTCACCTGTCGCACGCGGCAGCATGCCGTACTCGGCGGTCAGCCAACCTTGACCCTGACCTTTCAGAAAACGTGGAACGCCGTTTTCGACGCTAACGGTGCAGATGACTTTGGTATCACCAAACTCGACCAGCACAGAACCCTCGGCGTGCTTGGTGTAGTTGCGGGTGATGCGGATCGAGCGGAGCTGATCGGCAGCGCGACCACTTGGACGTTTCATTCGGGATACCTGTACTGAGACGGAAAACTGACGTGCATTATAGAGGCGCAAGCACGCCCTTGGGGCATCTAATGCGCGATCGATGACCATCGGCCGCGCGAAAAGGCGCGACCAGGCAGTGAAGCCGCAGCACCGCGCATCGCTTGCGACAATGCTGCATTTGGGCGCCAACCTCGCACTGAGCTACAATCCTGCGCCTTTATAGCCTGTCGTTTTTTCACGACACTCAACCGGGCAGATCACCGCCCCGAGCAGGCTATTTCCAACGCCTGACTTTATAGAGGTACTTCCCATGGTGCACAGCATGACGGCTTTTGCCCGCGCTGAACGAGCAGGCCCACAAGGCACGCTGAGCTGGGAACTGCGCTCGGTCAACCATCGTTATCTCGAACCCCACCTGCGCCTGCCGGAATCATTTCGCGATCTGGAAAGCGCCGTGCGTGAAGCACTGCGTCAGGGGCTTTCTCGCGGCAAGATCGAATGCACCTTGCGCTTCACCGAGGAAACCGCCGGCAAGCCGCTGCAGGTCAATCGCGAACGCGCCGGGCAACTGGTCGCTGCGGCCGAGCTGGTTGCCAGCCTGATCCAGCAACCCGCAGCGCTGAACCCGCTCGAGGTGCTTGCCTGGCCGGGTGTTCTGGTCGCCGATGCAACCGATCCTCAGGCGCTGAACAACGACGCGCTGTCGCTGTTCAACCAGGCACTGGACGAGCTCAAGGCCGGACGCGCCCGCGAAGGTGCCGACCTGGCGAAACTTCTCGACGAACGGCTCACCTCGATCAAAACCGAGGTGGCCACGCTGCGCACCTTGGTGCCGCAGATGCTCGCGACCCAGCGCCAGAAAGTGCTCGACCGCTTTGCCGACATGAAGGCCGAGCTGGATCCGCAACGACTGGAGCAGGAAATGGTGCTGCTCGCGCAAAAAAGCGACGTCGCCGAAGAACTCGACCGCTTGAGCACTCACGTCACTGAAGTGCGCCGCGTGCTCAAAGCCGGTGGACAGGCTGGGCGCCGCCTGGATTTCCTTATGCAGGAACTCAACCGAGAAGCCAATACACTGGGCTCCAAAGCCTTCGATCCTCGAAGCACGCAAGCCGCGGTCAACCTCAAGGTGTTGATCGAGCAGATGCGCGAACAAGTGCAAAACATTGAGTAAGGCCTACCCCGACATGACCCACAGCACCGGCACCCTGTACATCATTTCCGCCCCATCGGGCGCGGGCAAGACCAGCCTGGTCAAGGCCCTGATCGATGCTCAGCCACAGATTCGCGTCTCCGTTTCCCACACCACTCGGGCCATGCGCCCGGGTGAAGCGGACGGCGTGAATTACCACTTCGTCGACCGCGAAGAGTTCGTGCGCATGATTGAGCACGGCGACTTTCTCGAACAGGCCGAAGTATTCGGCAACCTGTACGGCACTTCGCAAAGCCGTCTGCAGCAGACGCTGGACGAGGGTCACGACCTGATTCTTGAGATCGACTGGCAGGGCGCCGAGCAGGTGCGCAAACTGATGCCGCACGCACGTTCGATCTTCATCCTGCCGCCGACTCAGCAGGCACTTCGTCAGCGCCTGACCAACCGTGGTCAGGACAGCGATGAAATCATCGAAGGCCGTATGCGCGAAGCCGTCAGCGAAATGAGCCACTACGTCGAATACGATTACATCGTGATCAACGACGATTTCGCCACCGCCCTTGAAGATCTGAAAGCGATTTTCCGCGCCAACCTGCTCAGCCAGGAACACCAGCAGCAGCGCCATACCGAGTTGCTGAAACAGCTCCTTGCATAATCAACTGCAGGAGCGCGCTTGCCCGCGATGGTGTCGGTGAATTAAACACATTCATTGCCAGACATACCGCCATCGCGGGCAAGCGCGCTCCTACACGGGCGGTGCAAAGCGCGTCGAAACAGCGCCAAAACCGACCGCTCGTGGCATGCCGCTTGAAGCTTTGAGCGCTCCGCTTGTAAACTACCGAGTCCGCTCGCCCATCCGGGCACCGCGCATATCGCATTTGCTACGAGGAATACCCATGGCCCGCGTGACCGTTGAAGACTGCCTGGAACATGTAGATAACCGCTTTGAGCTGGTCATGCTCGCCACCAAACGTTCGCGTCAGCTGGCGACCGGCGGCAAAGAGCCAAAGCTGGCCTGGGAAAACGACAAGCCTACCGTTGTTGCCCTGCGCGAAATCGCAGCGGGCCTGATGGATTACGCTGTCATCGCAGAAGCTGAAATCGTTGAAGATGAACCATTGTTCGCAGCGTTCGAGGACGAGTCCAGCGAGGCCGTCTAAGCCTATGCCCGGTCGACGTAGCAAGGCGCAGGGTCAACGCCATCGGCAAGGAGTCTTATCTTGCCGAGCATAGACGCCCTCGCCGATCGCCTGTCGACCTACCTCGGCAAAGACCAAGTCAATCTGGTTCGCCGAGCGTATTTCTACGCCGAACAAGCCCACGACGGCCAGCGCCGTCGCAGCGGCGAAGCCTACGTCACGCACCCGCTGGCGGTGGCCAATATCCTTGCCGACATGCACATGGACCATCAAAGCCTGATGGCCGCGATGCTGCATGACGTGATCGAAGACACCGGCATCGCCAAAGAGGCGCTTTGTGCGCAGTTCGGCGAAACCGTGGCCGAACTGGTCGACGGGGTCAGCAAACTGACCCAGATGAATTTCGAGACCAAGGCCGAAGCGCAAGCCGAGAACTTCCAGAAAATGGCCATGGCCATGGCGCGCGACATTCGCGTGATCTTGGTCAAGCTCGCCGATCGCCTGCACAACATGCGCACGCTCGAAGTCCTGTCCGGCGAGAAGCGCCGCCGCATCGCCAAAGAAACCCTCGAAATCTACGCCCCCATCGCCAATCGCCTTGGCATGCACAGCGTGCGTATCGAATTCGAGGATCTGGGTTTCAAGGCGATGTATCCGATGCGCTCCTCCCGCATTGGCCAAGCCGTGAAACGCGCGCGTGGCAATCGCAAGGAACTGGTCAACAAGATTGAAGAGTCGCTGAGCCACTGCCTCGCCGTCGACGGCATCGAAGGCGAGGTCAGCGGTCGACAGAAACACCTGTACGGCATCTACAAGAAGATGCGCGGCAAGCGTCGCGCCTTCAATGAGATCATGGACGTCTACGCGTTCCGGATCATCGTCGACAAGGTTGATACATGTTATCGCGTACTCGGCGCTGTACATAATTTGTACAAGCCATTGCCCGGCCGCTTCAAGGATTACATCGCAATCCCCAAGGCCAACGGCTATCAGTCGCTGCACACGACGCTGTTCGGCATGCACGGCGTCCCGATCGAAATCCAGATCCGCACGCGCGAAATGGAAGAGATGGCCAACAACGGCATCGCGGCGCACTGGTTGTACAAATCTTCCGGCGATGAGCAACCGAAGGGCACCCATGCTCGCGCACGTCAGTGGGTCAAAGGCGTGCTTGAAATGCAGCAGCGCGCCGGCAACTCGCTGGAATTCATCGAAAGCGTGAAGATCGACCTGTTCCCGGATGAGGTCTATGTCTTCACGCCCAAAGGCCGAATCATGGAGCTGCCCAAAGGCTCCACGGCCGTCGACTTTGCCTACGCCGTGCACACAGACGTCGGCAACAGCTGCATTGCCTGTCGGATCAATCGCAGGCTCGCGCCGCTTTCCGAACCCTTGCAAAGCGGCTCGACGGTCGAGATCGTCAGTGCCCCCGGCGCTCGGCCAAATCCTGCGTGGCTCAACTTCGTGGTCACCGGCAAGGCACGCACCCATATTCGTCACGCGCTCAAGCTGCAACGCCGCTCCGAATCCATCAGTCTGGGCGAACGCCTGCTGAACAAGGTTCTCAACGGTTTCGACAGCAGCCTGGACAAGATTCCGACTGAAAGGGTGCGCTTGATTCTTGCCGAGTACCGGGTCGAAGTTATCGAGGATCTTCTCGAAGACATCGGCCTGGGCAACCGCATGGCGTATGTCGTTGCCCGTCGGCTGCTTGCGAGCGAAGGTGACGAATTGCCGAGCGCTGAAGGCCCGTTGGCAATCCGCGGCACGGAAGGTCTGGTTCTGAGCTACGCCAAATGCTGCACGCCGATTCCCGGCGACCCGATCGTCGGTCATCTGTCTGCTGGCAAAGGCATGGTCGTGCACCTGGACAATTGCCGGAACATCAGCGAAATCCGTCATAACCCGGAAAAGTGCATTCAGCTGTCGTGGGCCAAAGACGTCACCGGCGAGTTCAACGTCGAGTTGCGTGTTGAGCTGGAACATCAGCGTGGCCTGATCGCATTGCTGGCCAGCAGCGTCAACGCCGCCGACGGCAACATCGAAAAAATCAGCATGGACGAACGCGATGGCCGCATCAGCGTGGTTCAACTGGTGGTCAGCGTGCACGACCGTGTGCATCTGGCCCGCGTGATCAAGAAACTACGCGCCCTGACCGGCGTGATCCGCATCACCCGGATGCGCGCGTAGCCAAACCGCAAACAGGAGTTCTTCATGAGCAAGACCGTCATCTCCAGCGACAAAGCCCCTGCCGCCATCGGCACCTATTCTCAGGCGATCAAAGCTGGCAATACCGTCTACATGTCCGGGCAGATCCCGTTGGACCCGAAAACCATGGAGCTGGTCGAAGGCTTCGAGGCTCAGACGACTCAGGTGTTCGAGAACCTGAAAGCGGTGGCTGAGGCGGCAGGCGGTTCGTTCAAGGACATCGTCAAACTGAATATCTTCCTGACCGATCTGAGCCATTTCGCCAAGGTCAACGAGATCATGGGCAAGTACTTCGAACAGCCTTACCCGGCGCGTGCGGCCATCGGCGTAGCGGCTCTGCCTCGCGGCGCTCAGGTTGAAATGGACGCGATCCTGGTCATCGAGTAATCGTCTCGCGGAGCGCATCCACGCTCCGCCATCTCCTCAGAGAAAAAGGAAGGACTCCGCTTATGCGCGTTGCGTTCGCCCTCTCACTGCTGGCCGCGCTGCTCAGCGGCTGCGCCAGCCACTCCAATGAAAGCCCGGACGGCACCTGGATCAATCAGGCCGCCATCGACGCCGCAGCCGAAGGCGGCAACCTGCGTCAGGCACTGCTGGCGTACGGTCCGAACCTGGAATGGAACATCAACACCAAGGCCGGTCAGGCTACCGCATCCAATGGCTTCGAGCTGAGCGAAGGCAAGATTGCCAGCAACGCCGAAGGCGCGCTGCGGGTCGATTTCTACGGCAACTCCTCCGAAACGCTGGCACTCAAGGGCGACGACCTGGTGCAGAGTGCGAGCGATACCGGCCCCGAGCAGCATTTCCGGGCGCCCAAGGAAGCCGCACCAGCGGGTGCCCAGCCCGGCACCAGTTTTGAGCGAGCGCTCTATACCGCTTATTTGGGCGGGAAATGGAACATCGTCAGCGGTGAAGGCCAAGGCAGCACCGTCGAGTTTCAACCCGACGGCAGCGTAAGCGGCCTGCCAGGCAATGATCGCTACGCGCTGTGCCTTGCGGGCGATTGCGCAGCCATGAGCGGGGAATATGACAGCATGTGGCTGGAACGTAACGAGCGCGGCAATCCGTGGATTTTCGTTCGCAACGGTAAACAGCTGGAAATTTTCCAGGCCGTTAACAACGCGCAGCCCACCGAAATGCCTGATTTGCGCCCCGGCGAGCGGCATTGGGTGCTGGAGAAAAACTAGTCCTCAGGCATCGCGAGCAAGCGCGCTCCTACAAGTCTTGCGTCTAGCCGGAGCATTCCGCAAAGCCTGGAGATTCGTGTGGGAGTGAGCCTGCTCACGAAGGTGTCAGCTCAGACAACGCGTCGTTGACTGATACGCTGCATCCGTCAGCAAGCTGAACTCCCACCGGCGCCGGCCGGATCAACAGATCGCAGCGGGCTCAATTCTCCTGAGCCAACATCGCTTCATACCCTTCTTTATAGCTCGCATAACGCGGCGCCCATCCCAGCGCGCGGGCCCGGGCATTACTGCAACGCTTGCTGCCCGCGCGGCGGACGCTGTTTTCGTCCGACCATTGCGTGACGCCCAGGCGCTGGCGCATCCAGTCGACGACCTCGGAGAGAGGAACTGGCGCATCGTCCACACCCAGATAGCAGTCATCCAGCGTCGCGCCTTCGGATGCTGCCTGCAGCAGAAATGCCAGCAGACCGGCAGCGTCGTCCGCATGAATCCGATTGCCATACAACGGCGGCTCTTCGGCAACGCTGTAGCCTTGACGCACACGGTTCATCAGGTCACTGCGCCCCGGACCATAGATGCCCGTAAGCCTGACGAGCGTGGCAGGAAGCCCGCTGGTGAGCGCCACTTGTTCCGCTTCCCGCATGACCTGCCCGGAAAATCCGGTGGCGTGTGCAGGCGAGGTCTCATCGATCCATTCGCCGTGCTGTTGTCCGTACACGCTGCTGCTTGAGACGAACACGACACGTTTGGGCCGCTGGCCGCTGCGCTGAGTCCATCCAAGGACATGCCGCAGCCCCTCTATATAAGCAGCGCGATATCCGGCCTCGTCACGCTGGGTCGGGGTGGCGCAATACACGAGGTAATCGATGCGCCCTTCCGGCCACTGATCCGGGATGCGGGCGTCGAACAGATCGCCACTCACACCAAGCACGCCTTTGGGCAGCTTCCCCACAGACCGGCGCAAGCCGTAGATCGTCCACCCCAGTGGCAGCAATTGAGTGGCCAGCCGACCTCCGATATCTCCACACCCAGCAATCAAAACGGAAGGCCCTGCCATGAACAATCTCCACATGAAAATAGGTTTGAACCCGTAAAACCGGCGCTTTGGACGACCGTCGGAATGCGCTCTACGGAAAAAAAGATACTCTATTACTTTTGTTAACAAGAATTACTTGCAATAATAACGGCCCTTTGTTCTCCTCCGCTCGCCTTGCGCCAGCGTGACGCACTTAGAACGAACACCTATTTTCATATCAGGTCGGGCCAGCATGACACCTATCCAATCCCCTGCTTCGTCTATCACGTCCAAAGGTCTGCCACGCGCAGGGCGCGCCATCGCCGCGGTGCTGTTCAGCCTGATGCTGACGCCGGTCGCGATGGCAGACTCCAATGCTCCGGCACAGAACGCTCCCGCGACACAAACCGTTGCACCGGCGGCCACTCCTGTTGACTCCTCGGCCGCTCCGGCGGTTCAAGATGCTTCTTCAACTACGCCGGCCGAGACACTTGAGGCGGCTGCCGAAGACAACAGCCTTGGCATGTCGCACGACCTGTCGCCGTGGGGCATGTACAAAAATGCCGACATCGTCGTCAAAGCCGTCATGATCGGTCTAGCTATCGCGTCGATCATCACTTGGACCATCTGGATCGCCAAAGGCTTCGAACTGCTGGGCGCCAAGCGTCGCCTGAAAGGCGAAATCGCGGCCCTCAAACGCGCACGCACGTTGGACGAAGCCAGTGCCGGCGCCAAAAAAGAAGGCACGCTGGCCAATCTGCTCGTGCATGACGCCCTTGAAGAAATGCACCTGTCGGTCAACAGCCGCGAGCGCGAGGGTATCAAAGAGCGTGTGAGCTTCCGCCTCGAGCGTCTGGTTGCAGCTTGCGGCCGCAACATGAGCATGGGCACCGGTGTGCTCGCGACCATCGGCTCGACCGCCCCTTTCGTGGGTCTGTTCGGTACGGTGTGGGGCATCATGAACAGCTTCATCGGTATCGCCAAGACCCAGACCACCAACCTTGCCGTCGTCGCGCCCGGTATCGCCGAAGCGTTGCTGGCAACGGCTTTGGGCCTGGTTGCAGCGATTCCTGCGGTGGTCATCTACAACGTCTTCGCCCGCTCGATCGCAGGCTACAAGGCTCAGGTGTCGGATGCCTCGGCGCAAGTTCTGTTGCTCGTCAGCCGCGATCTGGATCACCAGCCTGCCGCCGACCGTGGCCAACAGCCGCACATGGTAAAAATGGGGTAAGCCATGGGCCTGCATCTTAACGAAGGTGGCGACGACCTCGCCGAGAACCACGAAATCAACGTGACGCCGTTCATCGACGTCATGCTGGTGCTGTTGATCATCTTCATGGTGGCAGCGCCGCTGGCCACGGTCGACATCAAGGTCGACCTGCCCGCCTCCACGGCCAAACCGGCGCCCCGACCCGAGAAGCCTATCTTCCTCAGCGTCAAGGCCGACCAGAGCCTGTACCTGGGCGACGACAAGGTCGCGCGCGAGCAGCTTGGGCCGGTGCTGGACGCCAAGACCAAAGGCAAGAAGGACACGACGATCTTCTTCCAGGCTGATAAAGGCGTCGATTACGGCGACCTGATGGAAGTGATGAACGCGCTGCGAGGCGCCGGCTACCTGAAGGTCGGTCTGGTGGGTCTTGAGACGGTTGGTAAGAAATGATCAATACGCGCCAAAAACTGACGCGCTATAGCGGTAGTCTGTTGTTGGTGCTGGCGGTGCACGCCATTGCGATTGTCGTCGCGCTGCGCTGGCCCTCCTCTCAGGCCATCGAGCTGCCGCCGGCAGCGATGATGGTCGAGCTGGCGCCCGTACCCGAGCCCGCTCCGCCTCCGCCGCCTCAAGTGGTGCAACCGCCGCAGCCGCCAGCGCCGGAAGAAGAACTGCCGATTCCGCCGATCGCCGAAGCGCCCAAGCCGGAAATCGCGATTCCCAAGCCGGTCAAGCCTAAGCCCAAGCCACAGCCGCCCAAGCCTGTGAAAAAGGTCGAGCCACCGAAGGAGGAAAAGCCCGCTGACGAGAAGCCAGTGGACACACCACCGTCGAATGCCAAGCCTGAGAAATCGGCTGCACCGGAACCCGCGCCACCCACGCCGCCGAGTACCGCATTGCCAAGCTGGCAGGGTGATCTGTTGCGTCACTTGAGTAAATTCAAGCGCTATCCGGAAGACGCTCGTCGTCGGGGGATGCAAGGCATTAACCGATTGCGGTTCGTGGTCGATGCGGAAGGCCGGGTGTTGTCCTACGAAATCGCTGGAGGGTCGGGAAGTGCGGCGCTGGATCGCGCAACGCTGGAAATGATCCGCCGGGCGCAACCGTTGCCCAAGCCGCCTGCAGAATTGCTCAACAACGGCACGCTGGAAGTGGTCGCTCCCTTCGTTTATTCGCTGGATAAACGTTGAAACGCTGATTTTGTGATATCAGAGGGTCTGATAACGTGCGTCTATCGATTGCACCCGCTATGCTGGGGCCGCAACTTCATGGACGCACGCTATGACCCTCACAGAATTGCGCTATATCGTTACCCTCGCTCAAGAGCAGCACTTCGGCCACGCGGCCGAGCGCTGCCATGTCAGCCAGCCGACCCTGTCGGTCGGCGTCAAGAAGCTGGAAGATGAACTCGGTGTGCTGATTTTCGAGCGCAGCAAGAGTGCGGTACGTCTTACGCCGGTTGGCGAGGGCATCGTGGCTCAGGCTCAGAAAGTGCTCGAACAGGCGCAAGGCATTCGCGAGCTGGCTCAAACCGGCAAAAACCAACTGACGGCCCCGCTGAAAGTCGGCGCGATCTACACCGTCGGTCCTTACCTGTTTCCTCATCTGATTCCGCAACTGCATCGGGTCGCCCCGCAAATGCCGTTGTACATCGAAGAAAACTTCACCCACGTGCTGCGTGACAAGCTGCGCAACGGTGAGCTCGATGCGATCATCATTGCCCTGCCGTTCAACGAAGCCGACGTACTGACGATGTCGCTGTATGACGAGCCGTTCTACGTGCTGATGCCGGCCGACCATCCCTGGACTCAGAAAGCTACCATCGACGCCTCGGCGCTCAACGACAAAAGCTTGCTGCTGCTGGGCGAAGGCCACTGCTTCCGGGATCAAGTGCTTGAAGCCTGCCCGACGCTGGTCAAAGGTGGCGACAGTGCCAAGCACACCACGGTCGAATCCAGCTCGCTGGAAACCATTCGCCACATGGTTGCTTCGGGTCTGGGCGTTTCCATTCTGCCGATGTCCGCCGTCGACAGCCATCATTACGCCCCTGGCGTGATCGAAGTCCGCCCGCTGTCGCCGCCGGTGCCCTTCCGCACTGTCGCCATCGCCTGGCGCGCAAGCTTCCCTCGGCCCAAAGCCATCGAAATCCTCGCCGATTCGATTCGTCTCTGTTCAGTCGCTCGCCCTAAAGCCCAGGCGCAAGCGAGCTAAGTGGCGGTATGACGGAGCTGTCCCACGTCTCGGTTACGGCGCTTAAGGGCGTCGGCGAGGCAATGGCCGAAAAGCTGGCGAAGGTCGGCCTGGAGAATATTCAGGACGTGCTGTTCCATCTGCCGTTGCGGTATCAGGACCGCACCCGCGTCGTGCCGATCGGTGCGCTGCGGCCCGGACAGGACGCGGTCATCGAAGGCGTGGTCAGCGGCGCTGATGTAGTGATGGGCAAGCGCCGCAGCCTGCTGGTGAGGCTGGGCGACGGGACCGGCGTGCTGAGTCTTCGTTTCTATCATTTCAGCAATGCGCAGAAGGATGGCCTGAAACGCGGCACGCACGTGCGTTGCTACGGCGAAGCGCGCCCCGGTGCGTCAGGTCTGGAGATCTATCATCCGGAATACCGCGCCATCATTGGCGATGAACATGTCGCCGTGGAGCAGACGCTCACGCCGATTTATCCAACGACCGAGGGGCTGACGCAGCAACGCCTGCGCCAGCTGTGCCAGCAAAGTCTCGGCATGCTGGGCCCTAAAAGCCTGCCTGACTGGCTGCCGGATGAGCTGGCCAGAGATTACCAATTGGCGCCGCTGGCTGACGCTATTCACTACCTGCACAACCCGCCAGCCGATGCCGACGTCGAGGAACTCGCGTTGGGTCATCACTGGGCGCAGCACCGACTGGCGTTCGAAGAACTGCTCACGCATCAGCTTTCCCAGCAGCGCCTGCGCGAAAGCCTGCGGTCACAGCGGGCGCCCGCATTGCCGCTCGCCAAACGCCTGCCGAAACAATTTCTCGCCAACCTGGGTTTCCCTCCGACCGGCGCTCAGCAGCGTGTCGGTAAGGAAATCGCCTACGACCTCAGTCAGCAAGAGCCGATGCTCAGGCTGATTCAAGGTGACGTGGGCGCAGGCAAGACGGTAGTCGCGGCGCTTGCCGCGTTGCAAGCCCTCGAAGCGGGTTATCAAGTCGCACTGATGGCACCGACCGAGATCCTCGCCGAGCAGCACTTCATCAACTTCACCCGCTGGCTGGAGCCGCTCGGCATCGAGACGGCCTGGCTCGCCGGCAAACTCAAGGGCAAGGCCCGGGCCGCCTCGTTGGAGCAGATAGCCAATGGCGCGCCCATGGTCGTCGGCACGCACGCGCTGTTTCAGGATGAAGTGCAGTTCAAAAACCTTGCGCTGGTGATCATCGACGAACAGCACCGTTTCGGCGTTCAGCAGCGTCTGGCCCTGCGCAAAAAAGGCGTGGGCGGGATGATGTGTCCGCACCAGTTGATCATGACGGCGACGCCGATTCCGCGCACGCTGGCGATGAGTGCGTATGCCGATCTCGACACTTCGATTCTCGACGAGCTGCCGCCAGGCCGCACACCGGTAAACACGGTGCTGGTGGCCGATAGCCGCCGCATCGAAGTGGTCGAGCGAGTGCGAAATGCCTGCGCCGAAGGCCGCCAGGCTTATTGGGTCTGCACCCTGATCGAGGAATCCGAAGAACTCACCTGTCAGGCCGCGGAAACCACGTTTGAAGAACTGACCAGTGCCCTGGGCGAGCTTAAAGTCGGCCTGATTCATGGACGCATGAAGCCTGCGGAGAAGGCGGCGGTCATGGCTGAGTTCAAGCAAGGCCATTTGCAGCTGCTGGTGGCGACCACCGTTATCGAGGTCGGCGTGGATGTGCCCAACGCCAGCCTGATGATCATTGAAAACCCGGAGCGACTCGGCCTGGCGCAACTCCACCAATTACGCGGCCGAGTGGGACGCGGCAGTGCTGCCAGCCATTGCGTACTGTTGTACCATCCTCCTCTTTCCCAGATCGGCCGCCAGCGGTTGGGGATCATGCGCGAAACCAACGACGGCTTTGTGATCGCCGAGAAAGACCTGGAGCTTCGCGGGCCCGGAGAGATGCTCGGAACACGCCAGACCGGTTTGCTACAGTTCAAGGTCGCCGACCTGATGCGCGATGCCGATCTGCTACCGGCAGTGAGGGATGCAGCCCAGGCTTTGCTTGAACGCTGGCCTCAACATGTCAGCCCGTTGCTGGAGCGCTGGTTGCGCCACGGCCAGCAATACGGCCAAGTGTGAAGCAGTCAGCGCTATAAATGAGTGTCTCACCTATATAACAACTAAGCTGGTTATACTTCAGCAATTGTAGGAATCTGGATACAGCCATGACAGAAGTTGCCCACATCGACGCCGCCCAACACGCCCCGTCTGTCATCCGGCAGTTGCTTGGCAGGTCTGCCATCAACTACCGCGAGGTCATGGACGACGAATCGCTGCCATCCGCACAGAAAGTACAGGCCATTCTGGTGCATGACTCTGTCGGCGCGTTGCTGATCCTGTTCCCGCAAAACCAGCTGCTGGACCTCAACCGCATCACCGAATTGACCGGGCGCAAGCTGACCGCCGTGTCGCAAGAGCACCTGGATCAGATGCTCGGCAAGAACAACCTGCACAGCCTGCCCGCCCTTCCGGCACTGACCAGCTCGCCTTGCCTGTACGAAGAGCGCATCCTTCAGGAACCTTGCGTACTGATCGATTCCGGCGAGCCGGGCCTGTTGCTGGAAATCGGCAGAGATGATTTCAAGAGCCTGTTGACCAAAGCCAGCGCCGCCACTTTCGGCGAGCCAGTCACGCTGGTGCAGCCAAACCTGACGCGTCCTGACGACGACCGCGAAGAAATCACCAAGGCCGTGCAGAACTTCACTGCCCGACGCATCCAGCAGCGCCTGGAAGCGACCGTGGAGATTCCGCCACTGGCCGACACGGCGCAGAAAATCATCAAGCTGCGAGTCGATCCGGACGCCACGATCGATGACATCACGGGCGTTGTAGAAACCGATCCGGCGCTCGCTGCCCAAGTCGTCAGTTGGGCCGCATCGCCTTATTACGGCTCTGCCGGCAAGATTCGCTCGGTTGAAGACGCCATCGTTCGCGTACTGGGTTTTGATCTGGTCATCAATCTGGCGCTGGGTCTGGCTCTGGGCAAAACCCTGGCGCTGCCCAAGGACCATCCGCAGCACGCAACGCCTTACTGGCAGCAGTCGATCTACACCGCAGCGGTCATCGAAGGCCTGACCCGCGCCATGCCCCGCGCCAAGCGCCCTGAAAGCGGCCTGACGTACCTGGCAGGTCTGCTGCACAACTTCGGCTACCTGCTGCTGGCGCATGTGTTCCCGCCTCACTTTTCGCTGATCTGCCGTCAGATCGAGGTGAACCCGCACCTGCATCACAGTTTTGTCGAGCAACACTTGCTGGGCATTACTCGCGAACAGATCGGCTCCTGGCTGATGCGCAACTGGGACATGCCAGAAGAGCTGGCCACCGCGCTGCGCTTCCAGCACGATCCGCATTACACGGGCGAGCATTACGAGTATGCGAACCTGGTTTGCCTGGCTGTGCGCATGCTGCGCAAGGAAGGGATCGGATCAGGCCCGATGGAAAGCATTCCGGACGAACTGTTCGAGCGCCTCGAACTGCCGCGCGAAAAAGCTCAGGATGTCGTGCAGAAGGTGCTTGAAGCCGAGACGCTGCTGCGCGAACTGGCTTCTCAGTTTCATTGACCGTTTACGCCAACCGCCAGTAATGCCTGGCGGTTGGAAACCTGCTCGCGAGCGCGGCGGCCTCAGCAAGACATCCTCGTCAGATGGGCTTGCCCCTTCGCGAGCAACCCTGCCCCGCACACGCCGACCGCCCAGCGCCCTGCGCAAATCGACCAGTGACCCGCTGGCGGCGCCCCAAGCCCTACTTCTTCTTCCTCGGCTGCAAATACTTCATCAAGCCCTGAAACCACATCACCAGCCCGGTATTGCCGACGACCTGGATGTGCTTGTCCTGGATGCCCTGCATGAACGCCAGTTGCTTGTTTTTAGCCTGCATCGTGGCGAAGCCGTAAGCGGCGTCCTTGAACGAGATTGCAAACGCCGGCGATGGAACCGTACCGCCGTGGCTGCTGACACGCTGGTCGCGCACCACGTAATGGCGTGCAACCTTTCCGTCGGTGGTCTGCAACTGGAAAACCAGGTCCTTGCCCACCAGTTGTTGCTGGAAAGCCGGGTTTCTGCGGCTCGCGCGAGACATCAGCAGGCCGAGCATCCAGAGAAGAAAGCGAAATTTCATGTTCGACGCCTCATGCGATCACGTGCGGACAGCGCACAGGCGGCAGTGTAACGAGCTTGGACGTGACACGAACGAGCAGAACCGGCCGGTCGCAAAATGGCGAGCTAGACACGTCTTCAGCATTCAACCCCGGTGGTTATCTCGGCCTGCGCTGGCGAGCTGACACCTGAATCGCAGGCATAAAAAATGGGCACCCAATTCGATTGGCGTGCCCATTTCATGCTGTTCGCCTTCCGCAAGGCGTCCAGCGATTTATTTTTTCTTCGACGCAGGCGCTTTTTTCACCGTCTCGGGGTTGACGCTGTCTTTCAGGAACTTGCCAGGCTTGAATGCCACCGTGTTGCTGGCCTTGATTTTGACGGGCTCGCCCGTCTGAGGGTTTTTACCGGTGCGCGCGCCGCGATGACGCTGCAGGAAGGTACCGAAGCCAACCAGAGTCACGCTGTCCTTTTTGTGCAAGGCGTTGGTGATTTCATCGAGTACGGCATTGAGAACACGATTGGCTTGTTCTTTGGTGAGATCTGCTTTTTCAGCAATAGCGGCTGCGAGTTCTGGTTTACGCATATAAAGCCTCTTTTACGGTTTTTTGTTTTTATGTCCCGTGCTGCCGGATAAGGGCAGCGAGCAGGTGCCGCAACGGCTCTACGTTGCGGCAGACGGGAATGAGGATGGCATGCCGCCGAGGCCCGCGCCAGTACGTGAGCCACGTTTGTTTGATCTAAAACGTGGCTTATCCGACAGAACGACCGTTATTTATGCCAACAAGGCGGGCAAGGCTTTGTTCAGTGCGAGTTTCTCCATCACAGCGGCGCCGGTCAGCGCATAGCCCAGCAGATTTCCGCTGCTGTCCCTGCACAGTGCCTTGATGTCGGCGCCCTCACCTTCCACGCTCCACTCGCCCGCCGAGCCTTTAGGAGGCGGCGACACGACCAGCGGGCAGACCGGCGTTTTGACCGTCACCGGCATCGGCCCGTATTTGACGGGTGTCGGGGTGCCAGCAAGGGTTTGTGCCAAGGCGCGAGCGCAGCTCATTAACGGCATCACGTAGAGCAGATTCAACCCATCGACCTCGGCACAGTCCCCCAAGGCGTAAATGTTGGCGTGGGAAGTCTTGAGATGACGATCAACAACAACGCCACGTCCGATTTCCAGACCGGCCGCAGCGGCGAGATCCGTGCGAGGCCGCAAGCCGATGGCCGAAACCACCAGATCACAGCGCAACACCTCGCCATCGGACAGATGCGCCTCGAGACCGTCCTCAACGCGCGCCAGCCGCGTCAGCACTGGCCCGAGATGGAAACGCGCACCAAGACTTTCCAGCCCGGCCTTCACAGCGCCTGCCGCAGCCGGGTGCAGCAACGTCGGCATGACCTGCTCACACGGCGCAACGAGGTCGACTTCGTAGCCGCCCAGCATGAGGTCGTTGGCAAACTCACAGCCGATCAGGCCGACGCCCAGAATGAGCACGCGACGTTTGCCAGCGGCGGCTGCGCGAAATCGCGCGTAGTCCTCCAGATCGTTGATCGGGAAGATCGCGTCTGCTGCATCGCCGTCCACCGGAACGCGCACGGTTTCCGCGCCCCAGGCGAGAATCAGATCGCGGTAATACACCGACTCCTCGCCGATCCACAGACGTTTGTGTCCCGGATCAATGCCGCTGACGCGGGTGTGGGTGCGCACCTCTGCGTTGAGTTGCTCAGCCATCGCGCCGGGCTCGGCCATGCTCAATCCGTCGGCTTCCTTGTTCTTGCCGAAGCCGGTCGAAAGCATGGGTTTGGAGTAGGAGCGGCCGTCATCGGCGGTGATCAGCAACAACGGTGTTTCGCTGTCCAGCTTGCGAAACTCTCGCGCCAGGTTGTAGCCGGCAAGGCCGGTGCCGACGATCACGACAGGTGCGCTCATTCATTTCTCCATACAGTCGGGGAAAGCAGCTTCTCAGCCGATTTCGATCATCTCGAAGTCCATTTTGCCCACGCCGCAGTCGGGGCACAGCCAGTCTTCAGGCACATCTTCCCAGCGAGTGCCGGGCGCAATACCGTCGTCCGGCCACCCGTCTGCTTCGTTGTAAATCAGGCCACAGACAATGCATTGCCACTTTTTCATCGCTCGGTTCTCTTGGTTTCAGGCTAGACGTCCCAGACGCTCCGCTGTCGTCGCGAAGTTTATCGAATGGGTCAGGCCTTTTACTGATCACAGCGGCATGACGCAAGTTTCATCGATTCACCGCCGGTGCATTTTCCAGCGAGCGCTGGCTATGCCGGTCCTTCCTGCCACCTACTGCGCGCGCTCTGTAGGACCGGCTTTAGTCGGGAAGACTCAGGGTGCCTCAACGCGAAAAGGGTCGGTGCTCCGGTCGTCGGCCGGAATCCGCAATCATGTTAAGCTCGTCGCCTCGATTGCCGCCAATATCTGCAGACCGTGATCCAGCAAAAACCAGCATGTGCGCTGCCTGAATGGCGTTCGCGCGACGAACTGATCGACACACCAGAGCCTGTTGTTCTTGAATGGCTGTTCCACGAAGACTCCCTGACCCGACGGCTGACCCGGCTTTCCAACGAACGTTTCAGCGTTCTGCCGCTGTTCGAGGGATGGCAACGCCTGCGGGCCGACGAGTGCGCGGCGCTGCGGTTGCCTGAAAGCAGCGAGGGCTGGGTACGCGAGGTCTACTTGCTGGGCCACGGCGAGCAGTGGGTATTCGCGCGCAGCGTCGCGGCACGCAGCGCACTGGAGCAGGACGGGTTGCACATGGACGAATTGGGCACCCGTTCGCTGGGTGAATTGCTGTTCAGCGACAAAGCGTTCAGCCGAGGGCCGCTGCAGATTTGCCATTACCCCGCGTCGTGGTTGCCGGCGGCAGATCGGGATCAAGGTCTGTGGGGGCGCCGCTCGTGTTTCACCCGCGCCGCGCTGAGCATTCTGGTCGCAGAGGTTTTTCTGCCAACCGTGTGGCGAGCCATTGATGCCGCCGATTCGACGAATCAGGAGCGCCATTGATGTATCTGTCGTTGCTCAAATCCCTCAACCGCCTGCATCCGCGCGCCTGGGATTTCATTCAGTTGACTCGTGTCGACAAACCCATCGGTATCTATCTGCTGCTGTGGCCGACGCTCTGGGCGGTCTGGATCGCAGGCAAGGGTTCGCCCTCTCTGAGCAACGTACTGATTTTCATCATCGGCGTGTTTCTGATGCGGGCTGCAGGTTGCGTGATCAACGACTTCGCCGATCGCAAGGTCGATGGTCACGTCAAACGCACCGAACAGCGCCCTCTGGTGAGCGGCAAGGTCAGCTCGAAAGAGGCCTTGGTGCTGTTTGCGGTGCTGGTGGGACTCAGCTTTTTACTGGTGCTGCTCACCAACTCGACGACCGTCTGGCTGTCGTTCGGTGGTTTGGCGCTGGCGGCCTGCTACCCCTTCATGAAGCGCTATACCTATTACCCTCAAGTGGTGCTGGGCGCTGCGTTCTCATGGGGCATGCCGATGGCGTTCACTGCGCAGACCTGCGAACTGCCTGCCGCTGCCTGGCTTCTGTACATCGCCAATCTGTTGTGGACGGTGGGGTATGACACCTACTACGCGATGACTGACCGCGAAGATGATTTGAAGATCGGCGTGAAATCCACGGCCGTGCTGTTCGGCGATGCCGACCGGGTCATCATCCTGACGCTGCAGGGACTGGCGCTGTTCTGCCTGATGCTGGCCGGGTCGCGCTTCGAGCTGGGTCTGTATTTCTTCCTCGGACTGCTGGTGGCCGCAGGGTGCTTTGCGTGGGAGTTCTGGTCGACCCGCAACAAGGAGCCGCAGGCGTGCTTCAAGGCTTTCCTGCACAACCATTGGGCGGGACTGGCGATCTTCGTAGGGATTGTGGTCGATTACGCGCTGCGGTGACCGCCATGCGGTCAACGCAGCACACGATCAGTCAGGGTTTGGCTACGTGCCAGACGTCGCCTTTGCCGTCGCCAGTCTTGTCACCCGCGGCCTTGTCGTTCTTGAAGGTGTACAGCGGTTTGCCTTTGTAGACCCACTGGGATGCGCCGTCGTCGCGTTTGATGATGGTCCAGTCGCCTTCGGCCTTGTCCCCCGAGCTTGCGGTCAGCGGCGGCCAGTTGGTCGCGCATTGGTCATTGCACACGGATTTGCCGGCGGACGTGTCTTTGTCGAAGGTATAGAGAGTCAGGCCGTCATGGGTGGTGAGCACGCCACCGGTGGTCATGGCAGGCGCGGCAGCGAAAGCCATACCCGAGGATGCGAGCGCCGCGGCTGCCAACAGGCTCATCAGTGCGGAAGAAATTTTAGCCATAGATCAATCCTCTTTTTGTAAGTCGTTTTTATGGACATTCTTTGTAGGACAAGTCGACAAGCTTAGCGCTAGACCCAGCAATACGCCTAGCCCGAACTAACCTGTCACACGACTGCAATAATTCCGTTATCTAATGCGCCCCAAGACAGTTAAATGACATGAGGTTCGAGGCATGGTTGGCAGGAGCATTCTGATCGTCGACGACGAAGCGCCCATTCGCGAGATGATTGCCGTCGCACTGGAAATGGCCGGCTATGACTGCATGGAGGCAGAGAACTCGCAGCAAGCCCATGCCGTCATCGTCGACCGCAAGCCTGACCTGATTCTTCTCGACTGGATGCTGCCGGGCACATCCGGCATCGAGCTGGCCCGCCGCCTCAAACGCGACGAACTGACCGGCGACATTCCGATCATCATGCTGACCGCCAAGGGCGAGGAAGACAACAAGATCCAGGGTCTTGAAGTCGGCGCCGATGATTACATCACCAAACCCTTCTCTCCTCGCGAACTCGTAGCGCGCCTCAAGGCGGTGCTGCGTCGCGCAGGGCCTAACGATGGCGAATCGCCGATTGAAGTCGGCGGCCTGCTGTTGGACCCGATCAGCCATCGCGTGACCATCGACGGCAAGCCTGCTGAAATGGGGCCGACCGAATACCGCCTGCTGCAATTCTTCATGACTCACCAGGAGCGCGCCTACACCCGCGGCCAGTTGCTCGATCAGGTCTGGGGCGGCAACGTATACGTCGAGGAGCGCACGGTCGATGTCCATATCCGCCGTCTGCGCAAAGCCCTCGGCGACGCTTATGAAAATCTGGTACAAACCGTCCGCGGTACTGGCTACCGTTTCTCCACCAAAAGCTGAAAAAGCGTTTGGCAGCGACTCAGACCGCTGAAAACAAGGACGCGTTAATTGAACCACAACTGGCATGGCACTCTGATCCGCCACCTGCTGCTATTGGTCACGGCCTCGCTGCTGGCCGGCCTTGTCAGCGGCCATTACGGCTGGTGCCTGGCGATCGGTCTGGGGCTGTACCTGGCCTGGACGCTCAAACAGTTGCTGCGCCTGCACGACTGGCTCCGCCATCACAAACCCGATGAGCCGCCGCCGGACGGTTACGGATTGTGGGGCGACGTCTTCGACAGCATTTATCACCTGCAAAAGCGCGATCAACGGGTTCGCGGACGCCTGCAAGCGGTTATCGATCGTGTGCAGGAGTCCACGGCAGCGCTGAGAGACGCGGTGATCATGCTCGACAGCGAAGGCAATCTGGAATGGTGGAATCGGGCGGCCGAGACGCTGCTGGGGCTCAAGACACCTCAGGACAGCGGCCAGCCGGTGACCAACCTGGTGCGTCATCCGCGTTTCAAAGAATATTTCGAACACGCCAATTACGCCGAACCGCTGGAGATTCCTTCGCCGGTCAACGATCGCCTGCGCATTCAGATGCTCATCACCCGCTACGGGAATAACGAACACTTGATGCTGGTGCGCGATGTCACGCGCATTCATCAATTGGAGCAGATGCGCAAAGACTTCGTCGCGAATGTGTCCCATGAGCTGCGAACGCCGCTGACGGTGATCTGTGGTTACCTGGAAACCCTGCTGGACAACGTCGATGACGTGAACCCGCGCTGGGTCCGCGCGCTGCAGCAGATGCAGCAGCAAGGCGGCCGCATGCAGACGCTGCTCAACGACCTGTTGCTGCTGGCCAAGCTGGAAGCCACCGATTATCCATCGGACAACCAGCCCGTCGACGTGCCGACGCTGCTGCAGAGCATCAAGAACGATGCCCAGGCGCTGTCGGGCAGCAAGAATCAGCAGATCACCCTGGATCTCGAGAGCGAGTACAGCCTCAAGGGCAGTGAGGCGGAGTTACGCAGCGCGTTCTCCAACCTGATCTTCAACGCGGTGAAATATACGCCCGCCGAAGGCAAGGTCCGCATCCGCTGGTGGGCCGACGGACGCGGTGCGCATTTGAGCGTGCAGGACTCGGGTATCGGCATCGACAGCAAGCACATTCCTCGCCTGACCGAGCGCTTTTACCGCGTCGACTCAAGCCGTGCGTCGAACACTGGCGGCACGGGGCTGGGCCTTGCGATCGTCAAGCACGTCTTGCTGCGTCATCGCGCAACGCTGGAAATCAACAGCGTTCCGGGCAAAGGCAGTGTGTTCATCTGCAACTTCGCTCCGATCCAGATGACCAAGGCCTAGGCAAGCCCACGGATAGCGGCTAAATTGCGTCGCTTATGCCCTCCATTTGTGAGGGTTTATTTCATCCTTCTGTAAAACGGAACCTGCAAAACTCCATCATGGACCCTTCCCCTGGTATTAGCCTGGCTTCAATTTTCGCCGACTTCGGCATGATTCTCTTCGCAATGATTCTGGTCCTGCTCAACGGTTTTTTCGTTGCCGCAGAGTTTGCCATGGTCAAACTGCGCTCCACTCGTGTCGAGTCGATCGCCGAGAAAAACGGCTGGCGCGGCCGTATCCTGCGCACCGTACACAGCCAACTGGACGCCTATCTGTCGGCGTGTCAGCTGGGTATCACGCTGGCCTCCCTTGGTCTGGGCTGGGTCGGTGAGCCTGCCTTCGCCCATCTGCTGGCGCCGCTTCTGGAGACCCTGGGCGTGGATACGCCTGAAGTGGTCAAGGGCGTGTCGTTCTTCACGGCCTTCTTCCTCATTTCCTACCTGCACATCGTGGTCGGTGAGCTGGCGCCCAAATCCTGGGCCATCCGCAAGCCTGAACTGTTGTCGCTGTGGACTGCGGTGCCGCTGTACCTGTTTTACTGGGTCATGTATCCGGCCATCTACCTGCTCAACGCCAGTGCCAACGGTATCCTGCGCATTGCCGGTCAAGGCGAGCCCGGGCCGCATCACGAGCATCATTACAGCCGCGAAGAACTCAAACTCATCCTGCACTCCAGCCGGGGTCAGGACCCGAGCGATCAGGGTATGCGCGTGCTGGCGTCTGCCGTTGAGATGGGTGAGCTGGAGGTCGTGGACTGGGCCAACTCCCGTGAAGACCTCGTGACGCTGGATTTTAATGCGCCACTCAAAGAGATTCTGGCGCTGTTCCGTCGGCACAAATTCAGCCGTTATCCGGTGTACGACGCCGATCGCGGCGAATTCGTAGGCCTGCTGCACATCAAGGACCTGCTGCTGGAGCTGGCGGCGCTGGATCACATTCCCGAATCGTTCAACCTCGCGGAGCTGACTCGCCCGCTCGAACGCGTGTCCAAGCACATGCCGCTGTCACGGCTGCTGGAGCAGTTCCGCCAAGGCGGCGCGCACTTTGCGCTGGTCGAGGAAGCGGACGGCAAAGTCATCGGCTACCTGACCATGGAAGACGTGCTGGAAGTGCTGGTCGGCGACATTCAGGATGAGCACCGCAAGGCCGAACGCGGGATTCTCGCCTACCAGCCCGGCAAGCTGCTGGTGCGGGGCGATACGCCGCTGTTCAAGGTCGAGCGCTTGCTGGGCATCGATCTGGACCACGTAGAGGCCGAAACCCTTGCAGGCCTCATCTATGACAGCCTCAAGCGCGTGCCTGAGGAAGAGGAAGTCATGGAAGTCGAAGGCCTGCGAATCATCATCAAGAAGATGAAAGGCCCGAAGATCGTGCTGGCGAAGGTGTTGAAGCTGGATTGATCAACAGCCTGGCCAGAGTCGCTTTTGATTCTGGCCGCAGGCCGTAGGCCTCCGGCCAGAAGCGGACCGCAAGGGTACTGCGATTCAATTCCCGCCAATGGCGAAGTTCGGCAGGCTTTGGACCGGCTGCGAGAATTCGTAAGGAATCGATTCCAGCGCCAACCCGACATTGCGCTGCACCACGAAGTGCAAATGCGGCCCGGTGCTGTTGCCGGTATTGCCTGACCGTCCAAGCGGGGTGCCGACGGTTACCTTTTCCCCTTCCCTGACGCTCACCGAACCCTGTTGAAGGTGCAGATAGACGCCCATGGTGCCGTCGTCGTGCAGGATGCGCACGAAGTTGCCGGACGGATTCGCGCCGCGTCCGGACTGGGTGTTTTCAGTCTTGATCACGGTCCCGCCTCGTGCCGCAATGATCTGCGTGCCTTCAGGCATGGCGATGTCGATCGCATAACGGCTCTTGGCGCCCACATGGCTGTATGAGCCGTTGGCGCCCTGACTGATACGAAACGGTCCGCCGACCCAGGGCAACGGATAGCGATAGCCCAGGCCGCTTGCGCTCACGCTGCGCTGCGGGTCGCCCATGATCGAGCGAAGACTCGGTTTGTAGGCCATCGCCCTGCTTGGAATCTGCGGACTCAGCGCGATCAGGCGTTCGTTGCTGCGGGCAGGAATGGTTCGGCGGATCACCTGATCAGCAACGCCGACAACGTTCTTCACGCCCGACAGGCGCAGCTCGATCTCCACAGGCGCGAACAGATCATTACGCACGTAGAGGTTGTCGGCACCTTTGGTTTTCTTGACGTTGAGCCGGACCTGACTGTCGATGCGTTCGACCATGCGCTCGCGCAGCTTCATCACCTGGGCGCCAGGAACGGGTTGGTCGGTAAACGAAACCACTCCATTGGCATCGGTGAATCGGTAAATGGTCACAGCTGCAGCAGTCTGCGCGGCCAGCAGCAATGCACAGACAACCAGCAAGCGCTCTAACATCTGGATAGGCCTGGTATGAAGACAATGGGGCAAGCCTAGCAGCGATGCCGATGGAAAAGGACTCATCCGTATCAATCGGTAATAGACGAAGCGTCAAGGAAATCGCGTCAGGGTCAGCTGCGAAGCAATTTGCAAATTCTATGCAGGATGGGGATGCGCTTCGTCAGGCAGAGACGGAGCCATTGTGGGAGCGCGCTTTGCGTTGAGCCGCATTCGCGGGCAAGCGCGCTCCTACAGGGGGTTGTGGCGAGCTTATGCGCCAGGCACGAAATGCTTTTGCGCCGTGCCGCGGGCAATCAGGCGCGACAGGTAGTCGAGCTTCTGGGTGTCCTGGTCGACGAAGCGGAACGTCAGTTGCAGCCAGTCGCTGTCCGGTTTCTGCTCGAACGCCGCGATGGCGTGCAGGTAGCCGTTCAAGCGCGCGACCTCGGCATTGTCGCCCTGCTCCAGATCCAGCACGGCGCTGTCGAGAATCTGCGGCAGCACTTCACCGCGACGCACCACCAGCAGCGCTTCCTTGAGCGTCAGCGCTTTGATCACACACTGCTGGTTGCCGCTGGACAGCCGCAGCTGACCCTGACCACGCCCTGTTGGCTCAGACGGTGCTGCCGGTTTGGCCATCGGCTTGACCAGCGGTTGTGCCGGAGCCGACGCGGTTGGCGTGGCGGTCACGACCTCTGGACGGTTGCCGGTCAAGGCGCTGAGGGAGTCGTTGGCGAACGCAGCGTTCGCGCGCGCAGGACCGCTGCTCATCAACGCATCCAGCTTGCCCACCTTGTGCAACGCTTTCTTCACCTTGGTCAGCAGTTGTTCGTTGGTGAACGGCTTGCCGATGAAATCCGAAACGCCGGCATGGATCGCCTGGATCACGTTTTCCTTGTCGCCACGGCTCGTGACCATGATGAAGGGCATGGTTTTCAGGCTGTCCTGCTGACGGCACCAGGTCAGGAGCTCAAGCCCGGACATTTCCGGCATTTCCCAATCGCACAACACCAGGTCGAACACCTCACGGGTCAGCAATACCTGGGCTTTACGGCCGTTGACTGCATCCTCGAGGTGAATTCCGGGGAAAGCGTTGCGCAGCCCTTTCTTGACAAGGTCGCGGATGAACGGCGCGTCATCCACCACCAAAACACTGACTTTACTCATCGACGCTCCTGATGGCGTGTGCACCGCAAATGGCGAGCATATCGCTGGCGGGTAGCCAGCTGCCAAACTGTTTGACGACACCGGGACATTTATTCGCGGGTGACTTAGGAATTAGGTGGCCTTGAAAACGGCCATTTTACCCAAAAAAAAGCCCGGCGTTCGCCAGGCGTTTTTTATCAGGCAATCTTATTTATCGTCAGGAGCGTCCGGAACATTAGGCTTTTCGGCGGACAGGCCTTTGACTTCTTCCTGCATGCGCTTGAGGCCCAGGTGACGCACGTCGGTGCCGCGCACCAGGTAGATCACCAGCTCGGAGATGTTGCGGGCGTGATCGCCGATCCGCTCAAGCGAACGCAGCACCCAGATGACGTTGAGCACGCGGGAGATCGAACGTGGATCTTCCATCATGTAGGTGACCAACTCACGCAGTGCGGTCTTGTATTCGCGGTCGATGGTCTTATCGTACTGCGCAACGGACAGGGCCAGATCAGCGTCGAAGCGGGCAAAGGAGTCCAGGGCGTCACGCACCATGCTGCGGACCTGATCGCCGATGTGGCGCACTTCCACATAACCGCGTGGCGACTCGCCTTCTTCGCACAACTGAATGGCGCGACGGGCAATCTTGGTAGACTCATCACCGATGCGCTCCAGATCGATCACCGATTTGGAAATGCTGATGATCAGACGCAGGTCGGAGGCGGCGGGCTGACGACGAGCCAGAATGCGCAGGCATTCTTCATCGATGTTGCGCTCCATCTGGTTGATGCGGTCGTCGACTTCGCGAACCCGCTGGGCCAGGCCCGAGTCGGCGTCGATCAGCGCGGTGACCGCGTCGTTGACCTGCTTCTCGACCAGACCACCCATTTCCAGCAGGTGGCTGCGAACTTCTTCCAGTTCAGCGTTGAACTGCTGGGAGATGTGATGTGTATGGCTGTCTTTGATCATGCTGAGTGTCCGTCCGATTGATTGCGCGGTGGTTCAGGGCTGACGAAACACGTGCTAGCCGTAACGACCGGTTATGTAGTCTTCAGTCTGCTTTTTGGTCGGATTGGTGAACAACGTATCGGTGTCCCCGAATTCGACCACCTTGCCCATGTACAGAAACGCGGTGTAATCCGACACGCGCGCCGCCTGCTGCATGTTGTGGGTAACGATCACAATGGTGTATTTGGATTTCAGTTCGTAGATCAGCTCTTCGACTTTTAACGTCGAAATCGGGTCGAGCGCGGAGCACGGCTCATCGAGCAGCAGGACTTCGGGTTCGACGGCGATAGTGCGGGCGATCACCAGACGCTGCTGCTGACCGCCGGAAAGCCCGAGCGCCGATTCGTGCAGGCGGTCTTTGACCTCATCCCACAGAGCGGCGCCACGCAACGCCCACTCGACCGCCTCATCAAGCACGCGCTTTTTGTTGATGCCCTGAATCCGCAGGCCATAGACCACATTTTCATAAATGGTCTTGGGAAACGGGTTGGGCTTCTGGAACACCATGCCGACGCGACGACGCAGCTCGGCCACATCCTCGCCCTTGGTATAGATGTCGTGCCCGTAGAGCTTGATTTCGCCCTGCACGCGGCAGCCGTCCACCAGATCGTTCATGCGATTGAAGGTGCGCAACAAGGTCGACTTGCCACAGCCCGACGGCCCGATGAACGACGTTACCCGCTGTTTCGGGATATTCATCTGGATGTCGAACAACGCCTGCTTTTCCCCGTAGAAAAGATTCAGGCCCGGCACTTCCAGAGCGACGTTTTCGCTGGCCAGATCAAGCCCCTGGCGCTTTCGACCCAAGGCAGACATGTTGATGCCGTGGGTGTGGGGTTCTTGCTGCATGGTCTCACTCCGTTCGTAGCCGCAAGCATCGAGCTGCAGCCGCCAGTTCGTGCAGAAGCGGCGTGCGGCGTTTTACTGGCCGCGCGTGGTTCCCCGCTCGTGGCTTGTTTATCAGCTGTCCAGGGCTCTGTACTTCTCGCGCAGCCGGTTTCGAATCGTCACCGCCGACAGGTTCAACAGGGCAATGACCAGCACCAGCAGCAACGCCGTGGCATACACCAGCGGTCGCGCCGCCTCGACGTTGGGGCTCTGAAAGCCGACGTCGTAGATGTGGAAGCCCAAGTGCATGATCTTCTGGTCGAGGTGCAGATACGGATAGTTGCCGTCCACCGGCAGCGACGGCGCCATCTTGACCACGCCCACCAGCATCAGCGGCGCGACTTCACCGGCCGCGCGGGCCACGGCCAGAATCAGTCCGGTCATCATCGCGGGACTTGCCATCGGCAGGACGATCTTCCAGAGCGTCTCGGCCTTTGTCGCACCCAGCGCGAGCGAGCCCTCACGCAGGGTCAGCGGAATGCGCGCCAGTCCCTCTTCGGTCGCGACGATCACCACCGGCACCGCCAGCAATGCGAGGGTCAGCGACGCCCAGAGCAGGCCAGGCGTCCCGAAGGTCGGCGCTGGCAGCGCTTCGGGGAAGAACAGCCGGTCAAGCGAGCCGCCCAGAACGTAGACGAAAAAGCCCAGCCCGAAGACGCCGTAGACGATCGCCGGAACGCCTGCCAGGTTGTTCACGGCAATGCGGATCAGCCGCGTCATCGGCCCCTGACGCGCGTATTCGCGCAGATACACAGCCGCGAGCACGCCAAACGGCGTGACGATGATCGCCATGATCAGGGTCATCATCACGGTGCCGAAGATCGCCGGGAAAATCCCGCCCTCGGTGTTCGCCTCTCGCGGGTCGTCGCTCAAGAATTCCCACAGCTTCTGGAAGTAGAAACCCAGCTTGGTCAACGTGCCCATCGCATTGGGCTGGTAGGCGTGCACGACTTTACCCAGCGCAATTTCGACCTCTTTGCCATTGGCGTCGCGGGCCGTCAGGCTGTCGCGGTTGAAGTCGGCATGGAGTGCGCCAAGACGCGCCTCGATGTCCTTGTAACGTGCGTCGTATTCGGCGCGTTCGGTAGCCAGGTCAGCCTGAGCGGCAGCATCGAGCTTGCCGTCGAGCTCAAGCTGGCGCGTGCGCAGGCGCAGACGCTCAATGCCGTGGTTGATCGCACCAATGTCCGATTTCTCAAGGCCATCGAGCTCATCGGAGATTTTCTCGACGCGCTTGATGCGCTCCTGCAATTGCGGCCAAGCGGCTTCACCTTGCGCTACGACCTGTCCGTTCTCCTTGACGTTGACCAGGTAACCGTAAAAGTTGCCCCACTCCCGACGCTCGAGCGTCATCAGCTCTACCGGTTTGCGCTGATCCGTCAGCCATTCGCCGATGATCCAGCTGAAGTCGGAGGCATTGATATCCCGGTTGCCGACCTTGAACAGGTCGCGGGTCATGAATTCCGGCCCTTTGTCCGGGACAGGCAGCCCGGCGCCTTTAAGCCGTGCGCGCGGCACTTGTTCGGATTCGACCAGTTCGCCGACCAATACGTGGCGCTCCTGACCTGGCACATCGTATTGGGCAGAGATCACGTCCGCGGGCCAGAAATGGCCCAGACCGCGCACGGCGATCACCGCCAGCAGGCCGATGGTCATGATCACGGCAACGGAAACAGCGCCCGCGCTGAGCCAGACGCCGGGGCCACCACTTTTGAACCAATGCTTGAGGGAGGTCTTTTTCATGTGTTTCTACCTGCCCTATAGAGACGAATACTGCTTGCGCAGGCGCTGACGGATCAGCTCTGCCAAGGTATTCATGACAAACGTGAACATCAGCAGCACGAGGGCAGCCAGGAACAGCACGCGGTAATGGCTGCCGCCCACTTCCGACTCCGGCATTTCGACGGCGACGTTGGCCGCCAGCGTGCGCATACCTTCAAAAAGGTTCATGTCCATGATCGGCGTATTGCCGGTGGCCATGAGCACGATCATCGTTTCACCCACGGCGCGGCCCATGCCGATCATCAACGCCGAGAAAATCCCCGGGCTGGCGGTCAGGATCACTACGCGCGTGAGGGTTTGCCATGGGGTTGCGCCCAGCGCCAATGAGCCCAGCGTCAGACCGCGCGGCACGCTGAACACCGCATCTTCGGCGATGGAGTAGATATTGGGAATGACAGCGAAACCCATTGCCAGGCCAACGACCAGTGCATTGCGCTGATCGTAGGTGATGCCCAGATCGTTGGTGATCCAGGAACGCATGTCGCCGCCGAAGAACCAGTTTTCCAGGTGCGAGCTCATGCCCAGAGAGACCCAGCCGATCAGCAAAATGACCGGAATCAGGATCGCGCTCTCCCACCCATCAGGCACACGAAGGCGAATCGAATCCGGCAAGCGCGTCCACAAAAACCCTGCCAGCAGGATGCCGATCGGGGTGAAGATCAGCAGACTGAATATGCCTGGCAGATGGCCTTCCAGGTAGGGCGCGAGAAACAAGCCGGCGAAGAAACCCAGGATCACGGTCGGCATCGCTTCCATCAGTTCGATCACCGGCTTGACCTTGCGACGCATGCCCGGGGCCATGAAATACGCGGTGTAGATGGCAGCGGCGACGGCCAGCGGCGCGGCGAGCAGCATGGCGTAGAAGGCAGCCTTGAGCGTGCCGTATGTCAACGGCGCCAGGCTGAGCTTGGGCTCGAAGTCGCTGTTGGAGGCGGTCGACTGCCAGACGTACTTGGGCTCGTCGTAACTCTCGTACCAGACCTTATCCCAGAGAGCGCTCCAGGACACTTCGGGGTGCGGGTTTTTGAGGGTCATCGGCAGCAGTCTGCCGCTGTCTTCGGCAATGATGCGGTCTGCCCGGGGCGACATCCCGATCACGGCAGGACCGCTGGCGACAGGCTCAACCAGCAGCGTGCGGTGAGCCGTGCTGTGGAACACGCCGAGCTTGCCGGAGGTGTCCATCGCGATGAAGCCTTTGCGGCGCTGCTCGGCAGTGATCTGCGCGATCGGCGCGCCACTCATCTTGAAGTCACGGATGTGCTGAAGACGCATCTCGCCATCGACATCGCGGGCCATGAACCATTGAGCGATGTTGCCCTTGGAGCTGCCGATCACCAACGATATCCCGCCAACGAGCTGTGCGCTGGCGGTGGTTTCGGCGTTGGCGTCTTCAAGCAGTTTGTAACGACCGTTGAGCGTACGGTCGTGGAGGTCGAAGACGTCGGCCTGCGCACGACCGTTGATCACGTACAACCATTGCTGCCGCGGATCGACGAAGATGGCCTTCACCGCGGCCGACAGTTGCGGCAGATCAATACGGCTTTGCTCGTTGGCAGTCTCGCCGGTCATCAGGTTTTCAGCTTGCGTCAACGCCAGCACGTGCAGCTGAGTGCCTGTAGCACCCGCCAGAATCAGCGTCGAGTCGCTGGCGTTGAGGTTGACGTGCTCAAGCGCCCGCCCTTCCTCATCCAGCACCAGCGGCGTGTCGCCATAAGGCCAGGTAATGGTCGGTGTGATGGTCTTCTTGTTGCCGGGATAGGTGATGGGATAGGCATGTTTGAACACCAGCACCTGTCCGTTGGACAGGCCCACCGCGATCAGGGGTTTGCCAGGCTGATCCTGAGCGACTGACGTGACACGGGCCCCCTCGGGCACCGGCAAGCTCACGCGGGACAATTCATGCCCGTCTTCCACGGCGAAGAACAGTGCCTCGCCACTGTCCGACACACGCATGCCGACCTGATTCTGCTCCTCTATGACCAGAACCATGGGTTTGCCGGCAGTCTGCAACCATGCGGGGGTTTGCGCGTCCGCGACCGTCAGCCTGGCCCCCTGAAACAGGGGCGCCACGACGTAAGCGAGATAAAAGAAAATCAGGGTGATTGCGGCCAGCACGGCGAGACCACCCACCAACACGTACCAGCGCGTCAGACGGTCTTTGAGCGCGCGAATACGACGCTTACGTTGCAGCTCGGGCGCGTTGAAATCAATGCGCTCGGGATGGGGTTTTTCGGTCATCGATGAATTGGCCAAATCATTCATGCGCACACCCTAGTCGCTCTGTATGACAAATACATTACAACGTGGTGACGCAAAAAAGCCCGTCGCCTCTGGTGTGTGGCAACGGACTGTTCATTGTCTCGCAAGCCTCGTTCCATAAGGCCTTTCTGGTTTCATGCGGGACGAACCTGTCACCCCGCTCAGGGTTATCCGGCTGCACGGCGCGCAGCCCATTGTTATAGCCCCAGATCAGCCAATGCCTTGCTGACGACCTTGGCTGGTAAAGGAATGTACCCGTCTTTCATGACAACTTCCTGACCTTGTCTGGACAGCATCAGTTTTACGAACTCGGCCTCGAGGGGATTCAGCGGTTTATTGGGCGCCTTGTTGACGTAGACATAAAGGAAGCGCGCCAGTGGATACGTGCCGTTGAGCGCATTGGCTTCGTTGTCCTCGACGAACTCGCCACCGGGCTTTTTCGCCAGCGGCACGGTGCGCACGCTGGACGTTTTATAGCCAATACCCGAATAACCGATGCCGTTCAGCGAGCTGCTGATCGAGCTGACGACCGAAGCCGAGCCCGGTTGCTCATTGACGTTGGGCTTGAAGTCTCCCTTGCACAGCGCTTCTTCTTTGAAATAACCGTAGGTCCCGGACACCGAATTGCGGCCGAACAGCTGGATGGACTTACCCGCAAGGTCACCCGTCACGCCCACGTCGCCCCAGGTCTTCGCATCGAGTTTGCCGCCGCACAAGCGGGTTGCCGAGAAGATCGCATCGACCTGCTGCAACGTCAGCCCTTTGATCGGGTTGTCCTTATGGACGAACACCGCAAGCGCATCAACCGCAACCGGAATGGCAGTCGGTTTGTACCCATGCTTCTGCTCGAACGCAGACAGCTCGCCGTCTTTCATTTTGCGGCTCATCGGGCCGAGCGTTGCCGTGCCCTCGGTCAACGCAGGCGGCGCTGTCGAGGAACCGGCAGCCTGAATCTGGATGTTCACGGTGGGGTATTCTTTCTTGTAGGCCTCAGCCCACATCGTCATCAGGTTCGCCAGCGTATCCGAGCCGACGCTGGACAGATTGCCCGACACCCCGCTGGTTTTTTCGTAGGCCTTGATCGCCGGATCAACAGCAGCAACCGCCGCCGCCGCGGTAAAGCCAGCAGCGACAAAAGTCAGTGCGGTCATCAAACGCTTGAGTGTCATGCCTTGCTCCTGGCGAGATTAGGGTGCTGGCCGGGGAGATGGCCATGTGACTACTCTATGTCTGAATTGTGACATATCCATGAAACCGAGAAAGACGCGTATTCATTTCCCGGAATGGACAGCGGCACATTCATCTGCCTGCCTAGACCCGCATGCGCGCATCCACACGGCAATTCAGGCATTCAGTCAGCATTTTTTGCCGCGCGCACCGATTCGCAATTTCAAGGTGAAGTGCTTACTCGTCGTAACCGGTGTATTGAAAGCGCGATAAGAGATAAATCTGAAATCGCGATTTAATCTACCGTAATCGCTCTCGCTGATCCAGACTCACTGTATGGCGACCACCCATCCAAGACATTCGCCTAAAAGTTGTTATATACATTCTTATCCGCACTTTTTCGTGGATAGCGAATACGTGCCAGGGAAGCGCACCTTTATACGAGGCAATACATTATGGACAATAAACTTCGCGAGGAGATTTCGAAATCTTATCTCTATGGCCATACCGATGATCGTCAGACTTCACCTCGATCACTGGGAACGCTCGAGTACGATCAAACATTCGGGGCTGCAGGCAAATTAAGGCTCGGGAATGACAATGGCTGGGCTACATGCATAATATCCAGTGTCGCCAAGCCAGGTTATTTCCTCGCAACCTATTACGATATCCTTAACGTCGACCTTCCGGGACGACGCTACGAAGCCTACGTGGCGCGGTTCGACGCCGCCGGAAACATAGACCCTTCATTTGGGAGCCTTGGAACAGGGTCTATCGAAGCACATTTCACGAAAGAGCCCGGGAAGATAACCGTCCTCAAGGGCCTTCACGAAACAACGGCTGGCGATATATTCAATTGGGGATCCACTATGTGGGTAGACGGTGGCAATATCTATCACGCTCATGCCCTTACAAAAAGATTGAGCGATGGCACGCCAGACTCAAGCTTCGGCATTGAAGGCAAAGTGGATATCGACACATTTGCGGCCGCTGATGCACAACTCTTTGATGGCAACGCCTGCATTGTGTGTTCATCGGGTATATTTGTCGGCATTGCCGAATATAACAAGTCTCCTCCTGACTATCATATTTTACGATTGACGCAGAAGGGCGCACTGGATACCACTTTTCAGGAAGGTGGTATATGGACACCGAGACATCCTGATTACCCCGAAAAACTGATCAGGATATCAAGCCTTGCCCCAAGTCAGGACGGCGGTATTCTCGCATGCGGGACGACTCACCGGCCCGATGGTTTTGGACTGGGCGGGCTGATCATGAAGTTCGACACTGAGGGCAATCTTGATAAAAGTTTTGGCACAAACGGGGTCAGCGAAACCGAGATAGAAGGTCAGTTTCATGAGTTTCGCTCGGTCTACGAGGCCCCTCCCGTCATGCTCGTAGCAGGCACGTCGCTTGAAAGGGGATGGAAAAGTCTGGTCGGGCTATACGGTACCAACGGCTCGCCGGAAGAGAGCTTTAACGGAGGCGAGCCGGCTGTTCACGCCTTCGTTGATCCGCCTTATGTGGATATGTGGCATCAAGCGGGCATAGCGGCGCAGACGCCTGAAAAAGTGATTGCACTGGGGAGGTGGAGACAACCCACATCATCTGGACCTGTAGTCGGGCGTTTCAATATGGACGGCAGTGTCGACGAGACCTTTGTGCCCAATCCGGCAAAGTTCGGGACACTGACCGACGCGGACGTTATATCCAACGCGTCGACCGGATTCGTCCAACCCAGGCCAGACCAGATACTGGTTGCAGGTGAGTCCGGTGGAAAACCGACGATACTTGCCGTCAAAGTCTGACGGTGCAAGCTTCGCGCTCGCGGCTTGATAATGCCGCGAGCGCGAAGCTTTTCACATCAATTGATCCGCCGGCTGCGCAGCAAATACACGCCGATCACCATCCCCAATGCACACAGAATAGCCACATACCAGGCGGGCGCCATCGGGTTCACCTTGTTCATACCCTGCACCACCATCGGGGTCAGCCCGCCGAAGATTGCATAGGCCAGATTGTAGGAAAAGGACAGTCCGGAAAAGCGAACGACTGGTGGGAAGGCTCTGACCATCACGAATGGCACCGCGCCGATGGTGCCAACGAACAGGCCGGTCAGTGCGTAGAGCGGATAGAGCAAGTCGGGATGATCGCCAACGGTGTGATAGAAGGTCCACGACGTGACCAACAGCCCAAGCGAGCCGACCAGGAACACGAGGCCTGCGCCAACACGATCCGCCAGTGCGCCCGCGCCGATGCAGCCCAGGCTCAGCAGGACGATGGCCAGACTGTTGGCCTTCAACGTGACCGCCGGCGCGAAACCGAAGTTGGTTTGCAGCAGCGTCGGCGTCATGAGGATGACCACGACAACGCCTGCCGACAGCAACCAGGTCAGTGCCATCGACAACACCACAGCACCGCGATGATCACGCAGCACGGCCTTGAGCGGGACTTCGTCAGCCAGTTGTTTGCGCAGTTGCAGCTCAGCGAATACCGGCGTCTCGTGCAACCAGCGGCGCAGGTAAACCGACATCAGACCGAATACACCGCCCAGCAGGAAAGGAATACGCCATGCGTAATCCGAAACCTCAGCCGGTGAATAGATGCTGTTGATCCACGTGGCCACCAGCGAACCAAGCAGAATGCCGGCAGTCAGCCCGGAAGTGAGGGTACCGCAGGCGTAACCGACGTTACGTGCGGGAACGTGTTCGGAAACGAATACCCACGCACCTGGCACTTCACCCCCGATCGCGGCACCCTGGATGACGCGCATTAACAGCAGCAACAACGGTGCGAACATTCCGATCTGTTCGTAGGTCGGCAGCAAGCCCATGATCAGCGTCGGCACCGCCATCAGGAAAATACTGAGCGTGAACATTTTCTTGCGACCCAGCAGATCGCCAAAATGCGCCATGACGATGCCGCCCAGCGGTCGAGCCAGATAACCGGCGGCAAAAATGCCAAACGTTTGCATCAAACGCAGCCATTCCGGCATGTCAGCGGGGAAAAACAGCTTGCCCACCACTGCCGCGAAGAACACGAAAATGATGAAATCGTAGAACTCCAGCGCGCCGCCCAGTGCGGACAGCGACAGGGTTTTGTAATCGTTACGGGTCAGTGGGCGCGAGGGTTGCGCGGCACTTGAAGACACAGAGGACATGACAATGGCTTCTCTTTTGAGGCTCTCTTGAGACGAATGATCAACAGCGAAAAAGGCCGCGGGTAACGGCTCCATACGCGATTTATCGACTCGACTGTGCAATCGGGCATCAAAATTGCGTACCAATAAAGGCTTAGTGTGCCAAATCGGTTCGGCACGATAGCAAATTGTGTGCAGGTGCACATCGATTGCAATGAGAGAGGGGCTAAATGGGAACCCAACGGTCGTGTCTCGGGGCATCGGCCGATATACTTGCCAGCCGCGACTCCACCCGTCATTCAGGGAAATTGTGCGAAGCCATTTTCACCAAGTCGTTTTCGCAGAGTTTCCCTTTCTAACGTAATGAAGACTTGAGAGTCATGGGTCAGAGGGACCCCGGCATGATTGAGCTCGAACAAGAAGATCCTATCCCGCAAGGCGATCTGGCATTGCAGATCACCGCGCTTCCACGCGAAACCAACGGCTTCGGCGACATTTTTGGTGGCTGGCTGGTGGCCCAGATGGACCTGGCCGGTACGGCCATGGCCAGCAAAGTCGCGGGCGGGCGCGTTGCAACCGTCGCGATCGACCGCATGGCGTTTCTGGTACCGGTCGCCGTGGGCGCGCAATTGTCCTTTTATACGCAGACGCTGGAAATCGGCCGCAGCTCGATCCAGATGATGGTCGAGGTATGGAGCGACGACCCGCTGTCCAGCGAATGGCGCAAAGTCACCGAGGCCGTGTTTGTATTCGTGGCCATCGACGGCAGCGGCCGCACCCGCTCGGTTCCCGCGCGGCGCTGACGGATCACGCTTCAGCAGCGCGGCACTTGGCTTTGGGCATTAAACTCATCAAGCTTGGCACAGTCTGATTCAGTCACTGTCCTTCGAGTGAGAGCCCCTATGCCTACGCCACAAGTCGAATCCATCCAGCTCGGTGAGCTTAATTGCTGGCGAATCAGCCATGGCAAGGCCGAACTGGTTGTCGCCCAGCAGGGCGCGCACATCGTCAGCTATCAGGTTGATGGCGATCAGCCTCTGATCTGGTCCAATCCGGGCGCAGTCTTCCACAAAGGTAAGGCGATTCGTGGCGGTATGCCGATTTGCTGGCCTTGGTTCGGCAACTTCCAGCGCAACCCGCAGAGCGTTCAGGCCATGCGCCAGAGCAGTGAACCGGCGAACGCCCACGGCGAGGTCCGTGCGATCGACTGGGAATTGATGGGCATGGGCGAAGATGGCGAAGCACTGATCGTCGAGTTCATTCAGCCCAAGGCTGAAGGGCAGCTGCCAGGCTGGCCGCACACCGTCGGCCTGAAGCTGCAGATCCGCCTTGATGCAGCACTGAACGTCAGCCTGGTCAGCTTTAACGCGGGACCCGAAGACGTCACCCTGAGCCAGGCGCTGCACAGCTATTTCGCCATCAGCGATATCAAACAGGTCAGCATCGAAGGCCTGGACGGCGTCAGCTACCTGAATACGCTGGAAAGCTGGGAAAAACAGAATGTGCAGGCAGGTGACATCACGTTCACTGGCGAAACAGACCGCATCTATCAAGACACGCCCGACCTGATTTCGATTGTCGATCCCGCGTGGAAACGCCGAATCCAGATTCAAACCATCGGTTCGAACTCTTCGGTGGTATGGAACCCGTGGATCGAGAAAACCAAGACCTTCAGCGACATGGAAGCTGACGGCTGGCAGAACATGGTATGTGTCGAAACCGCGAACGTCATGGGCGACATCGTGACGCTCAAGCCCAACGACATGCATGTGATGAGCGTGAGCATCTGGGCAGAGCCTTTGACAGACGATTGATCAGACAATGATCAGCTTTGTGGGAGTAAGCGTGCTCACTCCCACAGGTTTGCCCCAGCTGCAACTTCTGCCAGAGAGCGTTACAAATCCGCCTCAGTCACCACTCGCACCTTCGATGCATCCAGCGCGTAGGCGGCGTCGGCCAGGTCGTTGCTGACCTTCTCGACCTTCAAGGTGCCGATTACCCACAGCGGCGTGTAGATATCGTCGATCTTCAGGCCTTTGGGATAACGAACGAGGACCAGCTGGTTTGGCGGCGGAGGCGGTACGTGGATGCAGGCCCCAGGATAAGGGACCAGGAAAAACAGCGTGCTGTGGCCTTTGGCGTCGGTTTCCAGCGGAACCGGATAACCGCCCAGACGAATGGTTTTGTCATTCATGGCAGCTACGGTTTTGGTCGAATACATGACCGCAGGCAAGCCCTTGCTCTGTTTCAAACCGCCCTTGCTGTCGAACGTCCCTTGAGCCTCCGGGGAGTTGTGGTCGATTTCGGGCATGGCTTCGAGGGCTTTCTGATCCGACTTGGGCATCAGCTCCAGCCAGTCGGTTTCAGGCGGTTCAGCGGCGCATGCCAGTCCACAGACCAGCAGCAGGGAAACGAGAAGAAGGCGACGCATTGAGAGGCTCGGCTGAGGATGATGTGCCGGGCATTCTAGCCCTCCGCGCCGCAATAACGCAGAGGGCCAGCGTCATTTTCATTTCTTTCTGATCAGGCCGTAGATCACCAGCAGCACAATTGCGCCCACCAGCGCGCCGAGGAAGCCTGCACCCTCGCCTGCCTGATAGATACCCAGCGCCTGACCACCATAGGTCGCGACCAGAGAGCCGGCGATACCCAGAATAATGGTCATGATCCAGCCCATGCTGTCGTCGCCCGGTTTCAGAAAACGCGCGAGCAGACCCACGATCAGGCCGATGAAGATGGTTCCAATGATTCCCATGCCATGTCCCTCTGTTTGAATGAATATGCCAAAGCCTAGTCGGCTATCGGCAACACGCTATGAGAGGGGCGCGGGGGATGAATGGTTCAACGTAATGAACACGGACTTGCAGGAGCGCGGCTTGCCCGGGATGCGATAAGGGTCAAACGGGTGGGTGCCTGACCCACCCTGATCGCGGGCACGCGCGTTCCTACGAGGACCGCTGCGACTGATCAGTTCTTGATCAGCGCCTCGACCTGCTTCACCTGTTGATCCAGGGTCGCGCGGTCTTTGCTGCGCACGGTCGCGTGACCGACCTTGCGGCCTGTCTTGAACGCCTTGCCGTAGTGATGCAGGTGACAGTCTTCGATGGCGATGACTTTATCCACTGCAGGCACTTCGCCGATGAAGTTGAGCATTGCGCTCTCGCCCACTTTGGCCGTCGAGCCCAGCGGCAGGCCAGCCACGGCGCGCAGGTGGTTTTCGAACTGGCTGCATTCGGCGCCTTCAGTGGTCCAGTGCCCAGAGTTATGCACACGTGGGGCAATCTCGTTGGCTTTCAGGCCACCGTCGACTTCGAAGAACTCGAAAGCCAGCACGCCGACGTAGTCCAGCTGCTTGAGCACACGGCCGGCGTAGTCTTCTGCCAGTCCCTGCAACGGGTGATCGGTGCTGGCGATGGACAGGCGCAGGATGCCGCTGTCATGGGTGTTGTGCACCAGCGGATAGAAACGGGTCTCGCCATCACGCGCGCGTACGGCGATCAACGAGACTTCACCGGTGAAGGGCACGAAGCCTTCGAGCAGGCACGGCACGCTGCCCAGCTCGGCGAAGGTGTCGACCACGTCTTTCGGCTCGCGCAGGACCTTCTGCCCTTTGCCGTCGTAACCCAGCGTGCGAGTTTTCAGCACGGCAGGCAGGCCGATACTGGCAACCGCAGCGTCCAGATCCGCCTGGGACTGAATGTCGGCGAACGCAGGCGTCGGAATGTCCAGGTCCTTGAACATGCTTTTTTCGAACCAGCGATCACGGGCGATACGCAGGGCCTCTGCGCTCGGATAAACCGGCACGAACTGCGATAGAAACGCGACCGTTTCAGCCGGCACGCTTTCGAATTCGAAGGTCACCAGATCCACTTCGTCAGCCAGCTGACGCAAGTGATCCTGATCGCCGTAATCGGCACGCAGATGCTCACCCAGTGCGGCAGCACAAGCATCCGGCGCCGGGTCGAGAAAAGCGAAGTTCATTCCCAGCGGTGTGCCCGCCAGAGCCAACATGCGGCCCAGCTGGCCGCCACCGATTACGCCGATCTTCATGAAAACCTCAGGCCTCGCGTGGGTCTGGATTGTCCAGAACGCTGTCTGTCTGCTCAGTGCGGAATTTCTTCAGCACCGCGTGGAATTGCGGGTGTTTGGCGCCCAGGATGCTCGCCGAGAGCAGCGCAGCGTTGATTGCGCCTGCCTTGCCGATGGCCAGAGTGGCAACCGGAATGCCTGCCGGCATCTGCACGATCGACAGCAGCGAATCGACGCCCGAGAGCATGGAAGACTGAACCGGAACGCCCAGCACCGGCAGGTGGGTCTTGGCCGCGCACATGCCCGGCAGGTGAGCGGCGCCGCCGGCACCGGCGATGATCACCTCGATGCCACGGCCCTCGGCCTCCTCGGCGTACTGGAACAGCAGATCCGGCGTGCGGTGAGCCGAAACCACTTTGACTTCGTACGGAATGCCGAGCTTTTCCAGCATGTCGGCGGTGTGGCTAAGGGTGGACCAATCGGACTTGGAGCCCATGATCACGCCAACCAGTGCGCTCATCGTCGTGCCTCTCATCGGGCGCCCGCAGGCGCGTCTAAAAACAACAAGCCACGCGGGAGGACCGGCGTGGCTTGTCGTACGAATTATGACCAGTCGAACCGGCCAAAGGCCGCGCAGTATACCGCAAAGAGTGCTGTTTGACAGAACGCTGACGACCTCCTGTCAGCCGATCATCAAGGGCCGGATCCCGCGTGTTTACTGACTCGAAGGTCAAGCGCCGGGTTGTGATGCGCCGCCCTCAAGCTTGCGCCACAGCAGGCGCACGTTTGCCTTGCGCACGAGCGCGCAGCGATACAGGCGGATCTCCAGTGGCACGTGCCACTGTGGGCCGCCGCAGATCACCAGCTCGCCGCGTTCAAGTTCGGCCGTGACACTGAGTCGCGGCACCCATGCGATGCCCAGACCCTGCAACGCCATGCCCTTCAGGCTGTCGGCCATGGCGGTTTCGTACACCGTCGTGAAGCGCAGCGCGCGCTGACGTAATAGCAAGTTGACCGAACGCCCAAGAAACGCCCCAGCGCTGTAGGCCAGCAGCGGCACGCTCTGTTCGCATTCCAGGTCGTACAACGGTTGGCCGTCGGCGTCGACCGAGCAGACCGGCAGCATTTCGGTCATGCCAAGGTGCAGCGACGGAAATATTTCGGCGTCCATCTGCAACGCAGCGTCGGGGTCGTAGAACGCCAGCATCAGGTCGCAGCCACCTTCGCGCAGCGCATGCACCGCGTCGCCAACGTTGGTGGCGACCAGACGGGTCGCAATGTTCAATCCCTCGTTACGCAACTGCGCGATCCAGCGCGGGAAGAAGCTCAACGCCAGTGAGTGTGCGGCGGCGATCTGCATGACCTCGCCCTGCCCGCTTTCCAGATGATGCAAGTGGCGCAGCACCTCACCCAACTGATCGACGACGGTGCGAGCAGTGACCAGAAACAATTGCCCGGCCGCGGTCAGCTCGATCGGCGTGCGCGACCGGTTGACCAGCGTCAGCCCCAGCGCGGCCTCAAGGCTACGAATGCGTCGACTGAACGCCGGCTGCGTGACGAAGCGCCGCTCCGCCGCCTGGGAGAAGCTGCGGGTCGCGGCCAGCGCGCTGAAATCTTCCAGCCATTTGCTTTCCAGGTTCATCGTGTTCTCCGCCATTGGGAGCCAAGTTAGATTTCGATTGTAGGAGCGTGGCTTGCCCCGCGATCTGGCGCGTAGCGGCAGCGAAATCAGGCGACTCAAGAATGACTTGCCAACCCGCATTATCAGGTTCCGCTGGCGCTGAGCGCCAGATCGCGGGATGCGGCCCAAAGACAAGCCACGCTCCTGCAACATGAGACGCGTCGCCCTTCACACGCTCGTCACAATCCGAACGTCACATCCGCATTATGCCGTTTGCGCATAGGCTAGCGCTTAACAGCATTGGTTCGCAATCGTCCACAGGCCTAGTATTAAAGGCGTTCCGGCTTAGTCCGTGCCTCTCTTGAGACTTTCTCTATCATGTCCTGCGCTGCATCATTTCGCATCGAAAAAGACCTGCTTGGCGTCCTCGAAGTACCCGCTGAAGCGTATTACGGCATTCAGACCCTGCGTGCGGTGAACAACTTCCACCTCTCCGGCGTTCCGCTCTCGCACTATCCAAAGCTGGTCGTGGCACTGGCAATGGTCAAGCAGGCGGCTGCCGATGCGAACCATCAGTTGGGTCATTTGAGCAATGAGAAGCACGCGGCAATCAGCGAAGCATGTGCTCGTCTGATACGGGGCGATTTCCACGAGCAGTTCGTCGTCGACATGATTCAGGGCGGCGCTGGCACCTCGACCAACATGAACGCCAACGAAGTCATCGCCAACATTGCGCTCGAAGCGATGGGCCATGCCAAAGGCGAATATAACTACCTGCACCCCAACAATGACGTGAACATGGCGCAGTCGACCAACGACGCCTACCCGACGGCGATCCGTCTGGGTCTGCTGCTGGGTCACGACGCCTTGCTCGCCAGCCTCGACAGCCTCATTCAGGCATTCGCGGCCAAAGGTCAGGAATTCAACCACGTCCTGAAAATGGGCCGCACCCAGTTGCAGGACGCCGTGCCGATGACGCTGGGCCAGGAATTCCGGGCCTTTGCTACCACGCTGACTGAGGACCTCAACCGTCTGCGCAGCTTGGCGCCTGAACTGCTGACCGAGGTCAACCTGGGCGGTACCGCAATCGGCACGGGCATCAACGCCGACCCTGGCTATCAGCACCTGGCAGTGCAGCGTCTGGCGACCATCAGCGGTCAGCCGCTGGTACCTGCGGCTGACCTGATCGAAGCCACTTCGGACATGGGCGCCTTTGTACTGTTCTCAGGCATGCTCAAGCGCACAGCCGTCAAGCTCTCGAAGATCTGTAACGACCTGCGCCTGCTGTCCAGCGGACCGCGTACCGGTATCAATGAAATCAATCTGCCGGCGCGCCAGCCGGGCAGCTCGATCATGCCGGGCAAGGTCAATCCGGTGATTCCGGAAGCCGTGAACATGTGCGCGTTCGAAATCATGGGTAATGATCTGGCGCTCACTGTCGCAGCCGAAGGCGGCCAGCTGCAGCTGAACGTGATGGAGCCCCTGATCGCGTACAAGATTTTTGATTCGATCCGCCTGCTGCAACGTGCCATGGACATGCTGCGCGAACATTGCATCGTCGGCATCACCGCCAACGAAGTCCGTTGCCGTGAACTGGTCGAACACTCGATTGGCCTGGTCACCGCACTGAACCCTTACATCGGCTACGAAAACGCCACGCGTATCGCCCGCGTTGCCCTGGAAACAGGCCGCGGTGTACTGGAACTGGTGCGTGAAGAAGGCCTGCTCGACGACGTCATGCTCGCCGACATTCTGCGCCCCGAAAACATGATCGCGCCCAGACTGGTACCTCTAAAGGCCTGATTCCGGACGCTGACGCCTTGACTGCAACACGATCACCAGGCTGAGGGCCTAGACACCCCTCACCCTTTTGAGGGCCGAAAGTAGACACTTCAGGCCCTTTTTTTTTGCCCGGAATTGTTCAACTTCACGCGAGTCACAATTGCCTGCGGCCTCCTGAAGGGCAATGTGCACCCGCAAAGCAGGAAATGGTTTACAGACTCCAATAACGCGCACCGGTATAGTGCGGCCCCTCTAAAAAAGCGAGGAACATTCAATGCTTGAAGTCATCAACGACTTCCTCTCGGGAAAACTGCTGATCGTGCTCATTGTCGGGCTCGGTGGATACTTCACAATTCGCTCGCGCTTCGTTCAGTTACGCCACTTCTTCCACATGTTCGCGGTCTTTCGCGAGAGCCTGCGCAGCAGCTCGGGCCAGCTGAGCTCGTTTCAGGCCCTGATGCTCAGCCTGGCCGGGCGCGTCGGCGCGGGCAACATCGCCGGCGTCGGCATTGCGGTCACCCTCGGCGGCCCTGGCGCAGTGTTCTGGATGTGGGTCACGGCACTGGTCGGCATGGCCAGCAGTTTCTTCGAATGTTCCCTCGGCCAGCTGTATAAACGCTGCGACGCAGAAGGCCAGTATCGCGGCGGTCCTTCGTATTACATCCAGCACGGGCTGGGCAAACGCTGGCTGGGCATGGTCATGGCTGTCCTGCTGCTGGTGACATTCGGGTTCGCCTTCAATGGCCTGCAATCCCATGCCGTTACCCACTCGCTCAATGACGCGTTCAAGATTTCCCCGGGCTATGCCGGTATCGGCCTGGCGGTGCTGCTGGGCCTGGTTTTCATCGGCGGTATCAAACGTATCGCGGCGGTGGCCGATCTGCTGGTTCCGATCAAGACGCTGGTCTACATCGCCGTGACGCTCTATGTCATCGGCGTGCAGTTCGAACACGTCCCGCAGATGCTGATGACCATCGTCAAAAGCGCTTTCGGGCTGGACGAAGTGTTCGGCGGCCTGATCGGCAGCGCTATCGTCATGGGCGTCAAGCGCGGCGTATTCGCCAACGAAGCAGGCCTGGGCAGTGCCCCTAACGTCGCAGCGGTGGCTGACGTTCAGCATCCGGTTGCGCAAGGTGTGGTTCAGGCGTTCAGCGTCTTCCTCGATACATTCGTGATCTGCACCTGCACCGCTTTGCTGATCCTGCTGTCGGGCTTTTACACGCCAGGCTTCGAGGGCGACGGCATCGCGCTGACGCAGAACTCGCTGGCAGCCGTCGTCGGTGACTGGGGCAAGCTGTTCATCAGCGTGGCGCTGGCGTTGTTCGTGTTCACCTCGATCCTCTACAACTATTATCTGGGCGAAAACAGCCTGCGATTCCTGCTCGGTGAAAACCGCAAGGCGCTGATTGGTTATCGCGCACTGGTGCTGGCGCTGATCCTGTGGGGTGCGGTCGAGGACCTTGGAACCGTGTTTGCCTTCGCCGACATCACGATGACGTTGCTTGCGTTCGTTAACCTGATCGCCTTGGCGATGCTGTTCAAAGTCGGTTTGCGTATCCTGCAGGACTACGACGCACAGCGAAAGGCAGGCATCGATACGCCGGTCTTCGATTCCAGTCAGTTCCCGGATCTGGATCTGGACTTGCAAGCCTGGCCCAAGCCCGGCCACGCTCAATCGGTCGCCACGCCTGCGGTTGCGAGCAGCAAGCCGGCCACTGAAACACCTTAATCTGTTGACAGTCAGTCCAGGGAGACAGGCATGAATCGCGAAAATCACACGGCGGCCCGGCAGGTCATGGTGCTCTACACCGGCGGGACGATCGGCATGCAGGCCAGCGAAAATGGCCTGGCGCCGGCCTCCGGCTTCGAGTCCCGCCTGGCCGGACAGCTCGCGGCGTTGCCTGGGCTTACGGTGCCGAAGTGGACGTTTCGCGAAATGTCGCCCCTGATCGACAGCGCCAACATGACGCCTGCCTACTGGCAGCGCCTGCGCGAAGCGGTCGTCGATGCGGTCGACGCTCAGGGCTGCGATGCCGTGCTCATCCTGCACGGCACCGATACGCTGGCCTACAGTGCGGCCGCCATGAGCTTTCAGCTGTTGGGCCTGACGGCGCCAGTGGTGTTCACCGGGTCCATGTTGCCTGCCGGCGTTGCTGACAGCGATGCGTGGGAGAACGTCAACGGTGCGCTGCAAGCATTGGGTAAAGGCCTGACGTCGGGGGTGCACCTGTACTTTCATGGCGAAGTGCTTGAGCCCACGCGCTGCGCGAAAATTCGCAGCTTTGGGCGCAATCCCTTCGCGGCACTGAATCGCACCCGGGGCGGTGAGGCAGTGTCCGCGCTGCCCGAAGCGCTGGACTACCGGCAGCCGAAAACACTGGCAAACGTCGCGGTGCTGCCGCTGTTTCCCGGCATGAGTGCCGCTCAGCTGGACGCGCTGATCGACAGCGGTATCGAGGGTCTGGTCCTGGAATGCTTCGGCAGCGGCACAGGGCCAAGCGACAATCCGGCCTTCCTCGAAAGCCTGCAACGGGCGCATCGTCAAGGCATCGTGGTGGTCGCGATTACCCAGTGTCACGAAGGTGGCGTTGAGCTGGACATCTACGAAGCCGGCAGTCGTCTGCGCGGAGCGGGCGTGTTGTCCGGCGGCGGCATGACGCGCGAAGCCGCGTTCGGCAAACTGCACGCGCTGCTCGGCGCGGGATTGGCCAAAGACGAAATCCGCCGGCTGGTAGAGCTGGATGTCTGTGGTGAACTGCGCTAACGGCGTCAGCGTTCAAAACCAACGCAGTACCGATCGCGTATCTGTCCGCACGGGCTGCTGACTTATCTGCGTCCAGATCCGCAGGCCAGCGCCTGCAGATCTGAACGGTCCTCGCGCAATCCCGGCTTATCGCTTTTCCATGGCGTCCTGCAGCATGGAGTTGAGGTTGCCGGAGATGTTTTCACACAGCGCTTTCATCTGGATCTCATGCTCGGAAGCCTTGAACGGGCTTTGCAGATCCGTGCCGATTTTCTCGATGGCCAGCAGCATGAATCCTACGACTGTCGATGCCAAAGGCGTGAACCAGCCCAAGGTCTCAACCAGGCCGATGGGCACGATGATGCAGAACAACGTGATGAACAATCGCGGAAAGGTCACGTACGGGTAAGGCAGCGGTGTATTCGCGATACGTTCCATGCCACCCTGGCAGTTGGAGACTTCCACGAGCGTCGCTTCAAGCCGCTCCAGGCGAATGCTATCCAGCCGGCCGGCCTTGTATTCGGCAGCGATGATGGCAGCGGACTCATTGAGGATCGCGTTGGGAAAGTTGTTGGTACGCTTGCGCCGCTCATACTCTTCGCGCGGGATCATGGCCGTGATGTCTTCACCGCATTCGCTCCCTTTCAGATGCGCAGACAAGCATTCCACGTAAGCCACATGTCTGCGCAGCAGTACGGCTTTGACCGGATTGAGTTCATCCTCATCGTCGATCAGCGTCAGCACCTGGCGGGCGAAGCTGCGGGAATTATTCACCAACGCGCCCCAAAGCGTACGCGCCTCCCACCACCGGTTGTATGCGCTGCTGTTGCGAAAACTCGTCAGTACTACAAGTGCCGAACCCAGCAGGGTCAAAGGCATGGAGGGCAAGGTTATCTTGCGTTCCAGGTACAGCATGAAATCAACGGTGACGATGACGTCCCAGATCAGAAGCCAGAACAGTGACCAACCGATGTAGGTGAAAGTCCTGATCATGGCTCGATACTTCCTGATGATCGTTTCCTGCAAAAGCCACCCCCCGATACCGGTTCTGAATTGCGGGACGGCAACATGCACAAACCCCAAGGATTCGAGAACAAAATGGACTGGTTGGTTCGCTGTCCAGCTGACAGATTATTCATGGAACGAACCTCGCCTCATCGGGCTCAACACCTATCTGGATGTTCAAGCCATACGTCACGAGGAGAAAGTTAATGAGCTCGTCTGCCACCTCTCACTCCACCGAACGACCTGCTACAGCGCACACCGAACGCGACCAATTGACCATCAACACGATTCGCACCCTGGCGATGGACGCTGTGCAGAAGGCCAACTCCGGTCACCCCGGCACTCCGATGGCCTTGGCGCCAGTAGGCTACACGCTGTGGAAAGATTTCCTGCGTTATCACCCGGAACATCCTGACTGGCCAAACCGCGATCGCTTTGTACTGTCTGTCGGGCATGCCTCGATGCTGCTTTATTCCTTGCTGCACTTGGCCGGAGTGGTGGAGATCGATGCCCACGGCACACCGTCCGGCAAACCTGCGGTCAGTCTCGAAGACATCAAGCTGTTCCGCCAACTGGATTCCAAAACGCCTGGCCACCCTGAATACCGCATGACCACCGGCGTCGAGACCACCACCGGTCCGCTGGGTCAGGGCTGCGCCAACAGCGTGGGCATGGCCATGGCCGAGCGCTGGCTGGGCGAACGCTTCAACAAACCGGGCGCTACGCTGTTCGATTACAACGTTTACGTCCTGTGCGGGGACGGCGACATGATGGAAGGCGTAACCGCAGAAGCGGCTTCGATCGCGGGGCATTTGAAGCTCTCCAACCTTTGCTGGATCTACGACAACAACACCATCAGCATCGAAGGTCACACCGAACTGGCCTACAGCGACGATGCGCAGAAACGCTTCGAAGGTTACGGCTGGAAAACCCTTCACGTGAAGGACGCCAACGATGCCGCTGCGCTGGCCGAGGCCATCAGGACATTCCAGCGCACCGACGATGCACCCACGCTGATCGTGGTCGACAGCGTCATCGGCTATGGTTCGCCGAACAAGCACAACACGGCTGCCGCCCATGGCGAACCGTTGGGCGAGGACGAAATCAAGCTGACCAAGAAAACCTACGGCTGGGATGAAAACAGCAGTTTTCTGGTTCCTGAAGAAGCCCGTCACGTGTTGCGCGACGCACTGCTGGAGCGCAACGGCGGCGACTTCAAGGCCTGGCAGGATACCTTCGCCCGCTTCGAGAAAGATGATCCGGCCCTGGCCGATGAACTGCAGCGGATGCGTGCCGGGGAGATGCCGGAGGGATGGCGTAACACGGCGGTCAGCTTTGAGGCGGATGCAAAAGGCCAGGCCACACGTGCGTCCGGCGGCAAAGTTCTCAACGGTTTCGCCCAGCAGATTCCGTGGCTGATCGGGGGATCGGCGGACCTTTCTCCATCCACCAAAACCAATCTCACCTTTGAAGGTGCGGGCAGCTTCGAAGCAGGCAGCTATGGCGGCCGCAACTTGCACTTCGGTGTGCGCGAGCATGCCATGGGTTCGATTGCGAACGGTCTGGCGCTCTCCTACATCCGCCCCTACACCTCAACCTTCCTGGTGTTCAGCGATTACATGAAGCCGCCGATCCGCCTGGCTTCGATCATGGAACTGCCGGTGGTCTTCGTGTTTACCCACGACTCAATCGGCGTTGGAGAGGACGGTCCCACTCACCAGCCTATCGAGCACCTTACGCAACTGCGTTCCACGCCGGGTCTGGTGACGCTGCGTCCGGGTGACGCCAATGAGACCGCCGAAGCGTGGAAAGTCGCGCTGGCGCAGACACACCGCCCTTGCAGCCTGATCCTGTCGCGCCAGCCGATGCCAACGCTTGATCGGTCGAAATATGCCAGCGCTGAGAACGTCGCAAAAGGCGCTTATGTATTGGCCGATGCCGTGAAGGACAAGGTGGAGGTGATTTTGATCGCCACTGGCAGCGAGGTTGGCATGACTGTCGAGGCGTTCGAGAAGCTCAAGGCCGAAGGGATTGCCGCCCGCGTCGTGTCGATGCCGAGCTGGGAATTGTTCGAAGATCAGGACAAGTCCTACCGCGACAGCGTCTTCCCGCCGAGCGTTACCGCACGCGTGGTGGTGGAACAGGCTGGGCCTGTGGGCTGGGATCGTTACGTGGGCCAGAGCGGCGCGAAGATTGTCATGAACACCTTCGGCGCTTCCGCCCCGATCGACAAGCTGCAAGCGAAATTCGGGTTTACAGCCGAGAACATTGCAAAAGTAGCGAAAGATCAGTTGAAGGGTTAACGCGACTCCTTTGCGGAGGCGCGCCCGCCCGCGTTTGCGGTGTGTCAGGCAGTAAACCCGTCATCGACACACCGCCATCGCGGGCAAGTGCGCACCTGCAGTCGGCGCCTTGAACTGAGATCAGCAGCCCGTCAGCGCAACCGGACGACGCTCGCCTTCAAAGAAGAACGGGCGAATGCGCACGCCCACTGCGTTGCCCGCAAATGCCGCGATCAGCCACAGCCAGCCATGCAGGCTGCCGGATGCGATACCACTGAAGTACGCGCCAATGTTGCAGCCGTACGCCAGACGCGAGCCATAACCGAGCAGCAACCCGCCCAATACCGCCGCGATCAATGAACGGGTCGGAATTTTCAGGTTTGGCGAGAAACGTCCTGCAAGACCTGCGGCCACTGCCGCACCCAACATAATGCCGATATCCATGACCGTGGTGATGTCCTCCCACACAGGGGCGGCCAGAGCCTTGGCGTTTGCCGGCATCTGCCAGAACACCCAGCTGCCGACGTCCACACCCATCGCGCTCGCGACCTTCGCGCCCCACAGGGCAAAGGCTGACGTGATGCCCCACGGACGCCCTGCCAGTGCCAGGGTGGCGTAGTTCAGCAACGCCAGCGCAATCGCGCCCCATACCAGCGGCCAAGGCCCGCGCAGGAAACGGCGCAATCCGACGTGCTCACTGGTGACGGCAGCCTCTAGTTCGCCATGGCGTTGCTTTTCAAGGTTCACGGTGATCAAGGCGATCATCGCGAACAGCACCAGGCTCATGATCAGCGCAGGAAACACGCCGAAGGTTTTGACGATGGAAGTCGCCGGAAAGGACGGCAGCGAAAACCACCAGTCAGCGTGGTGAGTGGCGATGACCGAGCCGATGATGAAGAACAGCAAGGTCACCAGCATTCGGGCGTTGCCGCCGCCCACTGTAAATAACGTGCCTGACGCGCAGCCACCGCCCATCTGCATGCCGATGCCGAAAATGAACGCACCGAATACCACTGACACGCCGGCCGGCGCGACCAGTCCGGTGACCGGGTTGCCGAATAACGTGCCCGCGCCCAAGGCCGGGAAGAACAGCACGACAGCGATGGCGAGCATGACCATCTGCGCCCGCAGACCGGCGCCCCGCCGCTCGTTGATGAACACCCGCCACGCCGAGGTGAAACCGAATGCCGCGTGGTACAGGGTCAGGCCCAGTGCCGCACCGACGATCAGCAACAGGACCTGCTTGCCACCCACGGCGGACTGAAGGAACAGCGCACCCGCGACGAGCAAAATGAAAGCAATCAACGGCGTGCCGAACTTGCGTTCCGGCGTCGCAGAAAGAGGAAGACTCATGGACGTATCTCAAGGAAGGTTGCAATGGGCGCGAGTATACGCCCGTCAATGCGGGGGTTTAAGCGATATGCCAATCGCGGGTCAGCCAATGCGCCAAGCACAATTGGGCCTCAATCTCGCCAGACATTGCGAAGCCTTTCCAGCGCCGAAGCGATATCCGCCTCGGGCACCGCCGCAAATCCCAGCACTAATCCTGCGCGGTTATCCACAGGCGTTTCTGAATCGGGCAACCAATAGCCGCTCAACGCCGACACCTCGACCCCCACGCCCTGGGCCTTGGCGATCAGTGCCCTCTCGCGCTCGATGCTGTCGACCTTCACGGACACATGCAGGCCCGCCGACGGCTTGGGCATCGGGCCGCAGCCAGGCAAGTCCTGCGGCCATCCAGCCAGCAATGCATCACGACGATTCAGGGCAGCGCGACGCATGCGGCGGATGTGCCGCTGGAAGTGGCCGGCAGCGATGAATTCGGCCATGACCATCTGCGTGCCGACCTCAGAGTGGCGCATGTCCACGGCGCGCCGCTGGCTGAAAGGCTTGACCAGATTTCGCGGCAGCACCAGATACCCAAGACGCAATGCCGGAAAGGCCACTTTGCCGAACGTGCCGACATAGAGCACTCGACCGTTGCGATCCAGCGCGGCCAGCGGCGTCAGAGGCGCACCGCTATAGCGGTATTCACCGTCATAGTCGTCTTCGACGATCCAGCCCTGTGTGCGCTCAGCCCACGCCAGTAATTCCAGCCGCCGCGCCAGGCTCATGGTCACACCCAGCGGATACTGATGGGACGGCGTGACGTAGGCGAGTCTGCAACTGCGGTCGTCGACATCGGGACTTCGCATGCCGTCGACATCCACCGGCATGCCACGCAACGTTGCACCCGCCATGGCGAATGCATGGCCGGCGGCCCGGTAACCCGGATTCTCGATCGCAACGGCATCGCCGTTGTTCAACAGCAACTGTGCACAAAGGGTAATTGCCTGCTGCGCACCACTGGTGATCACAATTTGTTCAGGGGTGCACTGCAAGTCACGAGATGTTCTTAAATAAACAGCGACCAATTCGCGAAGCCGCCACTCACCCGCCGGGTCTCCGTAACCCAGGTGATTCAGCCCGGGTTTGCGCCAGAAAGCCGCGTGCAGCTTGCCCCAAACGTCAAACGGAAACAGGTCGAATGCAGGCAATCCGACTCGGAACGCGCAAGGAAGGCCGGTTTTAGGGACGGTCAGATGATGAGTTTTCAACCGCTCCATGGCGGCACTGTGGATAACTTCACTGGATAAATCACCAGCCATTTCTGCGGATTTTGTGGATAACCCTGTTGATAAGCTTGGTGATAACCCTGTGGACAGTTTTGTGGATAGTTTTAGCGACGACGACCCGATCGCTGCCGATTTTTGCAGAAGGGCGACATACGTCCCATCACCGATGCGCCCCTGGATGAAACCCTCGGCGTACAGTTGATCGTAAGCGCGCATCACGCTGTTGCGCGAAATTGACAAGGACGCGGCGAGGTCACGGCTAGCTGGCAGCCGCGTGCCGCTGCCCAAGCGACCATCGAGAATGCGCTGGCGCAGCGCCAGATAGAGCTGACGGCTAAGTCCATGGCGCCGGTCCAGCTCAATGCCAGCAAAGTCGAACGTGAGAGACGGCGTCACATCAGGCATGTCATTGGCTCTATGAAATCGACCATTAATGGCTCTTACATCGAACCAATAGGCTGCCTACGATTGGGTCAGTCGCCAAGGGAAATATCATGTACACGCCCAACTATTTTAAAGACGAGGATCTCGCCAGCCTCCATCGGCAGATCGACAACGCGCGCCTGGCAACCTTGGTCACGTTCGACGAAACCGGGCTGCAGGCCAGCCATATCCCGGTGTTGCTGGATGCGGATGAAGGACCCAACGGCACGGTGTCCGGCCATCTCGCCAAAGCGAACCCGCAGTGGAAAGCCCTCGCTTCAGGTGCCGAAGCGATGCTGATTTTTCAGGGGCCGGACGCCTACATCAGCCCGTCCTTTTACGCCGCCAAAGCCGAGCACGGCAAAGTGGTGCCTACCTGGAATTACGTGGCGATCCATGCGTATGGTCGGCCAGAGGTTTTTTCTGACCCCGAGCGCCTGTTGCGGATCGTGTCCGGCCTGACGGATAAGCATGAAGCGGTGCGGTCCGAGCCTTGGGCGGTCAGCGACGCCCCTGCCGATTACATCCAGAAAATGCTCAACGGCATCGTTGGCTTTGCCATTCCCATCGAGCGGCTCGAGGGCAAGCGCAAACTCAACCAAAACCGCAGCCCTGAAGACATCGCCGGCGTAAGCCAAGGGCTGGCCGGCAGCCAAGACCCCAATGATCGGGAAATCGCTCGATTGATGAGCCAAGGAGAATCCAGTGTCTGATTTACACATCCGCCCGGTGACGGCCGCCGATAAACACGCCTGGCTGCCGCTGTGGGAGGCGTACCTGACGTTCTACAAAACCGAATTGGCCGATGCCGTGACGCAAAGCACCTGGCAGCGGTTTCTGGACAACAGCGAACCGACTAACGCGGCGCTCGCCTGGCAGGACGGCAAGGCGGTCGGCCTGGTTCACTTCATTTATCACCGCTCTAACTGGAGCATCCACAACGCGTGCTATCTGCAGGATCTGCTGGTGGTGCCGGAGCAGCGTGGCACTGGCGTCGGTCGCAAGCTGATCGAATACGTGTACGCGGCCGCGAAGACAGCGGGCGCCGACAAGGTTCACTGGCTGACTCATGAGAGCAATGCCACCGCCATCCAGCTCTACGAGCGCATCGCCGAGCGTCCAGGTTTCATCCAGTTTCGCAAACCGTTGTAAGGCCCGGGAATCTTGAATATGTCGAATCTTGAACACTGGCAATCGGCAAATTTGCCAGACGCACGAACACTGAACGGTCGTTTCATTCGTCTTGAAAAGCTCGACGCTGCGCGCCATGGCGACGGGCTCTGGGCAGCACTGCAGGGCCCTGGCTCAGACGCCAAATTGTGGGATTACCTGGCTGTGGGCCCGTTTGCCGAGCGCGCCGCGTTTGGTGATTACCTGTCCGGACTGCAGAGCTCTACCGATCCGTGGTTCTACACCGTGATCGATCAGGAAACCGGGACCATCGATGGTTTTCTGAGCCTGATGTCGATTGTCCCCACCCAGGGCCGTATCGAGATCGGTCACGTGACGTTCGGCGCGTCCATGCAACGCACACCCAAGGGCACCGAGGCGATTTATCTGCTGGCCAAGGAGTCGTTTGCGCTCGGCAACCGTCGGCTCGAATGGAAGTGCAACGCTGACAACGCCCGCTCGATGAAGGCTGCGCAACGGTTCGGGTTTACCTTCGAGGGCACATTCCGTCAGCACATGGTGGTCAAAGGGGCAAACCGCAATACGGCGTGGTTTTCGATCATCGACAGCGAGTGGCCTGCATTAGGGAAGGCCTTCAAGGCTTGGCTGGATGTGGATAACTTCAAGGATGGCGAGCAGATCAAGACGCTCGCGCAGTTGCGATCTGCGTAGCTTCCGTTCTCGCACGCAGGTCGGACAATTCCGAAAATCGTGCGGGATGGCCACGCGAAGACGCTTCGGGGCCTACTGTAAGGATGTTCACAGGAAGTGAACGTCCCTACTCATTCAAGGAAGAGTCCCATGCAAGATCTCAATCAATTCCGTGCAACCGCAGCGCCTGAAAATCCATGGCGCGTTCCTGAACCCGTTCTGAAATCGGGCAAGTATGGAAGCATCATCATCGACCGGGGGCAGCTGAAAAAGGCAGTCGCCGGTTCGAATAATCACTACCTTTTTTCCGAGACGGGAGCCGGCGTCCAGTCTCTGGTCATCGTCGGTACCGCCGTGCAAGTCGTCGAGTTCCTGCTCGCCCACCCGCAACGCGGTCTGGAATCGCAGATCAAGACCCTGCCCAAGCTCTACATGGGCATCAGCCCGTACGCGCCCAATCAACGCTTCTCTGGGGTGTTTCCGGCCAACGAACTGCTGTCCGCTGTCGCAGGCTTCCTCGGCAGCCTGATTCCCGCACCGGACTGGACCAACATCATTGGCGCTCCCGCGCAGCTCGAAGCCCTGAAGAAAGCCATTGATGGGCTGAGTCATTCGGACAAAGCCAAAGGCAAGATGCTCTACGTGAAATTCAGCTACTTGCCTGAAGACCAGATGGTGGAGATCGGCAAGGGGAAGATGTCGTTCAAGGAAGTGCTGCACGTGTTTCAGAAGCACTACAAGCCGCGCTGACAGTCAGCCTGTTCGACAGGCAAAAAAAGGGGAGCCACGAGTGCTCCCCCAGAGGTAAACCTCAGCCTCCTGCGTCAAGGCGCAGGAGGCTGTTCATTTTTCGAGCATCGAAATCAGCCTTCGATCTCGACCAGAATTTCGCCCGGATTCACGCGATCGCCTTTCGCGACATGGATCGCCACGACCTTGCCGGCAACCGCCGCCTGCACTTCGGTTTCCATCTTCATTGCCTCGGTGATCAACACCGCTTGACCTGCTCTGACGGTGTCGCCTTCCTTGACCAGCACCTCGACGATGTTGCCAGGCATGGTGGTGCTGACATGGCCCGGCTTGCTTGCCTGGGCACGCTTGCCTATGCCACCGCCGACAAATTCGTTGAGCGGCTCGAACACCACTTCTTCCGGCATGCCATCGATGGAAAGGTAGAAATGACGCTTGCCTTCGGCCTTCACGCCAACGCCAGTGATGTCGACGCGATAGCTTTCGCCGTGAACGTCAATCACGAACTCGGTCGGCACGCCCTCGCCGCCCGCCTTGGCAACTGTGCCAGGCTCAGGGATCGGCAACAGCGGTTCTGGCGCCAAGGTGCCCGCAGCGCGTTCTTCGAGGAACTTGCGCCCAATGTCCGGGAACATGGCATAAGTCAGCACGTCTTCCTCGGATTTTGCCAGCGTGCCGATTTCGCCGCGCAACTTGGTCATTTCCGGTTTCAGCAGGTCCGCTGGACGGACGTCGATCAGCTCTTCATTACCGATGGCCTGACGACGCAGCTTCTCGTCCACCTGACCCGGCGCCTTGCCGTAGCCGCCAGTGAGGTAAAGCTTCACTTCATTGGTGATGGTCTTGTAACGCTCGCCCGCAAGCACGTTGAAGAACGCCTGGGTGCCGACGATCTGCGACGTCGGCGTCACCAGAGGTGGATAGCCGAGGTCTTTGCGCACGCGCGGGATTTCAGCCAGCACTTCGCCCATCCGGTTGAGTGCGCCCTGTTCTTTTAGCTGGTTGGCGAGGTTGGAAATCATCCCGCCCGGCACCTGATTGACCTGCACGCGCGTGTCGACGGCGGTGAACTCGCTTTCGAACTGATGATATTTCTTACGCACGGCGTAGAAATACAGACCGATTTCCTGCAGCAGTTCCAGGTCCAGCCCCGTGTCGAACTCGCTGCCCTTGAGAGCGGCGACCATCGACTCAGTGCCTGGATGGCTGGTGCCCCACGCAAAGCTGGAGATCGCTGTATCAATGTGGTCGGCGCCGTTTTCTACAGCCTTCAGCTGGCACATCGCAGCCAGACCGGCCGTGTCGTGAGAGTGAATGAAGACCGGAAGCGACTGCTCGGCTTTCAGCGCCTTGACCAGCTCGCCTGTGGCGTAGGGGGTCAGTAGACCGGCCATGTCCTTGATCGCGACGGAGTCGCAGCCCATGGCTTCCATCTGCCGGGCCTGCGCAACGAAGGCCTCGATGGTATGCACCGGGCTTGTCGTGTAGGCGATGGTGCCTTGAGCGTGCTTGCCGGCCGCTTTCACCGCCTCGATGGCAACGCGCAGGTTACGCACGTCGTTCATGGCGTCGAAGATGCGGAACACATCGATGCCGTTGACCGCAGCCTTGGCGACGAACGCCTTCACCACATCGTCGCTGTAATGGCGATATCCCAAAAGGTTCTGACCCCGCAGCAGCATCTGCAGGCGTGTATTCGGCAGCGCGGCGCGCAGCTGACGCAGGCGCTCCCAAGGGTCTTCCTTCAGAAAACGTACGCAGGCATCGAATGTCGCGCCGCCCCAGACCTCCAGCGACCAGTAGCCGACTTTGTCGAGCTTCTCGCAGATCGGCAGCATGTCCTCGGTGCGCATGCGGGTGGCCAGCAGCGATTGGTGGGCGTCGCGCAGGATGGTGTCAGTAACGAAGATCTTCTTGGACATTTACGTGTTCCTCACAGGCCTGCATGGGCGGCAATGGCGGCAGCGATGGCCAGGGCCAGCTCTTCGGGTTTGCGCTTGATCGAATAATTGGTCAGTTCAGGGTGGCTTTCGACGAAGCTGGTATTGAACTGGCCGCTGCGAAATTCCGGGTTACGCAGGATTTCCTGGTAATAGGCGGCGGTGGTCTTCACGCCTTGCAGGCGCATGTCATCCAGCGCACGCAAGCCACGGTCCATCGCCTCCTCCCAGGTCAACGCCCAGACGATCAGCTTCAGGCACATCGAGTCGTAGAACGGCGGAATCGTGTAGCCGGTGTAAATCGCCGTGTCGGTCCGCACGCCAGGTCCGCCGGGCGCGTAGTAACGGGTAATCTTGCCGAAGCTGGGCAGGAAGTTGTTCTTGGGGTCCTCAGCGTTGATGCGGAACTGCAACGCGAAGCCGCGATGAATGATGTCTTCCTGCTTGACCGACAGCGGAAGCCCCGAGGCGATACGGATCTGTTCGCGAACGATGTCGATCCCGGTGATTTCTTCGGTGATCGTGTGCTCAACCTGCACGCGGGTGTTCATCTCCATGAAGTACACCTCGCCCTCGGCGAGCAGGAACTCCACGGTGCCGGCGTTCTCGTAGCCCACCGCCTTGGCTGCGCGCACCGACAGATCGCCGATATAAGCGCGCTGCTCCGGGGTCAGTTGCGGGCTTGGCGCGATTTCGATGAGCTTCTGGTTGCGGCGCTGAATCGAGCAGTCGCGCTCGAACAGGTGCACGACATTGCCGAAGCTGTCGCCAAGAATCTGCGCCTCGATGTGCTTGGGATTGACGATGCATTTTTCGAGGAAGACTTCCGCTTTGCCGAACGCCTTGGTTGCCTCGGAAATGACCCTGGGAAACGCCTGCTCGAGCTCATCGCGGCTGTTGCAGCGCCGAATTCCGCGCCCACCGCCGCCAGAAGTGGCTTTGAGCATCACCGGGTAACCGATGCGATCCCCTTCGACCAACGCTTCGGCGACGTCAGCCACATTGCCTTCGGTGCCGGGTGTGACCGGTACGCCAGCCTTGATCATGCTGCGGCGCGCTTCGGTCTTGTCACCCATGCGGCGGATCACTTCAGCGGAAGGGCCGATGAACTTGATCCCGCGTTCGGCGCAGATCTCAGCCAGTTCGGCGTTTTCCGAAAGAAAACCATACCCCGGGTGCAGCGCATCACAGCCGGTTTCGACAGCCAGATTCACCAGCTTGCGCGGGTTGAGATAGCCCTCCAGCGGCTCAGCGCCGATGCCGTAAGCCTCATCCGCGCGCTTTACATGAAGCGCGTGGCGGTCCGCGTCGGAATAGATCGCCACCGAGCGGATGCCCATTTCGGCGCAAGCGCGCACGATCCGGACAGCAATTTCTCCGCGGTTGGCGATCAGGATTTTTGTTATCACTGGCATTTCCTCGACCGATGAGCAGACGGACCGGAAACCGGTCACTTCGCGGCGACAAACCGTTACTGCGTGTTGCGTCGCTGCGATGAAGTCACCCTAAGACCAATCAGCAATTAATAAAAATGAGTAAAAATTGGGTTAAACATAAGTAAAACCTTATAGTTCCTGTTCGAGAGGATGCAGGAGGGAGTGAATCATGCGTAAGTCATTGATGCGTATGACGTTGCGTCAATTGCGGATCTTTAATGAAGTCTGCGATTTACGCTCCTACAGCCGCGCCGCCGAGGAAATGTCGCTGACGCAGCCTGCTGTCAGCTTGCAGATTCGGCAGCTGGAAGAACTGATCGGCCAGCCGCTTTTCGAATACGTCGGTAAAAAGCTCTACCTGACCGAGGCCGCCGAGGCGCTGCAGCTGGCAAGCCGTGACATTTTTGGCCGGCTGGAAAACCTCGATATGCAGCTTTCAGACATGCAGGGGTCATTGCAGGGCCAATTGAAGCTGGCGATCGAGTCCAGTGCAAAATACTTCGTTCCCCACCTGTTCGCCGCTTTTAAGCGCCAGTATCCCGAAGTCATGCTCAATCTGACAGTCGTCAACCGAGCGCAGGTGATCCGTCGGCTGTCCGATAACCGGGATGATCTGGTGGTGATGTCGATGGTCCCGCAGGACATGAATCTGGAATTCCTGCCTTTTCTGAACAACCCGATCGTTGCAGTCGCAAGACCCGATCATCCGCTGGCACAGCTGGAGAACCCTTCGTTAAAGAACCTGGAAGGTCACACGCTGGTTATCCGCGAATCGGGTTCGGGGACGCGAAAGGCGTGCGAAGAGTATTTCAAGGAGAAGCGCATCCACTTTGAGCACTCGCTGGAGGTATCCTCAGCCGAGGCGCAGCGTGAGTGTGTGGTGGCGGGATTGGGTATCGCGCTGCTGACCCGGCATGCGCTGAGCCTGGAACTGGCCACGGGCATGCTCAAAGAGTTGCCAGTGGCCGAGTTGCCTCTGTATCGGAGCTGGTGCGTGGTCCAGGCAAGAGAGAAGCGGTTGTCGCCGGTGGCTCACGCATTCCTTGCGTTCATTCGCACCGAGCGGGCGCAGATCAGCGAGTTGGTCGCGCGCTTTGATGGCCACCTTCCGAAACGCTAGCGCTCTGCCAGAAATTGGCCGACGCGGCATCGAGGTAGTCAGAGAGCTCCTGATTCAAGCGGCGTTCTTCGGAGTAGGTTTCGATCGCACGCCGAAACGCCATGCGGCGTTGGTCTTCCTGCTGACGGCGGGTCTTGGCGCTGGAGGTGCTGTGCTGCTGCGAGTCATCGTAGTGCCGAGGCATATCCTGTCTCCCATTGCGTGTGCGGGAGTACAGAGTGGCCCTGAGCCGTGACGATCAGGTGGCGCGCGGGTGACAAGTTGGTGAACGCTGGAGACCGGCCAATTCATCCATAGCTTGTGGGAACGACATTGCTTGCGAAGATGCCTGGAAATTTACGCCTTCGGCGCTCGCCTCTGCGTCTTCGCGAGCAAGCTCGTTCCCACAGAATCGTTGCAGAACAGGTCGCTCAATCCTCAGCGGACTTGATCGACTTCGGCGACAACCGCAGGCTGCGCAAGCTGCGCTTCACGCTCTTGAGATGATTGACCAGACTCGGGCCGCGCGCCATCGCAACGCCCATCGCCAGTACATCGATAACCACCAGGTGGGCAATGCGTGAGGTCAACGGGGTGTAGATCTCGGTGTCCTCATGCACATCGATCGCCAGATTGACTGTCGACAATTCGGCCAGCGGTGTCTGACTCGGGCATAGCGTGATCAGGTTGGCGCCGCTCTCACGCACCAGATTGGCCGTGATCAGCAGGTCCTTCGAACGACCCGACTGCGAGATACACACGGCGACATCAGTCGGTTTGAGCGTCACTGCGGACATCGCCTGCATGTGCGGATCAGAGTAGGAAGCCGCCGTCAGCAGCAATCGGAAAAACTTGTGCTGAGCGTCGGCAGCGACCGCGCCCGATGCGCCGAATCCATAGAACTCCACACGGTGCGCTGCCGCCATGACCGTGACGGCAGCCTGCAACGCATGGGGATCGAGCTTTTCACGCACTTCCATCAGCGTGTGCAGCGTGGTGTCGAAAATCTTCAGGCTGTAGTCGGCAACCGAGTCATCTTCATGGATCGCGAACTGACCAAAGCTCGCGCCTGCGGCCAGGCTCTGGGCCAGCTTGAGTTTCAGATCCTGAAAACCGGTGCAACCGATGGCGCGGCAAAACCGCACGATGGTGGGCTCACTGATGCCGACGCTGTGGGCCAGATCGGCCATGGAGCTGTGCATCACGGCCGCCGGATCGAGCAGCACATGGTCTGCTACTTTCAGCTCCGACTTGCGTAAGAGATGGCGTGACTGGGCGATGTGCTGCAACAGATTCAAAGGACAGGACTCAATAGAAGGATGGGCCGGGCTGTAGCTTTTTTGTAGTTATACTACATGACCTGCAAACCGCACAGCTAAACGAGCTCGCCGTTGGCAACCGATCACACCTGAATGACAGGGCGCCTTGCAGTGTAGGACTTTTTACACGGGACTCCAGGCCTCGCCCACCCGATTACGCAACACCTCGCCCATCGCGTCCGCTTCGACAGGACGACTGATCAGATAACCCTGCACTTCATCGCAGCCGTGGGACTTCAGGAAGTCCAGCTGGGTGCAGTCCTCTACGCCCTCGGCCACTACTTTGAGCTCCAGACTATGTGCCATCGCGATGATCGCCCGGGTGATCGCCGCGTCTTCCGTGCCCTCGCCCAGGCCGCGAATGAATGACTGATCGATCTTCACGTAATCGACCGGGAAACGCTTGAGGTAACTCAGCGATGAATAACCCGTGCCGAAATCGTCGATCGCAAGTTTTACGCCCAGCTCACGCAACTGTTGGAAGGTCGTGATGATGTGCTCGACGCTGTCGAGCAACTGACTCTCGGTCAGCTCAAGCTCCAGGTATTCGGGCAGCAGCCCGGTTTCGTCCAGCACCTGACGCACAAGGCTGACGAGCTTGCCCTGCCGCAACTGATGCACGGAAAGATTGACCGACACCCGGATCGGCGCAATTCCGTCACGCACCCACTCACACGCCTGGCGGCAAGCCTGACGCAACACGAATTCGCCGATATCGGCGATCAGTCCTGTTTCTTCCGCCAACCCGATGAACTCTCCGGGCGGCACCATGCCGCGAGCAGGATGGCGCCAGCGCACCAGAGCCTCTGCCGAGTTCATTCGTCCAGTGATCAGTTCCAGCTTGGGCTGATAGAACACTTCGAGCTGGCCGTCTTCGATCGCGCGACGCAGCTGAATTTCCAGTTGCAGACGCTCAAGCGTGCGCGCCTGAAGACTTTCCGTGTAGAACTGGACATTGTTGCCACCCAGGTGCTTGGCGTATTGCATCGCCATGTTCGCCTGACTGACTAAAGCCGCCAGGTCACGTGCCGAGTCAGGCAGCAGCGCGATCCCGATCGACGCACTGATCACCAGATCATGTCCGGAAACCGTGATCGGCGAGCGCATTTTGCTGAGCAGTCGCGTGGTCAGCCTCGCCAGCGTGGTCAGGTTTGCGTGGCTGTCGAGGATCACCGCGAATTCATCGGCAGACAGCCGGGCGACGGTGTCGGCGCCGGTCAATTCCGCGCTCAGGCGGCGAGCGACCAGGCGCAGCAGTTGATCGGCGATGTCATGACCCAGGCTGTCGTTGAGCAATTTGAAACGATCAAGATTGATGTGCAGCAGAGCCAGGTTTTTACCACCCTGCCGCACACGCTGGTTAGCCTCGCGCAGACGCTCGTTGAACAGCGCGCGATTGGCCAACCCGGTGAGTTCATCGTAGTGCGTGAGAAATCGCGTGCGCTCTTCGTACTGTCGCGCCAGCTCGCGATTGAGCTCATCACTTTTCGCTTGCGCCTGTTGCAGGTGCTCGATCAGCGCCAGGTTTTGGAAACGGCGGATGAGGCCGCGCTGAATCAGCCTGTTCACCTGAATGGCCACGACGATGAGCGCCAGCAGAAGGATAAGGCCCAGCCAGCCCCAGCCCCGCATCGGTACCTCTGCGCCCCAGAACAGATAGATGATCGGAGGCAGCAGACAAGGCACGGCAAAGGTCAGAAACGCCGGGATGCTCACGGCGTACGCCACACTGGCAGACAGCGTCGCGGCGCCGATCAGGCCGAACACCCACGCTTGCTGAATGAAGTTTTCCACAGGCACCAGCGCCAGCGCCGCGCTCGACAACGTAAGCCCGCTGACGCAGGCGCCGGCCAGAAACATGCGCTTCCAGACCGGATGTGCCTGACGCTCCGGCGAAGCCGCGCGAAACGCCGCCACCTGCAGCACCCGCAGACAGATCAGCGCCGACAGCCAGCCCATCCAGACGCTGACCAGCACGTAGCGTTCCGGGCTCCAGAGCAACCAGGCGCACAGCAGACCATTAATGAACATGAAAAGAGTCGGCAGCAGCGACCCTTGGTAAAGAAGGCGTGTGCGCTCGACTGCAAGCTGAGTAGCAAACTGTCTGCGGATGACACGTCGTGTCGCCACAGAGTCGGCCGGGGCTTCGGAGCTGGAGATCATGGCAGTTCTTATAATTGGGGCCTTGAGCGTCAGCGGAGCATACACAAGCCACCAAAGAGACCAAACAGTCAGAAAAATAAATTGTATGGACGGTCGCATCGCGCCTTTTCATCGAGCGACAAATCCGCGATTGAGACCGCTTCCAGTGTGAGTGACGGCCTGACTTTGCGACCGACCGGCGTAAGAGTTTGCCCACTCCACCCCGGCACCCTAGAATGCGCCGATGCGCGATGATCTCTCCCTTCTGCTTAATTCTCTCAACGATGCCCAACGTCAGGCCGTAGCTGCCTCACTGGGTCGTCAGTTGGTCCTGGCCGGCGCTGGTTCCGGCAAAACCCGCGTGCTTGTGCATCGTATCGCCTGGCTTATCCAGGTCGAAAATGCCTCGCCGCACTCGATCCTGTCGGTGACGTTCACCAACAAGGCCGCTGCCGAGATGCGCCACCGCATCGAGCAGCTGATGGGTATCAACCCGGCCGGAATGTGGGTCGGCACCTTCCACGGTCTGGCGCATCGCCTGTTGCGCGCGCACTGGCAGGAAGCGGGACTGAGTCAGAGCTTCCAGATCCTCGACAGCGATGATCAGCAGCGTCTGGTCAAACGCGTGATCCGCGAGTTGGGTCTGGATGAGCAGCGCTGGCCAGCGCGTCAGGCGCAGTGGTTCATCAACGGCCAGAAGGATGAAGGGCTTCGCCCGCAACACATTCAGGCCAGTGGCGACATGTTCCTGGCAACCATGCGCAGCATTTACGAAGCCTATGAAGCGGCCTGCCAGCGCGCCGGCGTTATCGATTTCTCCGAACTGCTGCTGCGCGCGCTTGATTTGTGGCGGGACCATCCGGGCCTGCTGCAACACTACCAGCGGCGTTTCCGCCACGTGCTGGTGGACGAATTTCAGGACACCAACGCCGTGCAGTACGCCTGGCTGCGTCTACTGGCCAAGGGCGGCGACAGCCTGATGGTGGTGGGCGATGACGATCAGTCGATTTACGGCTGGCGCGGCGCCAAGATCGAGAACATTCATCAGTATTCCGATGACTTCCCGGACACCGAGGTCATCCGTCTGGAGCAGAACTACCGCTCCACGGCGAGCATTCTCAAAGCGGCCAACGGCCTGATCGTCAATAACAGCGGCCGTCTGGGCAAAGAGCTGTGGACCGACGTCGGCGACGGCGAACTGATCAGCCTGTACGCGGCCTTCAACGAGCACGATGAAGCGCGCTACGTGGTCGAAACCATCGAAAGCGCCATCAAGACAGGCCTGTCGCGCAGCGATATCGCGATTCTCTATCGGTCGAACGCCCAGTCGCGGGTACTCGAAGAGGCATTGCTGCGTGAGCGGATTCCGTACCGCATCTATGGCGGTCAGCGATTCTTCGAACGCGCCGAAATCAAGAACGCCATGGCTTACCTGCGCCTGCTCGACGGTCGCGGCAACGATTCCGCGCTTGAGCGTGTCATCAACGTGCCTGCCCGTGGCATCGGCGAGAAAACCGTCGAGGCAATCCGCGAGCATGCCCGCCACGCCGATGTCTCGATGTGGGAAGCCATGCGTCAGCTGGTTGCGAACAAAGGTCTCACCGGACGTGCCGCCAGTGCGCTGGGCGCGTTCATCGAGCTGATCGAAAACCTTTCTGCCAAAGTCATGGAGATGCCGCTGCACTTGATGACGCAGACCGTCATCGAGCAATCCGGGCTGATCACCTATCACCAGGAAGAAAAAGGTGAGAAGGGCCAGGCACGGGTGGAAAACCTTGAAGAACTGGTCAGCGCCGCCCGCGCCTTCGAGAACAGCGAAGAAGAGGAAGACCTGACGCCATTGGCCGCATTCCTCGGTCACGCGTCGCTTGAAGCGGGCGACACGCAGGCGGACGAGCACGAAGACAGCATTCAACTGATGACGCTGCACAGCGCCAAAGGCCTTGAGTTCCCGTACGTGTTCCTCGTGGGCATGGAAGAAGGCCTGTTCCCGCACAAGATGAGCCTGGAAGAGCCGGGTCGTCTTGAGGAGGAGCGACGCCTGGCCTACGTGGGCATCACGCGTGCGATGCAGCATCTGGTGCTGACCTACGCCGAAACCCGGCGCCTGTACGGCAGCGAGACCTACAACAAGGTTTCACGATTCGTACGTGAGGTCCCACCGAATCTGATTCAGGAAGTGCGTCTCTCCAACAGCGTGACGCGTCCTTTCGGTGGCTCCAAAACGATGGCGCCAAGCCGCCTGTTCGACGGTGAAGGTATCCCGCAAAGCCAGTTCTCGCTGGGTCAGCGCGTGCAGCACGCGGTCTTTGGTGAGGGCGTGATCCTCAATTTCGAGGGCTCAGGCGCACAGGCCCGGGTTCAGGTGAATTTTGCCGAAGGCAGCAAATGGCTGATGCTGGGCTACGCGAAGCTGGAACCAGTCTGATCCTGACCGGTACGTTGCAGGTGTGAGCAGACTGTCTGGCTGCCCCTGTCGATCAACGTCGCAAAACTCGACGCCTTCCCGGCTAAAGCCGGTCCTACGAAAAGCTCGCCGCGTCTGTAGGACCGGCTTCAGCCGGGAAGAAAAGCTTGCAGCGTCGGTAGGGCCGGATTCAGCAGGAAGGGGAGAGCTCGCAGCGTCTGTAGGACCGGCTTTAGCCGGGAAGAGGCCGCTGCATATGGTGGAGAACCAATGGCCTTACCCGCGCGCTCTTGCATTCCTACATCGGGCCCCCATCTTTCCTACAGAACTTTCTCCATCGCCCCACAACCCAAGTAGTACGGGCGCTGTTGAGATCCACGCAAAAGCCAGAAACATATGGCTGCTGGTCAGACACATTTGTCCTGTGCAACATGGCGCGCGTGCAATCCACAAACGGGAATTCCCAATATGCAACGTTTTCTAAGCATCGCTTTGGCGCTGGTCATCGGTCTCACCATGAGCCTGGATGCCAACGCCGCGCGTTTCGGTGGTGGCAAGAGCATGGGCTCGGCGCCAAGTCACCAGGCGCGCCAGACAGCTCCTTCTGCCCCTGCCGCCGCACCTAATGCCGCCGGTCGTCCTGCGCCTGCTGCAGGCGGTGCTTCCAAATGGCTGGGCCCACTGGCCGGTATCGCCGCCGGTGGCCTGCTGGCCTCCATGTTCATGGGCGGTGGTTTCCAGGGCATGCAATTCTTCGACATCCTGATCATGGCGGTCATCGCATTCGTGATCTTCCGCTTCATTGCGGCACGTCGACGCAAGCAACAGCCGCACATGGCACCTGCTGGCGCGCCTTACCAGCGTGAAACGTTCGAGCAACCGGCTCAGAACACTTCGATCTTCGGTGGCGCTGCGCCTGCTGCGGCAGCTCGCCCTGTGATCAACGCGCCGGCCTGGTTCAACGAAGAACGCTTCCTTGAAGCCGCTCGCACGCACTTCCAGTCGCTGCAGCAGCACTGGGATGCTAACGAGATGGACAAGATCGCCGAGTTCGTGACCCCGCAAATGCTGCAGTTCCTGAAAAAGGAACGTGCGGATCTGGGCGACGGCTTCCAGTCGACCTACATCGACAACCTGACCGTGCAGCTGGACGGCCTGGATGATCGCGCTGACAAGACAATCGCGACCCTGACGTTCTCGGGTGTCTCCAAAACGTCCCGCTTCGACCAGGGCGAAGTGTTCAGCGAGAGCTGGAACATGGAACGCGCACCGGGCGAGAACCAGCCTTGGCTGGTTGCCGGTATCCGCCAGAACGGCTGAAACGCTTCGCGGCATGGTTAATCCAGAACCCCGACACTGTTCGGGGTTTTGTTTTTCTGAGGCCGCGGTTAATTTGGCGATGCCTTTGAGCTACTGTATAACCCGCGTAAATCGTTAGAGGATCCACGTCGTGGAAGAAGTCATCGAACAACTCCGTGAAGCCAATGAGCCAGTTCCCGTCCCGCTGGAACTGCCGGACGAAGATCAGCTCGTCGAAATCGAAGAGCAGCTGTTCATCAACATCCCCTTTGTCTTCAAAGAATTTCTCCTGACCGTCAGCGACGTGGTGTACGGCAGCCTGGAGCCGGTGACCGTCACCGACCCGCAATCGCACACCTATCTGCCGGATGTGGCGGCGAACGCCTGGGACATCGGCGTTCCGCGCGAGCTGATCCCGATCTGCCAGGACGGTGAAGATTACTATTGCGTCGAGGAAGACGGCACGGTCGTGCTGTGGTCGGGCGAGGAAGAAATCGTCACCGAAGAGAGCTGGGAATCGGTCTGGCACTGGGCGCGAGACGTCTGGCTCGAAAGCTGAAACCGTCCCGCAGCAGCCAAGCCTTCGGAGCTCAACGCTCTGAAGGCTCCTGATGATTACCCAGTGTTTCCAGCAGCGCGATCTGCATGCGCGTGTGCACCCGGATGAACCAGCGCCACAACACGGCCGCCACCACCCCCGCCACCGCGACGATCAACAGCAGCCATTCACTGGTGGGCAGCATGCTCGCCGACAGCAGTGCGATCAGCAGGAAGATCACCAGCAACGACACCAGTGGAATGACCTCCGCGATCACGCGCCTGACCCGTGCAGTGTGCCGTCCAGCCATCTCGGGCTTTACGCCCATCTCCGCCAGCAGCATCGACAGCGCCTTGAGCTTGCGATAAGCCGCAATCAAAAACGGCAACGACAGCAGCAATGACGCACCCCAGATCCAGGCTTTCTGCTGTCCGATTTCGGTGACCCACTCACTGAAATACTCGCCGATGCGCTCGGCAAAAAATGCCCCGCAGAAGAATATCGCCACGACCAGTGCCAAATTCACGCCGACTTGCAGCAGGATTTTGCGGATCATCGAAGCCAGCAGCGCGCCCTCGCCCTGTGGCTGGATGCTGCGCAGCCACTCTCCGTACATGCCGAAAACCCGGGCGACTCTCGTCGGCACGATACTGCCCAGTTTGTGGGAAAGCGGATCAGCGGACCGGATCAGATAAGGCGTGAGCAAGGTTGTGATCGCCGATACTGCAACCGCCACCGGATATAGGAAATCGCTGGTGACCTGGAGCGTCATACCCAGGGCGGCGATGATGAACGAGAATTCGCCGATCTGTGACAGCCCCATCCCCACGCGCAGTGAGGTTTTGCCGTCGTTACCGGCGATAAATGCGCCTAGCCCGCAGGACAGCATCTTGCCCAACACCACCGCGACCGTGATGACTGCGATCGGCCAGGCATAATCGAGCAGGATCTGCGGGTCGATCAGCAAACCGATGGCGACGAAGAAGATTGCACTGAACATGTCCCGAATCGGCTCGACCAGATGCTCGATCTTTGCCAGTTGTCTGGATTCGGCCATGATGGCGCCGATCAGGAACGCCCCGAGCACCATGCTGTATTCAAGCTTGACCACGAGCAGGCAGAAACCGAAACACAGTCCCAGCACCGTGACCAATAGCATCTCGTTGCTTTCGAATTTCGCCACATACGACAAGAGTCGCGGCACCACCAGAATGCCGATGACCAGCGCCACAATCATGAACAGCGATAACTTGCCGACGGTGGAGAACACCTCGCCCGAGCTGACCGTACCGCTGACCGCGATGCCTGACAGCAACGCAATGATGCCGATACCGAGAATGTCCTCGACGATCAGCACACCGAAGATGAGCTGCGCGAAACGCTGGTTCTTCATCTTCAGATCATTGAGTGCCTTGACGATGATCGTGGTCGAGGAAATGGCGAGGATCGCACCCAGAAACAGTGAGTCCATGGTATTCCACGCGAAAAACTGGCCGATTTCGTAGCCGATCCAGATCATCAGCATGATCTCGAGGAAAGCGGCGATGAAGGCTGTCGCACCGACCTTGAACAGCTTGCGCAGACTGAACTCCAGTCCGAGACAGAACATCAGGAAAATCACACCCAGTTCGGCAAGGGTCTTGATGGTGTCTTCATCATGAATCAGGCCGAACGGCGGGGTATGCGGCCCGATGATGAAGCCGGCGACGATGTAACCGAGGACAACGGGCTGCTTGAGCCGATGAAAGACGACTGTCACCACGCCAGCGACCAGCATGATGACTGCCAGATCCTGAATGAAACTGATGGCATGCATGGGCGCGGGCTCCTTGTGACGACAGCGAAAATGCGCGCTTCTGCATGAAAGATCGACGATGGCTGTACGAAATATCATCAGCGAAGCCGGAAATTTCCGGAAGAAGCGCAGGAATTACCCAATCCAAGGGTTTTCGCAGGTTAACACTGCACAAAAGCGGATAAAGCCGGTGCAATATATGGAAACAGATAGGCGAGTGGCGTGACGGCGAACCCGCTGCCGGCGTCCCGATATCGTCGGTTTTAAACCCGACCTGCATCCGAGCACCCACACGAGGTGCCAAATTGACTCAAATGACCGTGAGCACGCTATGGAACCCGGAAACGCCCAGCTGTCGATGACTGTATTGATGACCCCGGACATGGCCAACTTCTCTGGCAACGTGCACGGCGGCACGCTTTTGAAGTACCTGGATGAGGTTGCGTACGCATGCGCGAGCCGATACGCCGGTCGCTACGTCGTGACCCTGTCGGTGGATCAGGTGATTTTTCGTGAGCCGATCCATGTAGGTGAACTGGTGACCTTCCTGGCCTCGGTGAACTACACCGGCAACACGTCCATGGAAGTGGGCATCAAGGTTGTGACCGAGAACATCCGCGAGCGCTCTGTTCGTCACACCAACAGCTGCTTCTTCACGATGGTTGCCGTGGACGACCAACGCAAACCGGCCAGCGTGCCGCCTCTGACCCCCGCCACCAGCGAAGACAAACGTCGCTACGTCCAGGCGCAGCAGCGTCGTCAGATTCGTCAGGAACTGGAAAAGCGCTATCGCGAAATCAGAGAAGACGGCGTTTGATCGTCAGACTCAAGTCCAGAGCGAGCTCACTGTAGAAACGCGGCGTCGAGCGAGCGCGTGAGCCGGATTTTTGGCCGCAGGTGCCCCTCGATCGCGGGGCACGCCACGCTCTTGCATGCGAAGTTACAGGCGAGTCGCCTCAAACTTCACTCGCGGATGCGCGATACGATCCTGCGCCCTGATCAGCTCAAGCTCGTAACTGCCGCACGCCTGGGTTTCCAGCAGCACCTCATGCACCGCAGACGCGGTGTACTCGAAGGCAGTGCGCAGGTCGTCGCCCAACAGCACTCTGGACAGGAACAGCCCTGACGTCAGATCGCCCACGCCCACCGGCTGGCGTGGAAACGCAAGCAGCGGACGGCGCAGATGCCAGCTCTCCTGCTCCGTGACCAAAAGCATCTCGAAACCATCGGCAGGTTTGCCAGGGTAATCCAGATGTTTCACCACGATCGCCCTCGGGCCTCTGGCCAGCAACGCACGCGCCATGCTCAGGCAGTTGAGCAGGGAGCTCGGCTTGCGACCTGAAAAACTGTCCAGTTCCAACTGGTTGGGGCAGAGAAAATCGGCGACCGCGGCGGCCTCGTCGAGCAGGAAATCGCTGACTTCCTGAGGCACGATGCAGCCTTTTTCCGGGTGTCCCATGACGGGATCGCACAAGTACAGCGCGCGAGGATTGGAACGCTTGATCTGGGCAACGGCGTCGAGAATGGCCCGTCCCTGCGCCGCGCTGCCCAGGTAACCGGAGAGCACGGCGTCGCAGTTGCCCAACTCACCGATGGCGGCGATCCCTTCGACCAGCGCAGGAATCTGCTGCGGCGCCAACACTTCGCCTGCCCAATGACCATACTGAGTGTGGTTGGAGAACTGAACAGTATTCAACGGCCAGACATTGATGCCGATACGCTGCATAGGGAACACCGCAGCGCTGTTGCCGGCGTGGCCAAACACTACGTGGGACTGGATGGCGAGAAGATGAGGCGAGCGTTTCATGACAGGTTCCTGAGGCCGGGAAAGCACAGTAGTAGCGATGCCGGACGAAGTGAAGCGAAATTAAGCTTTCGGAGTATGGCTGTCGATCACCCGACGCAGTTAAGCTGAACACCTTCTGTTGGAGCTCTCTTGCATGCTGACCCTGGGCAACATTTTCGTCCTGATGCTGCTGGCCACCGCCGGCGCCTGGCTGTGGCATTCCCATGGTCTGCGTGAGCGCGCACTTGAACGCGTCAAACATCATTGTGCCAAGCTGGACATCGAGTTACTGGACGGCAATGTCGCGCTACGGCGTATCACGTTCAAACGTGACAACGACGGCCGCAAGCGTCTGGCGCGGGTGTATAACTTTGAGTTCACGGTAACCGGCGAACAGCGTCATCCGGGCTCGATCACGATGTTCGGCGCACACACGGCGCAGATCGAACTGGCGCCCTACCCCTTCGAAATCAAGAACCCGAAGCCGACGGCCGAGATTATCCAGCTGAGTGAGTGGCGCCAGGAACACAACAAATGGAAGCAATGACGCGCTGTGGCTAAGCCGCGCTAGGCCAGACAGGCCGCGAGCTGCGCGGTAAGTTGCGCAGCATCGTGAGGTTCGCTGCAGATGAGTTCAAGACGTGAATCCTTGCGCCACTCGGTCGTCCGCCAGGCCCATTCCTCTCCTTCCAGCGCATTCCCCGACCACCACCCCGACGTACTGTGAATCACCAGCTTGGCGCGGCGCCATTGCAGGCCTTGCAGCCAGGCTTCTACCTTTGCCGCGTCGAACACCCTGTCCGGATGCCAGCGCCAGCCGATGCTCCAGCCCTCGGCCTGATGCTGACTCAAGCAGATCGGCTGCATCGGATTGGACCAGTCCGCAGGCAGCTGCGCCAAGGTCTTCGGTGCGATGAAGTTATCCACACCCTCCTTTGCCCGCGAGTTGATGCCTGGCAGTCGTTCAAGGGGCAGCAACGCCTGCTCTGTCCAGTGCAGCTGTCGAGACGGTAAGGCGTCGATGATCGTCTTGCGCTGAACAGGCGCGAGTCCCGCCGACTTATTCAGCACGAGCAACCCTGCGTCGCTCAGCGCTTCTTGCTGGGATCGTGGCAATGGCTTGCCGCTCGCAAGCGCCTGAGCGTCCAGCACCACTACGCCGGGCTGAACTGCCAGCACGCCGACCCACGGCGCTTCCCGCAGCTGCGCCATCAGTTGGACCGGATGGCCCAGCCCGGAAGGCTCGATGAACAGACGATCCGGCCGGGCTTTGCGCAAAAGGCGACCCAAGCCGATCTGGAAGGGTGCGCCATTGACGCAACACAGACACCCGCCAGCCACTTCGCCAAGTGCGATACCATCCTGCGCGGTGGTCAGCAGCGCAGCGTCGAGCCCGATCTGGCCGAATTCATTGATGAGGATTGCCCAGCGCTCGCCAGCAGGCTTTTGCGCCAGCAGTTGTCTGATCAGACTGGTCTTGCCTGCACCCAAAGGGCCAGCAATGACATGTGTGGGAATGTTCTGCAGCATGTCCGGCCATTGTTGAACGTCGCTCCCGAAACCGAGCGCAGACGGAGGTAAAAATGCGAGCAAACTGGCTGCCCGTGCGGCTGACATTGGTGGTATTGGCAGCCGTTTCAGTTCAGGCGCGCGGCGAGTCGTGCGTCGTGCACAGTCAGGGCGAGCGACTGGACGTCAAGGTGTGTCAGGAGAACCTGACCATTCCGGCGGACCTGTTCCACGATGGCTTCTGCAAACCGCAGCTCAAGGATCAGAAAGTCGAAGTCACTTACATGGAGCAATGCCCGACCGGCTCATTCGGCCAGTGCACCAACGCGCAAGTCGCCAATATGCCTTATCGGCAGAACATTCACTATTACGGCGTAGCGAGCGACGCTGCTTTCCTCAAGCCGTTTTGCGAGCAACAGAGCAAGGGCGTGTGGAAAGAACAGTAACTATCGCCTGCCACACGACCCACCGCAGCCGTCGGCGTCAGGCCGCCTCGCCATACCAGTCACCGAAGGGATCGGCGAACTCACTCCAGCCCTCGACGCCCATGCTCATTTCCGCGTCGGTCAACAGGCAGTCATCCAGCGACGCCGTCAGCTGATCAAAATCGATGTGCTGACCAATGAAGACCAGCTCCTGACGACAGTCTCCGGTTTGAGCGCTCCAGCTTCGCATGATCACTTGCGTGCTTTCGTCGTCCTGCGGCCACTGAGCCTTGGGCACGAATCGCCACCAGCGCCCGGCAAATCCGTGACGCATCAGCCCTCCCGCCTGTGACCAGCTGCCAGCATCCTGATGCTTGCTCGCCAGCCAGAAGAACCCCTTGGAGCGCAGCAGCTTGCCGTTGGTCCACGGCTGATTGATGAAGTTGAAAAAGCGCTGTGGATGGAAAGGTCGACGCGCGCGATACGCCGTCGATGCAATGCCGTACTCCTGAGTTTCCGGCGTGTGTTCACCACGCAGTTCCTGCAGCCATCCTGGCGCTCGTGCCGCGCGCTCGAAGTCGAACAGCCCGGTGTCGAGGATTCTGCCCAGCGGCACGGCACCCATGACCATCGGCAAAATGTGCGCCTGGCTGTTGAGGCGCTTGAGGATTGCCATCAGCTCCTGCCGATCGGCAGTGCTGATCAGGTCGATCTTGCTGACCAGAATCACATCCGCGAACTCAACCTGCTCAATCAATAGATCGGTGATGGAACGTTCATCCTCTTCACCCAATGTTTCGCCGCGCGTCGCCAGGCCTTCCGCAGCCTGATAGTCCTGAAGGAAATTCAGCCCATCGACAACGGTGACCATGGTGTCGAGCCGAGCGACGTCCGCCAGACTGCGTCCCTCCTCGTCTCGAAAAGTGAAGGTCTCGGCCACGGGCAGCGGTTCGGAAATTCCGGTCGATTCAATCAGCAGGTAGTCGAAACGGCCGTCACGCGCCAACCGGCTCACTTCTTCCAGCAAGTCTTCACGCAGGGTGCAGCAGATGCAGCCGTTGCTCATTTCCACGAGCTTTTCTTCGGCCCGGTTCAAGCTGACATCGCGCTGCACCTCGCTGCCGTCGATGTTGATTTCGCTCATGTCATTGACGATGACAGCGACGCGCAGATTTTCACGGTTGCGCAGCACATAGTTCAGCAGCGTACTTTTGCCGGCACCCAGGAAGCCGGACAGCACGGTTACAGGAAGGCGATTCATGGGCATCTCATCAAGTAGCAGGTTCGGATGCTTTTTACGTTATAGTATAACAATACAAATATGCTAATACTTTTTTGGGTCGACGCGATGCTCAGAATTTCAGGTGTTTTGGCGGGAATGATGGCGGCGTTGACCGTGCTCTCAGCCGCGCAGGTTTCAGCCGCAGTGCCATCGGCTCGACTCGATCAGGCGCTGTGCACTCGCACGGCAACGCTGCTGGCGTGTGCCGATGCCTACGACAACAGCTACAGCGTGGCGATGTCGGGAAAAACGATGTTTTTGCGCGGTTATGAAAGCGAAGCCAAGCGCCGCTGGGCGCAGACCAACAGCCGCTACGGCTCGATGACGTTCTTCACCGGGCTCGCCTCGGATGGCGAAGTCTGGGTCGGATACACCCTGAAGGTCGGCTGGACCACAGTCAGCCGAGTCTCAAGCTCCAGCGGCAGCCGGAGCAAGATCACTTGCAGTCGCGTGACGGGTTGTCGTTGAACGCCAGGCCCGATTCGAGGCACAGCCGTAACGCTGATCAGACGATGGCCTGCTCAGCGGCCTTTTGTTCCTGGCGCCAGGCGATGAAGGACCCCGCCGGAGGATTGCGCTCGAAATACGTCTTCATGCCCTCGAACAAGCCGTCGGCAACGGCCTGCTGATGCCGTGCGGTGACCAGCCGCTGGCTGTCCCGGCTGTTGGAGATGAATCCGGTTTCAACCAGGATGGACGGAACATCCGGTGATTTCAGCACGGCAAATCCGGCCTGTTCCACGCGTTTCTGGTGCAACGTGGTGACGCCTTCCAGACTGCCGAGCACGGTGTGGCCCAGTTGCAGGCTGGCAGCAATAGTGGCGTTCATCGACATGTCGAGGATGACCCCCGCCAGCATCGGGTCCTTGTCCTTCAGGTTCAACAGGCTGTTCGCCCCGATGAGGTCCGCGCCATTCTCACGCTGCGCCATGAATCGCGCCGTCGCCGAGGTGGCGCCGTTCTCGGACAACGCGAACACCGAAGCACCCGACGCCGTGAGCCGAGGTGCAGCGTCCGCATGCACTGAAATGAACATGTCGGCGTTGTATTTGCGGGCGATGTCCACGCGTTTGCGCAGCGGCACGAAGAAGTCATCATTGCGTACCAGACGCACATCAAAGCCCTTTTCGCGCTTCAATCGCTTGGCCAGCAGTTGCGCGATGGACAGCACGACGTCTTTCTCACGCTCGCCCTTTGAGCCCACGGCACCAGGGTCTTTTCCACCGTGGCCCGCATCGACCACCACCATGATGTCGCGCTTGGGGTGCTCTTTGTCGACGACGGGACCTGATGGCTGCTTGACCAGCGGCGCGGCAGCCGCCATTTGAACGGGCGAATGAGCAGCCGCGTCACTTCCAAGATCCAGTACCAGACGGTTGCCCTGCGCGCCTTCTGGCCCCAACAGAAAGCTATTGAGCTGCACCGGCGACTGCAGGTCCAGGACGATGCGCGTGTCGCCTTGACCAAAATGGCCCGAGCGAATCGCTTTGATGGGGGTGTTCTCCAGTGCCAGTTGGCTGAAGTTACCTTCAAGCCGTGCGCCACTGACGTCGATGATGATCCGCTCGGGCGCGCTGAGGGTGAAGGTCTTGTACTGCACAGGACCGCTCAGGTCGAAGACCAGCCGCAATGTGCTATCGGAGCGCCAGAGTCGTGCGTTGCGAATCTGCGTTGCGTTGACTGAAAACGGGAGCGCACATGCTGCGCTGGCCAGTAGCATGTTGAGCAGCATTTGACGTCGATGCATGACACATTCCAGAAAAAGTGATCATCAGGCTCGAATAAGCAGGTCATTATTCGTAATAATATAACATGCCGAGACAAGGCCAAAGATGAAGCTTTTTACAGAAATGGGCCGTGTTTTAGCCGATCAAACAACGAGTGACGGGTAAAACACTAGGTAAAACAACAAGATGTTCCACGTGGAACACAAACGAGATAGAGACTAAAACGCCCCGGCTAGCGGGGCGTTGACCGATGCTGTCAATTACGTACGAGGTTTGACGGTGCCGCAATTCTGCCCCAACCAGACCGCCTTGGTGTCCATGCTGCCATTCTGCTGTTGGCCCGTGGCGTTGAACGAGCCCACGACGTGCGTATTGAACGCGCGATCACTCAAGAACTGCGCAGTGCCCGTACCCTGAGCACGTGGGCAACTGAATTTGAATTTCCAGGTCGGGCCGTTCTTGTCAGTGATCTGCTGCGTGCAGCCGGTCTTGGGATCTGTCAGGGGAATCTGCTCATTTTTGACTTGCTCAGGAGTCAAGCAAACGCGAACACCTTGCCCACCGAGCGTAATCCCTTGTTTTGCCAGCATTTGTTCCATAGCCGCTCGTTGCTGCGGCGCCATCATTTGCAGCTGAGCGAGCATGACCTGCATGTCGGGCATCTGTTGCCCATCGACCTGCATGTTGCTCGAGGTCAGCTCCCACAGTCCCGGCTGCAGGACCTGCGCTTGAGCGAACGGCGCAGCCAGACATACCATCAACGCCAATACGCACTTTTTCATGAATCGGATTCCTTTTTGCTCTGAGGCAGTTTCAACGCGGCCCATTGGAGCCGTCGGACGATGAGCTTTAGACGACGAATGGGATAACCAGTTGCAGCACCAAGAAAATAGCGACAATCCCCGCGCACTGTGGTCTGTTAAACACCAATACGCCATAAGCTCAAGGTTGCGCATGGATTATCACAGCCCGTATTTCTTTGGCTATTTGATTGGCTTCACTCACCTTCTGGGCATCGTAGCAGCGATCCACGCCCTATTGACGGTGCGCACTGCTCAAGGCTCTATCGCCTGGGCAATGCCGCTGATATTCATCCCCTACATCACGCTTATTCCGTATCTGGTTTTTGGCCGCAGCACCTTCGATGCGTACATCAAGGCGCGTCGTCAGGCGAACAACGAGATGCGCAACGCCATTGTCGACTTCAACTGGAAACCCTGGATTGAGGAAGCGGTCGCCGCCAGACGCTCGGACGCCTATGCCTCCTTGCGCGCGATGCCCAAGCTGGGTCGCATGCCGTGCCTGGCCAACAATGAAGTGAAACTGCTGATCAACGGTGAAGCGACCTTCGCCGCGATTTTCGACGCTATCCGTGCCGCCAAACGAGCGGTGTTCGTACAGTTTTTCATCATTCATGACGATGACCTCGGGCGCCGTCTGCAAACCGTCTTGCTGGAAAAGGCTGCAGAAGGCGTTGAAATCTTCGTCCTGTATGACCGGATCGGCAGTCATGCGCTGCCGGCCAAGTATGTGGAAAAGCTGCGCGCCGGGGGCGTCCAGATCAAGGCCTTCGCCACACGCGGCGGCTGGCTCAATCGATTCCAGATCAACTTCCGCAACCACCGCAAGATTGTCGTGGTGGACGGAGTGAAGGGCTTCGTGGGCGGGCATAACGTCGGCGACGAGTATCTGGGCCTCAAGCCGCCGCTGGCGCCTTGGCGTGACACCCACGTGGCGGTCGTGGGTCCGGTGGTGGCATGTCTGCAAGAGTCGTTCGCTGAAGACTGGTTCTGGGCAACCCGCCAGTTGCCGCCCCTGATACTGCCGGACAGCTATCCGGAGGATGGCGTGCTGTGCCAGTTCCTTGCAACCGGGCCTGCGGACGCGCAGGAAACCTGTTCGTTGTTCTTTGTCGAGGCGATTCATGCCGCCACGGAGCGCGTGTGGATCACCACGCCGTATTTCATTCCAGACGAGGCCGTGTCAGCTGCATTGCGCCTGGCAGTGCTCAGAGGCGTCGATGTGCGCCTGCTGCTGCCCTCGCGTCCCGATCATTACACGGTGTATGCCGCCTCCAGCCTGTTCGCCTTCGAAGCCGTGCGAGCAGGTGTGCGGATGTTTCGTTATCAACCAGGGTTCCTGCATCAGAAGGTGGTGCTGGTGGACAACGCGATTTCGGCGATCGGCAGCGCCAACCTGGACAATCGTTCGTTCCGGCTGAATTTCGAGCTGATGCTGCTGACGGTCGACGAAGATTTCGCCCGCGAAGTAGAGGCGATGCTCAGCGATGACTTCGCCCAAGCGCACGAAATCTCGATCGAGGAAAGCAAGGAGACTCACCATTTGCAGCAATTGGGGATGCGCGTGGCGCGCTTGATATCGCCGATTCTCTGATGGTTTGAGGGTCAGCGGCAGAGCGTTTCCCGCGCTGCCGGAGCACAGACGACCGGCTCGGTCGACTGTGCCCCTGACGACTGAAGCTGACTGCCGCGTGAACTCACGGCCTACCTGATCAGGCGTAAAGATCGTCTCTCGTCCAGGGTAGGTCATGACCGCCGTCGGCGCGCGGCTTGACTGCAAGAATCTGGTGCAGATTGATCCAGCCCTTGGAGAACGCATAGGCGCACCCGGCCAGATACAGGCGGAAAATCCGCAGCGCCTGCTCAGGCACCATTGCTGCAGCGACCTCGAGCTTTTCTTCCAGTCGCATGCTCCAGTGATCGAGCGTCCTGGCGTAATGTAAACGCAGGCTTTCCACGTCCACCACTTCCAGTCCGGCTTCGCTGATGAAACCGGTGATCATCGACAGATGAGGCAGTTCACCGTTAGGGAAAACGTAGCGATCAATGAAATCCCCGGCGCCGCGCCCGACAGGACGACCATCCGTGTGCTTGGCCGTGATGCCATGGTTCATCACCAGGCCGCCCTCCTTCACTGCATCGAACAGGCACTTGGCGTAAAGGTCGAGGTTGGCGTGGCCCACGTGCTCGAACATGCCGACACTGACGACTTTGTCGAACCGGCCATCTTTGGGCAAATCGCGATAGTCGAGCAGTTGCAACTCAACCTGACCTTCCAGACCTTCGGCTTTGACCCGCTCCTGCGCCAGCGCCAATTGCTCGCGGCTCAAGGTGATGCCGAACACTTTGACGCCGTATTCACGCGCCGCAAAGCGCGCAAGACCGCCCCAGCCACAGCCGACGTCCAGCAGATATTCGCCCGGCTTCAAACGCAGCTTGCGGCACAGATGATGAAATTTATCCTGTTGCGCCTGCTCAAGCGTCTCGTTGCCGGTCTTGAAGTAGGCGCAGGAATAGACCATCTCCTTGTCCAGCCATAGCTGGTAGAAATCGTTGGAAAGGTCGTAGTGGTAGGAGATGGACTTGGCGTCGGTTTCTTTATCGTGCTCGGTCCGGACCGGCGCGACGTCGTCGTCCTCGTCCACCAGCGCGGCAGTCAACTCGTCGCAGACCCGCATGACTTCGCTGATCGAGCCTTCGAGCTCAAGCCGCCCTTCAACGAACGCGCTGCCAAGAAGGTCCAGGCTTGGGTGAGTGAAATCGGACACCAGCGAGGGATCCTTGACGACAATCGTGACGCTGGGGTCGGCCCCCAATTCGACTTCGTTGCCATCCCAAAGCTTGAGCCGCAGTGGTAGATGAAGCTTCTGTAACGCCGGTGGAAGTTGCGCGAGCATTGAGAAATCCCCCTGATCCAGAAACACGGAAAAGGGTAGTCCAAAACCGGCTCCAGAGTAGGAACCGTCAGGCAATCGGCTTACTGCAAATGAAGATCACGAATCTGAAACGGGTACTGCGCTGCTCCCCGGAATTCGAGCCAATTTGAAGCCTGCGATGGAGCACCCTCTTCATGACTGAATCTTAATTTGTTACAGAGTCCTTCAAAGCTCAAGCGAATTTTTATACTTAGCCGGCACCTCTAACCCGCCGCTCTCAGCGAAAGCGCCGGGTTTCAAGGCTTACGAGGGATTGTGAAATTTTCCGATGGGCTCATGGAAACGCAACAAACGGCCAGCATTACCCAGAACGAGCAGCGTGCTGAGGTTATGCAGCACGGCCGCAATCATGGCGCCGGCAGCACCCAGCACGCCGAATGCTGCCAAGGCGACGATGGCGAGCGTCCAGCCCAGGCCGATGATAACGTTGACTTGCAGCGTCTGCCGACACTGACGGCTCAGGCGGACGCACGTACCGAGGCGACGCAGGTCGCTGCCGATCAGCACGATATCGGCAGACGCCAGCGCGATGTCGGCACCGCCTGCGCCCATGGCCACGCCAACGACCCCGGCCTTCAGGGCGAGGGAGTCGTTGATGCCGTCACCGACCACCATCGGCCGAAAACCGTTTTTGATCTCACCCATGACGCGGTTGAGTTTGTCTTCAGGCAGCGCCTGAGCATGGATGTCACCGATACCGACTTCGCGGCCGAGGCTGTCGGCGACGCTCTGGCGGTCGCCGGTCAGCAGCAATTGACGTCCCATGCCCAGCTCACGCAGCTCGCTCAAGGCCTGACGAGCTTCGGGCTTGAGGCTGTCGGCCAACAGCAACCACGCCTGGAACACGCCGTTGACCGCAAGGCCTGCAATCGGACCATCATGGTTGGGCACTGGCGAGGTGACGATGCCCAACTGTGCGAACAGCTCGGGCCGCCCCAGCGCCGCCTCGCCACGCGCGGTCCGCGCGACGACACCCAGCCCCTGCCGCTCGCGAATGTCTTCAAGCGCCATTAACCGATCCTTCTCGACCAATCCGGCAAGCGCCCGGCTGACGGGATGACTGCTCGCCGATCCGAGGCTCGCCGCCAGCGCGGTCAGATCGTCATCGGCGCCCTCCTCGGCCTGAACCGATTGCAGGCGCAAGGTGCCGTAGGTCAGCGTGCCGGTCTTGTCGACCACCAATGACGTGAGGTCGGCCAGTTCTTCGAGAAAGGCCGAGCTGCGTATCAGGATGCCGTGTCGCGCAGCGACTGCGATGCCGGCAATCGCCGTGGCGGGCGCCGACAGCACCAGCGCGCACGGGCACGCCGCCACCAGCACCGCCAGCATCGCTTGCGCGTTATTAGTGATGAACCAGGTGACGGCCGCGATGAGCAACACCAACACCATGTAGCTGCCTGCGTAGCGCTCCAGCAGTCTGGTGATCGGTGGCTTCGAGCGCTCGGCGCTCTGCATCAGCGCAATGACCTTGCCCAGCGTGGACTCATTGCCGATGCGCGTCACTTCGATCCGCAGCAGACCATCGAGGTTGATCGCTCCACCGAACACCTCGATCCCCGCGCGCGCCTCCAGCGGCACCGACTCGCCGGTGATGGGCGCAGTGTCGAGGCTCGCCTGACCGGAGATCACCAGGCCGTCGGCGGGCACACGATCACCGGCTCGCACCTCCACCCGATCCCCTGCCACCAGCGAGCCGTTGTCGACCTCACGAATCGAGCCATCGGCTGCGATCAGACGCGCATGACTGCGGGTGAGTTTTCCCAACGCTTGAATCGCTTCCTGCGAACCAATCACGCTGCGCTCTTCGAGGACGTGGCCGAAAATCATGATGATCGGCAACAGCGCCGCGGTCATCAGATCGCCCGTCGCCCAGGCGCCCAGCATGGCCAGAGCAATCAGTTGATCGGTAATGCCATGCAGACTTGGATGACGCAGGCTATGCCAGCCGGCGCTGACGACGGGAATGGCGACGAGCAGCGATGCGGCGCCGAGCAACAGCTGGCTGACGCCGACTTGCTCAGGCGCGAAAAAGCGCCAGACCAGCCCCAGCGCAAGCAAACCGAGCGCCAGCATTGCGAGGGTCAACTGGCGAGCGGCGCTGCGCTGTTCGCTGCGCGTGAGCATGCTTGCCTGAGCAGGCGCATCGTCGTGGGCATGGTCGTGTGTGTGAACGGCTTCGCCACTCATTTGTCAGCTCCCTGAATGATCAGGCGTGAATCGTCATGAGGATCGACTGTGGTCACCGAACCTGCCTGCCTGAGAATGCCCGGAACACGCTCGCGATAAATGCGCAGCAGCAGGCCTGGATCGCTCTTGTTCTGGATCGATTGCGCCAGCCCGGTGACCGTCGCGGTGTCGGTCTGGGCTTTGGCCAGTCGCTCCGATGCCTGTGCATGCGCCACTTGCAACGTGCGGTCAGCCTGCTGGTTCGCCGTCTGGTTGAGCTTTTCGGCGTCGGTGCGAGCGTTCGCGACCGCCTGATCGGCTTGCTGGCTGGCGGTCAGGACTGCATTGAACGCATTGACGGCAGCGGCAGGCAGGCTGGATTGCACGTCTACCCGCACGATCTCCACGCCCAGCCCCGCGCCGGTTTGAGTCAGGTCGCTCAGACGCGCATTGATGCCCTGCACGAGATCGCCGCGCAGACGCTCACGGCGTTCGGCGGACTGACTGTCGGAGCCCACCAGCTCGGGCCGCGCGACCAGGATGGTGTCCAGATCCCGCGCAGCCGTGAGGCTGACCGCACTGCGATTGACCAGACGGTCCAGCGCCGGCAGCACATGCTCGCCCTGAAGCACAAACGCGCGAGGGTCGGTGACCTTGTAATAAGCGGTGACATCCAGCTGCACGACACCGGCATCTCCGGTCAGCAAGTATCCGGAGCCTGCCAGCGCGTCGCTCATCGGCGTCGCGAAACTGGTGACTTTGTCGGCGGCCAGCGCAGTGGGCGAACGCAACAGCGTTTCCACGTGACGCTCGATCACCCGATCTGCCGAAGGCAGCAGCACCACTTGTTCGAAGGGTTGCGGCCAAGCTAGCAACAATCCGGCATTCTGCACACGATCCAGTTCGCCAAAACGAAACACCACGGCGCGATTCTGGGGATCGATTTGCCTGACGTTGGAAACCGCCCAGCCGAGCGCCGCCAGCAGCGTCACCACGTACAACCCCAGGAAGGCCAACCGGCTGGCTTGCAGCCAAGGGCTGTTGACCACCGGGCGATCGATCTGCACCGAGTCCTGCTCACTCATGGTTGCGTTCCAGCCTTGCCGTCTAGGGTCGGCGGGCCGTCGACCAGCACCCTGAAAGGCGCGGCATCGGTGCGCAAAATCAGCTTGGTGCTCGGCCCGACCACTGTTCCCAGCGTGTCCAGCGAGCGCAGCAGGTTATACAACTGCGGCGAACCTGCGTAAGCGCGGCCGTAAATCTGCGCGGCCTCAACACGGGACTGCGCCTCGATGTCCGCAGCTTTTACGGTGGCGTCGGCCTCGACGATACGAGCGTCGCGCTCGGCTGCCGAGCGGATCTGCGCCGCCTCGCGCTTGCCGATCGCCGTACGTTCGGTGGCGATGGTTTCACGTTCGGCGCGCATACGGTCGACGGTTGCATTGAGGGTCACAGAGGGCAGTGTCAGGCGCTCGACCCCCACTTGCAGGACGCGCACACCATAAGTCGTCAGCAACTGCTTATCGATCTGCTGGCGCAGCTGGTTCTCGAAATCGGCAATGCGCACCTGACTGGAATCGGTGTTGATGAGGCTGGACAGATCGAAGCTGGCGGCCGTCGTTTCAAGAGCCGAGCCGACGAAGGTGCGGATCTGCCGCGCCGCTTCGTCAGGTTGATTTTGCACGGCGCGCATGAAGCGCTTCACGTTGTCCGGATCACCCTGGACCTGCCAGGCGACATAGGCCTGAACGATGATGCGCAACCCGTCGCGCGTACCGACGTCTTGAAGACCGCTTGAGGTCGTGCGCAGACGCAGATCGACCGGGATCGCCGCTTCGAACGGCGCGGGCCAGCGCCAGCTCAGGCCAGGATCAAGCAATACCCGCGCGGGATTGCCAAAGCGCGTGACAACGGTCGCCTCGCCCGAACGCACCTGCACCAGGCTGGCCGCCGCAACGGCAAAGGCAATGAGCACCGCCGCCAGCGCAGCACGGCGCCAGGGGAATCCGACCGGGCCGGACGCGTCATCGTGATGATGACCATGGTGATGACCGCCGTGGCTATGACCGGCATGGTCGTGATGATCGTGGGAATGAAACAGACTCAAGGGACGACTCCTTATTCAGCCAGTGGCTGGTCAATCGCTTTAGGCGACGCCGCTGGGTCGGCCGGGAGAGTGAAGGTACGCAAATCGATGGTGGGGGCACTGCTGCCACCGAGGCGGTGGTCGAGGACAAGCACTTTGGCGTGGGTCAGGCCTTGAGTGAGTTGACTCAGGTACTGCTCGAGCAGAAACGCCTGGCCGGCCTTGGCATAACCTTGCTGCTCCGCGCTGAAGCGCAAGTCCGCACTTTGCGCGGTGGCCATGACCTCGCGAGAACTGGCAGCCGCTTGATCGTGAGCGACGCTGGCATGCAACTGCGCCAGATTAGCCTGATCGGCAGCCGCGCCGCGCTCGCGGGAAATCAATGCCTGAGCACTGATCTGGGCGGCCTGGACGGCGTGATAAGCATTGGCGGCGCCGGCGGGCGGGTGAATGGACTCCACGACTGTCGCAAGAATTTCCACGCCGCTGTCGAGCTTTTTCAGATCGCGCTGTACGGCATCGCCGATATCGGCGGACAGATCGGTCCGCTGCTCACCCAGCAACTCGTCGAGCGTCCGGGAAGCGAAGTCATGCACCAGCACCCGGCTGGCGGTGCTGCGAATCAGGCTTGGAATATCGGCACTGTTGTAGGTGGCCGCGAGGGCTGCCTGATCGGTCAGACCGATGCGGTAGACGAAGCGCACGTCCATGTTAACGATCTGAAAGCTCTGCTTGTCCTCGGAGCCGCTGGCGATCACCTGAGATTTGTCGTTAATGTGGGTGGCGTCCCATAAACGATTGGCAATGGTCGGAGGCGGACCTTCGGCTGGATCAAGCGTCTGCGTCGTTGCGCCGCCTTCAGTGCTGGTCGCCAATTCATGAACCACGCCGTTTTCTACTGGCAGCACTGTCCCGAAGGGCCAGGGCAGCCCGGCGTGAAGGCCTGGCCCCATGACTTCCACGGGTTTGCCAAAACGTTCATAGACGCCCCTGCCCTGCATCGGTATCTCGTGCACCCCGCTCAACGCCCAACCCAGCGCGACGATGACGCCAAACACTGGCAAGATGGCCCGGCGCATGTAGGTAAACGCCCAGATCTGCCGCAAGTCGATGCCGAAACGGTTGTGCAGTTCGTCCTGCAGCGCGGTCAGCGGTTGCGGCGGCCAGCGCAGCAACCCTGCCACGAAGCTGTTCGCGACAAACCGCGGTTCCATGCGTTCGTTGCGCGGACTGAAAATCGACAACAGCGCGCGCAGCAACAGTTCGACCGCGACAAGCCCGGGCAGCACGCCGATCAACACCGCCAGGCGAGTCGGCCAGACGCGATCAGCCGAGGCGAAAAACAGGCAAAACGCTGCGATCAGGAGCGTGCCAATGGCCATTCGCGTGATCTGCGCCAGTTGCTCTGCCTCGGGCCAACTGGCCTTGGCCTCGTTGCTGAGCTGACGCTCGATCACCAGAAGCCCGAAGCCGATGAGCAGCAACAGCCCGCCGACCACATTCCCCACCAGGCCGACATTGCTGCCGACCAGCGAGAAATTCCAGACCATCAGGATGCTGATGAGGGCCAGCAACGTCCAACCGGCCAGCCAGAAAACCGGCAAGCCGATCTGCCCGATCATCGAAGTGCCCGATTCGCTGATGCGTCCCAGCAACCGGTCGTACCAACCCGGCTCCGGGCCGTCGGGCAATCCGTCCTGCGGACCCTCCGGCGACTGCTCAGGCGAGATGACTCGGGCGCGCCAGAGGCTGACCACTTCTGCCGACTGCAGCGCAGATGCAAGCACCAGCAGGCTCGCGGCGCTGTTGGTGATGACGGCAGTCCACAGGGAATCGGGGGAAAAAAGATCAACGAACAGCGACACCACAAGGCCCAGGATGCCCATGGCGCCAAGGATCAGCGTCAGACGAGAAAGCCGTTTGCCATGGAAAGCAGCGCGCTGAAATCGCGGCAGGCCAACAGGCGATACGCCCTCGTTATCAAGATCAACCCGCATCGACACTCCAAAAACCGCTTACCGCTGTAGTCATTGCTGTCCTGCCACCCGTGGCTGCATTGATGAAACACGCCGAAACACTTGAATAGGGGCGTTACGATATAACAAAAATCGTGAAATTTTCGTCCTGACTACTCGGGTTCGCTCCCAAATTTCAGCGCCTGACAGCAAGCAGACAGGTGCCCTCCTTCTACAAGACTCAAAGTGCCATCAGTCATGCAGAAATCCTCAGAAATCTGCACTAAGCTGCCAAAAAGTTATCCACAGGGAGCAGACCTGCGATGACCACTGCCTGGCTGCAAAAATGGCTGCATCCGCTGACCAGAATGTTGTTCGACGACGGTGTCCGCGCCGTGCATGTCACGCTCTGCGCGGGGCTGATTTCGGTGGCCGTGGGCGTGCTCGTGGCAGCGTTCGCCTTTCACCTCTGGATCTTCGCGTTGATCCCGATCTGGATCGTCATCCGCCTGATTTTCGGCGCCATTGAAACGCAACTGGTGAGTGAGTTCGGCCAATCTTCCAGGGCAGCTACCTGCGCCCGCGAACTGAGCCGCGTGGTGGCTGAAACGGCTCTGGCACTGCCGTTTTCAGTGGTGCCCAAGATCAGTCTGCTGCTGGTCCTGCTCGTGGCATGGCTGTCGATCCTGAGTGAGTTCGCTGGCTTGCTCGGTCCTCTGATCAAGGCTTCACGGCGCCATGAGGGTCCTCTGCCCGGCAGCGTTCGACTGCTGATATTCGCCGTCTTCGGGACCGCGCTGGCGCTTGGGTATCTGCCCACGGCCGCCATCAATATCGTGCTGGCCATTATGGCGGTGCTGCTGGTGATAACGATCGGCAGACGGATCCGTCATGCGCTGCGTGAAGTCACGCGACCGGCCCCTACTCCATAGATGACGCATCGGCTTGTCGCTGCGCTGTTGAGCGACCTTGCACACACGCTGCTAACAACTTATCCACAGCGTTGATTTTCAGCCACTGAATACCCGACAGTTTGCCGAGCGGAGAATATTATGCTCATAATATTGCCAACTCCGGTCTTCCGGGACTTTTCCGAAGAGCGGTCTACGCTTCCGTCCATTGTCGATTTTCCCTCCAGGAGTGCGCTTCATGAGTAATTACGATGTGGTCATCATTGGCGGCGGCCCAGGCGGCTACAACGCAGCCATTCATGCAGGTCAGAAAGGTCTGAAAGTTGCGTGCGTGGAGGGCAGGGAAACGTTGGGCGGTACCTGTTTGAACGTCGGATGCATCCCTTCCAAGTCGCTGCTTCACGCTTCGGAACTGTATGAAGCAGCCACCGGAGAGGAGTTCAAAAAGCTGGGAATCGAGGTCACGCCCACCCTGAATCTGGGGCAGATGATGGCGCAGAAAGCCGAGAGCGTGACCGGCCTGACCAAGGGCATCGAATTTCTGTTTCGCAAGTACAAAGCCGAGTGGATAAAAGGCTGGGGGCGCCTCGCTGGCCCCGGCAAAGTCATCGTCACCGACGCCAGTGGCAGCGAGACCGAACTCACCGCCAAGGACATCATCATCGCCACCGGCTCTGAGCCGACGCCGCTGCCGGGTGTGACCATCGACAACAAGCGCATCCTCGACTCGACCGGCGCGCTGTCGTTGAGCGAAGTACCGAAGCATCTGGTAGTGATCGGCGCAGGCGTCATCGGCCTGGAACTGGGCTCGGTGTGGCGCAGGCTCGGCGCCAAGGTCACCGTCGTGGAGTTCCTCGACCACGTGGCACATGGATCGGATCTGGAAACCGGCAAAACCCTGCATCGCTCACTGTCGCGTCAGGGCATGAACTTCAAGCTCAGCTCGAAAGTCACTTCCGCCGTTGCCAGCGATGCGGGGGTCAGTCTGACCGTGGAACCTGCAGCCGGCGGCGAAGCAGAAGTCATCGAAGCGGACTACGTGCTGGTCTCCATCGGCCGTCGGCCTGTCACGAAAGGTCTGGGCCTGGAAACAGTCGGCCTGGAAGTCGACAAACGAGGGGTGCTGGCCAACAAAGGTCATCGCACGGCTGTGGACGGCGTTTGGGTGATCGGCGACGTGACGTCCGGGCCGATGCTCGCGCACAAAGCCGAGGACGAAGCGGGCGTGTGCGTCGAACGTATCGTCGGCAAGAAAGGCGAACTCAATTACAACCTCATCCCCAACGTGATTTACACCTGGCCGGAACTGGCGAGCGTGGGCAAGACAGAGGAGCAATTGAAGGAAGAAGGCCGCTCATACAAGGTGGGAAAATTCCCTTTCAGCGCCAACAGCCGGGCGAAGGTCAATCACGAGACCGACGGCTTCGCCAAGGTGCTGGCCGATGAGAAGACCGACGAGATACTCGGTGTTCATCTGGTAGGCCCGAGTGTCAGCGAGATGATCGCCGAGTACTGCGTTGCGATGGAGTTTGCCGCTTCGGCCGAGGACATCGCCCTTACCTGCCACCCTCACCCGACGCGTTCGGAGGCCTTACGTCAGGCAGCGATGGGTGCTGGCGGTCACACGACGCAGGCGTAGTTTCCGATGCCCTGAATGACCTGAGGCGTGAGCGTGCTCACGCCTCAGGAGTAAGGCGCTCAAACCGGCAAATGCCCCAGCGGCAAAGGCCCTTGCGCCTTGAGCGTGCGGATGGCGAAGCTGCTGCGGATATCCCTGACGCTTGGCATTTTCAGTAACGTGTCGCTCAGAAACTGGTCATAGCCACGCAGATCCGGTACGACAACGTGCAGTAAAAAATCCGACTCTCCTGACACCAGATAGGCCGAAATCACCTCAGGCAGTGTCGACACCGCCTGGTGAAATTTCTGCGCTTCGTCTTCGTGATGGCGATCGACCTTCACCCCGACGAACACCGTCAGACCCAGTCCCAACGCCTCGGCATCGAGCGTTGCCTGATAGCCGCGGATCACGCCTGCCTCTTCCAGATTGCGGACCCGGCGCAGACATGGCGATGCCGAAAGTCCGATTTCATCGGCCAATTGAACATTCGTCAAACGACCATCCCGCTGCAGTGCGGTCAGAATGCGCCGATCGTAAGCATCAAGACGCGAGGTCAGTGAAGTTGGCATAAGCATTACCCTTTACAAGCCAAAAGTGGCAGGACATGCCAATAGTTATCGCTTTTGTAGTTGAAGACGCAAGCACCTGCCTCACCCTTCGGCCGTAGAATTTCTTCCATCACTTTCGCTTTGGAGCTGAAACATGGAAGGCATCGCCCTGTTCATTGTTGCCCTGTCGATGGTCTTGCTTTTGCCGGGTCCGGACATGATTCTGCTGTTACAAACCGGTGCCCGGCAGGGTCGAGGCAAGGCGCTGGCGACTGCCGCTGGCCTCGCCATCGCGCGGGCACTTCACGTTGCGCTGGCGGCCTCGGGTCTTGCGACGCTGTTCAAAGTCTCGCCCTGGACGTTCGAAGTGGTGCGCGTCATGGGCGCTGGTTATCTGCTCTGGCTGGGCCTGAAAATGTTCCGCGCCGGTTCAACGGATTTCTCCGCCTCGGGCGTTTCGAGTGAGCTTGGGATTTCATGGGGAACCGCAATTCTGCGCGGCCTGTTGACCAACTTGCTCAATCCGAAAGCGCTGCTGTTCTGCTCCGTGCTGCTGCCGCAATTCATCGATCTGCAGGATGGCTCGGTGATGGGTCAGTTTTTGAAGTTAGGCGTGATTCTGGTGACGCTCGGGCTGGCATTCGACAGCGTTTACGCCATGACGGGCGGTTGGCTGGGTCGCTGGCTGGCTCGCAGTCATGCTGCACAACGCGTCCAGCAATGGCTTTTTGGCAGCCTGCTGATTGGCTTCGCTGTGCGCCTGGCGCTCATCCAGCAGGCATGAACACATAACTCGTAACACTCTGAAGATGCCCAAGTCGCGACCTGAAACGTTTTTTTATCTTTTTTGCGAACAAGATGCCGAGTTTGTTATCTGTTTGTTGGTAATTTGCGTTCGGCAAGGATTGGGAAAGCGCACTTTTTCGTGCAGGAAGGCACAGCATTTCTTCAGAGGCTTCACCTTATGAATCGCAGGAATCTCCTGAAAGCTTCCATGGCGCTGGCAGCCTATAGTGCGCTGCCAGCCTCGGGTCTGTATGCGGCGCGTGCCCTGGCTGCGGCGGCCGATGGCGAGATTGAACATTTCGACTTCAACACTCTGCAACAAACCGCAAAACAGCTGGCCGGCAAGCCTTATGTGAGCACCAAGCAGAACCTGCCACCTACCTTGGCGAACATGACGCCTCAGCAGTTCAATGCGATCAAATACGACGCGGGTCATTCTCTGTGGAATGACGTCAAGGGTCAGCTGGACGTGCACTTTTTCCATGTCGGCGCCGGCTTCAAGACGCCCGTGCGCATGTACAGCGTCGACCCCGCCAGCCAGGAAGCGCGAGAAGTGCATTTCCGACCTGAGCTTTTCAACTACGAAGCCAGTCGTATCGACCAGTCGCAGCTTAAAGGCGATCTGGGTTTCGCTGGGTTCAAACTGTTCAAGGCGCCGGAAATCGCGATCAACGACATTCTGTCGTTCTTGGGCGCCAGCTATTTCCGGGCGATCGACAGCAACAAACAGTACGGTCTTTCGGCTCGCGGGCTGGCGATCGACACCTACGCCCATCGCCCTGAAGAATTCCCCGACTTCACCAAATTCTGGTTCGAGAAGCCGACCAAGGACGCCACTCGCTTCGTGGTCTATGCCCTCCTCGACTCGCCAAGTGCGACAGGCGCGTATCGTTTCGATATCGACTGCCAAGCCGATCGCGTGGTGATGGATATCGACGCGCACATCAATGCGCGCGCCGACATCGAACAACTCGGCATCGCGACCATGACCAGCATGTTCAGCTGCGGCACTCACGAACGCCGCATGTGCGACACCCTTCACCCGGAAATCCATGACTCCGACCGTCTGGCCATGTGGCGCGGCAACGGCGAGTGGATCTGTCGTCCGCTGAATAATCCCGCCAAGCTGCAATTCAACGCATTCGCCGATAAGGACCCCAAAGGCTTCGGCCTGGTCCAGACCGACCACGACTTCAAGACCTACCAGGACACCGTCGACTGGTACCACCGCAGGCCGAGCCTGTGGGTCGAGCCGACCACCGCATGGGGCGAAGGCTCGATCGATCTGCTGGAACTGCCCACCACCGGCGAAACCCTGGATAACATCGTCGCGTTCTGGAACCCGAAGGTGCCAGTCAAAGCCGGGATGTCGATGAATTACGGCTACAAACTGTACTGGAGCCCGTTGCCACCGGTCAGCACGCCGCTGGCTCAAGTGCACGCGACGCGCTCCGGCATGGGTGGTTTCATCGAAGGCTGGGCGCCGGGCGAGCACTATCCGGACGTCTGGGCGCGGCGCTTCGCTGTGGATTTCAACGGCGGCGGGATTGACCGCTTGCCCGAAGGGTCTGGCATCGAGCCTGTGGTCACCGTTTCAAATGGCAAGGTGCAGGACTTCAATGTGCTGGTATTGCCCGACATCAAAGGCTTCCGGGTCACGTTTGATTGGTACCCGACGACCGATTCGGTCGATCCTGTGGAAATGCGGATGTTCATCAAGACCGGTGATCGCACGCTCAGCGAGACCTGGCTGTATCAGTACTTCCCGCCAGCGCCCGACAAGCGTCGCTACACCTAAGCGACGGAGCCGCGAAAGACGTGAAGTCACTCAGAAAAATGGGTGACCTCACGTTTCTATCGCGTTATCAATTGATCATTTTTTGCTCACAGCAGCCATTTGTGTACCAGAAATGAGTCATAGAGGGTCGCTTTCAACGCCCTCCCGGCACTCCCATAAGCCAGCGTCAATTTTCTATCCATCAATTAAATCAATCAGTTATGAACATAGATTTTTTTGAGGGTGAAATCATGTCCGAAACTTTGACTATTTGATTGACAGCCCCCACGTCTGCGGCTGATATATCCCTTGTCTCGCCGTTCGACAGCAGGCCGTTTGGCCTTCTGCTCTCTCTCGACGGCCTATTGATCACGGCAAATTCACATGCGGACCGACGGCCATTGCCGACATCGGCTGGCGGTAGCTTTGCCGTAACGCAGTGCGCGTTCCACGCGAAAAGTCTTGCGATTCACTCTCCGCTCAAACGCTCCCGAGGGGCTGTACCATGATGTCGACTTCCCCCGTTTACGTTGAAAAACCGTCCCTGCTCTCTTTCGACAAATCCACAGCAATCGTCCTGGTGGCGATCAGCCTGATGGTGGTCGAAACCTTTTCCGGCGCTTTGCGTTTCTATCTGGATCAGGCCGGCATCTCGGTGATGCTGTACGGCCCGAAGGTCGCCTGCCTCATTCTGTTTGCACTGGAACTGCGCAACTTCAAGGCAAGCCCGGCGGTATGGTTATGCCTGCTGGGCCTGCTCCTGTCAGCGGCGTGGGCGGGACTCAACGGCGCAGGCGCGGGCAACTTCGCGTTTGCACTGTATGGCATCAGCCCCCTGCTGTTCGGGCTGGCGTGTGGCGACCAGATCATTCGCCACAAGCGCCTGTTCATGTGGGCCATCGCGTTCTGCCTGATGGCTTCGCTGGCGGGTATCGCCCTGGATCGCTATATCAACCTGCCATGGAAGGGTTACAGCTATACCATCGCCGGCACCGAGCTGAGCGCGAACACCGCGTGGGCAGCGGAGGATGCGGACCGCCCGGCCGGCTTTGCGCGAATTTCGAGCGCGCTGGCGATCATCATCTCGATCTTCAGCCTGTACCTGATCGCGACCTTGCGCTCCAGGCTGCTTGGCCTGCTGGTCTGCGCGATCGGGTTGGGGGGCGTGATATTGACCACCAGCAAAGCGCCGGCACTGGGTTTCATCGGCGCTGTGGGTCTGCTGATGATTTGCCGGTTCCGCTGGACCACGCGTGCGGCCATTGTCGTCGCCGTCGTACTGGGGATTTCGCTGCCGTTCCTTGCATTGATGTTCGACTTCGACCCTAACAAGATCTCCGCGACCAGTGCGCTTGCGTCCATTTACGACCGGCTGATCAACACTTGGCCCAATGTGATCAAGGCGCTGATCAGTGAAGACCGTGCGATCACCGGCGCAGGCTTCGGGCTGGTAGGCAGCTCTGTGGCGGCATTCCCGGTCATAGACGCGGACGTCTTCATGATTTCCGACAGTACCGTGGTTTATCTGTGGGCGATCTTCGGCCTGGCGGGGCTGTTTTTATACGCTCTGCACATTCCTCTGTTCTTCATCCTTGCCGACAGCACCACGCGTTATGGCCGCGCCATGCTGGGCACCAGCTTTTGCATTTGCATCGTCAGCTGGACCACCGACACGCTGGAAGTCACCCTGGCCAACCTCTTCCTCGGAATGGCCGTAGGGCATGTGCTGGCTGTGAAGTCGCAAGTGAGAAACGCCCTCCCAAAGCCACTTGAGCTGCCGCGATGGAACCCGCTGCCGGGGCTGAGCTGAACGGGGATTCCACGCATGCGCTTTTCAATCTGCCGCCGTGTCAGCCTGTCCGTGTTGCTGGCGCTGTCATTGGCCGGCACCGCGTTCGCCGAACCGTTCATCGTCGGCGTCGCGACCCATTCGATGAACAATCCACAGCAGCCACTGCGCAGCCTGGAGCTGGCAAAAGCCGCCGGCATCACCTCGGTGCGCGACGATGCCTTCTGGTCGACTTCTGAACCGGAGCGCAATCAACCCCGCATCATCCCGCAATGGCGCGCGTGGCTGGGGACGGCCAAAGGGCTGGATATGAGCCCGGTGATCATCCTGGGCTACGGCACGTCGTTCACCGGCAATGTCAAACCGCGCACGCCTGAAGTCAAAGAGCCCTATCTGAATTATGTGGATTACATCTCTCGTCAGTTAGGCAGCCCGGTGAAGTTCTATGAAGTCTGGAACGAGTGGGACCTGGACAGTCCGACCGACCCTCGCCTGAGCACGGACTACGTGAAGCTGGTCCGCGATGCCACGCCCATCATTCGCAAAAACAATCCACAGGCCAAGGTGCTGGCCGGCGCGGTGACAACAGCAGGCATCAAGGGAGGATTCGTCGACCGCATGGTAGCCGCGGGTGTGTTCAAGGATGCCGACGGGATTTCACTTCACCCTTATGTCCACTGTGAAGGCGCAGACCGCAACACCCCGGAAAGCTGGATTGCGTGGCTGCGCGACGTGGACCGCAGCATCAGCTCCAAAGCCGGCAAGCCAATCGCGCTTTATCTGACCGAGATGAGCTGGCCCAGCCATGATGGAAACTGTGGCATCAGCGTCGTTCGTCAATCGGCGTATCTGGCGCGAGCCTACTTTCTGGTCCGCACCCTGCCCAACGTCAAGGGCATGTGGTGGTACGACCTGATTAACGATGGCGACGCTCGAGACGAACAGGAGCACAACTTCGGACTGCTCAACAGCGACCTGAGCGCAAAATCGGCGTACTCGGTGCTCAAAGCCATCAGCCCCTACGTTCGCGACTTTACGTACGATGCCGCCAGCAGCCTGCAAGAGGATGGCATCTACACACTGGCCTTTACCCATGGCAGCGAACGCATATGGGTGGCCTGGGCGTCCGGCCGGGCAAGAGAAGCACGGATCACCGCCCAAGCAATGAACAACCGCCCCGTCACCGTCCTGGACGCTCAGTCTGCAGACAAAGGCATGACCGAAACCCAGCAACGCTGGTCGTGCAACGCTGATCGATGCGCGGCGTCCGTGACGCTCGATGAGTTTCCCAAGATCATTCGGGCAAGCCCCGGCCCTTGATCCCGCCCTCCCTAAGCCCGCCTGACGTTGTCAGCGCGGGCTTTTTATTGGGTCGCAGGCAAGTGTCAGATAGCTCGAATGAGGACGAGTCATCGTTATCTCTTGCCGCTGCTCCTCGGTGCCCAGTGTGATGGAAGCGGAAATACTTTTGTAAAGGCGTCGAGAAAGCAGGACTCCTATACTGCGGCCAAAAAAAACCCCGCCATCTGGCAGGGTTCTTCTTTGCTTCGTCTGTCCTCGGGGGGAGGTGCATGCACCCGCGTGTCCCGTGGCTAGTGAAAAACTATAGGGATATAGGGATGCCGAGTCAATGCTAACGGCCCATGCCGTCAGAGCCACGCTTTCACCCGCACGGATGGCCACTTATGAGCAATTCGCCCGGTCTGTTGGAGGCAGCGCCGAAGACGCACTGGCGCTATACGCCTGGAATGCCAGGGTTTGCGGAGCACTGCTGATCCCATTACACATCTGTGAGGTGGCTATTCGCAATGCCGTCGCTGACGCGCTGGCGTCAACGCACGGGCCACAATGGCCCTGGAATGCAGGCTTCGAACGAAGTCTCCCCAAACAAAATGGACCGGGCTACAACGCGTTAGGCGACTTGCAGCGTGTCAGAAACAAGTCATCAGCCACAGGCCAAGTTATCGCTGAACTGAAATTCGTCTTCTGGGAAAAGATGTTCACCAGCAGACACGATGATCGCATCTGGAGACATTGTCTCGCCAAAGTACTTCCGAACCTTGACCCGACGATGTCCAACGCCGCACAACGAAAGAGAGTTTTTGATGACCTGAATCAGGTGAGATTGCTCAGAAATCGGATTGCGCATCATGAACCCATCTTCAGCCGTGATCTGCAAAGCGACTTCAACGTCATCTATCATCTCGTCGTGGCCCGGTGTGACGTGTCAGCTCAATGGCTGTTGGATCAGCAACAGGTTCTGGAAGTCATCGCAACAAAACCCATTTAAGGCATCAGTGACGGAATACCGTTGCTTCCCCCCAATGCGTCGGTCAGCAGGACTTACGCAACCACCCCTGCCTGCACATGAACGCCCAGCATCTCTCGGGCGATTCGGTCGGCGTCGATGAAGGCTCGGGAGTAACTGCCAGCAGAAGGCACATAGTGGTTGTAATACGTGGCGCCCTCTACGACCGGTCCGGTTATCCACAGATTCGGTAGCGCCCTGCCGTGGCTGTCGACGTGAATACCGTTTCCGGAATCGTCGAGGCTGTGGATAATTCCATTCTCACGCAATTGCCTGATGACCGCCGGCTGAGTATCAGCACTCGAGTTGCTACTCACATGAGCCTTGATGACCTGTGTCAGCTTCACTCTCTCGCCCGAGCCGAGCTCTATCAGTGTCACGCCAGCCGCTTCATTGTGGATAACTTGAGCGCAGTGTACCCACTCGATTAAGCCAGCGTTGGACAATGCCAATAGCTCCTGATGGCGTTCCTTTTGCGGCCCAGCGACCATGCGGTTGACCAATGGGGCATATTCCGAGAAGAAGATGCGATGGGACTCAGGCTTCAGTCCGCCGTTATCCACAACTCGACGGATCTGCTCCCGGCAGCTTCTCCACACTTCTGCAGCTGCCTTTACAGGGCTGTGGTCAAGATCAGCGATACTCTCAGCGATGTCGCGCTCTATGAAGCCACGCATCCATGCGCCGTAGTTTTCCACCGGCGCGCGCTGAAAGTTGGGGTTATACACAGCCTCGTCCAGGCTCGGAACGGAAAACCGTGCGGCCAACTCGCGCGCTCGCTTATCCAGGTCTCCCAACAGAAAGGCATGAGCGATTTCTGATTTGATTCGCTGGGGCGACTCGCCTTTGAGCGACGCGAACATGCCGAAATATTCGGCGAGCATTTCTGCTTTGATCAGCGGTAGCACCTGCGCCTCGAAATCGAGGCCTTCTGGATGATCAGCCCGAAGTGCGGCCACCGCCGACAGGGTAAAAATCAAAGCGGGAGGATTCACTCGATGAGCAGCTACATCAGGGCGCGTGCGATAGGGAAGACCCGTCCGCGAGTACAGAAACAGCCGCGGCTCATGCCCGCTGGGCAAGTACTCAAGCCCCTGAGGCCCGTGCACGAAGCGACCTCCCCGCCCCACCGTCAACTCCGCAACCGCGTCCATCGCCGATAAACCCAAGCCCTGAATAGCAATCGCGTCTGTGGATGAAATATTGCCCAGAGCGTGTAGCTGTGGATAACCAAGAGCTGTCACATCCGAGTCAGAGCTGTTTTCCACATTCGGAGCCGGCTGCGAGTGCCCAACGGTGACAAGCAGCCAGTCGACTGGATGCTTTCCCCCACTCTCTGTGGATAGTATGAACTCGCCCAAATCGGTGTGTTCCACGTTATCCACAACGCAGGCGTGATGCCTGACTATCACGTTGTCGGGCAGGTCTCGAATAACCTGCGCATACGTCCAGCTCAGGTACTCGCCGAGCCACCGGCGGGGCAGAAACTCGTTTGGCCTGACGCTGCGCTCCGCGGACTTGTAACGCAGGCACCACTCATAGAAATTGGGTCCGCGTCGGCCGGTCAAGCCCGCCAGGGCGGCTGGGTCGGGGAACATGGAGATCTGCGACGCGACGGTGTTGAGCATCAGATAGTCGGGTTGATCGACCGAATGCAGCCCAGGTCCCGGCGTTTGAGGATCGAACACGCTGATTTCGATCTGACGCCCGATATCACCAGCCAGCGCACACAGCCGCTCGAGAACGGTGAGACCCCGAGAGCCGCAACCAACGATACCCACTCTGATCGATGGCGTGCTCGGCCCGCCGGTTGTGGATAACTTCTCTATGGGCAGTGCCGGGCTCAGTTCCATCTCAGTGTCTCTCCAAAGAACGAATCGATGGCGACTGCGCGCGATTCAGCCAGCGCCGTGTCGACGATGAATTTACTCAGCGCAAGGTCCAGCACACCCAGGCCGAAGGGCGAGAAGATGGATGGCCTGGCCGGATCCAGTTCGACTTCCCCGCGGATCAGTCCGGCCAAGGTGCCGTTCATGAACGAACGGTTGCCGGTGAGCTGTTCAGCCAGATGAGGCGATGTGTTGGCCTTCATGCAGTGCTCAACGTCATCGCAGAGGTTGTTGGCTTCGAACAGCAGCTCTGGCGCGATGTCGCGAAGCGAGATGTTCAACACCACCTGACCCGGCCTGAAGGCCATTGGCGCACGGACATAAGGCTCACCTGCTGTCGTCGCGAAAATGACAAGGTCCGCCGCCAGCGCTTGCTCAAGCGAGCCGATGCGGGCTGTGCATAAGTCACTCTGCTCAATGAAGCCTGTGAGCGCATTCGCCGATGCCGCGTCGAAGTCATGCACGACTGCGTCGGTGAATTCCCAGCCCTCCACACAGAGCATTCGAGCGATGTTGCGCGCAATCACTCCGGCGCCGGCGAATCCTACAGATCGCGCCTTGCTTGACTGACCGTTGAGCCAGTACGCGCCTGACACGGCCGACGCTGCGGTTCTGACTGCGCTGATCTGCGCACCTTCCAGGCAGGCGTAGGGATAACCGGTTTGGCGATCATTGAGAATGACTACAGCCGAAGCACGTGGCTGCTGATGCGCCACATTGCCTGGGAAGCTGGAGATCCATTTGATGCCAGCGACTGCGTCGTCTCCGTCGAGCGCCGCAGGTAGCGCGATGATCCGGTTGGCGGGCTGCTGTGGAAAACGCAAGAAGTAACTGTCGGGATTGAGGGTTTGCCCATCATGATGCTGCAGATAGACGTGTTCGATTCGCGCAACCATGCTGTCAGCATGGCGCTCCAGAATCTCTTTGATCACAGCGCCGGGAATGACGTGGAAGTCAGGCATTGACGGCTTCCCCTTCGAAGGTGTGGACGTAGTTCCTCAGGTAGCGGCTGATGGGTTGGCTGCCCAACGCGGCGAGTTCGGCGCGCCCGAACTTCTGCATGACCCACTCATCGTTGTAGATGGTTTCCAGGTACCGCTCGCCCGCATCCGGAGAGATCGCTACCACCACCGCATCCTTCGGAATGCCCAGCGAGGGTGCCGCCAGCCCCGCGACCACCGTCCCGGTGGAGCCGCCTGCCAGCACGCCATTGGACTTCGCCAGCCAGCGACACATGGCGACGGTGGCCCGCTCATCGACCACTTGCTGTTTGTGCAAATGGTTGGCGCGGAAGATCGGCGGCATCTGGCTGGAACCCAGCCCGGGGATGAAGCGGCTGCCCGGCGCCTGGCCAAACGTCACGGACCCCACGCTGTCGACCGCGATGATTTTGGTGCGAGGCGAATGCTTGCGAAAGTACTGCACACAGCCCATCAGCGTACCTGTCGTGCCCGCGCCCACCACGAGATAATCCAGCGCCGGAAAGGCGATGTGAATCGAACGCGCCGTGGTGTGTTCATGTGTGCGCGCATTGGCAGGATTGCTGTACTGATTGAGCCACAGGTAACGCGGATCGCGGGCGACTGCATCACGGATATAGCGGATCCGGGTGCCCAGATACCCGTCGTTGTCATCGCGCTCAGTGACGATCACGATCTGTGCACCGAAAGCCTCCATCATCTTGATGTTGTGCAGGTTGGTGTTGGGATCGACCACGCAGCAGAACTTGTAGCCGCGCTCCGCGCAGATCATTGCCAGCGCCACGCCGAGGTTGCCCGACGATGACTCGATCAGGATGGTGTCCTTGTGGATAAGTCGGCGTTCGGCGTAGGAATCGATCAAGCCGATCGCAGTCTTCATCTTGATCGAGCCCGCCGGATTGCATGATTCGAGCTTCAAATGCAGGTTCTCGAATCCCAGCCCCTTGAGCCGGACGAAGTTCGAGTCGCCTACGATGTGGGAGATGAAGTTCATGGCCGTGCCTCCACGCGTGCAGACATCGATAACGCCGGATGCGCCACGACAGGCGCGAGCTGCCGAGGCTGAGTGGCGAGCAAAGCGTCGGTCAGGTGCTGCGCACGCAGGGCCACCATGGAAAACGACTGGGCATCGCTGATGCCGTGAGTCTTTTCCGACGTTCCATTGGCCAGGATCTGTAGGCCTTCACTGTTCTGCAAGCCCACGCGATAGTGCCGGTCCACCGCCAGGCTGCCGTCTTCATCGCGCAACAGCCAAGGCTGCAGCAACGTCAGCAAAGGTGGCACCGCGAGCTGTTCGTAACCCGTGCCCAGTACGATTCCGTCGACATAAAGCGTGGTTTCAAGGCCTGTGTTGCTGTCGCGCAGCACCACCGAGTATGCGTCACCGACCTTCTCCACGCTCTGCACGCTGGACCATGTATGCAGGTTGAGCCGCTGGTGCCCACTCACCTCACCTTCGTACATGAACGAGTACAGCGCCTGACTCTCATCGGCGTCGATGCCTGCGTAGTTGGTCGAACGAATTGCCTCGAAGACCTTGTTGCGGCTCGCCGGCTGCAGTTGATGGAAATAGTCCACCTGCTCCGGGAGGAAGGCCATGTTGGGGAACTGTCCCAATTGACCGACGCGGAAACCGACTCCGCGATGAACCGAATGCACTTGCGTCGTCGGCGCGGCGCCAAGCAGGTGCGCGACGGCCTCGCCGGCGCTTTGGCCAGAACCCAGCACCAGCCAGCGCTGCGCGATAGGACCGCCGCCAAGGTGGATGTTTTTCAGGTACTGGGAGGTGTGGAAAACTCGCCCGCCAAGGTGGGGCGCGAACGCTTCAGGAATTCTTGGCAGGCTGCCATGGGACAGCACCAGACGCCGCGTGCGATAAGTCCCTTGCGAGGTAACGACATCGACTGCGCGCAAGGTCCCTTTTTCCGCTACCGGCAGAACCTCAAGGACGCCCTCGTCGTAGGAGACATATTCCTTGAGCTGTCCCGCCACCCAGGAAATGTAATCCGACCACTCCACGCGACTGGCTGGCCGCCCCAACAGACCGAATTTGTACAGCCGGCCTTTCTCCTTCAAGTACATCGCGAAGGAGAAACGGCTGCGAGGATTGCGAGGCGTGACCAGATCACGAAACACGTGATGGTTGATGTCGGTCCCTGCCAGAAGAAACGCGCCATGCCACGTGGAATCCCGACCCTTCTCGAAAAAACGCACGCGCTGGAACGGCTTCTTGCCGTTGTCCTCCGCCTCGTCTTCCAGCGCACACGCCAGTGCGATACCGGCGGGGCCGAAGCCGACCGAGATGACGTCCAGCTCCTGGCGCAAACCCTCGATTTCAAACTGATTCATGGTGGTCCTTCCTGAAAGTACAAAGACGTGGCGAGCCCTGAAGTGGCCCGTTTCAACACAGCAGACGTCGTTCATGGACGTGCTGGTCGACATAGACCCACAACGAAACCCGGGCATGATCGTTTTCCCCGTTGCTGAAACTGACGGGGCCGGCAGGTGTGGAAAACTGATTGAAACGCAGGGCGTGGAGCAGCCCGCGACGCTGGCCGGCGGCACCCTCCACAAGGGCAAAGGCCGCAAGGGTTTCGATGGCGTAAACCGGCGCGGGCTCACCATAGAGGCGTTGGTAGGCCAGCTCAGCTGATTGCGCTTCGGGCAAATCGCTGGCGACCGGAAAGCTGATGACATACACCGTGCCGGTCTGCTCAAGTCCATTTACGAGTGCGGGCGAGGCCGCGTCATCAGTGAAGATCATCGGTAATCCACAACCGGCGGCGCGGTATTCCACAAGGAACTGTCGGCTGGCCTTGAGTCGCCCGCAGAACACCACGGCGTCAGCACGCTCCAGCGCCCCTGCGAGCTGCACTGTGGATAACTTTATGGCCTGTTGTATTTCGTGCATCTGCTGCTGGCCATGCAGGCTGGCGTCTGCAAACAACGCCAGCCGCATGAAGCCTTGCTGCTGGGCGAAGCTCAATAAACGCTCCGCCAACAACCTGTCCGATGCGCAGACGCGAAACGTTGTACTGCCTTCCTGCGTCAATGCTGCACAGGTGGAAGCGGGCAGAATCAGCGGAATACCTGCCTGTGCATAACTTTCGACGACAGCGGCAGCAGAGTCGGAAGCGAAGTGACCGATGACGGCGTCCACTTGGGCATCGATGAAATGCCTGGCCGCAGCCCGGCCACCCTCCGCGCTCGCGCCGTCGTCGAAATAGAAATGCCGCGCGCGGCGGACATTGCCGAACAAGTGGCTTGAGAGGTAAACCCCGCGCAGGAAGCTGCGTGCATGCAGGGTCGTGCCGACGTCTAGCGCTGCGCAAATGCCTATTCGCATCATGACAACGCCACCTCAGCGAACCGTGATGGGCAAAACGCTTCCATGATCGACCGATGGTGGGCGTCCATTGGCAAACCTGCCATCAGTCCGCCGAGTTCGAATGCAAGCAGCTCGGCCACGCTGGGCGCCATCTTGAAGCCAATGCCACAGAACCCTGTCGCCAGAAAGATGTGGCTTCTGGCGCTGGATCGGCCAATCAGCGGCCGGCCGTCATCGGTGTAGGCGTCCCAGGCAATCTGCGTCACCACCGGGAGACTGTGGTGTTTGTCGTAACCAAGCCGGGCGACGCGATCCATCACGTCTTGCTCGTTATCCAGCGGCGCCAGGTTGAGCTGATCAGCGTGGGCAGCCCGCTGACGGCGCTGACCTCCCACCTGAACCAGATTGCGCCCGAGCGGCAGCAGGTAGGTGTTCAGATTGTGCGCAATGATCGGCATGCTCGGCGCCTGGTCACAGCCGAACCGCGTGAAAGGAATCGTGCGTGCATGCACCGCATTACGCGGCCGGGTAAGCGGTCCGCTTGCGCCGCAGGCATCGACCACCCACGTCGCTTCCAGGCACAGCTTGCCTGCATGGACCTGCACATGACCGTCCAGCTCGACACACCGATCGACCGCCAGATGATCGAGATAAGTGGCCTTCTCGCTGACGTACCGGGAGAGATTCGACACAGCGGCGCGTGCATCGACGGTCCCGCCGCTGCGTTCGATGAGCAGGCATTCGCCGGGGCAGTACGCTGAATAACGTCCGTTATCCAGCGCATCCACTGACGCGTGCAGCTCAATGTTTTCCGGGCCTTCGTTGCCGAATGCTTCCAGATATTTGCCGCAGACCTCGGCGCTGGCGATGTAGGCAACGCCACTGCGGCTGAGCGCCTGCTCGAACATCGCGTGAACGATGCCGGTGCTGCCATGATGCGCGCCGCGACGGGTCAGAGGACGCAGCGCAGGGTCCAGCTCCAGCCCCCGGACAATGCCGCCGGTGTCACGCGTTGCGCCTTGGCCTGCGGCAATTCCTTTCTCCATCAGGGCGACATCGAGCCCGTTCTCAACCAGTGCAGCGGCAATCGAAGCTCCCATGACACCGGCGCCGATCACGATCACATCGAACGAAGTTTTCATCACCGTGCGCCTCCCGATCAGATTTCGTACTCGACGGCACTGACGTAAACCAGTTGGTGAAACACTTCATTCTCAGTGAAGCGGCAATAACGCAGGATCTGCCGGGCCAGGTCCGGGAACACCGGAGCCCCGATGGCACCGATCAATGCCATGAACGGCAGGATCCGCTTGCCCAGCAACTGACGGTCGCGCGCGGCGTTGATCACGTCCGACAACAGCACCGCCAGCCCCTTCATGCTGAAGTGATCCACAGAGGTCACTTCAAACCAGCGCGCCACGAGGATCTTGATCGCGGCCGCATCCGCCGAGCTCACTTTCAGGCTGTCGCCGTCCACGCGTTCCCGTTCGGCCTGCGCCGCGAGCTTGACCAGCACCTCGTTGAAGGTCTGTTCACGCCAGGCAGCGAATTTCTCGACGTCGAAATCGTCGGTGTCCTGCTCCGGTGCGATCAGCGCCAGATAAAAACGCGCACTGTCTGTACAGGCTTGCGCAACAAGATCCCGCGCCCAGATGGCGTAATTTCGGCTGGTGGACAGGTTCTTGCCGTTCAGTGTCAGAAACTGGTTGGTGTAGAAGGTCTGGCGCATGCGGTAGCCGTGCATGGTCTGCAGCAGCGACGGATACACCATCATGTGACTGAACGCGCAGTCGTATCCCAAGAAGTGCACCAGCCGACCTTTGCCGGATCGGCAGTATTCGTCGTACTCCCAAGGCGCGTGCTTGTACTCGTTCAGGTATTCACGGAACGCCGCCAGGTAGCCCGACAGCCCCATGACCCAGGTGTGGATGCGCCGGCTGCCATCGGGCTTGAGGTCCAGACCGCCGTCGTGAGGGCGGGTGATGCCCCAGTCAACGGGCCCGATTTCGAACTCTTCATTGAGGAAGCGGCGGATGAAAGGCCGCAGCGGCGCGTGTTCGAATGTGTTTTTCAGATGACTGCGGAAATTCGACAGCGCCAGAAACTCTCGCTCTACAGGGCGCCAGATCATCTGCGCGCTGCACAGCTTGCAGCGGAACTGGGACATCTTCGAGGCATTGGGCGTGTGCGCGCATTCTTCGCACTGGCTGGCGTCGGAGTCGGAACCGCAGTGATCGCAGTTGCCGCGCCCGAACGCTTCGTAACCCCATTTATCGCAATGCTCGCAGTAGGGTTCCTGGCTGACTTTCTTGTAGATCGCCCCGGCCTTCACCGCGAATTCGTACATCTCTTCCACGGCTTTCTTGAAGTAGTTGTTGCGGTACGGCCGCATCCAGAAATCGACCTGGATACCCATCTTCATCAACGTATCGTTGATCTTGTCGGTGTTCTCCAGCGCCAGCTCTTGCGGCGGGCGATCCAGTTCAATGCCGCGGCGAAGCATGTAGGACTGATAGTCGTCGGAATAGGAGACCAGCGTGCAGTCGTGGCCACGCTGGCGCTGTGCGCGGGTGTAGATGTCAGCGGCCAGGAATGGACCGGCCATATGACCGATGTGCAGGTCGCCGTTTGGCGTCGGCGGCGTGATAGTGACGAGCAACTTACCCATTACGAAGCCCTCTGATCGGACACGTCGTGAATCGTCGCCTTCTGCAACGCAAACTCATTCAGGGCGACAGCTTGCTGGGCGTCTTCGTCCAGAAAGCGGTTGGCGGAATCCCGGTCCCACCACACCACGTAAAAATGAAAGTCCTCGTCGGTATCGTTGAACACATAGTGATCAGTGTGCTTGGGAATAGCGGCGATATCGCCCATGGTGAACGGGTAAGTCTGATCCCCCACCACCAACTTGGCCGTCCCTTTGATACCAATGAAAAATTCCTGATCAATCTGGGTATGCGACAGCGATTTGGTGTGTGGCCGGACTACACACCAACCGCCGCCAATCGGCGTTGGATAGCCATCCCACGGCAAGAGCCTGGAACCGTCCAGATCATATTCATGAACCAGTTTGTCCCAGGCCATGGGGCGAAATATTTGGAATTCTGTCATGAGGTTCTCCTTCAGCCCGGAGCATCCCTGCTCGTTGTTTATCGGCGTCAGCGAATACCGATCGACGCCTACCGGTTGAGGGATAAACTGAAGAAAATCGCACAGGCGAGCAAACTAGAAATACGCAATCGACGGTTAAGTCTGACTTAACCGAACTTTGCTTAATCGGGAGAGTTATCAATCGTTTAAGTGATTTTATGGATGATTGTGCTGCGCCACCGGACACTGAAGTACGACTTAACTGCTGTGATAAACAGTGAATAAACAGCAGACAGAACGAGTATTCGGGATTTCATCGTCCAGCTGTAAGTGTGCTGGCGATGGCGTCTGGTCAGACGCAACCTAGCCGTTTGATTAATCGCGACTACGTGCAAATCCAGTGTGTATGCAGATCAGCGCGTGGTGAATTCCCGCTGGCTGGCGAGGGCCTGAGACACCAGCCAGTCGCGAAATTGGCGGCTCGATTTGGGGAGAATGGCGGTCTCGTCGTAAACCAGGTAGTAGGCGATCGGCGTATCGATAGTGGCGCGAAACGGCACGACCAAACGCCCAGACGCGAGTTCTTCGCGGATCAGCGAACGGCGCACCAGCGCGATGCCCATCCCCGCCAGAGCGGCCTCGATCACGCCATTGGAGTCGACGAAGACCGACCCTCGATGCACCGCGGCTTCAGCATCTTCGATACCCACTGCACGCAGCCACAACGCCCAGTCTTCACGGTGCTCATCGTGCAGCAGGTTGTAACTCTTCAGGTCGATGGGCGATGACAGATATCGAGAATCCGGCAGCAGGCTCGGGCTGCATACCGGTTGCAACCGGTCATTGATGAGCATTTCCACCTCAAGCCCCGGATAGCGGCCCAAGCCGTGCCGTACGGCAAAATCGACGCCGTCGCCCAGCAGGTCCACGAGCCGATTGGTCGTGCTGATGAGCACTTCGATGCCTGGGCATATGGCCTGGAAGTCCGGCAAACGCGGCAGCAACCACTGCATCGCAAATCCGCTGGTGCAACTGACGGTGATGGTATTCGGCCCGTTGTCGTTCATCAGTCGCTGGGTGGCATCGGAAATCTGCCCCAGCGCAGGCCGAATCGCCCGTAGGTAAATCTTGCCCTCAGGCGTGAGTTCCAGGCGCTTGGTGTTGCGTATGAACAGCGTGACACCGACGGCTTTTTCCAGTTTGGCGATTTGCTGGCTGATCGCCGCCGGCGTGACGAAAAGCTCCCCCGCCGCGCCTTTCATGCTGGCATGACGCCCCGTCGCTTCAAAACACAACAGCGCGTAAAGGGGCGGGAATTTCATGCCTGTCCTCAGTTAAGAAAATCTAATGTGCGTTAGAAAAGCTCGCTTGAGCACGGCTTCAGACACTGCTCAAATCATCACACCCCGCCTCGACAAGCGTCAATCGACAACTTTGCGGCGAGGGTCAACGATGTGATTCAAAGGGAAGTGCGATGAAATTATCCGACTATGTTCGACTACTTGTACTCGCCGCCATCTGGGGCGCAAGTTTTCTGTTCATGCGCGTTACCGCCCCTGTGCTCGGCGCATTACCCACCGCATTCTTCCGCGTACTACTCGGCGCCATCGGTTTATTGGTCATTCTGGCCATTTTGAAAACCCGCTACGAATTTCACGGAAAACTCAAAGCGACGCTTATTCTCGGCGTAATCAACTCAGGCATTCCTTTTTTGATGTACAGCATGGCGGCAATGTTACTGCCCGCCGGGTACTCGGCGATTCTCAATGCCACGACGCCGTTGATGGGTGTGTTGATCGGCTCGATGTTCTTTAATGATTCGCTGACGCCGAAAAAAGCGGCAGGTGTACTGACAGGTCTGGTGGGCATCACATTGTTGACCACCACAGGGCCAATGACCTTCACCAGCACCGTCGTGATGGGCGCCCTGGCGTGTCTAGTCGCGACCAGCTGCTACGGCGCCGCAGGATTCCTGACGCGCCAGTGGATTGCCGACAAGGGCGGACTGGATGCGAAGCTGGTCGCGTTCGGCAGTCAGATCGGAGCAACGTTATTCCTGGCGCCTTTCTTCGCCATTTCAGCAACGGTCAATCCGCCCGCCAGTTGGGGTGACGCAACCGTCTGGATGTCGCTCGCTGCCGTCGGCTTCATCTGCACGGCCTGCGCCTACATCTTGTACTTCCGGTTGATCGCCGACATCGGACCTGTTCGCTCCTTGACCGTGACATTCCTGATCCCGCCCTTCGGCGTGCTCTGGGGCGTGATGTTTCTTCACGAAAGTCTGTCTGCCGGGCACCTCTACGGGGGCGGGCTGATATGCCTGGCAGTCTGGTTCGTGCTCAGCAAGAGCAAGCCCAAGCCTGCTGCCCAGGCGCAGGACACGCCTGCGACCACCTGATTCAAAACTTATCCACAGTTGCTGATACGCAGTTGTCTGGTGGCGTTGACCAGACGGGGCATGGTTGTGCCTCGAAAAGGCTCGCCAAGGACATGAACAGGCTTTCGGAAGACCGATATGGCAACACACACAAGCGCGTTGATCCCTCGGCAAATGGGCTGTGAGACTTCGGCGGAGTATCCAGGATGAGCAGAGCGATCCCGTTGATAGCCCTTCGCACCTTCGTGGAAGTGTGCAAAGTCGGCAGCATGAAGCGTGCGGCTGACCATTTGTGCGTATCGCCTGCAGCCGTGAGCCAACAGATCAAGGGTCTGGAAGATCAGATCGGCAAGCGCCTGTTCGAGCGCGACGCCAAAGGCATTCAACTGACCGCCAGCGGTCGTGGTCTGTACGACGAGCTTGCAGACACTTTCGACGTGATCGAGAAAGCCTGGTCCGGCGCGTCGCTTAAACAGACTCGACAGACCCGCCTGGTCATCAGCACGACCTCCACCATCGCCAGTTCCTGGTTGATTCCCGCCTTGGGCGATTTCAAGGCACGCTGCCCGAACGTCGAAATCTCCATCCAGATCTGCAACGGCTTGTCGGACCTCAAGCACGGGCATGTGGATATCTCGATCCAGCGCGAAATGGCCGCCAGCCCAGACAACCATGCCACCCGGCTCTGGTCTTCCTATCTCATCCCCGTCTGCAGCCCCGATCTGCTCAGCAAACAGCGCAATATCGAGAGCCCGCAGGACTGCCTGACTTTTCCTCTGCTGCAGGACACCGAACGCAACTACTGGAGGGTGTGGATGAATGCATTCGGGATGAATAATCGCAAAATGATCCAAGGTTCAAGTTACGGCGACGAATCCCTGTTGATAAGTGCCGCCTGCGCTGGGCAAGGCATCGCCCTGGTCAACAACGTATTCGCCTCAGAAGCCCTGCAATCCAAACGCCTGGTGCAAGTCACCAATGCTACGTCCGAGCTGAAATTCGACTATTTCGTGTACTGCGCAAAAGAGCGGCGCGAGGAATGGGCGATTGTCGAGTTCATGAAATGGGCGGTGTTACAGGCAGGAAAAACAGCGAACGGGCCGGTACGCGAGGTAGGACAGGTCGCGTGATGGGTTTATCCACAGGTGAATGAAAAAACCCACCTGATGGTGGGTTTTTCGTTCCGATCCTACGGAATAAAGTCTGTCGCCAGCAGGTCGATTCGCCGGCGCCGCCTTAACGAAGCGGGGTCGGCTCAATTGGCTAGATCAAGGCGGCTTACGCGTGAGAGGCTTGCGGAACTCAAGGTCACTGCGAAGGCTTTATAGTCAGAGGCTGCTTCATTGTCGTGAACCCCGCCCATAGACAGAAGGGTTACAGGCATAGTGTAGTGTCGGTGTCGGCGCCTAAGACGCTCCCGATGATGCTGGGCCTGGCCGGATAAAAGGGCTAGTTTAAGACCAAAACTTCCACTTGGACCTAGCGGGTGAAAGCGTGTGCGATGGTGCTGGACCTGAGGCCAAGCACTGGCCTCAGGCAGAGTCTCGATGTTGCATTAGTTCGTACACCCATTCCCTACAACTAGGTACTCCATAATGTGGCGGTCGCCTTTAGAGTCGTCATATGTCAGCTGGACCGGCACCACATTGCAGACATTAGGTACCTCAGTCGCCGCGACCACGTTGGCGATATCCAAGTGTTGAGCGTACCGATAAGACTCGACCTTGACCTGTGCGGTCTGAGTATCCTGCTCGGCTGCCATAGAGACAGAACCGAAGCAGCCAAGGAACAAAACGAGTAACAGTTTCATAGCAATCACCTTATTGAGGGCGTGAGAAGACCGAAGCACTTGAGTGGTGCTCAGTCGTATTCAAGGGTTGGGTATGGCCCGGCGCCGTTGGACGCCGGGCTGAGTTACATCAGAAAGGCTTGGTCGGCAGGTACTTGCCGTTCAGGGTGATCACGGCGCGGTGGCCACCGTCCGGATCTTCAACCTTCTGTATGTCCAGCTTGAAGTTGATGGCGCTGATGATGCCGTCACCGAACTTCTCATGAACCAGCGCCTTAAGGGTGGTGCCGTAGACCGACATCATCTCGTAGAAACGGTAGATGGTTGGGTCGCTCGGGATGCCTTCGAAGAAGCTGCCGCGGATGGGCATCGATTGCAGCAAGGCGACCTCATCGGCATCGAGGTCCAGCTTCTTGCCCACGACCTTGGCGGCGACGGCAGGCAGCGGGTGCTGGCCCAGCAGAGCAGCAGTGACGAACGCTTCGGACAGGCCGGTGCCTTCAACGATCTGTGCGAAGGAGAGGTGCTTGCGGGCTTTGGCCAGAATGATGGTTTCGGTCAGTTCCTGGCGAGCGGTACGGGTAGCTTGAGTCTGGATCATGATGAATCTCCTAGATAAGTAAGCGCAAACAAAGGTTCAGGTTCGGGTTCAGGCAACGTGCCTGGCTTGTTTGAAAACGGCGCGGACTTCTGGATTTTCGGCGAGGGAGACGAAGGTCCCGGTGCTGCCATCAAAGGCGTCGATGCGACCGGTTTCGATGTCGTAGATCCAGCCATGCAGGGTCACGCGGCCTTCTTCGAGCGCCAGGCGAACGGAGGGGTGGGTCTGAATGTTGGCCAGCTGCGCGATGACGTTCTCGCGCACCATGGACGAAACTTTGCTCGGCTGATCAGCGTGTTTGCGGGCTTCGTTGACCACCTTGGCCGAGTCGGCGTACCGCAACCAACCGGCAACGGCGGGCATGTGATCCAGGCACTTGCAGGTGGCAATGGCGGTCATCGCGCCGCAATCGGAGTGGCCGCAGATCACTATGTCAGCCACGTTGAGGCCGGCCACCGCGTATTCGACCGAGGCCGAAACACCACCTGGCTCTGGCCCGTACGAAGGCACGATGTTGCCAGCGTTGCGGATGACGAACAGATCGCCTGGTTCGCGCTGGGTGACCAGTTCAGGCACCAGTCGGCTGTCGGAGCAGGAGATGAACAGCGCCTTCGGGGCCTGCTGATTAGCGAGGTCCTTGAACAGCTTGACGCGCTCAGGGAAGGCGTTTTTTTGGAATTTCAGAAAACCGTCGGTGATCGCTTTCATGGTTGTTGGCTCAATGTGTGTTGGGTGTGGAACGAACATTAAGCAAGGCATCACATAAGGTAAAAGTCTCATTTATTATGAGGTGGATCAGATTGTCTTATAGGTCGAAATATATATTTGCTCACTACATCAGGGACGATTCGATGTTGCGAAACAGTTGTGGTCACGGCGTGGGTGATGTGTGGTCGGTAGGAACATTTCGCTTCTGGCATGAGAACGGGGCATAGGGATCGCGTTCGCTAACACTCACACCCCGCCATCGATGCTGTCCTTTTGCAGAGCTAAACCATGACTCAACTGGTAACGGCGGTAGACAGAAAATTTACCTCACCGTCTGCCACATAAAAAACCCGCCGGGGCGGGTTTTGAAATGCTGAAATAGCTTTTAATAAAGATTATCGAAGGCTCTAGTTTGCAATACTTACAAGGGGCACCTTGCTTGAAAGCCTACGGTTGACCTCGTAATAGTAGGTAAAGCATTTACCAAATGAGAACTCCCCACCTTCTTGGCAGTACTGATCCTCCGGACCTTGCTGTTTTCTGATCAATGACTCCATAACAGCGGTCGCTAACAATGACTTAACAGAATCATTGAATACATCGTTATGATTCTCAATAAAGCTTTCCGGGGCAGATATGAAATTGATGGGATCGTCAGCATAGCAAGGCAACCGATGATTATCGTTAAACGTCAGAGTATTTGAACAATAAGATTTGTACCCCCACTTGCCTATCGTATCGGTTGACCCTATAGCTTTAACACCAAGGCCCGAATCGCTGATCACTGAGTCGCTGATAACGCTCTGGTACCGAAGTTTAGATGGTCCCTCCACCATCACATCGTCCATGTAGCCAGTCCAAAAACGTTCATAATTTCCGATTGTTATTCTGTCTAATTCAGTTTCAGGAATATGGTAAGTTTTTTTCTGCCCAGGGTAATTTCGGTCTATGACCACCTCATTCCAAGTGAGCGTGACGCCAAACCATTGCCCTATCGGAAAAAAAGTATTGGTTGGGGAGTCTGCGCGAGAGCTGACTACATACATCAATGTAGGAACCTTGCGCTGCTGGTGACCGACCTTCATACTATTTTCTTTCAGTAATAGGCCCAGATTTGCTTCGACTGCCGGATTTAGCAGCACAACCACATCCCCGAATGCCTCAACTCCCACCCGATGATTCTGTAGATCGAGCATCTTTTCCATCAGGGTATCGCCTAACGCAGACAGCACTATCGCACTGCCAAAGCTGTGCCCGGCCGTCAGCATAAAATTGCCGGGCCTTGACTTGGAAATGGCCTCAAGTCTCACCACAAATTCGGTGACGCCCCCACGACCCACTTCCTCAGCGGCTGCCTTCCTATCCCAGAATGTTAGATTCTCGAGTTGAAGACCATGGAAGCTCATGCCTCGCCAGCCAATATACACGCCAATCAGCTTTTTCTTACCAGCAACTTTAGACCTATAAATATGAGAAAGCGCATCTTTGAAGCTCTTTACGTTTTCATCTTCCGTTGAGGCGTTGTGTTTCCAGCCGTGAACGAACACCACTAAGGCAACATCCTCCCCTTGTGAGGCGGTCTTAATTTTTTCCAGCAACATATCGGTTTGGGCTGGACTAAAATCATTACCCCGCTCTGAATATTCAACAAACCCAAGATCATATTCCGGAGTAACTTCATAAGCCATTCCGCAGCCGTTCCAGTGATCACACGTGCCCTTCTCCGATCGAAAGGGCGCATTACCCACGCACCCGGTCAGAAACAATATAAAAATCAGCATAAACCTCATTGGTGGTCCCTCATTCTAGGTGTATACAGTCAGTAATGGCCTCTACTATCCGAACTCCATTTCCAAGCTAGGCGCATCGGAATACAACATCTGAAAGTAAGAGTTCTGTCAGCAAATCCAGCATGGTTGATGATCAGGCTCACGTCCAATTGCCGGAGTGCTATCGCCAGCACAGTATTCAACCAGCTTCCGAAATTTTGGTGAGCGAGCCTCTATCTTGCGGATCTTCAGCATGCACGGACACGGTCTAGCAAGATATTGGGACAGCGCAGTATTGACTAAAGATAAAAATCGACATCAGCACCGTCACCTAAAGGTTTAGAGGCATGAACTTATAATCCTCCAAAAAACATTCTCGCATCTAAAGGTCTGGGGCATCCTCATGGAATGCCGGATTGGGGGCGAGTGAATAATTGGCTCTTGACCTTGCCAGAGTGGCAAGGTTGATCCTCGCTGGCATCAACTTTCCAGGAGTGCCCGCGATGCCCATTTCCCAGACGTTCGATTTGCCCATTTCCGGCATGACCTGCGCCAGTTGCGCAGGTCGCGTCGAGCGCGCTTTGCGCAAAGTCCCAGGCGTTAAAAACGCCACAGTGAACCTCGCCAACGAGCGCGCCCATGTCGAAGTGGATGAGCGGACCGATCCCGCCTCCCTGATCGCTGCAGTGGATAAAGCAGGATATGGCGCAAGCCTTGAGCAGGATCGCGCGACGCAGCAGGCCGACCAACTCAAGCGGCATGGCAGCGAGCGCTTGTACCTAGTGGCAGCGATCATTCTGGCGATCCCATTGATCATGCCAATGCTGCTGCAGCCCTTTGGCATCGACTGGATGCTACCCGCCTGGGTCCAGCTCGCGCTGGCAACGCCCGTGCAATTTTTTCTTGGCGCTCGTTTCTACATTGCGGCCTACAAGGCCGTGCGCGCGGGCGCCGGGAATATGGACTTGCTGGTTGCGCTGGGCACCAGTGCTGGGTACGGGTTGAGTGTCTATCAGTGGTTAATCGCTGCGCGCAATGAGATGCCGCACCTGTATTTTGAGGCGTCGGCGGTAGTAATCACGCTGGTACTGCTGGGCAAATACCTGGAAAGCAGCGCAAAGCGTCAGACCGCCAGCGCTATTCGTGCGCTGGAGGCATTGCGGCCGGAACGGGCGATTCAAGTCATCGACGGGCAGGAGCAAGACGTAGCAATCGGTGCCCTTACGCTGGGAGATCTGGTGCTGGTCAAGCCCGGCGAGCGCTTCCCGGTGGATGGCGTCGTAATTGAGGGACAAAGCCACGCCGATGAGGCTTTGATCAGCGGCGAGAGCCTGCCCATACCCAAACAATCAGGCGATAACGTGACAGGCGGCGCGATCAATGGCGAAGGTCGTTTGCTGGTTCGCACTGAGGCGCTGGGGGCAGAAACGGTATTGGCACGCATCATTCGTCTGGTTGAAGACGCGCAATCGGCCAAGGCGCCGATCCAAAAGCTGGTTGATAAAGTCAGCCAGGTGTTTGTACCAGTCGTGCTGTTGCTGGCCTTGGCGACGCTGGCGGGCTGGTTGCTCGTCAGTGCATCGTTGGAAATCGCACTCATCAATGCGGTGGCTGTGCTCGTGATCGCCTGCCCCTGTGCATTGGGTCTGGCGACGCCGACCGCGATCATGGCCGGGACAGGTGTCGCAGCGCGCCACGGCATTCTGATCAAGGACGCCGAAGCATTGGAACGCGCCCATGAAGTCGCCGCCGTGGTCTTCGACAAGACCGGCACATTGACCAGTGGCACCCCGCGCATTGCGCATATGACCGCTCTGGATGGTGACGAGAATTCAATCCTGCTGATTGCTGGCGCGCTGCAACGTGGTAGCGAACACCCGTTGGCGAAGGCTGTGCTGGATGCGTGGCCGAGCAAGGCTTGAAGCTTGAAGACGTGAGCAAAAGTCGCTCCCTGGCCGGTCGTGGCATCGCAGGCACACTGGAGAACCGCGAACTGGCGCTAGGCAATAAACGCTTGCTGGACGAAATTGGCCTTGCACCTGGCTCGCTGGCTGAAGCTGCCCGAGTCTGGGAAGCCGAAGGCCGTACGCTGTCATGGCTGATTGAGTCTGCTCCAAATGCCCGGGTGCTTGGCCTGTTCGCTTTTGGTGACACCCTCAAGCCGGGCGCCGCGCAGGCCATCGAGCAGCTGACTCAGCGAAAAATCAGCAGCCACCTGCTCACCGGCGACAATCGCGGCAGCGCCAAGGTCGTGGCCGAAGCTTTAGGTATTGAAGATGTTCACGCCGAGGTCCTGCCCGCCGAAAAGGCCGCGACCGTCGTCGCGCTGAAGAAGACCGGCGTTGTGGCGATGGTCGGTGACGGCATCAACGATGCCCCTGCATTGGCAGCCGCTGATATAGGCATCGCCATGGGCGGCGGCACCGATGTGGCCATGCATGCCTCGGGCATCACCCTGATGCGCGGCGACCCGCGTATGATTCCGGCCGCACTGGACATCGGCCGCAAGACCTACGCGAAAATTCGCCAGAACCTCTTCTGGGCATTCGTCTACAACCTGATCGGCATCCCGCTCGCCGCGTTCGGCCTGCTCAACCCGGTTTTCGCAGGAGCGGCCATGGCGCTGTCCAGTGTTAGCGTGGTAAGCAACGCTTTGCTGCTCAAAACCTGGAAGCCTGAAACCCGAGGAGACGCACAATGAACATCGGCCAAGCCGCAAAAAGCAGTGGGCTGAGCGCCAAGATGATTCGGTACTACGAATCCACCGGCTTGCTTGAAGCTGCGAATCGTACAGACAGCGGTTATCGCATCTATAACGTGAAAGACCTCCACACCTTGGCTTTCATCAAACGCTCGCGGGATCTGGGTTTTTCGCTGGAAGAAGTCGGCAAGCTGCTGACCCTATGGCAGGACCGCGAGCGCGCCAGCGCCGACGTGAAAGGCCTGGCCCGCCAGCACATCGATGAACTGAACCAGAAAATCGCCGAGCTGACTGGGCTGCGCGATACCTTGCAGGATCTGGTTGCGAACTGTCACGGCGATCACCGCCCCGATTGTCCAATCCTGAAAGACTTAGAGTCAGGTAGGTGCTGTGGTTAAGTCCCTGGACAGATAAGCGCTGGAACCGTGAAAACTCCCCCCGAAACCCGCAATCGAAAATAATTTCCGCAGATGCTTGACCAGGGAGAACGATCGTTCTACTCTGAGTCCATGGAGAAGCAAATGACCGACACACGTGAAAAGATTCTGGCTACTGCCGAGAAGCTGATTTATGAAAATGGTATCCACGCTACTGGCATGGATCTTTTGGTAAAGACCTCCGGCGTAGCACGCAAGAGCATTTATCGCTACTTTGCGAACAAAGACGACATAGCAGCAGCGGCATTAAATGCACGAGATGTACGCTGGATGCAGTGGTTTAGAAGTGAATGCGAAAAGGCTGAAACTCCACAAGAGCGAATTATCAGCGTTTTTGCTGTACTCAAGAGCTGGTTTGAGTCAGATGGTTTCCGGGGGTGTGCGTTTATTAACACAGCCGGAGAGGTTGGCGACGTAGACGATCCAATTCGTCATATCGCGAAGCTGCACAAACAGAAGTTGCTCGATTATACGCTAGAGCTGACCGGCCAGTTAGATATCGAAGATCCGAAGTCTTTGGCTAAACAGTTTTTTGTACTGATAGAGGGCACGATAACCGTGGCCCGCGTCATGGGCGACTACACAGCCCTTGATAGCGCAAAAGAAGCTGCCACAGTTTTGCTTAAAGAAGTACAGCGCCCAAGCGCCTGAAGTTTTAGAAACACTAACTTGAATGAATCATCCAAAAGATTGGAGGCACCACCATGTCTTACGAACAACCGCGTCCGCCACTTCCTCCTTTCACTCGCGAGTCAGCGATTGAAAAAGTCCGCCTCGCTGAAGATGGCTGGAACACCCGCAATCCTGAAAAGATTGCACTGGCCTACACGCTGGATACCCAGTGGCGTAACCGCGCCGAGTTCGCAACCAACCGCGAAGAAGCCCAAGGCTTCCTGACTCGCAAGTGGAAGAAAGAGCTGGACTACCGTCTGATCAAAGAACTCTGGGCTTTCACCGACAATCGCATCGCCGTCCGCTATGCCTACGAATGGCACGACGATTCGGGCAACTGGTTCCGCTCCTACGGTAATGAAAACTGGGAGTTCGAGGCTGATGGTCTGATGCATCGCCGCTTCGCCTGCATCAACGACATGCCGATCAAGGAAAGTGAGCGTAAGTTCTTCTGGCCACTGGGTCGCCGCCCGGATGATCACCCAAGCCTGAGTGATCTGGGTCTCTAATCTCTAAAGCTGTTCTAATTTCTGATAGACCGTCAGGGTGGGAAGACAACTTCTACCACTGATGTAGTAGTCGGCTGCGCTCATCCAGCCATCGATTTAATTTCTGAAACATCGCTCCAACTGGGTCTAACTAATCTGGCCTAGTTTAATGAATGCTAACTCTATTGATATATCCACTTATTCTGGAGGCACCGCCATGTCTAACGAACAACCTCGTCCGCCACTTCCTCCCTTCACTCGTGCATCGGCGATTGAAAAAGTCCGCCTCGCTGAAGATGGCTGGAACACCCGAAATCCTGAAAAAATTGCACTGGCCTACACGCTGGATACCCAGTGGCGTAACCGCGCCGAGTTCGCAACCAACCGCGAAGAAGCCCAAGGCTTCCTGACTCGCAAGTGGAAAAAAGAGCTGGACTACCGTCTGATCAAAGAACTCTGGGCCTTCACCGACAACCGCATCGCCGTCCGCTATGCCTACGAATGGCACGACGATTCGGGCAACTGGTTCCGCTCCTACGGCAATGAAAACTGGGAGTTCGAGGCTGATGGTCTGATGCACCGCCGCTTCGCCTGCATCAACGACATGCCGATCAAGGAAAGTGAACGTAAGTTCTTCTGGCCACTGGGTCGCCGCCCTGATGATCACCCGAGTCTGAGTGATCTGGGTCTGTAAATGGTCCTGAACCTGATCCTTTTACGCCGAGAGGATCAGGTTTCTTGCGTTGCAGAATCCCATTATCGCAATCCGTTTTAATGGCTCTATCCAGTCTCCTCGTTGCGTTGCCATGGCAATCGTGCCAAGTCTTCCGCACGCTCTCTGTTCCCACCACCCAAATGAGCGCCACGCCGCGCATCAAGCTCAGTGGCAATACACCTAGCCCACACAATTACCAGATGGCTCGTACTGAGCGATATCGTTCGTGAACGCAACAGATGCTGTCGCGCACAACCTCACTCATCTAGTTCGGCGGATACTTCCTTAGCCAGCTCAATGAAAACTCGCACTGCTGCGCTCTGAAAGGCGTCTTTGCGCCGCAAAAGGGCCGCAGTTCGCTCCAAGCGCTTCGGCTCCAGTGCGATCGCTACTAGATCGTCATGAGCCAGGGTGATCTTGGCCGGCAATAAGGTCGCCAGACTCGTCCGGCGAACGATTTCGATCACTGCTCCAAGCGCGTTTGCTTCCATCTGCACCTTGGGGCGAATCACATGTCTGCGGCAGTAACGGTCGATCTGTTCGCGAGTGGCAAACTCTTCACTGAGCAGAACCAGAGATTCGGCACTCAAGCCCTGCAGCCCAATGAATTTCTTGTCGGCCAGGCGATGTTTACGACTGACCACTAAAGCCATGGTTTCTTTCAGCAACGGGATGGCATCAATGTCGGGTGTGTTTATTTCATCGAACGCGATCCCGATGTCCAACTCTCCAGCCAAAAGCAGCTCTTCGATACGTTCCTGGGAGAGCTCTCTCAGGTTGAGAGTGATTTTTGGGTACCGGGAGTGAAATGCCTCGATCACCGGCCCAATTAGATAGGTCGTGAACGTCGGCGTCACAGCTACTCGTAGAGAGCCGCGAGTTAGGTCGCTCACGTCATGAATTGCGCTTTTCGCTTCCCGCAGCTCCTGATACGCGCGGCGCGCGTACAACAGATAAACGTCTCCCGCGTCAGTAAGACGCGTGGTGCGGCCTGAGCGGTCGAACAATTGGGCTCCAAGGCTTTCTTCCAACTGCTTCACCTGCTGAGAAAGGGCTGGCTGAGATACGTGTAGCGCCGCTGCGGCCTTGGTGAAGCTGAGGTGCTCCGCAACCGCGAGGAAATATTGGATGTGTCGAGCCAGCATGCTTTCACCCATAAGGTAATCTGATGCACCTCATAATAAATGAGACTTTTACCTTATGCCATGCGTTGCTTAATCTTTGTTCCACACCCAAGCCAACCAGGAACATCATCATGATCCAGACTCAAGCTACCCGCACCGCTCGCCAGGAACTGACCGAAACCATCATTCGGGCCAAAGCCCGCAAGGACCTCTCCTTCGCACAGATCGTTGAAGGCACCGGCCTGTCCGAAGCGTTCGTCACCGCTGCTCTGCTGGGCCAGCACCCGCTGCCTGTCGATGCTGCGAAAGTTGTAGGCAAGAAGCTCGACCTCGATGCTGATGAAGTCGCCCTGCTGCAATCGATGCCCATCCGCGGCAGCTTTTTCGAAGGCATCCCGAGCGACCCGACCATCTACCGCTTCTACGAAATGATGTCGGTGTATGGCACCACCCTCAAAGCTCTGGTTCACGAGAAGTTCGGCGACGGCATCATCAGCGCCATCAACTTCAAGCTGGACATCAAGAAAGTCGAAGATCCGGACGGTGGCCACCGCGCCGTGATCACCTTGGATGGCAAGTACCTGCCTACCAAGCCTTTCTGATCGTGATGTGAATCGGCCCAGCGCTTAACGGCGGCTGGGCTTCCCCAGACCGCTTTTTTCGCTTGGCCGCGCCTGTCGTGGTCGGGCCTCTCTACGCCCTCAATACAGGTGAATTGATATGAAACCGTTACTTTTTCTACTCCTCAGTGGCCTTGCCTCCCTGGCTGTCGCCGGCGAAGCCTCCACACAGACCGCGAATGTCAGCGTTGAGAAGTACAGCTATTCCCAGAATCTGGATATCGCGCACGTTGTGGCAGTCACTCAGGTGCCCAATGTCTGCAAGGTAGTGCCCGTCCAGCTGACGTACGACGATTCCAAAGGCAACCGGCACATCATGGAATATCAAGTACTAGGGAATGGCTGCACGAACTAATCCAGCACCGACAGATTGCCTGATGTCCAGCGGCTGACATCAGGGTCGGTGCATAGGCTTAAGGTGGGTGACTCTCATCGGCTTCTGCGACAGCTTTAATTCTCGAAAATCATTATTCAATCTCTCACTGTGGATAACTCACTCCACCGTTACCGACTTCGCCAGATTGCGAGGCTGGTCCACATCCGTGCCTTTAAGCACGGCGACGTAGTACGACAGCAGCTGCAGCGGGATGGTGTACAGGATCGGTGTCAGGGCATCGAGGATGTGCGGCATCGAGATCACGTGGGTGCCTTCGCCGTTGCTCATGCCTGCTTGTTCATCGGCGAACACGATGAGTTCGCCGCCACGGGCGCGGACTTCCTGCAGGTTGGATTTAAGCTTCTCCAGCAGTTCGTTATTCGGGGCAACCGTCACCACCGGCATGTCGCTGTCCACCAATGCCAATGGGCCGTGTTTCAGCTCGCCGGCGGGATAGGCTTCGGCATGAATGTAGGAAATCTCTTTGAGCTTCAGCGCCCCTTCCATCGCGACGGGGAACTGCGCGCCGCGACCCAGGAACAAGGTGTGGTTTTTCTCTGCGAAAAGCTCGGCCACTTTTTCCACAGTGCTGTCCATCGCCAGCGCTTCGCCCAGACGCGTCGGCAGGCGACGCAGCTCCTCGACCAGTTCCGCCTCTACGCCGGCAGCCAGCGTACCTTTGACCTGACCCAGCGACAGCGTCAGCAGCATCAGCGCAACCAATTGGGTGGTGAAGGCTTTGGTTGAAGCGACACCGATTTCCGGTCCGGCCTGAGTCAGCAGTGTCAGGTCGGACTCACGAACCAGTGAGCTGATGCTGACGTTGCAGATTGCAAGGCTGGCCAGGAAACCCAAGTCCTTGGCGTTGCGCAGCGCTGCCAGCGTGTCAGCGGTTTCACCCGACTGCGAGATCGACACGAACAGCGTGTCCGGCTGAACCACGACTTTGCGATAACGGAACTCGCTGGCGACTTCGACCTGGCATGGGATGCCCGCCAGCCCTTCCAGCCAGTAACGCGCGACCATCCCGGCGTGGTAACTGGTGCCGCAGGCAACGATTTGCACGTTGCGCACTTTGGCGAACAGTTCCGCCGCCTGCGGGCCGAACGCCTGAACCAGCACCTGCTGCTGACCCAGACGTCCTTCCAGCGTGCGCTGTACGACTTTTGGCTGCTCGTGGATTTCCTTGAGCATGAAGTGGCGGAACTCGCCCTTGTCGGCGGCTTCGGCACCTTCGCGGTACTGCACGACTTCACGCTCGACGGGCAGGCCCGCAACTGTCCAGATCTGCACGCTGTCGCGGCGGATCTCGGCAATGTCGCCCTCCTCCAGATACATGAAGCGGTCGGTGACCTGACGCAACGCCAACTGATCCGATGCCAGGAAGTTTTCGCCCAGCCCCAGGCCCACCACCAGCGGGCTGCCGCTGCGCGCTGCAACCAGACGATCCGGTTGCTTGGCGCTGATCACCGCCAGGCCATAAGCACCATGCAGTTCCTTGACCGTCGCCTTCAGCGCGGCAGTCAGATCAGGCGTGTCCTGCAGCTTATGGTGCAGCAGATGCACGATGACTTCGGTGTCGGTGTCGGAAGTGAACAGATAGCCCAATCCCTTCAAGCGCTCACGAAGTGGCTCGTGGTTTTCAATGATGCCGTTGTGGACGACAGCCAGCTCGCCGCTGGAAAAATGCGGGTGAGCGTTGTGTTCAACCGGCGCGCCGTGAGTGGCCCAGCGGGTATGCGCGATGCCAAGACGGCCGCCCAGCGGTTCGCCCGCCAGCGACTGTTCCAACTCGTTGACCTTGCCCACACGACGACGGCGCTCGAGCACACCGGCGTTGCTGAACAGCGCCACACCGGCGCTATCGTAGCCGCGGTACTCCAGGCGCTTGAGGCCTTCGAGCAGGATGGCAGTGACATTACGTTCAGCGACGGCGCCGACAATTCCACACATGGTCTTCTCCTAGGAAACAGCGGCGCAGATCAACGTCACGCCACGAGCCTGAATTTGGTCGCGCGCCTCCTGAGGCAGGCGATCATCGGTAATTAGGGTATGGACGCTGCCCCAGGGCAGCTCCAGATTGGGAATTTTGCGGCCGACTTTGTCGGCTTCGACCATCACGATCACTTCGCGGGCGACCTCAGCCATCACGCGGCTAAGACCCAGGAGCTCGTTGAAGGTGGTGGTGCCACGCGCCAGATCGATTCCATCGGCGCCGATGAACAACTGATCGAAATCGTAGGAACGCAACACCTGCTCGGCGACTTGCCCCTGGAACGACTCCGAATGCGGGTCCCAGGTGCCTCCCGTCATCAGCAACACCGGCTCATGCTCCAGCTCGCCCAACGCATTGGCGACGTGCAAAGAGTTGGTCATCACCACCAGACCCGGCTGCAACCCCAGTTCTGGAATCATTGCGGCGGTCGTGCTGCCACTGTCGATGATGATTCGAGCATGTTCGCGGATTCGGGCAACAGCGGCCCGGGCGATGGCTTGCTTGTGACGTGAAACGGGCTGGCCAGGCTCGCCGATCAGTTCTTGAGGCATGGGCACCGCGCCGCCGTAACGCCTGAGTAGCAAGCCATTACTTTCCAGCGCAGCCAGATCCTTTCGAACCGTAACTTCGGAGGTTTCAAAACGCTTGGCCAATTCATCCACACTGACCTCGCCCTGCTCGTTAAGCAGCGCGAGGATGTTATGGCGACGTTGGGGCGTATTGCGTTTCGACATGATGAGCTTAAGTTTCGTTTCGAAAGATGACGAACGCAATAGAAACCTATCGAAAGGTATTCGTCAAGTGTCGAGGGGGCGATTATGCTCAGCGGACGGCTGTGAATAACTTACGATCCGGCTGGGAGGTGAATTGGCCTGACGTGCATAACTGGGGTCAGGCCTGATTCGCGTGTGGATAAGTTAGTCTTTCTTGATCTTGACCGGCCGCTTCCAGCCGTCGATGTTGCGTTGACGAGCACGGGCCACGGCCAGTTGCGCGGGCGCAATGTCCTGATTGATGGTCGAGCCCGCAGCCGTGCTGGCGCCGGAAGAGATATTCACAGGCGCCACCAGCGAATTGTTGGAGCCGATGAACACATCCTCGCCCATCACGGTTTTGTGTTTGTTAGCGCCGTCATAGTTGCAGGTGATGGTGCCGGCGCCAATGTTGGTTCGCGCTCCGATCACTGCATCTCCCAGATAAGTAAGATGCCCGGCTTTGGCGCCCTCGCCCAGGTGAGCATTCTTGAGCTCGACGAAGTTACCCACATGCGCTCGCGCTTCAAGAACGCTGCCCGGTCGCAGTCGCGCAAACGGGCCCGCATCGGCTGCCTCTCCAACGACAGCACCTTCCAGATGGCTGTTGGCCTTGATGATCGAGCCTTTGCGCAGCGTCGAGTCCTTGATCACGCAGTTCGGCCCAATGGAGACGTCATCCTCGATGACCACACGACCTTCGAGAATCACGTTCACGTCGATCATCACGTCTCGACCGACTGTGACTTCCCCGCGTACATCAAAGCGAGCCGGATCACGCAGCGTGACCCCGAGCGCCATCAGACGGCGTGCCTCGCGCAGCTGATAATGACGCTCGAGCTCGGCCAACTGCTTGCGGTCATTGGCGCCCTGCACTTCCATCGCATCATGGGGCTGGGCTGTCGCGACCCTCAGACCATCATTGACGGCCATCGCGATGACGTCCGTCAGGTAGTACTCACCCTGAGCATTGTTGTTCGACAGACGACCGAGCCAATCGGCCAGGCGCTTGCCAGGCACCGCCAGGATGCCGGTGTTGCCTTCCTTGATCGTCCGCTGCGCCTCAGTTGCGTCCTTGTGCTCCACAATGGCCGAAACATTGTTTTGCTCATCGCGGACGATCCGGCCATAGCCTGTAGGGTCATCGAGGCTGACGGTCAGCAGGCCCAGCTGCCGGTCATTCACCAGAGTGAGCAAACGCTGCAGGGTTTCCACTTCGATCAGCGGCACGTCGCCGTAAAGAATCAACACAGTGTCCGCACTCAACACCGGCAGCGCTTGAGCCACGGCGTGGCCAGTGCCCAGCTGCTTGTCCTGCAGTACGAAATTCAGGTCCTCGGCTGCCAGCTGGTCGCGCACTCGTTCGGCGCCATGACCGATGACGACGTGAATACCCTGAGGCGAAAGCTGGCGAGCGCTGTGGATAACATGGCCGAGCATGCTGTTGCCAGCAACGGGATGCAGAACCTTGGGCAAAGCGGAGCGCATACGAGTGCCCTGACCGGCCGCGAGAATGACGATATCGAGTGACATTAAGAGGGTTCCAGGCAGGCGAGCCGCGGCAATATCCGGGCTGGTGATTCAGAAGAAAGCCGAAAAAAGAAAAAGGGTAGCCGAGGCTACCCTTTTACTCAATCGCGCATGAAAGCTGCCGGCCTTAGCCGCCAAACTTCTTGCGAATTTGCTGAACGGTGCGCAGCTGGGCTGCGGCTTCCGCCAGACGTGCAGCAGCAGATCCGTAATCGAAATCTGCGCCCTTTTCATTCAGGGCTTTCTCGGCCGCCTTGACGGCTTCCTGAGCAGAGGCTTCGTCCAGGTCAGCAGCGCGTTGCACGGTATCGGCAAGCACTTTGACCATGTTCGGTTGAACCTCAAGGAAACCACCGGAGATGTAAAACACCTCGGCTTCTCCACCCTGCTTGATCAGACGGATCGGACCCGGCTTCAGATCAGTGATCAACGGCGCGTGACCTGGAGCAATACCGATATCACCCAGGTTACCGTGTGCAATCACCATCTCGACCAGACCGGAGAAAATCTCTCCTTCCGCGCTGACGATATCGCAATGGACTGTCATAGCCATTTGCCTGCCTCAACCTGATTAGCGCCCGTTGCCGGGCGCCTGGATTACAGTTTCTTGGCTTTCTCGATCGCTTCTTCGATGCCGCCGACCATGTAGAACGCTTGTTCTGGCAGATGGTCGTACTCACCGGCGAGGATGCCTTTGAAGCCAGCAATGGTGTCTTTCAGGGAAACGTATTTACCCGATGCACCGGTGAAGACTTCAGCCACGAAGAACGGCTGCGACAGGAAGCGCTGAATCTTACGAGCGCGGGATACCAACTGCTTGTCGGTTTCCGACAGCTCGTCCATACCCAGGATCGCGATGATGTCTTTCAGCTCTTTGTAACGCTGCAGAACGTACTGGACGCCGCGAGCGGTGTCGTAGTGGTCCTGGCCGATCACGTTCGGGTCCAGCTGGCGCGAAGTGGAGTCCAGTGGATCGACCGCCGGGTAGATACCCAGGGAAGCGATGTCACGGGACAGAACGACGGTGGCGTCCAGGTGGGCGAAGGTGGTCGCTGGCGACGGGTCGGTCAAGTCGTCCGCTGGTACGTATACCGCCTGGATCGAGGTGATCGAACCTTCCTTGGTCGAAGTGATGCGCTCTTGCAGCACGCCCATCTCTTCAGCCAGAGTCGGCTGGTAACCTACTGCCGAAGGCATACGGCCCAGCAGTGCGGATACTTCGGTACCGGCCAGTGTGTAACGGTAGATGTTGTCGACGAACAGCAGAACGTCGTTACCTTCGTCACGGAATTTCTCGGCCATGGTCAGACCGGTCAAAGCAACGCGCAGACGGTTTCCCGGCGGCTCGTTCATCTGGCCGTATACCAGTGCCACTTTGTCAAGAACGTTGGAGTCCTTCATCTCGTGGTAGAAGTCGTTACCCTCACGAGTACGCTCACCCACACCGGCGAACACGGAATAACCGCTGTGCTCGATGGCGATGTTACGGATCAGTTCCATCATGTTTACGGTCTTGCCGACACCGGCACCACCGAACAGACCGACTTTACCGCCCTTGGCGAACGGGCAAACCAGGTCGATTACCTTGATGCCGGTTTCCAGCAGGTCGTTACCGCCTGCCTGGTCAGCGAACGAAGGCGCAGGACGGTGAATGCCCCAGCGCTCTTCGGTGTCGATCGGACCGGCTTCGTCGATCGGGTTACCCAGAACGTCCATGATCCGGCCCAGCGTCGCTTTACCGACCGGTACGGAGATGGCTGCGCCGCTGTCGATGACGTCCAGACCGCGTTTCAAGCCTTCGGTGGAACCCATCGCAATGGTACGAACTACGCCGTCGCCCAGCTGCTGCTGAACTTCCAGGGTAGTTTCCGCGCCTTGTACTTTCAGCGCGTTGTAGATGCTCGGTACGCTGTCGCGTGGAAATTCCACGTCGATCACGGCGCCGATGATTTGAACGATACGTCCGCTACTCATTAGCTGGATCCTCTGAATATTTGAACCGTTAAACCGCGGCAGCGCCGCCGACGATTTCCGAGATCTCTTGGGTGATCGCTGCCTGACGCGCCTTGTTGTAGATCAGCTGCAAATCGCTGATCAGGTCACCGGCGTTGTCAGTGGCGTTCTTCATTGCGATCATCCGCGCAGCTTGCTCAGCCGCGTTGTTCTCGACCACCGCCTGATAGACCTGCGACTCCACGTAACGGACCATCAAGCCGTCCAGCAGCTCTTTGGCGTCGGGTTCGTACAGGTAATCCCAGTGGTGCTTGAGTTCTTGATCCTGGGTGGCGACCAACGGAATCAACTGCTCGACCGTTGGCTGCTGAGTCATGGTGTTGATGAACTTGTTGGATACCACGGACAGGCGGTCAATACGGCCCTCCAGGTAGGCATCCAGCATCACCTTGACGCTGCCGATCAAATCGTTGATCGATGGCTCTTCGCCCAAGTGGCTGATCGCAGCGACGACGTTACCGCCGAAGTTGCGGAAAAACGCCGCACCTTTGCTGCCGACCACGCACAGATCGATCTCTACGCCGTTTTCACGGTTCTTCGCCATGTCCTTGACCAAAGCCTTGAACAGGTTGGTATTCAAGCCACCGCAAAGACCACGGTCACTGCTCACCACGATATAACCGGCACGCTTTACTTCGCGGTCGATCATGAACGGGTGGCGGTATTCCGGGTTAGCGTTGGCAAGATGACCAATCACCTGGCGGATGCGCTCCGCGTAAGGACGGCTAGCAGCCATGCGCATTTGAGCCTTGCGCATTTTGCTGACCGCCACTTTTTCCATGGCGCTGGTGATCTTTTGCGTGCTTTTGATGCTCGCAATCTTGCTGCGAATCTCTTTTGCGCCTGCCATGTAACACCTATCAGGTTAGCAAGCGGGAGCCTCGCGACTCCCGCTGCGGCTTACCAGGTTTGGGTGGCCTTGAACTTCTCGATACCGGCTTTGAGGCCAGAATCGATTTCGTCATTGAAGTCACCCTTCACGTTGATCTTGGCCATCAAATCGGCGTGATCGCGGTTGAAGTAAGCAATCAGCGCTTGTTCAAAGCTGCCGACCTTGGCGATTTCGACGTCAGTCAGGAACCCACGCTCAGCGGCATACAGCGACAGCGACATGTCAGCGATCGACATTGGCGCGTATTGCTTCTGCTTCATCAGCTCGGTAACGCGCTGACCATGCTCAAGTTGCTTGCGGGTCGCTTCGTCCAGGTCAGAAGCGAACTGGGCGAATGCCGCCAGTTCACGGTACTGAGCCAGAGCGGTACGGATACCACCGGACAGCTTCTTGATGATCTTGGTCTGAGCGGCACCACCCACACGGGACACCGAAACACCGGCGTTCACTGCCGGGCGGATGCCGGAGTTGAACATGGCCGATTCCAGGAAGATCTGACCGTCGGTGATGGAAATCACGTTGGTCGGAACGAACGCGGAAACGTCGCCAGCCTGGGTTTCGATGATCGGCAGTGCGGTCAGGGAACCGGTTTTGCCGGTCACTGCGCCGTTGGTGAACTTCTCTACGTATTCTTCCGAAACGCGGGATGCGCGCTCCAGCAGACGGGAGTGTAGATAGAACACGTCACCTGGGTAAGCTTCACGTCCTGGTGGACGACGCAGCAGCAGGGAGATCTGGCGGTAAGCCACGGCCTGCTTGGACAGATCGTCATAAACGATCAGCGCGTCTTCACCGCGGTCGCGGAAGTATTCGCCCATGGTGCAACCGGCATAAGGTGCCAGGAATTGCAGCGCAGGAGATTCCGAAGCACTGGCAGCCACGATGATGGTGTTGGCCAGAGCGCCGTTTTCTTCCAGCTTGCGCACAACGTTGGCGATGGTCGATTGCTTCTGACCAACAGCTACGTAGACGCAGAAAATACCGCTGTCTTTCTGGTTGATGATCGCGTCGATCGCCAGAGCGGTTTTACCGATCTGACGGTCACCGATGATCAGCTCACGCTGGCCACGGCCGACAGGGATCATCGCATCGACAGCCTTGTAGCCAGTCTGTACAGGCTGGTCTACCGACTTACGCCAGATCACGCCTGGAGCAACTTTCTCGACCGCATCGGTCTCGGTGTTGTTCAGCGGACCTTTGCCGTCGACCGGGTTACCCAGTGCGTCGACAACGCGACCCAGCAGTTCCTTACCAACCGGAACTTCCAGGATGCGGCCGGTGCACTTGGCACTCATGCCTTCAGCCAGAGAGGTGTAAGCGCCCAGTACCACCGCACCCACGGAGTCTTGCTCCAGGTTCAGTGCCATACCGTAAACGCCGCCCGGGAACTCGATCATTTCGCCGTACATAGCGTCGGCCAGACCGTGAATCCGCACGATACCGTCAGACACGCTGACGACAGTGCCTTCGTTACGGGCTTGGGAAGCCACATCGAGTTTCTCGATGCGACCCTTGATGATTTCACTTATTTCGGAAGGATTGAGTTGCTGCATTGCTCTGCTGCCCCTTCAAACTCAAGATTTCAATGCTTCGGCTAGTTGCGCGAGTTTGCCGCGAACTGAGCCATCGATAACCAGGTCGCCGGCGCGGATGATGACACCACCTATCAGGGCAGCATCCTCCGCAGCGTGCAGGCGCACTTCCCGGCCGAGCCGTGCACTGAGAACCTTGGCGAGTTTGTCTTGCTGTTCTTGGTTCAATGCAAAAGCACTGGTCACATCCACATCTACCGATTTTTCCTGCTCGGCCTTGTACAGCTCGAACAGTTCGGAGATCTCCGGCAGAAGCTGGAGACGGTCGTTTTCAGCAACGACGTGGATGAAATTCTGTGCCTTGGCATCGAACTTGTCGCCGCACACTTCAATAAAAGTGGCGGCCTTGTCTGCGCTCGTCAGTCGCGGGGCCTTGAGCATGCGCTGCATTGTGTCGTCTTGCGACACTGCAGCAGCCAGGCCGAGCATGGCTGACCAATTGGCCAGCTGCTGGTGGGCCTGGGCATGCTCGAAGGCTGCCTTAGCGTAAGGTCGGGCCAACGTGGTCAGTTCTGCCATGATCGCCCTCGCTTAAATTTCTGCAGCCAGTTTGTTAACCAGCTCCGCGTGCGCGTTTTGATCGATTGTGGCACCCAGGATCTTCTCTGCGCCGTTGACTGCCAGGCTGCCCAGTTGGGCGCGCAGCGCGTCTTTGACGCCGTTCAGTTCCTGCTCGATCTCGGCCTGAGCCTGAGCCTTGATGCGGTCAGCATCGACACGAGCCTGTTCACGGGCTTCGTCGACAATCTGAGTACCGCGTTTCTTGGCCTGCTCAATGATTTCAGCTGCCTGAGCTTTTGCTTCGCGCAGTTGCTGACCCGCTTTATCTTGGGCCAGCTCCAGGTCGCGAGCTGCTCGGGTGGCAGCGTCCAGTCCATCCGCGATCTTCTTCTGACGTTCGTGCAAAGCCGCGATGACCGGAGGCCACACGAACTTCATGCAGAACAGCACAAAAATGAAGAACGCAACGGACTGGCCAATCAGGGTTGCATTAATGTTCACGCCAACACCTCGCTCGTTCGTTGTCCATCACACCAATCAACTCGAAAATTCGAGCGATCAGCCAGCGAGTTGACCAACGAAGGGGTTCGCAAAAGTGAAGAACAGAGCGATACCAACACCGATCATGGTTACGGCGTCGAGCAGACCAGCCACGATGAACATTTTAACTTGCAGCATTGGAACCATTTCTGGCTGACGCGCTGCGCCTTCCAGGAATTTACCGCCCAGCAGGCCGAAACCGATTGCGGTACCCAGAGCGCCCAGGCCGATCAGCAGTGCAACAGCGATAGCAGTTAGACCAACTACAGTTTCCATCTTTCCTCCCGACTTTTACGTCGTATTGGTTAGGTTTTCTTAGATTAAAGCGGTAAAACAAAATCGTTTTTTACATCAGCCCTTGCGGGCACCCCCTCACCTTGGCAAGGGGATCATCAGACTCGCCAGGCGTGTCTTAATGGTTATCTTCGTGAGCCATCGACAGGTAAACGATGGTCAGCATCATGAAGATGAACGCTTGCAGGGTGATGATCAGGATGTGGAACACAGCCCAAGCCCACTGCAGGACCACGCCCAGGCCACTCAGCCAGAGCAGGCCGCTGCCGAACATGACCGCGATCAGGATGAACACCAGCTCGCCGGCATACATGTTGCCGAAAAGACGCAGTGCCAGAGAGATCGGTTTAGCAACCAGAGTCACGAATTCAAGCAGGAAGTTGACCGGAATCAACAGCGCCTGAACGAAAATATTCTTGCTGCCGAAAGGATGAAGGGTCAGTTCACCGATAAAGCCGCCAATGCCCTTGATCTTGATGCTGTAGAAAATGATCAGAGCGAAAACGGACAGCGCCATACCCAGTGTCGCGTTCGGGTCGGTGGTCGACACCGCGCGGAACGGAATGTGGTGATCGCCGGTGATCATGATTGCCAGTTGAGGAATCCAGTCGACCGGGATGAGGTCGACGGCGTTCATCAGGAACACCCAGGCGAAGATGGTCAGCGCCAGCGGGGCGATGACGGCACTGCGACCGTGGAAGCTGTCCTTGACGCTGCCGTCGACGAACTCGACGAGGACTTCAACGAAGTTCTGCAGAGCGCCAGGCTGCCCGGAGGTCGCCTTCTTGGCTGCCATGCGGAAGATCAGGACGAAAATCAGACCCAGAGCTACCGACCAGCCGAGAGTATCGAGGTGGAAAGCCCAAAAGCCCATTTCTTTTGCTTCTGCTGCGGAATGCGCGAAGCCCCAAGTGCCGTCAGGCAAATGACCGAAGGTCAAGTTCTGCAAGTGGTGCTGGATATAGCCCGAAGCTGTCTGCTCTGCCATGGTTGCCTCAAACGCCCTAAGGTCTCGAAAGTCTTGTTCTCATTAGCAGGGGTGCGAACCAGCTGACCAACTGGGTCAGCATGAACACGCCAAAAACCGCCAGCGGAGCCAGCGGCTTTATACCTGCGAAGGTCAGTGCAAACAGCACTGCCGTAAAAATCAGTTTGCCCGCCTCGCCAGCGTAGAACGACCGAACGATGGCTTGCGCTGCCCTGGCACCGGTAAACCGGAAAGCCTTATGGGCAAAATACACATTGGGCAGCCACGCTATCAGGCCTCCGCAAAGTCCTGAGTATCCAGCTACGACTCCGTGCCACTGCCAAAGCGCCACCGCTGCCAGCAGCAGGACGATCAATTGAGCCAGCAGTACCGGGAAAACAGCCAGACGATGGAACGGCAAGCGGTTTGGCGTGCGTGTCTCCATCACATGGGCTCCTCGTAAGCCGGCCGCCAAAATCAATAACTTGGCATAATTTGTGCCGACAAAATGCGCGCAGAGTATAGGGGCGGTTCAGCCCCTATTCAACTGCCGGGTAGTGATTTCCGACTACGCGCTACGGACGATATGTTTCAGCGAATGTGAGCGAGGACGCCTTGGAGCTCGTCCAGCGAGTTATAACGAATAACCAGCTGGCCTTTTCCCTTCTGTCCGTGGCGGATCTGCACCGCAGAGCCTAGGCGCTCGGCCAGACGCTGCTCCAGGCGAGTGATGTCCGGGTCGGCTTTGACCGGGGCCGCAGGCTCCTGTTTGCCGCTCAGCCACTGGCGAACCAGTGCCTCGGTCTGGCGCACGGTCAGTCCACGTGCGACAACGTGTCGCGCCCCTTCAACCTGTTGATCTTCCGGCAAACCCAGCAAGGCACGCGCATGGCCCATTTCAAGATCGCCATGGGAAAGCATCGTCTTGATGACTTCAGGCAGGGCGATCAGACGCAGCAGATTAGCCACGCTCACGCGGGACTTTCCCACAGCCTCGGCAACTTGCTGCTGGGTCAGCTGGAACTCGTGCTGCAGTCGCTGCAGCGCGATGGCTTCTTCGATCGGATTGAGGTCTTCGCGCTGGATGTTCTCGATCAGCGCCATGGCGATGGCCGCTTCGTCAGGCACATCGCGAACCATGGCAGGGATGGTATCGATTCCCGCCTGCTGGCTGGCTCGCCAACGACGCTCACCCG